>MTMB02000001.1 GCA_002011085.2 Candidatus Geothermarchaeum rappei | reverse complement strand
CTCCCCCGCCAATTCCTTTAAGTTTCAGCCTTGCGGCCGTACTCCCCAGGCGGCAGGCTTAACGGTTTCCCTTCGGCACATGGGCGCCCCTAAGACGCCCACACACCTAGCCTGCATCGTTTACGGCTGGGACTACCCGGGTATCTAATCCGGATCGCTCCCCCAGCTTTCGTCCCTCACCGTCGGACGCGTTCTAGCGGGCCGCCTTCGCCACCGATGGTCCTCCCTGGATCTTAGGATTTTACCCCTACCCAGGGAATACCGCCCGCCTCTCCCGCTCCCTAGCCTAGCAGTATCTCCGGCAGCCCGGCGCTTGAGACGCCGGATTTAACCGGAGACTTACTAGGCCGGCTACGGACGCTTTAAGCCCAATAATCGTCCGGACCACTCGGGGAGTTGGTGTTACCGCGGCGGCTGACACCAAACTTGCCCTCCCCTTATTCGCCCAGCCTTTTGGACTGGGCAAAAGCCGCCCTCTGCAGGCGGCACTCGGAGTGACCCCGTCGCGCTTTCGCGCATAGCGGAGGTTTCGCGCCTGCTGCGCCCCGTAGGGCCTGGCCCCTTGTCTCAGTGGCCATCTCCGGGCTCCCCCTCCCAGGGCCCGCACCCGTTATCGGCACGGTGGGCCGTTACCCCACCGTCTACCTGATGGGGCGCAGTCCCATCCTGCGGCGCCTAGCCGCGGCATGGGCGGCTAGGCCTTTCGGGGAAAGGGCCTTCCAGCACCAATCCCCTATCGGCTATTAGCCCCAGTTTCCCGGGGTTATAGCCGTCCGCAGGGTAGGTTGACCACGTGCTACTGAGCCGTACGCCACGCCCCGCCAGCCCGGGGCGTTCGACTCGCATGGCTTAGGCCCACTCCGATAGCAGTCCGGTCCGGCAGGATCAACCGGCCTCTCGCGGGAGTACGCCGCCCGTGGGAGGCCGCATAGGCTAGTTTAGGTTTCCTCTCCTCCGACCCAACCATCTATTATTATTCGGTTGGGTCGTCATGCTGTATCCGCGCGTGGAGATCCGCGGCTTCATCCCTTGCTATACAGCTTTGGTCACCGGGATACCGCCGCGCGGATTTATTAGCTTTAGCCATTTTATTTTAAGTTAATACCCATATATAAGGTTTTATTACGATAAACGTAATCTCTCGTGGATACATGGAGATTGAAATTTACATTATAATGAAAAGATATATTATATATGTTGTTATCTGCTAAGGAGAGGTTTCGTCTTCTATATCCTTAAAAAGAAGAGAGAGGGTTATATATTTCCTATCATGTTTATCGGCCCTATTAGGAATAGTTTGTTGCTTATCAAGTCAACTATTATTATAGCGGGAAGCCAGTTTTCCTTTCCATGGATATTGTAGTTCATCTGAATATTAATTATCATGCATGCCTCTGTTCTAGTGATAGATATTATTTTGATCTCGAACTCATATGGAAGTTTGTCTCCAAGCCAGGGATATGGGTAGATTTTGAGGACACCGCGGTCTTTTTCCAATGTCAATTTAGCGAGGCCACTTGTGCTTACGCCTTTTGCCTCTACTAATTTCTCGGGAATGAGTTCCATGACTATATTTCCAGTTTCTGGAAAGTAGTCATATATTGGATAGTCTGAGGTGTCTATGAAAATTGCTCGAATCCTATTTCCAACGCCTTCAAGTTTGCTTAAGTCATAGCATACTATGGTGGTATCTGAAGGAAAACTGTAATATTCGTATTCAGCAAATATCGGGTTGGAAGTGTCCCATCCTCGGCCTAAGCTTTTCCATATGAATGAGAGAGTCCCATATCGATAGTAACCGTCGTTGCCGATGTATAGTGAATAGTCTGCGCCTAATTCTCTATTTGGCATATAGTATCCAGTATCAACGTTATCATCGACATCTAGAAATATGTGTATATCAAATGTTGTCAGGGAAGTATATTGTCTGTAAAAAACGATTTTTATGTAGAGTAGATTACCCTCTACTTTGTAGTATATCTGCTTCAAATCAAATGTTCGTCCTTCATCAGGATCTGTACCTAGTAGAATCCATCCAGAATCAATGTTCTGTGCGGATACGGTCGGAGAAATGGCAATATGAGCTAATATTAGGAATATTACTATTGAGGCAAGAGGGCAGTATTTTTCTCTACCCACTTGCATCGCCCCGTTACTTATGAAAATATTTTGATAATAATACAATAAATAGAAAATAAGTCTGAATAAATAAAAATTGTTGATATAATGTTGTATATAATATATGGCGTTTATCTATTAGACAAGATTATTAACTAAAATTGAGATACCAGCAACTAACTTGGATTTTTATTCCTTAAATCAGAATGGTTTGGATATGAGAGAAGGTGGATCAGAAGGTTCTCACCATTACTACGGGTCCAAATACATATATTCTATTGTTGTTATAGTCAATGAAAATCTTCATGGGTAGCCGCTTGTTTCCTTGACAAGTATTAATAATTTATCTGAGCTTCCATCATTACTGACCATTAATGTTTGTTACTAAAATTATTTTAACCTTGTATTCCACTGTTTGATGCTTAGCACCTTGTTTTTAGGCCATTCCTAGAAAAATTATCATCAAGATCTTAAATGGTGGAGGGGGTGGGATTTGAACCCACGAAGGCCTACGCCAGCAGGTGACTCATCGTCACCCGGATCTTGAGCCTGCCCCCGTTGACCAGGCTAGGGGAACCCCTCCGTCTAAGGATATATGATACTATGGAAGTATTATTAAAAATTTATCAACATTGGTTTTTACTCGACATAGATGTTTATGGAGATTTAAACACTATGTGGGTTCCAGGGTTTTCTTTATTAAGTATTTTTTTAAGGGCCTGTAGAGTCGGGGGAATTATATATGTATCGATCTCGTTTTCAGCAATTACCTTTATAGAGGTTTTGTCAAGAAGGGGATAATGCCCTGCGCGTTCGTCGTATACTCCTAAAATCTTGCCTACAAGCGATATGTCCGCTTCCTTTATTAGCTTTGCATCCGGATACTTCTCTGGATTTTTATCGAACAATCCACCGCCTCTACTCATAGTTAGGAGGATATCTGCATTAACCGCCTTTGCAAGCATCGCTGAAACAGCGTTTGTTGAGAAGCCTGGATACAAGCCACCCATAACTAAGTTAGCTTCTTTACTCATATCAAGTAAAACAGCCTCCTCAATTGACCTCGGAATATATTCATGGACATATGGTCTCAATAGGTATGAAATGAATAGAGCGTGTATACGGGATGTCTCAATTCCAATTTTGTCAAGTAAATATTCGTTTACACCGTGTTTTCTCAAGTTTTCAATTAATGTCCTAGCGTATTGGCCGCCACCAACTACTAAATAATATATTCTCTTGTTGTCTAGATGATCTCTCTTTATGAAGTTTATAAGTGAGATAAGCTCATTATAGTCTCCCGATGGATCAAGCATGTGCCCAGTCAATTTGATGACGATCTTCCGATACATGACTCTACAATAAAATTGCTTGAGGACGCTATTTATATATAGATATCTTCAATCTAATCAATTAACCTGGGGAGGTAGAGGTAATGAAGATGAAGAAGAAGCAGGATAAGGAGATGGAGAAATATTGGCTTAAGAGGATGTTAGATGAGATAAGGAAGAAAGAGGGGAGAGGCACAGAATTAATTAGCCTTTATATTCCACCCAATAGAAGAATGAGTGAAGTAATAGGATATTTAAGAGAGGAATACTCTACTGCATCTAATATTAAATCGGATACGACTAGGAAGAATGTTCAGGATGCTATTCTCAAGGTTATTGAAAGGCTTAAATATTATGATCAGGCACCTGAAAATGGGTTGGTTGTGTTTTGTGGAGCTATTCCCAGAGGACCTCCTGGGAGTGAGAAGATGGAGATATATGTGATTGAGCCGCCAGAGCCCCTTAAAGTGAACTTGTATAGATGTGATGATCATTTCCATACAGAATATTTAGAGGAGCTACTTAGGGAGAAAGAGGTTTATGGGTTGATATCTATTGATATTAACGAGGCTGCCATTGGCCTCCTAGAGGGTAGGAGGCTTGATGTTATAGCGACATATACATCTGGAATACCAGGTAAGCATCGGGCGGGGGGGCAGTCCGCTAGAAGGTTTGAGCGGCTACGTGAAATGGAGGTACATCATTATTTTGATAGGGTTGCAAAACATGTAAATGAGGTGTTTCTAAGAGAAGATATATTTGATAGGTTGAGAGGCATACTTGTTGGAGGCCCAGGTTTTACCAAGTATAATTTTGTTGAAGAAAGTGACTTGGATTATCGGTTGAAAAAGAAGATCATTGATTATATAGATACGAACTATTCTGGAGAAGAAGGGCTTAGAGAGATGGTTATAAAAGGAAAAGACATCCTTAAAAACGTTCGATACGTATATGAAAAGAATCTCATAGATGAATTTATGAGTAGATTGGCACGTAGACATGACATGGTATTATATGGTTTGAAGGATGTTATAAGACATCTATACGATGGTGCTATTGAGAAGATCCTAATTTTGGATGACTTTGAATACTATTATACAAAGTTAAAATGCGAGTCATGCGGATATGAAGAAGAGAAGATGGTAAAGACACAGGATGTAGAGCGCCTAGAGCATAGTGGCTTAAAATGCCCTCAATGTAGTAATGGAATAATGTATCCTGAAGACGTTAAGTTGTTGTTAGACTATCTGCATGACGCTGCTAATGAATATGGCTTTAAGGTGGAGATAATATCTTCTAAGACAGAACATGGAAAAATATTTAAACAGTTTGGTGGAATTGGAGCGCTGCTACGATATCCCTTACGTTATTAATTAACGAAACTATATTAGAGAGAAAGTTTTATGCTCTCTACATCTATGCTGTCGTCATATTTTATTTCTTTTATGTTATGAGTGGCTTTGATGTCCTTATGGAATTCTTCTAGGGCTTTTGGTAAAACAGCCTCTGATATACCGTCTTTCAATGAAAGCCCACGGGACTCTTTAAACTTCCATATCGCAGAGTCCAACTTCATTATCAAGTCAAATTTTGGTGTAACTTCAAATCCACTTGGCTCGGGAAACTTCTCTGATAATATACCTTTTGGATTATACAATTTACGCCAGATGTAGTCTGTAACAAATGGTGCAACAGGATGAAGCAATAAGAGAATTGTTTTTAATGTTCGATGAAGAGTATACCATGCGCTTTTCTGTTCTGTTTCACTAAATTCACCACTGTAGTTATATGCTCTATTCTTCACTAATTCCAAATAATGGGAGGCATAGATGTTCCATACGAAGTTCTTTAGGTTATTTGTAGTGTAGAAGAAATCAAGTGTTTCATACTCCTCTCTTGCGGTGTTTATCAATTTGTCCACTTCGACGATAATTTGTTTGTCAAGCGGGAGAAGATGATTTTTGTTAAAATCATTGATATATGGAAACATAGATATAAAGCGTGCTACATTCCAGAGTTTTGTTATAAAACGTCTAGCAGCCTCTATCTTTGCCTCTGAGTATCTATAGTTAAAGCCCAGTTTTGTTTCAGATGCGCTCCATACCCTAAACGCATCCGCGCCATATTTAGATAATATAGGCATGGGTAGCACAACATTACCTAAAGACTTATGCATCGCATGTCCATGTTCATCAAGGCCCATTCCTGATAGTCGAATCATCTTAAACGCAGGTTTACCTGTGAGGAGATAGATTCTTAATAAGGAATAGTGTAGCCATGTCCTAACTATATCGATACCCTGAGGACGGACACTTACAGGAAAGGCTCTATTAAACAATTTCTCGTCCTTGCCATATCCACTTATATATAATGCTGAGACACTTGAGTCCATCCACGTGTCAAATGTCCTAGGATCTCCTACAAATTCCTTATGGCCACATTTTTCACATTCATCGAATGGCGCAGGGTCTTTCCATGGTCTGTAATACCTTCCTGGCTCGGGCACATGTGGATGCCCACATTTCTTACAATACCATAGTGGAACCTCTGTACCATAATATCGTGTCCTAGTGATAGCCCAGTCTATAGAGAGAGACTCTATCCAGTTGATTAAAATAGTTTTATGTATCTCGGGGAAAAACCTTATCTTATCTGCTAAACGCTTAAGCTCCTCCTTAAACTCGATTTGTTTAAGGTATAGATCACGAGTTATTATGAATTCTACAGGATTACGTGAACGCCAGCACATAGGTACATTCTGCTTTACAGGGACGCTTTTTTCCAGTAGACCCATCTCTTTCAGATCATTTACGATTGCCTTCCTCGCTTCCTCTACAGTCAATCCCTTATATTTACCGGCCTTCTCATTCATGCACCCGTCTTTGTCAATTAGTACGTTAGGTTCAAATCCTAATTCTCTAAATAATCTGACATCCGTTAGGTCACCGAACGAGGAGAGCATCATTAGACCTGTTCCATATTCAGGATCAACTATAGGGTGAGGGATAATTGGGACAGGTTTATTATAGATGGGTAGTAGAGCCTTTTTACCTTCTAAATCTCGGTATCGCCCATCCTCAGGGTTATACATTACTGCAGCGGTGGCCCCAATTAACTCAGGCCTGGTAGTAGCGATCACAATATACCCCCCTTCCTCAAGTGGGAAACGTACATAATATAAGAAACCATCCTTTGTCTTATACTCCACCTCAGCCTCAGCTATAGTTGTATGACATACGGGGCACCATATCGTAGGCCGGTCATCTTCATATATTAGACCCTTCTTCCATAACTCGATAAAAGTGGCTTGTGTGAGAGCACGGTAATCGGGGCTGTCAGTTCTGTATGGATCCCAGTATCTAGCCATCATACCCATTCGACGTACGATATCTAGAATATCCTTCTCATAGATATCCAGATTCTCTCTACATAGCCTTATAAAATACTCCCTATCCACTTCCCTTGCTCTAATCCCATATTTTTGCTCAACACGTATCTCTATAGGTAAACCATTCCTATCTATACCCATGGGGAACAATACCTGATAACCCTTTAACCTAAAATACCTAGCAAACATGTCAAATTGACAATAGTGGGCCGCGGCTCCTACATGCCAACTACCGGATGCATATGGTGGTGGAGTGTCAATAGAAAAAATTGGTTTATCCTCAACGTTCTCAAACTCCATAACCCCCTCCTTTTCCCATATCTCAAGTAATTTTAACTCGTTCTCTACATTCCAACGCTTTTCTTTTAACTTAGGCTTAAACTTCATAATTATACTCACCATAATCGCTAATTGTACGTATTAAGCAACCAGCCCCACTCGCGAAAAATGCTATACTATAATTTAGTTCCTAAATAATAAATTAATATTCTTATACCGACCTTATCAAATAAGTTGATGTTGAACCCTCTGGCCCCTCACAGAAAATTTTTTTAATAAGGGGAGCATTAAACGTATTTTTGACAAGAGGGCCCGTAGCTCAGCCTGGCGGAGCGCTCGGCTGATAACCCCAATAAAGGGGGCATATACCGAGAGGTCGCCGGTTCGAATCCGGCCGGGCCCATACACCACGTCTTGTTTAATTTCAGAGAGTGAGAATTTTATAAAGTAGTCAAGTAATTAATATAAGAGGATAAGCTCGAACAGACATATTCTAAGTAAAAACGGGCCCGTAGCTTAGCCAGGGAGAGCACCGGGCTCTTAACCCGGGGGTCGCGGGTTCGAATCCCGCCGGGCCCGCATAACCATATTACTTGCATAGCTAATGTACATAGTTTTTATTGATTTCGCACGAAATAAACAATTTTCTTTTAATGATACCAAAAATGTGAAACGTATTAAATTATAATTTTACGATATATTTCTTTGGATATGTAGGTATCGTCTTATTTGGATGATGACCCTATATGATCAGTGAAATATTTGTGTTTTTCATCATGGCCACTATTATTTTGCTTGGTTTTTTAAGCCATATTTTCTTCAAGAGGACAAATATACCGTCTTTTCTACTACTGATCTTCGTGGGCATATTAATAGCTCCATTGGGATTCGTGGATCGAGAAGCGTTCATTCCATTAATGGAGATATTCAGTAGTTTCACTCTTATAATGGTCACGTTTTATAGTGGATTGCATCTAAGCATCAAGGATATAGTTTCTCAGAGCGGTCGGGCATTGATGCAGTCTTCAACCTATATTTTATCAAGTGTGTTTTTGATAGGATTAGTATGTAATATATTTCTAGGCTGGCCTTTGGTAGAGTCGTTTATATTTAGTTCTATGACAGGGGGAGAGATAACTGCAGCAGTCGTAGTGCCACTAGCTTTTTCTCTAGGCCTGTCTGACGAAGTTAAATCACTTCTAACGTTAGAGACTGCAATTAGCACAATAATAACTATAGTCTTGTTTTTTGTCTTTCTAAACCAGTGGCTGGTTGGATCAGCTGACATATATGCAGCTACAACAATGATAGCCAGTAGCTTCTCGATAGCCTTAATCGTGGGACTGTTCCTATCTCTAATATCTATTAAAATGTTGTTCAGGTTTAGGGAGGAAGAGTACACTTATGTATTAACCATCGGGCTTGTACTAGTGATATACGCGACTGTAAAATGGTTAGGTGGAAATGGTGAGCTCGGGGTGCTTATCTTCGGACTGCTGTTATCCAACTATAAAATGATATCAAGAATCATCGAGACATACGGGGATATGAGTAGTGTTATATCAGGCCTGAGGAGATTTCAGGATGAAATATCATTCCTATTAGAAACATTCTTCTTTGTTTTTTTGGGGCTTGTATTCATAGTCGACCCTAGTTTTATATACATAGGACTGATATATAGTGGATTCTTCCTATTGATACTTCTATTTACGCGCTATCTCGCTGTTTCTCTAGCAACTTATAACTCGCCTATTAAAAGAGAGAGGATGATAATAACCGTTATGTGTGCACAAGGCATGGTTCCCGCAACATTGAGTATTTATCTCCTTAGATACAACCTAGACTTGAATTTAGTCTTTATGTCGCTTATAACCTATATAATAATTTTAACGAACATAGTAACGACTATCGGTGTATGGATATTCTCAAACAAATTAGAAAAGAAAAAAGATTAGGTGGTGCGGGGGGTGGGATTTGAACCCACGAAGGCCTCTGCCAGCGGATCTCTTATATCACCTACACGGTGAGATCTTAAGTCCGCCCCCGTTGGCCAGGCTAGGGGAACCCCCGCATATATATCTGGCCCGTTGTTCCATACAAAATTAATTTAAAAGTTATTTTAAATTTTAATTAAATAGTTTGATTGGACCCGTAGCCTAGCCTGGATAGGGCGCCGGCCTCCTATCAGAACCGGGAGGGAGCCGGCGGTCCGGGGTTCAAATCCCCGCGGGTCCGCCACTCACCTATTGCTAGACCTATGTATATTCTTGTCTAGTTTATAGCTAGGTTCGTTGTTTATGAAGTAGGGGGGAGAAATATGAGAAGGCCTATCTTTTTACTCACAGATTTTGGGTATAGAGATTATTATGTTGCCGCGATGAAAGCAATTATTCTATCGATAAATCCAGGGGCTGAGATAGTTGATATAACACATAATGTGGCTCCATGGAATATTTCTGAGGGGGGATTTATTCTATGGCAGATAATCCCACATCTTCCTAAAAACTCAATTATAGTTGGAGTAGTAGATCCAGGTGTGGGAACAGATAGGAGGAATATAATCATTGAAACAAGAAACCATTTTTTGATTGGACCTGATAATGGATTATTATATCCTGCGGCTCATAGAGACGGATTAGAAAGAGTATTTGAAATTAATATCGAGACTCATCTCTACAAACACGAAATCTCATCAACATTCCATGGTAGAGACATATATGCACCTACAGCAGCATATCTCTCTAAAGGAGTTAGAGTCGAGGAACTTGGCCGATTAATAAATCTTAATAGCATAATAAGCCAAGCTTGGCCTAACCCAGAAGTAAAGACAGATGGATTAATTGCATATGTTATACACATAGATAGATTTGGAAACATAATCACTAATGTCCCGGGTGCTCTATATGATAAAGTAGCCGATAAAATAAAGTCTGTGAAATATAGTGATAAAGAGATTATAGTTGAGAAAGTAACTGTATTCGGCGAGATTAAACGGAGAGAGTTAGGCATCTTAATAGGTAGTAGCGAAATGCTTGAAATAGTAGGTAATATGAAGAGCGCAGCGGAGATACTCGGTGGTGTAAAACCAGGGGATAGACTAATCCTTCTCTTTAGATAGAATCTCAGCGGCTTCCTCGATGGAAACGGTATATTCCATCCTTTTATTCATATCTCTTAATTTTATTTTACCTGTAGATGCCTCAGCTTTTCCAATGAAGATAACGTAATCTGCTGTTATTTTATTTGCATACTGAAGATACTTCTTTAAAGATCGATATAAAACTGGTGACTCGATTCTAGCGTTAGATAAGTCTCTTAGTTTCTCAGATAACTTTATGGAATACGTTATCAGCTCCTCTTCCAATGGAATAACTAAGACTAAAGGTGGTTTTTTTAGATCTATCTTTACTCCCTCTTTTTCAAGAGCTAAAAGTAGGCGTTCTACACCTCCAGCAGCACCAAATGCATTCATATCTCCTCCAAATAGGCTTACTAGCTTAGAGAAGCTACCTCCACCGACTATAGACCCGATTTCCACACCCTTTTTTGACTTTACTTCGAAAACAATTCCATCATAATAATCTAACCCTCTAACTATACTTGGGTCGAGGCGGACCCTATCTACAGACAAGTCATCTTTTAGTATAGCATACACCTTCTCCAAGATTTTTCCGCCGAATTTATTAATTATAGATAGAAAGTCACTTTCCTTCGACTCAAAAAGAAGAGAGAGCATATCATCAATATTATCGCCCCCTGCTCTATTAATCAGGGAGATGATCTCACTCTTATCGATCTTACCCCATTTATCTAAGGCTCGCATAATTGCAGGAACATTACCGTTGGGAGAAAAATATTTTATGACGTTTTCCACTAAACGCCTATCAGAAATCCTTATTTCGTAATGTTTTAGACCGATTGATTTTAGAAGTTTATCTACTAGGAGAATTACTTCCGCAGATGAATATATTTCGTTACCTCCGTATATTTCTATATCCCATGCATAGAAACTTCTGTATCTTCCAAATTGAGGCTCATCATATCGCCATTGAACCGAGTAAGCAGCTAGTCTAATAGGTTTAGGTAACTCAGGATGAGAGGTAACATATCTTGTTAAACCAACTGTTAAATCAAATCTAAGACCTAGATGACGGTCTGCCTTATCTTTAAACTCGTATATTTCGTTTGCAATATCTGGACCTGATTTAAGGGATAATGTTTCGAAGAACTCTAAGGTGGCAGGTTCCATCACCTTGTAATTATATTTGTTACATATCGCCCTAAACCGGTCCAATAACCATAGATACAACTCATATTTATCTGGAGAGATATCCCGTATTCCTCTAGGTAACCCTAAACGGTTTTTCTTACTCACGATATCTTCACCAGCACCATCTATTACAAATATTTACATAACATGGGAGTTAAGTCAAAAATAATAATATTGTCATTTGGCCATAAAAAGAGAGATAGTTATAGTGTTATAACACCGAACATGAAGGCTAATATACCGATAAACATTCCATATAGAATAAGCTTTTTAGACTCATAGAGATTTTTATGCTCTTTAGTACGTGCCTTAAAAACTGCGTATAAGAGAAATATATCCGTCAGCACTACTAGGGGAGTGTATAAAAAGACATTAACAATATTTAGGATAATGGGGATGGGGCTTATCGAAACAGCTATTAGAATAAGAAAAGTTGATAGGTAGTAGGCTGTTGATGCACCGTATTTTACGGCTATCGTCATAACTCCCCCTTCCAAGTCCCCTTTAACATCCATTATACCTTTTATAATCTCCCTACCTAGATTGGTCAAGAAAGCCATAGAAGAGAATAGTAATACAAGTAGATCCATTCCCCGTCCTATCGCTACTGCACCGTAGAAGAAGGGAATAGCTACAGAAAGAGACACGACTACATTCCCAAGAAAACCGGTTTTTTTAAGCCGCCAATTATACAGAACACCCAACAGCCAGAATATAACTACTATAATTAAATTTAGTGTAGAAAGTAAAACAGACGTAAATGCACCGATTATAAATAGGAAAATTGAAAATATGGTTGCGGATGAGATACTTACCAACCCGCTTGGAAGGGGACGGGAAGGCGCGTTTATTTTATCTATATCTATATCGAAAACATCATTTAAAACCATAATGGATGCACAGGTGAAGAATCCACTGAGGAATCCTAGTAAAACGATGTTTGGGTTTGGGAGGGTGCCTACGCCCATTACCTCACCCACTATAACAGCTAGCCCTATCACTATATCATTAGGAACTCGCATTAACTGTATAAAACCGTGTATCTTACTCATCCACATCCCCGAAGCTACTTCTAATGTCGTAATATATAACTTCTCCTCTTCGCTCTATTACTGCGACGACTAGACGTTTTTTATTTAAATTACTAAAATGTAGTTCATCCACTATTTTACTCACCTTTATATGCTCGCCTTCCTCGACTCCGATAACTCTAATTGACGGAGGTTTCTCTGGATAATCTCCCTTATCATAAACTAGGAGATCAATATCCTTACCGTATCCTTCGATCACCATATATCCTCTATCAACAAGGTCTCTGAAAATAAGATACTTGGAAAATATTTTGGGATCGTTTCTCTTGAACCGTTTTAAAACAACTTGGAAATCATATTCAAATATATCGCTTTCATTCTCTGTAATTATGCCTTTTTCAATCATGTATAGGAAGGCAAGCCTAGGAATCAATATTCCGTTCCCTTTAGGCTCCCCAAATCTATGAAGTTTAGAAGAGAGATCTTTTCCAGTGATGACTACTCCATCCTTCTTGAAACTAATTTTCATACCCCATCCAGAATTAAAACAATTGTCTAGCTCAATATAATAGTTTACGCATCACAATGATACATATTTTTCTAACTCATTAACAGATTATTTATTTATGCCTTTACAAAGCATTTACTGGAAGGATGGTAAGATAGTTATCATAGATCAGACAAAGCTTCCTAAAAAACTTGTCTATAAAACATTGGAGACTGTAGATGATGTAGCAGAGGCAATTATAAGTATGCGTGTAAGGGGAGCCCCCTTAATAGGTGTTACAGCAGCGTTGGGACTCGCTTTAGTAGCCTATAAATATAGGCATGATAGAGGTGAAAGAATACTTTCGGAGCTACATAAAGCTGCTGAGATATTGAGAAAAACACGTCCAACTGCAGTTAATCTTTTCAACGCTATTGATAGAGTACTAGAAGTGGCGGAGAAATCCCTTGATCCTGCAAAAGCAGCTATAGAATATGCAGTTGAAATGATGAGGAAAGATATCGAGATAAATAAAAGAATGGCAGAAGTTGGACAATCAATTATTGAAGATGGAGACGTAATTTTGACGCATTGTAATACAGGCTCTTTGGCAACAGTTTCAATAGGGACTGCACTAGGCGTAATTATAATGGCCCATAGGCTTGGTAAGAAAATTAAGGTATATGCTACAGAGACAAGACCTAAATTACAAGGTGCCAGATTAACTGCATTCGAGTTAGTGAGGGAGGGAGTAGACGCATATCTGATACCAGATACCGCCGTGGCACATACTATGAAGACAAAAGGGATAACCAAAGTATTGTTGGGAGCAGACAGGATATTGAGAGACGGAACACTGTACAATAAGATAGGAACTTTCCAGATTGCGATATTAGCTAGAGAAATGGGAATAGAGTTTTATACGGTAGCTCCTACATCAACTTTCGATTTAAAAAGCAGTAGAGCTGATGTTGAAATAGAGGAGAGGAGTCCAAAGGAAGTTATATATGTTTCTGAATGTCAAATTGCGCCTAAGACAATAAAAATTTTTAATCCAGCTTTCGATGAAACCCCTCCAGAATATATAACGGGCATAGTCACTGAATATGAAGTATTGTATCCTCCATTTGAGGAAAGTATCAATAGACTTTTCAACAGGATAGAGAAGGAAGGATAGACCGTTATCCAAGAACCCTGTTTTTTAACACTACCTTCGCCGCATGCTCAAGCCTTTCCAAATTTCGGAATAACTCTATAACACTTTTTCCATGTATGTAGACACCATGGCCTCTTTCTATTATTATTTTATTTTCAGATGATAATAGACCCATTTTTCTGTGGATATTTTTATGGTTTCCAGAGACAATTGGAATTTTGTTTCCAAGATAATATTTGCTCTCGAAATCCAGAGGAGAAAAAGAATCTCCTGTTTGGATAGAGAGGGCAATCACGTTCTCGGGGTGAGCATGCAATACAAATAGGGATGTACTGTTTAGGTAAATTGCCCGATGTATTTTATAGTCAATAGAGGCTTCTCTAACCCTTTCTTTATTAAGAGAAGTTATTAAGAAATCTCGTGGAGTTAATGAAGACAAGGAACAGCCGCTCTTTTTGATTACTATAAAGTCATCTATTCTGCAACTCAGGTTCCCCCCATTGGCTACTACATATCCATGACTATAAGCTTTCTTACCGAGCCAAATGAGTTTCTTGAGAAAAGGAGAGAGAACATAGGGTTTAATACCCATTTTTATTCACCATAAACACAAATAGCTTGGAATAATAGTTAAAGGTAAAATATCATATCTAGGTCTTAATATTTAACATGAGACATATTCCTGTGAAGAAAGTTGACAAAACAATTAGAGTGCCTAAAGAGATAAGGGAAGAAATCAAGAGGCTAGGTATTGAGAGAAAAGTGAAGTTTATGAAAAAGGAGGTTCTCTTTTGTCCTATGAACAGTAAGGAGCAGTCTCCTATGATATGTATGGTATGCGAGTATTTCGCTAGGAGAATACGGGGAGTAATCCACTGTAAATACCCAGAATAGGGACATAATATTAGACAGTACAAGTATGCTCTTCAATAATTAAAAACACTCCAGAAAAGCTTTCTTCTAATAAATATAATTACTATATAAGTCTAACCACATGCCTATAGTAAATCATTCTTCGATGATTATTTCAGATAGAAAAACAGCAAATATCATAAATGCTATTAAATGAAGACCAAGAATCGAAAGCTCCCAATAAATTTCTTCATAGATAGATAACTTATTGATAACGGATGATGATAATAAGATGATTGGAAAGGAATAGACGGTTGTTATAAGTGGTATTAACACGTATTTACCCTCAGAATACATTGTTAAAGCGGATACAAATGAGGAAATGGCTGCTAAATTCGCTGTATACAGCAGTAGAAGAGCTAGTATAGAGATGTTTATTTCCAGAAAACCTGAAAATATTACCATACTGCCAGTTGTTGCGAGGGTTACAAGTAATACAATGAAAAATGTATATAGATATTTTGCGGTGAAGAGAGTAGCTGCTGTCAAGGGTAATGATCTTAAATAATAGATGGTTGTCTTCTCGTATTCTCTTATGAATGAAGTTGTTGTTATAAACAGTGTTGCTAACAACGAAATTATAAGAATGAAACTTAGTGAATTCATTGTTGATGCCTGAGGATTTAGAATGCTAAATATAACTGTGGCTACAATTGGGAAAGCAATTATAGAAATTATTTCATAAGATCTTCTTAGCTCTACAAGAAAGTCCTTCTGAAGTAACAGATACAGTTTTTTTAGGAAGCTCATAAAAAGCCACCTTGTAAGAAGATCTTTTTGCCCGAGACCTTGTAGAAAACATGGTCTATGTCCTCTATGAGTTCCTTATCTATCTCCGGAGAAGCTACAATGACAGTTCCTCCTCGATTAATGGTATAGCGAATGATCCTCTTTACAGATGCTCGGCCAGCATCATCTAATCCAGTTAGCGGCTCATCAATAATAAGGATCTTAGGACTGTGGAGTAAAGCTCTAGCTATATTTATACGGCGTTTCCATCCAAAAGATAGTTCTCTGATCTTCTTGTTTATAACCTTATTAATACCTAATAGACCCAGTATCTCCTTTACCCAGCTCTCATTATATGAAGAATAGAACCCTAAATGAAATTGGATATTCTCTATCACAGTAAGTTCATCGTACAATATGTTCTCATGTACCACGATACCCACTAATTTTTTTGCAACAGGTGAAGTAGGCGGATAACCCAATATATGTATCTTGCCCTTAGTTGGTTTCCATAGACCACCCAATATCTTTAAAAACGTAGATTTCCCCGATCCATTAGATCCATATATGTATGTAAGGCAACTTGATGGAATGTCTAGTGAGACATCTTTGAGAATCCATTTATATCCTAACATTTTCCATATGTTTCTTACTGTAATGCTGTATTGCATGATCTACGCCCTAATTAGAGTTCTTAATCTACTGGAGCAGGCTTATATGTGGAAGGACATTTAGTCAATACTTCGGTGGCAATAATCGTCTCACCATCAAAACGACCCTTAACCACGACTATTGCACCATCATAAACATCTATGTTTTTATCCCCCACATATACTACTTTTACAGACTCGTGTTTGGTTGAATTCTCATCATATATGACAAACTCAATTTGATCTGGTGAATAAGAGATACTTTTGTTTACAACTTTACCCATTACAACAATATACTTGTTCTTCACGTTTTCTGTATATAGCTCGGATACAGTTAGATACTGGTTAGACCCTAAAATAGTTAGGGCGAGGAGAAGTAATATAATCCCTCCTACAGCACCAATTATAAGAGCTTTATATTCCCTCTTCATTACTTCTCACTTCCTTTGAATTACTAACCGAATATACGACAACTATAAACAGAGAGATCCAATAAATTACATATGAAATATATACCTCAATCATATTCATCACCTCCTAGCAACGTTTCTTCCCTAATTTTGAACTTGGTGTACAGGTTACTTAGAAGAGAAGAAAAGATTACTAAATTCACTAGAAATGATATATAGAGAAAGAGGCGCATCTCTGGAGACAATTCTGGTAATGGATGAATTGACCTGAAAATTTTAGTTGAAACATAACTTAATGGTATGGTCACAAAAGCCATTATAGAATATACAGAGGAAACCGATCTCTTTTTATCAAGATCCTCTATTGATGCTCTTAAAACGAGATACCCTAAATAGGCTAGAAAGAGGATTAGTGTAGCGGTAAGCCGGGGTTCTCTCCATTCCCAATATGTTCCCCACGCTTTATTTGAGAAAATCATTCCAATCACTATAGCTAAGCCTGAGAATACCACACCAAGGCTAACTGACGAAAAGGAAATCAAATCGTATTTGCCATCACCCCGAAGAATATATAGAATGCTGGCGATCAAGGAAATTGTGAATGCTACATAAGATACCCACGCTGGAGGCACGTGTACATATATTATTTTGTATAGCTCTCCAAGTGTTTGCTCAGGTGGAAGATATGAGAATATATAGAAATGTACAACTATATTTGTCAGTAATCCAAAAACAAGTAATTTATTACGCACTTTCCCCACCTCCTTGAACATGAATGGTCAGAAGCCTCACCATATATTCTAGATATTCAGATGGAATGTGATCACCGTAAGATAGGCCATATATCGTGCCTTTATACGCGAAAATTATAGTTATTCCTGATATGTTAAATCTTGATGCGACCCCGCTTCCCTCAGCAGAATCTATGTCGAAATCTATAAAGGTTGCGTTATTAAACTTCTTCTTTACAACATCCCATACTGATGACTTATAACTTGAACATGATGAGCAGGATGAAGGCCATAAGAGAACTATACTTGGTGTAGTAGAGTTCAAGACATTATAAAACCTGTTTAGAGCCGGGTCGGTTGGAGGAGGAGATGATAAAAAATCTTTCAGAGCAGATACTACTCTTGCACGCTCTTCTTCTACTGATTGCTGAGTTTGTCCCGCTGTATCTTGGGGAGGTACAGGCATGTTTTGATCGGTCTCACCAAAATAATATATGATTCCCACTATACTACCGATAATCACGATTATTACTAGAAGCATACCGATTTGATTAGGTTTAGGTTTGATTCTTGTGCTCATACAACCGACCTCCTCCAGCGAGATACAAATAGGGTTCCTATGGCCATGGCCTCACCGAGGATGAGGATGGCTGTACCTAGCCACACAAGCCAGATTAGGGGATTGTATTTTACCTCGATGATAATATAATCCACCGCTTCATCAGCACCATAGAAAGCGTTGTTTGTGATAATTGGCTTTAATCTATTATGGAAATCTGCATGAACTATTGAGACATATATGTCATCTAAACCTTTAGAAATCATTCCTGGTTCACTGCCACACCCGTAAGTAAATGGAACCCATACCGGGAGAATAATATTGTGTGTCTTACCATTATCAGTTATTTTGAATTTGAAGTCTCCATATGCTCCTTCTGGTATGAGATGGCCACTGTAAAAGACATTCCAGTCTGATATTCTAATATTGAAGCCATCATATTGTACAGATACGCCATACGGGGTGTCTACCGGCTTCCCTAACTCTAGTTTGTATACAGCTCCCGTTGATAGTGTTGAGTTTAATGCTACTCCAAGTAGAATTATTGCTATTGCAAGGTGTAGGGTAGAGATAGTTATACTCCTAACATATTTGCTTGTAAAATCTGATGATAATCTGTATAATGTTGCAAGGAGTGTCGCTGTCGTAATAGGGACCAGCATGTTTGCCATCCAATTATTCGTTGGAAAACTAGCTACAGTAAATACGACGCTTGCTAAGAAAATGCTTATGGAGATAGAAACATATTGTTTTGCATTGATCCAGTCTCTTAAAGCACATCCAACTAGTGCGATGAGAAAGAGGTAGGTTAATGGAAAGCTATATATGTTGAAATATTCCATTCCAATACTAATTAAACCGCCTTTGACTACATAATATACAATTGGGGTGAAAATTCCTAAGAATGATACAAGTGATAGACCTAATAACGACCACCACGCTATTGAGAAGGAGGTGTTCGTAACACTATTCAGTTTAACATTCCAGTTAAATTTTCCTGGTTTCCATAGGTATAATGCCAGAATTAAACCACCAGCTATGAAATGTATTATTATTAATGTCACAGCAGAAGGGGTCCATTCAAATGTATGGACTGATGCAGTAAATTGTGCCCCAGCCTTTGTCATAAAAGATGAGTAAAACGTGTAAAACCCGGTTAGGGCTGCTGTTAAACGACGCCCACCATCTCCAGTAGAAGGAAGAGAGTGAAAATACGCTGTTAGAGTAAGCCAAGGAACAAGTTCCGCTGTCTCAACTGGGTCCCATGCCCAGTATCCACCCCATCCAAGGACCACATAAGCCCAGACCGCTCCCGCAATTATCCCTATAGATAGATTTAGCCATGCTAGACTTGCTATTAATCGTTCCCAGAAAAAGTCTTTGGAATTTGATAATAAGACGAATAATGCGAGTGCGATGCCAAACGAATAGCCTAAAAAGGTGAAAATTGGATGTATCAATATCCAGAATGACCTAAGTAATGGATTTAAACCCATTCCAGCGGGTAGCCTAAAACTTACGTCTGCCATATCAAACGCGCCCGTTTTCACAGCTAATATAGAGACGACCAGTGTAGCTAGTAGATATGCCCTGATTACATTATTTTCATTGAGATGCTTTTTCTCTACATAGAACACGTACATTAAAGTTATCAAAGCCATTAGAAACGCCCATAATACAAAAGATCCAGCCATGCCAGCCCAACTTGAAGCGATCTTCAGCCAGAAAGGCATTTCAACTGTTGAGTAACCATAAACTGCCAGCAAATTAAAATCATCTGCGATAAAGGACCATACAAATAATATCCATGAAAGCACTACTAATATTGGCCCAGCAATATCAAGATTATACTTTTTTGCCCTGTTATAGTCTATTGCTGAATATCCTAGTAAAAACACGGATATAACCAGCGGGAATCCAGAGATGTGGAAATTCATAATGCACACCCCCTAAGGGTAAGGAGAATAGAATTTAGTGATAAGAGACATGAGGATGGTTTTTTATAGTTAGATTGAGATGTTTCCAAATGAGAAAATATGTCGCTATTATTGTAATGTACCAATTGTTTCAAGCGACCACACCAAGAGGATAATTTTCGATATTTTTAATCAATGTTATTCTTACCAAATTGGGAATGTCTAGAGGTGAATAAGGGTAAAGTAAATAAGGCGATATACATATTTAGAAGAATATTGTATTTACTAGTCATTTTCTTTTAGCTGTATAATGGTGACCCCGCGGGGATTTGAACCCCGGACCGCCGGCTCCGAAGGCCGGCGCCCTATCCAGGCTAGGCTACGGGGCCATAGCAAAATTAAGCTTTATTCCATATAACGTAGTAGGTAAGGTGTTATTTTATAATTAAAATGTCACCTACTGATATAACTAGATTTAATTATAACTCAAGGTGAAGAATGAGTCTTCACATTAATGAGGAATAGCGATAATTTAATTTTGTAATGGGATGCATTCTATTTTTTGGTATTCTTGAAAAGGAAGTTCAAAGGGGGATACTATGAAACGGTTGTTTGGGACGTCTGGGATCAGGGGAGTTTTTGGAGAGGATTTAACACCAGAGAGGATCCTAGAGATAGGGCTAGCTATTGGAACATATTATGGAGTGGGGTCGAAGGCCATAGTTGGATGGGACTGTAGACTATCAAGCCATGCGATTGTATCAATTGCCATAGGAGGCTTGCTATCTTCTGGTGTTAAGGTTGAGAAAGCGGGTCTGGTATCAACTCCTGCATTACAGAAGTATATCCAGGATCATAAGAAGTATGATTTTGGGCTCATCATAACTGCAAGTCATAATCCCCCAGAATATAATGGTATTAAATTGATAGGTAGCGATGGATTAGAGGAGGATATCGAGGTTGAGGACCGGATTCAAAGGGTTCTTGAGAAAAAAGAATTTAATATTGTAAGGTGGGATTTAGTTGGGGAAGTGTTTGAAAACAAAGAAGTTCCTTCTTATTACGCAGAGAAGCTCTTCGAACACTTGATACCAGAGACAAAGAAGAATAGATTTAAAATTGTGTTTGACTATGCGAACTGTGTATCTGCGATAACAATCCCGTTATTTCTAAATAAATTGGAGAAACAAGTAGATATCATTAACTTGAATTACGACTTGGATGGCAGGTTCCCAAATAGGCCTTCGGAGCCTAAGCCAGACAACCTTAGAGATTTAAGACAGATGGTTGTAGAAACCAAGTCGGGTTTTGGGGTAGGATTCGATGGGGATGGTGATAGAGCTTTGGTTGTCGATGAGAGAGGGAATGTGTGGTGGGGAGACGCATTAGGCACTGTAATAGCTAAATATTTGAAGGATAATGGATATAGGGTCGATAGTGTAGTGACCCCTGTAACATCATCGTCTCTTGTAGATATGATACTTGAGCCCATAGGTATAAAGGTTATTAGAACAAGGGTAGGAGCGAAAAACATTGTTAGGGAAATGAGAAGGAGAGACTCTATTCTTGGGTTTGAAGAAAACGGTGGGATAATATATGGACCCCACGTCTATACTAGAGATGGGGGGATAACAACGGTTTTTGTCATGAATATAGTTACCTTCTACGAAAGGCCATTGTCTGAGATAATGAGTATTGTGCCTAAGCTACATCAGCTTAAAGATAAAGTTAGGATTGTTAGCCGAGGAGATATTGATACGATATTAACGGAGGTAGAGGAAAAGCTGGGTAAAGATGCGTATGATATTGATAGAACTGATGGGGTTAAGATATATTATGACATAGATAGATGGTTGTTAGTTAGGCCTAGTGGGACAGAGCCTATTATAAGGATATTTAGTGAAGCGCCATCAGAGGAGGAGGCATATAGGATAGTCGAGGAAGCGAAAAAAATAGTAAAGAAATATGTGTAGTACTAGGTATTTTATATCTTGTGAGACCAGCCTCGATCAAGAATAAGCTTTCCATCACTATCGTATACACCAACGCCTTTACCTTCAACTTTTCCAACAACGATAAAGCCCTTGTCCATGGCATCCTCCAATATTGCCTCAGGTACTGAAAAAACGCCAATATACTCTTCGCCACTATATAGAGTAACCTCATACTTAATATCCTCAGGTAAGCTGGATTTTTGTATCAGAGGATGTATGGGAAGGTTGTTAAGGATAATCTTCTTGCCAGAGGATCTAGATAAGTTCCATAAAGCCCTGGAAAGCCCGTCGCTAGAATCGGTAGAGGCATTAACGCCTTTTTTAACAATATACAAGTACTTGCCAAAATCAGGCGTCGGCTTACAAAAACGCATTATTGCCTTCTTAGATAGAGGAGAGGCGACTTGTATCTTTCCTAGCATTATTTTTAACCCCAGGCCTTCTAATCCAAAGTAATCGCTTACTACGATTATGTCGTTATCCTTCAGATTCCTCCTCCACGGTATCTTGTTAGATGCATATCCGAAGGCGGCTATTGATAAAAATAGGTCTTTTGAAGAGTTGGTGTCCCATTTTACTACACGTAGTTTGTATTTGTTGGAGGCGTCTTTAATACCTTTTGACAAGGCATTAAGCCCCCTGATATCCTCATTGGATATACCGATTGAAATCAGTAATCCAATAGGAGAGACTCCCTTTACATATAAGTCGCTTATAGTAGAGATAACTGCTTTCCAACCCATATAATAATAGTCCATTCTTGGTGGAGCATCGCTGCTTTTTACAAAGGTATCTATATTAAAAGCTAATTTAGTGTCATCAGATTCAAATAAGCCTATGTCGTCTAAGAAAGATTTATCTTTAAACATTAATCTAAAAAGGGAAATTATGTCATCCTCAGAAACGAGCTTCTTCATGCAACTCCACTAATAAATTTAATTTATAAACCACATTTTTTTAATAATACAGATTAATAGATAGAATTTAGGTGCCCCGGTAGCTCAGCGGTTAGAGCGGCGGCCTTGTAAGCCGCAGGTCGAGGGTTCGAATCCCTCCCGGGGCTCTATTAGAGGGATTACGATCCTCTTTTTCCATTCTATTGCATAATGCCAAGTGAATTCACATTATTTTTAGCAATCCAGGGTATTATAGAATTTTTAGTGAAACCTCATGAAGGGGAATGTAGTATCATATCTGGATCCAGAGTATGATACTCTTAAGAATGTATTTTACGAAGCGCTTAGGAGGAAGAAGGTAATTATGATACTGGCTAATTGCGAGGTATTTTATGAAGGAAGATCGAAATCCTATTTAGAACCTGGTGACAGGATCATCGTAGTTAAAGAAGATAGGGCTGTTCTTATTCATAGGCCCAATGGGTATAAGCCAGTAAATTGGCAACCGTCAAACACAGAGGTAATACTGGATAAGAGAAATGATAGTGTATATTTGTTTGCTATTAGGGATAAGCCGAGAGAAAGGGTTCGGATAAAATTAATAAAGACATATCTGGTACTTACAGCTAAATTGGTTGATGCTGGGGAATTCTCGATGTATCTAACCGAGAAGGAGATGCAGTCTCTTCTACTGAGAAACCTCACTATAATTGAAGAGGGACTGCGGCCTGTAATAAAAGAGAAGGAGATTAGGAGTGGTAAAATAGATATTTTTGCTAGAGACAAAAATGGAAACTACGTTGTAATTGAATTGAAAAAACATAGAATTGGAGAGCGTGAGGCTTTGCAGCTCTACAGATATGTAAAAGAATTGAGGGAGAATAATCCAGATATTAGAGGTATAATCGTTGGCCCCTCAATAGATGAAAAGGCAATTGATATACTCAGATCGTTAAATCTAGAATATAAGATATTGTCTCCAAAAGCGATTAAAAAAATGATAGAAAAGGAAGAAAAGAAGAGGAAAACATGATATGCTATGCATTTAGCAAACAGAATTAGCATGGATATAATAATTTATTTATTTTGTAGAATATACGGTAATTTATTTAGTTAATAAATATTTTTATTATGCCACCCCCGATTTTAGTATAAAAGGTGATGATTATAAGATGAGAAACAGAGGAGGAATGAACAGCGGAACACAGGGAGAGCAGACGTATAAGAATCCCCTGAGCATCATATACAAGCAGATAGGTTCTGAGATAAGAGTTTATCTTAAGACTGGAGAAGTTTATACTGGGACTCTAACTAAAGTCGATAACTATATGAACCTTCTACTAGAGAACACTATAGAGGAAATGGGAGAGAAGACTACCAGATATGGAAAGGCACTCATTAGGGGAAATAATATACTTATGATAAAAGTTGAGAAAATTTAGTTGAGAGATGAGGGGGTATATTAATAATTCTCATAATCTAGAGACAAGCGGTTTTAGGGGTGTCGGAAATGCGTATTCTAGAGAAGCTTAATTCAAAACCAATTGGAAAGTATGAACTTGAGTTTGTAGAGAGAAAGGGACTTGGACATCCAGATTATATCATTGATCTATCATGCGAGGCGGTGTCTAGGGCACTTTCAAAGTATTATATGGAGAAATTTGGTGTAATACTTCATCATAATGTCGATAAAGGATTATTAGTAGGTGGAAGGGCGATACCTAAATTTGGTGGCGGGGAAGTAACGGAACCGATAGAATTGATTATAGCGGGTAGAGCAACTACAGATATAGAGAATTCAGGAGAACGTATACCTGTTGAGGATATAGCTAGGGATGCGGTTAGGAGAATAATAAAAGAAAATTACAGGTTTTTAGACGTAGATAGTCATGTAGTAATCGAGACAAAGATACGACAAGGATCTGTAGATCTAGTAGGATTATTCGAGAAGAAAGATTATGCGCCTCCTGCAAATGATACGTCTTTTGGAGTAAGTTTTGCTCCATTGACTATAGCTGAGAAAATTGCTTTAGAAATTGAAACATATCTTAATTCAAGAGAATATAAGAGGATATTCCCCTATGTGGGAGAAGATGTAAAAGTGATGGTGCTTAGAAGGAAGAGTAATTATAATGTTACAATAGCCGCCGCATTCATTGACAGGTTCTTCAAAAATGTCTCGGATTATGTTAGCGCTAAGGAGGAGGTTGTTGAAAGCATCTTAGATTATTTGGTCAAGAAGGGGTTTGATGTAGATAACATAAAACTTATGTTGAACACTGCTGATGACCCTGATAATAACATTATTTATATAACGGTTACGGGCACATCTGCTGAGGCCGGTGATGATGGAAACACGGGGAGAGGGAATAGGATAAATGGATTGATAACGCCAAATAGACAGATGAGTATGGAAGCGGTTGCAGGTAAAAACCCGGTTAGTCACGTAGGTAAGATATATAATGTCTTGGCAATGAAGATCAGTAATAGAATCTACGAGGATGTAGAGGGGATAGAAGAGGTATATGTAAAGATCCTAAGTCAAATAGGAACACCGATTACAGATCCTCAGGCGATCCATGTTCAGTATATTACCTCTACAAGTACAGACGAAGATTCAGTAAGAACAAAGATAAACAGAATACTCGATGAAGAGTTTACTAGAGAGAATTTCCAATTACTTACAAAAGAAATACTAGAAGGAAGATACTCTTTATTCTAAAACAAAGGACAATGACAGCTCTTTAGCAATATTTCTTAGTGCCCCAGAATCACACTCATATTTTTTAACAAAGAAGTTAATAACGTTTTGAACATCTCTTCTGAGCAGGTCAACTGCGTTAGAATCGTTCCTTGAAAAGGCTTGCGGCCAATCTATTAGAATGGGTTTAAAAGTATCCCACTGGAGAAAGATGTTATATTCACTTAAATCTCCATTAACAAACCCGATGTCCCATGTCTTTTTAACCTCGTACATAATACTTCTAAAAAGACTATAAGGTTGCTCAACCTCTCGGAGATCATGTAGTAATAGCCCATCAAGGGCCTCCATAACTAAAATATGCATTAATTGATAGATGGGTCGAGGTACAGAGACTCCGCGTTGATATAACATAGATAGATTAGCATATTCTCTTTTTGCAGAGGCATAGTTTCGCCATATCCATTTATGACTTAGTCTAATAGACGCATAACTACGTTTTCGAGAGACATCTTTAAAACTTATTCTACCTAGTCTAAAGACCTTTAGAGTAACCCTGTTTCCAGATGGGTCGATGGCGTCGTAGACATCAGATTCCTTACCCACTCCAATCTGCCTACCTACACCGGCTACAACACCTTTATCTGACAAGCGTTTTAAAGCTAGAAGATCAAGGCCAGAGGTGAGTAGCATCACTGACTCATATGGTTGTTCAAAATAAATTACAAAGCCCTTCCTAGACAGGCGTTTTATAAGTGTCATGAGATATTCATCTGAGAACTTTGTCACTTTCTTAAGGAGTCTAAGAGATACGCGTTCGAACCTCTTACTATATCGTTCTAAATACTTTAGTAAGACAAACTCTCCTTCAGAGAGGTTCCTAACGTATCTCGCGGTATCTCTAAACGTTGACATCAAAATTTATCTATTAACGGACGAATATTAACCATTTCACCTTATATAATTTATTTAGTGAAATGAAGGGCAACAAACTAGACACGTTAGCGGAAAGGCTTTCCCAGGAAAACGTGAGTCATCTGTATAGAGGAGAGGATTATAAAGAACTTTTTTTCGTGAAACAGAGATATATATCAACAGGTTCCCAAGAGTTAGACAGGCTATTTGACTATGGAATAGAACCATATAAGATTTACGAAATATATGGTCCTGCAGGAACAGGAAAAACCATCTTGTTACATCAGATAGTAGCTAATAGTTTTGAAGAAAATATGCTTGGATACTCCTATTATATGGATGGAGAGGGAAATTTTAATCCTGAGCTATTGCTTAGGCTCCTTGAAAAGAAGGGTAAGAGGGAGCATATAAAACACGTTAGATATTCTCGTGTAAAGGGGGCATCACATCTATCTATGCTCATAAACAAAATTCTTGAAAAAAAGAGGGAAGAAGATGTAAATGTAGTTGTAATAGATAACTTAACAGAAATAATAAGAGCTGAGGTTAATAGAAGAGACCCACGGGCGATACATTCATATACTAGAAAGCTTTTACTCGAACTACATAATATAAAAGAAGAACTTGCTATACCTATCGTGTTAACCGTTAGAATATATGGAGTTCTACATGATGTGTTTGCAGAGGCCTATGAACCATATGGAGGATTGGCTCAAAGTAGTATGGTGAATAAACTTATCAGTTTAACCAAGGAAACAGATTTCTTCAGAGCTATTGATCCTTATGGTTTAAAACCAACGGCGTTATTCAAAATTAGTGAGGAGGGGATTAGTGACATATGACTTCATCAATGAAGAGAATGAGAGAGATATTTTACGGTATTCTAGATAGGAAAATAGACATGGAAACAGCGAATCGTGAGATAGAGAAGATAAAGAAGACGAAGGTGATTAAAGGATATATTCATGGCATGAAAGGGATACTGCAAAGAAGGAGAAAAAAATACTCGATAAATCCTAAGGAGATAGATAAAAAGGAGGCTAGAGAAATTCTAAAAATAGTTAAAAGAAACTTGGAGAACCCCTTTTTACCAGACTTCGAAAAAGGATATTTCTATGCCTGGAAAGACTTCTTAACAAAAAAGATACGCTCTAAATAATTAGAAGTATATTGTAGATCAATACCCAGAGGAAGAGCCAAGTGATTACAAATGTTCCCACACCGTCAATAAAAATGTTCTTTAGAGATACCTCTGGAACTACGTTAGGGCGGATCTTATATAGGTAAACTATAATATACAGACTAAATATATAGAAGAGAACCATTAGCATAATCGCTTCTCCAGCTGTTTCTAAAGCAAATTTAAATATTCCGCTTATCAGACCACCGATTATAGAGAGGAGTAGGCGGGTATAGTGTATTTTATCCTTGGGATTCATACTAAATATACACCTAACAGCGATTGTTATTAAACCTAATAATAACTATATAAATTAAATCTTATGATTGGTATGATCCCTGCTATAACGCTGTATTCAGTCGCGAACTTCCTAAAGAGAATGGAAGTAACTAGAATTCGTAAAATACGAGCGGTAGAGGGAGGATATTATCAGGTGCTTTTACACTCTACTCAGGGGAATCTTTCAATTTTTTATAATTACTCTCTTGAGGTTCTACTACCCACATTAATTAGGTTAAATACCTCAGAGAAACAACCAAGGTGGATAAAGGAAGCCAAGGAGTTGCTAGAAAACAGTATAATAGAAAAAATTGATACTCCAAATTTTGAGAGAATAATCAGATTCACATGTAGGAAATATGATGGTAGGTATATGTTTTATGTTGAGATATTTGGAGGGGGTAATTCAATAATAACCAACGGAGAAAATAGGATAATTGCTCTAGATAAGGAGATTAAAGTTAGGCATCGCGAACTAAAGAGAGACGGGATCTATACACTTCCTCCGTCTAAAGGGTTTAACCCACTATTGCTATTAAAATGTGACTATAAGGAGATAATGAATAAGATAAGTAAAGAGAGAGATTACTATCGTGTACTGAATTTAGATAAATATACTGTTAGAGAAGCATTATCAAGGATAGATCCAGAGGTTGATGGGGAAAAAAGAAAACGTGAGTTCTTAACTAAGGTGCTGGAGCTTATAAAAATAGCTGAGAAGGGAGAAGAGGGTTATAGTATTATCGAAGAAGAAAATAAAATAATATTATTACCCTACCAACCTAAACATAAAAAGCCGGTGGCCAGCTATAATAATATTTTCGAGGCTTCTGAAGAGTATCTTAAGAGACGGTTAAATGAAAAGTTAAATAGAGAGATAACTAAAAAAAGGAGAAAGTTGCTTGAGGAGATAGAGAAATTAAAGAAGAATAAAAATCAGTTAGAGTATGAAATAAAAGTGTTAGATGAAATGCTTCCTACTTTGTATCAGAAGATTGATGAACTTACAGAGGTCTTCCAGAGATGTAAAGAAGGAAAAGAAACGGGTTTACAGGTAGATTATGCAAGGAAAGTTGTTCACTACCCACTAAATGACCACGTAACAATCTCCTTAAGATTTGATATGAATCCATTTCAGGCTATTGGATTAGTTTATGACAAGGAATATAAAAGAAGAAAGAAAGGACTGGAGAAAATAGAAGAAAAGCTTAAAGAGATACAAATGAAGATTGTAGAGCTGGATAAGGATATAAGGGAAGCACCTTCATTGGAAATGAAGAAGATTGTTATGAAGAAAAAAGAATGGTATGAGAAATTTAGATGGTTTATAACTAAAAACGGGTTGATGGTGATTGGAGGTAGAGATGCTACAACAAACGAAATAATAATTAAGAAGTATATGGAGAAAAACGATATTGTGTTCCATAGTGAGTATTATGGAAGCCCATTTGTCCTATTAAAAAATGGTAGAGAAAATGCACTTGAGGAAGATATCATAGAGACAGCAATATTCGCAGCGTCATTCAGTAGAGCATGGAAAGATAAGATACTTGTCCTTGATGTCTATTATGTTTATCCAGAGCAGGTTTCCAAGAAAGCGCCCTCTGGAGAGTATCTTAAGAAAGGGGCATTCATGATATATGGCAAGAAGAATTATCTAAGAAAGATACCTCTAAGACTTTGGCTTGGAGTAAAGAAAGATAATAAAAAGCTGTTTATCGGGCCTCCTACCGCTGTAGAGGAACATTGCTTTAGAAATTTAATATTCGAAATAACACCCGGTGATTTAGAAAAGTCCGAAATAGCTAAGAGGGTGATAAAAGCAATAAAAGAAAAAGGGCTTATAGAAATGGTTGATGAGCTTGAGGAATATTATCATAATTTGGTGGTCTCATATTTACCTCCTGGCGAGTCATCACTGCGTATAATTACTAACTGAATGGTTTAAAGGATAAATGGAAAAGTTAAAATAGCCTTTCCGCATAACAACCTTAAGTTTATAGATTTTATTTATAATATTATGTAGACAACTATTGTATTGGTACCGGTATAATTAAATATTGATGGTGACAGCTAAATGGTGATAAATGAAGAGATTACAAATCTCACAGTACGGGAAATAATGAGCAGCCCCATAGTCTTCGTTTCCAAAGATGGAAATATACTCGAGGCTGCTAAGAAAATGTTTGAGAATAACATAAGTCATCTCGTTATAGTAGATGGGAAAGAGGTTTTGGGTGTAATCACTAAGGATATTATAATATATGAGGTTTTAGCTCAGGAACGTGACCCTAAAGATACATTAGTATCAGATCTCTCAAGAGAGCCTTTGATGACCGTAAAAGCAGATACTACGGTAACTGAAGTCGCGAAACTATTCTCGAGAAAAGACATATCATTAATAGGAGTAACATACAAGGGGAAACTTGTTGGAGTAATAACTGCATCAGATATTATTAGGGTATTTCCCGACATTATAGAGGCATACATGCAGAGGGAATCTTTCGAAAGAGAGCCCTTAATAAAGGCTAATGCATCTGTACTTGGATATTGTGATAGATGTGGAGTGTGGAGCGATAGACTAGTATTTGTTGATGGAAAATATTATTGCCCTGATTGTATTGCTGACCTCTTTGGTGAGGAAATAGCTGCCGAGGAGGAGTAGCATAGAGAGGGGTTTAGAATGATAGAGGATATTAAAAGCAAGACGATTCTTTCAGAAGATATCAAAGAGAATATAAAAAAGTTGAAGACTACTCTAAACACCTATATGATGGAAAAAGACAAGAAGAGAAAATATAGGCTGATCTTTGAGGCATCCTATTTAATAGAGAAAATAATATTTTACACTCAGCTAGAGAGAGGAGTTAGTAAAGTAGCTGTCTACACGTATAAAGAGGGAGAAGAGAAGATCAATCCGAATCCAGTTACCTATATCGAGAGAATCGAAAAGATTGATTATTTTAATGATGAGTTCATAAATAAATTATTTGTAATTAGAGAATATATTGTAAATGAATATAAAAAGCTGAAAAGATAATTAGTGGAGACTAGATTAAGCCTAGTTCCCTTCTCCTGTCAATAGTTTGGGTAGCGTCAGGTCCAGTACTTATTATTGTAACTGGCAGAGAAAGCTCGTTCTCTATGTTCTCAATAAAGTTCTTGGCCTCCTTGGTTAGTTCATCATACTGCGTCTTACCAAAATCATCTTTAAATAGAACATCTAGTTTTGTAATCGCTATCTGAGTGGGCGAATTTAACATTATAGCGCGTTTAGCGTAGTTGAAGTTGAAAGGAGCGGCACGGCGTTTTCTACCTGTAACCGTCGCAATCTCCAAAACACCGAGACGCTCAGCCTCCTCCTCACTATATTCACCTTCAAGTGGTCCTCCTCCAACTCTAGTGACATATGATTTCAGGACTAAAATAATTTCATCAACTTTCTTAGGCCCTACTCCTACATCTGCACAGATAGAGGCTGCAGTAACATCCTTCGAGGTTACATACGGATATGTACCATGATAGAGTGATAAAAACGTTCCCTGTGTACCTTCAAGAAGCACGTTTTTATCATGGTCTATAGCTTCGTTAACTTCATACGCTACGTCTACAAGATATTCACTTAACTCTGGATAATCTTTAGCCAGCTTAAGAATCCTCAATACCCTGTCCTTCATCGCCGGTCCACACCCTGTTCCAGTGGTCCCTATCTTTCCCCTTAAATATTCGCTTGAGCGGTCTTCTTCTATGTGCTTCTCTTCTATAATACCTGTCTGGAAATCCATGAAGACCCTTCCTTTTGTACCAGTTAGTTCAACTTCTTTAAGGAAAATGGATGGGTTAACTAGTACACCGGCGCCAATCAATAAACGAGTGTTTTCATTTAAGAAAGCACTCGGTATCTGCCTTAATTTATAGGTTTTGCCATTGTATACCACAGTATGGCCGGCGTTTGGTCCGACCCCCCCTCTTACAGTTATGTCGAGATTGTCTTTAATCGCTAAATAGGAGATTACCTTACCTTTACCAGTATCTCCAAAGAATCCATCTATTACGATAGAAAGCATTGTTCTAAATCACCACAACTTTAATATTATAATAAGTCACTCTAAAATATCTTGTTTTATATGTGACTTAAGATTAGGTGTGTTACTCATGAAATTGCCGACAGGTAAGGTTCCTCCCGATATCTTACTGGAGAGGATATTGCCTAAATCTGGATATAGAAGAGAAGATGTTGTTATTGGGCCAGGAATAGGTATAGATTCTGCTGTGACTCGTGTTGGCGATAAGTATATTATTATATCTACGGATCCTATTACAGCCGCCACTAGCCTGATTGGGATGCTTTCGATTCATATAACAACTAATGACGTGGTTGCATCTGGGGCTTTACCAAGATGGTTTTTATCTACGATGCTTTTACCCAAGGACATAACAATAGAGAAGCTGGATGAGATCATTGAGGATATGCATAGAAATGCGGAGAAAATGGAGATGCAAATAGTGGGAGGACATACAGAGGTAACGCCATATTTAGAGAGTCCGATAATAGTGGGCACAGCAATTGGAGTATCTGATAAGTATGTTACCTCGGGGGGTGCTGTACCTGGTGATGTGATAATGATGACTAAAACAGTTGCTGTAGAGGGAACTGCGGTACTTGCATACGACCATGAGGAAAAGCTGAGAGAAAGGGGGATATCTGCATCAGTTATAAAAAAAGCAAAAGAGATGATCTATAAGACATCAATATATCCTGAGGGACGGATATTATTGGAGGGGTTTAGAGAGAGAATACATTCTATGCATGACCCAACAGAAGGAGGTATATTTACGGCGTTGAATGAAATTGCAGACGCCTCAGGGGTGGGGTTAAAAATATTTCTTGACGATATACCTGTTGATGAAATAACTATTACTGTATGTAATGCATTAGGAGTAAATCCATATTTATTGTTGAGTTCAGGCACCCTTCTATTTACAGTAGAAAGGGGCTATGCTGATACTATAAGAGAGAGTCTAATGAAAAGGGGAATAAGAGCGACGGTGATTGGTGAAGTAATTAAAGACAAAGAAAAGAGGATATTAATCGATGAGGAAGGGGAGAAGACATTACCTAGACAAGAGAAAGACGAAATATGGAAGCTTTATTGACAACTTATTTTCCAAATCGCCTATGACGTTGTTGATAGATTCTCAAAGCCCTCATAAAATCTATTTTCCTGAACTCCGGCCAAAAGACATCAAGAAAAACTAATTCACTATATGCTGCTTGCCATAATAGAAAGTTGCTTAAACGCATCTCGCCACCTGTTCTTAATATCAAATCCACATCTTGATTAGGTAGATGTGATGTAGCAAGATACCTTTGATAGGTATCGTATGTAATATCATCAACATCTAGCTCTCCCTTTTTAACTGCCTCCGCAATTTTTCTAGTAGCGTTAATGATATCCCATTTACCGCCATATGCAAGAGCGACATTAACTACAATAGATCCATTTTCCTTTGTTTTCTCCTCAAGCATATGAATTTTCTCTCTAATCTCCTCGGGAAACCTATTTAAATCACCAATGAATTTAAACCTGATAGAATGTCTCATGATATCATCGTCATCCAACGCCTTCTCCAGCTCTTCCCTGAGGAGATTCATAAACCATTTTACTTCCTCTGGATCACGATTAAAGTTCTCGGTCGATAGGGCGAAGACAGTCAGATATTTTATTCCAAACTCACGTGCCCACTTAATTACATTACGGAGCTTGCCTGCCCCCACTTTATGCCCATACCACTTAGCATATCCGTGTTCCCTAGCCCATCGCCTATTACCATCAAGAATAATACCTATGTGATTGGGCATGTTATTGTTCTTAATTTGGTGAAACAACCACTTCTCATATACTTTGTATATTCCTAGTAAGTGCAGCAGTCTATATAACTTCACTTTCAATTTCCTGTCGCCTCTTCTTAGCAAGCAGATACACTATTATTATTGTGACTGATAGTATTAGTAAGCCGATGGAGATAAATATAATGAGGTTGGAAAAACCATATTTAGGCTCTATCAATACTCTATTGGCCTCGTTTCCTGCAATGTATATGATTAGTGTTGCTTCAAGGAGAAGAAGATATCTAATTATCCGATAATATCTCTCTGTGACGAAACAGTATAGAGATAGACCTAACACATATATGAACATAGTTACTAGTATTGTTAGTAAAAACGGTGGCATAAAACTAGTTAATATTTGGACACCGTGTTCCCATAAGAGACTAGGATTCTCCATGACGATCTTAAACTCAGGGAGAACAGCTACTGATAGATAAGATAGGTAGAGTCCTACGAAAAGAGATATGAATGAAATTACATATGAGGCTAAACGGATATATTCTGAGAAAGGTGCTTTGGAGAGATTAGATATATAATCATCTACACCAAAACCTTTAACGATCATAGCGATGCCGGCAATTATAAATGTAAATGCTATAGCAACACCTGTTAACTGCAGAAACATTAGAATTCCCAGTATTGTGACAATTATTCCTGGGAGAGCAACGAAATACATTCTATATGGCATTTCATTCCATAACATTTTAAGATATCTACCTAAAATTGCATATGTTTCCTCCACACTCTCACTATGTTTCACGACTACATGTTGGATAGACAAAATAGGAACCCTTGAATCGATGATTGGAATAACTTCCTCATCGGCAAAGCCATCGGTCACAAGGATGATGTTATCAGCAGGAAAATGATTTAGAACCTCGTTTAGCTCTCTGATAAGTTTTCTATCTGCTTCTATACCTCCAACTTCGCTACCTGTTATGGCAGCTACCTCCTTTGCCTCTCCTTCTTCAACCTCATACGACTCATATATTTTTACAGCTGCAAACAATGCATTACCATCTGCTTCCTCAGGATCATTTAACAAGAGTTTAACAGCTGCATCTAACAATGCTTCTTTTCCTATGAGGGGGGTCTTCACCCCTGCTTTAACGCCTATATCATTATCTCTATCTACATTCAGAATCAATGTCCTTTTTGACACAAACCCCCTTTTCTCTTCATTCTTCATAAGTCTCCCTTAAAAAAGATTTAAATTAAGCCATGTTTTGCTAAGGCAATGAACTCTTCAAATGTAAATCGGCCTTTCTGGTATTTCTTTAGGGCTCTCTCCAATACAGCCGAGCGGTCTTTAATGATCTTACTAATCTGTTCAAAAGTCAGATTATGACCTCTAATACCGAATTTATTTAGTATTTCATCACGCCTCGTTCTTAGAGGACGCATCTTCTCATCCAAAACATTAACCTTATTCATAAGCTGGCTGATCTCCCCTTCCAACTCCATTTTTTTCTTCTGTAGAGAAGCCGCCTCTTCTTTAAGCTTATCAACACCCTCACTTAGCTCTCCGATTTCCTTTTTAAGAGACTCAATCTTCTCAATAAGAGACTCTTTCTGCTCAATAAGCTCGCTTCTCTTTTGATAGAGCTCGCCTCTCTCCTCTTTGGCAGTCACATATCTTTCATATTCTGTAAGAGCTTCCTGCATATGCTTTATTTTTTCCAATAATCTTTTTTCACGTCGAGGATCCAGATCTCTTGTCTCATATTCAAGCTCCAGTCGCTCAAGTTCTTTTCTAAGTGCCTCTGCAGACCTATTTGTTAGTCTAGGTCTATTGCTGAGAATCTCACGAATCTCATTTAGCCGATTACGGATGTTTCTAAGCTCGTCGTTAATTAGCTTGACCTCGTAACGTGCATAGCTCAGTTCCCTCCTCATCTTCTTAAGTTTCTCTGTATTAGCAACGATCTCATCAATCTTCTCATTAAGCTTCTGTGTTACCTCCCTCCTCTCAGCACGTAGATGTTTTATACGGTCTCTATATTGACGGTACTCCTTGTATAATGGATCAAGCTTTTCCATTATTTCCTTGAGCTCTGCAAGCACTTGATCGACATCAACCACTTCCTTACTCATTTTGTCTCTTCCTCTTTAAATACTATTCTAACATCCACCGCATACGCGAAGTCATCGCCAACTATAAGTGGATTAATGTCCAACTCACTAATATTTTTATTGTCCCATATAAGGTTTGACACCTTTATAATTAAATTTACAACTTTATATATATCTACCTTAGGTAGGCCTCTAAACCCCTGTAATAACCTATAAACTTTTGTCTCCTTAATAAGATCAAGAGCTTCTTGACGGTCAACAGGAGCCAATCTAAAAGACACATCTTTAAATAATTCTATGAAGATCCCTCCTGAGCCAAACATTACTAAAGGTCCGAAGACAGGATCCCTCACGCCCCCTATGGTTAGTTCAACTCCTTTGTCAACCATTTTTTGAATTAAAAAGCCTTTTGCAACTGTACCAAATCGTTTCTCAAACTCCTTTATAACATCTACTAAAGAAGAGTGATTCAAGATATTTAGTCTCACCGCCCCTGCTTCTGTCTTGTGAACAATCTCATTAGATATAACTTTAACTACAACAGGATACTGTAGTTCATCCTTTCTATCTGCCAATTCTTTGGCAGATTGGACTATTATATATGGTGGAACTGGAATATCATATTTCTTCAGTAAATTGAAAGCTTGATCCACCGGCATCAGTGAAAAATGGCTCATAATCCTCATAACTCTAAATACTCGTCGCCCCTAAATAAAACTCTTGATATAGCCTGAATCAGTAGATCCATATTATCAAGAGTAACAGCAGATACAGGGATGTAATTCGTAAAGAGGTGATACGACTTCATTAGTCTAAACATCTTAACTAAATACATTGCCTCATCATCGTTATAATGAGAAGCGAGTTCCTCATATAAGCGCTTAGAACTCCTAAGCCACTTTTGAAGCCTCTTTTCCTTATCTTCAGGAAGCAGATCCAGTTTATTTAATACAAGAAGCAATGGTAACTCGAATCTAAGCTTTACTGAAGCGCAGACTAATAGATTAGAGATTAAGTTTCTAGCATCAGAAGCGAAGACACCATCGATTACAAAAAGAAGAAGTTTTTCTTCTGCATCAAGTAAATCAACAAAAAACTTGCCGCTTAACCGGTATGCAAAGACTTCCATCTGTCCAGGGGTATCCACTATAAGTATCTTTGGATTTATAGAGCGGATAATAGAATTCATTTTCTCTACATATTCCAAGAGAAGATCCATACTTAAAATGAGAGAGCTATTAGGGCCAATTGAGTGTTTTTCCATTAGATCCCATATGTTTATGAACTCTCTAACGTCTATGTCAGGTTTATAAGGGAGATTTAAGACACCTGGATCGAGATTGAGAATAGCCACATCCTGTTTGATATTACGATACCATTCTAGAAGAGAATATGACAACATGGTTTTTCCAGAGCCAGCTAAACCCGTGACTATTATGGCTCTTACCATTTTCTGTTACCATAAATAATCTAAAAAATTATTTTTTACGACTCTGCCACCACTCATAGTACTCGTCAACAATATCCGTTTGTTCATACTCATCATATTTTTTGTCTCGTAAAAGATCTAATTCAAAACGAGATAGTGAGAGACCACAGGTCTTGCATACAAACATTCGTATTTTCCTATCGAACTTCATTTCAGACGCACACGACGGGCATCTAACCATTTATACCACCCATCAACTCATAAATTCAATCATGGCAAGGAAGATATAAATCATAGCATAATTAAATAAACAAATATCACTGAAGAAATAGAGTGGAAACATAAATTAATCCCTGTAAGAGAAATAAATTATTACGTAGAGACGCGGCCGTGGTGTAGCCTGGAAGCACATCGGCCTCCCAAGCCGGGGGTCCCGGGTTCAAATCCCGGCGGCCGCACCAGTTAATATTCAATTGGTTATGTTTACATGTTATCCTAATAAGGAAATCAAAATTTTATTGTTGCCACTGTATTCTTTCAATTTTAGGATAGGGAAATAGTGGTCTAGATGGAGAATATAGATCCAAATGCAATTATAGGTGGAAGAAGAAACTACTCTATTGGTATAATAAACAGGAGTAAAATTATTGGTTTTCTTAAGGAGAATTATACAGGAAAAACCTCTGAGATAGCTGATAAACTTAATTTATCAAAGGCGTGTGTTAGATATCATTTGAATATACTTCGGGATGCAAAAGTTGTCAAAAAAAGAGGGAGAACATGGGTACTCTCTAAAAATATACAGAGAACAATAGATGACTTTTTATAAAAAGTAGGCGATTAGAAAAGTTTAATGAACTCGTAGGCTTTGGCTCCTGAGACGAAGGTATACTTAACTTCCTGGAAATCTTTTCTGAATTCAGCCACCATTTTCCTGACTTTCACGGGATCCTCTTTATCTATTATGACTTTCTTAAAGAACTCAGCGACGGTGTCCATCTCGTCAGGACCCATTCCTAGTCGAACCACTTCTTGAACTCCTAGGCGTATTCCACCAGGATTTTCATAATGTAGTCCTCTCTTGGGATCGTTGAATAAAAGATTTCTGTTGACAATAATCCCAGCCTTTTCTAATAGACGTTCTATGTCACCTCCCAGGCCATATTTGGTGACATCCATTACAACTTGATGTGTTTCTGTAAAACCTAGGTTAACGCCTAAGACATCGAAACCCTTATTATACAGCGCTTCTCCAAATGCTTTTGCTGTCTTCACTACATTAGCTGCGTATTCCTCTCCAAATGCAAGCATCTCCGCAGCAGCAATGGCGAGACCCGCCATTGTATGTAGATGATGATTACTCACAATACCTGGAAAAACTGCTCGTTTGATTTGGTCAGCATATTTATTAAATGATGCAATAGCGCCTCTCTGAGGACCAAAGAAAGTTTTATGTGTAGACATTGACATTACGTCAGCGCCTTCCTTAAGAGGATGCTGAAACACTCCCCCGGCCACTAGTCCACTTACATGAGCGGCGTCGTAGCCTACGATTATATTATATGACTTTAGGAAATCACTTAATTCTTTAACTGGATGTGGGAATAATATAAGGCTTCCTCCAAACATTGCTAATTTTACTTTAACCCCTTCTTTATCAAGCTTCTTGATTTTCTTCATAGTGGCATCTACATCAATGTTCAAACGTTCCTCATCAAATTCAAAGTATTCGACGTTTAGACCCTTAACCGCTCCCGCGGTGCCACCAAATTTTTTCTTACCCATAGAAATATGTCCTCCTTTAGCTATTGAAAGAGCCATCATAGTGTCTCCTGGCTCAGTAAATGCAGTATAAACAGCTACATTAGCAGTTACGCCACTAATAGGACGAACATCTACAAACTCAGCATCAAATAGCCTCTTCATTAGATCAATTGCAATTAACTCAACTTCATCTATGAACATACACCCAGCGTATACTCGCTCTCCAGGCCATCCTTCTGCATATCTATGTTCGAAGTCGCTGATCAATGCCTCCTTCACAGCTGGGCTGATGATGTTTTCACTAGCGATGAGGGGAATGCTTTCCGCAAAGAACTGGTTATGCTTCTCTAGTAAGTTTCTTAACTTAAGAAAGATGTCATGGGGACTACTCATCTACCGACACCAAAATAAATTAATGGATAGTTATAATAGTTTAAGTGTTATCAGAAAATAGTGTATAGGCTATTCTTAGAGAGATGATAGGTATTCTAGATATTCATCTGCATCCATCAACATCTCTAGTTCTTTGATATCCGATAGTTTTATTTTTACTAGCCATCCATCTTCATACGGAGACTCGTTTAATATCTCAGGAGTATCTTCTAAAGACTCATTTACTTCTACGATCTCACCAGATACAGGAGCATATATTTCAGCGACGGATTTTACGGACTCTATCTCCATGAAAGGAGAGCCTTTTTCAATTACAGTACCAGTCTCAGGAAGATCTACATAAACGATTTCATGAAGCATGTCTTGGGCATAGTCCGTGATACCTATTACTGCGGTGGACTCATCGAGTAACTTCAACCATTCATGTGTTTTAGTGTAGTAGAGGTTTTCTGGCACAATATATTTTTTCTTTGCCACCATGATACACCTCCTTTTTCTTATTATTTAGAAAAATTAATAATTAAGGGATAAATATTATTGCTTCCTCCTAAATCCGAACCTATCTGTATCGTATAGGGGAAAGTTTCTTATTGTAGCATTCCTAGTTTTTCCCCTTACATCGATACATATTCTTTGGCCGTTGACTGTGTAATTGATATTAACATAACCCATGCCAATACCTTTCTTCAAGATCGGTGAGAAACCACCACTCGTTACCTGACCTATGAGGTTCTTGTTATCACAATCATATATAGAGTAGCCTTTTCTTGGGATTGATCGGTCATTCATAACCAAGCCTATCCTGAGCCGAGTTATATTGTCTTTAAGCTCCTGCAAGGCCTGTTTTCCAATGAAGTCCCCTTGATCCATTTTAACTACCCAAGATAGATTCGCTTCATAAGGGTTTGTTGTTTCGTCTATATCGTTACCATATAGACAGTATCCAGCTTCAAGTCTTAGAGAGTCTCTTGCACCAAGGCCACAAGGTAGTCCCCCCACAGATATCACACCATGTTTCAAATCATTCCAAAGATTAATAATTGAGCTTGAATCATTAACATGGGCTATTATCTCGAAACCGTCCTCTCCAGTATATCCTGTTCTTGATATCCAACCCTCGATGTCCTTAAAGGAGAACCGAGTTATGTAGAACCTTTTGAGGTCTGGCGCTTTTCGGTATATTTTTTCGACAACCTTTGTAGACAGTGGACCTTGAATTGCTATCATCACAGTTCTATCTGAAATGTCTTCTATGGATACGTTAAAACCATTAGCATGGGTAGTAATCCACTGAAGATCCTTTTCTCTGTTTCCTGCGTTGTAGACTATCATTATCTTTGACGGGGTAAGCCGATAAACCAGTATATCATCTACAATGCCACCATTCTCATTAAGCAATAATGAATAATGTGATTTTCCATCTACTAATCTATTTACGTCGTTGGCGGTTAGATAGTTAACGAACTTAATTGCATCAACACCCTCTATTAAAGCACGCCCCATGTGTGATACATCAAATATCCCCACCTTTTCCCTCACAGCCATATGTTCCTCTAAAATTGAAGAGAAAAACAATGGCATGTAGAAGCCTGCGAACTCCGTCATCTGTGCCTCCTTAGAATGGATATCCGAAAGAAGAACTTTCTTTACCATTTTCTATACCTCCAACACACTGTTATTTAATCTCTATCTTTATTTTACTTAAGTCATTCACTATTACTTTATCGCATGATGGACAACGAGTTATACCTTCTAAGGCCTTACGTATAGAGAATAAACGACCACTATGATAAAATATTTGTCCACATTTTGAGCATCTAATTGTGATCGGCATACTAAAAGAAAAATTAGCTTACGGCTAGTAATTATGTTTTATCTAATCTCGGGTCATGACGTAACTCCTCTTTGTGAATATAAATTCTTAATTTATATTTAATGAAAGCAATGTAATGTAATTAGCATGCCGAGATACAAAAGAATCACAATTTTAGCGGAAAAGCCTAAGGCAGCTGAAAAAATAGCTCAGGCTTTAGCTGAAATTGGACAATTAAGTGAGATGTCCTACCGAGGATTAAAGTATTATAAGATTAGAAAGGGAAGTACTATAATATACGTAACATATGCACTAGGGCATCTTTATACATTAGAAGAGGTCAGACCAAGATTCTTCAAGAGGTATCCTATTTTTACATTAGAATGGACTTTGAATAAGCGTCAAGGAAGGAGGAAAAGCTCAGTTAAGAAAATTATATCATTATTAGACAAGTTGGGTAGTGAATCGGATGAAATTGTAAATGCATGTGACTATGATATCGAAGGAAGTACCTTGGGTTATAATGCTATACGGTTTGCTAAGAAGAGAAATGGTGCCAAAATCTCTAGAATGAAGTTTTCCAGTCTTACTAAGAAGGAGATATTATCATCATTTTTTAAGAGAGACATAAAACTTGATGGATATTATGCTATAGCAGGAATATCTAGACATTTAATTGACTTTATATGGGGAGTGAATCTGACTCGTCTCCTGACAGACTTAGCCGTTTCAGCATCTGGAGTACATTCGCTAATAAGTATTGGAAGAGTGCAGGGACCTACTTTGTATTATATTGTGAAGAGAGAAAGGGAGATAAACACTTTTGTGCCGCTTCCATTCTGGAATCTTCATGCTAGGTTTAAAACAGAAGCAGGGGAAAGTGTTGAAGCATCGTATGTGGAAAACCCGGTTTTAAAAAAGAATGACGCTATTGAAATAAAGAGACAAGTAGAGTCTATCGGCGTAGGACATATAAGTGAGATAAAGAAAGGAAAACGTAGATATGCACCTCCACCTCCATTTAATTTAACTGACTTACAGAGCGAGGCATATACTAACTTTGGTTTTAAGCCAAGTAGAACTCTAGCCATCGCCGAGCAACTTTATCTAGAAGCCCTTATAACCTATCCCAGAACAGGTTCACAAAAATATCCTCCTGATATAGATCATGGGGAGATTCTAAATGGTTTACTCAGGATCGCATCTTATAAAGATATGGTTAAACGGACGTTTAATGTCAATCCAGGTTTAAAACCAGTTGAAGGTAAGAAGACAGATCCTGCACATCCCGCGATATTTCCAACAGGGGAGATTCCTAAGAGAGAACTCTCAATAGATGAGAAGAAACTGTATGATCTAATACTCAGAAGGTACATCGCTTCTTTCTACCCACCTATAATAATGGATACCATGAAAGTATCGATAGATGTGGGAGGACGGATGTTTGTTGTTAATGGAAGAAGAATCGTAGAAAGAGGATGGTTAGAAGTATATCATCCGTATACCAATATTGGAGAGAGTACTCTACCGGCGTTATATGAGGGGCAGAAACTTGTTGTTTCGGATGTTTCAATAGAAGATAAATTTACTACGCCTCCGAGGAGATATACTCAGAGAAGTCTCTTACTTCAAATGGAAAAGGATGGAATAGGAACAAAAGCAACTAGAAGCCAGATCATTGACACGCTTTATCAAAGAAACTACATAAAGGGTGAAAGCATAGAGCCTACCGAACTTGGTATGACACTTATTGAGATATTGGAAAAGAAAATACCTAAGATAATATCACTGGGAATGACACGTGAAATGGAGAAGAACCTAGAGGAGATCCTAATTAGACCAGACATATCTAAGAAAGTTCTTAGAGACTCTGTTGAAACGGTTTCGAGCATCATTTTATCAGTTATGGATGAGGAGACATTAGGAAAGAGACTTGACTCTATGAGTAAGACAGCAAGGTACAAGAAGAGAGTTCTAGGGAAATGCCCTGTCTGTAAGGATGGGGACCTGATAGTCATCGTTTCAAAACGTACAGGAAAAAGATTTGTCGGATGTAGCAATTATCCTAAGTGTACCGCGTCAATGCCACTTCCTCAAAAAGGAAGAATTAGAGTTGGAGGAAAATGTAACAAATGTGAATGGCCTAGGGTCAAGGTTACTATAGGGAGGAAAACATTTGTTACATGTGTTAATCTAAATTGTCCAAGTAAAGAAAAGGTGACGCAGAATGAAAAGTAGCGATGAGAAATGCATTATATGTGGCAAGGACGTCTACAAAGATAGGTTATTCTGTAGATATCACTATGAGGCATATAAAAACTTGAGAGAGGCTTATCCTATCTGGAAGGAAAGGCTAAATATAACTGAAGAAGAATATTTAATATTAATTCAGAAAAATCCATATGCGGGAAAGTGGGTGAAAGAACTAGCAACATATCTTAGGAAGGTGAAGCGCTTTGATATTTAGAAAGATCTTTAAAACAATCAGTGGAATAGAGAAAGAGACTGAATTCAAGATACGGAAAATAAAGAGGAAATATAAGTTTGTAACTCTTGAGAATATCCTTGTACTCCTCGTATTAGTAATATTCTCATTTTTTATAAGCGGTGGATTGTCAGCGATATACACTGGAACGACGGGGCAACTTGTAATTCTAGGATACAGCCCTTCACAAACATATACAGAGTTAGTAATTTACTTGATTATTCATTTTGCATACATCGTAAGTCTGTATATGGTTTACAATGGATTGACAAGAACACGGATCGACATTTCCTTGGTGACGATTGGTGTGATTCTGTTGATAGTTTTGATAGCTGTAGAATGGTATATAATATCCTTTGTTAGAGGAGTACCGATATAACAACTTTCTCCATCTTTTTACAAAATTGAGCTAGGCTCTAGAGAGAACCGTTCTTCCGTAAATCTTAATTTGTATATGATATCAAATAGCTCAATAAAGCGTTCATGATAGGGGAGAGAAGAGGGTTCCTGTACATTTGTGTCAATAAAGACGACTCCCTTGAAATTCTTGATTTTTCTAGATAACTCCGCTATTGCGAATATTATGAAGAGCGGGTCATAATTGAACAAAGTCCAATAATGATAAGGAATTTGTATAAAAACAGATGCGTAGATAACAGCAATGTTCTCCATTTGCCGGCGATAATCAAATACCAAGTAGTCCATGATATCTGAAGATGATTTTATTGAAGAGGGTTTTATCAGTAAAATTCTTTTTAGAACCTTGTCTTCTATAGAAATGAGCATATCAGGAGTTATCCTGTGATTTGCATCTATCACTAGCGTGTTATATCCTTCTTCTACTAGTTTCACTGCTATATCTACAATAAGGCGCCCTATATTGGGGTGAGGAGGGCCATATATTAATGCAGTTCGCCACTGGGTGCTTTCTAGAATATTCATTTTAACCAAAAAATAATTAGAAGAAGAATGAGATAACTATATTTTGTTTTAGAAATGAGGGAGATCGACATAACCATAGCTCCAGAAAAGCCATTGTTAGTATATGGACCTGCAAAGATAAAGTTACTAGAGGGAGAAGCACATATCTATGGAAAGGAAATTGAGGATGAGGTGGAAGTTAGTCAATATAAGGCGTTGCCTGTAGAAACAGATAATAAGGCTAGATTGACTATAGAGTATACAGTTAGAAAACCAGAGATGAAAGACGAAGGTCTTATTGGAACGAGAGTATGGAGAGAAGAAGTAAATAGGTTTCTAGATGATTATGGAGATATATTGATTTTGGGAGGGACTGATTCTGGTAAAACTAGCTTAACTGTTTATATAGCAAATAAGGCCTTTTCTAGGGGGATAACTCCAAGTATAGCTGATTATGATCCTGGTCAGGGAGATATTGGCATACCTAGTTTTATTGGTGGGGGAATCGTACAAAATAAGATTTTTTCGGTTGAGGAGGTTGATGGGATTGCCTATGGATTTATTGGCTCTACTACACCGATGGGGTTGGAAGAGATTCTAATAAAGGAGTCGGAAGAGATTTATAGAAAATTACGTGACAAAACAGATTTTGTGATAATGAATTATCATGGGTGGGTTAGAGGGCTAAGAGCTTTTCATAGTATTGTTGAATTCATCGAGAAACTTAGGATAAAGAAGGTTCTTGTAATTGGAAATAAAAAGTTATATAGAAACTTTACTGTTTTTAACGAAGTATACGGAGAAAATATTGAATTATTTTATGTTGAAAAACCAGAGACCACAGTTAGAAATAGAACCGTTAGAAAAATGATTAGAGAGAGAAAATATAGAGAGTTTATAGAAAAGACAAAATTCAGAGAAGCATTACTTGACCTAAGTCTAATCCTCAAAGAGAAATATGGAAGGATAAGAATGCAGATGAATAGTAAAGTATTAAAAGAAATTTTAGTTAATGACTTTGGTATCGACCGGAACCCCGATTTTATATTTGCCATTAAGGGGCTGATAAAGATATACTATTATTCCGATAATGTAGAGAAAGTGATTTATAGAACTTATTCTGACAGTGTGGATATACCAATAGAAATTTATGTGATACCACGCGCTTTCCTGGGGATACTATCTGGTGTTAAGTATAATGGTAATTGGGTTCCAGGAATATGTAAAAAAGTAGATTTTAATAATATGAAGATACATATGTTGGTGCCTTCAGACATAGGTAATAGTGATAATATAAAAGAAGTAAGAATAGGGCGAGTTGCGATAGATCTATCTGGTAGAGAAAAAGGATTACTAAAAAAAGACATATTCTAGGCAGGTGGAACATCAATATACTCAGAAATGATTTCTTTAAACCACTGTGGCATCATCTTCAGGATTGACTCTTTAAAAACACGGTTTTCAAAGATATATACATTGATCTCTTTTTTACCACGTCTAATAAGTCTGCCTATAGACTGTACAAGAACCGTTACAGCAGGATGAAGGTAGCCATATGTAAAAATTTCATGAGCTGTATTACAACCGAGGATATATTTAGCGAAGAGCTGCTCCCTTAAAGAAGGGGGAGTAATTGATAAACCAAATACTATTATATTCCTTATATCTTGGGGAAACTCGATTCCTTCATTAAATCTCCCTCTCTGAGAGGCTAAGACTAGCTTTATCTCATCTTTACTAGTAAACGGAAACGTATCCGATTCATCGAGATCAATTATCGATAAGGATACTGGATACTGGGGAGATAGACGGTATAATTCGTTTTTAATATATTTGGATAATTCCTGAGAGGCTGAAAATACTATTGAACTGCCCTGATTCTTTACTATTTGTAGGATGTCTTTCGACACTCTTTCAATTAGAGTAATTGATCGATTTGTGTATTTTGAGGTATATTCTCTCTTAAAGAAAAAATGGATTTTAGGCAAATGCCGTGATACGTACTCTCCACGGAAGACTCGTATCTCTCTATCTAGAGTGTTGAAGAGAACTCTTTTATAGAGATTAATTGGAGTTAAGGTTGCAGAGAGCCCAATTACTGAGTAATATTTAGTTAGGATAGTTGGAAGAGAGTATAGCCTTTGTTTAGGGAGTGCGAAAACGTATCTATTATCCTTAAAGAGAAAAAGTTCATCATATAAGAATAACAACGCATCACAAAAATATCTTAATGTAAAGAAAAGCTCTCTACATCTCTTGTTATTCCTTATTTTTTCATTTTCTAGTGATTCGTATAAGAGCTCTTTATTTAGGACATATAGTGGTTCAATTGGTATAACCTCTTGAATAGGAAAAGATTGTTGAACTTCTGTGATTTCTCTTATGTTGTCAAGTAGGGTTCTTTGGACTAGTTTACGTATGTTTCTTGAAAGACACTTTAGATTACAAAAATCAGATAGTGTTTCAAGAGAAATAGAAGGGCTATATATTTCAAAGAATATTCTCGGGAGATTGTGGACTTCATCTATAATTAGAATGTCAGAGAATATCTGAGGATCGCTTAATACTCCAAAATAATGTAGGATATTAAAATAGTGAGTTACTACTATATTAGCTTCCTTGAGAAGAGTCTTCATGACATAATATGGACACCAGTCAGTATTAGATTGAGAAACGGATGCTTGAATCTCCGTATTTATCCTATATTTTCCAAGTATTTCCCCATAGTTTTCGATGTAATTGTTATAGTACTCACACATTTGGTAGCTCCTTAGATACTCACAATAAGAGTACACTCCCGTACCTAGGCTATATACGCGTGCGTATGGACAGCTTTTTTCTTTACCTCTAAAAGAGACTACTAAGAGATCGTTAACATCGAGTCTCTTGATATATGATAGTGTTTCTCTAAAGATTTTCTCTAATAATGGATAGTTCCTTACCGAAAATATGACTCGTTTCTTAAGTGATAAAGAAAGTACAATAGACGCCAGTATTGCGGCAGTAGTCTTCCCAGATCCAGTAGGAGACTCTAATAATAAAAAAGAAGCGTCTTCTGCAGAAGATATAATTGTATCCAACATCTCAACTTGATCGGGTGTAAGGAAGGATGAAATATTATCTATTAAATACATTCCATAGAATAGCAGAGCTGGAATACTAATTTGCATATACATATTTCACGGCATATTGACTATTTCTAAATTAAAACTGGTTTAAATAATTATTTACATTGAAGGGGTTTAATTGTGGGTGGCATCTGTTGGAACGGGGATTTTTTCTAGTACTAGAGGGCATAGATGGAAGTGGGAAAACAACGGTAGCTCATAAACTTAAAGAAAAATATGAGAAGAGAGGTAAATCGGTTCTTATTACCAGAGAGCCCACTGACTATGAGTTGGGGAAATACATCAGGGATTATCTGAATAAAGTTACAGAACAAGAAAGAGATCCGTTGTTTGAAGCGCTTATCTTCGCAGCTGATAGAGCACTTCATATTAGAAGAAGAATATTACCACATATAGAGAAGGGTTATCTGGTTATATCTGATAGGTATTTCTACTCAAGTCTCGCTTATCAGTCTATTAATGGAATCGACTTCAACTGGGTTTTGGAGGTAAATAAATACATGCTTACCCCTAATTTAGCTGTATTTCTAGACGTGGCTCCTAGTGAAGCCATAAAGAGAATACATCATGCTAGAAATGTATTTGAGAAAAAGAGGTTTCTAGAGAAGGTATACAATACGTATTTAGAGATGGTTAAAAGAGGAATGTTAATAAAAGTAAATGGGAACAAAAATATATCGGAAGTGGTGGAGGAAATATCCTTATTAATAGATGATAGATGGAAATGAAATATGTCGAGCATGAGTACATAAAGAAGGATAGTTTAGAATATAGAGAATATCAGGTTCTGTCAGCAGGTCATGCCATAAAAGCAAATACATTAGTGGTTCTCCCAACTGGAACTGGAAAAACTGCTATAGCACTGTTGGTTGCTGCGGAGTGGTTGAAGAGATACAAAGATACAAAGATCATTTTCATGGCCCCAACAAGGCCGTTGGTGCATCAGCACGAACAGTATTTCCAAAAAATACTTGACTATGATCCTCTACAGCTTAAGGTTTTAAGCGGAGAAGTATCTCCAGAGACTCGAAAAACACTTTGGAGAGCAAAAATAATATTTGCAACTCCTCAAGTGGTCTATAATGATCTCATCAAGGGGTATATTAAGCCGTCAAGTACGTGGCTCTTTATATTCGATGAAGCACATCGAGCTGTTAAAGAGCACTCGTATACTAAGGTTGCGCGGATCATAAATACAGGTATAAAGCCGCGTATCCTTGCCTTAACAGCGTCACCTGGAGATATAGAAAAAACAAAGGAAATTATGAGGAACTTGAATATTGAGAAGCTGGTTGTGTTAACAAGGAGCGATCAAGAACTTAGAAGATATCTTCAGCCAGTGAAAATGCGTTTACTAGAAGTAGAGAGCCCGCCGCCTTTGAAATATGCATTAGATCTGATTAGAGATTCTATAAAGAGGAGATTAGACACAATGAGAACTTTTTCAGGTGAGAATAAAGATGAGATTAGGCTTGATTATAGGATGCTTAGCTTTACTAAATTAGATAATATAAGGAATAAGATCGAGGAGATGTATTTAGAGGGAAGGATAGATAGAGTTACTAGAAGGCAGTTAAGAATATTGGTAAATGAGTTGATTTATCTAGATAGGTTATTGACCTATCTCGAGACATACAGCTACTCTTTGTTTTTATCGTATTATCAAACACTAAAAGAAAAGGCTGAGAGACGTAGAGTTACCATAGAAAAAGTGTTAATAAGCGATCCTAAGCTTAAAGAGGCTTTTATTATAATTGACTCTTTACATAAAAAAGGATATGTTCATCCAAAGATACAAACGCTAATAAAGTTTCTTCAGAATAAACATGAAAGAACCCTAGTGTTTGTGGGCATAAAAGATGTTACACTGGAAATCGTCAATAAACTGAATGAAGAGGGGATACCTACTACGTATTTAATTGGTCAAATAAGAGGGAAAGGAGAAGTTGGAATGAAGCAACGAGAGCAGATACAAGTCCTAAACAAATTTAGAGAGGGAGAGTATAAAGTCTTGGTAGCGACGCACGTTGGTGAAGAGGGACTAGATATTACTGAGGTTAAGAATGTCATATTCTATGATAATCCCATTAGTGCTATAAGAAGGATACAGAGAGAAGGGAGAACAGGGAGGACACAGCCAGGTGAGATCTATTTTATAGTCCTTAAAAATACGAGGGACGAGACGAGATACTGGGTAGGAAGAAAAATGGAGAAACGTTTAATGAACGAGTTGAAGAAGCTTAAGCCTACGTTTATCTCTATAGATAAAGAGGGAGTGAAACCTTTAACTGAATTTATTGAAGAACAAGAAGAAACGGAAAAGGAGAAAGATCATCTCTCTGCGGTTATAGTAGACTATAGGGAAAGATCAGGAAAGATAGTTGAATATTTACGTGAGAAGGGTGTTGACATCAAGCTTGAAGAGCTACCTGTGGGAGACTATCTGGTTGGAAAATATTTGATAGAAAGAAAGACTATGCATGATCTTGCACAGTCAATTATTGACGGGAGAATATTTAGTCAATTGAAAGAGTTAAAGAGACAGCCTGCTGACATACTTATTTTACTTGAGGGAAAAACTATTGACTTCACCAAAAGACTAAATGAAAAAGTATTAGCTGGAATAGTATTATCAATTCTGGAGGATTATAAGATACCGATATATAGATCATTATCTGATAGGGAATCAGCAGAAGTCATATATTCGTTATTACAGAGACAGATCGTGGATAAGAAGGGATATCATCGTATAAGGCTGGAGAGAAAGCCTCTAGAGACCCCTGAAATACAAAAGTTTTTAATTGCCGGAATACCTGGAATAGACTCGGTATTAGCAGATAAATTACTTACATATTTTGGAACGATAGAGAGACTGGCCACTGCCTCATTTGAAGAACTGTTGAAGGTAGAGGGAATAGGACCCCAACTCGCTAAAAGGATCTATGAGGTTTTCCATACTATCTATCCGAAAGCTCAAAAAGATAAGTTAGATCTTTAAGGCCTTTATCTCCTTCAGCACAGCTAAGTATTTAAGAAGAAGATCTAGATCTTCTTCACTGAAAGAGTTATTTTCAACTAGTGTATTAATTCTTGAGACAATCTTTTTTTCTAAATTATCTATAACAGTTCTCTTTATAACTTCCCATGCTTCCTCCTCATCCTTTGCAACTAATATCTTTTTATTGCATACTGGGCAGAAGTAGTCATCTTCTTTGTGAACAATTGGAGAACCACAAGAAGGACATGAATATGAAGTGAGTTTCCAACCTCTTTTTATATAATCCGCGATGATGGAGGCTGTATTTTTTTCGGTCATGACCAAAAACTAAAATAGGAGAATACTGTATTTAGATTTTACAGTTTATTATGTCTCTACTTGGCTGGATAATGTTGTATTATTATATTATTAATTTGGTTTATTATTAGGAGGTGGTTCGTATGCCTAGGAAGATGAAGAAAGAGGAAATTGATCAGAAGATAGAAGAAGCGACTCAGATTCTTAGAGAAATAGCAGGAAACCGCCAGATACCTAGGAATATTAGGAGGGCTGCTGAAGAAGCAATTACAATTTTACATGACGAGAGTTTAACACCGGCGGTGAGAGCTGCAAATTCAATTAGTATAATGGAGAATATGGCTTATGACCCTAACATGCCAGTATTTGCAAGAATGTGGGTCTGGAAAGCAGTAAGTATATTAGAGCCCATAAGAGACTAGAACTCTGTTTATCCTAATCATGGTCACGACAAAGCCCCACTCCTCAGTCTCAGAAATCTTATAACGAATTATTGATAATGCGGGGGGTGGGATTTGAACCCACGAAGGCCTATGCCACGAGGGCCTGAACCTCGCCCCGTTGACCAGGCTAGGGGAACCCCCGCATCTAATTCTATTATTTAATGAGTACATGACTTTAAGAATTTTTATGTAGTGCTCTTACTTTAGCTTCCCACTCTATACAGCCATATTTCATCTTTTTCATATACTAATTCCAGATTGAACGGTCTATTATTGAGTAATTGATACAATCTAGAGTTTCCTATTACTAGTAAATAGTGTATATTTAGTTCCTTGATTAAACTATTAAAATCAGTTATTATAACTCTATCGCCCGTATTTTTAGCAAAGTAAATTGAGGTCCTATATGATAATTTGTACGCACTTGTTCTTATAATAATAACTTGATTCTTAGAAGATGGATAGACCGTGAAGTTATATGAAGAAGTAGAGAATGTTGTGTTAAATGGTATTTTAACTGGAATCCATGGCTCCTTATATGAGAGAATATAGCTAGACTGAAACATTGTACTGTTCTTCATCGACTTAGTTATTTCCAGAGAACCCTCATGATCAAACGAGGGAATTATAACTCTATTTATTATGATGCCCCTGTATGTAGCTATCTCGAGATCAGTAGATAGGCTGTTAGGCGATGGGATAATAGTGATTTTGAGTTGTATATTTTCAGCTGAATATATTAATTTAATGTTATTTTTTGTGGTTTCTTTGACAGAGAGAGACATCGAAGAGGAAACAATGAAGTTTTCCTGATCTCCTGCTTTGAAGTAGATCAGTACTGGTAAGGATTCATATACTTTTACAAAATAAGGGTCTTTTCTAATGTATATTGAATACGTTCCTCTTTGAGAATCTAGGGATACATAGTAATTAGATGTGTTTATATAAATATCTCCAGAGAGGAGGAGCCGGCCAAGGATAGACGACGTTACCTGCGATGTCCTTGTGAACCATACAGGCTGCATGTCTGGGTATACATAGAGACCTGAGGAATATGCGGTAACAAATGGATGAAGACCGTGAGAGACAATACCATAGCTGCTGTTATAAAGAATTGACAGGGGTATATGATCAATATACGAGAGGTTTTTACTTGGGAAAGAGTAGTGTCGTAGATAGTCAGGATAGGTAGATATAGATAGAAATACGTAGTATCCAGATACAAGTATAAAGAGAACAAGTAGGATAGAATAGATCTTATTCCATTTTATTTGGGTTGAAGAGCGTCCAGATACTGATTTTAGTGTTACATCTATTCCTATCGCTACGTTTGTAAATAGGGGAAAAAAGAGGAAGTAGATAAAACGATCTAGATAATATGCTGGTGTAACTAATGCAATAATCAATAATGAAAACCACATAGACTTCAGAATTACATAGTCCGTGTCAGAATGCTCCTTTCTGAAATGTTTTATCATAAAAGAAGAGATAAATGAGAAAAACAGATAGAATGATACTAGAAAGATCATTATTGTAAGTGTATTAATTGTAAAAGTAAATTGATATATTAAACTAGAAAGATACTCACCAATGTTCAACAGTACATCGATCAGTAGATTGAAATTGTAATATCTCACTGTTACATTTTCTTCTAATAATTGAGGAAAATATATGTAGTAGGTAATTGGAATAACTAGAAGAGGAGATGGGAAGACTATTAGCTTAAATATGTGTGTTACTAGTAATGTTAGGTTCTCATGTTTCTTACAGTAACTAAATATGATTAGAAAAACTACTAGAATCCAGAAAACCGCGGAATAAAATTGAGAAAAGAGAGATAAGTAAAGTGGAACCCCAATTAGTAAATAATCTTTTGTATGTCTAATCATAGAAAGAGACTTGTCTTTATAGAGGAATTTTATCATGTTCGAGACTGCTATTATGCCCATTAGATTACTTAGAAACTGGGCGTAGCCTCCCCATGCTAATTCTTCTAATTCAGGTCTGAAGAAAGCCATAAGTATTACAGCGGTTAGTATTGAAATACCGCTTATTTTTAACTGTGAAAGCATTCTATAAAAAGCAAATATTATCATGATGAGAAGCAGGACACCTATATAGAAGGTCACTTGATAAGCCTCTAACAACCCAGGAAAGAAAATTGTAATACATGTAAGAAAAAAGGGAAATAGTGGGAATGAATAAATGAAGTTATTAATTCTAGCGTCTTCGTGAAATAAAGCTTTCGAAGTGAGGAGATAACTTCCTATATCATCGTTGATAAGCCGATCTTTAAGAAGAAAGGTGCTATAGGCAGGATAGACAATTATAGAGAGATAAATGATAATAAAAAGAATGAAAACTATTTTTTTGTTGTCATATGCCCTGAATACTTGAAACATTATTTTGAGCACCAGTTAAATTGATGGTTTCTATGATAGGGTCTCTAAATAAATTCTAATGTTCAAGAGAGTATTAATAACATGATCTACAGAGACAGAAAATGAGCCAATTTCTTTATAGTTAACTTTATATCATGATGCATGCTATACTCTAGGGCATTCCTATGAAGGGACAACCATTTTTCATCATCACTAAGTAGATGGAGAATAGTTTTTGCTATCTCGATATATGAGGGTCTACAAACAACGCCTCCTCCGGACTTCTTCACGACCTTTGCTCCGTAGTTGTTTAGATAATCTACAGTAATTACAGGAGTACCTGCTGCCATGGACTCCAAAATAACCCATGAAAACCCTTCTCTTGAACTTGGTAAAACAAGTAAATAACTTTCTTTCATAAGAGAGATGAGAGTTAAATCGCTTAGATGACTCTTAAAAATCACCTTATTATGGATGTTTAGATAAAAGGCAAGTCTTTTTAGATATTCCTTTTTAGGGCCGTCACCAACAATAAAAAGCTTTGTATCAGCAGCCCTTTGAGAAACATAAGAAAAGGCTTTTAGCAACATATCTACATTTTTATGGTCTACCAATCTACCTACATACAAAATTTGACCGTGTCTTTTGTTATTAACGTCACATTGGTACTTTTTTAGATCAATGGCCGGAGGAATATAACATACTTGGCTATTTGTCAAACCATTTTGAAGAAGAAACTGATATATCTCTGGATTAATTACAATATGTCTGTCTGAACATCGAGATAATTTCCTAAAAACTGGAGTGAAAAGACGATTCGGCCAATACTCTGCCCAATCAATAATTGCATCTATACGTTTTATCTCGGAACAATTTAATAGGATGTGTAATATAGGCATCTGATTAATAATGACATTCTTTAAATCTGGATTGATCCGTAGAAAATCATGTAGTATCTTCGTGAAAGCTAGAAGTCCTCTTGCAGTTCGTCTATAGTTATGAATATAATTCGGTATATCAAATATCCTGTATACAGTTATACCATCGATTTTCTCCTTTACAGGGAGAGAACTGGATAGCCTTATAGTATATAGGTCAATGGCGAATCCTTGTGAGGAAAGTTCTCTTCCTAAACGGCGATATCTTGTTTCTTGTCCACCTATGTGAGGATGAAATAGTTCAGTGATGATGCTAATGCCCATATTCAGTACCTCTGTTAAAATAAGTATAGAGTTCATAGTTTAGGGGAAACAGTAAAAATGATATTAAGAAGTTTGTTAAGAGAGGATTAAGATTAAGGAAATAAAATAAAACGACTACAAAATTTACTGAGATGGTAAGAGCTGGAAAAAATATGGTGTTGTATCTTAAAAAACTTGTTAAGCAAGAAGAAAATGTTCTTCTCGAGGATTCTTTATAGAGCCCAAAGAATAGTAGCTCCATTAAATAACCGAAGATAATGGAACACTCACCGGCCAAAACTATGCTCCAAAAGATTGATAACCCTAAGATAAAGAAGTTTATGAAAAGTAAAAGCTCTGATATTAAAAATGATGCAATACCAACACCTAGGCGTTTCTTAAGCCCTTCAATGAGAAAATACTTGAATATTCTGGCACCGTCTCTAATAGGATCTAGTTTAGATAAAGATCCTTTGACTCTCGGGGTGTACTCTATAGGAACTTCTTTAATCTTCATGTGTCTTTCAATTGCTTTGATAATGACTTCTGTTGAGAATGTCATTCCAGGTTCTTTTAAGTCCTTTGAGAGAAAGAGAGGGAAAATTTTGAATCCTGATTGTGAATCACCTACTTTTTTGTAGAAGAAAAGCCTGAAGATGAAATTAAGAATCGCATTACCAATTTTGTTAATGAGTTTCATGCTGTTTTTCCTAAGTTTTCTAACACCTATAACAATTGTTTTTCCATCTAATTCTAAAGAAGAAAGATCAATGCTTGAGATATTATATGTATCGTCTCCATCGATCATAATTACATAGGTATCATCGTCGAATAATTTAGATAAAAAATTTAACCCAGCATTTATGGCATATCCGTAACCTTTTTCTTTAGCTACAATCACTGCATCAACGTTATTCTCAATAGCAACTTGAGCTGTTGGATCGTCCTTGTCACTAACTACAACTGTTATAAAGACACAAGGTTTAAAGACACTCCTCAATTTATGTATAACTCTACCAATAGTTTTCTCCTCCCTAATACAAGGTATAACAGCTGCAAAGCTGCAGTCCCTATGAAAGCTGTTGGATCTATAGAGCACCGTATATCCAACATCCTTGATGCCGGCCACTTCAAAAACCCCATAACATAAACATAAAATATCTAATTTTAATCCTTATCCTATGAAAAACAAAGTTTTTAAAGATTTAAGGATAGAGTGGCGCCGGGAGTGGGATTTGAACCCACACGGGGCCATAACCCCATCGGCTTTCTGGCCATTGTTTAAACAGGTGATCTCGAGGCCGACCCCTTTGCCATTCGGGCATCCCGGCTCCTTATCAATCGATATATTTCGTTATTTCCTTTTTAAGTTTAACTAAATGGAATATGTCCTGTTAAATAGGTAAGCGAATGATTTTATTTTCATATATTAAATTATAGTTTGAAGAATCCTGTTGGGGAGTGAACAAAGGGAATTAACATGGATAAACTAGAAAGATTACAAAAGGTACTAGACGAAAAAGGAAAAATACTTACTTTAGAAGCTGAAGAATACATCAGAAAAAATATCGATAAAATAGATATCTCAAAGCTTATTGATAGAATCGATGAGACGAAGGATCTGTTTATAACTGTGGAGATTTTAGAGATGATACTTGAGAAAAAGGAAGTAGAGATCACAGACTTGATTGATACAAGAGAAAAGATAGAAACTAAAATTAAAATAATATATGATCCTGGAAAGAAGATCACTAGAGGAACCGGCTTTAATGAGTACTATTCTCAGTTTCAAAGTAGATATAAGAAATTAAAGACACCAATTCTTACACAGATGAAAATACGTTCACCAGATTTTTTGGCTACACTAAGTCTTGAGAAAAAAGAAAGTTATAATGTTATAGGAATAGTTTATTCTAAAAAAATTACACGAGATAGAATTTGGCTTGAAATAGAGGATGAAACGGGTGTAAGAAGGGTTCTAGTTAGTAGAAGAGACTCGGAAAAAATCTATAGAATAATCCAAGAAATTCCGTTGGACTCAGTTATTGGATTAAAGGTCATTCTTACAAAAACGGATCTACTTATAGCAAAAGAAGTGTACTTGCCATCAGTACAACCGAATAATGGATCTGTAGATGATGAGATCTATGCCATACTGACTTCAGATATCCATGTAGGTAGTGAAAAATTCTTAGAGGACGAATTCAAGGCATTTATAGATATATTAAATGGATACACTGATGACGAGAAATTGAAGAATATCATTTCAAGAACAAAGTATCTAATTATTGCGGGGGACATAGTGGATGGAATTGGTATTTTTCCAGATCAAGAAAAAGAATTACTAATAACAGACATAAAAGAGCAATATAAAGAAGCTTACCGGTTACTTAGCAAGATACCTCAAGATATTAAGATCATTATAGTACCAGGAAACCATGATGCCACAAGAAAGGCTCTTCCACAACCGCCAATTTCTGAAGATTATGCAGAAGAATTTTATAAAGATGAAAGATTTTTAATGTTGGGAAACCCTGTAAACGTTAGTTTACATGGTGTAAACATGTATATTTATCACGGTGATTTTCTACAAGATACATTTACATTGATCCCAGGAATAACACAGAGTAACCTTGATAAAGCCATGCAGATACTTCTTCAAGTGAGACATGCAGCGCCCACATTTGGGGTTAGTACAAGAATAGGTCCAGAGCCGATCGATAAACTTGTGTTACCAGAGAAACTAGATATATTTCACACTGGACATATCCACCGTATTAGTGTTGGAAACTATAATAATATACTCATGATAAATTCTGGAACATGGCAGAAACAAACTAAGTATCAAAAGGCAAATGGATACGAGCCAACACCAGGAATTGTACCAATTGTTAATCTCAAAACAAAGAAAGTTATTTTATTAAACTTACTTGAATAGCTCACCTATTATTGGATCCTCCTCTAACGCTCTCCTAATAAGATCGATAGGAACCGAGAGTTTTACCAGAGATATACGGCCGCCTCTTCTACCATAGTTCTCTAGTCGTTTGTTAACTAGTCCTAGGATACCGAGCTCTGTTACAAGACCTAAGAATCGTCTATATGACAATGGAGAGCCGGCCATTCTTCTGGAGAACTCAATGTATTTATTATATAACATGCTGCTTTTCACTGAATCATATCCACTTTGTGACATATATAACAATGAAGCTAGGATAATACGTGAATGAAGAGGAAGAGAAGAAACTGCATCAACTATTCTTTCTCTATCTATGCTTGAATACGCCTTCTTAACATGATTACTATTTACTTTATTTTCTCCAGCTATCTCTGCGATTTCACCGGCTACTCGAATAAGATCGAGTGCCTTCCTAGCATCTCCATGCTCAGCGCCAGAAAGTGCTGCAGCTAGACGAATTGCTTCGTCCTCTACTACATCTGGATAGAAAGCCAGAGGAACTCGATCTCTAATTATAGTCTCAAGCTCTTTAGGATTATAGGGTTTAAAGACTAATTCATCTTCACTTAAAGAACTTAATACCCTTGGATCCATGTATTCTTTAAATGTGAGATTATTTGATATGCCTATGATCATATAGGGGATACTTGTTTTTTCGGTTGTGAATCTCGTTAAGGTATATAGGAGTTTATCTCCATATCTGGTTATTAGAGAATCTATTTCGTCTAATACAATAAGAAATGGCCGGCCATCTGCAATTACTTTGTTAACAACTCTGTTGAGGGCTTCCTCTGATGATAGACCGGTGAAAGGAAGATTAAGTCCTATATCTTTGGCCATGTTTGTTATTATTCTATACTCTGTCCCGGCCAAGCGACAATTAACATAAGTATAGTTGATACTTTTGTTATATTCTTCTGCGATAGCAAGAAATTTATTTAAAACAAATTTTACCACAGCAGTCTTTCCTGTTCCAGGTTTACCGTATACAAATAGATTAGAACTTCGATAACCTTTCAGCAAGTTTGAAAGAAGATGAGCTATTTTTCTGATCTCATTCTCCCGAAAAGGAAGATTTTTGGGTATGTAGTCATGAAATAATACAGATTTATTTCTAAAGATCCTGGGACCTTCTATTGCCTTTTTGAATATCTCGCCGAGAAAATCATCGTAATTTGATATATCCTTGTTCACCTGCACCCCCACATAACCTTTGTTTCCTCTGAATTTAAGAAAGATGTAACGTGAGTGGCCATGACTAAAGTTATATGAAGAAAATATTGAAATTATATATATTTTATTAGAAAATACCTACCCCATATATTTAACAAGATCCCTTATATAATAGTATCTTTCAATATTTCTGTATTTCTATTCGTATTATAATATCATTCTTGACCGATTGCCGTAAGAGATCTCTATTCATTTGATACATAGGAAAAACAGGGGTCCGGGACTCTTTCACATAGTGAAATCTCTATTTATACCTTTTCACAAGAACCATTCCGACCCCTTTGTTTCCAGTGAATCCAGTGAAAAAGTAGTCATTTTCTTTCTGTGTACTGTCTAAATTACCTAATTTGGTTACAAAAATGTATTATTCACTGTGAATCGTGAATATTAATAGGTGAATTGTGAAATATGGCCGGCCGTAAAACTAGAATTGAAACTATATTAGATGATGGAAGCAAAATATCCATTGTTATTAATGGTAATGACCCAAAGAAAATCATGAAGTTTATGCAATTACTGGAGATATTAAACAATGATTCGACAAATAATTATAAGTCAAATAATGGTCCTGATTCTATCTATGACCGTATCTATGATTTGATTAGATATGAGTTTGGCCGGGCCAGTTTTTCATTAACTGATCTTTATCGCGCTTACTTATTGAAGTTTAATGAGGAAATAAAGAAGAGTACTCTCTCTACATACCTTAGTCGTATGGTGGATGAAGGTATTCTAGAACGTATGGGTAGGCGAGGTAAGTATACTTATCGTTACATTGAGTCAATAGATATTCCTATTAATATACCTAGATCTCCTGGAAACCTTTTATAAACTCTCTATTTCCTCTACCATCTCCTCATTGATTTCATACGTAAATGGTTTAGTGTCTGTTATTCTCCTCACATATCCATTTTCATATAGATATTTTAACTCTCTCGCAATATGCTCACGAGACAATTTCAAAACTTCACGTATTTCTCTAGAGGTTTTTGGACCAGTCATTAGAAGCTTTAAAATTGTTTTCTCTGTTTCATTTAATCTAACGCGTGAACGAGTTTCTTTTTTAACCTCCATTTTCTTAGGTGATTCTTCTCTTTTTCTAGGAGCTTCCTTCTTTTCATATAATGCTGTTTCTAATTGATACACTCTTGTTGTTAAAGAATCGTGCTCCATTAATAGATTATTTATTTTCTCGTTTAAATGGTTAATTTGTGATCTATTTTCTATTAATAGTGATTCCAACTCGAGAATCTTCTGCTGAAGATTGGCAATAACTATTCCATAAGTTTTAGAGATTCTGTTTATAAAAATGAATATTACAAGTGACATTGTGACAATGAATATTGATGTGATTACTGCATCAATAAATTCTAGTGATATCATATCAATATCATTTAATATTTAACTATTATGTGATATTTAAACTGTTATCACAAAACGTTAATGTATTGCTGACATCACGTTCTCGTTTTCATGTCCTATACCACAATAATCACTTAATTTGTCATATGAATTTTTGTGTCATGAATTAGATAAATCATCTAGCTTTGTATCCTGATATTTTTAAGTCATTTAATTTATTATGAGTAAAGAGAAGAACAATACTTTTCTCATAGATATTATTATAAAAACTTATCAGAATCGTACTTAGACTGAATCTCTTATCATATTAATTAGATGATCGTAGATCTCAATGTTTTCTATTGTGATATCAAGGCTTGATGTCTTTTCTAAGATGTTAATAATATCGTGATGTGATATTATATCTAGTGACGTGATAAGAATCATGGTCAGAATCACTTTAGCTATTTTATTCCTTGCTGCCTTCAGTATTCTATAATAACTTCCCCGTTTTATCTTCTTTTTTCCAATTGTAATTGTATTATCAATATTTTTTATTTGGACTCCTCTTTGTTTTCTAGCTATGTAATCTAATAATATCTCTAACTGTGTATGTGTTAAATATGAATTTTTTATTAACTTTTTTATAATAGGATTATTCAAATCATATATATCTGAATTATAATCCCTATCTTCTTTCATGTAATACAAAATTGTATTACACATATTTTAATTTAAAAGAGAGTTTCCAAATATTTATAGCAGCTAAATATTCTAATTGTATAGATAAGTAATATTCATTACTATTATTTTATCTGGTTATAATTGGTGAATAAATATGGGAAGAAGAAGGAAAAAGAAGGTAATAAAAATAGTAAAACCTAAGATTCCAGAGGTTTTTACATGCCCCATCTGTGGTAGTAAATCACTTACAGTGAAGATTGATAAAAAGAAACAAAAAGGCAAAGTAGTATGTGGATCATGTGGCGTTTCATGGGAGACAAACATTCAAGGTTATGAAGAAAAGATAGATCTTTATCACATGTTCTTCGACAAATTCTCAGAGGGAGAAATTGTATGAAAATTAAGAAGTATTTACTAGAGAAAATCGAAAAAGATGGAACGTTACATATGACTCTTATAGATCCTGATGATGTTAAAGTCGAAGACATTAAACATTTAGCAGGGTACTTAAAGGAAGCCGGGACTGACGCGATTATGGTAGGAGGCTCTACTGTTTCGGATCAGGACCATTTATCGAATGTTGTGATAGAACTGAAAAATCACATCACAATACCTGTGATATTATTTCCTAATAATGTGACAGGTGTCACAAAATATGCTGATGCAATATGGTTTATGTCTCTTTTCAATAGTGTAAATCCATATTTCATTACTGGTGCTCAAATGTTAGCAGCTCCAGCTATAGCAAAAATGAAGTTAGAGCCTCTTTCTATGGCGTATTTAATAATTGGTGAAGGTAGGGCAGCAGGTTTTATCGGCCAGGCTTTTCCAATTCCCTCGGACAAACCAGAAATAGCAGCTGCATATGCATTGGCAGCAGAGATGTTTGGTTTTGATTTCGTTTATTTAGAAGCTGGTTCTGGAGCCAGCAAACCTATTTCTTCGGATTTTATAAATAAGGTTAAGAGGGTTCTAAGGAGATGTTTGATTATTGTAGGAGGAGGAATTAGAGAACCAGATGTGGCATATGAGCTTTCTAAGGCCGGAGCTGATGTGATTGTCACAGGGACTATTTTTGAGGAAGATCCTATGAGACTGAAAAATATAGTGGCGGCAGTAAAAAAAGGAGGAAGAGAAAAACAAAATGTCGGTTAAAATGAGGGCTGATTTCCCAAGTTATCGAGAATATGTCAATGATTTAGATGCACCAGACCAAGTAAAAAAATATTTTAGATCTATTCTAAGGATTGTAGAAAAAGAATATAAAATTGCAGTTACAGCCAGGAGTAAGAAAATTGATCCTTCTGATCACCCAGAGTCGGAATTTACATGGGACATGGCTGAAAGAATTGAGAAAATGTTTAATCTAAAGGGTCTTGCAAAGTTGATAAGAGAAAATGCACAGAAGATGTCACGTGAGAAGCTTGCGCTGTATGTAGTAGATGAGCTTCTTCAGGGAAGATTCGGGATGTTTTCAACAGAAGAGTTTCTTGATATAGGAAGTAGATTGGCTTTAGCAATTTTAACAGAAGGCATGACCGTGGCGCCAATTGAAGGAATAAAAGAGATAAGAATTAAGGATTCTCCTCAGGGTCCTTATCCCGCAATCTATTTTTCAGGACCAATACGGTCCGCCGGTGGTACAGAAGCTGGATTAGTGGTTGTATATGTCGATTATATCAGAAGAAAACTCGGGTTAAACAGGTATATTGCATTAGAACTGCCTGGCGATAATGAGGTTGCCAGGTATATTGAAGAGCTTAGAATGTACGAAAGGAATGTAGGGCGGTTCCAATATACGGTTAGTGATGAAGATGTTGCATACGCAATAAGAAACATCACAGTAGAAATCACAGGCGTTGCAACTGATGATGTTGAGGTTGTGATGAATCGTGATTTATCACGTGTTGAGACAAACAAGGTCAGAGGAGGCGCACTAAGAGTATTAAATGACGGTATTATTGGAAGAGCTAGAAAAATATATGCTGTTATTGATTCCCTTGGATTAGATGGTTGGGAATGGCTAAAACACTTTATCAAAGAGAAAAAAGAGGAAAATTCGGAGGGGATCTTTGAAAATGAAAAGGGAAATGGAGAGAACAATAAAAACAATAGTAGCAAGGAAGAGAAAGATAAGGTGGCCGAGGAGGTTATAGTTGGCCGGCCAGTCTTCTCTTTAAAAGGAAACAAAGCTTCTTTCAGAATTCGATATGGTCGGGAATCCAACATGGGTATCTCGGCAGTTGGCGTCCACCCAGCCATATATCCTTTACTAGATTATTTCATAGTGATTGGATCACAAATCAAGGTTAATCTACCTGGTAAGGGCGCTATTACTGTTCCAAGTTCAATATGTGATCCTCCTGTTGTAGAGCTGGACACTGGCTCAGTAATCAGATTGAAAAGCGAGAAAGAGGCAAGACGATATATGGGTAGAATAAAGAGAATCTTATGGTTAGGAGATATACTAATTTCTTATGGAGATTTTCTCGAGAATAATTATCCTTTAGTAAGATCTCCATATGTTGAAGAGTGGTGGTATCAAGATCTATTAGAGGCAGAAGCAAAGGTTCCATTTGATAAGAAAACTAAGATCCAGGTTCCTAAAAATCCGTTTGATCCTATTTCATTTGAGAATGCATTAGAACTCTCAAAAGTTTTCGGGATACCGCTACATCCTAAATATACATTAAGATGGAATCGCATTCAAATTGAGGATTTAACGTTTTTCCTAAATACCTTACTAAATGCATCGTTTAGAAAGAAGGCAATTGTATTAGGTTATGAAGAACGTGTAGTAGATATATTAAAAGAACTGCTTGTAGAGTTTAAAGTAAAAGATAATAAAATAATTCTACAATCTGAGTTGACAGATCTCTTTATTTATCTTTCTAATAAATGGGATGAGCTTATCTCTTCAGGGAGAATAGATACATCAAAGATCTCTTCTTCAATGGATCTAGTACAGAGACTTTTAGATGTACAACTTAGAGATATAGAGGGAGAAACTATCAGCGCCAGGCTTGGCCGGCCAGAAAAGGTTAAGCCAAGAGAAACATCTCCTCCAATACATATTTTATTTCCTATAAGCAAGTATGGTGGATCTCAAAGAAACCTCATAAAGGCGGCAGACTCGCAAAGACATATAGTAGTAAATCTATCTATAAGGTATTGTCCTACTTGTCAGATATATACCTATAAGAAGTACTGTGAAAAATGCGGCTCCGAGACTGAACAACACCGGTACTGTATACGATGCAAAGTTATCACAATACACGAGGAATGTCCTAAGTGTAAAAGAAAAACTATGTATACTAAGCCATGGACTATTGATCTTAAAGAGGAGCTTCAGAGAAAGTCAGAGCAGTTAAAGTTGGGTCTTCCTCCCATTATAAAGGGAGTAGAGGGTCTTCTTAATAAAGAGGGATTATGTGAAGACCTTTCGAAAGGTTTTATACGAGCATTTAGAGGAATCTACATCTTTAAAGATGGAACTACAAGGATTGATGTTACGAATGCGCCACTTCATCATTTTACAGTTAAGGATATACACATTACCGTGGAGCAGGCTCGTAAACTGGGATATAAGGTAAAAAAAGAGGATGATATTGTAGAGCTTTATCCTCAGGATATAATTATTCCTTATGCTGCTGCAAAACATCTAGTTAAAATCGCAAATTATCTTGATGAACTTTTAGTCAAGGTATATGGTCTTGAACCATACTATAACGTAAGAAAAGTTGATGATCTCCTTGGAAAATTAGTTGTAGGCCTCTCGCCGCACACTTCTGTAGGAATTATTGGTAGAATTATAGGTTTCACTAATGCCTCTGTACTATATGCTCATCCCCTATGGCATGCTGCTAAAAGAAGAGACTGTGATGGAGATGAAGATGCAATAATGTTTCTACTAGATGTCCTAATCAATTTCTCTAAAGCCTATCTTCCCTCTTCTTCAGGCGGTAGAATGGATGCCCCGTTGTTTATCAATATTGTACTCCATCCAGAGGAAGTAGACACGCAGGTTCATAATATGGATATTGAGATTGTGTATCCAAAGGAGTTTTATGAACTATCTCAGAAGAATGTGTCTCCTAAATTAATAAAAAATAGTAATATAATTAGCGTCGTAGAGAATATACTTGGTAGCGGGAAAAAATTCTATGGATATTCTTCACTAGGTTATCCTGGCCAACTAGAGTTAAAAGTCAATATCTCAAAATATACTACTTTGAATACGATGCAGAAAAAGCTTGATAAACAAATGCGAGTTATGAATATGATTTTTGATGAAGATGACATTAAAAGAGTAGTTAAAGCAATCTTGACAAAACACATATTACCCGACATAATAGGTAATCTACGTGCTTTTTCATCACAGATGTTTAGGTGTAAGAAATGCGGTAGATCATATAGACGACCTCCGCTTAACGGTAGATGTACTAAATGCGGTGGCCAGATCTCTCAGACCGTTCATCCTAAGAATGTAATTAAATATCTCGATATAGGTCGTAGACTCATAAAATATATTAAGGATGACCATTATCTAGTTAGTCGCTTTGAAATATTAGAAAAGGAGATATCACAGACTATCGCAGGGATATCAAGACAAAAATTAAAATTGACGGACTTTCTTGGCTGATTTCTTTAAGATATATAATAATAGTCCTCTGTTACATCTTGGAACTTCAGACCGTTTTTCTCAAAAATTATTTTATATACATGATTAACTTGAAAATCTAGATCTAAGGCTGCCTCTTCTTCTGGGAATAAATATAGTATCATCTTAGGCATCTTCACAGTATTTTGAATAAGTGGAAATCCCATCGTCTTGAGTTGCATAAGCATTTCTTTAACGATCTTCACCTCTGGGTTTTCCTCTACACTTGCTATTGGTGACGGTTGCTGTATATTTACAAACTCAATTCTCTTTCCCCTCCTACCACTTTTTGGATCTGAGTAACTCTCTATTCTAGTAACTACTACTATGGTACTTATCTCACTGCCCATTTTTATTTTCCTCCCTAAAAACTCTAATATTCTTAATACCACTCTCAAGTAAATTAACTAATGTATTTCCACTGGCTATTCCAGTAAGTTTTCCCAAGTCTTTATGGATTTGTCTCCAAATTAGTTTTGTTCTTCCACTTTTTGATTCATATGATATCCCAAGAACATTATCAACTTCCACGACTACTAAATCCTGAATTTCTTCAACATCTTTCTTTTCGTCAGCTTCAATATAGATCTTACCCTGCTCCTGACGTCTCTCAAACATGTACTTAGGATCCACAATATATTTTCTAGGGAGTTTGTTTTTCGCTGTACTCTCTACTAGAAATCTCTTAACCTCTTCCAACGTGCAATAAACCTCTATTTTAGGCATTACTTAACCCCTCTTTCTTAAATTAATTATTTTTCTTATTTAACTTATGATAAATTATTTTGGAGGCTATGATCGATCTGGCCATTGGGAGATCTAGATGACCGGGATCTTGAGTGGTGAGCCTCCTTCCTATTCTACTTCTTAACTATTTTTATCCGTATATTATAGTCGTTAATAATCCACTCCTTTTCATAACCAGATTCATCCGTCTCCTCATTAATAACCAGTTTACTTGATCTTGTTTCGCTTTTAATAAAGTCTTTATGTTTGGATATACTGTCTATTACATCTCTATCTCCCGTGTAAATATATGTGTCTATGTTATCAAGCACGTTTAAACTCATCTCCTTCCTCATGACTTGAATCCTGCGTATTATATCTCTCATTATACCTGCAAGTAAAAGTTCTCTATCTATCTCAGTATTCAGAAATATATATTTTCCATCTATCTCCCCGAGTTTATACGGTGTCTTTTCACTAATTTCTATCTCAACCATTGCTTTAGATACCTTGATCTCTCCTAGATTATCAATATTAAATGTAATTTCCTCTTCTTTCTCTAGTCTCCAGACGCTATCACTATCAAGTTCTTCTATAGCTTTCTTAACTAGTGGCATATCCTTTTTGTAAATTGGTCCTAAAACATCTATTCGTGCCCTGGCCTTTAGATCCAAGAATTTCTCTTTTTCAGCATCTTCGTATGGCTTTATTTCAAGGACATTGTTTTGGTCTTTTAATATCTCCTTCTGCCTATTTGTTAATTTCTCATAAAGCTCCCTAGGAACATATGCTTCCTTCAATGGCTGTCTCTTCTTTATTCCAGCTGAATGTCTCAACGAGTCAATTATAGCTATCAAATCCCACATTGTCCTATACTTCTCTATGAGGTCATTATCAATTAACGTATCTTCATGGCTAGGCCAATCCTCAAGATGGACACTCTCTTTTACATTATCGTAATACTTTCTAAGCACCCTCACATATAGATACTCTGACAAATGAGGTAGGAATGGGGCTAATACCAAAGTGGCTTTTCTCAATATATAGAAAAGTGTATGATATGCGGATTCTTTAATCCATCCCTCTTCTTCTATCCATACTCTTCTTCTAATTAATTTTATATATTCCCTGCTTAAGTGATTAACAATAAAGGAAAGTACCTCTCTTATAGCGGTATGTATATGATATCTCTCTAGGTTGTGATTTATTTCCTTGAGCGTCTTTTCAAATAAAGATAGTATCCATTTATCCTCCTCTGGTAGTTCATCATATTTCTCTTTGATAACTCTTTCTTTCCACTTATAGTTATCCAAAGATGCATATAGATCAAAGAACTCAAAAGTGTTAAACAGTATGTTTATTATTCTCGAGGCATCGTCTAGTTTTGAGAAAGAAACCTTGAGATCCTCCCATGGAGGATGATTTAGAACAAATAGCCTAAATATATCTACACCATATTTTTCAAGTACCTCTTCAGGTGCTATTACATTACCAAGCGACTTATGCATTTGTCTGCCTGTTTCATCAAGAGCATATCCGTGCATAAGCACAGTTTTATACGGTGATTCATCAAAGACTATAATGCCCAAGGCAAGAAGTGAGTAGAACCATCCCCTGGTCTGATCATTTCCCTCCGTTATAAAATCGACTGGCCACAATCCATTAAAAAGTTCTTCATCATCTGGATACCCAATGCTGGCCCAGGATGCTGCGCCTGAGTCTATCCAAACATCAAGCACATCTGGTATTCTCTTCATCACTCCTTTACAATGGGGACACTTGAACTCGACAATATCTATGTGTGGTCTATGTAAGTCATCTATATTTATTCCTTCTCTTCTTATTTCTTCTATGCTTCCAACGACCCTGATCTCCCCACAGTTATTACACTTCCATATAGGTGCAGGTGTTCCCCAATATCTCTGCCTACTTATAACCCAATCTCTAGCAGTTTCTAGCCATTTTCCAAATCTTTCTTCACCAGCCCACTTGGGCACCCACACTATACTCTTGTTTTCATCCAGCATCTTATCTCTGAGTTTACTGAGATATAAGACCCACTGTCTAGTTGTCCTGAGTATTAGCGGTGTATGACATCTCCAGCAGTGAGGGTATTTGTGCTCTATTGAAGCTCTCTCCATTAGGGCATCCACTTCCTCCAGATCATCAATTATAATCTCATCTGCATCGAATATGTAAAGTCCTCTGTACTTACCTGCTTTTTCAGTAAACCTCCCTGCATCATCAACTATAGTTATTATAGGTAAGTTATATCGCTGGGACATATCGAAGTCTTCTTTTCCATGAGAGGGAGCTACGTGTACCAATCCACTACCTTCCTCAACAGATACATATTCAGATGACAATATTACAAAACGACCGTCTTCTAACTCCTTCTGTGCATCAACAAATTTCTCTAAGGGATTCCTATACCTCCATCCCTCCATATCAGCTCCAAAGAATCTATCTAGTATCTTATACTTCCTTTCACTAAGTACCGCATCTAGCCTTTTCTCCATAATAACAACTTTATCGCTATCTTCTAACTCGACTAAAACATACTTCTCATCTGGATGCACCATCACTGCAGTATTTGAAGGCAGTGTCCAGGGCGTAGTTGTCCAGATCAGAAGAGATGCTTCTTTATCTACTAATGGGAATTTAACAAATATAGACGGGCTCTCTTTATCTTTATATCCCATGGCGACTTCATGTTCAGAAAGGACTGTTTGGCACCTAGGACACCAATGGAACACCCTTAATTCCTCACCTAACAATCCTTTTTCATGAGCCTTCTTTATGGAGTACCATACTCTGGATATGTACTCGTTTCTATATGTCGCATAGTAGTTTTCCCAGTCCATCCATACACATAATCTCTTAAACTGCTCAGTTTGAACTTTTATATTTTCCTCAACAAGCCTCTTACATTGTTCATTAAACTTATCTATTCCCATATCAAGAATCTGCTTCTTACTTTTTATCCCAATTTTTTTCTCTACAGCTGTCTCAATAGGTAGCCCGTGTGTATCATATCCAGGTATACTCCATACTCTATATCCACTCATGCGTTTAAACCTTAGGATACTATCTTTCAATACTTTATTCCAAGCAGTTCCAATATGTATCTTCCCAGTAACATATGGCGGACCATCTAGAAAATAGAACTTCTTTCTCCCTCTATTTAGTGTTTTTTGTATGACATTTTCTTTTTTCCAATACTCCTGAATCTCTTTCTCTATTATCATTATTTTTTGAATGAGTTGTTTATATGCCTCGCTTGTCTCCACATTGATCACCAGTTTAAATTAATTTTAAATTACTACCGATGCAAATATTTTAGCTTTTAGTTGGCCAATAAAACTTAAAATAGAGATAATATAATAAATGTCTAAAACGCTTCATAGTTACAAATGGTTCGGGGATATAGCATGTCAACCAAAAGTCTAACTGACAAACTAGAGTTCTTTAGAGACATGTATCTATCGATCTCTTTAGACATCGCACTGAAATACTCTATTATAGGACTGATATTAGTAATTGCACTATATGTGCGTCTACTTCCTCTGAGGTTCGGAGCCTACATATCAGAGTTCGACCCATACCTCCAGTATTATGCTACAGAAGTAATTGTCAAGGGAGTTGAATCTAAGGGTCTTACAAGTATATTTGAGTTTTTTAATCACCATATTCCTCTAACATGGCAACCTGAAGGTGTGGCCCTAGGACTGAGATACTACCCGGGTGTACCATATATAGGTGCTGTTACCTATCTCTTCTTAAAGTTAATAGGTGTTGGCGTAACCCTAGAGGAAGTAGCGATTTTCCTACCTGTAGTCTTTGGTGTAATCGGAACCCTAGTAGTATATTTGATAGGGAAAGAAGTAAGTGATGAATTCACAGGGTTTATAGCTGCATTCTTCTATTCACTTTCTCCTGCAGTCATACCAAGAAGCAATTTAGGTTGGTACGATACAGATGGCTTTGGAATGCCTCTTCTTCTAATCTCTATTCTGATGTTTATAAAATCTATAAAATCAGAGGAGAAAAGAGAAAAAATATTATTCTCCATCTTCTCAGGTATATTTGCCGGTCTTTTAGGTGCAACATGGGGCGCTTTTATATATCTATACATAATGTATGCCCTATTTACGATCGTCCTTGTTTTTCTTTCATTATTGCCTAAAAACTATGAGTTGACATATATACCGATGTATCTAATAACCACATTCATCGTAACCAGTGTTCCTCGTAACAAACTAACATATTTAGTCGGGTCTCCTGCAGCCCTTCAGTACATAGCAATAGCTCTCATTTTTCTATATAAATATGTTGATTTAAAGTCATACACAAAATCCATATGGAAACTTATCAGCGCCGTGTTACTAATTTCACTGGGAGGAACAATTTTACTATCTTTTGTCCCCTTGGATATAAAGGGCAAGTTATTAGCTGTAATATTACCCAACTATGAAGGTATCCCAACTGTAGTTCGCACAGTTCAGGAGCAGGCTGGCGCATCATTCGTCTACTTTTATAGAGGATTCTTCCTACTGATTCCATTTGCATTATACGGCTTCTACTTATTTTTGCGAGAAAAGGACCCAAGGAAAATCTTTATCATATTATTTAGCCTCACTAGCATCTATGTCGCCTCAAACTTCGTCAGATTAATAGTGTTAGCAGCTCCCTTCATTATGATACTGGGCGGCTATGGAATGAAAGCATTTTTAGGTATGATGTTCGAGAAATCATTTGAGCCTCAAAAGAGCTACAAGAAAAAGTACAGCGATACAAGTGTTTCTCTAAAAACGCAGATATTAGTTGTTTCTCTAATAATAATCTTAGTAGGTACATACTACAGTTATAGTGTAGGAGTAAGGAGTGCCGTCTACCCAGTAACCATCTTAACGGGCGGAAATCCATTTGGACAGATTTCATATGACTGGATAGAAGCTCTCGAATGGATGAAAGCAAATATACCTAACGAATCCATCGTTGCTGCATGGTGGGACTATGGCTATTGGATCAGCTTTATAGCTGGCAAAAAGACATTAGCTGACAACGGTACATTGAACCAGACTAGAATCCGTTTACTAGCAGAGATGTTCCTGTCAGACGAGGACAGAGCTATTGAAATAATGCATCAACTAGGGGCAGAATATATAGTAATATATCTCGGAACAATAGATGTTTCTTCTCAACAAGGCCCTACATACACACTGCTCTATGGATTTGGTGAGGAAGGGAAGTTCATACAGATGGCCAAGATCGCGGGCAAAGACCCAGATATCTACATAAATAGAACAAACACAGAGGGGTCAATCTACACCGACGCCTTCTGGAACACTTTCCTAGGAAAACTAATTCCTTACAAATTTGTACAGAAACAGAATGTAAACAACCAGCCAACCGATATCTATCAATATAGCCCGAACTACCCCACCAAACCAGACGGCCAGTCAAAGCTTATTCTAGTCTATAAAACATCAGATCCTGGCTATGGTGAAGTACTAATATATAAACTCGTGGATTCTTAGCAAACTCATTTAACTTTTCTTTCTTGATATCAGAGCCTTGACCTTATATATCAAATATTTGTCATCTGGAGAAAACTTTGCAGGATGCCCAACTAATGTGGGAACTCTACATTTAGGACACTCTTCTTTTAAAGTATACTCCTGACACTTGGGGCATCTTCTTATCCTAAACCTCAATTTCAGTCCGCTCCTCTCTAATCTCAATATTAATTTTGCTTCTAAGTTTCCTCTCAAAGTCTTTTAGAAGCGGTACAACTTTTCGTTTTATAATCTCAGGCCTATAGCTTTTTACCCGTATTTTATAAAATGGAGTCCCATCGTTAAATATCTCTACTTCGATATCAGATGAGATTTTTTTCACAGTTTTTTCTATTTCCTCCAGATTCTTTTTCAATACATCTATTCCATTTTTACCTATATAGAAAGCCCTGAACCTCGCCTCATACACATATTTTTTAGGAGTAACTCTCTTACTAAGGAATTCCAATATATCTTTTTTCTTATCTCCAAAACCAAGTTTATCTAACCACGATGGATCTATTACAATTTGCTCGAGTGCATCGTAAATAGTAGGCTGCTTTTCCACTAGAGGAACAAGTTTCTCCTCTACTTCTTCAGTATCAAGTCCTAATTCCTCAATCATTTCACTAATTATCTGGATACCCCTCTGGTCTCTCTTCCACTGTCTTAATACTCTGTCTCTCTCCCTCTGAGAAACCTCCTTTAGAGATACATCCACCATTTTAGTTCTGTAATCTATTCTAAGTACCTTCACAACGATCTTTTCACCTACTCTTATTACGTCCGAGATATTCCTAACCCATCTGGAGGATACTTCAGAAATTGGTAAATACGCCTTTATACCATAGTCATCTAGCTCTAAATAAGCTCCAAATCTCTTTATCTCTTTTACGGTGGCTACAACTAGTTCTCCTCTTTCAGGAAATTCAATTTCTTCACTCAAGTACTTCCTGCACCTCTCCTAGGATCTTTGCCTTTCCACCGGTAGGTATCGCTAAGTCCTCACCGCATACATGGCACTGTACTATGCGTGAAGCATGCGAAAAAACTATCTGTACATTGCCACATTTAAGACACTTCACTTTTAGAAATCTGCTTCTAGGCTTTGGGATATATTTTTCAACTGAATCTTCGAATTCACGCTTCATACACGATCCCCCCGATAATCAGCTACTTTATAATCTCAACCTTTCTTATTCTAATACCCTGTTTCATAATGGTATACCCACATTCCTTGCATGTCAGTTTCAATACAGCTTTTTTGGTGGTTTTAGCTTTTCTTTTCTGCTCTGGCCATTTTTGACCACCATATCCTTTCTTCTCCTCCTCATGTTTAATTACTCCCCATCTTAGCCTGCTGTCTTTTCCCTTCTTGTATAGCGATACCTTATGTTCGGTATGAGCTCGGCATCTGGGACAGTATGTTCTAATCTCTGAAGGCACTCTCATATTTCTCACCTTACTAGTCTTACTATTCAATTAGAGATAGACATAGATATATATTTTAATGATTAAAACATCTTATATGTCAAAGACGACCTCATCTATTAAGCCTCTTTCAACCAGTCTAGTATAATCCCGTCTATTTATCAGAACTATATCTCCTGGAGAAAACGGTCCATATTCCACTCCATCGCTCCCTCTAAATGGTGGTACCTCCTTTTTAACGATCCCTAATATACCTGTTTTTCCATCGACTTGTAGATAGCTATTCATCACCTTAAGAACCTTTTCAATTCTTTCCCCAGAGGATAGTCTCACCTTATTTTCCTTCTTAATCAGAAGAGCCATCACATACCTTCTCCAAGTCAAGAGAAGTTTTTCTAAAGCTTCTTTCTCATACCTTAAATATTCACTTACAAACGGATCTCTATTTTTCTCAGTTAATTCTCTATTTCTCTCTATTAAATCTACTAAGAAATTCTCTACATCCTGTAAATTAATATCTTCTCCCTCTCCTATCATGACCCTCTTAATAGCATCTATAAGCTCATCAATATTCTCGAATCCCATGACCCAACCCTCTCATAACCAAATATATTGCCAAGCTAAAGGGCACTACAGCCTCTTCTTCTCTATAAGGACCGTACTCCCCATCATACCAATATATCTCTGGGCAATAAAGAATTTTTAGTCTAACCTTCTTCTCTTCTTCTCTAACTGCATTAGCCAAAGGATTAAACTGGTCTAGCTCCTCATATTTTATCTTCTTCTTAACTAACCCAGTCTTTCCATGTAAAGAATATGGTACTCTAATGAGTCTACTTACATCTACAGTAACAACACCGTCTATCTGGACCCCTAGATATTTCGTTATAAATAGATTCGATTTACTTGCAAGAACCTTATTCCTTCTCAGAAATCTTAAAAGCCTGTCTCTACTTTCCTCCAATTTACTTCTCATTACTTCTATCTCCTTCTCTGTAAACACTTCCTTTAATTCATTATCTAGCCTTAATAAAGCATTTACAAATGATGAGAATGGCCGTGCATCGACATCCTTAATATTACGTATATCTATTCCATCGTATGTTAAATAGTCCTTGATCTCCATTCTAGCATAGGAGTCCAGTTTCTGATACTCCTCTTTCAACACATGAACATGGTATCCCCTTCCACCAGAAAAATATATGTTAATATCTTCTTCCTTAATGTCAAAATCACGAACCAAGATCTCAATTAACATAAGTAACTCTCTTTTAGCTATCTCAAATCCCTCTTCTTCCAGAAGCATAATCTCTCTTCTATCACCGCTACATTCTTCATTATTTTCCAGAATTTTTACTTTGCCGTTATCTACACATACCACAACCTTCTTCGTCTGATAATTCCTAATATGATCTAAATCAATGTCGAAAACTAAATCAGCTCCTTCCCATGATTTAGCCTCCATATTTTTGGATGGAAATAGATAGTAAGCAGTCGAGTGATAGAAATCTCTTGGAACATTTTCCATAAGCCAGTTTTTGAACTCATTTTCTTTTAGCGAAATATGTCTTCGCATAACTCCCTCAAAATCTATATATGCAAATTCTCTGCTTTCAAGATCCTTTATGGAATTAATAATTTTGTCTGAATTCTTGAAGTAATATTCTCTAAAATAGTTTTCAACTAGCACTAAGTCTCTTTTTCTAATCATGCTTCTCACGCTTCTTTAATTTTATTAGATACTGAAGGGGATGCCTAATATATCTGCAATCTTCATCTGGAAAACAAAAACCATACGATTTTATCTTTTTACATGATGGTACAGAATACTCTATTCGACTACCCTTCATTCCAAGTATATGCTCCACTTGATATCTAGTTAGCCTTTCGTTAAAGTCTGGTACTCTCCTGAAAATATTTATGATATCTTCAGTATCATATCCAATTCTATGTAAAAACGTGACTAGGGTGAATCTCCCAGGATGTGACAATCCCCCGCCTATTCTACTCATAAGCCATTTTATACATGGAGGAAAACGCTCTTCACCCATATCTGAGAAGTCATATTTCTCTATTTTTCTAAGCATTTTTTCTTTATCCTTCTTTAACCTGTTAGAATAGCTTTGTATAAACTCTGGAACTGAAGGAATGTTTTTAATCATTTCATATATAACTTCCTTAATCCTTTGAGAACATAACCTCGCTAAATTCCTTTTGTTAAGATATACCCTCCCAGATTCCACTTTGAAGTTATAGAGCTTCCAATGTATTGCAGATAAATCTCTACTTACTTTAATGAATTCCACATAGCTGAGTCTGAATTTTCCGTTCTTTTCGGCTTCAACCTGAAACCCCAGATTATTCGCTATTGAAATAATGTTCTTGTCTTCCTCTTCTCTCAAAAGGTCATACGCACGTCTTGCCTCTGTGTCTGAGAATACTCTATATATATAATCTTCCTCCACTCCACGGATAATTAATAATGCAAGGTAAAAAGTAACTAACTCTTGATAGTCGTTATCCCACATAAGCCTGTACTTGTGATCTAGCGCCTTAGAGGCCCTTTCGTAGGCTTTATCTAATAAAAATCTCAGGTCGTCCTCTGTATATTCACTTACGTCATAGGCTATAAGCTCTAAAAGTTCTCTGGACCTACTGTCAAACGGATATTTAGCCGCCCACCTTATTTCTTCACTAATATACACGTTCACGTCACTCTTCCGTACGTGGTGCCAAGAAATACTCGTAGTATTCTCCCTCTACAAGCTCGAATTTAAGATCGAGCGGCAACGAATTACCGAAGTTAATCTGAGCTATCCTTGATAAAGACGCTATCTCCTTTACTACGTCTAGAAGAGGCTTGACCATATATACTGCAACGCTCTTCTCTTCAACTTTAATATCTAGAACCTCTAGGTTATCTGGATATACAAGTCTATGTCTAACCTGGAAACCCTCATCGTTCTTACTTAGGAAGGTAATTGTATTTCCTTCTGCTATAAATGTAAGCCTATCACTAATTGTTTTTGCCTCGTTTAATGCGTCTTTAAGCGACGCAGAGACCATCTTTATCTTAGCAGTATATTCTAATTCAGGTGTTCCAGGCTTACTTCTCTCTCTATCTACTGCAATTGGAATTGCAAAGTACTTCTCATATGGAACTTTTGTAGATAATACAAAATGCGTCATACCCTCTTCTAAAATTATCTCCATCTCCTCAGAGTTCCTCATTAATTTTGAGAACTCGAGCAACTTCTTACTCTGCATACATACAGGTATCTCCTCCTCACCTTCGAAGGAATACTCGATAAAATACTCCGGCTCCAGCTTAAAGTCGATCATGCTTATTCTTGCCGCATCCATATCTCTAAAATGAAGTGCTTCTCCAGATATCCAGAAACAAGCTTCATCAGTTAGTTTTTCGATCGTGGTCATGAACTTTATCCATCTTTTTATCTTTTCTTTATCCATAACTGCTCTAAACATCTAAACCACCCACTGAATAGGAAATTACATAGCTACAAATATTAAATAAATTATTACTATTTACAGGCTTTTATAGTTAATTCTCTCCTAATATGACCATTAGAAAATTATTTCAGGATAATATATTAAGCTCTCTATTATCCTAGTGATCTACGTATAAACACGCCATGTATAACTACATTTAGTACATCTATAAAACACTGTGGGTCCTTCGTCTCCTGATCTTGTTTGTACAATCCATGTATATGCTGTATCATTATCACACTTGGGGCATTTTGTTTTCGCGATTGTCTCTGCTCTAACCTCCTTGGGAATTACTGTCACCTTTTCTTCCCTTTCTATTCTCTTACTTATGGTATTATGATCTATTTTCTCCTCATAGTGTCCCCTAGAGCATATATAATACGCTTCTTCTCCTCTAACATCTATTTTCAAGATCGACTTACAAACTGGGCAAAATTTGACTGGCAGTTTTATTCACCCGCCTTTTTCATTATTTCATTTTTTATATCTAATAACTGATTTTTAATCTTTTCTACGTTTTGAAGAATAATCTTCTTTGCATTCTTAAAGGATGTCTTCCTCTTAAAGTATACTGTGAAAACAAGTTCCTTACTTAGAGGATGGCTTATATAGAAACCTGCTCCAAGGATCTTCTCATCATCTAATAACGCATTTTGAAGTAGGTTTCCAAGAGTATAGTCTTCACCTACAACGCTAAACCGTATCATCTTGTCTTCAACCTTCAAGATCTTTATTTCCAATTTCATATCACCCTACCATATAACCTCGATAGCTTCCGCATCTCTATATTACTACATCTCATACATCTTAATTTATTTTTTCCAATTGGACGCATTCTCCCTCCACAATAGCTACATTTAGCCGATACAACTCCAAGATCTGGTTCGGCTATAGATAAATGAAGACTTCTATTAACCTTACTTATTACCTTTGCTAATATATAATCTCCCTCTCTATATACATCATCTATCCTATTAACGATACGATGAGGATACACTATTCCGTTAAAATCTCTATCTAATGGCTTTAGATTTACTGCTTCTATTCTTACATATCCAAACACTCCAGAGACATTAATAATTCTGCCTAGTACAGTGTCCCCTACTTCCAATATCTTTAGTTTTCTAAATGGTTTGACAAAAACTTTCCGCATCTCATTATCTTTAAATATAAACCCGAGATATTTACTTCTGATTATTCCATTCCAGTCTATATATGTTCCTCTATCTGCTAAATATTCTTCCATGACACCTATTTCTTTTCCTGGATAGCCTTTCTCTCTCTCCATGGGTAAACCTCCTCAAACTTTTTGTGGCCTATTAATATCATGAACTGCTCTATATTTAAAATAGGTTTCTTATACAGCATTATATCATCTATTGATATACGGGGGCAAGCCGTCTGTATGTATCCTTCTAGGTCTGGAAAATTCATTAAAACCTGTGGATTTAGTTCATCTAATATAAGAATATATCCTTTTTTACCCCGTTTCCACAGCTCCTTCTCACAAAATCTAGCTATAGATAAATTATATTGAAAACTTTTTTTAGAGACAATTATACCAAATCTATTTATTTTCTCCGCCTCTAAAAGCTTATAGGCTATTATAGACCTTATACGTGCTGTTTCTCTATCCAGATTAAATATCCTACTACTAGGAATATCTACTAAGACGGTATGCACTCCTGTCCAAAGCGAGACGCCTAATGCATGAAACTTTCCACCGCTAATGACCACGTAGGCTTCCACTTTATCCTGAATGGTTTTTGCTGCACCTATTTTACAGCCAATTACTTGACCCCTTCCAAGACCAACACTTGATCCTTCACCAATGAATATATTAAATCCCTTTTCCTCCAGCTTTTTTCTAATCACCTTAAACTGTGGATAATACTGAACGGAGTATAACAATCCGATATTTCTATATTCTCCTATCTCTGAATATAGCTTATGTAGTAGCCGCTCACTTACTTTCCTATCGTCATAAACGGGAAAATACTTCACGGGTATCTGAGGTAATTTGTTGATCTGCTCTTCACTATATGGAAACTGAGTATGGCCAAAATGAATAATTATATCTGCATTAGCCCTAACTCCTTCTTCGTAGGCAATATCGCAAGCCCCAAAATTTCTAGATCCACTAATATAGACCTCTACGTTGATCCCAGCATTTAGAATTGCTTCATATAGTTTAAGCAACTGATTTCTAAGCCCATCTGGAGCTTGTAAAACAATTTTTTTATATATATTCCTATTTTCCTTGAGGAACCTCAGAACCTCCTCAATATTTATTTTCAGCACGAGCCCATGATCACTCTCTTTTTAGATATACAACATCAATATCTCCGCCTTTGGGTATCTTACTTGCACCAACTTTAAGTATCTGCCTGACTACAGGGACATAATTTACAAAAGTCAGTACCTTTGCAATTGTTTGGCCAGGCTCCACTGCAGCCGCTCTTCCAATAGGTTTTCCAAACGCTCTTCTCATTCCTTCCTGCAACCTATCCGCTCCGGCGCCGGTCATCATCTTATTTTCTCTTAGTACATGATGAGGATATATCATGATGATATAATAATAGTTATTACCACCTACTTTCTTCTGTAAAAGACGGTTTACATTAACTCTAAGGGACTCTAGTGCACGGTCTCTAATAAGTTCTCTCTCTCTAGCCTTTAACCTTACCTCAACCTCATAATCTTCTCTATATGTTCCCATCGTAAATCTTGTTATTCTAGGTTGAGGTGCCCCATGAATATACTCCTGTCTCGTATACAACATCCCTCTTATACTACGGTAATTACGTGCTTTCATCAAAACCCCTCCAAACACCATTCATACCTTCATGCCTTTATATCTTTTTAATTTAATATATGCCCTTCTAAATACGCCTATAAGCATCTTTATCTCCTTATTATCTGGTGAACTTCTATTTAAAATATTTGTAAAAACTCTAGCTGCTCTTTCTGCATAATCTCCATCCTCTGTAGCCAACAGAGCAACATTATGGAAATAATTCACAGTCCTATTTCTTAGATCTCTAGATGCTGGCTCTCTTCTTTTACTAAAAACCCCTCTTGCCACAAAAAACACATATAGTATGACTGCAACTGAATTTGCAATATTCAAAGCTCTATATCGGGGGCTAGACTCGATAGTTATGAGCATGTCACATTCATCAATTTCTTCGTTTGTAAGCCCGGTGGCTTCTCTGCCAAATACTATTCCCACTTTCTCATAACCTCCTTTTATAGCTATTTCAGCTGCTTCCATGGGTGTAATTGCCCTTCTCCTAACATTAGCACCGCTTTCTGAAGTAACTGCTGATGTAGCAAATACAATATCCAAGTCAGAGACAGCATCATTAAGCTCTTCATATACCTTTATCTTTTCATCAAGTACTTTTCTTGCTCTAGCTGAGAATATCCATGCCTTTTCCATAGTTTCTCTCGTAATTTCAGGCTTCACTAATCTAATTTCCTCTGCATCGAAGTTCTCTGTAAGCCTAGCTATCAATCCTAGATTTACTCCTCCAGTGAGGCCGACCAATATTATGTATATCTTCATTTTACTTCGAAAAAATAATTAACCTAGATAAATATACAACTCTTTAGAAGGAGTATGGTCACAAATTTACCTGAAGAAGCCAAGGCTCAATGGAGAAAGGTATCTGAAGCTAAAACACCTGAAGAAAAGCTTAGGGAGCTACAGAAATTCTATAGTTTAGTCCCTAAACATAAGGGAACTAAGAATCTTTTAAAGCAAGTTAGGCGTCAAATGGCCAAATTACGAGAGGAGATAGAAGAGAGAAAGAAAAAGAAAGTAGGAACATATATCTCTAAATGGGATAAGCCAAAACATGGAGAGGCACGTATAGCCATAGTTGGAGACGACTTCCTTGAAATCTCTGAGGCATTTAACAAACTATCTCATAAGGAAGAGCAATCCTTCTCGTGGCAATTTGAGCCTAGCTATAGCATAATAGGAAATGAACATGTTCAATTCCAGCTTATTGCGCTTCCCCCCCTAGGCATAAGCGACTCTCTAGATTACAGGATATTTAACTTTTTAAAGACAGCAGATTTCGTCTTTGTTGTAAAACGTAAGGGTGAGGATCCCAAATCCATCTTAAGAGCCCTCTACGATAAAGGTATAGACCTGGCTCCTGTCAAGGGATCCGTAGAGATCACTAAAACAGCTACTGGAGGAATCAGGGTTGTAGGTAGGCTTGATGTCTCTAAGGCTGATCTTGAAAAGTTGTTGAGAAGCTATAAGATCTATCACGCTATAGTAAAAGTAGATGGTGATATAACTCTATCAGATATCGAAGAACATATTTTAAATCTGTATATTCATAAGCCCGGTGCACTTATTCTCCTTAACAAATGTCTTCATCTATATTCGATTGATACTGATTTTTCTCTTCATTCATTGGGATGTAAGACGCAGGATGAACTGGTGGAGTATTTACTTGAGTCGCTTGAACTAATTAGAGTTTTTCCACGTGCACATAAAGATGATGTTCCTGAGAAACCGTTTATCCTCAAGAAAGGAGCGAAAGTAATTGATTTAGCTGAGGCGATTCACAAACGTCTCGCTAGGAACTTCAGATATGCAATTGTGATTCGAAACGGTGAGCAGATAAGGGTCTCTAAAAACTTTGTCTTACAGGACATGGATATTGTGGAGATACGGGCTTATTGATCCTCATCTCCCACATAAAAATATGTAGTACTTCTGTTCTTCCCGGAGTTCCTCCATTACCCTATCAATAATGGCCTTTACTGGATCTACTCCCACCCTATGATAAAAATCTCTAAAGCTTTCAAATGGTTTTCTCTCCCTCTCCTCAATTATTTTAAAAACCGTTTTCTTTCCAATCATCCTTAGTAGTTCAAGTGTATGGGTTCGTATGTTTATCGGACCCGCTCTATTAAAAAAATCCACCCACTCGTCTTCGTTTAAAAGAATTGATTTCTCTATAGCTTTAGGAAGATTCTCTTTAGCTCTATAGGTCAGCTCATCATATTTCACGAATCTAATAAATCGAATCGCCTTGTTTCTAGGCCCCTTGCCTATATATGCTCTTTCTAAGAAATTAATAATTGCATCCTGATTTAGTTGAAATTCCATTAATGTAAAACACGTCTCACCTAATAGCTGGCCTATTAAACCAACAACTCTAATCTCCTTAAAACTTCCATCATACTTTCTAATCCTAATTCTTCTCTCTCCATCAAACATATCTAGTATATAACCATAATTTTCAATAACTCTTTTCCTAAAGAATGCCTTGGAAGACATTTTAATCACTTGCCTAATCTCCTTCACTAAAATATAATTACGACATCTATAGAATTTATCTATTGTTTATATAAAATTCAGGCGTTTTTATTCCTTCCAAATTATCTCCAAAATCTTATTGGCTAAATCACCTAGGATAACTTTCTCGTAGAATATCTCTTTTACCTCCTCAGGGGTCTTCGGCATTATATTTATGATTTGAACAGCCTTTTCCTCATCCAGCTCTAGTTCTTTCATTAACCTCTTCTTAAGCTTCTTTGCCTTACCAGGAGGTATTTTTGAAAATTTCTCGACGTATTCTACCATCTTGCGTTGAATTGTATTTAGCTCCTCCTCATCTAATTTCTTTAGGTCTTTAATAGCATTCTTCAATTCAGGAATAGAGATTGCTTCTTTCTCAATTATCTTTTTTGGCACCCTACTCACCCTTCATCTGAAATGGTCTTAAATGCTCAGGAGGAACTACCAACAACACCTTCTTTCTTCCTTTACTTACTTCTACTTCAAAAGCCCTACCCCTTCTCTTTTTTATAACAGCTACTTTTCCATGATACCTTTTATGAGGCATGCCCTTATGATACGTCGGATTCAAAATTATCACTACCTTATCTCCTGGCTCCATTTTCTCTAACGTTAGCAACTGATCACTAAAGCCCTTATTCTCTTTCTTTGTTAGCAATTTACGTGTCCTACTTCTGAACCCATGTGAATGAGGCATTCCACAAATCCCCTCCTACAACTCTATAAGGTTTAAGGCTTTAATATATATAAAAATTACCTCTAAAAATTCCCTAGTTAGATATTTTTCATTTCTCTATCCTTGCGCTAACTATAGTGAATCCCTCGATATCTAATGTTTTAATAAAATTATTAATATTGATGTTTCTCTTCTTAGGTCCAATTATCTTTAGATATGCCTCTATTTCATCTCTTTCTCTATCAAGATATTTAATGCTGAATCTCCATCTTTTTCCTCCGGTCTCCATAAGCATAGCTTTCCCAAGTACATATTCTAAACTATTCCCGGCTTCCTTCCCAGTAAAACCACATGTTTCGCAGCCCCTTCCTCCACAGGATTTACAGTTTTTAGCAAATAGAGACCTATTTTTCTCTCTATAGAGTTCAAAGTAAATTTGGATAGGTCTTGTTTCTATTTCGACAGTTTTGTTCGTGATATCAATAATAATTGTTGCCTCAGGAGAAGACGGATCATATTCTACTGTTCTATTTACAGATCTAAGCTTCATATCCAGTTTTTTACCTAGCTCTCTTGATAACTCGCTTCTTATACTTTCGGAAAACCAGAGGCCGTATTTCATCTTTATTCTTTCTTCCCTTTCTTCGTATTCAGGTAGAGACGTCACCCCTACAACATATCTCGTGAATTCATATTCAAGTATATGTGGAAGTATCTCTGTCATGATATCATCTAGTCTATTGAACAGTCCACAGCATATCTCACAGCTAGACTCGGTGACTGTAGCAGCTATTTTAACACCTCGTTCTTCAAGAATACTCTTCATTTCCATCTCGTTGTACAAAGATATAAGGCTTTTCAATAGTTTCCTAGACACTCGTTTTCCCTCTAGTAGTTGCAGATGAATATCCATTTTAACTGTTTCTCTAATTGCCCTACCTCTCTTATCGTTAGAAAGCCCCCGTGAAAGCCCTCCAAACATTCTACCTAAGCAATTATCGCACAAATAGTGATTAGACATTATTTTCTTAGCAATACTAAGTATCTTACTCATAATATCTCACTCATTAATAATGGCTATCTTATATCGGACAAATCCAGGCCTTTCCCAAACATCTTAAGTAACCTTTTTCTTCTTCCTGACTTCAGCATTTTTCTAAGCATGTTATATTGTTTTATCATTTCCTTTATCACACTTTCATCTACTCCAGAGCCACGACTTATTCTCTGGAGACGGGTTCTTTTAATTATATTAGGGTCAATTCTCTCCTCATCAGTCATTGAATCCACAGCATATTTCCATTTTTTAATCTTCTTTTCAACATCTTCTATCATTTCTTTAGGAACCTTTGTACCCAGCCCAGGCATCATGCTTAATATCTTATATAAACCTCCCATTTTAGATACGCTTTCAAATTGCTCAATCATATCCATTAATGTAAACTTCCCTTTGGCCATCTTCTTTAATTTCTCCATCCTCTCTTGACTCATGCGAATGCTTTCTATCTTCCTAAGAAGAGTCTTAAGATCACCCATGCCTAGCAGCCTACCCACAAACGCTGGCGGGTCATAAAACTCTAGATCATCTATCTTCTCACCAACACCTATAAAATATATCTTAGCTCCTGTTGCTGCAGCGGCAGATAACGCTCCTCCTCCCTTAGCAGTTCCATCCAATTTAGTAATAATTATTCCTCCTATTGGAGTAGCCTCATGAAAAGCCTTAGCTTGATTATATGCTTGTTGACCTAGTGACGCATCTATGACTAAAAAGATGTAATCGGGCTTTACTATCTTCTCTAATTCCCTCATTTCTTTTAGTAGACTCTTCTCTTCTTTATGTCTTCCAGCAGTATCTATAATCAACACATCAACTTTTTTGTCAAAATATTCTAATCCCTTTTTAGCTATCTTTATAGGATCTTTGCTGTTGTAATCAAAGAATTCGACTTCTATTTTATCTGCTAGCTGTTTAAGTTGTTCCCTCCCCGCTGGTCTGTAGGTGTCCGTGCTAAACATTCCTACCTTATAACCCTGTTCCTTGAAATATTTGGCCAATTTAGCAGCTGTAGTAGTTTTACCAGACCCTTGTATACCAACCAACAATATCTTTGTAACTCTTCCTTTACGTGGCTTTATCTCGGGAGTCTTCTCTCCCAAAAACCTCGTCAGTTCTTCGTAGATTATCCTAATAACGTGCTCTTTTACAGAAAGCCCTGGTGGAGGCTCTTCTTTTAGCGCTCTTTCTTCGATCTTCTTGCTAAGGTCAAAAACAATCTTTATATTAACATCGGACATAATGAGGCCTTTCTGAATTTCTTTAATAACCTCTTTAACAGCTTTTTCATCAATATATGATTTTTTAGTTAGTTTTTCGATTGCATTCCTTAGTCTAGTGGATAAGGTCTCTAACATTTCAATCTCCCAAACAGCTTTTTGTCTTTAACCGTGAAAAAGAATTATTTCCATAGAAATAAATATATCATGTTTTGGAGGCGAAATCCATGATATCTTGGTTAATTAATGAGGATGAGCTGGAAAAATATAGGCAGTTAAATCTACCACTACTTGTATCACTGCCTGACACTGGCCTCATCTCGCACATCGCTGGAGGCCATATAATTTCTGAGTTAAAGCTAAAATACATTGGATATATCGATGCAGAATGGGCCCCTCCTTTTATCGCTTTTGTAAATGGTAAAAGTCTTCCGCCCATTAGGATTTATGCAGATAACAAGATAATGGTTTATTTCAGTGAAATTCCTCTCGATAATATTATATGGCGTTTTATTGCTCTCTCTATATATGAACTCTATGAACGTGTGCGTCCTTCAATGATACTGGGTGGAATTGGACTTCCCTATATGAAACGACAGGAAATAACGGATAGAAATATGCTGAGAGTCTTCATAGGAGGGCATAATATAGAATCCATTTCACATAAAGGAGTTAAAAAATACGTTGCGAGCATAAAAAGCTTTACGGGAGGATTATATGGTGTATATGCAACAATAATTCAAGCATTTTCAAAGAAAAACATTCCTATAATAATCCACCTTATTGACAGCTTCCCCTATTTTCCTGATATAGACGCCTCAATAGTATATCTATCACATTTGTCTACAATGCTTGATATTACCATAGATGTAACTGCATTAGAAGAAAAGGCTTCTCAGATTAAGTTACTGGCCCGTTCAATGATGAAGCAAATTCAGACGCAAATGTCGTCTCAACAACCATCTCCCACAGGGACCAAACCCATGTCTTCGATATATATGTAAAAATCATCAGGGTGATTTGACATGAGTGACGACTCTATATTTTACTACAAGGAAGATATATGGATAAAAGAATTCAGATATGGAGGCCTACCTCAAGACGATTTCTCAAAAGGTATTTTAGAGCCTCTCATATGTATTGATGAAGACGAGTCCACAAACGAGCTTGTTATTATGATGGACACGCCATTACTGGACGTAAACACGTTGAAGATCTCTCTTCTAGATGAGTATCATCTTCTAGTGGAATGTATGCTCAGGAGGGATATCTCCCCCACGTTGTTTCATGAGGGAATCTCAGCTATGCCAATCAAACGTTATAAAGCAAAAATACACCTCCCTAAACCAGCTAAGAAGATCAATAGGATATCAGTAAGAAAAGACGTAATTCTTATACGTCTAGCAATTCTCCAGAGTCCCTAATCACCAGTATATTCATAGTAGTTTTATGTTGTAAAAGAGATTTGAAGCAATTATTATGTAAATTATATACAAATTTATTATATTTTGGTGGGGTCATTTAGTTTTCGACGGTAGGTGAATATTCATGGAGATTGCCCTCATTATAGGCCGATTCCAACCATTCCATAAGGGACATCTACACGGCATCAAACACGTATATGAGAAGCATAATAATTTTATTATTGGAATTGGTAGCGCTCTTGTTTCTCATACACTGAAGAATCCCTTTACAGCTGGTGAGCGATTAAAAATGATTTTTCTTGGTCTTGATGAAGCAGGTATTCCACGAGAAAATTATTACGTTGTTCCAATTCCAGATACTGAAGTCCATACTACGTGGGTTTCACTTGTAAAAACCTTGGTTCCTGAGTTTCACGTGGTTTATAGTAATGATCCCCTGACCAAAAGGCTATTCAAGGAAGCAGGATATAAGGTCTCTCCTATTCCACTCTATAAAAGAAAAATCTACTCTGGTGAAGAATTCAGAAGACGTGTCCTATTAAATGGTAATTGGAAAGAACTGGTTCAAGAAAGCGTTGCAAATTATCTAATAGAGGCCAATTTGCTACAAAGAATTATAGATCTATCAAAAACTGACAAACCTCATAAGAAAAATAATGTGCTTGACATGGTGTGACAAAAAAGGTATGAAGCATAATTTTAATAAGGGTTTAAATCTAAGGTCTTAATCTAAAGATATATGACACTTTATTTACATGAAATATACAATATGGTTTAGGAGGCAGAGGGGATGGAGAACATGCCTGCAAAAGAAAAGAAAGAGAAGCCTATCATTAAAGAAGGAGACTTTGTATTAGTCGAGTACACCGGCTACGTTAAGGAGACAAATGAAGTTTTTGATACAACAAGTGAAGATATTGCAAAAGAATTCAACATATACGATCCTAAAGCTAGATATGGCCCTACCCTCGTCATAGTCGGAGAGGAATGGCTTCTGAAGGGCGTTGAAGACTCTCTCGTTGGTAAAAAAGAAGACGAGGAATATGAAGTTGAAGTTCCTCCAGAAAAAGGATTTGGTATACGAGATAGTAAAAAAATTAGGACAACCACGATCAGAAAACTACGTGAAACCGGTGTTAAAGGTGACATTGCACCCGGAGTCGTGCTCGAAGTCGATGGTAAGCCTGCGATAGTTCGAGCAGTAGTAAGTGGAAGAGTGATGTTGGATTTCAATCCACCCTTAGCTGGCAAATATTTATTATATAAAGTCAAGATTGTAAAAGTGCTGAGTAAACTTGATGAAAAAATACGTGAGTTAATAAAACACATAGACCCCAACTTCCTAGAAAATGTGAAACTATCTATCAAGAAGAAAGATCAGACCATTTTAATAGAGCTAGGTGACAAGGCTTTAAACAATCCCAATCTCCATCTATCGAAGAAGCCCATAGCCGATAGCATCCTCAAATACATAGAGGAGATCAGGAGGATACGATTTGTCGATGAAGCTGTAAAGAAAGTGGAGGAAGAGGCAACCGAGGCTGTTACAGAAGAGGTTGAACAGTCACATGAGTAAGGTTGTACTTTAGTGGACAAGATATTTTTTCCTCTACTTTTTTAACCCTAACTTTATCTCCTTTTATAAGTCCCTTAGGAAAACATATTTCTCTATATTCGCAGTTATAGTTCTCGCATATCGGGCTACTCCAAGAAGTAACAATGTTTTCAACCGCTTTTTTAGTAGATAGTGAAGTGTGGATACTTGCTAATGACACCTCAGCAAGACTCATCTCATTTTCTGTTATTGGACATATAATTTTCTTCTTTGTCTTCAGAATATTCAGCACTTCGTATACTCTTCCCTCAACTAGTTTTCCAGTACACAGATCCTTATGGCCACATTTTTTACATGCATCTACGTTGTGATAGACAAATCTAAATCCTACCTCACATACATTTTTATCAATCAAATAGACAATTTTGTTATTTTCCTTCTCCATCTCTATATGACACCCGTTTTCCTACAGATCTTCTCTGCGTTTTCTTTATTAATACTATACTCATTCAGGATAGTGTATCTATCAGGGCGAATTTCCCTAGCCTTTACAAATGCTTTTATAACGTCTTCCTTTCTAACTCCTAGTTCTTTATAGTTAGTTGGAGCACTTGCCTTTCTTAATGTATCAGCTATCTCCTCATGATCTAGGCCATGAAGATATGCCATCAAAATAGTGCCTATTCCTACTTGCTGTCCATGTAATGCATGCTTTTCTCCATATAAGTCTAAAGCATGACTAAACAAATGCTCAGAGCCGCTACACGGTCTGCTACTCCCAGCGATTCCAGCAGCCACTCCATCACTAATCAAGGCCTCTACTAAGGTTCTAATTGCCTCAGGATCTCTTGACCCAATTTTCTCACTGTTTCTTTTAACAAGCTCAGCACCAAGTAGCGCTAAACTAGCTGCATATTCTCCATAGTATTCTCCTTTTTTGTCTCTAGCTAACTGCCAGTCCTTTACAGCTGTTATTTTTGCAATCGCATCTCCCACCCCGCTTGCTATAAATTTATGCGGTGTATCTTTAATGATCTCAATATCAACTATAACTGCAGTAGGTGGCTTAGTGACATAGGAATACGCTCTCCCCCCTCCTCTTATTGACACTAATTGACTCGCTATTCCATCATGGGATGGTGTGGTAGGAATACTTACAAAACTCTTGTTAAGCCTGAATGCAATCATTTTCGCAACATCAATAACTTTTCCACCGCCTATGCCAATGATAATATCTACAGGAACTCCCGAATCAATAAGTTTCTTTATTTCCTTCTCTATCCTATAGATTTCTTCCCAGCTAGCTCTATAGGCGAAAAACCTCTTATCTATATCAAGTATTTTAGGATCTATCTCTTCCCCAACAATTTTATAGACATTAGGGCCTGTGATAATAACTATCTTCTCCATCCCTTCTCTAATGTGTCCATAGATCTCGCTGAGTCTATTTAATATGCCTTCTCCCACTATCACCGTCTTAGGAAGATCCATTCTGTGAATTTCATTCTCGCCTCTCATATCTTTCCATACCTTCCACTAAATTAAATATTAAAGCTTTATTCCCCAAAAAACTTCGTTGCTATATAGTAAATAAATCAAACCAACACTCCAAATTAATTTTTTCTTGGTGTTAATAAATAATATCTCTTAGGAAAATATCCTTTATTACTATAGAGACGAGAGTTTTATAAAAGACCATACATTAAATAATATATTGGCTAGGTGTTTCTAAGACTTATATATAAGGTGTAGAGAATAACTTAGAGGGTAAATTTAAGTTTATTGTTATAATAATTTAGTTTTATTCTTAGCGATGGTGTATAAAATGGATTTTTATAATAGGATGCCGAGGCATGGAGACGATCAAAATATCTATAAGACAGGTACTACGACCCTTGCATTAAAATGTAAAGACGGAGTTGTATTAGGCTCAGATACACGAGTAACTGCCGGCTATTTTGTTGCTCATAAGATAGGTAAAAAGATATTTATGATACGGCCATACATAGCTGTTACCATTGCCGGCGTAGTCGCCGATGCCCAAGCTATAATTGATATATTAAAATACAATGTTAATCTCTATGAGCTAAAATACGGGAAACAAGTATCCGCCAAAGCAGCTGCAAGGTTATTATCATTTATACTGTATAGAAATAGAATGTTCCCATTGATCACAGAGTTAATCGTCGCTGGAAAGGATCTCGATGGTTTTTCGATATACAAACTGGACCCATTCGGATCACTTATAAAAGATAATTACACAGTATCTGGATCTGGGTCTCCAATTGCCATAGGAGTAATTGAAAGCGAGTACCGAGAAGATATGTCTGTTAATGAAGGAATACCATTAGCTGCAAAAGCATTATTATCAGCGATGAAAAGAGACGTTGCAAGTGGAGATGATTTTAATATTGCAATTATTGACGAGAAGGGTTATAGAGAGCTCTCCAGAGAAGAAAAGGATACATATCTTAAAGATATGTCTGATATAAGGACTTGACTGTAACCAGTCTTCACATAATCAGGTTTAGATAATCTTAAAAAAGGCGTGCGAACCAATGTTAGTAGAAGCATTTAAATATTGAGACAAATAATCTCAATATCCCCCAAACATGCGTATACACAAACAATTGGTGTTTGATGTTTTAAACGGGTTTGATTAAAAATGACGGATTTTAACAATGAGCTCATGATTTCAACTGAACTGCTGAAAAGCATTCCAATGGAAGCCCAAATAACTAGAATTGAATACGAAGGGCCAACTCTAGCTATTTATACACGTAATCCCCTCATATTCTTCGAGAGCCCGTCGCTTATATCCTCCTTAGCCACAAAATTCAAGAGACGGTTTGTAATTCGATCTGAGCCTAGAATCCGAAAGGATCCTCATGAGGCTAGGCATATTATAGAGAATATATTTAAAGCAGAGGATATCCCGAGAGAGCGTTATAGAATGTTTTTCGATGAATCTAGAGGAGAAGTTATTATCTTTATATCTCAATATCTGACGAATGACCTTCGTCATCGTATAACTACAGCGATAGTAAAAGAAACGGCATGGATACCAGTCTTTAGATGGTATTTCAAAGAAGTGCCTAAGGTTTTTAGTAGAATATATTATAAACCAAAATCTAAGAGGGAGCCGCTGCGGTTTCTATCTGCAGTTGGCAATCGTGTTTTCCGCCCATCAATAAATCCAAGTAAAGCGATTAGGATAACGGCCTTAGGCGGTGCTGAAGAAGTCGGGCGGTCAGCTACCTTAATATCAACTACAGAGAGTAAGATTCTCATTGATTTTGGTTTGAAAGTCAATGTAGAATCACGTGAAGCAGCATATCCAAGAATAGACTTGCTAGACACTGATATCAACGAGATCGATGCAGTTATCGTTACACATGCACATCTAGATCATTCAGGGCTGATACCCTTTTTATATAAACATGGTTATCGAGGACCAGTATACATGACAGAACCCACCTTGCCTTTAAGTATCCTTCTTCAAGAGGATCTTATAAATCTTTCTAAGAAAGGAAGCGGGGCTTCACCTTATAATGAGCAGGATATACATAATATGATTAGACACACAATCACCCTGAAATATAACCAAGTTACAGATATCTCTCCCGATATTAAATTGACATTCTTTAATGCAGGACATATTTTAGGATCTGCAATGGTCCACCTACATATAACTGAGGGTGTTTACAACATTCTTTTAACTGGCGATTTCAAATTTGGGCAGACGCGATTATTAGATCCAGCGAAATCCGACTTCACTAGGGCTGAGACCCTAGTTATGGAGTCAACATACGGTGGGCGATATGATATTCTCCCTCCTAGAAAGGATGTAGAGGCCCTATTTTCTCTAGTTGTGAGAAAAACACTTGAGCGAGGTGGAAAAGCCCTTATACCGGTTCCAGGGGTAGGTAGGGCTCAGGAGATATTAGCGGTAATATATCATCTTACTAGGAAGGATACGCCTGAAGAAATGAAGCTTCCGGAAGTCCCTGTGTACATAGATGGCATGATTGATGAAGCTAATAAGATTCATGGCGTTTATCTCGAGTATTTGAAGTCTGGCATACGTAATGAGTTCAGAGAAAGTGGAGAAAACCCCTTTAACACAGAATATCTTGTTCCAGTCGATACTTCAAGTACACGTGATGAGATAATTCAAGACCCCTCTCCATCAATAATTTTATCTACATCGGGTATGATGCAAGGTGGGCCGGTAATAGAGTATTTCAAGGCATTTGCTGGGGAGGAAAAACACTCACTTATATTTGTAACCTATCAGGTTCCTGACACATTAGGTAGAAAGATTGTTGATGGAATGAAACAAGTCGACTTTATGGAAGATGGACGTCTCCGTACAATCAACATAAATATGGAGGTTCATAAAATAGATGGATTCACGGGTCACAGTGACAGAAAGCAGTTGCTTGGATATGTGAGTAGACTAAAGAAGCTGTTGAGAAGTGTATATATAGTTCATGGAGAGCCTGAAAAAATAATTAATCTTTCAGATACAATCGAGAAATTCTTTAAGGTACCCACTCATAAACTACCGTTATACAACACTATCCTATTAAAATAGTTTCTAATACCTTCCCGCTTCTTTCCCGAGGTTTCCCACCGATTCCCTTATACATATTTTTAATCATTTTCTTAAGTGGTGAGAAATATGAGGCGAATAAAGGTAGTATCAATAGGTCTCATACTAATGCTTGTGTTATCAAGCGTCTTTACATTAATGCCAGCCTACCCTGTTTCCGCTGGTTCAGAAGAGAGGGGAGTACCTGAGAGAGTCGCCAACATAATTATAAATAAGATCTCTACTAGGATAGATGCCGTCCTCGCATTAGCAGATGAATACGGAATCACGATACCAGATAATCTAACGATATATATTGATAAAGCTAGATCGATACTAGCCAATGCTAGTGAACTAGTTGAGGAGTCTCCACTGGAGGCGATAAAGACTGCTGTTAGAGCCTCGGGTGTATTTGCACCTGTGGCAAAATATGTATTAAGTAACCTTCCTGAAGAAGCTAAACATGAACTCGTGGAGGACAGGCTAGAAACTGCTGTAGAAGTTAAACTCAAAATGGTTGCAAGTTTAGAGAATACAATAGAATGGCTAGAGAACAGAAGTATAACTGTTCCCGATGACATTAAAACCATGGTCTCTGACGCTAGAAGCTTGCTTGAGGAGGCACAGTCACTCTTGGAAAGCGGTGAATATGAAGAGTCTGATGTAGCTCATCTAATTGCAGAAGCCTCTAAATTAATAGGGCAGGCGACTGCAGCACTACACAAATTTGCGAGAAAGGGATGGATATTAGCCACATTTGCAGATAAGGCAGTGATAGGGATGTTCTACGCTTCTCAAAAGGTAACAATCGTCTTAAACAGGACAATCAATGTATTGGAGGATGGTGATGTAGATGCTGCAAAAGATAGGCTAACTGATATTATAAACATAACCGATCGACTAATTGAGTTCATGAATAGAGCAATCGACATGTCTGGGAACTACAGTGAAATGGGTGGCAACTTTACTTCTGCATTAATCATTCTTAGAGATGCTCTAGTTGAAGCAAGGAACTACATGCTCTTAGCATTGGACGCACTTGAAAACGATGACGTACTAACTGCAGTATCATACCTTGAACAAGCTATAGACACTATCAACAATACATTATCTTCAGTCATGCCGATCTTCAGGGGTATGCATCATTATCTGAAGGCCGTCACTAGCATGTTTGAAAAGATGAAGAATCGGTTTAGAGAAGCAATGGAAAACATGTTTATCCATAGACTAGCGAAGCTAGTTGCAGGCCTAGAAACAATGGAGTTCAGACTGAAGAGAGCATATAAACTATATAACCAGGGGATCATCTCAGGGGAGAAGTTCTTAGATATGCTAAACAACGCTGAGAACGTCTTAACAAAGATTCTCGATAACCTAAATGAGATGAAGAACCCCCCACCAATGTTGGTTGAAAAGATCAATAACATGCTCAGTTGGATTGAGCAGGTAAAGGCGGAGATATCCAGCTAATTTTTCCACACATACTTTTTTATTATTTTTTTATTACATATAGAGTAAAAAACATTTAATACAAAGGATTTTTAGACTAATTGTCATATTATCATAGTGGTGTGGTTAAAATGTGGGGGAGAAGATGGCTAATTTGCCTATTTTTACTAGTTACAATAGTTCTTTCAGCAAGATGTGTGTACGCATATAACATAGAATCCACAATTATCGAGGTATATGATGATGGTTCTGTTGTTATTACACAAATATTATCTTCTGCGTCTCCCCCTGAAGAAATCTCTGTAAAACTATTAGGAAATCCCGTATACATCGAAGCAAATAGCAATGGGACGCCAGTTCCCGTTGAAGTGTCTGAGGGTGTTGCTTATCTAACCGTACCGAGTGAAAAAGTTGTTCTCACTTACATGGTAACTGAACTCACTAATAAAGTTGGAGAAGACTGGATTCTTTCTCTCAACTCTCCCTACCCTGTAACGGTAATGCTTTCAGATAACATGATGATGTATGAAATAACCCCAGATAATTTTGATGTTACTATAATAAATGAGACTGTAGCTTTTGTTTTTCAACCAGGTCCGATAGAAATAAAATATGTCCTCGTTCCACAGATCCCTGATGGGACGGGGCCACTTCCCCCTTCTGAACCCTCTCCTCCCACAGGCTTTTTCACGGGTACGTGGCTTATACTACTAGCTATAGGGATATTGTTAGCGATCGTAGTAATATACTTCGTGCTTAAAAAATACGGCTCTCGTAGAGAGTCAGAAGATATATATAGTTCATTGGATAATAGGGACAACAGAATACTAACTACCCTGTCTAAATATGGAGAGTTAACGGCCAGAGAACTCATTGAAAAGACAAGTATCCCTAAAACCCCCCTCTATCGTAGATTGAGAAAGCTTGTCGAGCTTGGTTTGGTTGAATCGGTAACCCGTTCTGGAGTGGTATATTACCGGATAAAATCCAAGAGATAATTTTTCTGCGGATATAGGGGCAACTGAATATTTAGGGAATAAACCACTATAATTTTTATTTAGTTTATTACTCTATCTTTCAACTGTGATAGGATGATTGGAAATGGATTATCCATCGTATATAATTGAGGCTGTTGAAATCGTTCGATTCGGCCTAGATACAACACGCTCTGTAGACGGTTTTATTATAAAATTGGAGAGCGCCATCACCCATATTTTGAGATATGGATCTGATAATGATGTTAAGATATTCTTCGATCTATTAGTTGACAAAGGTTTATTAAATAAACTTGCCTGCCATAAGGATGATATACAAACTGTATTGTCTTCACCTAGACATTCTTTGATGCGACGCTATTCCGAGATACTACATGATGCACTAGATAAAAGTATATGTATTGGTGGATACCAGTATGTAATCCCCCCTCCATCCCGATCAGCTGGACAAATTTCTTGGAGTGAAGAATATAGAGATGTGAGTAAAGTAACTATACGTACAAAAATATTCAGCATATCTAGAGGACAATCACTACTACATTTACTCGCTACAGTTACTCTCATAATAATTCTGCTATTACTGTTGTATAGTGCTTATAACGCCTACACTTTATTACAGGCAATCTTTGTTCCTTATAACGTCATAAATCCATCTTTAATTTTCCACTATTTAGGAGGCATATCATCATTTTTCCCTTATATTTGTAAGCCATAGCAGGGAGAGGATCGTTGAAGAAACAACAGATACTTGCATTACAGTACAATATTCGCATATTATACCAGTCTCTATTTCAATTAAAATCAATATTGGTATAAGCAATGCAGAGACAGCAGTTGATGAAATTGTAAAGAGATAACCAGTCTTCAAACTTCCTACTAAGGTCAGAACACTTAAAATCACTCCGATAGAAAACCCTGCTAAAGCAATATCAATCATGTATCTTCCTATAAATCCAATTTTCTCTTGCAGTTGAAGTATTAAAACATCCCTAATTTCGATACATTCACATATTTCTACATTTTCATAATAGCTCAGGATTCCTTTGTAATAATATGCCGCTGTCAATCCAATTAACATGAAGATAATGATCAATATCCAGACAATCGTATTTAGTGAAAGCAAGTTTTTCTTCATTTCCCATCATTAAAGAAACCATTTAAACTAAAAATCTATTCTCCCATAATTTTCTTTCATTAACTCCTCTATTATTATAATTTTAGATATAGAAAATTATTTTTAGGTTGATTAACATGTATGAATTTCTATTAAATGATGCTGAAAAGAAGATCGTTAAAGAAGCACTGTCATTTATAATAAACGAAGTTCCATCAGATCTCATACGTAAGATGGATAGAGAGGAGGTTGTTTTTCCCAAGGAATTCATCAAATTAGCTGGAGAAAAAAACCTTTTAGGTCTACGTTTTCCAAGAGAATATGGGGGTCGGGGTGTTAGTTGGATCTGCGAAACAGCAGTCATAGAGGAGTTCGGAGTACTGGGATTTACTCTAAACTGTCTCTATAGTATGTCGAGTATTGTAGGAGAGCCATTGTATGTTTTTGGCACAAAAGAGCAGAAGGAGAACTATCTTAAACCAATGTTAAAAGGAGAACTATGTGGCTTCGAAGCCATAACTGAGCCAGGTACTGGAAGCGACGTATTTGGCGGTACCCAGACACGAGCAGAGAAAAAAGGCAACTGCTATATTTTAAATGGACAAAAAAGATTTGTAGTAGGCGGATTAGGAGCCGATTTCTTTATAACATATGCAGTTACTAATCCAGAGGCATCTAATCCCAAGGACAGGCTTAGTGCATTTATAGTTGAACGTGACCATGGTGTAAAAGTAGCTGCTGTATACGGGACGCTGGGAACCAGAGGAGGTGGAACCGCTAGAATAGTATTTAAAGATACTAAGGTGCCCGAGGAAAACCTCTTAGGAGAATTGAATAAGGGATACAGAGTCTTCAATAGGATGATGATACCAGAGAGAATGACAAGCGCAGCAGGCGCCATTGGAACAGCAATGGCATCTCTTGAAATTGCAGTTAGATATAGCAATAGGAGGCGGGCTTTCGGCCAACCTATACGACGGTTCCAAGGAGTCAGTTTTAAAATAGCAGATATGATAACTAAAATCGATGCTAGTAGGGGATTAGTATACCAAGCTGCAAAGGCAGCTGATGAATTTATTGACAGCAATTATCCCTTGGTCCGTCGCCTGGTCTCTGAGGCGAAGGTATTTGCTACAGAAGCTGCTTGGGAGGCTGTTAATAATGCGATACAGATCTTGGGTGGCATAGGATACACTACAGTATATCCACTTGAGAGACTACTAAGAGACACCAGACTCGGGTTAATATGGACCGGTACAAACGAGATCATGAGGGTAATAATTCAACATGAAATATACAAAGAAGTCCTCAATCCAAATTACTTTAGGAATAGACGGAACATAGAAGGAGACGCTCTCGGTGCAGATATGACAGAAGAGAAGTATTTCTAAGAACCGTCTTCTTCATCATAAATACCTTTTATTTTACTTCTAATTTCATGCATTTCCTTAATCGTCAGATATTCATTCATTTCAGCATATAACTTATTCTCCTTTACCACGTGATTCTTCAGCATAACGATGATGTTCTCTAAAATACTTAGAGCACCATAAGGATCAGCTTCCCTTTTCTCTTTGAGACGGTCCATTTCCTTAACAATAGCGACATGCTCCTTTACCAGTTCCTCGACAATTCCTCTTTCTCTTATATATGGAAATATAGCCTCTTCTTCAACTCTAAAATGTAGTTGGAGTTCTTTCTCATATATCCTTAGAAAAATATCCAAATGATGCCTGATTACAGATACTTCTTTTTTATACATTTCCTCTACATCTCTGAGAACCATTAGTAAATCTGCTTCTAAACTCTGCAACGCTGAAAATATTCTCTCATGACTTTGAAGAACATCATTTAAAAACTTCCTACCCACCCCCACCACCCAAGTAATGTCATTATAAAAACCGTTTTATCCATCTATTTCAAAGATAGCTTTATATTAAATAATATAACATCATAGCATTGTTATATTTTTGTTAGAGGTTAACAAAATATGGAACATAGAAGAAAACTAATTGTGTGGTCATTGCCTATAGTACTAGCATTAATAGTCCCAATTTTATATACACTTGGACTGGTGACAGTTTCAACTGCTATGATAACAATAGATGTAAACGGCGTAGTTTATGGAACTGTTTCTGGAGAAGTTTTAGGAAGTTTAAATGAAATAAGTCTCCCAACTTTCCCTATTCCAGCTAGTGTAGAAGTCTATGTCAACGACACCATGATCCCTGCCATAGTTGTTAACAATACAGTATATGTCCCCGCTCGCGGTAAAAGCTCCTTCACCATCAAATATGTCAGTAATACAACAGTTTCCAACGGTGTCTTCAAAGTTGATATAGTGGCTAAAGATACTATCACAATGATTATTGCTCCTAATGTAGTATTACTAAGTATGCCAGAAAAGATCATCAATACATATTACCTAGATGATAACTTGGCTTTTGTATTTGAAGGCCCTGCTACGATTGAATATACTATCAAAGAAGCCCCTCCCACCGAAAATGAGGCCCCTCCCATAATGCCTAGTTACCTAGATCTACGTTCCTTGATTGTAATAGCCGCCATACTCATTGGCACAGGAATACTAATATATTTTTATAGATATCGAAGACGGAGTAAACTAGAGCTTGATGAATATGCTATGAGAGAACTAGATGAGGTGGATATGTCAATTATTGATGCCCTAAAGTCTACTTCGAGTAAAACTATGTACCAAAGTGACCTGCAACGGGTTTTGAGACTCCCTAAAACCACGTTATGGAGACATATACGTCGTCTAGAGAGGCTAGGGTATGTGGAAATAGTGAAAGACAACCGTAGAAACAAGATTATCCTAAAGAAAGAGCATTAAGTAAACTAGATTTTCCTTTGTTGTTCCTACTTTGTTCCACTCTTGTTCCACATAGTCCTTAATATACTGAAACTTTTTTATTATGAGGTGGAGAAAACGAGGTGATAACAATATGAACAAAACAATATTAGGATTAAGTTTAATTGCAATCTTCATAATTAGCATCGTATTGGTTAACCCAGCATTTACTGTAGCAAGTAATACGCAATACGATGAAAAAAAGGTTTTAATAGAGACTATTGAGGCATACAAAGAGGTTGTAAAGAAGCTTTTGAAGCACTCAGATGCAAATGAAACTGTCAAGTTAGAGATCAAGCAATACTTAGAAACCATCGATGATTCTTCTCTTGAGAGCATGAGCGCTGCAGAGCTACAAGATATATTGGATACCTTAATTGGATACTTCAACTTACTAAGAGAAACAATCACAGTCTCCCCTGATGTAACAGTCAGCATAGAAACCCAGGAGATTAAAGAGGTTATTGAATCTGCAATTAAGATGGCTGATTCTCTAAATCTGAGTGAAGTCAGGCTATTGTTAGAAGAGGCGGCCAATGCAGTTGACAGAGGAGATCTAAAGCTTGCTAAGGAGCTTATTGATAAAGCGGAGGATATTCTAGAGGAAAACAAAGCAAAGGCTACTTCAAAAGAGACCTTAAAAGCAGCCTTAGAAATATTGGAGGAACTGACTGAGTCTAGCGGAAGCAATAATGTACTGTCCCACATAGAATCTGGTCTGGAAAATGTAAACGAGACAATATCTATATTACTAGACATCAGAGAGACACTCGTTGCCATGAACGTCTCTCAAGAGATCATTGACGCAATTGACTTAGCAATATCAAATCTCAATAGGACAACGTCAATACTCTCTAACGTAATATGGAGCATAGAGTCTTCTTCAGATGAACATGACCTAGAAGACCTTATCAAAGAGAGTGTGGACGATAGTCTATGGGAGGAGCTTTATGAACTATATGGAGAGATAAACGAGACCTATATTAAGTTGATGTGGCTGGAAAATATTTCAATATCTACAAACAACACAGAAGCCATAGAATTACTAAATACTTCCAAGACATTCTTGGATACAGCTAAGCTACGTTTAGACGAGGCAAAGGCTCAGGCAGAGGCTGGAAACTACACTACAGCAATGATGTTGATTTATGAAGCAGAGTATTATAAGGATCATGCCGAGGACATCCTCGACTACGTGAAAAAGATGCTGGGTGTATCTTCAGAAGACCATGAAGACGAGCATCATGATGACGAAACTAAGGATGACGGTAGTAATGAAGACGAGGATCACGAGGATTCTACTTATTATTCGCTGATGAAGGAGCTTGAGGAATACGAAAAGGAGCTGAACCAGACAAAGGCTAGGATCGAATATCTGATGGATCAAGCGGTGTCTATGAACTCTACAGAGGCAATAACATTTCTCAATAATGCGTCTTCTTTACTAAATGAGGCTTATGAAAAAATTGACCAGGCAAAGCAAGCTATAAGAGACTCTGACTATGATGCTGCTAAGTCACTATTAAGCTCGGTTAGTAGCTTGATCGATAATGCAAAAGAATATGTGGACATGGCTGAAGATGTTCTAGATTTGAGTTAGCCCAATTTCTTCATATTATACATTTTTCTTTTTATGTTTCTTCTCCCTTGACATATCTCCTGTAGAATACATGTAAAAGTATGTTTCCTAATATCAGTGGAAATATAGATGTAAGTGGAACTATCCATGGTTTAAACCCTGCTACTCCCATTGCTACACTAACCATATAATAATCTAAAGCCATTAAGACTATGAATCCCGCTGATAATACTGTATACACAAGCCTCTGAAGATTCTCTAGAGAGAATGAGAAAGATAGAAGTACTAATGCCGTGAGAACATATGTTGATTCGTGGATGAATAACTGATATCGTGTTCCGAATCTTTCCAGGACATGGAACATATTCACTATAAATCTGTCTGGATATATCGCAACTGGCATAACAAGAGATACAAGTAGTAGGAAGAAAGCTAGATATTTTCCAGCCAACCACCGTGTATCCTGTTCTTTATCAACTTTATATATGATCAGTATCGACATCAAAAGCGAGACAAGCAGATAAATATAAGAATAATCTGGATTAATTTTCTCTGGAACCGTCGTTATTATTATTCTATTATCAGGTGACCTGGCCTCTGCAAAGTAGTTTATAGGGAATAAAGTAGGTAATACAGCTATTCTGCCACCAGACTTTATCCATGGAAAACCAGGGATCGCCGCTTTCCAGTATAATGATACATCATAATTGGAAGGATGTTCAACTTCGTGAATCGATATTAATCCTAGATATACCGTATTAACCTTAATCTTACTTACGAACACGGTATTTCTGATGGTTTTCTTTATAAACTCGATGGTTACATTAATGTCCTCTTCTTTAACATCGTGATCTAAATTAGGATTAATCTTAAGATAACACCTATTGGTATTTAAACGTCTCACGGTATCTACAAGCCCCTCTAATGGGAAAAACTCGTCGTGTGTACTATATGTAATTAGGATCGGGACATTTATCCTGTCAGCAAAGTAATATGGATCTAGGGCTATGTCTAACTCTTCAAGTTTGTTGATATCCATATCTGGGGGTATGAGTGCGTTGGCAACTCCTCCACTGTATATGGCGTATGACAATTCTCCCGCTGCTATCATGGGAATGGTATATGCCACTCTATCATCTAAGGCAGCAACCATATACGCTGTTAGCCCACCCATTGAAATACCCATTACTCCGATAGTTTTGAAATTAAATCTTTCTTTACTAACGGTTTCTAATAGGCTTATTCCTGTAATTCCAGATAGGTATACTTGATATAGCAACGACGCCTTTACATTCTCATCGTCTACTGGAGGAAGGAACTGGTCTCTTGGTTTAAAGGCAAATCCGCTTTCACCATGACCCGCGGCATCAATCACCAATACAACAAACCCCTCACCAACAAGTTTTTTCGCTATTGGTATCATCATCTCTCTATCAGAATAAATTCCATGCACCAGCAAGATAGCATGTAAATTATTTCTATACTGGTAATAATCTGAGGGATAAACAAGCTCCCCAACTATCTTAATGGTCTGATCCTCGATATGCATGGGGAACTCAATTTTTTCACGTATAATCACTATATTTTCATATTTCTCAGATGTATTGGATAAGACAACGTAATTTATTGGTCCAATGTTCTTGGCTACATCCTCCCGCCAGACATCATAAGGGTTTTGAGAGGGTACTATTCTTGAAAAACGTTGGGGGGAAGGGGACACAAATACAATAAAATTTGTAGAAATTATGAAAATTAGTATTCCCAGAACCAATCTAAAGAGTAGATTTCCACTATTCCACGTCATAGTTCAAAAAATTAAATATCGGGTATTATAGATAAATCTAAAAAATTACTTAATATGAATTATTAATGTAAATGTAATAAATAAAAACAAAAGCAGAGCATCGAAAAATAATTACTAATCGATTTCTAATCCAAAAGTTTATATTATCATTTTAACTCTTCACTACATACAAGATTCCGCCTAAGATAACAAAACATGTATTTATTTTATTCTATTTATTTAAACTAAAAGCACACTAAACGAAAAATATGTATTTGGCCAATATAATAGATATATGTTTACTTAAGTAAATTACTATAGTACCTTTTCTTAATGAGTTGGTTTTAAATGTTGTTCGTTGCTTTTTGGAAAATTAGTAAAGACGTCACTGTAAGTGAGACAGCTAAGACAGGAATGAAGCTGTTGGAAAAAGGCATGGTTCCTCCCAAGGGCATTAAACTACATAGTTGGCTTTTGCTCCCTGGAGGAAGAGGTATTACTATCGTAGAAGCCGATGATGCCGATGCACTACTTATGGAATGGATGGTTTGGATCAATGAATATCCAGGTATGTTTGAGTACTACGAGATTTCACCCGCTGTAGAAGCTACGAAGGCGATTGAATCTGCATTTGAATTAAGTAAATAAACCCACGGCACGCTCTCCAACAGTGCTTTCAATTTGAAACACATCGTTGGAGCGATTTTATTTACTATTCTTCATCGTTCCCAAGGTGAATACAGTTAATGTTCACCCTCTTCTTCAGATAAGCTTTTTACTAAGATGATTTCGGAGTCTTTGGCCATCCTCTCTATTTCTTCACTTATTTTAATATCTTTAGTTACCACTAATATACCCTTTGGAATATCCAAGTCTATGCATATCAATTTAAGTTTTAAAAGATCTTTCTCTATTTCCTCACCATCAGAGAAACTAACTGGGTAAATCTCTATCTTATGATTCACACCCGATATACCAACGACTTCTATTTTATCAGTTGATAATAACTTTGATAGTTGTTGCCTCTTGAAAACGTCATCCTCCCTTCTCATGGCCCATCCAGATGTATTTTTTATCAAAAACTAAATAGATAGTATTTAAAAAATAAGTTTTTAATTTTTTTCTATATTTTATTGGGAGAATGAACCCGATAAAGGATTAGAGTATATATTTTTTGTCTTTTCCATATCCAATAATTTAAATAAAATTAATATTGATTAGTAATAAACGTCGGTGGTGCTCTGCAATGTCCAGAAGAGGGATATTCACGATAAAACTCGCGTGGGAGAATGACCTTGATTCCTTTGTTGAGATGTACACTAGTTTTTACAATGAACTAAGGAAAAAACAGGGTCTTACTCCCATGGAAAGCTCTTCGTATAGAAAGGAAGCTATTGCAATACTCAGTAAAGATAAGGTTTTCATCGGGTTTTTAAATAATAAGGCTGTTGCTTTTATTAGAGTCACAGATAGAAATGGCGTTTTCTGGATTGAGGAGCTATTTGTGGAAAAACAATACAGGGGAATGGGGATAGGTAAAAGCTTGGTTGATGCAGCAGAAGCATATGTTAAACAACATAGTAACTCGACATATATTATGGTTCTTCCTCAAGATAGAGAAGCGATTAACTTTTGGCTGAAAATGGGATATAATATATTAAACACAATAGAACTAGTAAAGTTCTTAGATAAAAAAGAACGTGAACATCATATACTGCCAGTATTAGGGATTCCATACAGGATTCACAAATGGGTGGATGAACAGTATTCCTCGCTAGAAAGAGAGTATCTCGAAGTTGTCGGGAAGTTTTTTGAATCTGGTGGTACACAGGAAGAGTTTCTACGCATAGTTGTGAGGGCCTTAAAATCAAAGATAGAAACATAGATATCAACAAACATACATAAATTGTTCTTCCATATTTTCTAATCGCATTAAAATATTCTATTTCATATAATTTTAGATGTTAGGCATGACCTTAAATCTAGATAGAATACGCGACTTCTCTCAGGCGCTAGCTGTTATAGGCATAAATTCTATACTCAACTTTGAATACAGACGCCATAGATATCGGATTCTTAAAAAGATATATGAGACGAAGCCCGATCCTAGAATCTTTTTACTATTAGGAGCAATATTTGCACTAGCTTTACGCCACTATTCTAATAACAAGGAAACAAAGCTATGGGATACATTACTTTATTCATGTGAAGAAACAAAGTCGCTTTCCAATTTAGAAGATTTATATATAATCATGGATAGATTTGGAGATCGTTTGTCAGATACACATGTTAGAACCCTCTTTATCAGTGAAAAAGAAGCTTTTTTCACAACTGGTTTCTGCGATTGGTTTATTAGCAATTATGAAAACATAGTAACTAACCCTATGAAAATATCTAATTATGTAATAAATGCTTTAGGGGGAGATGCACATAATTCCATCGTCATTAACATTCTACGAATAATGGATTTAACATATTTAGTTATGCATGGCGAGTACCTCATGATACAGGAGCATGTTTCCTTTCCCATCCCCTCTCCAACTAAGTTTTTCATATCATGCTCCCAGATCATAAGTGACGTATCTGATGACGAAAAGATTATCGATGCACTTAGCCGTATTTCGATTAGAGTAACCATGATCCTAGACAGAACCATAAGTATATTTGCAATAGCTGATTTAGTCGATAGCCTCGGCAGGATGTTGATCGCATGTTCTTCGGCCACCAACCCCATTGACCGATTTAAATCCAAGCTATCTGAAATTACAAATACTGTTGATTGGAAGGTCAATAGACTAGTAAATTTTGTCTCTACATGTTTTTCTAATGAAAGCTAATTTTTACTTATAGACATTATATTTCAGAGGGTTAAATGAGTGTATAAAGATGAGTAGGCACGTGAAATACATTAGTGACCCGTTATATGGCTTCATAGAGATCGATGTTAATATACGAGATGGTATACTGCTTGATATTATTGACAGTCCGGAATTCCAACGGATGCGATATATTAGTCAAACTGGAATGAGTTTCTTCGCATATCCTACAGCCCGCCACACCCGGTTTGAACATTCCCTAGGAGTATATTCATTGGCGAGGGAGTTCCTCAGTAAAATGCCTGAACAAGAATTTGATAAAGAGTCTAAGGAGCTCTTTCTAATTGTTTCACTTATTCATGACGTTGGTCATGCAGCATTTTCTCATGATTTCGAGACAATGATAGAAAACATATTCCGAGAGCGTTCTCTGGATACTGAACCATGTAGACACGAAGACTGGTTAGTTAAGATCATATCCGATTCAGAATCCAATTTATATGAAATATTATATGAGAAACATGTTATCGGGAATGAGGTAAAATCCTTCATATATTCTATATATAAAGATGAGATGCGTTGTTCCACATATAATGAGCCAGATAAGTCAAGAGAGCCGTGGCTTCCTCTGATACGTCTCTTATCCTCCGAATTGGATATTGACCGGCTTGATTATCTACTTAGAGACTCATATTTTACTGGTGTTGCTAGTGGTGTATATGACTTTGAACGTATCAAGAGGGCTTTAGTCTATAACAGTCAGTTCAAGCGTTTTGTGGTTAGAGAAAAGGATATCCCAGCTATAGAGGGTTTCTTCATAGCGAGGTACCACATGTATCGATTAGTATATAATCATAAAACAACATTAAGTGCAAGAACCATGTTCTGGAAGATTTTCTTGAGGGCCTGGGATTTATATCAAGAAGGAAAGCTAGATGATAATTACTTACTTAAACCTATATACATCTTATTTGAAAGTCATATGAACCCACCGACATCCTCTTACCTAGAAATAACCGATCCACTTATTATAACCCAGATAAAGATTTGGAGTCAACATAGTGATGACATATTAAAGGACCTAAGCACCAGGTTCCTCACTAGACGTCTATTTAAACCCATACCTGTTAAATCCAGTCTCCCACCGAATGCACTGGATAAAATACGAGAGACAGTCTATGAGAATGGTTTTGACCCCGAATACTATTTTGAATATGTGCCTAATGTAGTCCCCCGGTATATTCAACTTAGATACGACGCATTACCAGAAGTTTTTTCAGAGGGCGGCGTCCTAGTTGAGGAGCATAAGAAGGATATCACAGAAGTATCTGATATAATACATACACTCACATCCCCTAAACAGATCATAAAGGGCTTTATAATGGTTCCAACAGACGAGATCAGAGGAATAGCTAACGGCCTAATCAACAAGTAAGTTATCTATATATAGCTATAATCAACTATGTTAAGTAATATACTTCGCGTTCCATAACTATAATTAGAAGATTATAAAACCAGGTGTTATATATTGGATAAGAGGCAACCTCAGAGGAAAAAGAGAAAGACTAGAAAAAGACGGAGTGAGAGAAGAAGATAGTCCCGCTCTTCTACAAGTTATCAGCTTTAAACAACAGGCTTTTTCACAAAGCTTATTTCGCATTAGTAAAAAGAATTTAGTAAATATAAAGATTCCCTATGATTTTTCTAACATTTTCTTTGAAATATGGTTCTAATTATAATTAATGTTTGATGTATCTGAAGAAAACCCCTTCCTGTTTCAATTCATTGATATACATTTTCTAATTTCTTTTTAATGGGGCTGGCTATGTCCAACACTCTCGTCAGTAATCAATTAATTACAGATAAAGACATCAAGGAGGCGGCGTATGTTGTACTAAGATATATTCGCCTCCTATGCCTTGGGAGTAGGACAGCCAGCATATATCTCCACCGTAGTTTAGAAGGACTAGAGATCTCGCCTAATCTATATGAAGAGATAGAGATCCCTAAGACCAGAATATTTACATGGGCTGCCCCCAATAAATATCCTGATGATGGTGTCGGGGCTCTAGATGTTTGTCTCTCCATCCAACCCAGTAGTTCAACAAAATTAGGAGCCAAGGTATATTTCGCGATTAGACAAAATGGGTTAAGCGCAACCATCCATATAAAACTATCGAAGGAAGACGGCGAATGGATTATTGAAAGCCTCCTCGCTGAATAGCATTGAATACGGCATAGCCAGCCCCATTCTTTTTTTAGACGATATAAAGCCTCTAGTTAACACTACAGTTTTATCGACAAACTTGACAATTAATATATTATTTAGTCTCTATAGGGGGTGGCTAAATGTGAAGCGAGAAGTGATCATCGAGGAGTTTTCTGGCATAAAGCTAAGGATATACATCTATGGAACTGGATCACCAAGCATCCTCATTACAGCAGGTATCCACGGCGATGAAGTGACAGGAGTATATGCCGCATATAAACTCATTGAGTATCTAGATAAGACAGGTAAATTAAATGGATCTATAAAGGTAGTGCCAGTTGTAAATGTGCCGGGGTTCCAAGCTAGGATTAGGCATAACCCTATTGACCATGTTGATCTAAATCGAGTCTTTCCTGATGGAATGGGATCTACTGTTACTAAAGGCATTATAAAGACAGTCTGGGAGATAGCGTTATCGTCGGACTATGTGTTGGATCTACACTGTGCCGGGCACTTTTCATATCCATATATCCTAAGTGTGTATCCAGACCATGATTATGTAAAGGCCTTTGTAGACAACATATCTTGGCATGTATCTATAGAATCATCGGGTCAGAGAGGCCAGTTATTTATAGAAGCCTCTCATCAAGGTATACCCGGGGCCATTATAGAGACTGTTGGCGGCCGCGGATACTATATGAAAAAATGGGGTGATGCGCTTTTCAAAACGATATTAGGTACATTAAACAACCTCGGCATTATAGAATATGAAGAAGCCAATAAAGTCAAGAAACACTATGGTAAGCTACATCGGGTTACTAGTGATTACGAAGGCTTCTTCAAACCATACGTAGCACTTGGCAAGGAAGTAGATGAAGGCGACATACTAGGTGAGATAAACGGTAACACAGTAGAGAGCCCAGTGTCAGGAATAGTCCTAGGCCTTGCAGACGGAGTCTACATATTTAAAGGCGAGTCCCTTGCGAGAATCGCAGAGAATAAAGGATGATCAATTATCCTCTACTAAACTTATAAATTAACAAACATACTTTTCTTACATAAATAAAATAGAAGGTAAAAAGGCTTCTACTATGTCAACCAAAGAGACCTGTCACTTACCAGAGCTATAATTTGCCCATTTATTGGAGATTTCAACCGCCTCCAAGGCAACCTCCACCGCGCTCCGTCCTAATAATACCGTCAGAGGTTCTTTACCCCACCCCGGTGTCTCACAAAAGAGTCTTGGTACTTCTCCCCCTGTAAAGTTTATCAGCTCTCTTACTTTCCAAGGCATACTCATGCCTTCGATATCCCTAATTTCCACCGGTTCCTTTTCCCTATCTATATACGCATATAACCATCCCTTTTCCTTTGCATATCTCTGTAGAAACCTAGAGAGTTCTGGAGTCCACAGAAAGTTTATTCCAGCTCTTAGGTCGGGATCGTATTTCATTATGTTTATGATAAGTCTCGCCATGTGGCTTGAGGCTCCAAAACGAGGATATCCAGCTGCCTTCACTCTGTTTTTAACAAGGGTTATTCTCCCATCTATCGCTGCGACGTCTTCTGGTTTAGATGCATTTTCCAGTGCATATACAATGTTTATCCTGACCTCAGGCATCAACATTACAAAATTCTTAGATTCCTCCAGAATATGGACCGCCCTAACCAAGTTTCCTAAGATAATATCTCGATCAATCATCTTATTCACCCTTTAATGTACTGAAATAAGCCTCCCAGAATGGATCGAATCTCACTGGACATAGAGTTTCCTCTTCTCCATCTCTTTTTATAAGCCTATATCTCTTTTCTTCTGTAAACTCTCCAACGACAGTTGCATCTATCCCCTTCTTCTTTAATGCATTTAAGAGCATTTGAACATTCTCCTCGGGAGCTGCTATAACTAATGTTCCTTCACTTATAGAAATCAAAGGATCTATATTGAAATACCTTGTTATAGCCTCCACCTCAGGACGTATTATAATGTCTTTCTCGTATACCACAACCCCTAAACCTGAAGCCCTGGCCATTTCATATATTCCATTAAGCAATCCTCCCTCTGTCGCGTCGTGCATTGCATGCGAATACTTGGCGGCTGTCAATGCATCTTCGACAACACTCATTTCATATATCATATTCTTAGCTTTTTGTACAATGTCTCTCCCCAGAACCTTCTCCAACTCTTTCTCAGCTTGTATTGCTAGAATTGCGGCTGCCTCTATAGCTGCACCCTTAGTTACTATTATCTTATCCCCTGGTTGTGCATTTGATGCAGGTCTTAGATCATCCTTTCTTCCTATTCCTATAACGGTACATCCGCCGTTTAGAGGATACGCTATACCTGGATATATTCCTGTATGCCCTCCTACAATGCTTATCCCAAGTTTCTCACATTCGTTGTGTATCTGCATCCATATCTCTCTCAACTCTTCATATTTAGTTCCAAGTGGAAGTAGTAGGGATATCGTCATATACATCGGGGGTATACCTAAGACCGCCACATCACTGGCACATATATGGACTATGGACCATCCGAAATAGGGCATTAAACTGGGCATGCCGAAAGTAGGGTCCTCTGCTATGACAATTACCTTATCATCAACCTCAAAGGCACCTGCATCAACACCGTGTTCAGGACCAATTACAACTGTTCTCCTTCTTTTACCTAAGTGTGGATATATTAAACTATCAAACACATCTCTATCTATCTTTCCAATGTCTGGGAGCCTCATAATAAAGAGTGATTTCCTTTACAAAGAATTTTCATTATATATATCTACACGCCACTACGTTAATACTGTTCAATACAAAAAGCATATAAAAACCATATTTTTTTAAACCAAGTTAAATTATATACATAGCTAATCATCTTCTCATTGCTTAAAATAACTGGATATTCCCTATTTGATGATATTCACTTCGAACTCACAATAAGGGTCGCCAATGGCCATGCACATGGTCTCATTGACAATTACTTCATGGTTAAAGAGTTTCATAGCATAACCCGCAATTATTCCTCGTACAAGATGACTCGCAGGTTCATTGACTATATCCTTTTGGATATCACACTCCCAGAGATCTCTTATTCTTATCGTAATTTTATCTTCTTCAATAAAGTAGTCAATGACTTCTCCCCATCTAACTCCCTTACAGAACGCCGCTAATAGTTTAATATTGTCATTGATATCATCAGTTGTCAACGAACTATATTTCTTATATACCCATTGTCCAATACCTATTCCCAGCTGATATAAAAATGATTGCCCTGCCTTTTCACCCAGGTTACTTTTTATCTGTTCTATTAACCCATGCAGCGTAGCTTCTCCAAGAATAACCGCTCTACTAGGCCCAACATATAATGGAGAGAACTTGGATGGGAATATCACATCCTTATATGCAGGTGATATAGTAACGTCTCTGACATACTTCTTTTTTCTCTTGATCTCTCTGCACCTGAGATGGATCCATCTCTACATCAGAAAAATCCAGCACCATGAAAAGTGAATAAGTCTCTTCAGTATAGGATAATATCTCTATATAGGATATATTCAGTCGATGACTATGTGCAACAGATGTAACTGCGGCTAAAGCACCAGGTACATTATTCAAGTCAATCTCAAATCCATATAGATTCTTCCCTCTTCTAAAAATCAGGGTCATTCAAATCACCCAACTCCATTTTCAAGAGGAATATACGAAAAAAGCAACAACGTCTTCTTTAAACACATGATGCGAAACACAGTATTCTCAAGCGTTAATAACCAAGAACCCGTTTTTAATCTCATCAAAACATCATCGTAATGTATCTCTATAATTATAATAAATAATCTATTATCCAAAAAATCTTAGTATTTTTAAATCAAAATAAGCCGGCCCCCCCTCTCCACACTTAATCGAAGCGGCGACATTAAGCTGGCAAGGAAAACCCTCTAATTTTTCCATGATTTTGTAAATATACTATATATATTACAAATATCAATCAAATTTATACAGGTTGTGCGGGGGGAGGATGCTCGATGAACAAGGGTAAATTAAGTCTCCTTATCATATTGTTAATATTAATATCAATCTCTATAGTTCCCACGATATACATAACAGCAAGCATGGTATCAGATCAGGTGCAAACAGTGAATAAAGAAGCTATTAACACAGCAGAAAACCAGGGCATAAATGATAAAATAATGATCTTCTACAAATATGTCTTCACACCAATAATAATTATGCTGGGAATAGTAGGTATTCTCTTACCAGCAATCGAGATTCTAAACAAAATAGGAAGAATTTAAATCTAAATAAATTATATTTTTACTCTCTATAAGAGAAACGTATTCAAGTTGATTCTTCTAAGGACATTTTTATACTTCTATATTAAACTAGTTTTTAGGGATAGAAACCTTGTCAAGATACATAGTGCCCAATGTCCCTGCATTTAAGCTTAATTATGATGCGGGGGACATGGCAATCCTAGCATTAGAAGCTGTCTTGAAAGCATTAGATAAGCCTTATCCAAACTGGTGGCTTTCCTCAGTATATGGAGAAACCTTCAAATTCGTTTATGATCGCGGCGATGTTTTTGAGCCAATGCGTGACCGCGTCCCCCTAGACATATTTGGAATAGCCTGTGCAGCTGTTGGGATAGAGGGCCGGTGGATAGTTAATAAGTCTATGAAAGAAGTTAAAAAACTGGTTAGAAACTCTCTTAAACAAGGTATGCCTGTCCTTGCACCTTATTTAGCCGAGTCTTACCATGGAATGACTATAATCACGGGAATAGATGAAAATGAAAATCTTCTTCTCCAGGTAGGGAAGGAAGACCTGGAAAAGGGTCATGAGTATGTTGCTCAACAAATCCCAAATAAATGGAATGGGCCGGTTCCCGGCCCGATAATCTGGGCGGACAATCCTATATTTATAATTAAGGAAATAGAAAACCCGCCTGATGAAAACAAGGTTATTAAACAAACTTTAAACCGAGCTATAAAGCCGCATAATGGATCCCTCTTCCATATTCTAGTCATCCTGGGGCACAGGAATACAGTATTCCTTTATTGAGAGACAGACGCGTTCCCCAAGGCCTGAGGGCACTGGAAAATATGAAGAAGGAAGTAGCGGAGACAGAGCCCTTAAACTGGGGAGTGATATGGCGAATGGATGCCCAATGCGGCCAACTAGCACACGATCGGATGAACGCAGCCAAATTCCTACGGTATATAGCAGAAAAATACCCTAAATACAAGGATCTTCTGAATACAGCAGAGGTCTATAAAGAGACAAGTAAATCAGCGTCTGAACTTAAACAGGCATATTGGGATAAGCGATGGAGCCTAGAGACCAGCCGACAAACCTTTAGAGAAAAAGTCAAAAATACCAATTCATTCGTCTACCAAATACCCGTCCTCAAAGAGGAAGACATAAACTGGATACACAGAGTCCTACCAGTACAAAACACCCCATGGGGCCCGGCAATAATAGTAGATGGACCGCGCCGCAGAAAACAAAATACAAACCTAGTAAACAAAATAATCACAAACGAAAAACAAGCTATAAAACAAATACAAAATACCTTCTCCTAGCTTTATTAGACCAACTCCTATTAATCATGATAGAAATATAAGCCCCTATTTTTAAACACCCCGCATTATAGATAAAAGTTTAAAAACATGCCTTTATTGAAAATAATATATTGATAGAATCCATTGGCGACATAGTATCGCTATCTATTTTAGGTAGGATGTGGCGTGGTGGTGTAGCCAGGTCCAGCATACCGGCCTGTCGAGCATGTCGCATAGAGAGCCGGTGATCCCGGGTTCAAATCCCGGCCACGCCGCCATTTCTATATATTTAAAAGAGGTAAAATAGTTTTCCGCCAATGCCCTTTCCCTCTTTTCTTTCCGCATATTTATCTTTCTATTGCCTCTTAAATCGCATATACACTATTTTACCTTATCTACATAACCTCTCCAGTTAGTATTTCATCTATTGATATTATATAGCTACTAAATAAAAATTTCCATTGGTTTCAAAATTTAACTCCCAGTAAAATTATATCATCATTATTGGCTAATAGATCTGTGCCATAAACTTTGTCTGTTGTAAATGGATGCTGATATATGAGCATAACCTTTCGCTCCTAGAAAAAGGTCTGCTTTTCCAAATCCCGATATCTCTAAGGAATCATAACGTCTCTTTTTTTCATAATGTTTTAAAGTAATTATAGGGTTTCTAACCCGAGTGGTTTTCAAGAAATTTTTATGGATAACTCTTTACTAATTATTTGTTTTATGAGTCGATATGACCTTGTTCTCTTGAATGGCCTTGTTTTCGACGGCTCCGGCTCTCCTCCTTTTAAGGCGGATATCGCCATATCTAGAGACAGAATAGCTAAGATCGGGTCTATTGATAAGGCCGAGGCTGAGGAAAGCTTTGATTTAACTGGTTATGCAGTTGCACCAGGTTTTATCGATATACACAATCATAGTGATTTATCTATATTCTCTGTCCCCACAGCAGATAATTATATTCGCCAGGGTGTCACCACGATTGTAGTCGGTAACTGTGGGTCTTCACCCGCTCCCGTTACCGATAAAAATAGGGGATATATAGAGGATGCCGCGAGGCGGGTTCTCGGTAGATCTATTTTAAGATGGTCTTCTTTTAGTGAGTATCTTGATTCTCTATCTCGCTTAAGGAAAAGCATAAACATAGCTACTTTAGTTGGCCATGGAGCCATAAGGGCTGCTGTAATGGGTTTCGAGGATCGTAGTCCTTCTGAGGAGGAGCTTGATGAGATGAAGCGCCTAGTCGATGAAGCCTTGGCTAGTGGGGCGTTTGGAATGAGCACTGGATTAATGTATGTACCCGGTGCATATTCGTCTACTGAAGAGATAATTGAACTTGCGAAAATAGTAGGGAAATATCATGGGTTATATACTTCTCATATTAGAAACGAGGGCACCGGCCTAATAGATTCGGTTTTAGAGGCTATCCGAATCGGTTTAGAATCAGGTGTATCTGTAGAGATCTCGCATTTAAAGGCGGCTGGGAAACCGAATTGGGGACGCGTCAAGACCGCTCTGGCCTTGATAAGGGAATATGCAGAGAAGGGCTATGACATATCTGCAGATGCATATCCATATACTGCTTCATCAACATCATTACTCAGCATATTCCCCGCATGGATCAGGGAAGGGGACAAAAACAGTATAATAAATAGACTGGAGGATCCCAAGATATTAAAAGAGATAAGGAAAGAGCTGGAAACCAGTGGACTAGTTCCCGGTAGATGGATTGAGTGGAATGAAATCACTATCTCTACTTCTGCTTCGCATAAAGAGCTTGAAGGTAGGAGACTCAATGAGATTGCTTCTGAATGGAATATGGATCCAATGTCAACGGCGATAAAAATACTTCTCGATGATGAATTGAGTACAAGCATGATCGTACATGGAATGTCTCAGGAGGATGTAGACCTAGTAATATCCAATCCATACGTAGCTATCGGAAGCGATGGATCGGTGAAGCAGTTTGGTATAGGCAAGCCTCATCCACGTAACTATGGGGCTTTTCCAAGAGTATTAAGTCTATTCGTAAGAAAGAAGAAGCTTCTCAGTTTATCTGAAGCGATCCGAAAGATGACTAGTCTCCCAGCTAGGAAACTTGGGATATGGGACCGGGGGTTGATAAGGCCAGGTATGAAAGCGGATATCACGGTTTTCAACATGTATACTGTAGAGGATAAAGCCACATATGAGGATCCCCATCAGTATCCACAGGGAATTAAACACGTCATTGTAAATGGTAAACTAGTAGTTGAAGACGGACAACATAGAGGAGCGAAACCTGGAAAACTCATAAAACCATCCAGGTAAACCCAGCGTCACACTCCATATAATACGTAGGGATTATGATAGGACAAAATTTTAATACTACCATCATTTAAAATAATCTAATTAGACGCGGCCGTGGTGTAGCCTGGAAGCACACTTGATGGGCTTTGACCAGCCTGCCATGCCCCTGGCGCGGAGCGCTGGGGATCCCGGGTTCAAATCCCGGCGGCCGCACCAATTCTCTATAACGTTTCCTCTCGGAATGTATGTATCTCTAGGTTCACAGGATTTCCTTTTTCATGCATGTATCTGAAAAACTCGTTTGGGTCTAGGGCTTCGGGGGCAATTACTCCGGGGATGGGTTCTTTAATGATTATCTTCGCTCCTATTGCCGATGGTAATGCAACTGGTATCAATGTAGTTCCCAGTTTTTCATACAGCTCTTCCCTCTCTTTCGGAGTCTCCGGCGGGATATAGGTCTTATAAATCGCTTTATGTTTTACAGGTCCTTTCTCGTCTCTTCCCTCTACCTCGATAACCATGGCTTCGCAGTGGACGGGATAGTCTGGGTCACTGAGTTTCTCCAAATTTTCTTCTAGAAAATGATTTACAGGTGGTTTGAGAAGTCTTAATAATACGTCTCTAGGAATTATTTTTTTATCGCCGATTTTTATGGGCTTGTCTTCAGCGAATCCAAGTTTAATTAAACCATATGCAAATATATCTGGGGGATTCTTGTAATCTACGTATTTGACGTCTTTTCCTATGTATATGGGTATGGTAACGGGCTCTTCATGATCAACCAGTACGTTTAGACATTTTCCCACTGGCTGTGGAAACTTGTATTCCTCTAACTCTGCAAACGGTGGATACCTAACATATCTTCCATCTTTATAGACCACGGGTTCCGTAGCCCTATACAGGAATGATACTTCTGGTGACCAGGTTGGGGACAGTATCTCCATGTATCTATCAATCGGCCTAAGGATATCTGGGGTGTCATATCCAATGGAGACTCCCCCGATTCTAAAACGTATCGAATCGACTTCTTTAAGCATGTCACAGACATAACGAGCAATAACATTTGAAAGCCCGGGTGTAAATCCTGTGGATATTAATGCAGTCACCTCTCTCCTCTTGTATTCTTCATCTAGACCAAGTTGCTGTTTTACTAGATAGTCTATAGGATGCAGTTCATGGTCTGGGCCGCTGGCAGCATCAACGTAATGGGCTCCAGCGTCTAGTGCCGCCCTCATAATCGTTAAATTAAACCTGGGTAGAGTCATATTGACTATTACTTCGGCTTTCTTAGCATATTCTATGATCTCATCTTTTTTTGAAGCGTCTAGCTTTACTGGTGTAATATTTCCAACACCTATTTTATTACTTACCTTAGTAGCTAACTCACGATTTATGTCTCCAAGAATTATTTCTGAGACGTCGTTGTCTCTAGACAGTATTGATGCGGTTGCGGCTCCCTGTAGGCCTGCGCCCATGATTAGCACTTTAAAACTATCCATAGTGGATCACCTTACGATATTAGGAGCTAATTAGGATGATGCCCAATGAAAAAGAGATTGTGAGAGGGATAATTTAAACCCTCTCAATAGTCATGTGACTAGGTTACTAGGAGATGTAGCATGCCTCTCTCCATAGCCCTCTTAATCTCTAGAGCTATGCGGTCGCCCATACTCATTATCCTGTTATATTTCACATTTGAATACTGTCCTCCAATACCCATGTGAACATTTGTTCCTCCTCCGTGTCGAAGGGCAACATCCTGAGTAACTGGTATATGTATGTAAGGCTCTTCATCTTCAGGGACATCATATAACCCATAATCCTCTGGCTTCTTAGGTTCAGTTCCTAATGTAACATCCATCTTAATTGTCGGAGTATAATTATATTTCGATGGCCTTTCCCAAGTGACTAGTGTCTGGAGGCACCAAGCACCTATTATACCCGGGGGTTCATGCTCTGCGAGGGCTAGTAAGAACTGGTTAGCTACCTTTAATACATCCTTAATCAACGACTCTCTTATACTGATCAGGGCGTGGAAAGTCACTTCGAAAGACGGGTTCATACGCTCCTCTATCTTTCTCTGAACCTCGACAGGGAGTCTCTTCAACCCGTCTAAGACGGTTTCTCTCCTCTCATCGATAGACATTAACTCGTTCGCTAGCATATAACGCGCCTTTTCAATTGAAACGTTATATATCCTCGCCAATGCATCATCAACGTCTCCCCATTCCTCCATTGCATTCAGAGGTGAAAAGAAGAAATTAAAGTTCGCATGTGGCCCCAACACTATCTGCTCCACTCTAGCATTCTCAAGAGATTCTCTATCTAGAGTTCCCGTCTCTACTTCTTTCTCAACCTTCTCCTCTAAGTCGCTAGAGTCTGATGCAAAAATAAAGGCTCTTTCAAAGTACCTACTTGCATGCTCTGCTTTCAGTATCATCGGCTCATCTATATATTCTCTGAATCTAATTCCCTTTTCATATATCGTGTACTCGTATTTCTTGGGAACCGGGATCCCCGCCTTCTCCGCATACCAATAATAATCTTTCTCAATCTCTCCCCTATTCTCTATCTTCAGCAGATGCCTTGATCCCAAGATTGGAACTGGAAAATCATCCTCCACCTTTCTACATGTAGGGTCTCCGCATACATAGACTGAAAAAGCTCTATTAGGTATCTGGATTGCCTCAAGCTCCAGAAGTTCATCGACGTAATTCAGTATCTCGTCATAAGTGTCTAATATCAAGATAGCGAGTCTCCAATCCCCCTCTTTTTTAATATCCTTCGGGTCAAAGGCAACCTTAACATCCCTTCTAGCTACCCCTGGTAGATCCCTCACTTCCATATTTGGCTCTCCACCAACGATATTCTGAAGATAAATGGGTGCTCTGGCATACGTGGTATATAGGATAGATCTCAATCCATAGTTCCTTGCTCCTCCCCTGGCGTCTAATGCTGAATGCGAGCCTAGAATTAGGGTCACGGGCTCCTTATATCTCCTAACAACCTCCTGCATCTCAACTCTACTAATCAAATTAAACACCTCATATGAATCAAAAACTACTTCTTCTCGACATACACCGGGAGAACATCAAGATATAGAAGGTCTCCCGATTTATACCACGGCCCCTCTTTCCATATAACCGCCTTAAATATCTCCAAAGGCTTGGCTCTACGAACAAGCCTTTCTAGGGCCCTTATAGTCCCGCCGGTAGAAACAACATCATCCAGTATACACACTCTTTTTCCCTCTAGGTATCTAAGGTCTCCTCCAGATAGGACAAGGACCTGTTCACCTGATGTAGTTATCGACTTTAAAGTCTCTACGACATAATTCTTCATATATGCCTTCACAGATTTACGTGCTATAACGATTTTCTTATGACCTAATTTCTTACCCACCTCATAACTTAATGCTATTGATTTTGCCTCAGGGGCAACTATCACCTCAGGAACCAGCCTAGATACCTTATTAACAATTGCCTCCGCCGCTTTAGATATAAACTCTATATCACCAAGTATCACCCCTGCATTAGAGGCTATCCACATCCCTCCACCAACTTCTACGAGAGGAAACCTCCTAGTCAAACCAAACAAGTTTACCTCATGATATGCCTGTCCCTCGTAAACCATAACTTCCCTCGGCATAAACACACCTCATATCAATCCAAACGAATAATGAACTACTGATATCGTCAAAGCAATGATACATAGAAAAATAACAGCTATATCCAGGAACCCTAATCTACCCCTATCGTACCTCCTCCTCTTAAACGAGAACAGCTTCAGATCCATAGCCAGTGAAAGCCTCTCCGCATTTTCAATACTTCTTATTAACAATGGAATTATAACTGGAATGTAGTTTCTAATCCTCCTTATCAAGAAACCCTTGTCGAGCTCTAGCCCCCTCGACGACTGAGCCTCTTTTATAACGATATATTCCTCTGCGAAAGTCGTCATATGCCTCATTGTCAGCCCAAGCGTAAACACGACTTTATATGGGATCCTAAAACTCTCTAATGCTATGACCAATTCCCGCGGGCTAACAACCGATATAAATAAAAGTGATGTGAGGAGTATTAGAAACAGTCTAACCGTCATAAAGAGTCCAATATCAAACATAAATCCCGAGCCAGAACCATAGCTATAAAAAAGTGACCACTTATATAGGACTGACCATAATATAAATGCAACAATTAATAGGGGAACAATCTTAATTAGTCTCGGCAGAAGCTCACGTCTTGTTTTTTTATTCAATAAAACTATAGTTAGAAGTATTATTGACAAAGTGGTTATAAAAAACAAGTCTCTAGAGAGAAATATCATTGTAAACATAACGATAAAAAACATGATCTTAGTCCTGGGATCAACCTTATAGCTCTCCATGGTTTCCAGCCACCTCCTGTTTAATAAGAGCTGTTGGTGGTTCAATACCACATCTATTAATTAATTCCTCATTGGTTAGAATCTCCCCAGGCTCTCCATCGGCCACTATATGTCCCTCATTTATAACGACTACTCTACTACTTACTTGAAATGCAAAATCAGTATCGTGGGTGATTAAAATAACAGTCTTCCCCTTGCCACTCAACTGTGTAATAATGCTTTCTAACATTCCAAGTGTAACATCATCCTGACCAGTAGTAGGCTCATCTAATATAATCACCTTTGGGTTCATGGCTAGAACGCTGGCGATTGAGAGACGTATCTTCTCTCCCATACTCAACTTATATGGAGGCCTATCCTTTTTCTCAAATAAATTGAGGAGTTTCAAGGCCTCAACAGCGTTTTCAATTGATAGCCCATGGTTTTCACATCCAAATATAGCTTCTTCCCACACCGTTTCCCTGGTTATATGTCTATCTGGATTCTGGAACACAAACCCCACATATCGAGATAACTCAGCCACACTATATTTCCTAGTGTTCCTCCCCAATATCTCCACGATGCCTTTCGTGGGCTTTAGCAAGCCATTTAGATGCTTTGCCAGCGTGGTTTTACCAGAGCCATTTGCCCCCATTAAAGCCACGACCTCTCCTCTATCAACACATAAATCAATATTCTTTAGGACATCTCTATCGTGGTACCTGAACCAAACTCCCTTCATACTAATGATTTTTCTATGATCATCAGCTAACTGTACAAGCCCAGCGTTAGACCCCCTTATTTTCCTCTTAACTACATTACTCTCCGAGTGGTTTGTTCCCAACCTTATAACTTTATCAATTACATCCTCCAACCCTTTCAAGCGTCTAGAGGTTATTAAGATTCCCTTTCCCCTTTTCTTTAACATTAATATTATTTTCTTTAGTTTTAGAATCCCTTTCCAATCTAAATTAGCCATTGGATCATCCATGATCAGGAAATCGGGTTCTAGAACTATTGTTGATGCTATACTAAGCCTCTGTCTAAATCCACCTGATAAACTTGATACCATATATTCTCTGTAGCGTTCTAATTCAAATTCCTTGAGTATCCATTTTATCCTTGCATCTATTTCATGCTGGTCTAAACCCAAGTTTTCGAGTGCAAAAACAATATCTTCTTCTACTGTTAAACCAAATATCTGCATCTCATAATTCTGCATTACAATATTTACCCTTCTAACAATCTCTTGGAAAGATAATCTTGATATATCTGTTTCACCAAGCCTGATCTCACCTCTCCATTCTCCTTGTAGACGATGTGGAATGATTCCAGTGAGGCAGTATGAGAGCGTTGTTTTCCCTGATCCACTGGGGCCTATAACAGCGATGACCTCTCCTTTAGAAAGAGAGAAAGAAATGTTTTGGAAGATCCATTTATCCTCATATCTAAATGAGAAGTTCTCGACGCGTACTCCGTCTATAGCCTCCATTTCAATAGTCCTCTTTTTATCAACGCTGGAGTGACTGCGCTCAACACAATAGGTGTTCCTATTAGTATTGGGGGTAAATCACTTAAGGCTAGAAAGACGACTGCAGGGCCAAAAGGAGCTACACCAACCCAGTCAAATCCAACGGCTACAATAGGCACCATTATAATTCCTGAAGCTAGAGATACTAAGGTTATCTTGACCAGTCCCTTGGTGCTCAGCACGTCCTCGGGCTTGGCAAACAGCCCGGGTATTAGGCCAGTTAAACCAACACCTACTAAGTCGAAAACAGGTGTAGCTGGATTAAAGTATCCTCCCATTAAGGCCCACAACGTATTACCTATCGCACCTGCTAGGAATCCTATAATTGGACCGAACAACACTCCGAAGACACAGGGAAGAAACGCCAAAACCCTCCAGTGAATCGCTCCAGGTATCAATGGAATGGGCGCGGTCAACAGAAATCCAACTCCAGTAACAGCCGACGCTACGACAATATATGCTACTGCAGTAGCAGGATCTGGTTTAGGATATGACTCTCCCATAAATTGCACCTCTTAAATGTTTTTACAATTAAGTTATAAAGTAAACATCATCTATAATAGTTTTTTTCAAATAAATGTTAAAGAAGAAATACATTCAGATAGTTGATGGATTAGTGGAACTTCGTTAAAAGAACCGCGTGCTCCTGGATTGAACTTATACCTGTTTTAGTTAAAAATTATTTATGGTGTACCGTAATTGAGAAGACCTATAATAGTCTCAAGTGAAAAAGTCTCTCTAGCTCCATTATCTCAAGAGGATTTGGATAAGCTATGGTTTTGGGTTAATGATAAAGAGATCTCTCAATACCTTACAATCTATAGAAAAATGTATTCAAGAGAAGCTGAACGAGAATGGCTTAATAAAACACTAATAGATACAGAAAACCCGACCTTTGCTATTATTAATAACGCTGATAAGAATGTAATTGGAGTTATCTCGCTTGTAGTTGATAAAGATAATAATAGCGGTGTTCTAGGAATTTTCATAGGAGAGAAAAGTCTTTGGAGTCAAGGATTTGGTACGGACGCGGTGATACTACTATTGGATTATGCATTTAACGTCCTTAATCTACACAAGGTATGGTTAGGGGTTTTATCATTTAATAAAAGAGCCTATCGTACATATAAAAAGGTGGGATTTAAAGAAGTAGGTAGGTTCAGGGAGCATATAAGGATTGGAGACTGCAAATATACTGATTACATTGTAATGGACATCCTTAATCAAGAGTTCATGCAGAGGCACGAGAGTAAATTTTCTTCTATCGCAAAAGATAGGCTATCCTAGCAAATAAACCTACTGCATCTAAACAAATCATATTCAACGCTTTTTTAGTTCCATTGATCTCTGCTCTTATTTATACTTTAGAAGCTCAAGAAGTTTGTCAAGCAATTCAGTTATCTTAGCTATTTTCTCTAACTCTTCGTCACTTAAGTAATCATATTCTGTAACGAGTTTTACCGCAAGTCTATTCCTCGCCTCTTTTACCATATCATAAACATCAACATCATGTTTATAGATAGACATAGTAAATCTCCTAAACAAAAATTAGGTAATAACCTAAATAAAAAAGTTAGTTATATACCTTGTCTCTCTTTGTATGTATCTCAGGAATAAATTATTTATTTTTCATCTTTTCACCATCTTTAGAAATAATAGGTGTATCCTATAGTCATTAGTTAGCTCTGGATGGAAAGCCACTGCGATCATGCTATTCTGAAGAGCTGCTACATTTACTTTACCTAGTTTAGCAAGTATCTCTACATTATCGTTTAATATCTCGAATACCGGTGCCCGTATAAAGACTCCTCTAAAGGCCTTTTCATCGATCTCTGGAATATGTAGGTCAACCTCAAAACTCTCTACCTGCCTACCGAAATAGTTTCTAATGACACCGATATCCATAACTGAGAGAGTGTCCTGTTCTTTTTCCCCGACTATTTTATCTACCACTTTCTTAGCCATTAGGACAGCACCTGCACAAACCCCAAGTACTGGTAACCCATCACGTATCTTGTCTCTTAATTCACTGGTTAACCCCATCTTATCCATTATGATTCCTATTGTCGTGGATTCTCCACCAGGAAGTATTATCCCATCTACCTTATTCAACTCTCTTTCTCTCCTTACTAAAAGTACTTCCCCACTATATTTTTCCTCTGAAAAAAGTCTCTTCAACATGTTCACATGTTCATATATTCCTCCTTGAAAGCCTAATACTCCTATCTTCATTAGTTATACACCCCTAGATTGAAGCATCTCTTCAGGTTTAAGACTCTTAATATCTATACCCACCATGCTCTTAGATTCAGAAATCATTTTCTGTGCTTCTAAAACAACATCTGGGTCGCTCCACATAGATGTCGCTAGGACGATCGCCTTAGCTCTTTCCAGTGGATCTGAACTCTTAAAAATACCTGAGCCTACAAACACGCCATCAGCTCCAAGCCACATCATTAAAGCTGCATCAGCAGGTGTTGCTATACCTCCCGCTGCAAAGTTAACTACCGGCAATCTCCCTATTCTAATAGTCAAATCAAGCAATTCTGAACTAATCCCCATCTCCCTAGCTCTCCTAATCCTATCTTCCATATCCATATTTCTTATCTTTTTAATTCCTCCCATTATCTTCCTCATATGTTTAACAGCTTCTGACACGTTTCCTGTACCAGCTTCTCCCTTAGTCCTTATCATAGACGCGCCTTCACTTATTCTCCTCAAGGCTTCTCCCAAATCCCTAGCTCCATTTACGAACGGAACTTTAAACAGCCATTTGTTTATGTGCCTTACTTCATCTGCGGGTGTCAGAACCTCACTCTCATCAATCATATCTACCCCCAGTCTCTCCAATATCATCGCCTCCGTATAATGACCTATTCTAACTTTAGCCATGACAGGTATGGTGATGGAATTCATAACATTCTCGATAATCTTAGGATCCGCCATCCTCGCGACTCCACCGGTTTTCCTTACATCATAGGGAAGCTTGTCCAGAACCATTACACTTACAGCGCCTGCTTCCTCAGCTATATATGCCTGCTCGACATTAGTAACATCCATACAAACCCCTCCTTTCTGAAATATCGGAAATCCATGTTTCACTCTAACAGTAGCCTTCACAGGAATATCCAGTCTGTCACCTGGTTTTCTAGGGAAATACTCAAAAAACCTCCCTTCTTCTCTAAGCCTGTCTGCTAACTCGGCAAGTCTATAGAAAAAGTCGACGATGTCTTCGAAAGAAACACTATAATATCGATCACAAGAGAATTTTAGGGGCCTCTCCATATCTTGATCCCACCAAACCAGAAGCTATATGGGTGAGAATTTAAATATTTAGGTAAAAACCTATATATTGATTCTCTCCTATATATTGGATATGCGTCTAGTGTGCAGTATATGTGAAGAGAAATATGATGTTGAGGAAGATATAATCAGTTGCCCAAGATGTAAAGCACCACTAATATTTGAATATGTCCTTGACGAGTATAACGAGAATTTTACTGACCGTGAAGTAAAATCAATATGGCGTTATAATATCCTGCCAAAGGAAAAAGAAATAATTTCGCTAGGGGAAGGAAACACGTATCTCCATAAAAGTAAATATCTTCGTGAAGAACTAGGCTATGAAGGCGAGCTATTTTTTAAGGATGAGTCTACTAATCCAACAGGTTCATTTGTAGATAGAGGGATTGCCGTAGCTGTTTCTCATGCAGCAAATAAAAATTATCATGTCGTTGCCACGGTTTCACCAGGAAACATTGGGGCGTCTCTCGCAGCTTATGCATCAAAGGCAGGGCTAAATTCATTAATCTACACTCCCTTAAACATCGAGTCGGGTAAATTATATCAGATCCTGATGTATAACGGCCAAATATATCCTGTTCAAGACATAGAGAGGGGGATCGAAGAAGCATTAGGCCGAGCAGACAGAGACACTTACCTCATCCTACCCAATAACCCATATTATCTCGAGGGCATTAAAACAATAGCATATGAAATATCCGAGGATCTGAATTGGGATACTCCTGACTTGGTGATAGTACCTATGGGCAATGGAGGCCTAATATTCTCCGTGTGGAAGGGCTTTTTAGAGTTAAAAAAACTTGGTTTTATAGATAGACTGCCTAAAATGGTTGGTGTGCAGTTTAAGGGAGCATCTCCAATAGTGGATCGTCTAACCGGAGAAGTTAGTGAAGAAATGTCAGTAATTGCTCCAGAGCTCTCGATCCCCAATCCACTAAATATGAACCTGGCTTTAACAGCGATAAAGGACTCTGGTGGCTATGGGATACGGGTTGAGTATCAGGATGCTGTAAATGCCCTTAGATTACTAGCTGAAAAAGAAGGTTTGTTCGTCGAATTGGCAGCTGCATCTACTATCTCAGCAGTTAAATACGTACTGGATTATACCATGTCCAATAAAATTGTCTGCGTATTAACTGGCCATGGGTTAAAGGATCCGGCTACAATAAGAGAATTAACAAGGAGCATAAGGAAGAGGCTTGGATTGGACGCTGGGGAGAGGCGGGTAATTGGGAGGACTAAAATAGAAATTTTAAGGGCTATTAAAGATGGTAATTCTTATGGATATGCTATATGGAAGTATCTGGGCAAGAGAGGAGTTTCTATTAAACTTCCAACAATATACCAGCACCTATCGGAGTTAGAACGTATGGGATTGATAAAAACCATATCAAAAAGCGGGTTAAAAAGACAGACCACGATATATGGATTAACGACTAGAGGTAGCGATGCATTAAGATACCTTGGTTAAAACTATCTCTTAATACGTTGCCATAGAAGCCTTTTTCCCTTTATCATCGGTTTAATATAATTCTCCTCCTCCAACCAAGATAAATAACTTCTTATTATGGACGAGTAAAGATGATACAGCCCAATAAACTCTACCTTAACATCCAGGGCATTAAGCGTTTTAACCAGGATATCTTCTGTGGTCATTTCATTGTTCAAAATCTCTAGAATTGTGGCTCTGACCTTCTTTATTATCTCTATATTCGCCCTAATATCTTCCTCAGGTTTTTCTGTAGGTTCGCCGTGAGAGGGTACATATATCAAGCCCTTTGTCTCAATTATCGCCTCAAGTGTCTCTAATGATCTCTTAGGTAAATATGCGTATGGAATAGCATGTTTCTCTATAACTTTTTTAGGTAGGTAAGCATCAGCTACAAAGAAGACCTTTTCGGTTCTGAATCCTATCATACCAGGGGAATGTCCACAAATATCTACTATCTCAAAGTCGATAGAGAGCCCTTTAATATCCCTTGGATAAGATGGCTTGGCTACAAACAATTTGTTTCTTAGATCCTTAGGAGGATATCCTCCATACATTACCGCTGGCTCTAGAATCGGCTCTATAATAAAAGGTATCTCCCTTGAATCTGCATAGATATCTAACCCAGTCCTCTTTACAAAGAAACTATTTCCACCTATATGATCTGCATGTGAATGAGTATTTAATAAAGCCTTTATAATCAACCCCTCCTCCTTTGCAATATTTAATACTCTACGGGCTTGGTCATCATCCAAGCCACTATCAATCATATAACACTCATTATCAATACAGATAAAGGCAAGATTAACTCTACCTGGAATAACTATAAATCTATCTCCTACTCTAACTGGTTTCCTCAATTAAAACCACCTTAACAATCATGTGCCAATTAATTGAATTAGTAAATCATCTAACAATTTAGCTCCTGTCTCTAATGCCCTGGGGCATAGTGTATATAGATCCTTTAACTTTTCTCCAGTATTCTCTATCCTGATACAAACGTCTTTTACAATCTCCTCAACAGTAACACCAGTTTTCTCCAGACTCGATAATATTTCGGTTTCTCTGGGAAGTAGAAGACAAGGTAAGTGGAGCTTAATAGTAATATCCAAATTACCAGTAAACTCATATATAACCTCAGTATAATGTGGCACGCCTAGAAGAAATGATACTTCAGGACTGTAACCAATCATATCCTTTTCTTCCATACTAACACTACTATCCCTATTTTCCAAAGAGCTGACATAGTCTAAAGCTACTATACCTAAGCCCACTTTCTCTGAGAACACCTTCATTCTATTAACGTATTCAAGTTCACCTACCAAATATTTTCCTCCGTCTTTGATAATCACGTATCCAAAACATTTTTCTCTACATCGTTCAGCGGCCCTCTCTACCAAGATTGATAGGGGATATTCAACAGGGCATGAAAAGGTGCATCTCCAGCATTTAAGACATTTATCTACAGCTATATCTAGTGATCTAGTGTATCCAAGGGGGCTATACAAAGTGTTTCTAGTCTGTGTAAAGGTGGGGCATGATGTTATGCAGTTCCCTGGACAATAAAGACACGGTGCTTCGCTAAAGCTTTGAAATCTCTTTTGATAATACTGGTAACTATATCTGTTTGTCATATCCACCCACCGCTTCCAAGGATATTTCTACTGTCCAAAGCGGATTTTATCTTCTTAATAATATTATATCCCCCCAGGATCTCGTCTTTAATCCATCTTCCTTTTAATCTGCCTACTCCATGATGATGACTTATGCTCCCACCGTTATCCAATATTACCTTCATAGCTTTTTCCCACATATTCCAGTATACTTCTTCATTTTTTTCATAGATCATTGTAAAGTAGATGCATGCCCCATTAAGATAGAAGTGTGATGAATGGGCTAATACAGGTAGAACTCCCTCAACCTCTGCAACCTCTTTTTTAAATGCCCAGTATAATTTATCTAACCTACTCCAAGTCACAACAGTCTCTATAGTATCGAACCACATATTCATCGGTATTAGAAACTTGGTTATTTCTGAGATTATGTCAAATCGATTTTCCAACCACTTTTCAACATATTTATTTCCTATCTCCTCTCCTCCTAAAGATGCCAATATATCAGAGACAACTTCTATAGTAGCGTTATGTAGTTTCTCGTTATTATCCTCCAATATAACCAGCATGACATTTCCATCAATATTAAACCTCACATTAGAATCTTCCTTATCGTATATTCTTACAACTGCTGGTATAGCGCCTGTCTTCAATAGTTGTCTTACCGCAAAATTTGCCTCAATAAAATCTTTGAAGATATATGAATTCATCCAGATATACTTAGGTAAAGGATAGATTCTCAAAACGGCTTTAGTCACTATCCCAAACTGACCCTCTCCTCCCATAAAAAGCATTTTTAAATCTGGCCCAGCGGCAGAACGAGGAACGGTATTCCTTCTTAACCATGTAACTTCACCATAAGGAGTTACCACCTCCATATTCAACACGATATCCTCTATTCCCCCATATTTGGTACTATATTGTCCTATACTGAAAGTAGATATCAATCCACCAATAACCGCTTCTGGATATGACTGAGGAATATGTCTAAGTGTATATCCTTCTCTATTTAATTTCTCCTCCAATTCTTTAAGATACATTCCTGCTTCCACTGTGACTGTTAAATCTTCTTCATTTAGAGAAATTATTTTATTCATCCTCCTTAGATCCATAACAACTGCGCCAGCGCCTAAAGCAGCGCCTGTTACTCCAGAACCCCCTCCATATGGAACGATCTTAAAACCATATTTATTAGCAAGTTTAACTACCTCCAATACCTCCTCAGTGTACTCTGGCCATATTACAGCTATAGGATATTCCCCGTCTTTCCCTAAGCTTTCATTCATTATAGCAAGTGGCCAATAATCTCTCCAATACATCTTTAGAACTTCTTCCTCTGTCGAGCATCTCTCACCAAATTTCTTCTTTAGGCTCTCTATAAACTCCACTTCAACCCCACCTTTAGCGCTTCACGCCATTTCTTTATCTTCTCGATTCTATCCTTTTCAGAAAGTTTTGGTGTATATAATACAACCCCTTCCTCAGGTTCTCTAATATCCTCTAAACTCTTCCTTCCACTACTTATCTCAAGAAGTTTAAGAACACCATGTGCAGTGGCATCATCCCCTCTTGATCTAGCTACATAATATCCTGTGTAATCGGCTATCGCTTGCAGAAGCCGTCTACATTGAGATAATCCTCCATTACAGTAAAGCACATCTGGCCTATGCTTGAATTGCCCTATCATCTCTCTTAGAATCTCTTGTATAAGGAAGGCCAATCCATTTATAAATCCCCTCGCGATATCCATACTACTACTATTTAGGGTTAATCCAAGTACAGCACCTGATGCAGACAGGTGATAGGGAATCCTAAGCCCTCTAAACATTGGTAGGAAAAATATCTCCTCCCCCTCCTCCTCATCACTGCATATCGATTTATAATCTTCAACAATATTCTTATCAACCATCCAATCTAATACTATACCACTTGAGGGAACAAATCCTTCTACACCATATACCGTTTTATCACCAACTTTCACAACTGTAATGGGTATTAACCCGCCTTTAGGCATTTTAAATTCATCTAGGACCATATCTACAAAGCTACCCGTACCGTTTGTAATCTTCACCCTGCCTTTCTTCAAGCAACCCTCTGCAACCGTTGCAGCCTGCTGATCAGCTATTAATACACTAAATTCCATATTACCTATCTCCCCGATTGTCTCTACATTATCCACGATTCTAGGAGAGTAGTCTGGAGTTCCGAGTATGCGACTTACAATAGATAACGGCTTAAGGGTCTTTGGATGTATCAATCCAGTTAGAGTAGCGTTTGTAATATCGCTTACATATTCACCAGTTAACCTGTATGTAAGATATGAATCTAGGGTTCCAAAATATGCTTCTTCTTTCTGTATCTCATTTTTTAATTCAGGTTTTTTCCAAATAAGCCATTTATACAACATGGCTGGGGAGTCAATAGATAATACGGATTTTAACATTGGAAACTTGGATAATACCTTAAGGTATAGAGGAAAACTTTTCTTTACTTCAAGCCCCCTTCTATCGATCCACGTAATAACATTAGTAAGAGGCTTTCCCTCTTTATCCCATACTAATACCGAGGCCCTATATGTTGTCAAGCCAAAATACTTAACTCTCTCATTCTCCATCTTATTAAGAAACGCTTTTGTTATCTCCCAAAGCCTATTACTATCCTGCTCAATATAATTCCCTTCTCTTCTTTCAAAACCAAGCCTGGTTCTAGTAGAGTATTTTATCTTCCCCTCTTTACTATAGATATACAGCTTCGTGCTTGTTGTCCCTACATCAATAACTCCATACACTACCCAATCACCTCAATATCAATCTCATCAGAGTCCGGGAGGCGGAGAATCTGATAGTCATGGTCTAGAATAATCTCCTTTCCATTAATAACCAACATCGTTCCCTTAGGATATGCAGTCATTACTTTTCTAATATTTCTAGATATACGTCTTGGTGCCATTTGTAAATCATCTGCTATGACAATCTCCTCCCCACCATTTAAGATGTCAACAAAGTTTTCTACAAACAGCTTAGATAATTCTACTATTTTCAAGGGATCATATACTATCATAGATGCATTACCCACAGAATATTTAATATGTAGATAGTTAAATGGAGTCACCTCCCCTATTATCAAAGTATCACATTTAACATCTTCTTTAGTTTCCAAAATAACTCTTTCAACTCTTTTTAGACCGTCTATCCATCGAATACGTCCCCTTATAAATTCGACATCTGATATATGCTCCATGATTTTTCTCTCTTCATTAGGAGATATAATTTTAACTGACTTTATTCCAGATGTTTTAGATAGCTTGTAAGCAACTGAAACTACATATCTATTTAATCCATATATAACTATCTCTTCTCCAGGGATGTATCCGTCTTCGAGTATTTCCATAACTGTCTTTATGGAGAAGACGCCTGCTGGTCTATATCCGTAGATACCCAGCTCAAGAGGTGTTTTGGATCTAAACCCAGTTGCAGCAACGACTTCTCCTTGCCATCCATCTACTGTTCCCTTTCCAGCTATATATAACCTTCCTTCTATAGAGACTGCAGATGTATTTATAAACACTTCTATATCATTATTGTTCATCACTAAATCAATGTATTCACTTGTTATCTCCCGGCCAATCATTCCATTATAGAATATTTCATCATAGAAGAAGAATCCACCTAATCTGTCCAGCGTCTCAATGACTCTTACCTTTAATTCACCTATATCAGCTAGATAATATGCGGTTGACAAGCCAGCTAACCCGCCACCTACAACTAATATTTCTTTACTATCCATGATCCTTCACCCTTTAACGTGATCTTATCTGGAGTCGTACCCAGCTCATCAGCCATGTGCTTTAAGGCTCTCCAAAGCCCTGGTGTCACTAGACACTCGTCGAATCCCAGTTTAGTCCTGAAGGATAGTCCTTGTAATGTAACTGCACCATCCTCTACAGCCTTACTAACATCCCCTTTACTGACGATGCTACAGGGGCATAACAAATACTCTCCCATCAGTATATGTCTTCTAATATTTTCTATGTCATATACTGGCTTCTCTGGATAAATTACCTCCTTTTCTTTTATATTAAGCCCTGTCTGTCTAAGCATTTCTAGAACCTCCTCGGCGATTGCTGGTGCTGCAGTGAGCCCTGGAGAGCATATGCCTATTACGTTAATAATCCTTCTGCTTCGAGAACTAAATTTTATTATGAAGTCATTCTCTGGCGTCAGCGGCCTCACACCTGCATAGCCTTTAACAAGCTTACGTGGTTTTTCTTTAACAAGAGGCATAAATTTATCCATGATCCTCTTAATATCTTCCTCTGTTACACTTACTTCAGTTGCTGATTTCACTTCGACAAGGTTAGGCCCCCATAAACTTTTTCCATCGACAGTAGGTGTAATACTTCCACCCTTGGTCCTAGGATCATTCTTGAGTGAAAGAACTGTTAATATATTGTTTGAAACTTCATCTGAAAATATAATCATAGCTCCCTTTCCATACTCATACTTAACATCATCTCCAATCATGCACGCTAATCTGGCGCCTTGTAGTCCTGCAGCATTTATCAGGTATCTCCCGGTAAACTTGTCTTTGTCCGTAAATACAGAGACATTGTCGTCCTCAAGTTTAATCTGCTGAACCTCAGAATTAAATCTGAATTCAACACCATTTTTAGAGGCAAATCTATAGAGTGAGTATATCAAGTCAAAGCTGTCAATAACTCCGTATCCACCTATAATGATCCCTCCTAGGACTTTTTCACTGATATTCCTCTCTATCCTTAGGATTCCTTTTCTTGAAAAAACTGCTTTAACTGGGAATTCATTACCTAACTTCATCTTTAGATATAGATAGGCTATTGGAATCAGAAGATACTGGAGTGGGCTTATAGCAAGTATTAATGTATTTAGACGCCTCAGTCTAACATTAAGCTCTTTACAAACCTTGTCGTACATTTTATTTCCTTTTCTCCCGAGTCGACTCTTAAGACTATTGAAAGGAAGTTGAACAACATGTATAACCGATGCATGTCCCTTACTTACACCCATGCCTACCTCCGGCTCTTTCTCTAAGACTAGTATATCCAAGTCGAATTTCGATAGTGAATATGCTATAAAAAGACCGACAATACCGCTTCCAACAATAATTACATCGTAAACTTTTTTCTCCATACCGTACTCACTTATAATAAAACTAAGTCTCTATAGATGCTTACAATAAAATATACTATGTTTAGGAATAAACTAAAATCATTCTTCACAATACAGTCAATACATCATTTTTATTTCATCCCTTTCATCATTTTTGTTAGAGATGAGCCGGCTGGATAGAATAGATTTTGAAATACTAAGGATTTTACAGAAGAACTCCAGAACATCTATATCTGAGATAGCCAAGATACTAGATCTCAGTAGACCGACAGTCAGGAAGAGAATTAAGAAACTAATGGATAGCGGTGTAATAAAGAGATTCACTGTTGTTGTAGATGATAGCCTAGTGGAGGGCATAGAGGTTGTGTTTAGTTTTAAAGCCAATAACCTTGAGGATCTAGTCAATAAACTTAAAGACATGGATGAATTTATCGAGATCTATGTTACAAGTGGAGAAAAAAACTTGGTGGGGAGAGCGAATTTCCCGAATATGAAGCGGTTTAGGGAGGTCATGAACCAGTTTGTCGAGTTGAATATTCCATTTGAAGCAAATCTAGTTATTAAACGCATCAAGGACTCCTTTGACTATATTCCGTCTCTACTCTTTAAACTAATGTGCGACTACTGTGGAAAGGAGATTGAAAGTACACCGCTAACTTTTACAATATACAATAGAGAGTTCTATTTCTGTTGTCCTACTTGTCTAAGAGACTTTAGGAGAATGCGGGAGGAAGAGTAAAATAAGAAATGGGGGGTTGTTTATTCTCTTCTCTTTATCTCTGGAGTATATCTCTTTAGCAACAATGACCATGATGTTACGGATACTGAACTTAATGCCATAGCAATTCCGGCTAAAGCTGGATAGAGCCAGCCGAACGCCGCTACAGGAATCAAGACAGTATTATATATGAAGGCCCAGAATAGATTTTCCTTAACTTGTTTGATTGTCCGTCTACTTAGCTGTATAGCGGCAACTACGTCTCTCAAGTCATCGCGAATAAGTATGATATCGCCTGCCTCGATAGCAATGTCTGTACCGCTTCCAATGGCAAAGCCAACATCAGCCTGTGTTAATGCTGGTGCATCATTCACTCCATCTCCAACCATGCCAACGACATAGCCCTCATCCTGAAGCTTCCTAAGCTCCCTAGCCTTATCACCTGGCAGTACATTTGCCATAACCATATCTATCCCAAGAATCTTTCCAATTGCCTTAGCAGTTCTCTCGTTATCGCCAGTTATCATCCCGATTTTAATGTTCATTCTCCTTAGCTCCTTTATAGTCTCTTTTGCTTCTGGACGGGGCGTGTCCATAATACCTATTAATCCAATAACTCTATTATCTACTGCAACGGCAACCACTGTTTTACCCTCCTCCATTAGTTCTTTAGCGATTTCTTCTGCATCCACGGTCCTAACGCCTTTTTCCTGTATATATCTCATGCTTCCAACTAGTATTACATGTCCACTGTATACTGCTTTTACTCCCTTGCCTGGAGAAGATATGAAATCTTCCGGCTCATCTATATCTATTGCACGAGCCATTGCCTCCTCTACAATCGCCTTAGCTAGTGGATGCTCAGAATTTCTCTCCGCTATCGCTGCATATCTAAGGACATCTATTGAATCTAAACTACCGCCGTCTGTTATTACCTCAAGTTTTCCAACTACTTTTATATCTGTTACCATCGGCTTCCCTTGTGTCAAGGTACCTGTCTTATCGAATACTACGATATCCAGCTTACCAGTTGTCTCTAAGGCTTCACCGCTTTTTATTAGCACCCCGTTTTCTGCACCCTTCCCCATTCCGACCATTATCGCAGTAGGTGTTGCAAGTCCCAATGCACAGGGGCATGCCACTACAAGTACTGCAACTGTATTGATAAGCGCTCGAGCTAGGCCAACGCCAAGAATCCCGTACCAGACAGTAAACGTGGCTATGGCAATCCCTATTACGATAAAAGTAAATTTACCCGCAACCTTGTCAACCATCTTTTGTATAGGTGGTTTACTACTAATAGCCTCTTCTACAAGCTTAACTACTTGAGCTAAAAATGTATCGCTCCCAACTTTTGTAGCCCTAACCTTAAGTATCCCTTCTCTATTTACTGTTCCCCCGATCACCTCATCTCCTACTTTCTTCTCTACAGGCATCGACTCTCCTGTTACCATTGACTCGTCGACTGCAGAATGTCCTTCGATAACTACACCATCAGTAGGTATCTTCTCACCTGGGCGTACTACCATTATGTCTCCAACTTGTATTAATTCAATAGGAACTTCTTTCTCCTCGCCATCGGAAATAATCCTAGCTCTCTTCGGCTGGATCTCAAGCAATTTCTTGATAACGGCGGAAGTCCTTCCCTTAGTCTTCATTTCAAGATACTTCCCAAGAAGAACAAATGATATTACAACCGCCGAAACATCATAGTATAAATATTGCCACTGAGGCGCTGGAAACGTATACCACACGCTCATGAGATATGCTGCTGTAGTACCAACTGATACTAGAGTATCCATTGTAGCTGTCCTCATTCTAGCTGCGTTTAAGGCCCCTCTATAGAACGGGAGCCCCACATAAAACTGTATCACTCCAGTTAAAACCATTAATAATATACCCGCTACCAAACTATTCGCGTAAGGTAGAAATCCAAATATCTCTGGATAGTTGTATAAAACGATGATCGTAGATAATCCCAAACCAATAAATACTGACCTCCTTAGTTTCTTAGCATGCTCCTCCTCGGGAGTCAAGGTGAACTTTTCGCTAACAACATCAACCCCAAATTCGGAGACTATTTTCTTTATATCTACTAATGATATTAATGCAGGATTGTACTCAATATGAATCTGATTCGCTATATAATTCACAGAGACTTTCCTAATCCCCTCAATCTCATTAAATTTATCTTCTAACACACTTGCATAAGTTTGATCTTTCAGGCCAGAAACGTGTAGACTTATTTTTTCATATGCAACTTTATAGCCTGCTTCTTCTACAGCTCTCTCAATCTCTTTCAACTCTACTTTCCTAGGATCAAAAACTATCATGGCTTTTTCAGATGCAAAGCTAACGTTAGCTTTTTCTACACCATCTATTTTAGTAATATTCTTCTCTATGGTTAGAGCACAATTTGCACAATGCATGCCTTCAATTTGTAAAACAATTTTCTTCTTCTCCATGCTGCATCACCCAAAAAAAGAAATATGAGGAGTGTGTTGTTTAGCAACAACGGCTATGAAAATGCTGCTTATGTTCGCTCTCCATGTACTTATGAGGATCTTTATCGAATTCAGATTTACAACCCTGTGAACAGAAGTAAAAGACCTTGCCCATGTGCTCGGTCTTCAACGTGCTCTCTGTCTCTTCAACAGTCATTCCACACACCGGACATTTCGCCACGATTTAACACCTCATTTCTTTTATAGTAAGGAAAGAAATATGACTTTTATTTTTTCCACTATGGTAATAACTCTCTATACCCATGATCGTACATACTACCTACTTCTTTCAAAGCCTATTTAATGTATTTAGAAGGGTCTTTTAGAAATGCTTTATAGCACATTTCACAGCAAAAATAGTATATCTTATCATTGTACTCTGCCTTATACTTCACCTTCTTCTCGTCGACGGTCATTCCACATACAGGATCAATCGCCATTTTACTATCACCATTCATAATTTAGAATAAGATAGTACTAAAATTTAGTTTTCTAAATGAATTAAGATCAGGAAATTTTTATTCCTCTCTCTTTATTGGCTCCTTGATAAATAGGTATACTACTATGCTTGTAAATATCCCTAGAACTATCGTCAACTGAAATGGATATGCAGGGTTAAATTCATATAAAAACCCAGCTATAGCAGACGCTGGTATCATCATAATAATATTCAATGATCCTATTACTCCCATAATTCTCCCTCTCTTTGATCTTGGAACCATATCTGTAATTAGAGCTTGGAATGCAGGGCCTATCATCATTGAACCAAAACCAAATATCACCATCACTATAATGAGTTCAATAAAGCTCCTAGCATAGATAAACACAAGAGTCGAAGGTATAAATATGAGATATGCAAGGATGATACTCGTTTTTCTACCTAAAACATCTACAACTTTACCAAGTGGTATCCCGACCAAGAGAGTTGTTATTGTAAGTACTGTCATTGCAATACCCCATTCGAAGTCAGTCGCACCTATAACATCTAAGACGTATAACGCAGAAAACTGTCTAAAAACAGGATCTTCAAAAGAGCTTATCATCAGTATTACAGTAAGTATCTTTAAATTCTTCGGGATGGTTCTCCACGCCTCAATAATCGAGTTTATAGACTCTTTGTATACCGTTTTTATCTCACTTAGTTTAAGAGGCCGTGGTTTATCTATAGTCTCTTTTAGATAAAGAAGTCTTATCATTGCTGCAGCTAGGCTTAGTCCAACTATAATTATATATACGATCCTCATCCCTAGGACAATGTCATAAGTTGATATTATATATCCCGCGACCAACGGAGATATTATAGTTGGTATACTGGGAATTACCCCTGTCATCGCGAACCCCATCCCACGTTTTTCAGGCGGGATAGAGTCGGCTGTAATCGCCTCTAATGCAGGCTGATAGATTAAACATAGATTAACTAAAACTGCACCGATCACAATAAATCTCCAGTCTGGAGCGAGAGCGTAGAACAAATATGATATCGCAACTGCGAATGTCATTGTGACGATTATCTGTTTCCGTCCATATCTATCGGCAATATATGCCCCTGGGATCCTAACTATGGTTAGGACTAGATACCCTAGTGAGCCTATCAAACCAATTACAAATGGTGAAGCCCCTAGCGCTCTAATATATGGCGTTTCGAACGGAAAAGCCATCATAAAACCAAAGTTAAAAAGGGCCCATGATACAATTAATGTAAGTTTCCCTTTACAAACACAAATTCCTCCCTGATTCTCCAGACTAGTTTACTCATCCCGGATATCACCGTTGGCATCAAAGCCAGGGCCGTAGTCTACACACTAAATTATGTTATAAATGTTCTGAGAATATTAATTATCTGACCACATTTGACCAGATGTTTTCTAAACATTTGTATTAATTATAAAGCTATCAAAATAGAGAAATCAATACGCCTTTCCTGTGCCATAATTATTTTTTTACGGAGACTTTGCTGTTATTGAAGAAACGGATTTCGATTATGTATTTTCCTATATGAATTTAAGGGTTAGCTATTTTACGAGAAGCTTGGATGATGGTGGCCTAAAGTTTATAATTAGATACATTTCCACCTACGTTAAGTCAGTTAAATATGGTATCTAAGAAGAAACAAATTCAAATGTTTCTCTATTTGTCTCTCATCAGAGCCTTAGGCGTCATCTTCAAGTCACTAGGTATTAATTTTTTTCTAGGCCGTATACCAAGTACAAAGTAGTTCCTATTTCCTTGTTTTACGATATCCACATCCTCAAAGAACAGCCATGTGAATGTTGCTATCTCAGCAACACCCCATAGATAACTCTCCATATCAATTAGCTTTGGAGGTCCTGGGATAACGGAGTATGTTCTTTTAAATACTCCTCGAATAGGGTCATATCCAGTATGTATATCCATGTATATTTTATTGTCAAGTGTCTTGCCAGTTATAAGATCCTTGTATTTAACCAAATAAAATATGAAGAATCGTCTATCTGCCTCCTCTATTATGAGGATTCCTTTTTCACTAAGTATAACGCCTGAAGCAGCTAAAAACCGTACCATCTCCCATGGGTTGAAATGAGGTGTAGAGAGTCCATACATTAATATAATATCAGGCCTTTCCTCAAGCTTGTCTATATCAACTGCATCTATTGCCTTTGTTTCTAATTCAATTCCTTTACTTCCTTCTATCCATTTAATTGCCTTCTCTAAATCTTCTTCTCTTATATCCGTTACACATAAGGATACATTGATTTCATTCTTCTCGAGAACTCTGGCTAGTGCACATCCTCCTATACCGCTTCCTCCACATACTTCTAATATCTTTATTTCATCATTTTTTGACAGTATCCCTTTGAAAAACTCATGTCTCATTAGTTCCATGAATTTTTCCATAGCTTCCTTAAACCTAGCCCTTCCCGCTTCCGTATCTGGATCCATAGGCCATATATTTAAACCATAGAATTCTCCTAGTCTATCTCTACTCATTTTCTCTCCAATAAATATACCGCTTTTCTCCCTAGAATATATTTGGCTTCTCGACTCTCAAGGTTACTGTGACTCTCTTATTTGGATCAGTAAGTCTCTCTATTATTTTTCTATTAATATCCTTAGCAGCCTTATCAGCTCTTACAGCTAGAGTTCTATCATCTATATATGTGGATTTACGTATTACCATCGAGTTTCGTGATGTTAGTCTCAGTCTTTCGTCTCCATATGCTGTTATTTCATCTCTCATCCCATCTACCTCAAGCACTATAACAATTTTTGCTTCGCTATTTTTAATCTCCTGTTTCATTGTCTCTGGAAGATCAGAACACGCTATTTCAGATTTTATACCAACTATACAAGTTCCCCTGGGTGTGAGGAAATTATCCTTAGTTATTTCTAATGTAGTTTTATGAGTTCCCTTTATATTAGGGTGGCCATATGCATAGAATGTTATTTCCATCCATATGCACCTCTAAGAGGCACAAATGCCACTTTTATCAAATATTTCTCTTCTATGTCTCCCTCCCCAGTTTTTATTATTTTAATAAGGTCTTGGAAAAACCCCCTCCCCACTGGGGCGATTAATATCCCCCCCTTCTTAAGTTGCTTGATAAGAGGACTCGGGATTTTAGGTGCCGCCGCTGTAAGAAGTATCTTATCATATCTCTCTTTCTCCTCTAATGGAGGATATCCCAATGACCCGTCTCCTAATATGACGTCCACTCTATTACCATATCCTGTTTCTTCTAGGTTTTTCTTAGCGAATTCAGCTAACTCTCTATTTATTTCGATTGTGTATACGTGGCCCCATTTTGACGGATCCTCATCGCTAGGAGCTACGCATTCAGCTATTAATGCCGCTTGATACCCACTTCCCCCTCCTATCTCTAATACAACATCACCTGGCTTCAATTCAAGTTCTTCAATGAGATATGCACACATATGCGGAGCTGATATGGTCTGTCCTGTGGAACCTAGTGGGAGTGGAGAGTCATAATACGCGTCTTTTTCATATCCCTTCCACACAAACTTTTCCCGTGGCACCCGTAGAAATGCATTTATACATCTTTCACTCCTTAGGATTCCCTCCTTCATCAGTTTTTTAGCTAGAAGTTTTCTCCTTCTCTCAAAATCATTTTTACCTATCATAGCCACTCAATCTCATCTCTAGAACCATTGATCAAGACTCTTTATGCTAGTGACTTTCTTCAAATCATCTAAGGCCTTAGTTACCCTAGCCACACTGAAATCATGTTCATCGCATAGGAACTTTACTACTCCATCATAATCTACATCCTTAAACTCAAGTTTATAATCATCTGTAACCTCAGGGCTTAAGAACAATTTTCTTATCTCCTCAACATCCTCATTAGAAAACCATTGTCTAGCTTCAGGAATCTTGTCTATAGTCCCGTATGTCTTAATCAACTCTAATGCTCGTTTAGGCCCTATTCCCTTAACTCCTTCATTATAATCAGTCCCGATAAGAATCCCTATGTCAACAAGCTGTTCTCTTGTTAATCCCAATCCCTTTAAAATATCTTCCAAACGTACAAGCTCTGGTTCCAGCTTCACTTCAATCCCTTTACTAGGATACCTTATCTTTCCAGTTAGAGTAATATTCCTTACAATCCTGGGAGCGCCAAATAGGAACGAGTCATAATCCTGTGAACCAACGGCCCAGACATCCCCCTTCATAGCCATATAACTTGCCTGCGCCTCACCCTCAGAAGGCGCCTGTACAATTGGTATACCTAATAGTTCTAGGAGTCTCTTACTATCTTCAACCATATAATCCTCTAGTGTAGCCGCCATCGCAGCATATTTCCTAGCTTCTTCGTAATCTTTTCTCTCTAACGCTTCCAAATACTTCTGGAAACTCTCTCTTTTGATTACTTTCCTCCTCTCTAACTCCTTAAGTTTCCTAATAGGTGGCCGTCCATCAAATACGTAGACAAGTTTAATTCTCTCTTTCAAAAGATTTACATTTCTATAAAAAAGTCCACTTAAATGGCTTGTGACCCGCCCCTCTCTATCTCTCAAAGGCATGCCAGTGTGATCCCTAATTGTAGTGAGAAACTGGTATATAGTGTTGTATGCATCAATAGCAATCACTTTATTTCCTAAGTCGCTGAATTTAACCGTCTTTTTATATTCACCTATAATGGGGTTTAAGTTTACCCCCATGTCCATTCACTCTCTCAGAAGTACCCGCGTATCCTTTCCATTTGTAACAACGTCTATTTTATCCCATATCTCTAGTTTAACTAATGCCGCTCTTATTTTCTCTACCCCAATATCAGGGTTCTCCTCCTGAACTTTATTAACAAGTTCGTTAAAAGTGAGACTCTTCTCTCTTCTTATGATGCCATATACAACACTATATACGGGATGTTTTTCCCAGATTTCTTCTCCATCCTTCATTGTATCTCAAAATAATACTTTAATCTCCTGTCTTATATCTTATGATTTTCCTATAGAATCAGGTAAAAAAGGATAGTAAACTATGTATTGGGAGAAAGAGAAATGGCTTTTATGCAAACGCTGGAGGCAGGTTCATTCTCTTAGTCTCCATCTTCCTAGAGTAATTGGCATACCACTCAATTATGCCGTCATCTAGCGACGGTTTTACTTTCCTTAGTGCCATTAAGAAGTCATCCATAGTTACATATTCAGCATTGGGATCTCTCCGTATAGCATTCATAGCTGCCTCCCTAACTAATGCATGTAGATCTGCACCAGAATAATACTCTGTCATCTCTGCAATTCTCTCAAGGTCTACATCTGGGTCTAGAGCAGTCCTTCTAGTATGGATTTTAAGGATGCTAAGCCGATCTTCTTTATCTGGAGGCGGTACATAAATAAGTAGATCCATTCTACCCGGTCTCAATAGTGCTCTATCGATTAAGTCGGGTCTGTTTGTTGCTCCTATAACGATTACATCCTCAAGCCTGTTTATTCCATCTAATTCTGTAAGAAACTGGCTGATAACTCTATCCGTAACAGTCGTAGTGTCGAGTCCTCTCGCTGGTATTAAGGCCTCTATTTCATCAAAGAATATTATAGATGGTGCAGCGCTCCTAGCACGTGCAAATACTTTTCTAACTCCTTTCTCCGATTCTCCCACCCACTTACTTAAAAGCTCTGGACCTTTAACAGCTATAAAATTCATATTTGTTTCACTTGCAATAGCCTGAGCAAGTAAAGTCTTACCAGTTCCAGGAGGTCCATATAATAGGACGCCTCTCGGAGGGTCAATTCCAAGTCTCTTAAATCTCTCTGGATATTTCAACGGCCATTCAACAGTTTCCTTCAGCAACCTCTTTACCTCCTCTAAACCACCTATATCACTCCAAGACACTTTGGGTATGGATATCTCTACCTCACGCATTGCAGTAGGAACTATCTCTTTATACGCGTCCATGAAATCCTTCATGGTGACAACCATCTTCTCAAGTATCTCTTCTGGTATCTTGTCATCAAGATTCTTTTCAATGAGAGGTAGATATCTCTTTAATGCTTTCATAGCAGCTTCTCTACATAGGGCTTGGATATCTGCACCGGTATAGCCATATGTTATATTTGCAAGCCTCTGCAGATCGACATCCGAATGCAATGGCATTCCACGTGTGTGTATCTTAAGTATCTCCAATCTTCCTTTTTCATCAGGAATCCTTATCTCAATTTCGCGGTCAAACCTACCGGGTCTTCTAAGTGCAGGATCAACAGCCTCGATTCTGTTAGTAGCCCCGATAACTATTATCTGTCCCCGTCCCTTCAACCCATCCATTAAGGTTAGTAACTGTGCGACGACTCTCTTCTCAGCTTCTCCACTTACCTCTTCTCTCTTTGGGGCTATTGAATCCAGTTCATCTATAAATATAATGCTTGGAGCGTTTTCCTCCGCTTTTCGGAATATTTCTCTCAACTTAGCCTCTGATTCACCATAGTATTTACTTGTTATCTCAGGACCATTTATCGCGAAGAAGTTTGCTTCACTCTCAGTAGCCACGGCTCTAGCCAATAAAGTCTTACCACATCCCGGTGGACCATATAATATGACTCCCTTGGGCGGGTCTATACCAAGTCTCCTAAATAACTCCGGGTATTTAAGTGGAAGTTCAACCATCTCACGTATTTTTTCTATTTCTCTATCCAATCCTCCTATATCGTCATATCTTATCTCAATCTCATCCAGCTTCCCAATGACATCTGTGGATATGACGATCCTCGTATTATCCGTAACATAAACTGGTTCATTTGGTGTAGTTGTCTTTACCTTTAGGTATAATGGGCTTCCGAACAAGTGGATAGCTATAATATTCCCCTTGATCAAGGGTCTACCGATTAGTTTATTGTGTATCATATTTACAAAACTCTTATCTATGTTATCCAGCTTTTCAGTAGGTATTAACATGACCTTCTTAGCTACAGTGATCTTTGTGGGTGAAATATAGACAAGATCATCTAGGGATACTCCGATGCTTCTTCTAGTATCCTTATCGATTCTAATTATATTCGGCGCCTCGTCTCTAGGGAGCGACAAAGCCCATGCAACACCGGTCCTCTCCTTCTCTATTAAAATGGCTTCTCTCTCCCGAATACCCAATTTCTCAAATACCACGGGGTGTATACGAGCTATGCCTCTACCAATATCACGAGGATATGGTTCTTTAACTATCAACTGGATTTTTCGTGCCATTTCTCTTTCTCCCAATAATATTAAATCAATTCATCATCAAAAATAATTGATGAATAAACTGAACTATACAATCTGTAATAGTAGTAAACATATTCTGATAATAAATATAATGTACCATAAATTACATGTTTCTAGAAGACTAGTCTCTTGTCATACCCATTACCTCGATACTACTGATTTCCTCCATCTCATTTAATCTCTTTTCTATCCTATCTAATAGGTCGTCGGATTTCTCTTCTATCGTTAATAGAACCTTAAGTGCGTTTAAACCAAAAGCCACAGGCTCAATCCTATGATCATTTAACTTGAAGCCCATTTCCTTGCCCATCATCTCAATGTTCTCAAGTATCTTATTTAGAGTTTCCTTCTCAACATCTGAAGGCATTATCTTATAAATTATCCTAATTTTCGCCATTTTCTTCACCACCTATGGACCAGTAAATCCGCATTTAGGGCACGTATATGGACGTGCAAACCTCCTACATTTTTCACATCGCCATATTAGGATCTCGCCACAGTTTGGGCAGTAAAACTTAGTTGATTTTTCGAATGCTGTTATCACTTTCCCACATGATATGCACGTCGGGGGCTTATATAATTCTCCTGACACTTCTCCACACCTTAATATGAGGCTTATGTCTTAATACCTTATTAAATTTTTGTAAATAGTTTCCTTATTATCCTCCGAAACCTGCCCTTTCCAAGGAGTATCTTCATCAGATCCTTCTCAAATAAAAGTTTATGTAGGTCACTAGCGTGATAATCCATGTCTCCTGTTGCAAGGAGTGCATTAAACACCTCAGTTTTGCTAAGTATGGTCATGGCTTCTACAATCTCATCTTCATCCATCGTTAGAAATAGTTCTCTTAGGATGCCCTGAATCTGTAGCTCACGTTTAAATTTCTCTATCCACTTACTCCTGTAATTTGTAAGCTCATCATTATATAACATATCTGTAAGTATTATGGCTCCATTTCCTCCATAGTTAAGTCCACCGCCAGTAGTAATCTTATTCATTCCAGCCGAATCCCCTACATATATCATATTTTTATCCATAAACTTTTTCCGAGGTCCACCTGTAATAACAACTCCCCCGAACTCTCTAACAACCCTATTTATCGGTATCCCTAGGTTTTCATTAATTCGATGTAAAGTATCCCTTACTCTTCCAGATGAGGCTGTACCTATCCTCATATAATTATCTGCCAAGGGGGTTATCCAGCAGAAATACTCTGGATTCAATCCCTTATCTACATATATCTCAGTAACATCATCTTTAATCCACTTATCTATAGATTCTATATCCATCTGAAAGCCAGTTAATATATCTTTATAACCGCTTTTAATGAGTTCCTTTGCCCCTCCTGCATTGATAACTACCCCGTTTTTCTTTTTAACGTCATCCGCTAAAATCTTGGGGATTGTCTTTTTTTCTAAGTAGACCTCCCCACCCATATCGATAAACTTCCAATACAACTTTTTCTCAAACAATATCCTGTCTATAACTATCGCCTTGGGGGTGGAGGCAACATATTCCTCTAAAAACTTATTGGATATCCTCAACCTTACTCCACGTAACTTATTGATAATCAGGTTCTGTCCCTCTATTGGATAAAGCTCTAGAGTTTTAAAACTAATTATTCCTGTACAATGCTGAGGATACCCTACCTGTTTATCCTCCTCATATATTTTTACTTCGAACCCTTTTTCCAGTAATTTAATCCCCGTTAGCAGTCCGACTGGCCCCCCACCTATAATAACGACCTCTCTTGCCATTAGTTCTCCTCTCCTCATGACTTTTTAACCCAATATTTAATTAAAATATTTTTGGTTTAGGTGGATTAAGATGTCTCTCTTCAAGTATGACTACAAACAAGTAATAGTAGTTAGAAGTGACCTTAAGATGAGTAAAGGGAAATTAGCGGTCCAAGTAGCTCATGCATCTGTATCTAGTTTTTATAAAACCCTTATGGAGAAACCTGAATATGCAAAGGAATGGCTGAATAATAAACAGCCTAAGGTAGTTGTAAAAGTAAGTGGGCTAAAAGAGTTATATGAAGTTAGAGATAAGGCTGATGAGCTTGGTTTGATCACGGCTGTTATTCAAGATGCAGGTCTCACAGAGCTTCCACCGGGGACCGTAACATGTATAGGTATAGGCCCTGCTCCCAAACACATCATAGATGAGGTGACGGGGGAATTAAAGCTTCTATAACCCCTCCGTTTGAAGATAGGGTTATAGGTCTTCATGTGTATGTGTCTAGAACTAGACCTATCCCTAATGTATATCTAAAACGTGCTGAGGGGGACTTTATAGTCGAGGAGATCCTAGATGAAAATTATCTTTCTCTTATAAATGAGGACGCTACGACAAAGACATATGTGTTAATGAGAATTAAAAAACCATATGGAGTGGATACTTCTCTCCTCATCGAGAAGTTATCTTCTTTCGGGATACCTAGGAAAAAGGTCTTCTTCCTAGGTCTGAAAGACAAGTTTTCAACAGCAATTCAATATTTATTTGTACATAAATCTATAGTAGGTAAATTAAAGCAAGCTCTGTCTAAAATGGTAATTGACTTTTCGATAGTAGGTTATATATCTCCAGAGCTTATCACTAGGTCTATTCTGTACGGAAACAAATTTGATATACGGCTATGGAACCTAAAGGACGGTCGTTTTTTAGAGAATTTCTTTCAGGTGTATTCTCCATCTAGACTACCCAACTTCTTTGGTTACCAAAGATTTGGTGTTCATAGGCTAAATCATGTTCTAGGAAAGCTAATTTTAACTAGAGGAAGATGCGAGTATCCCGATGCAGCAAAGTATCTTGCTCAAGATTTCATAGATGCGGTTAAAAAGGTTTTTCCAGGAGTCAGAATAGACTCCAAAGAAAGTGCATTTAAACATTTATCTAAATTACCAAAACATCATATCCGTTTCCTTGTTAACGCCTATCAGTCCTATCTATTTAATATCGTACTAAGCAAAAGAATAATGGATGGTCTTCCTATAGACCGGTGTGTCTCTGGCGACTATTATATGTCTAGCCACGGTATCGAAATATGCAGAAATGAGGAGTCCTCCCATCCTCCACTTATTCCCATATTGGGTTATATGCATCGGTTGAAAAATGAGCGTGTAATGGACAAATATTACATGGAATTAATTAAAGAGGAAGGTGTTGTACTTCGTGATTTCTACTTGAGAGAACATGGGGATCTACGTATCTACGGAGGATTTAGACGTGCATCACTAAATGTTTTTCAACTAAGTTACTACAAGGAAGAGGAGGATATGCGGCTTGTCTTTGGTTTAGAAAGGGGAATGTACGCGACTATACTAATTAGAGAAATTGTAAAACCGCCTGATCCAAGTGCACAAGGTTTCTAATTTAATTTTATTTACTAGATTTCACTGCAGGATGATGATCGTCTCTGAGTATAACCTCATACCATCTATATCTACCGTCTTCACCCAAATAATAGGACCCTAGAACCGTCATATTCCTATATTTCCTCTTAGCCCTTTCCTCCGCAATGGTTTGCATAGACTTCTGCCTCTTTATCTTTGATATACCAGTTCTTTTCTGCCTCCTTCCTAAGGTTGGTGGTATCTTACTCAGCCCACCCTTAGATACACGTACTCTTACAACGATATATCCCTGCTTAGCCTTATACCCCAATGCATGTGCCCTATCTGGCCTAGTCGGTCTCTCAATCCTCTGTACAGTTTTACCACGTCTCCACTCCATTCTTTTCAGAGTCATATATCTCTTGAACTCTGGGGTCGTCCTTAGTTTCTTCCATGTCTCCGCGATATATTTGTACATACTCATATTATATGCACCTATTCTGGCTTCATTATATTACATTCTTTTAGCATATAAAGTTTTAAGCTAAAGTTTATATAAAGATTTCAGTCTAATGGCATGTAGGATACTGTTTCAACCCATAAGATTTTCTTTTAGGATATTTATCACTTCATATGCCGCTCTCTCATAGGCCTCGTATGTCTGTGCACCTATATGAGGCGTCATCAGTACATTTGATAGATTCCTCAACTCCTCATCCTTAGGCGGTTCCTCAGGATATACATCCAATGCAATTCCACGTATAATACCTTCCTTAATGGCCTTTTTAACATCATCAATGTTGACAATGGCCCCTCTGGCTGTGTTAATTATAAATGGTTTTCTCTTCATCTTCTTTATCAAATCCATGTTTATTAGGTTATGGGTATCCTTAGTTAGTGGCATATGTAAAGTAATAATATCTGCATTGACAATAGCCTCCTCAATACTCTCCGCTGCTATAACCCCTTTTTCAACGTACTCCTCCGGTATATTGGCTATGTCATATGCAATTATCTTTACGTTAAACGGCGTTAGGAGATCAGCTACTCTCCTACCAATCCTACCGAATCCCAATATCGCAACGGTCTTATTCATCAACTCAGGACCAAAAAACCTCTTTTTTTCCCATTTCCCCATTTTCATACCGCAATGTGCTTCTCCAACTCCTCTTAATAACCCTAGCATCATAGCTAAGGTCAATTCAGCAACAGCCTCCGTAAAAGCCCTCGGGGTATTAAAGACTCTTATCCCTTTTTCCTTAGCATAATTAACATCTATATTATCTAGGCCTACACCATATCTAATGATTACCTTAAGGTTTACCGCTTTATCTAAAATCTCTTTATTTATCTTCGTTCTACTTCTAACGATTATAAAGTCGTAGTTTCCAATGATTCTTATAAGGTCATCCTTTTCTATATCGGGTAAGTAGTCAAACTTGATTCCCTCTTTCTCAAGGAGCTCTAGAAGTATTTTTTGGACTTTATCTGTAATTAGCCCCATCACAGTTGGTCTCCCTCCACGGGAACACATTATTATAAAATTATTTTATGAATGTATATAGTTAATTAAGGTAATCAGGTATGGAGATAGGCATCGTCGGAAAACCCAATGTTGGTAAATCAACATTATTTTCAGCATTAACCATGGTTGATGTTCCAATAGCTAATTACCCATTTACGACTATCGATTCTCACGTTGGTATAGGGCATGTACGGATAAGCTGTGTATGTAGAGAGTTTGGTGTCGAGGACAATCCCAAGAACTCTATATGTATTGATGGGATACGATTCATCCCGGTAAAAATAATCGATACCGCTGGCCTTGTCCCAGATGCATGGAAAGGGAGGGGGCTTGGAAACCGTTTTCTAAACAAAATTAGCATGGCAGATGCATTAATCCATGTTATTGATGCCTCAGGATCAACTGATATTGAGGGAAGGCCCGTATCCCCCGGTACACACGATCCCCTGGATGACATAGCTTTTCTTAGGCGTGAGCTGGTTCAATGGGTGTTATCCATCGTAAAAAAGCATTGGGATGCAGTCTACAAGTCTGTCTCTCTCCTTAGGAGAGATCCGGTTGAGGCATTAGAGGAGAAATTATCTGGATTAAAGTTCAGCCGCGGTGTCATATCAGAGGCGTATAAAACAGTGGAATCTGAATGTGGTCATCTGCCTAAATGGAATGATGAGTGTATCAAAAGATTTACTGAACTATTACTTGATAAGGGAAAGCCTATGGTTATAGCAGCTAATAAAATTGATTTTCCATATGCAGAGGAAAATATAAAACGAATTAGAGAAGCTGGATATGATGTTATCCCAATTAGTGCAGTATCTGAACTCGTATTGAAGAAGCTTGTATCTCAAGATATAATTCGTTATCTACCCGGCGACTCTAGTTTCGAGATAATTAAACGGGATGCATTGGATGAGAAGCGCATTAAAGCTCTTGATAAAATAAACCAGCTTATTTTCGAGAAATACGGGGGTACCGGTGTCCAGCCTCTCATTAATCACGTTGTTTTCGACGTCTTAGACTATATTGTAGTATATCCTGTAAGGGATCCAAATAGACTTAGTGATAAGGATGGGAACATCCTACCAGATGCATATCTAGTACCTAAAGGTACAACTTTAAAGGATTTCGCCTATATAATTCACACGGATGTAGGTAAAAGCTTCTTATATGGGCTTGATGTTAGGAAGAAGCTCCGTTTGAAAGGAGACTATGTGCTTAAAAATGGGGATGTAGTATCTATTGTTTCATCTCAATAACTTCTTCTCCAGGCTCCTCTTCCTTTTCTTCTTTCTTCGGTATCTCCACAAGCTTTACCTTCATTACGCCAGTTCCTTCTCTAATAGGATATACCTTCCTAGCTAGCTTCTTAATCTCTTCATCTATCTTGCCGAAAAGCATATCTTTAATGAACGTCTCATTATCGCTCCTAGCAGCCCATTTATCTAGAAGCTGGAAAACAAGCCTCCTAATAGCCTTCTTTCTAGAATTATTTATTCTTTTAGTTGTATAAACCCCGACTCTAATCCTATACTTATATCCATCCTTAGTCTTTACATCTCGAATCGCTTCTACATAAGTTGTTCCTCTCATAATTAGCGATTTCTCATATTCCCTAAAGTATTCGTGGCCTATGTAGATGGTTTTTGCTATCTCACCGTCTAAATCAACTATTTTAAAACGGACTTTAATAAACTGGTGTTTCAAATCGCCTGTCAAATCTGCTAATAGGGTTTCATATGTCCTCCCGATGAGATACTTCGGGTCTGTTGTTATTACATCATTAAGTAATACCCCTCCTAGTATCTCCGGGCTCTTAACTGTATAATAATACTTTTTCTTTCCCCTTGTAGCTCTTCTATATCTTCTCTTTACCATTTTCTACTTCACCAATCCCCTCTTTTTAATCTCATTTTCCAACTCTGGTATATAAAGATGTTCATTTTACACTATATATAAAAATATAGTAGCATCCCTTTTACACTAAGGGTTTTCTAGGATCGTTCTCAATGATGTTGCTAGACATCTTAGTAGGTCATCCATTGTATGTATAAATGACCCTAATTTACAATCCGCTTCTACAACTATAGAGATACCATTATCTTCCTCTCCTATTATGATTCTCGTAGTTTCTTCTATCCCTACGTTATCAGGAGCTAGAGACTTAACTATACTCTCTACGTCCCGCTTACTAGGTATTTCTCTAATAAGTATCTTCGCCTTTGCCTTAACCCTCAATTCGAGCAATCTCCTCCTTGATATACTCTCGTATTTTCTCTATTATCTTACTGCTATCCTCAACTGGAATTGTAGCTCCTGCCGCGATATTATGTCCTCCTCCTCTCCCACCTAGCTCCTCTGAGATCTTTCTCATGATCTTGGATAGATCCAGCCCCTTATCAACCAGTTTTCGAGGTGCCCTGCTTGAAAGGTGTATATCGCCGGCCTCGTCAGAAGACAAAACTAGTATAATCTTATCTCCATAGGTTAGTGATCTTGAGAATATTGTTGATATAGTTCCAGAGAATTTAACAGAGAAATCTTTTTCAGTTAAATCAACAATAACAAGCATTCCATCATAGATCTTGATGGATCGTTCTGCCATATCCAAGTATTTTCCTAGTATCTTCCTCCTCTCCTCGATTATTTTCTTCGCCTCCATTAGGATCTCTCCTCTAGAACCCGCTGACAATGCAATCCCTACATCTTCTCTATCCATTCTTCCGCAGCTACTAATCATGTTAGAAAACTCTATTGCAGTTTGAAGATACGGGTCTTCTTCAAGTGGAAGATATAGCACATCTACTAGAAAGTCATTGGAGCTAAGACCATCAATACCAAGGCTGGCAATATACTTTATAATTACTTCGAGTATCCTTGTCTTCTCCTCCTCCGTAAGCTCTGCAACAGTAACGTACTCTCCACTTCTATTCCTAATTCTAATACCTGCTTTCCTCACAATGTTTAGACCTATATCCTCTCTATTTGAGAAACCCGGAATATAAGGCACCAAATTCCATACTATGGCCTTAAACACCGGTAGTCTACGAAGGGTGAAGAATACAAATTCGGTTTCCTTCTTTACAATACCTTTTCCCTCAGCTAGCCTTAGTAAATACTCGTTGACTCCCACAGCCCCATTCTGCATTTGCATGTCTCCAGCTGCACCTACCACCCCTATTTCTAAGAAATAAGGGTCTCTCTCACCCAATCCATAGTACCCCATGAGGCTAGCTAATACCGAGGTACAGCCTATTCTACCACCATCTATCCCATACATCTCTGGATTAACTATAACCACTCTCTTATCCTGAGGAGGCTCCTCAAGTATTTTGTGATGGTCAATAATCACCAGCAGTTTTGAATTAGTGTTTTTCCACTTTGAATATATCATCTTTAGGTCTCCACTACCCATATCTTGAATAACGTAGGTCTTCGCCCTAATACTGAAGAAGGCATTTAAAACGTCTTCGGACAGTGAGGCTGTACTTCTTAATATAAACAGTTTTTCGGTTTTAGATAAGAATCTGGCCGTTGCCCCTCCAGATGCGAGTCCATCAGCATCATAATGTGTGAGGACAGCCACTGGTTCAGCAGCGTTAGACATCATTATAGCCAATTTCTTTATGTCCCTGAGAAGTTGATCCGTTTTTTTCTCCGACATCCCCTATCCAAATAAATAGATGCATAGGAGGGTATTTTTATAGCCAGTATACATGCCTCTATAAAGGGGAAAATAGCTGAGTATCAAATGTACAGAAAGTTTTACTCTACCCTAGCTACTACAGTCCTATATCTCCATTTCTGAGGAAGTAAACCCCTTCTTTTATAATACTTTGATAAATGATGTATCTTCGCTTCTATCAACTCTAAAGAATGCTTGTTACGATAATCTTTCCTATGTACCTTAAGATGATTAGTGAGGTTCTTAGCCTTCTCAATAAGCCTAGCGAGATCCTCTGGATATTCATATTTTATCCCATGTTCCTGTAAAAACTTAGTTAGCTTCTTACCGGTGACTTGTTTAAAAGTGGGTATACCATATTGATCCCTCAAAATCATACCGATCTCAGAGGGATACTTCCCCTCTTTGGCGAGTTTCAAGGCTATTTCCTCAACTTCTTCAGGCGTAAGGGTAAGCCACTCTGGTTTCTTCATAACTACGGGTCTCTTTGAGTGTGACTTCCCCTTTCTTCTAATATGCATCCTCGCCATCTATTCTCCACCTACATCCAAATTTAGGTATACTGGAAATATATAAATATATTTGTGTATTACGTTGCTCTCTCGATACTCATATCATCTTCTTTCTCGCTAAATACTCACCTATTTGGGTAAATAACCTGCCTCGATGTGACACCCGATTCTTCTCTTCACGACTCATTTCTGCCATTGTCTTATCATATCCCTCGGGGATAAAAATTGGGTCATACCCAAATCCCTGGCTCCCCCTCATCTCTCTCGCTATCTCCCCACAAACTTTCCCCCGAAATATCTTAAATATATGTTTGTCTGTGACAAGCGCACCTACAGCTACAAAACATGCTTTCCTATTCCTAGTTTTTTCTAGTAGTTTCAAGATCGATAAAAGCCCCAGTTTTTCGTATACGTACGAGGCATATACCCCGGGGAAACCATTTAAAGCATGTATAAATAGACCTGTGTCTTCAACTATAAAGGGAGGGTCTACAACTTCAATTGCACTTACTACTTTAGACACGACTATATCCTCAAGATGCTCTGACTGGATTTCATCAACTGGTAGTGGAACCCATTCTAATTTAATATTGTAGACACTTAGCATATCAGAAGCCTCTTTATATTTATGCTCGTTATTCGTTACAAATCTAACTACGTCTTCTCCTCTCCTCAATATACCTCCCCATCCTCCGTATCCTATTAAACCTAGAAATAATTTCTTTACTATTCAAGGCATTTTCCTTATATGTTTGAATAAATGCATTAAAAAACATTTCCCTCTCCTCCGTGTGTGTAGACTCAAGAACCCGATAAAACATCTCAATATCCACGGCTTTCGCCTCAGGATCACTTCTTCTTTCGCTTAATCCAAAGTCTATTAGATATGGCTTGAGACCATCTTTAATTATTATATTAGCAGTGGTTAGGTCTCCGTGTATAATATCAATATTATGCAAGTTAGCGATCATTTCTCCAAGTGAACTAGCAATCTCACCTATCTCTTCATATGCATATATCTTTTTAAGAATAGCTTCTCTCAAAACCTCACCCTCTAAATATTCCATTATCAGGTAGTACCTCTCGAGATCAGCATAGAGAAGCCTAGGCACATTAATCCCTTTTTTCCAGGCTTCGTGTATTGAGGATGCCTCTCCAAACGTCCTCCTCCTCCTGATTTTTACATCCAGTTCCTTTATCCTATATTTCTTCTCGACCCTATATTTTAAAACAGCGACCTTTCCATAGTACGATATTTTATATAGATTTGATTCAGCCCCTTTACTTATCATCACTCCATTCTCTAGAAAGTATTCTAGTAATCCTCCTATCTCCATGGTATCTCAACCTCCTCTACACGAATTCTCTGTTTAATAACAGCCTCCTCCACTGGAACCGGGGCATATCCCGACTTCATATACAGCATCCCTACAACAGCTATTTGAACCCCATTATCACTATTATACTTCTTCTCTAGACGTCCTACCTTCACTCCATGTTCCCTAGCCATACTACACATCATGTTATATAGTCTATCATTTGATGCTACGCCTCCCGTTAATCCAATTTCCTTCTTTGATACCTGTGTAAGAGCCCTCTCGGTAGCTTCTACCAATACTGTAAATGCAGTTTCTTGAAGAGAGTATGCTATGTCTTCAACAGACGTTCTCCCTATAAGTTGAATTGCATATGTTAACAGGCCTGAATAAACCATATTGTTTCCCTTTATTCCATATGGCATCTCGATATATTTCCTGCCTTTCCTTGCTATCTCCTCTATTTTAGGCCCTCCAGGAAATGGTATCCCAATTTTCCTAGCGAACATATCCATTAAGTTCCCTAGTGTAATATCTAGGGTCTCTCCATACGTTCTCCACCGACCCAAGTTAAATGACAATATGGACGTATGTCCCCCTGAAACTATGACAACTAGGGGATCTTTAAAACCTAGTAGTGTCGAGGTCAACTCTATATGCCCTATGCCGTGATGCACTGGATACAAGGGTTTTTTAAATTTATGTGCAATGGCCCTGGCAACTGTCGCCCCTATTCTTAATGCAGGTCCTAATCCAGGCCCCATACTATACGCCACAGCATCTATATCGGTAATGTCCATACCCGCCTCATTTAACGCTTTTTCCAGTACTTGAGGAGCAACATTCGCATGATGTTCCGCCGTCAACTTAGGATCTATACCCAAAGTCTCCCCCGACCTAACTACGTCTCTAACATCAGAAATTACATTTAACTTATCATCAACAATTGCAACGGCAAATGTATGTGCTGTTGATTCAATGCCCAATACGTATCTTCTTCCCATTCTCCAACCCAAAATATTAAATTTCTCGATACTAAATATTTTTCTCGACATGAGAGGAGAGTTAAACATCATTATCCACGCTACTGAGGATATAGACCGTATACTTGCCTCAATTAAAAATATGTTTGATATAGACCTAGCTAGGAGAAACATGAGAAGACGAGATTTATCGGGTCACTATGGTAATCCAATAATTTATATAACAATAAAACTATCTTCTTCTGATGTTAAAAACATCCTATCAGTTATGAAGGAGAAATTACCTGAGGAGGATCGAAACTATCTTTTGAATACTATCGATGAGTATTTCCATAAATCTACTGTCTATATAAGATTGGATAAACAGAGACTGTGTCAAGGGAAGTTATCTCTTGTTGAGGAGGATCCCATTAAAATTGTTATTAGAAATGTAAACCCTAGTTTTATTGAGAAATGGTTGACCAGAGATGAAAACTAAGTATTATAATCTTTATGTTCCTTATTACAAAGACCATGATATCCTGTTTAAGGCGATAGACAAAGCATTAGAGATGGGGTATCATCATATTACATTGACGTTCTCCTCTGAAGAAGAACTTAACAACAAAGTTGTAGATAGTGTTTCAAACTACTGTAGTGAACATGGCATAGGCTTCTCGACTCGCTATCATATTTCACATGACTCTATTGACACGAGTTTAAAGAGAGGCGTTAGAGGAAACATTTTAAAGCTGAGGAAAAGGATAGAGAAAAAAGTATGTATAGTTAGTGTCGATGATTCTCTCTTTAAGTTTTTGACACCTAACGACGCCCATAAGTTTGATTTAGTAAGGCTGTTTGACCCTAGGTTCAGAACTGTAGTTAAGCTATTAGATAAGCCTATCATATTTGAGTTTCTGCTTGACCCAAATCTAATTAAGAATAACTGGCTGAGGAGAAATCTATTTATAGTAAAGATGCTCTTGAATAAATGTAAACTGATAGTATCGCAAGATCCTAGTTTAGATATAGTGTTTCCCCCTCAACAGCTTGCATATTTTATTTATGGTCTTGTTGATGAACCTAATTCCTCGTTTAATGTGGTCTCTACGCTACCTATGGAGTTGATATCGAAATGCCTGTAAAAACCATACATAGAAGATATGTGTTCTTCAAGATAGGCGCTTCATTTACGCCTAAGAATTTAATTGATGATTTCAAAAGAGTATATGGTATCATCGATTATTCACTATCTGGCCTGAGGATTGTGGAGTTTTTTGAAGATGAGAGGATAGTTATATTCTCGATCGGCAGTAGATACCTGACGAAATTAATTGCTTCGGCCACGCTTTTATCTATTAGAGATAATATGCCTATCTGGTTAATAGGCGTCTCTAGTACTTTAAAATCTGGTAAGAAACGCTTTTTAAAGGATTTAACATGTAGATAATTAAAGTTTATTTTAAATAGGGATATTTAGTAATATGAGTATGGTGCGAGGTGAATAAAGTACATGTTTTCAAGACAAGCTGCATATGATAGGGCAATTACAGTATTTTCACCAGATGGAAGAATTTTTCAAGTTGAGTATGCACTTGAAACCGTTAAGAGAGGCACGATATCTGTAGGTATCGCTACTAAAGAAGGTGTTGTATTAGCTGCAGAGGAAAACATTACAAACTTCCAGGATGAAAACTATAGTAGAAAACTCTTCATGATTGATGATAATATTGGGGCTGTAGTATCTGGATATGTTCCTGATGGCAGGGTTCTCATAGAATATGCTAGGGAATACGCTCAACATCACAGGTTATTATATGATGAGCCCCCCTACATAGAGGTCATCGCTAAGAGAATAGGTGATATAAAACAGAGCTTTACCCAGCAGGGTGGGGTAAGGCCTTTTGGCGTAGCGATTATATTCGCCGGTGTTAATCCCGATGGTGGTTCGGAAGTCTTTGTCACCGATCCTAGTGGATCGTGTATTAAATATAAGGTTGCCGCTATTGGAGCAGGATCAGATACAGCGCTTGACTTCATATCTAAACACTACAAGGACGATATGACGCTTGAAGATGGGAAGATCCTTGTAGCCGGTGCGATATATTATGTATCTCAAAATAAGCAGGATATTAAAATACGATTACTAGAGATACCTAAGGAGTCAATGAAAGGCCGTTTCTTATCGATTGAAGAGAGTCTGAAATACATTGAAAAAGCTAAGGAGAAACTTGGATTACAATAATCTTATCCTTCTCGATAGCTATTTAATTTAAATATGATGGTATAGTAGGAGGTGATAAACCGATGCCCGAGTATACTATAGCACGGTTCAAAAGAGGGTCGAAGAGATTCGAAGTCCTTGTTGACCCGGATAAGGCCCTTGAATATAAGCTTGGTAGACGTAAGGATTTCGAAAATATTCTGGTTTATGATGAGGTTTATTCAGATGCGAATAAGGGATTGAGAGCCGCGAAAAGCGATCTCATGGAGGTTTTTGGGACAACAGATGTTAATGTTATTGCAGAGAGAATCGTTAGAGAAGGGGAACTACAGATAAAGGCTGAGCAGAGGCGTAAACTTATAGAGGAGAAGAAGCGGCAGATTATAGACTATATTTCAAAGTATTGTGTTGATGCAAGAACCAACTTGCCGATTCCACCGATGCGGCTCGAGAACGCTTTAGAGGAGTCCTCCCTGAAAATCGATCCATTTAGAAGTGTGGATGAGCAGATTAAAGAGATAATCTCTAAATTAAGTGAAGTAATACCTATTAAACAGCAGATTACGATCCTTAATATAAGGGTTCCCCCGACATACGTCGGTAAGGCATACGGCTATATTAAAAACGCTTCGAACATAATACAGGAAGACTGGTTGAACGACGGTTCATTATCAGCTGTCGTCTCTATACCTTCTGGGCTTAAAGTCGAGTTTATAGAGCGTTTAGGAAGAATCACAGGTGGGACAGCATATATAGAGGTCTCTGAGGAAAGGACGGTTTAGCTCTAAAGAATTTAAATATATGGAATTGTAAGAGAAATTGGAGAGTTGAGAACGAGATGAAAAGCAGTAAGAGGATAGTTGTACCTGGTACAACTGTAGATAAAAATGTAAGGTACAACAGAATAGGCGAATATTTTGTTAGGGATTATCGTGGTCTAGTAGCAACTTTATTAGGTGTTGTCCAACAAGGCAGGGGAGGAATTGATTTAATTCCATATAAAGATGTCTATAGACCGAGTAGAGGCGATTATGTAATCGGTGTAGTAGTAGGATATGCGCCCAATGGATGGATTCTAGATATAGGGTCCTACACAAAGGCGTTTCTCCCCGCATCAGAAATGATATCAAACCGTAGGTTTGATCCACGGCGTGATGAACTATCCAAATACTTGGCTGTAGGAGATGTGGTTGGCGTAAAAATATCGGACGTCAGGAGACTCGGATATTTCGGAGCTACATTGAGGCAATCACCAGAGGACAAGGATAAGCGGCTAGGTAGAATCCGGGGCTATTATATTATGAAAGTCACCACTACGAAATTACCTAGGATAATAGGTAAAAAAGGAAGTATGATAAGATTGATCAAACAAAAAATTAAGGGAGACATAGTTATTGCCCAAAACGGAGTCATATTATTCAAGGGGCCATACGAGGAATATCTTCTTTTAAAGAAGATAATTAACTTAATAGCCGCTAAGACATTCGCCTCTGGATTAACAGATACGGTGGCAGGTATCTTGGGTATATCCTCACCCAGAGAGGCAGTGGCTAAAGAACCCTCTAAAGAGGTTAAAGAAGAGAAGTCTGAGAATGAAGATAAAGAGGTGAATTCGGATGAGTAATAAAAAAGGAAAGAAGAAAAAAGAGTCAAACGAGGAAAAAGAGGAGGAGTTTATACGGATAGATGGACGTAAACCTGATGAAATGCGTCCATATAAAATTAGGGCGCATATATTAAGGAACGCAGATGGATCAGCCGAAATTAGATTAGGCGGTAACTGGATTATCGCTGCAGTATATGGACCTAAGGAACATTTCCCAAAGTTCGAGATATCACAAGACAAAGCTATTCTAAACTGTAGATATCACATGACTCCATATAGTACAACCGAGAGAAAGTCACCCAAACCATCTAGAAGGGAGATAGAGCTTTCTAAGGTCATTAAAAATGCGTTGGAACAAGCGGTTGTATTAGAGGAGTTCCCAGAAATGAGTATCGATGTCTATATGGAGGTTGCACAGGCCGAGGGCAGTACTAGAGTAGCTAGTGTAACCGCTGCCGCAGTGGCATTAGCAGATGCTGGTATCCCAATGAGAGATTTAGTAGTCGGGTGCTCGGCTGGGAAAGTCAATGGCCATATTATCCTAGACGTCGGTGAGGAAGAGGATAAGGAGGGTGAGGCTGATCTTCCCATCGCTATTATGCCTAATCTAAGAAAAGTGGTACTTCTTCAGATGGATGGTAAATTGACACATGAAGAGTTTAAAGAGGCGTTTGACTTGGCTTTAAAGGGTGCGATGGAGCTGTATGAAGAACAGGTAAGGGCGTTAACCACGATCTTAAAGGATATGGAGATTATTGAGGAGGGCGTTAAGGATGAAAAAGAATAACTTCAAGAAGAAGACATTAAAAGAGATCTTAATGGCAAACAATATCCTTAAATTTATAAAGGAGAATCGAAGGCTTGATGGACGTGGTTTTCTAGATTATAGAGACCTACGTATTGATACGGGCGTAATTAAAAAAGCATATGGTTCAGCGAGAGTTGAACTAGGCGATACTATAGTTATAGTTGGTGTTCAGTTTGAACTTGGCACCCCATTCCCCGACTCACCTGACAAGGGCATATTATTAACAGAAGGAGAGGTCCTTCCAACAGCTTCTTTCAGCGCAGAGGCTGGACCACCAAGTGAGGAAGAGATCGAGATCAGTAGAGTTGTTGACAGGAGCATAAGAGAAAGTGAAATGGTGGACTTATCTAGACTTGTGATAAAACCAGGTGAGTCGGTACTAAAGATGTTCATCGACTTTAACATCTTCAATGATGATGGAAATATTATTGATGCTGCCGTAATAGGCGTCGTCAGCGCGTTACTAACTGGTGAAATGCCAGATCCAGAGTATGTCAGAGAACATTTGGAGGAACTTCCACCTAATAACCTGACTAGTGTACCTAGGATTCCAATACCGACACAGGACTTTCCAATAGCTAATACAATTGCATTGATTGACAATAAGTTTATTGTAGACCCGACTTTCGCTGAGGAGATGGTCTCTGAGGCTAGGATCACAATTACACATACCGTTAATAACGAGATATGTGCTATACAACTTATTCAAGGCGGTTTAGGATATGAACAAGTATTTGAAGTGTTAAATATATCCCTTGATAAAAGTATAGAAATAAGAAATAGGATTAGAGAGTTACTTGGTCTAGGAGGCGATTGAAATGGCACGTAAAAAAGTTCCAAATATCGCGGCGAGGTTTGGACCAAGATATGGAGCTACCCTAAGAAAAAGATGGAACATGATAACGCTGAAGAAGAAAAAGAAGTATGAATGCCCTAGATGTATGAGTAAGTCACTTCGATGGGTCTCCGTGGGAATATGGAGCTGTAGGAAATGTGGATATACATTCGCTGGAGGAGCATATGAACCGTTTGTAATGCGTAAGAGAGAGATAATATAGTATAATAGTAAAAACACTCCTCTTTTTTACATATTAAATACAATCTTCTTAGTATTTTTTTAGATTGACTATGCCACTATTAATAACAACATCAAGAAGACCATCTAGAAGGACACGCACCTTTGTAAAGGAACTAGTCAGAGTAATCCCTGGATCCATTAAACTCAATAGAGGAAAACTTAGTATTGATGATCTACGTGAGCTGATGATAAAGAAGGGAATAAATAAGCTTCTGATTATAGATACTAAAAAAGGTAATCCATCGAGACTTTCCTTCATAACTCTCTCTCCTCATGGACTATCCAGGAAACTAGTTATCGAGATCAATGGTTTAACCCTACAGATGGATAAGAATCAACGAACCGTTTTCTCTGATTTACTAGGTATTAAATCTAGAAATGTATCTCCAGAGTTACTTGAAACCCTTAATTTCTTCTTCAGTCTACCACCTATTTTCGCTACCCAGGGATCTAGGGGATATGTAGATATTGTGATTGAAAACTCTTCGATCAAAATAGGATTCCTAGATACAGAGGGTAGGAGAGTATACCCCGTTATCAAGGGCAGGGTGGTTTTACATGAAAAAGGAGGGTTATAGATACCATTCAACGTTAGAAATAAGGTTTGAAGATGAGGATCAGGCTAATTGGGTGTATAAGTCAATATATTCAGACATCGTAAAAACAGTATCGAGAGATTTTAAGGTCGACCTTAAGTTTGAAAATAAAACATTGATATTCGATATTTATTCGAATTCACTATCAAAATTTAGGGGAATATATAAGACTATATTACGACTATTACATATGCTTGATAAACTGGAGAATTTGTTTATTGAGGAATAGCCTTTATATATTAAGTCGTTCTGTATTAAAATATTTGTAAAATCATCTTATGGATTTGGTTAGTGATGTAGAATGAGTAGTAAAAAAATCCCCCCAAAAGTCCAGCAGTATCTCAAGCAGATGGACGACCTCCAGAAGACATATGCGTCAATAGTCACCCAAAAACAGCAGCTTCAGCTTTCCCTAGCGGAATATAAGAATGCATATGATGCGTTGAAGAATGCACCTGACGATACCTCAGTATATAAACTCGTTGGCAACATCTTCTTTAAAGCTGATAGGGAGAAGCTTGAGGAGGAGTTGAACGAAAACATAGAGTTGCTTCAGGCACGGATAAAAGCTCTTGAATCTCAGGAGACAAAGGTAGTTGAGGAATTGAATAAACTAAAATCTGAAGTAACGAGAATGTTATCAGAGGCGCCATCATCTTCCTAGTCATCTAATCATTATTTACTAGCGCATTCACCTTTTCCTTTAGTATCTCGATGGCATTATCATGTTCCTTCCTCAAATGTTCATGGGTTCTTGTAAGGCTATCCACCTCTTTCTTGAGTCTCTTTACCTCCATAGTATCCCCTGGCATTCCTAAACTACTTTTCATATGGAGAATATTCAAGGGACTCATCATATCATATAATGTCTTTAGAACATCATTTGGTATATCAATACCCTCTTCTCTGAAAACCTCAACTAGTCTATGTAGGTCATAATTATCCCCCACAGTGTTGGAGACCCATCTACCTACGATTTTATGGACTTTTCTAAAGGATATCCTGCATCTAAAGGCAATTTGATTTGCAATCTCAGGCAATACTATATACTTCCTGATATTCTTGCTGATGTCCTCTTCTTTTATTTGCAACGTCTCTACAATTCTCCTTAGAATATCTATAGACCATCTTGTGTCTTCTGATGCTTTTATCATCAACCATTTCCCCTCCTGTCCTTCCCTATGATATCCGCTTAAGTCCCCTCCTAAGCCAGATACAGTAGTTAGAAAGCCCTCTAATACCTTTGTCCTGCCAATTATAATCTCCATCGGGTCTGGATTCTTTTTATGTGGCAGCGCACTACTACCAGTTGCAAAGCAATCCTCTATCTCTACAATTCCCATTTCATCCGTCGAAAGGAAAATAATGTCTCTTGATATTGTAGAGAGGTGTTTCATTATCATTAGAAGTGTGAATAAGTATCGGGCTTGATACTCCCACCTATTAGTTACAACATCTAATATATTCACCTGTACACCAGAGAACCCTAAGAGCATACTCGTGTATTCTCGGTCTATAGGCAGGGAACAGCCTGATGCAGCTGAGGCTCCTAAGGGATTAGTATTTATAAGGTTATACAAATTATGGAGCGCCTTTAGATCACGGGTCAACATTTGTGCATATGATCTTAGTAAATGCCCCATGGATGTTACATCGGCCTGTCTCCAATGGGTATATGCTGGGATGACCTTCTCCTCATATTCCACCGATCTTTTTAAGAGACTATTTATTAGCATTATTAACTTAAGTCCAATATCCAGTATTTCTTCACGCATATAGAGTCTTTCAAGTAAAATGACTTGATCATTTCTACTTCTGCATATGTGCGGTGTTAAGCCAACTACCTTCAGTAGTCTATCCTCGATAAAACTATGTACATCCTCGTATCCCTCTAGGTTAATATTGTTACTCTCCCCTAGTTTCTGAAGCACAGACAACATTTTCTTTGCATCTTTCTTTTCTATAATACCTTGTTTTACAAGCATAAGGATATGAGCGTAGTTTGCCAATATCTCGTATTTAAACAGATGATAATCTGCGCCTTTTAACCCTTCTATATCCATCTTTATAGTATAGTTTAGTATATCCTCATCAACCCGGTCTTTAAATCTACCGCCCCACATCCTCCACTCTTCTTTTTTGTCTGTCATCCTCTTATCCACAGATAAATTAATAATGCTGCGAGCCTATTCTATGTTTCCTTACCACTTCCCATTTAATTTATACGCCATTCTAGACTGGAGACCATATAATTCTATATATCCAGGTGAAGCGGCTTGGTTGAATAACTGGCCCTTCTCATATGTAGCAAGCTTTAGATCATAGAGGGCGTTTGGGGAGTCTCTGCCAACTACCATTGCATTACCCTTATAGAGCTTTATCCTAACCAAGCCATTAACCTTCTTGTTAACCTTATTTATAAATGCCTCTAAGTCCTTTGTTAAAGGCTCTATCCACAGGCCTGAATAGACTAGATTAGTCCATTCTTTATCGACTATGGGTTTAAACCAGTTTTCATATCTCGTACACACGGTTTTCTCCAGATCTTTATGTGCCTTTATAATTATAGTTGCTGCAGGCGCCTCATAGAATTCTCTCGACTTCAATCCAATTATTCTATCCTCCATATGATCAATTAATCCCACTCCGTGTTCCCCACCGATCTCATTCAACTCTTTAATTATCTTCCATAGCTCCATATCCTTTCCATTCAGCGATACCGGCACACCTTCTTCAAACTCTATCTCTACATACTCGGGAGCATCTGGTGTTTCTTCCCACGGTTTACACCAGGCCAATGCATTTTTAGGAACTTCCTTCTCAGGATACTCTATGTCTCCACACTCAACTGATCTACCCCAGAGATTTTCATCCACAGAATAAGGGTTATCTATATCCACGGGGATAGGTATTCCATTTTCCTCAGCATATTTTATCTCTTCATCTCTGCCTAACCCCCATTCTCTTACTGGGGCAATAATTTTTAAATTTGGATTTAGAGCGGTTATAGTTATATCAAACCTCACCTGATCATTTCCCTTGCCAGTTGATCCATGTGCAACTGCATCTGCATTAACCTCTTCAGCAATCTTAACAGCCCATTTAGCTTTCAAAGGCCTTGCTATTGCTGTTGTTATTGGATACGCGTCTTCATATAATGCATTTGCTTTGATAGCTTTGGAGATATATTTATCTGCAAATTCTTTTTTAGCGTCAATTACATATGCTTCGGAAACACCCAGCTTTATAGCCTTATTCTTCACTTCTTCTAAATTCTTCGTTGCCTGTCCAATATCTAGAGTCAGTGTAACAAGTTCACATCCATATTTCTCCATGATCCACTTTATCATAACTGATGTATCCAGACCACCTGAGTATAGTAAAACACACTTCTTAACCTTCCCGGGAACCCCCTCATAGCTAGATATCCTAAATAACTCCATATTTCTACACCCGTAAGAGAATTTTTATTGATGTAAAAATGATATAAAAGTTATGTATAGAATGTAACAAAAAGAGGGCTGAAGCGATCGATTAGTAACAAGTCTCATGATCAGGCGCAACTATTATAATAGTACTAGATAGTTGAGATAACATGTTTACCATAAGATGGTTCCTGGTGATCTTAATGTGGGCTAATATTCTTCTACAATAAACTCTGCCTCTAGTATCTTACTAATATCTGTAGTCACCCCCTCAATCTCAACCGATAGCCTGTATAGCCCTGGTTCTACACCTTCAAGAGAAATAGCAAATGAGCGCCGTCCCCCCTCTTCCAGGATTATACCTAGTAATGGACATATTTTGGGAGTAGCCTCTTTATCAAGAACCCATTTCTCTCCGTCCCATCTATATATTTCGTAACAAATCCCAAGTATGACCGGGTCTCCCCCAGTGTTTACAATGGTATAAAAAAGGGTATCCCCAGTCCTATATACTCTCTTATCCAAGTATATCTCTGCATCTAAATATTGCTTCGGTACGAATATCAATGAATATGTAAGATCTACAAGCATATCCCCCTTCCATGCCTCAACAACAAGAAGATACTTTACCCCTTCATCCATTGGAAGAGTGAAGGATGTCCTACCGATACCCATACTAGTGGCATTAATCAAAATTAGGTCTTCCCCCTCCATTCGATATAGTTTGACCATAAATATATAGTCATCGTCATAATATTCTGGTCTATAAATGCCTAGTTTAACATAAACCTCTTCACCAGGCTTTAGATATCCAGCCGAGATAGTGCATCCAACGCTGGTATTCCCGTATTTCCCGCAGAAGACTGGTTTAACTGGTTTAAAATTCTCGTAGTCTCGTAAGTTTCTAAATCCACTCTCAAGATATGTATCAGAGGGCATAACCTTCTCTTCTGAAATGACGTTCTCGGATGATGCGTCTTGGGTTAATGATCCAATGTTATATAAATAAAATAAGCTAGCTATTATAGAGGCTATAATAATTAACGTAATATACAAGCCAAGAGGCTTGCCAACCCCCTTCATTTTCTATAAAATATTTAGATTTATGTAAGAATTTTACTCTAGAGTTTTGAACATAACGAGTTAAGGAGTAACTAGTGGGGCCGGTGGGATTTGAACCCACAACCTACGGGTATCACCTCAATCATCTCCCCCAGACGGGGGTCTGCACACCCGTATTCCACCCTTGACGGGCAGATCTGGAGCCCGCCGCGCTACCGGGTTGCGCCACGGCCCCATTTATATGTGGTTTTGATGACGTTTATCACCATTTAGATACTCATTATAATATTATTATTTTAGGTTTTTATGGGTTATATATTTGTTTTTCATCCTTACTAATTGGTATGAGCAATAATTTATGGCAGTGTCTAGAGACAATATTACCAGAGATACCTGAAGTATATATCGTTATGCACAGGCGTGCTGATCTAGACGCCGTAGCCTCCTCGTATTTATTATGTAAATTAATTTCATATATCTCTAGTAATGTCAAATGTAGGGTAATAGCTCCTGATGGTGTTGCTGAAGCGACTATAGATACTGTGCCTAAAACAGTCTATAAAAAAATTGTTTTCGTAGATAAAGTTCCTAGAAAAAAAGATATATTATTAATTTTCGTCGATGTAGGCGGTGAGGGAACTCTCTCCGAGTATAGGAAACTTCTTAGCTATCCTTGTAGGAAATGGCTTATAGATCACCATATATCCACAGAGAGTTTTAGGAATAAGTTTGACGAAGTATTTATTGACCCAGATGCCTCCTCTACACTAGAAATCATATTATTATCAGGCTGGGATAAGATCCGTCCAAAACGATTCTTCAATAAATCCGAGATAAGACTAATGCTTTATGCACTTATTGTAGAAACAAGATTTTTATATCTATCTGGCTGGCGTGCTCTTAAAGTAATATCCCGGCTTCTTGAAATATATGGTGACGAGGCTAGACTTGGGTCTTTCATTAAGAGACTGGGCCGTAAACCCGCTTTATCAGAGAGAATAGCGATATTAAAAGGCTTTCAGAGAATGGTCCTCTATAGACACGGAGAATTTCTCATGGGGATAACTAGCGTAAGTGCTTTTCAGAACATCGTATCATCAAAATTGGTATCGAGTGGTTTGGATATTGTGATTGTTTATTCAGCGAAGGCAAAGAAGGGATGTAAAATACATATTAGGATAAGCGATACTATCAGACGCCGTCTCCATATTAATGTGGTTGAAGAGATTATTAAGAAGCTTGAGGAAAAATATGGGGGGTCAGGAGGCGGGCATGCACAGTTGGGAAACATACAATTTCCAAATGAGTTGTGCAGCGAAATAGATTCAATCCTGACCTTTATCTTGGAGATACTCAGGGAACGGGGTCTACACTTTAGAGTAGTGGACTAGAGGCAGTATTTTATATTTATATACTCATTTTTGTGTGTGATTCTATAATTATACCCACTATTAAATTTGGATTATTAGTCTATGCCTAAGAGGCTGTGATAAGACATGAGTATAATCAGTGTAAATAGCCTATCATTTCGCTATTCATATTCAGATAGATATATATTGAAAGATATCTCCTTCTCTATTGGCGAGAAGGAGTTTGTTCTATTAGCTGGAGCTAGTGGATGTGGTAAGACGACACTGGCAAGGGCATTAGTCGGCTTGATCCCTCAATTCTATGAAGGGGAATATAGTGGTGAAGTTAGGATACTTGGTATGAACCCCGCTACAACACCGATATCAAAGATCACGGCTCAAGTTGGGTTCCTGTTCCAGAATCCCGAGAACCAGATTTTTATGACCACAGTTGAGCGTGACATAGCATTCAGCCTAGAGTTCCGGGGTTTTTCGAGGGAAGAGATGAAGGAGAGAGTAGCCTGGGCGATGGAAATTATGGGCATTTCTCATCTAGCTTTAAAACGAATTGAGGAGTTGTCTGGAGGAGAGAAGCAGAAGGTTGCTTTAGCTGGTATACTAGCATTAAAACCAAAAATACTTATTTTAGATGAGCCAACCGCCTATCTATCACCCATGTCCGCTAGGGAATTAATGGGCATGTTAAAAAGACTGAATAGAGAATTAGGGATAACAATTTTACTTATTGACCATAGGCTGGACTTGGCTGTAGAGGCTGCTCAGAGAATATTGGTTATGAAGGAGGGCAAGCTCTATATTGATCTACCTATTAAGGAGGCGTTTAGACAAAATTTATCTAAGGAGTATGGTGTTAATGTACCTACTCTCATAAAAATTCTTGATGTGATTAGGAGACAGGGTTTTTCACTTGATCCGCCACCATTAACAATAGAAGAGTTCATCAACTTGATCAAGAAGGGGAGGACAATATGATCGTGGTCGAAAACCTGTATTTCACTTACGCCCCTCAAGGAGACTATGTACTGAAAAATATTAATCTGGAAATTGGTGAAGGCGAGCTAATAGCTATAATGGGTGATAATGGAGCTGGTAAAACAACTCTTGTTAAACACTTTAACGGCCTGCTTAAACCAACATTAGGCCGTGTATATGTAGATGACGTTGACACTAGAGACGTCCCAATTTCAGAGTTATCGAGGAAAGTAGGGATGATATTCCAGTATCCAGAGAAAATGTTCTTTAGTGAGCGCGTATGGGATGAAGTTGCTTTTGCACTAAGAAACTTTGGATACGACGAGGCTTCTATAAATAGGCTGGTCCAGAAAATACTGAATATATTCTGGCTATGGAAATATAGAGACTCATCTCCCTTCATATTAAGCGGCGGCGAGCAGAGACGTCTAGCCATCGCATCGGTCCTCGTATGGAATCCTAAATATGTTGTCATGGATGAACCTACAGCAGGCCAGGACGCTGTACAGAGGGAGATACTTCTCCAGATAATTAATATGATGGTTTCACAAGGTAAGACCGTGATCCTAGTAACACATGATGTAGAGTTTGTTGCGGAGATAAGGCCTCGTGTAATTCTAATGAGTAATGGTGAAGTTGTGTATGATGGTGAAGCAACAAGGCTCTTCAGGAACCCAGGTATTCTAGAGAGTGCTGGCCTTACTCAGCCAATACTATTTAAATTAGAGTCCCGTCTCAGAGACCAAGGGCTAATTGAAGGAGGTTTCAACACTATAGATGAGGCGGCTAAGAAAATTATATCCCTTCTTGGAGATGAACGCCTATGATGCGGAATATACATGAGCTCTTCAAATATGAGTCGCTAAATACCCCTCTACATCACATAGATCCCAGAAGTAAGTTGGCCACAATATTCATATATCTAGTGTTGACGATCATCCTTAGCGATATAATGCATCTCCTGATAATTCTGATAATCATCCTGAGTCAACTAGCTATTGGTCGAGCGTTGAGAAAGTTCGCTAAAGGACTCTTAACCTTAACACCGTTTCTAGTTTTAATACTAATCCTAAACTACCTATCCCTAGGCAGCGTGTCTGCTAGCTTAGTTCCAGTATTTAGGTTCCTTCTTTTCCTAGCAATTATGGATCTGTTTTTCTTAACCACTGATCCAGATGACTTTGCATTGACACTTGAAAGCCTCCGTCTTCCATTAACAGTTTCCTTATCCTTCTCTCTTGCCCTACGCTTCATCCCAACTATGGCGGAGCAGGTGAACGAGATTGTGGAGGCACAGCTATCTAGGGGTTTGAAACTCGATCAGGGAAACTTTTTTGCAAGGATTAGAAAGTATGTTCCTATACTGATTCCAATTATAATATTGAGTATAAAGAGAAGCATAGAGGTGGCTGAGTCACTGGAGATACGTGGAGTAGATCCGAATATTAAGAGGATTCATTATGTAGCCCTGAAATTATCAATGAGAGATATCGTCTATTTCTTGGTAAATTTAGGCCTAGTTATAGTAGTATATCTAGCATCTAGTTATATTAGTTCAGAGTCTCTAATCGCACTACTACACTTTTCAAAAATATAAATAGTATTAGGTGGACAATAGAATTATAGTGGAGGAGTTCATACTCGGGCCCGTAGCTCAGCCTGGCGGAGCACCGGGCTCATAACCCGGACGGGATATAGTCCCGGGGGAGGGGTCGTGGGTTCAAATCCCACCGGGCCCACCAAAATACTATACTCTATCAACTCTTTCCAGAAAATTCTATGGATTATTTAAATGTATCCAGAAATATGTATAGGAATAGTAGTGTGGTGGTATAATTGGAGGCTAAGGACATAATATCGCTGTTACTAATTATAATCGGGTTGATAGGACTAGCATATTCTGCATACCTAGTTGGAGTCTATACCGCCTCCCAAACGGTATTCGGTGGAATGACCGAGATGATGCAGCATATGATGGGGGTATCCACTCCCGGCTATTCTGTACCATCATATATATGGATTCTTCCATACCTATTCACTAGTGTACTGATTATAGGTATAGTTGGATTATTATATGGTAGGGTAGTAGTCCTGAAATCCTCTGAAGACCAATTATCTGTCCAGCAACAGGAAACATTTGGATCGGCTGAATTCGAAGATATTCTAAAGGTTTTGAAGCCTGATGAGAGACTGGTTGTAGAGCTGCTACTTAAAAATGGTGGAAAGATGCTTCAGCGGGATATAAGATGGGAAGCCGGCTTCAGTAGGCTAAAAACACATAGGGTAATAACTAGGTTGATTGAACGTGGTATTGTAAAGAAAATGCCTATGGGTAATACAAACCAGATTATTCTAGAAGACTGGCTGATAAAAAGAATTAGTGATGAGCGGTTATCTTAGTTAGCAACCGCCCATACCCATGCCATATCTAGGTCCATATTGGGACTCCCACTGCCCCATCATCTGGCTATGATGTAGCTCCATCTCCTCGTAATGTTCCTCATACATCGGACACTCGTCATAATCGTGGTCATCACCTACATCACTTGTGCTATTCATCGTGGTATACTGATGAGCATATGTCGTCGTTAATCCATATCCAAGCACCAGCAGTGCTAAGATCCCTACAATCATTACCATTTCAATTCTCTTCATATCATTCACCTCTGTGTCCAATAGAAGGACTGAAACATTATATAACAGTTCCGTGAAACAGTGTGTTTCACATACCTTAACAGACCTATTTATAACAGAAGTGTCTTAGACTCAGTAAGATTTTTTCATAAAAATTGGCCTCTCGACTTTACAATGTTATACTAAAATACTTAAATATAAAAAATATGTAAAATTTATATTTTATGGCCGAAAAACTGTACGTTAGACGTGCATCTGGCCTTGTTAGAGAGATCTCTGCTTTCGACGCCCTTATCTATAACGTCCTTATAATGGCTCCAACAGCTGTCTATGTATACGGCATCTGGGCAATGGGGCTCTTTCCGGGGGTAGATCTTCCGTTAACAGTATGGATAGCAATGGCAATCAGCATTGTAGTAGGCTTATATTATGCTTTCATGTCTGCTGTATTACCAAGGACTGGTGGAGACTATATATGGATAAGTAGACTACTCCATCCTGCATTAGGTTTCATGATGTCCTTCTTCTTAATGAATGTGCTTCTCGCCGTAGCCGGCTCGTATATCCCATGGTTTATCGAGTGGGGAATCGGCCCGTTCTTCGACGTCCTTGGTTATTCCGACTTGGCCTCTACATTGGTCGACCCGAATGTCATGTTCGGAATTGCAGTTTTATATTATATTCTAATCACTATACTGATGTCAAGAGGAGTAAAGGTTACAAAGATATTCTTCTGGCTTTTCTTCGTAACAATACTGGTGGGGTTCCTTACTTATCTATACTTCTTATTAACGACAGGAGTTGAAGGGTTTGCATCTTTATTTAATCAAAAAACAGGGCTAGACTATCAAACTATTATAAACGATGCAGTAAGTCAAGGTATGCCAGGAGACTTTATATTAACAGCTACATTAATGGGCTCTATGTTTACAATACTAAACTTCCTTGGGTTTAATAGCTCGGTATACATAGCTGGAGAGGTCAAGGAAGTGAGGAAATCACAGTTGCTCGCGATAATAGGCGCTGTAGTTTTATTTGCTGTCATAACTTGGTTGGTGTACATGGCTGCGTATATCGGATTTGGAGACAAGTTTGTAGCTGCATTATCGTATCTATATGTAGTTAGTGGAAATTATCCATTAGGAGACATGCCTCCATTCTTCCATTTCCTAATAAAGTTAGTGGCCTCCCCCAGTATATCTGCACTGGTCTTTCTAGGCTTTTCCGCCATGACTTTATCTGCCATACTAGTATACATATTTACATCAGTTAGATTCGTATTTGCGTGGGCATTCGATAGGATCATCCCCTCGTTCTTCGCCGATGTAGATCCCAAAACTGGAACACCTTATACTGCATTGTTACTAACCTCACTACTTGCAATCTTCTTCCAAGCACTATGGATATACACTCCCTATCTAAACTACTTCGCTTTTATCGTTCTAGGATGGGGTGTGTTAACAGCAATAGCATCTGTAGCAGGAATAATACTTCCATTTAGACGCCCTGATTTATTTGAGCTTGCTCCCTCTTTTGCTAAGAAGAAGATCGGAGGCGTCCCTGTTCTCTCAGTATTGGGTGTACTGAGTTTCTTTATAGGCATATGGCAGGCATGGGTAGGAACTACTCCCGCTGTAGTAGGTGAAATAGTGCCTGAGTACATTGCTTTTCTAATTGGAATCTACGTCATAGCGTTAGTCATCTACTTTGCTTCTTCATTGTATCATAAGAAGAAGGGTATCCCACTTGAATTGGTATTCAAAGAGATCCCGCCAGCATGACATTTCTCCCTCTAAACTTTTTTTTATACATATTATTTAGGATTAGGATATGGAGGGTATGTAGATGAGTAGAACGAGAGTATTTTATACTTCGGATATCCATGGTAGTGAAAGAGTATTCCTCAAGCTTTTAAATAGTGTTAAAATATACAAGGCTAAAGTTGTTATTGTAGGAGGAGACCTATCCGGAAAAAGACTGATCCCCATTATAGACAAGGGAAGTGGAGTATATGAGACAACCTTTTTAGGGGAAAAGATTGAGATATCAAGTAAAACCTCCCTTGAAAACATCATTGATAGAATCAGGGCCGTGGGATATTATCCGTATATCACGTCTGAATCAATGCTTGAAGACCTAAATAATGATGAAGATCGTCTTAATGAAATTTTCGAATCACTCATAACTGACACCATGAGGCGATGGATAAAATATGTAGAGGAGAAACTAGCCAAAACCGACATAAGGCTCTTCATTATGCCTGGTAATGATGATCCCTATGTAATTGACCATATCCTTACCGAATCAGAGCTTGTCATAAACCCAGATGGACAAGTGGTCTCTATAGATGATCACCATGAGATGGTTTCCCTAGGAGTCTCTAATATGACACCGTGGAGATGTATCAGGGACCTTGAAGAGGAAGAAATTTCTCGTAGGATAGACCACCTAGTTGACAATGTTGACAACATTGATAATACTATATTCAATATACATGTACCTCCATATGGCACCAATATCGACATGGCTCCAAGGCTTGACGAGACCCTAAAACCTGTATTGACACCTGGAGGAGGGTATGAGCTGGTTAATGTAGGTAGCCTAGCTGTTAGAGAAGCAATCGAGAAGTATCAGCCGAAGCTAGGGCTACATGGGCATGTACATGAATCCCGTGGAGTTGCTAAAATAGGTAGAACCCTCTGTTTTAATCCTGGTAGCGAGTATACAGAGGGTATTTTACGTGGAGTTTTACTGGAGCTTGATAAAGACCGGATACGTGATTATCTATTGATTCAAGGTTAATGCGTCTTGTTAGTCACATCCTTATACCCCTCTATTTTTACTATCGTAGAGTTGAATGATGAGCCTGATCCAATCTCCTGTGGCGTATCTGAAGTTATGCTATTAATTGGTCTGCCAAAGATATCATTACAGAGTTTCGGGGCCCATAACACCCCCTTAGATACTCTATCAGATACGATAGCCTTCAGTACAATCTCCCCTCTATCATTATATATCCTAACTAAGTCACCTGTCTCTATTCCATGTTCATTTGCATCAGAAGGGTTTATAAGTATCTTCTTTGGTATACCTCCATAAACATCTTGGAACTGGGTATGGGTATAGCGTGGTATTGATGATGTTATTAGTGTATATCCATCTCCCTTTAATGGATACTGTGTCGGTAATGGGCTTATTCCCATCTCCTCTGCTTTCAAGGAATATAGCTCTATTTTACCTGTCGGTGTAGGATAGTGATCTCTCTTCTTCACCTTTATTTTACATATTTTTCCATTCATTATGTCCTCGAAAGTACATCCTTCAAATGAGTCTCTCAACGCGTTTTCCAATGCATGCCAGGGATCCTCCAAAACCCAACCCTGTATTCCTAGGTACCTTGCAATCATCTGCATTACCCATACTTCGTCTCTAGATTCGCCTAATGGCTGTATCGCTCTACGAGATAATCTAGTGTATCTGTGACTATACGAAAACACGATATCTTCTTTCTCTAAATAAGTAGCTGCTGGAAGTATCATATCTGAGTAGTCCGCGGTTTCATTCCAGTGGGTATCGTGGAGTATAACGAAGACATCATCTCTTGATAGTCCCCTTCTTACTGCATGTGAATTAGGTAGCGTCTGAGCAGGATTAGTGTTATATATATACACCAACTTGAACTCGCCTTTTTCCAGCAGTCGACCTAAAGAAACTTGGTTTACAACCTTTGGTTTCTTGGATACAAACTTTGCCCCAGATAGATATTCCGAGTCGTATATCCAGGCACCACTATTTGAATAATAGAATCCTCTATGTATCCCAATTAATGCGGGTATTAGGGATATGGCCCTAACTGCTTCAGCCCCATATCTAGATTTTTGGACACCGAATCCAATGAATGTCGTAGAGGGTTTCCTCTCCCCATATAACCTGGCGAGCCCTTCTATCCTCTCCCACTCTATACCCGTGACAGTCTCGATGTAGCCATGGGATAAAGTATCAAGCTTCTTCTTTAATTTATCAAATCCATATGTATAACTTTCTATAAATTCCTCGTCTATATAGTCTTTTTCAATCAAAGCCTTCATTACACCATATGCCAGGGTCACGTCTGAACCGGGCCTTGGTCTAAGGAAAACATCGGATTTCTCAGCTGTTACGGTCCTAATCGGATCTATAGAGACTATCGTTCCTCCTCGTTTTCTATTTTTAATTGCTAGATGCCATATATGCATTGCACTAACACTCGCATTGAAGCCCCAGAAAACCATTAGTTTCATACCTAGCGTATCCTCAGGAAAAACTCCATATGAGTCTCCATAGTGGAGCCTCAAAGCAGCGTGCCCAGATGCACTACATACTGTATAATCCGTCTCTGCAGCCCCTAAATACTTCCATAGTCTACGGCTGAATACATTGCTTAATAAACCCATGTTACCAGAATAATCTAGTCTGAGTATCGCCTCAGGACCATATTCATCCAATACCTCTCTTATTTTGGATGATATTATCTCTAAAGCATCCTCCCAAGAAATCTCCTCTAATGCTCCTCCCGGCTTCGAGTATCTAATGTGTGGGGTCAATATCCTATTATCACTATATATCCTTTCAACATCCTTATTTCCACGTGGACATAGGAACCTAGATGTAAGGAGATTCGCATCGTCTGGGATTACCCTAATCACCCTACCTTCTTCCGCCTCTGCTTTTAGAAAGCAAGTATCATAACAGTCACGTGGGCATACTGATTCAATTAGCTTTCTCAACTGAGAACCCCTCTTAATAATTTTTCTTCACTCAGCCGTATATTATGATTTATTATGATCAAGGCTTATAACATTATGAGCAGGTCCTATCGAGGTGAGGAATGTTGGAATTACCTAATGTAATGGAGGTTATTGATAACCATAGGACAATTAGGAAGTATAAGAAGAAGCCGATTCCAAGTGAGCATATAGAGCTTCTCATGAAAGCCGGGATAAGAGCGCCTTCTTCTGTTAATCTACAGGCCTATAGTATCTTGAGAATCATAGACCCAGATATCCGTAAGGCATTGTATGAAGTAGCTGGTCAACAGAGCCACATCCTCGAAGCTGCTGAATTCTGGGTATTTGTCGCCGATGTAAGGCGGGCTGCTAAGGCGATGGAAAAACTGGGTTTTACCCCAGCAGAGCCCAACCTATTCATGTTCTATGTATCCACTATTGATGCTACTATTGCCGCACAGAACATAGTATTGACAGCGGAGGCCCTAGGCTATGGGACATGCTATATCGGGGCTATACAAAATGACCCGTGTAAAGTATCTAAGATACTTGGTCTTCCCAAAGGCGTATATCCACTATTTGGCTTAACGATAGGAGTTCCTGATGAATGGCCTGAGAAACGTCCGAGGCTAAGTAGAGAGGCAATCTTCTTTGTAGATCAGTATCCAAAGGAGGAGTTTGCTGCTGAAGAGGCTATGAAAGCATATGAATCTTCGGGTGCTATAGACTCGTTCATCAGACGCTTTAAACGATATTACTCCGCGGGGGGCAGATATGAGGCTAGGAATAAGTTGATATGCCGCTGCCTTGAGAAACAAGGTTTTATTGTAGAGAAATAGGCCTACCTCTTTTTATTTTAAAATTTTGAGCATTAGCAGCACCCATATATCGATGACTACTATGCCAAACGCCTCTACAGTAGCCGCTGAAGGCCAGTCTATCAGGAATCCAATTAATGGGCTTACTATCCCCATTACGACAAATATATAGCCGTATCCCCTCTCCCTCCTCTTTAGCAATCCAAGTCCCCAGGCTAGTATAGCCATATCTGCTTGTAGGAAGAACCATGTTGACACAAATGTATGTGGCCTAGTTCCAGATGGAAATAACCCTATGAGCATGAGAAAGAGGCCAGAGATGAACGTAAACCCCCCACCTACAGCCTCTAAATTGTTTCTAGCCTTCTCAATTTGGTATGCAGAGTATAATAACATTATAAGCCCCGTTAGGATCAAGCCATAATTGTATATCAACGGCATATTAGCATTTGAGGCTCCTAGATCACTGAACGCATGTTCAGTGAATACAAACCACGGATTCAGGCTTATACAAATGAATATCACTGCCCAAGCTACAATAGCTGCTATAATCCCAGAGTACTTGAGCAAAGTCTCGAATAGTTTACGATAGTGTACCAATAATATCACCATCTAAAAATTTATTATCTAAATTTTAGCTAATGTTTCTAAATATGTAATGTTTTTCTCTTTAATATTTAAAAAATTTTGTTTTCAGTATATGTTTTTCCATTTTGTAAATATAAAAGCGTAATAGTATATGTAGTGTAAAATATTCATGGGGATTAAATATGGTTGGCCTTGAGGCTGGAGTACATGTATTCTTTGCATTGGTTTCAATGCTGGTGGCGGCTGTAGGGTTGGGGATGCTGTTCCAAAAGAAGCCTGATGTACCTAAATTAAAGTTATTAACTATTACGCTGGCTGTTTTAGTGTGGTTGTCATGGTTTACAGTCGCACCAGTATATGTCAATGAATATGGTGTTGATAAAGCCGCGATAAAGGCCTATCCAGAGACCGTCGCGGCTCATGCCATTGGTATGGAGACTAAAGAACATCTCTTCTACACAGGGCTTCTCCTAGCCACTTTAGCTCCTATAATCGTTTATAGTATAGATATAAGTGAGAATGAGGCTGGAAAGAAGATCCTAATTGTGGTTCTGGTGTTACTTATAATAGGAGGCGTTTCCTTGGACGCTCTTGGGGCATGGATCTCTACTGCAGCTAAGATCGCCTGGTCACTAGGGGGTGCGTAAAGATGAAAGGAGTGAAACTTCTTGTTGGAGGGGCTTTCGGGTACTTCATAGCAGCGCTTTTCAACTCAATATTAGTTGTTATTAAAGAGACTAACGAAGCTGTACACGACTGGTTAGCAGATGTTCTCGGGCATCACTGGATTGGTCACGGAATACTTACGCTAGTCGTTTTCTTTGTCTTCACGTTCTTAGTCTCAGCCACCTACCGTGGTACAGAGTTATCAGAGAACTTGGTAAATAAGTTGATTATGGCGATCTTTGCAGGAACTATATTAAGCATAATCATCATAGCAGGTTTCTTCGTAGCTCATTTCTAACTTTTTATCCTCTCTTTATTTTTTATATAGACTCTACATAACCTTCTATTCTTTGATGGTGGGTCCGCCCGGATTTGAACCGGGGACCACTGGCTCCCAAGGCCAGCATCCTACCAAGCTAGACCACGGACCCGAATGACAAACCTCTCCTTTTTAATCTAATACAACTACAAAGGTTTTAAATTTTATTTATTAATTATCACCTTCCTCAATATGCTGCTCTTTTCTCCACATACTCATGAGTTTCCTAATGATATCCTTATTAAACTTAGTCGATTGGTCTTTGGAAACCCTGCTTATAAAGTCTTCGATCGCCTCCTTTGTGAATGCATTAGATAATAGTGTTTCGATAAACTCTGGTTTATCGTTGAACACGATATCAGATATATAGCTGGAGAATATTGAGTATGAGGTTCCACCGAATCCACTCAGCTTTTCTCTATCCATGTTCAAAATTGTTTCTCCATACGCTAGACCTATGTAGTAAGGTAGCCCTATTGTATATGCTATAGCCACATCATGTTCCTCCTGAGAAGCATATACTATATTAAATTCAAATGGCTTTAGTATCTCAATAAAATATCTACAGTCTTCTTCTCTTCCTCTAATAGGCACTATGACTATTCTTTTATTCTTTGTCCATACTACATTTCCTCCAAATAAGGGGTGTATGCTGCAGACAGCGGTATACCTTGGGAATTTCTCAAGTTCCTTCACTACTCTCTCCTTAATGGTGGCGATGTCAAACACTTTTTTATCCATCAATTTCTCGCTTAAAATAATTTTTCTAATACGACTAACAACATTTGGAGTCTCTGATAGTGGGGTGGACACCAGAATATACTCCACATCTCTGACTAGCTCCCTCAGACTGCTATATACGTTATATCTCCCTTCACCCAATGTTTTCTTAATGTCATATATCCCAATTTCGTTGTATCTGCTGAATAACCTGGCAAATAGTCTACCCATCTTTCCAAAACCAACTATCCCGATGCTTCTACAATCCTTAGACTGTCTCTCTCCGTATAGTGTATCAACTTGTATAGCCACTGACAATCTAATGATTTCTCTGAAGATGTCTTTGTAGATCCCCACTTTATCAAGTATCTCAGTCTCTCTAGACAGGTCTCTAACATCCTTACCTATATACTTCTTTACACTACCTATTTCACTAACGATCTCCATCCTCTTGTCAAGGAGCCTCACGATCTCCTCATCAATCTCATCTATCTTCTTCCTCAACTCATGTATTTTATCCAGCTTAACCACCTCATCAGATGATCTGTTAATACAATTGCGAGCATGTTCTCAACAATAGGAACAGCCCTTATCGCTATACATGGATCGAATCTCCCTCTTAGCCTAATATGCTCTCTCTTCTTCATACGGATATTAACGGTTTTTAGAGGCTTGTATATAGAGGGAGTCGGTTTAAAACCTACTCTCAATATGATGGGCATCCCGTTGCTGATTCCCCCGTTTATGCCGCCTGAGTTGTTTTTTTCCGTCAATATCTTTTCATCTTTAATTACAAATGGGTCATTGGCTTCACTACCCTTCATTCGCGTGAGTTCAAAGCCACGGCCAAATTCTATTCCCTTGACACCTGGTATTATAAACATCGCCTTGGATATCTCTCCCTCCAAAGTATCTATTGGCGGCTCACCAAGCCCTGGAGGCACATTTAATGCAATGGCTTCCACAATTCCACCGATACTATCTCCTTCTTGCCTAACTTTCTTAATCAGCTCATATATCCTTCTTGAGGTCTCTGGATCAGCGCATCTCACCGGACTCTTATATGTCTCTTCCTTTATCTGTGTAATTGATGTGTCTTCTGGAATAGCTATGTCCCCAACAGAGTATGTATGTGCATATACCTCTATATTGTACTTAGCCAGTACTTTTTTTGCAAAGGCCCCTGCAGCTACGATTGAAGCGGTTATTCTCCCCGAGAACATGCCCCCTCCCCTGTAGTCATTATAGCCAAAGTATTTTATCCTAGCTGTATAGTCGGCGTGACTAGGCCTAGGGGTATCTTTAATTGCTTCATAGCTTGATGAATCAGCATCCTTATTCTCTATGAATATCACTATCGGCGCTCCAGTAGTATATCCATTGAATATACCGGATAATATGCGAAAATCATCCTTCTCTTTACGTTGTGTAGAGATCTCTGGATCATTTATTCTCCTCCTAGATAGTTCAAACGCTATATCCCTGGGATTGACCTCAATTCCAGGTGGGCATCCTTCTATTACTACACCAACTCCCTTTCCATGACTCTCTCCAAAAATAGAGATTCTAAACATTTTCCCAATCATATTATCCTAAACCTCCCTCCAACTTTACTCAAGTCTGTAAAAAACTCGGGGTAGGAGTCCCGTATAACTTCAACCCTATAAACCCTACATGGCTTTTTATGGAACAGCGCAGCAATTATAAATGCCATAGCTATTCTATGATCTCCAAAGGAGTTAAAGTACACAGGAGTCTCTCCAAGCCTTTTCCCGCCATATATGACTAACCCATCCCTCTTTTCAATTGCATTTACCCCCATTTTCCTTAGATTTAGAATGGTCGTTTTAATCCTATCAGTCTCTTTATACCTAGCGTGTTCCCCTCCAGAAATAATGGTGGTGCCATTGGCATATGCTCCCAAGACAGAAGCTATAGGTATAAGATCGGGGGTGTCTCGACAGTCAATTTCAATGCCAGTTAGTTCTCCATGAGAAACTTCTACCCCGTTATTTCTCCACTTTACAATAGCCCCCATCTCCCTAACAATCTCAAGTATCTTTTTATCAGGCTGCACATCACCTCTCTTTAATCCATGAATAGTGACGCTCCCCCCTATTGCAGCGGCTGCTATGAGGAAGGCTGCTGATGAATAGTCGCCTGAAACAATACGTTCACCACCTTTTAAGTCGCTTGGAAACATCTCAAAATACTTGTATTTATCTACATAGAACCTTGCTCCAGCCTCTTTTAGGGTTTGTAGAGTGATATCAATATATCCTTTTGAAACCACCTCGTCTTCTACTATAACCTTCATCCCTATCTTTGAACCCAATAGTATTAGTGCTGAGATGAATTGGGATGAGATCTTTCCAGATATGATAACCTCCCTATTTCTTATCTTTCCACCGTTAATAACTAAAGGCAGGTGGCCCCTATTATCAAGTATCTCTACACCGATTTGCCTCAACGCATCTATAAGCTGTTTCATCGGCCTCCTACTAAGCTGTTCCGAGCCTGTTAGGACTGTGGGTCCTCTAACCATGCTAGCTATTGCAGCGGCGAATCTACATGTTGTCCCTGATCTACGGCAGTCAATCTCTTTATCAGGTTTCATAGGCATATCCACTCCCATGATATCTGGTGTTCTATAGTCTGCTCCAAAGGCCTTTATAGCCTCTATGCTTGCAACTGTATCCTCACATATGAGTGGATTCAGTAGCCTCGTGACATCCCTAGATAACAAGCCTAAAAATAGGTACCTGTGGGTATAGCTTTTCGACGGTGGAGCAGTAATATGCCCGGTAATCTCGCTTTTAGACTCTATAATCACATCCAATTTCTATCACCGTGTTTTAGATAACAACAACTTCCAACCCAGCTCCCTCCACTTTCTCTTCAGAACCCCAATTTCTTTTGTCACAGCAGCAAATGCAGGACCTTTACCGCTCAGGGATACCGCTTCTACACCGCTTCTCAATGCCAGGTGTATTGGTTCTGTATCATAGCCAAGAAACACCGTGTATACAAAGCCGTTTAATGTCATTGCAGCCCTCCAATCTCCTTTAAGTAATAAATTGGTAATACCGTGCATCAATCCTTTAATTGGACTGAAATCCGTGTCTCTGAAAGAGCTCGTCGCTATTCTTCTCTCTGGATATGCTATTAGGACATTATACTCCCCAATATCTTTATGAAGTAAAATCCTTTTACCTATGTTATTCGTAACAACAAGACCGCCTATTAATGATGCTGCTGCATCATCTAATGCCCCAGTTAGTGAAATCCCTGAGCTGAGTGAAGCTGAAACATTTAATTTTAATATGTCTCCCATCTTGGGCTCGATGTCTAGATAGTCGTATAGGGCCAGGATTAATGCATTCGCCACGGCACTACTGCTTTTTAACCCTTTTTCTGGAGGTATCTCCGAATCTATATAGATCTTTACTTCATCTTTAAATCCATATATATCCCTAAAAATCTCGAGTATCTTTTTTACGAGACCTATATTTACTGACACTGGATTCCCATTATAATATGTCTCAATCCTAGTCTCCTGACTCTTCTGTACATAGGTCTCGACTTTTAGATCTACACCAATCGCCGCCCCCACTCCTGTTGCGAAGGCATTTACTACTGTTATTGCCCCATAGGCTACGCCGTATCCCTCCATTTCATCATCCCCTCTAAATATTCTCTTATTAAGCTAGTTTCTGGGTACACTCCAGTCCATATGTTGAATGCTGCAGCAGCTTGATGGATAAGCATCCATAATCCGTCTATTACAAAAGCCCCTTTTTCACATGCATTGCTCAACAAGGGAGTGTTTAAAGGACTATATACTAGGTCAAAAACAACCTGATTACCTGTGATGAATTCTTTTGGTATAGGGGTACTAACCCCATCCATACCTATTGAAGTTGCATTTATGAGTAGATCTGAATCCAACATTTCTTCCCTAATAATGTTCTTTTTCCACTTTTTTGCAGTCACCCTACATCTACTATCCCCATATTTTGATGCTAAATCAAACGCTCGGGCAAATGTCCTATTGAATATGATAACTTCTTCACATATTTCCTCTAGAGCGAATAACACCGCCCTAGCCGCTCCTCCAGCACCTAATAACACGCATTTACCGAATCTATTGAACCCGAATTGTTTGAATGTGTTAGCCACCCCAATCCAATCGGTATTGTATCCAATAAGCTGGTCTCCAGTATTCAACACAGTGTTCACAGCGCCTATCTTCAATACATCTTCACTAACACTATCCAAATACCTCAGTATGTCTACTTTATGGGGAATAGTCACGTTAAATCCTTTAATATCCAATGCACATAGACCCGCCACCCCTTCTCTAAGCCTATTCTTCACTACTCTACAGACAAAGTAGATTGAATTGAATCCATGTTCATAAAAGAGCTTATTCATGATTATCGGGCTTAGAGAATGCTTCACGGGATCTCCAATTAAACAGTACTTCTGAGTGGACCCATCTATTCTAATCACTTTAACCACCTAAGGAACATCTCCATCTCTTCCAGTGTTAGCTGACCAGGTGCAGTCTTCCTCTCATGTATTGATACGTAGGTTAGCCAAGAGCCAAGTAGGGGCGCCATTATACGGGATATCTTGCCATACCTTCCCATGCAAAACATTATCAAAGGTTTTTCACCAGAATATCTTTCCAGTAACCCCAGTACTGTGAGATTATCTTTGTAGCTCCTAGCCATAGTCACGATCTTAGCTACATCGATATAGGGTGATTCAATCATTGTTTCAAGAATTATCCTAAGCTTGCCCTTCGATGGAGTCTTAAACGGGTCGTGAAACGAGGCGATTACCTTGATGGAATTATCTTTAGCCTTCTTAGCTACCTCCTCAAATATCTTTGAATTTATCTCGATATCAATAAACAAAGGCTTATAATCAATTATCTCCAAGTATTTTTCGCGTAGCCCTTCGTCGTCTCCCATAAAAAAGCCTCCTTCACCTCTAGTCCTAACTGTGAGGATAAGCCTGTCCTTAACTGTATCTAGAGCTCTAAATAAATCCTTGAGATCATCATGTGTATTATCCAACCTAACCTCAATTAACACGTCTTTCCTCCTTATTTGATTGAGTACGAGATGAAGGTCTTCAAACATTATTGACAGACACGTTCTCAAGGATATCACCCAGTAGAATCCTTGTTTCCTCCTCTTCTAGGCTTACCATCTCTATATCGCCTATCTCCTTAGGTACGGCAAAGACGAGTTTTCCGTACCAATTCTTTTTATCCTGCTTCATTACATCCAACAAGTCATCTAATTTAAATGGAAAGTCTTGAGGTAGGCCATAGTCAAAAAACAGTTCCTCTATTTTAGCGGTATACTTGAATCCAAACAATCTTTCTCCAAGCCTCATAGCTATTCTAATCCCATAGGCCACGGCTTTTCCATGTGGTATTGTATGGTGGGATAGTTCTTCAATAGCGTGACCTATGGTATGACCCAAGTTTAAAATCCTTCGATGCCCCGCTTCTCTAAAGTCCCTTGAGATTATACTGAGTTTGATTTTAATGCTCTGGAGTATCGCTTTCTCTATAACATCTATTTCCTTGTTCACGATGTTCTCTCTATTTTCCCTCAGGAATTTCAACAAGGTTTCTGAGCCTAATAGTCCATGTTTTATTATCTCTACAATTCCGTTGGTGACTTCCTCCATACTTAGGCTCTTGATATAAACCGGGTCTATAACAACTAAGTCAGGAATGTAAAACGTACCTATCATGTTTTTACCATGGAAGTTTATCCCATTTTTCCCCCCGATTGATGCATCAGCCTGTGACAATAATGTAGTTGGGATAACTATAAGGGGGAGCCCCCTCATGAAAGTCGATGCAACGAAGCCCCCTATGTCATTAACTACGCCTCCGCCGAGGCTTATTAGAAGTGATTTTCTCGTGAACCCATTTTTAACAAGGTCTTCCCATATATCCACTACTAAATCCAATGTCTTAGATACGTCACCTGGATCTATGTAATACAACATATCAAGTCCATTTCGTAACAACATTTCCTCCAGTACATTGGGATATGCCTTTGCCACCTGCCTGTCGATTAACAAGCCAATTTTATGTGGCTTCATCTCTGCAATCTTATTAAAAACTTCGTGTGTAGAGCCTTGTCCAAAGACTATCGTCTTTCCCAGGTGATCAAGTTTTCTTATAGACATCTCCTAACATCCCTGACTAATTCTTTGTACATCTCAATAGTGATGCTCTGAGCGGCGTCGGAGAGGGCATTATCCGGCTTGTTGTGGACTTCAATCATTATACCATCTGCTCCCACACATGCAGCGGCCTTGGCTAAGGGTGATACAATACCTCTTCTTCCAGCGGGATGCGATGGATCAACAATCACAGGTAGATGAGTTCTTTCTTTAAGTGAAGGAATCGCGGCTATATCCAGTGTGAACCTAGTATGCTTAACGAATGTTCTTATTCCCCTCTCACAGAGAATTACCTCCTCGTTACCCTCCTTCATAATATATTCTGCTGCATATAACCATTCATCTAGTGTAGCGGATAACCCTCTCTTCAATAAAACGGGTTTCTCCAGCTTCCCAACTACCCTAAGAAGTGGATAGTTATACATGTTTCTTGCACCTATCTGAATTATATCCAAATATTCAACTGCCTTTTCTAAATCCCTGAGGTCTAGAACCTCACTTATTACAGGGACATCGTATCTATCGCTGATTCTACGGAGAATCTTTAGCCCTTCTAAGCCCAGTCCTTGGAAAGAGTACGGTGAGGTCCTCGGCTTAAACGCTCCTCCCCTAAGTATGTCTACTCCGATATTCAGTAGGGCCTCAGCTATTTCAGCTAGTTGTTTTTCACTTTCTATTGAACACGGCCCTGCGATGAAAACAAATTTCTTTCCTATTTCTACCCGGCCAACTCTAATAACCGTCTTCTCTTTATAATCTTTACGTGTATACCTAAAGACCATTTATCATCCCCTCAATTCTTCTTACTATCTCGGGCGGCGTGAGCCTAAAGTATCTAAGCAACTCTTCATAGCTTCTACCTCCAGTTCCAAAAACATCTGGCACTCCTATTCTAAACACGTGTGTAGGAGTTCTTTCTGTAATTATCTCTGCGACTGCAGATCCGAGTCCACCAAATATATTGTGTTCTTCAATGACAAATACCGGAGAAGCTTCTCTAGCTGCCTTAATAATTGTCTCTGTATCAAGTGGCTTTATTGTGTGAGAATCTATGACCCTCGGTCTAAATCCCTTTTTCCCAAGGATGTTTGCAGCATTAAGGGAGACCGCTACAAGGGCGCCACATGATATTATCGTCATGTCATCTCCCTCTACTAATATATTTGCGTTACCAATCGTCACATCATCATAATCCCGATATATCCTTCGGGCATTGTCTCTCCCAAGCCTAATATAAACTGGTCCTCTTAATTCAAGAGCTTGATGAAACAGAGAGCGAGTTGAAATGTCATCTGCAGGGGATATGACAGTCATGTTAGGTAATACCCTCATTAAGGCAATATCCTCTAGACACTGATGTGATGCCCCGTCTAGATAGTCAGATAAACCTGAGTGGGTCCCGATTATCTTTACATTAAGGTTGTCTCGTGCAATTGTGTTTCTAATCTGCTCCCAACTTCTTAGTAGGAACATTGAAAAAGTGGCTAGTACAGGTATCTTACCACTAATTGCTAGGCCGGCGGCCATACCCGCCGCATCCTGCTCACTTATCCCTATCTGAATAAATCTTTCGGGAAACCTCCTTGCAAAGTATATGGTTTTTGTTGAGTTCAATACGTCAGTATCAATTACAACTAAGTTTCTAGTGGACTCCCCGGCCTCTAGTAAAGCCTCTCCAAAAGCTTCTCTAAAACTAGCCTCCATTCTCTACACCGTTTTCATAATTAGCTAAACATGTCTAGCGATGATCACCTTAGGCCAATTCTTTATTTCATCAGCCCTGATTAACGCATATAGTATATCTGCAGCACTCTTAAGCCTTATTTCAAGTACTTCCCATCCGAAGGATCTCCATCGAAGCCCCAATGGCTCTTTACGCTTTATCTTCTCTGTCTCTCCACTAAGCTGTGTTCCATTTCTATCAATAATAAGTATTATATTATCTAATCCATAGGTAGATGCGGTAGCAGCCGCTTCCCATATCTGCCCTTCATCAGTCTCTCCATCTCCCACAACAACGTATACATAGTCTTCTTCTCCATTCATCTTCATTCCCAAAGCAATTCCATTGGCAATTGAAAGGCCTTGGCCCAATGACCCAGTGGAGACTTTTATAAGCGGATTGCCCTTTACGGCGTGTGTCTGAAACGCTGATCCTGGTTGAGAGAAGCTAGCTATATCTCTTGCTTTTATCAATCCAAATCCTTTTAGAACGGCGTATAACGCTGGTGTCGCATGTCCCTTACTCAATATAAGGTTTGTTTTCTCCAGTCTCCTGTTTGTTATTTTTCTATGATATAATATAGCTAGGATAATATCTATACATGTCATTGATGAATGAAGGTGGAAGCCATCAAGTTTACTTAGTATCTCCCTTAGTTCATTCTTAACTTTCATGGATGCTTCGTCCAAGTCATCTGTATGTTGTAGATAAGCTTCATCCCTATCGTATTCTATCCAGCTAAGAACCTTTTTGCCCAACGGCGAGACCCTTACATACCTCTTACCATTAAGTCTATAGAACTCAATTAGCTTGTATTTAGTCAATGTAGAAGCGTTGAATTTCAAGGTAGAAAGCGGAATATCGTGTGCCTTGGATATGTTATTAAGTACCCTGGATAGTGTAGTGTTGCCCACTGTGAGAAGTGTTTTCAGGATAATGATCTGCTTCTCATTTATACTCTTAAGAAGAATATCTCGGAGGAACCTCCTTTCTTCCTCCACTATAGATATTGGCGTGCCATCGCCTCAAACCTCCTACATACAAGTTGTTAACCTAACATATAAAGGAGCCTAATTATATAAACTTTTTGGTCAACTTTCCTTGACCATGTAATGCTTAATCTCTACATCTTTTTACTATTTTCATTTATATATTCCATAATCCTCTTCATAGCAATCCTTATATCCTCTTCCTTTGCGGATGCTGAGAACCTTATGAAATTGTTATAGCCACCGAATGAAGCCCCGGGGGCCACCGCCACTCCCTTCTTATCCAATAATTCTAGAGCAAATTTATTGGCATCCTCCACCTCATCGGGAATCATTGAGAAAATATAGAATGTTGCATCGGGATAATGGAATTTGAAGCCCATCTCACTCAGTGCATTGGCCATTATCCCGACCCTCCGTCTATATATCTCCCTATTCTTCTCAACTATCTCCGTTTTACCCAATGCCTTTATCCCGGCATACTGTATAAAAACTGGTACGTTAGTGTATACATGCTGTATTCCCTTCCTAAGCTTCTCAAGTATCTCCTCTTCAGATACTACCCATCCCAGTCTAAACCCAGTCATTGCATGGGACTTGGATAGGCTATATAACGCGACCGTCTTCTTATACTCATATTTTAAAGTACTCGGGTAGTCTCCAGGACCCTTAAAAATGGTGTCGAAATATACTTCATCCCCTATCAAAAAAGCTTTCTTATCGATTACTATATCGACGATTTCATCTATTATCTTCCTAGGTAAGACTTTCCCAGTTGGATTTGATGGATTAAGTAAAAGAAACGCCTTAAAATCCATCTTCTTAATATTATCAAGATCCTCTGGTGTTGGCATCCAGACATTATCGAAGTATGTCTTTATTGGTATATAGTTTATCTCCATCTGTGTTATCAACGTCTTATATGCTCCCCACGTGGGCTCTAGGAGTACTACATTCTCCCCAGGCTTGACTAAATATTTTAAAACGAGATATAGTCCGGTTTTTGAGCCTATTGTCACAAGGACATCCTCAGGATCTCTCTCCACCCCCAACCGATTATTTAAGTAAGTCGTTATCACCTTCCTTAGCTCAAATATTCCTCTAGGGCTACTATAATGTGTATATCCTTCTCTTGCCTTCCTACACATCTCATCAATTACTTCTGGATCAACCTCTATATCTGGATCCCCGACTTCTAAGTGATATATCTTTTCTCCCTTCTCTTCGGCCTCTAACGCCCTGTTGAATATCTGGTAATGAGTGACCGCCTTCTTCTCAATAGTCATAAAAAATCTAGAAGCAACCTACAACTTTATATATGTATTTACCTGGAGCGACCGATCTAAAGTTACACCCACGTTCACTAAACACTTATAAACCCTAAATATTAAGGGTATTAAATTATTTATTCTAATATAACAATGTTTTATCTGGTGTCTATAATGCATGAACATGACCCGATTGAGATACTGATGCATGAGCATAGGGTTATTGAAAAAATGATAGACGTATTGATAAATGTAACTCGTCTGATAGAGAAAGGTGGGTCGGTCGATATTGAGGATTTAAAGGCAATCACTGATTTTATCTCTACATTCGCGGATAAATGTCATCATGGTAAGGAAGAGGGTCTTCTCTTTCCAGCGATGAAGAATAGAGGAATCCCTGAGGAAGGCGGTCCTATTGGCGTCATGCTAGTTGAACATGAAGAGGGTAGGGCTGCTGTTAGAGGTATGCGTGAAGCAATCAGGCTAATGGCTAAATCCGATGCCACCGCATCTAAATTATTTACTAGGAATGCATGGAGATACGTTAACCTGCTAGTCGACCACATACAGAAAGAAGATAATATTCTATATGTAATGGCTAGAGACGTTCTTAGTCATGAGGATATGCAGAAACTATTAACTGAGTTTGAGCGCGTTGAGAAAAAGGATATTGGTGAGGGCGTCCATGAGAAATACATTGAACTTGTAGAGCGATTATGGAAAAAATACGTTTCTAAACAGAGTTAGCATTAATCCCTAACTATTCTTTTTCTAATAATTTCTTCACAGCATTTATTAATGCGTCAACCAGTTTCAGCCTCAGTTCTTTATTCCGACGTATATAATATGATATCTCTATTTGTACAGCTTCTCTATTGGGTGGGTCACAGAATGTCGTTATAACAGTTCCTCCCTTAGCGCCCTTAAATTTTTTATCCACATCTACCCTGAATCCAACTGACTCTATATATTCCTTTAAGATGCCTAGAGTCTCTTTTGTAGCACATTTACCGTCAGCTGAGCCTAATTCGATCTTAGGCTCATCCCCCCTCATACCATGTAAATCAATTACCAACTTAATTCTCTTTTCACTAAGCACTTCTCTTATTCTCTTTCTAAATGGGTGTTCATCTGCCTCAGACCGGTTTAAATCCATCTTGGCTCTAGATACGCCCCCTATCAATAGGTGTGCATTCAATGCTCTGGCTAGTTTATATGCTATATATGATACATAATCCTCGCCGCCAGGACCCTTTGCATGCGGAACGGTGATCAACACAGGTGTCTTTCCCTCTTTCTCTATATATTCCTTCGGTGATGCAAAGACTCTCTGCACCAAGGACCTAAATCCTTCTTCAATGGGATACGCTGGATCAATATATGGGTTTCTCAGTATCATTATAAACAATATAGTTGCTAGTAGCATACTGCAAGTGCCTATATCTATAAATGTACTGCCTAGAATATCGAGGACACGTGTAATGGATACCGTAACACCAAATATTTCATAGTCCAGTACATATCCAAAGAACCATATGGCGAAGAATAATCCCCCTACAGCCTCTATAAAATTCCTGAATAAGGTATAGGCATATGTGCTCGTAGCGACTCTCACCGCTACAGGTATATTTCCCTCGGTTTTGCCAAGCAGCATCTCAAGCATAGTGGGGTTAATCCTTATGAAATATTCATTATTACATCCACATGAATATAGTACCGTTTTTACACCCTCTTTCCTAAGGATTATCTCGACTTTATCCCCTACCTTTATACCCGTCTTTATCAGCACTTGCTTGGGAAGCATGCAGGCATATACATCTTCTTCAATACATCTATCCAGCTCCTCCTCAACACCATAGCCCCTAATGATTCCATATTCAACCCTTCTACCCGCTAAAATAATTATAATCTCCAAGAGTAGAATAAGAAATACTATTGCTAACGGTATATTTAGGATAAGCATATCACCCCCTCCATTTCATCGCCAATAATTTATTGATAGTCAGCGTTTCATCCACAAATCTACTACTAAATATAACGTTACCTAAGAATATATTATTCTACACATTATATTTAATGATAATTTGAGCGGTGTTTATCATGAGTGGCGAAAACATGCTATATGATGTGAAGGAATTCTGGAAGTTTAACATGCGTGTGGGAGAGGTTAAGGAGGCGGAGAGGATACCTAGAACCAGGAAACTAATAAAACTCTCTGTCGACTTCGGAGATCACACGAGGACCATAATCGCTGGAATAGGCGATCAATATACCCCCGAAGATCTGAATGGAAAGAAGATGATCTTCGTCTTAAACTTGAAACCTAAGAAACTATCTGGAGTTGTGAGCGAGGGAATGATGGTCGTCGCAGAGGAGGACGATGGGAAAGTCCATCTAATCACCGTATCCAAAGACATTCCCAACGGAACCAAGGTCTGGTAATTGTAATAGCCTTATTTTATCCTTATATTTTTTAGGCTATTCCTCTAATTATTAAGAAAATTTATAGAATTAAAATCATAATTAAATAAAGGTTGCTCATAGAAATCTTTTACCTAACTTATTTATAGTCTGAGGCGACTGTTAAATATAGCAATCTAATATTAAATGGTGTTGGTAGCCATGATTGAGATCGAGAATCTCACAAAATATTACTCTAAGAAGTCCCCGCCTGCTTTGGATGATGTTAGTTTCGAGGTTAGGGATGGTGAGATAGTAGGATATGTAGGTCTTAACGGGGCAGGTAAGACGACTACAATAAAGATCGCTGTAGGTGTACTGCTTCCGTCAAGTGGCACTGTATACATAGATGGGCATGATATCGTTAGGGAGAAGGTTAAAGCCTCGGAGAGGGTTGGGTGGCTGCCTGAGCTCCCAAACTTCAATTTAAATGAAAAGGCCCTTAACCTAATGATGTATTACGCCGGCTTCCATGGCCTAGGCGGGAGACAAGCAGAAGAACGATGCCTAACCCTATTGAGGAGGGTGGGTCTAGAAGGACATGAGAACACCAGGCTCCGGGAATATTCCATGGGTATGAAGAAAAGGTTTTCTCTCGCCGTCTCAATGATCTCCGACCCCTCTAACTATTTGTTTGACGAGGTCCTAAATGGGTTAGACCCAGAAGGCATACGCTTCTTTAGGGAACTGGCTCTGGAGTTTAAAAAAGAGGGTAGGGCCGTGTTATTCTCCAGCCATATTCTCTCTGAGGTGGAGACGATAGCCGACAAGATAGTTTTTATTCATAAGGGTAGGATCATTGACATAATACGTAGTAAAGACTTGAGTAAATTCGGCGGGTTAGTTATAGAGTTGACTATAGACAACATCGATAATAAACTCGAGAATATCCTGGATAGCTATGGTAAGGTGGAGGTCTCTGGAGACACTGTCATCATATATGATTCAAAGGCGTCAGCATATGAAGTCAATAAGGCTTTAGTGGAGAACGGTTATAGAGTTTCCAGTCTACAGTCGCGTAGAATCGAGTTGGAGGAATATTTCCTGAAGCTTGTCGGAGGTGAAGGGAATGCTTAGACCAATATTATATGATTTCAGAAAAACTTTTCTCAGTAAAGGCTCTATAATCGTGATTATCCTAGTTGCTTTAATAGGCTTTGCATTAATCCCTATGGTAAAAACATCCATGACCTCAGTATACGTTGAGCCTCTAAAATTCCAAGGTATAGTCATATATGGGAATAAAAGCCTTGGGATAAAGGCTTATGTATTCAATGGTTATGGAGAGCCTCTCACCAACGTACATATGTATTTAGAAACAGAGAATATGTATACTGGGGAGACCTATTATAACATGTCTCTAAATCCAGATGAAAATGGTTTTATAGATGCTTCTATAGATATCAGCAATATCCCTAATCCTAGAGACACGCTACTTAATATAACAGTCTCATATGAGAGCATCTCATTCTCTACGAAACGCCAAATCATCCCTCCATGGTTGGGTAACCGTAGTATAGATCAGCTGAGTACTCCAATAGAATATATCAAGGATCCGAAGAACTCTACAAGGACGCTTATAAGAATTTTCTATGCCAGTGGTGATGGAGGCCCTCCAACAGGGTATAAAGTGCACTACTATCTTTATAAGCTTGGAAACCCGTATGAGTTCGATTACTTCTATAATAATACCCATGTGGTCCTCAGCGGGCTAGGAGGTAAGAAGAGGCTTGTCCTAAAGGCTTCTGAACTACCGACTGCCACTACGCTTACAGACTATGTTACTGACCTCGATCCATATCCATTGCTAAAGGAGAATGTCAATGCTACAAATATACTGCTCGTCATAACAGACTCCAACGAAAATATCCTCAATGTATTCAACATTGATACAAGGACATTCATGCCCTTCCTCCCAGGAGTAAATATTAAGGACATAATATCCGGCTTTGTACTGGGTGTATTGGGAGGCTTCATCCCTATACTGGCAATACTCAACGCCTACTTCGGATACGGTAGTGACCGTGTAAAAGGATATATAGAGATGGTTCTAGCCAGACCCGTTACTAGACTAGGCATCGCATTATCTAGATACATATCCATAATCCTCTCCCTAGCAGTAGCCATATTAATCCTCGCTGGTATAATGGACTTCTCAATATACTATACTCTCTCAGAGACCATTCCACTGGATGTCTTGACAAGCATGATACTCGCCTTTCTAGTCGAGGCAGCCGCGTTAGTAGGCATAATCCTCACCCTATCCCACGTACTTAGATCCACCGGTAGCTTAATAGGCGTCGGTATAGGCATCTGGATAGTCCTAAGCTTCTTCTGGGACCTAATAATATTCCTCGCATCAAACGCCATAGGCATACCACCCATGTCAGCAGAGTATCACAGGATATCCATATACCTATCATATCTAAACCCAGTGAAATACCCCAGTCTAGTAGACATATACCGAAGAGGATACGTAATAGGCGCCACAGGAAAGATACCCATCACCCCCGCCTACTACGGAATAACTCTCCCAACACTTGTAATACTCGCCGCAGCATGGATAACCGTCCCACTAGCAATATTCCTATACCTCGCGACGAAAAAAGACTGAATAACCCCCCAATCAATTTATCAACGGCAAATTAGAGTAGAAATAAATAATTGATAAATAAAATAAAGTGGGTTACCAGACCATAACCCGATACCCCTCCCTAATCCTCCTCGAGACATATTCACCTACATAGAAGACCTCGACACCCTTCTCAGCCAATCTAAGAGTAAACCCACCCTCATCCGCAATAGCCTTACAAGCAGCCACCTTAAGACCCACTTCACCAGCCATATCCACAACCTTAGAAAGCAACTCCACATCACCGGCTAACACACCCTCACTAGGCCCAAAAAAGATGAGATCCACATCATCCACCCAACCACGCTTAAAAGCATTCGTAGCATACATAACAGCCGCCAAGATCTTATCCCTATCCCTAGTAGCAACAACAACCAAAACCGACACAGACATACTAACCAGCCAACAAAAAACAACACAACAAAAACTTATAAAAAAGACCCACAACAAAAATAATATAGAGCCCCGGGTAGCTCAACCTGGAAGAGCGCCCGGCTGTAGGCTGTACCCATCGGTGTCGGGTACGGCATTCCAGCCCAGGTTGAGACAGAAACCGGGTGGTTGCAGGTTCAAATCCTGCCCCGGGGACCATACCCTAATGTTCAAATCCTGGTCTATGCTTAAATATGGTTTGTAGGTTTATTTTGGTGGAATGCCTCGGATTAGGGTTACTGAGAGGGAGCTCAACAGGGTTCTTAATTTGTTTAAGAGGAATTATCCAGGATATTATAGTGATGTTGTTGATCTTGTTGAGGTTCTTCGTGCTAAGGGATTGAGTATTAGGAGGGTTATCAGGTATATCTATGTCTTGTATAATTATCTGCGTTGGAATGGTAGTCTGAATCTTACTAGAGAGAATGTTATTAGGTTCTTGGCTAGACTTGAGTCTGAGGATTATTCTGAGTGGACCAAGGCGGGGGACAAGTATATTTTGAGGTCTTATTTGCGTTTAAAGGGTAGAGAGGATCTAACTAAGTTGATTAAAGTTAAAGAGCCTAGGAATAATCTGCAGAAGAGTGATCTACTTACGCATGAAGATATATGGGCTATGCTGCAAGTTACTGGGACTATGTATCGTGCAATGATAATGGTTGGGTATGAGACTGGAGCTAGACCGTCTGAGCTTATGGAACTTAGGATAAAGGATCTTGATATCAAAGGTAATTATGGATATATAACGATCCCTATGACCAAGACAGAGACACGTACCTTTCCAATATTTCTATGTATTCCTTATGTGGTTGAATGGCTTGAAAAGCATCCTGATCCAAAGCCCTCTAGCTATCTATGGTACGATAACTGGGGAAAGCCGCTGCAGTATGAGGCCTATAGAGTCAATCTAAAGAGGATAATGGAGAAAGCAAACGTAAAAACAACATATAAAAAACCATATATTCTGCGGCATACCAGAATCACGGAGATGCTTAAATACCTGCCATCTCATATTGTGAAAAAAATGTTTGGAATAAAGAGAGACAAGACCTTAGAGTTTTATAACCACTTGGCTATGCAAGACGTAGAAGAGAAGCTCCTAAGCTTCTATGGTGAAAAACCGAAAAACGACGATCCATATATAAAATGCAGGGGATGCAACACATATAACTTACCAATCCAACAATATTGTGTCAAGTGTGGACGACCACTAAGTAAGGAGGCTGAAATCATAAGCTACGAGGCCCTACTAGAGCATAAAGACATAAGAGAAGAGATCCAGGAGCTGAGAGAAGAACTCAGGGAATACATGAAAATAGTAGGAATAATAAGAAAAAAAGTGTAGAGGATCTAATAGACGTAGGTTAGGTCAAATGTTACTGTTACGCCACTGAACCAATTAAAGTTATGGAATGAGATCTCTACTCTCCCTGGAAGCACAGGTATTATAATTGTGCCGTGGGCCAAGTTCCACTCAAGATGATATCTATATCCTTCATAGTAGCCATCTACAGTTATAGTTATATTCTGTGTGGCAGTAAAGGTAAGTATGAAATAACCTGCTCGTCCAGGGTATAATGTATAAGGCATATAAGTTAGAGCTGGAAGATTAAATGTTTCATCAGAATACCAAGCCTCGGATACCTCAAGGTTTACCACTCTCTGTAAAGTATAGATCTGGTCATTAAGAACAGATATCTGACTCTGTAAACTTGAGACCTCACTTTTCAGTTGGTTGTTCTCACTTATCAATTGCTGTAACTGGGATTGCAGGCTTTGTTTCTCTGATGTTAATGTTTGAACCTCGACCTGAAGTTTAGCAATATCCTCGCTCAATTGAATATTCTTCATATAGAGGTATCCAGATAAAGCAAGTAATGCTACCACCAAAACAACAAGTATCACCGTAACGATCCTGGAACCCTTTGCCCCTTCACTCAAGAAGATCTCCCCCACCAACTAGGTTATAAATAAATATTATCAGAATTAAAAATAAAACTTTCACAAACATGTCACTCTATCTAATTTTATCTATACTTAAATAATTTTCTGCTTTCAATTAAAAATGGTGAGGCCCATGGCTAATGAGATCTACCTTAGGGGATTTGAAGATGCTATTGAGATGGTCTTGGATATGCTGAGACAGAAAGGCTTACTGACCCCTGAGATCGAGAACACAATACTCAGGGCTCTAGCTACAGCAAAAGAAAATAAGCTTCAACACATACGTAGGCAGCTAGGCCTCTTCTAGGAACTTCTTTAGATCAATTATTTTTCTAGCAGCCTCTTTACCTTTATCTGTTAAAGTAATCTTTAGAACCACAGGAGCTCCTTTTACAATTTCTTCTCGTATCAACCCATATTGTTTGAGGACCCTTCTAGCTCTATCAAGTTTAGATGAACTATAATCTAGTTTTGTCATTGTAGCTCTGAAATTCTCAATTGTTCCTCCGTTTCTATAGATGTATATTAGCAATGTTACAACGGGCTCATCAAACATAATAATATTATTTCTTTTACCGTCATAATTATGTTATGATACGATGTTTTGATTTTTCAAAACATTAAAACTTAAATACTTCACAAGAGATAATCTTATGTGAGGTGTCCTGATGAATCGGAACATCGGAACATCTAGACCAATTTATATTTTTACTCGTAGGATTCTTGACGATGGGAAAGTAACCATTCCAAAGGACATCAGAAGTGAGCTCGATGTAGACAAGGGCGATCTAGTTCTAGTAATGGTAACATTACCAGGAGACTTTATAACCCAGCTTCTTCTTAGGAAGAGACCTGTTTTACAAAGACGCTCACTTGGTTCAATCAATTCCACGATCATAGGAAACTGGATCGAGTTCATAGAGGACATGAGGAAAGAACTAGAGAGGGAGATTCCTGTACCTCTTAGTGTTCTTAATGATGCCAGGAAGAAACTAAGTGAGGCATCTGAGGCCCTTGCTATCCTACAAGTTAATTTGCAGGCTGTTGAGGAGGTGGTCCAGGAAAATGAGTGAGCATCAGGTCAAGATACGTGAGGATTATGTCCTAGTTCCTAGGGCATTGTGGGAAAGGCAAACTAGGCTGATCAAGAAAGCCTACGACCTCTTGGAGAAACTTGATAAAATTACACGGGAGGATGAGAAAGATGGGCGTTATTAGCTTGCTTAAGAAGGCGGTGAAGGCGTTCTTGGTAGTTACTGCTGTAATCGGCTTGATCATCGTACTAATACCCTTTGCCATCGTCAATTGGGCCTTAAGCGAGGAGGTGGAGGCCTGATGAAGGTTTATGTTGATCCTAATATTGGCAATACCTATGAGAGCCTCAAGTACTTGGAGAAGATCCTTAACAGGTATTCTGGGCTTGAGGTTATCCAAGTTATCATCGACAACTTTAGGATCTACAGCTTTGAAGTCCATGCTAGAGACCCAGTCCCTCCTAAGCAGGATATCTTTATTCTACTATCAGGACTAAACTGCGGCTATTACGGTACAGGTCCTCATGGCAGTTTAAGAGCCCTAGAGATGCTAGGTATAGACACCCTTCTAGTGGAACCCCATATCCTCAGCTACGACATATGTGTATATCACAGATCCTCAGGCTGGACCTTCAAAAAACTCAAAATCAAGCAAGAGGTGAAGAGCTAGATGGCTAGGGTTGTTTGCTTTGTATGTCTAAAGGAATTTGAATTGGACGATGCCTTTATATGTAGTGCTTGTTCATGGCATATGTGCCCACATTGTCGTTCATGCTTATGTAAATTGTCTCCAGAGGCTGCAAGAGCTGCTATTGCCGTGTATCTATCCCATGCCAAGCTTTCAGAGACGTATCCTGATTTAGAGTATAACTTCTGGTTGAGAAAAGCCAAGGAATTAGAAAAATACATGAAGACTAAGATTAGAGTCAAGTCTCCTGATCCCAATGGCATATATCATGTTTGGCATTTCTGTATGAAGTGTAAGCAGGCAATAAGGCATTCAACGGCTTCTATGCGTGACCACTTACATCGATGTAGACATGAGCCCAAGGATTTCCTAACATTCCCAACCACAATAAAGGAAATCGTAATAGAGGTGAGTGGCTAGATGAATGAATATACTAGGGAGCTTCTTAAGAAGCTAAGGATCTTGGTTGATAATTGCTTGAAGAATGATATCCTGGATGACGATGCTGCACACGAGATCCTTGAGTTGGCTAGGGCTTTAATGAGAGCTAAGGAGGCTGAGGCCGAGTTGTATGCTGGCAAGGTTATGAAGCTCTTTCTAGATGGGGTGGGATCAAGATGACGGATCTTACTATTTTTCTGAATAGTCATGTGATTATTCCATACTTCAGGGGATTTATATCCTATCCTGAGCGTGAGGCGTTTGAGGAGCTTCTTGGTGTAAGTGAGTATGAGCTTATGAGGGCCTTGGAGGAGCAAGAGTATCAAATCAAGAAGGTTGAGCAAGAGAGGCCTTGGGATGAGTATGTTTTGGAGAGGCTTAGAGCGGGCCTAGAGGTTATTCATAGGGTCCTGGAGGCTAAGGGGGCCAGGGTATGACATTAGAGAGTCTTTGGACATATGAGGATATTGAGGCTCAGCTGGATCATTCTGATCGTTACACCATCTACCTTTTTTATATGCTTCTTAACCTAAGAGCCAGGTATAATGATGGCCGCATGTCTATAAGCTATCAACAGCTCTCAGGCTACTATTCTAAGCAACGATTCAAGATAACTCCCAAGGGGATTGATATTCCTAAGTGGACCTCTATAGCGAGGTCTCTCAGGAGGCTTGCATACGAGATCTATCCTCCTGTATTCTATTCAGATAAGAGATCTGGGGTATTCACGCCTACAGATGCATTCTGGATCTACATCCAAGAGAGAAAAAGAAAGAATGAGGGCTACTTCTGGAGGTTGAAGCGAGAGAATAGGAATTGATCCTGGGGTGGGTTTATGGAGCCTGAAATATATAAAAAATATGAACAGTCCAAAAACACACTAGATTTTTGGACTAAATTTGGACTGAATAACATTACTAAGAAGTTGAAGCCCCAGGATGTACATATTTTGTCTCTTATTGATGAGGGCTTTGTCCCTGCTATGATCGTTAAAATCTTTCCTGATTTGAAAAAATCTACTGTATATTATAGATTAAATAAATTGATTAAACTAGGTCTGGTTGTTAGAGAATATGATCCTGCACATGCTACACACGTCTATCGAGTAACCCTAAAGGGAAAGTCAATACTAGATATATATAAAACACATACGGGAGTCCAAAAAATCGACGGGGGGTCGGCGGGCGGGGTGGGGGTTGTTGTCGGGATTCATCATTTTGGGGTCAGGTTTGAGTTGGATGGGCCTGTTGATAGGGCTTGTGTTCCTGGGTTTTTTGTTGAGTTTCAGGAGGGTAAGTGGCGGGCCAGGGTTGATGGGTTGAGTGTCTTGGTTTATAAGGGGGGTTCTATGGTGGTTTATGGTCCTAGTGTTAGGGGTGATGTGGATCCTCAGGTTCTTCGTGATAGTTTGTTGATTGCTACTTATAAGGTTGGTGAGGCTGTTGCTAGGTCTCTTGGTAGGAGGATTGTTGGTTGGCGTGTTTTTAAGCCTCATTTTGAGGTTGAGGATCCCTGGGCCAGGGATATTTATCGTGATGTTGGGGTTGTTAAGGGTGATAAGTTTAGTATTGATGATAGTCATAATAGGGGGGCCAGGCTTGAGTTTAAGGATATTTCTGCTGTGGTTTATTACCGTATGTTACCTGAGATCTTGGCCCGCTTCTCCCAAGATATGAATATGCTGCTGCAGAGGATCCAGGTCTTGGAGGAGAATCAGGTTAAGATAGTTAAGTCGTTAAATGATCTGAGCACGGGCCTAGAGAAGATTGTCAAGATATTTGAAAAGATGATGGATCTTGAACCTCAGGAAAATGAAGATAGGTCCTCAGGAGGTGAGGTATTCTATGCCTAGATTTAGAACTTTGTTAAATAAAACCCGTTTGGTCCAGAGCTCCTTTTTCGTAAAATGTTCAAAAGGAGGTGGTTGGCCGTGGGTGAGGTGCGGTTATTGGATCCATGTTTGAGAGAGATTGGGAGGGTTCATGATCTTGTTTTGAGGTCTTATAAAACTAATGTGGTTGTTGCTAATGTCGAGGTCGATGTTATAGCATATTATAGTACGCCCTCTGGATATGAACGGACCATTGTATTGGAGTTGAAGGAAACTGATTTTCCGAGGCTTGTTTATCAGCTGTTTAAACGTTTTGATATAGGTAATTATGTATATGGTGCTATTGCATTATCTCCATATCATATTCTGCAGTCGAATGAATGGTTTAGAGCTTTCATCTTTTTAAGGAGCTATGGAATCGGTCTAATCACGTGTCCAAAAAACGATCCTCAGATCTTGTTAAAGGCAAAATATAGAAAGAATCCCATAGTAAAGGAGGTGATAGAGTATGAGTAGGATGTTCTCTCAGGTTACCAGGACTTGGAACCCTGTTGTTGGCTGCCCATATCTATGTCGATATTGTTGGGCCAGGCGTTTGGCTCAGACTAGGTTAAAGCACATGTATAAAGACTTTACAAAGCCCAAGTTTTATCCTGAGAGGCTTAAGAGGATCCCTAAGAACGGATTTGTGTTTGTTTGTGATATGGCTGATCTTTTTGCTGATGATGTTCCTGGTGAGTGGATCACCTCTGTTTTGGAGGCCATACACTCCTCTGGCTCTAGGGCTACATTCATGTTTTTGACAAAGAATCCCAGGAGGTATATGGAGTTCTTGGATCTCTTTACAGGTAATATGATCCTGGGGGCTACAGTGGAGTCTCAATATGTACCTAATTATAGTAGGTATAGCAGGGCTCCAGATCCATTGAGTAGATTGTATGCTATGGAGGATCTATCTTCATATGATCTTAGGTTGTTCTTATCTATCGAGCCTATCTTCGACTTTGATCTCGTGGCCTTTCAAAACTGGATTATCATGATTAACCCTGAGATGATCTTCATCGGCTACGACAACTATAACCATAACCTGCCAGAGCCCCAAGAGGATAAGACTCTAGAGCTGATCAAAAACCTGGAATACCTTGGATTTAAGGTCTATAGAAAAACCTTGAGGAAGGCTTGGTATGAGGTGTAGTGATATGCTGCTTATTGATACACATCATTATTTATTTAATTTGTGGCAAGCAACGTTGATTACTACACAAGAAATGTGTTTATCTGATGTGGTTTCCTGGATATCCATGGACATCCAGGAGAGGGGTTTTTATTTATGTTGTTTTTTGTGTGGTGATAAGCAGCATATTGACACACGGAACCATGTATTTGTTGGAAATTGCTTTCCTGGTTGTCCATGGTACCAGGATAGACTTCTTTATAATGATTCTGTTTTTGTGTGGCATCATCCTGGGAGTTGCTACACATGGAGGTGTCTGTATGAAAGAGGATAATGAGCTTGTGTTTATAGTCTATGATGGCCCTTGGAAAAAGGGCATGTTAAAAGCATCGTTAGTGGTGCCTAAGGATCTTGTTATGAGGCTTCTTGAGGAGCTTAAGGAGGGCGAGTCTAGAGAGGTCAAGGCTAGATTAAGGATCGATAAGTATCTTGAAAAACGGTTTGGCTGGGTTAAGATCCTTCGTATTAGATGTCCGAAATGTAGCTATCCTGGTTGGCTCAGGCTTAGGATTCGCTATGGCCTCGGTGGAAACTCGGCTGATGTCTATGTTGATCATGGCCGCATGAAGAGACCTAGGATGTGTTATGTTAATATGGATCTATTTGACGAGTTGCCTGAGGATGTTAAGAGGGCTGCTGAAAAGGCGGCCAAGGATCATGATGCTTACCTATATAGCTATCTCTATGGTGGTGCACGTGGTAGATATGATTTTTGAGTTTAAAACTGTTTTAAACAAGTGGGGGGTTGGGATGGAGTGAGGGTTTTGGATCGTAGGATCTCTGTGTTTAAGCCTAAGAAGGGTAAGCCTTATAGATATTATTATGTCCGTACTGAGCTTGGTCCTGGTGAGGTTAAGGAGTATGTTGTTGATGATCAGACTAGCGTCTTTACTAGGGACGAGCTGTTTAGCGTGTTCCTAGAGAACCCATATGTTATTCTGCCTATGAGGGATCATGTTAAGGTTATTGTGCCTAAATGGATCCCTATAACGGTTGGATGGCTAGAATTCGAGACTGAGAGCTATAAGGTCTTTAGAGTTGATCAGTATGCTGTTTGGGCGGGTCTCGTGCCTGATGAGCTTAGAGATGAACTTGGTATCAAGCCTAGGTTTGAGACATTGAGAATGATTGATTCCTGGTTGGTGGGTAGTGAGGAGGAACTGGCTAAGGCCTGGAAAAAATATCGTGAGGATCTTCTTAGGAGGGAGAAGGGTAAGGGTATTAGGATAAAGCCTGGCCGCCACTTTTCACTTGCTACTAAACTGATTAAAGATGGTATTATTCCTTGGCAGCCAAAACCTGTAAAGCCTAGGTGGATCTGGAAAAGCAATATTGTGTTGAGGCCTTATCAGGAGGAGGCGTTTAAATTCTGGCTTGACCATGGCTTTATGGTGCTTGTCTGGCCTATGGGAGGAGGTAAAACTATTCTTGCCATTAAGGCTATTGAAGCCGTCTCAGGACATACATTGATCGTGGTTCCAAATGTTACCATGGTTGGAAAGTGGCTTAGTGATCTAAGGAGTAGTTTTGTAGGTCCTAGGCCTCGGGTCGGAGTCTGGTATAGTGAGAAGAAGATGTATGGTAAGTATGATATAATGATCACTACGTATGAGTCTTCATCTAGATTCAGGAGAGAAGAGTTTGATCTAATGATAATAGACGAGGCACATCACTTACCAGCTACATCATACTCTAGACTTGCCTTATTCAATACAAAATGGAGGCTATGTTTAACTGGATCTCCATTCCGTGAAGATGGTAAGACAGAGCTGATATACGCCCTTGGAGGCCTGCCATATGGCCAGGACTGGGATAGGTTGATACGTGAGGGATGGATCCAGAAGCCCCCTGTCTATGTACATATAACGCCTAGTAAGCTCATTGTGTTGAGAGAGCTGTTGTCTAGGGCCAAGGGTAGGACGCTCGTCTTCTGCGACTCGATTGACATGGGTAAGGAGGCCAGTAGAATCACAGGCCTGCCCTTTGTATATGGAGCTCATTCACTTAAGAAGAGGATGGAGATCCTGAATAAACATGAGAAGATTATTGCGAGCAGGATCTTTGATGAGGGTATTGACGTTCCAGATCTACAGATGATTATAGAGATAGACTTCTTATTTGGTAGCCGTAGGCAGCAACTTCAGCGGGTTGGCCGCCTTATGCACAGTATCTATGATGGCGTAGAGTACCACTTGCTTATGTCTCCTGAGGAGTTTGAGAGATATCGTAAGCGTCTCTACGGCCTATTTGCCTATAGATTTAATGTTAAACTGGTTAAGGAGTAGAGAATATGAGTAGGTCTCCAGGTTTTTTGGATCTGTTGCGGTATGAGAATAATAAGACGATTGTTATTAGTGTTAGGCTTGAGCCTGATCTCATTATTGAGATCGATAAGCTGAGTAGTAACCGCAGTCAGTTTATTCGTGACGCCATAAACTTCTATATCACATTTAGAAAGTTCTACAAGGAGTTCCTTTCGTTCCTTGAAAAAATTGAGAAAGAAGGGCTAAAGATATAATAATAATTATAAACCGTCACTCCCTAATTTTCTTCAGTTTAAAAATTGGTTGAGTATTTATCAAGTATATCGGCTCTCCTCGGAGATCATACTTGTTTGTCCTAGCTACACTTACTAAGATTTGCTTAACTTCTAATATATAACCGTCTTCTAATTCGTAAATCGACACTCCCTCTTTTATTTCTTCAAAGGCAATATCATCCTCTATTATTGATTGCTCTAGCTCGCTTGGAGTATAAATTTGTTCTGATGGTTCTCCCAACAGCTCTTTAGGGACAAATACTGCATTAATGATCTGAGATCCAATTGAATAAATTGGTCTTCCAAATTCATCTCTTCTTCCGTCATCAATAATTTTCACTAGGATGAAACGTGTTTTTAGTACTGTATTGTCTTTAAGGTTATACTCTCCCCATTCTTCTTTTTTTATCTTAAAATTAACATATCTTCTTATTGTCATAATGATCTACCTCTCATATGAATTACAAAATCCGAAAAAAAGCCTGATCCTACAAATATTAATGCTAATGCTATAACTGTTTCATTTATCCCACTTTTTAGAATACCTATAGTAAATGTTCCTATGGTCATTATTATATTCACTCGTCCTGTGGTCGTTTTTTCAGCATTGATGAACTCCTTTAAAGTATCAAGAACTACTTTTAGTTTGAGTTTGTCTAATATAGATACTATAAATTTTATGATTTCATTTAATATCAATTTTATGATGCACCTACAGGGATCATTTAACTTTCTTATTTATCTCCCATAAAGCTGTGAGACCAGTTAATACTAGTCCAAATCCAGCAAAAGCTATCACGGGAGATGTAAATAATCCCATCACTGCTAATAATGATGAAACTCCAATTCCAAATAGAATTGGGCGAGGATAGATCTTTTCTTTTCTATAGGGTAATGATAATGTTATAATATACTTTGGATTTAACGTTGTCTCTGGTCCAGGTGATACTACAATGTCTATAATGTCTTTTTCAATTGATACAGTTTTTAAAATAGACTCTTCATTCATTCTGATAATGTTACTGTCAGTAGAAAATGCTCTTGAAACTTCATCGAATCTATTTGTATCTAGTGTACCATTCATTTTTAGTTCAATATTAGCAGGGGAAGGCACTGATGTTAGCACTAGAAATCACCAAAAAATACATTTTGTTACAAAATAATAAAATTTTCGAAAATATATAACTTCTGTCACTTAAAAAAGTCACCAATTACACATGGATCTCTATTTATCTAAAATAGCAAGTTTTGAAAATCAAAGTGTAATACAAAATCATATTACATCTCTATATTGTGTAATACAACTTTGTATTACATAGAGCTTACCCCATGCATTTAAACGGGGGGCTCTGGAGGGAGAGATTGGGTAGGAAGGGTGTTTATCTGTTTTTGCTTGTGTTTTTGATTGGGTTACTTGGTTCTCTGGCCGCCGTTCCTGCTAGGTCCTTGACAGTACAGTATCAGACCCTAGCCTCATTTGATTTTCTCAGTGCCTCTGAAGTCGCTGGCTTTGTGAATACGACACTTGCTGGTGAGGTGTGGAACTCCTGGAATACTACTGAGTATGGCCAGGTTAGTTATTCTGTGTCATCTGGATCCTTGAATATTACATCGACTTCTGGCTCTCTAGGTGCTAAAGAGGGCCTCTTGATGTATCCTCATACTTGGGAGGGCTATGCTGAGATCACTTTGACTCAGGGTGTTATAGCTGTCTTGGAGCCTGATAACTCTACTGCCGTTCAGTATGGCTATGAGGTTGTTAAGACTTCTTCAGGCATAACCGTCTATCTTGTGAATGGGACTTCTAAGACTGCTTTGTCAAGCTTGACAACGTCTCAGACCACAGTTATCGTTACTGTTGAGAATGGCGAGTTCAAGGTTAATCTAGCTGATGGCACAGGGATATACTCAGGCGGATCTCTGGAGGCTGGTGTCCTGGCATTAGGTGCTGAGGCTGGTTCCTCAGGTGTATTCGATAAGGTTGTTCTATATGGTGAGATGCTGGCGGGGACGCATGAGATTGATCTAGGTACTAAGACTGTGACTCCTGCGGCTCGTATTGCTAGCTTCAGCTATGATGTTAGCAAGTATAGTAATATTCAGTCTGCTAGGTTGATAGTGACCTTAAATGCAGATCTAGATTCCTATGCTAGGTACTATATCATTTCGACTACTGATCCAGGTAACAAGTTTTGGGGTGCTAACAAGCCAGCGAGCTTCATAAAGTTTGGTGTAGCATATATAACTGCAACTATCAAGGCTGATGTAACCTCTAGTGTGACATCTGCATCGACAGGAACGTTTTACATAGGAGTAAGCGTGTACGATGAGTTTAATAGGGGGGCTAAATGGATAATTAGTGCAAAGCTCGTATTAGACGCTGATACTCCAAGCTCAAGTGGCAGCTCTTCGACTACTGAGCAGTCCACAAATCAGGGATTATGGGATCAGATAAAGGATAAGTGGAATAGCATGAGCGACACCACAAAGTATCTGCTCTTGGGCATAGGTGTGATCGTTATAGTCGTGATCATCATAGCGGTTATGCAGCAAGGTGGCTTTGGTGGTGGTAAGAAAAAGGGTATTGCCCCAATAGTCGCCTTTGTCATAATGCTGCTAGCACTTGGCGGTATTACAGCTGCTGTCTTGGCGTATTTCCATCCAGAGTACTTGACTGCCATAGCCTTCGGCCTAGGAGCTATCGGCTTATTCGCTTTACTACTCTTTTTTACGGCTGGTAAGAATATCCCTAACCCAATGAAAGTGGGCTGACTCAAGCCTCTTGGGAAAGAGGTGATGTGCAAGATGCGTAGGATAGTCATCATTCCACTCTTTTTTATATTGATATTGACTATGGCTATGACAGTCTATGCATATGACGCTACATCCACAGGATACTACCTGCCTAAAGGATATAAGGTGTCTGCTAAGGTCTCAGTACCAGCTCCACCATTCTGGCCAGGTGAGACTCTTGGAGATATAGTCGGTATTTCAACAAGTGACTATTCAGTGCTTGTTATTGGATATGGATCCAAGGGAGGAGTATTAGAGGGCTTCAAAGTGGAGCAGGGCATAAAGGTTGTATGGAAGCAGGCGGGCCGTGAAGAGGTTAAGGCTACAGTCACTATTCAAAATGTTGGAGAGCATGATGTTACAATTGTATATGGATACGATGGTCAGATAAAGATCAGTGTTAATGGAAAATTCGTTCACAGCTTTGTTGCAAATAAGGACAAGTACGAGATAGTAGCCCAAGGAGCCAGTGTAAGCGCCCCAGAAGTTCTACCTACATCAGATAATTCAAACCAAAATACAAGCGACTCTGGTACTGGAGAAGGCTATAATCCGCCATCTGTGAGTGAGCTTCAGATGCAGTATCTCCTATTTGGAGCTGGGGCAGTCATAGTCGTAGTCTTAGTTCTTGTCCTGATGAGGAGGCGATAAAGATGAGGAAGGGTAATGTAAATACGGTTTTGCTTGTTATTATATTGCTGATCCTGGTCGGTGGAGCATTAGGGCTATACATGTTCTACAGAAACGTAGCTAGCATCAAACTTTTGCCATGGCTATCTACCGAGATCGGAGACAAACCAGTCCTCACACTAGCAACATTATCAACTATCGAGCCTGGCCAAGTCTATCAAGTAGTAGCCGATAAACAGGGATGGCAAGTCAAACTGAAAGATACGCAGCTCTATGAATATCTGAAGCTAGAGAACATAGATCTAAGGCCAAACGACGTAATAGCACCACACCTATATGATTTCTATGTCAGTGCTTTATATGACTATGTAAGATATGATAAGACTGTCTCCATAGATACCACTACAACCCCTTGGTATTGGACGATTGTTACAACATTTAAGGTAAATGATTATGTTACAGACGTAGAAGCTGGATTTAGTTATGCAATACACACAATAGCTGGCTTCACTGATCACTGGGGAGGCTCAGTGTCCTTCAGAACAGACGAAACATATGGTCATATTAAAAAACCATCTCTATGGATAATAAATACTGAGTTTATATTCGGAGATGCTGATTATAATGACTGGATAACAATTAGTGGTGCAAGAAAAGTAATAGATGCTAATAATACAGTTGGTAAAGCTACCATAAATGGTGTAAGTTATACAGAAATCTCTGGATCTAATACAGCTAACGCATATGCTTATACAGCTTCAAAATACGTACATGTTGGTGAAATAACCACTTATCATGCTACTGACTGGGTAGGTAGAATTGCTTATGCAGCTTTTTACCTAGAATATAATGATGTAGAATACTATAATGAAGTTCAAAGCAGGGTACTGGGTTCAGCACTTTTTGCATTGGCTGACCCGACGTTCTATAATGGATCTAGCTATTTTTTACATGATGGGACTCCAGGGACACCAAATAATAATATTATTAGAATTCCAGCAGAACAAACTTGGATGTGGTTTATTTCTTCTTTAGCATCAGATAACAAGCTACACTTTAAGTGGTTCCCAGAAGGTAGCATAATTCAGATCAAGGATCAGAATGGAAATGTGTTAAGGAAATTCACGGTAAGTGGCTCTCCAGTAAACGATGATGAGCAAATTGAGGACTACTCAATTGATCTTAATACTGATCTGGTTAGTCAAGCTACTATCGAGGCATGGGTTCCCAGTCAGAAAGTTAGGGTGTACGGTCCCTATGGTGCCACAATTCAGATCGTGGATGCTAATGGCATTGTTGTCGGTGAGGCTAAAATAGGTTCAGAAGGGTACGTAGATATCCCCATTATGGAGTCGGTAGCGAATGGCCAAGTCATTGTTCAGGCTGATTCTAAGGCTAGTAATAACTTGGATATCCTTGCTGAATTGAATGGTAACATGCTTAAGGTTACAGTGTTGGATCAGGGTACTCCTGTGCCAGATCTTCTTGTGAGGGTGGCGGATCCCTCTGGTGTCGTTATTGCTTCAAACACGACCGATCAGTCTGGAAGCATAGAGGTTAATGTTGATAGGCCACTACCTGAGGCTACGATAGAAGTAAGTGGAATCTGGAATTATCAGCTTGTATATCAGAAACAAGATATCCAGCTACAGAATACAGTGCCAGCTGAAACATCTACATCCAGCAGTGAGCAAACAAAGCTACTGCTCTTGGGTGCTTTCTTGGTTGTGATGATAATAGCAGTGATTTTATTCACGACTAAGGGCATTAGGGTGAGAACTTAGATGCGTCTAGACGTCATTGTCCCTATTCTTCTTTCTATGCCAATAGGTCTAGTAGTATATATCCTCTTGACCAAGAACATCAGAGCCCACTTGAGAACATGGGCCGATAAAATAGCTTTCTTTTTCTGGCCTTTTGGCCCAACGAGGATGCTGGTAATTCAAGAGCTTGATGGAGACGTCAATATCTACTATGACTATGAATACGAGGAGGTTCAAAGCAAAGATAAAGTCCTCATTAAGACAGTCGATGGACAACAGTATGTTACTGAAACTCCGCCCTCTCAGGCATCAGTGGCTATATCGTTGTTTGACGCTAAAGGTCCTGCAGGATACTTTAGCCCCTTCGCAGTGGCTTGGAGGTGGATAGTCGCAGCATCAATAGCTTGGTATATGTTTTACTATGCATTGATAGTCAGCTGGATCCCTCCTATTGAGATTGCTGAAGTTAAGATCGGTCTTGAAACCCTACGTATTGCTATACAGATGCCACTGGATCCTTGGGAGGCTATGCTCAGCACTACGATCTTTTTCGTCGCACTTACCTGGATGTTTGTAAACATTCAGCGTATGAATGATAGAACGATTCTTTATAGTTGGTACCATGCTAAAGGCATTAATCCACCTCATATCTCAATAGTGCCTTCACCTACCATGAGTTCAATAGGACTCTTGGACTATCTTGAGAAGCTTGGCCGTGACATTAGGATCATTGTACCTAAGGATTCAGCTGAAATCGTTAAGAAAGCTCTAGATGAGGTTAAGGATAAGACTGGCAGCAAGAGCTTAGCTGCAGTTATTCTCGCTAAATTGGCATTAGCAAAAATATGGAGGCAAACAATTGCAAAGATCCTTAGAGAGCAGTTTGATGTGTTTAAAGCTGGTGAGACATCAGCTGCTGTCAGATTATCAACACAGCCGCTATCCAAGAAGGTCCTACCATATATCGTACTGTCATTAGTTATTGGATTAGTCATAGGGTATGCCCTTGGTAATGCATATGGGTTTGGAGTTGCCCCAGCACCTGAGCAGAATCAGACGCAGCCAGCAAACTTCTATCCAGGTAATCAGACTATACCAGCTGCACCAGGAGGAGAGTCTAATCAAACAGTGGTTGAACCGTCTCAGCCCCCGCCCCCGCCTCAAGCGGAGGTGATCACGGTTGTTGGTTGAGCTTGCCTTAATAGCAATGCTAATAAGCATGGTGATGGTCTTGAAGATGGCTTGGAAATGGTTTGGATCTCTCCGTACAGCTTTCATAATAATGTTGATCGTTGGTAAGGTATGGGCTGGAATGCTCTGGGCCTTTGGCATAGACAGGCCTCTATTCACCTTGGTTGTTTATAACAAGCTTAAGGGAGTCACGTCATATGTGACGATCTATGCCACCCAAATGGTTTTTATAAGCTTTTTAGTTACTCTCTTGGCCACCCTTGCGTGGCCGTATATCGAGTCTTATCTGCCTGAGCCAATCAGGCGTTTAGAAGTTATAAGGAGGTGAGAGTATGGACGGGTTGTTTAATTATTTCATGTTGAGGGACTTGGGATATTTTATTTTGGATCTGCTTGGGATCCTGGCTATTCCACTTGTTATAGCAGCTATCTATCGACTTATCAGGCGTGACAACACGGAACGCATCAAGGCTATGTACCAGGAGAGAATTGATGCTCTAAAAGATCAGATCAAGGAGCTTAAGGAGAGAATGGCGTTTAAGGAGCAGCAGCATAAGGAGGAGCTTAGAGATCTCCTGAGATCGTCAAAGATGGTGGCGGGCCTCAAAAATGCATTAGACACGGGATTGATTAAGATCAGGTGTTCTGAACACGATTCTGATGTAGAGGTTCTTGCTGATGGAACAATAATTTGCCGTGAAAAACATAGAATTTGGCCGCCTGAGAAGGTGGAGGATGAGGAGTATGAGGAGATTAGTGGCTAGTCTAATCCTATCTTTATTTATAATACTGGTATTGCCAGGAACGTATGCAGCGTATGCACAGACTGAGCTTTATAGCTCTTCTTGGGATGCAGGGGTTATTGTGGTCTTGTATGGCGATCAGTATGGTACTGGCTGGTTTGTAAGCAATAAATATATTGTAACAGCAGGTCATGTGGTAAGCTATCAGACTAATGCTAAGGTTACGTTGATCAAAGGTGACTATAGTGAGGTAGGATATGTGATCTATACAGATAGCCTAACAGATATAGCAATTATTAAGGTGGAGAAGCCTCCTTCATCGACATATATATTCTCATTAGCTGCAAAGGATCCTGAGAAGGGACAGACCATCTTCGTCCTAGGGTATCCATACGAATTATACAAGTTAATGGGGGATCTTGCAAAGATGAGTATGAATCCCCGTGTGTCGATGGGTGTCGCTGCCTGGGTAGATCAAGATAAAAAGCTGTTTGAGATCTCGGCCAGCGTAGATTCAGGAAACTCTGGAGGTCCTATAACAGACCAGTTTGGGAATGTGATAGGATTGGTTAGTTTTGCTCTTGAGGGAAAGGCGGCCACACTTTATTACGGTACCTCTGTCTCTGCAATAAAAGAAGCTCTATCCAAGAATGGAATAAGCTATAGAGTCGGTCTATCCAGTGCAATCAATAATGTTCAGACGAATACCCTGCCTAGCCAGCTATTAATAGCTGTTGCAGGTGGGGCGGCCAGTGCAATCGTATCAACTATGATCATATTGAGTATGAGGAGGAGAGGGAAATGAGGAGGATATTGATCTTAATCATGTTACTGAGCATGCTGTCCATAGTGGTTCCTGTTTATGCTACTGCTGTGAAAATCAAGGTCGTCTATGTAGATCTCGGATCTGTAACATTTACTCAGGATAAACATGTTGCATCATTAAATTATGATATCTCAAATTACGAGATCGGTGGTAAGATCAAGATTATAGCCTCTGGTATAGCAATTAGTGATAGCTATGGCAGATACCTGATTATAACGGATAAACCAGTCTCAGGATCCTGGTGGACAGATGAGGCGGCCAAGTCAAGTGCAATATACTTTGCTTATGTAGCTACTGCATTTACAGTGCCTATTGACAGGACAGACTATTTCATAAAGAATAAGCAAGGTACATTATACGTAGGTATAAGCGTTTCAGGAAATGCCTACTGGAAAGTAACTCTAAAGCTGAGAATAGAGGTCATAGAGGTTAATTACCCAACCACTAGCCAGGCTAATGTATCACGTGACCAGGCAATCCTCCTTGGATTAGGTGCCCTTGTTGCAATTACAGCAGCATCTATATTCATAGTGAGGATGAGAAGATGATCCCTGCCCAGTCTGGACCAGGTCAAAGGATATTTTTAGAGGGAACCTGCCCTCTGGTGAGATCCTGCGACCTGGCCAGGGGTAAAGGGGGTGTTAAGAATGTCCGTGTACCAAGGTAGAGGCTCGTGTTTAGCAAAACGAGAGGGAAAGTATATTAGGAGGGTCTCTAGTCCAGGTATCGATACCGTAGCTGAGGCCGTGGCTCTGGCTTATGCCGTTTTAAGAGACTATAGGAGAGGCTACACCTATGATCCAAAGAATAACTGTCGTAAGATCAAGATGACAAATGAGCTTTTCAAAAAGCGACTGAGATACATATATGTCCTGGCCAAGAAGCATGGAGCCTCCAAGAAGGAGTTAGAGACGATCAAGAGACTAATTAGGTACGTAGCTAAGAAGAGAAAGCTGCCTAAGACGATAAACGGTAAATCAACTAAGGCAATGATCAGAAAGATGATTGCTAAGAGGTGATCCTAAGTGCCAGAAAACCTATTCTTCAAGCTTGGCCGTGGCAGCATAAAAGAAGCCAAGGAGGTCCTGAGAAAGATCTTGCCTGAGCTTGGTGAAATAGGAGTCTATCTAGATAATGATGCCGAGCTACAAGCAGCATATAGAGAACTTCTCATCCTCATGAACATCCGATTCCTAGAGGAGATTGACAAAGATCCTGGGTCCATTAGGCTTGACTTTTTCAAGGCCTATGTCAAGAGTAAGCGTAAGCTCGTGTTATCTGATGAGGAGATAGAGGGTTATGAGGAGGAGTTGCTATGAGTTTTGTACCATATGAGAGCGTAGATTATACCTATGTAATTAATAAGGCCTTGCTTAGGATCTCAGAGAGGAGATCCAATATAGATAGTAGTATGAAATTCAAGTTTAGAAACTCATTATGGGAGTATTTAAGATCTGTCGAGGCCTTATTCGTCATCCTGACTCCTAACATCCGTCCTAAGAATCATAGGACAAAGATGGAGGAGGCCAAGAACATGATCATTAAAGAGAATTTGGATAAAGCTATGGAGATTCTAGATGAGCTTGTTGAGGAGGCGTTGATTAGCTTGAGTAGAGAAGGTTTGCTCTTGCGAGGTGAGGTCATACGAACGATAAGGTAGGCTTTAGCGTACTACATTATATTGCTCCGCCACACTTCAAGCTTAATGTCATGCAGATTCCATTTCATGCTGCTGTCATTGTTGGTCCTATGAGCTTTGGCAAGACTACTTGGGTATGTAATAAGATTGGAGAGGCATACGACTATTTACTCAAACAAGGTGTTGATGAGGATCAGATCTTTATGCTGCACACAAAGGAGATGAACTTTGTCGATATCCTACGAAACATCAGAGATCTAGATAGTGAATATGATCTGAGGAAGATAAAATACTTCTATCTGTTTAATGATGATGCTCCTGCAGCCGAGGGGCAGCTAGGTAGGCGGGCCTATAGCGAGGCTAATATCAAGACAAGTAAGAAGTATATCATGATCAGGCATATTCTGAAGAGGATGGAGTTCTCAGGAGCCCTAATCGTATTTCATGCCACCCAAGTCTATCACTTGCTTGATGTAACGTTTAGGAGGACCGCTAAGCTGCATTTATTCAAAGACTATCCTAATGAGCCTGCTGATGCTAAGTTAATTGGCCCGCTTCTAGGCAAGGGCTACTTCAGACAGCTATTTAAGATAACATTAAAGGTTACTATGCCCAGAAACAAAAACGATCTTATCGAGGGCCTAAGCAGTGCCGTGGCCGTCTTCGCAGGTAGATGGAGGTTTATAGCTATAGCAGATCCCTATCCCCTGCCAAAGAACTATGTTGTCCTAGAGAGCAAATCTATTAATAATATTATTAAGAGAAAAAAACTTCAATCCCCACCCCCCACTCCCGAGGTCAAGCTTAAGGAATTTAGTGAGATCCTGAGGAAATATGGTATCAAAGGTAGGAATGAGAACTTTCTAAAAGCGTATCGTGAGATCATGGAGAAGCTAGGCTACCGTGTCAGAAGGGACTGGGGTAATGGAGATATTGAAGATCTTAACGAGGTTGAGGAGGAATATGAGCAGCAAGACAGTTTATAATAAGAATATGGTTATACAAGCTCTCTTGAAGGTTAGAGGCGAGATAATGCAGCTGTATAATTTTGATCAGATAGATCCTGACGACTGTGATAGAATACTCCGTTTATTAGATAAAATTATAAGGATTATGCGGAGGTCGAGAATATGAGGGCTATAGCTTATCTTAGGGTTAGTAAGGAGGAGCTTGATGTTGAGAATCAGAAGCTGGCTATTAGATCTTATGCTGAGAATAGGGGTATTGATATTGTTGCCTGGTTTGAGGACACGGTTACTGGTGCTAGTGATCCCATGAAGAGGCCAGGATTCAGCAGCCTACTATCATTCATTAATTATAATAAGGTTGATGCAGTAGTCGTCTATGCCCTAGATAGGATAGGCCGCAGCTTTAGAGAGGTCCTTAACACAGTCTGGGTCCTGGAAGAGAAAGGTATAGCTGTTATAAGTGTTCGTGAAGAGTGGCTCTCTACCCTAGATCCAAATATTCGTAAACTGATCTTGAGTATTCTCAGCTGGGCTGCGGACTTTGAGAGACAGCTCATCAAGCAAAGGACCAAACTAGGATTGGAGAAGGCTAGGCAGCAGGGTAAGAGGCTTGGCCGCCCACCAGCATTAACACAGGAACAAATTAGGCAGGCCAAGAAACTTAGAGAGAAGGGGGTTAGCTATAGGACCATAGCCAAGATCCTTGGTGTCAGTGACAGAACAGTAAGGAGAGCCTTAAAAGTGGACAAAATTACAGCCTAATTTCTACGCACCAAAGAGGCAATAACCAACTTTTTACCGCATAGGACATAAACGAGCGTTTTTGCCGATACTTATATTTGTTGTTGTCGAGTAATAATAATTGGTGGTATAAATTAAAGCAACATTAAAGAGATTTGCCATTAAATTTAAATTATTTGTTAAAGATAATTGCCTAGGTATTATTCATATAGTAGTGATCCTTGTATTAAACGCTTTTCTCACAGGAGTTGCACTTTATTACGGCTCAGAAGCCATAAGTCAATTTTCATCATTATTTATTGTGGTTATTGCTATCCTCAACTTTATTGAGATATATCTATTCAGTGAAAATGGGAAATATGCAATTAAACTTGTTCCAGTGATTAAACTATATCCAATGTTTCTATATTCTTCGCTATCCTCATCTATGATCTATTTTTTATCATTATACATTATACGCACATATAATCTGTATAATGAATTCACAAAACAATTATTCTCACCTTTTTTGATCATTTATTTTGTATGGATTTTAGCTCTTATTACTACTGATCTCTTCTTTAGAGGAATCGCCTATTTGGGAACAGGAATAGACGATTTGGTAAAAGCAAGGATCTTATTTTTAGCTATGATTAAGAAGATAGATGATCAGATTTCTTGCTTAGATAAGGACAGACCATTCTCGAGAAAATACGTTAGATGGTTTAAAGATGGTCTAAACTATTTTAACGATTATCTTTCTTCTGTTTTACCCGATAAAATGATCTTAAAAAATGTTGAACAATACTATAAGGTTGCTTTATTTTATGTTTCTAGTAATAATAAAGAGAAACTTATTAACCTGAAACGAAACCTTAAGGAACTATTAAGCTATATGTCTTCGGATGCACCAAGTGAGAACTTAGAAGGGATTTTAAGATTTCTATCTAACTTCGTAGGTAAGCAGATTAGAAGAAATGAGACATATAAGCTATACGAAATGTTAGAAGTTAAGAGTACTATAAAGAAACTTAAGTCTCTCAAATATGACTATTTAATAGGTATTATAAGTCTATTAGTTGCTATATATGCAACGTTTTTCAAATAGAGAAAAACATGACAAGGATTAGAACATTTATGTTAGTATCCTGCCCCGGGGACCAACTTACCCATGGTTTGAACCTTTTCCTTTTTGATTTGAGGTAGTATTTTATGGTTGTTTGTGTATTTTTATTTTTTGGTTGTATTGATAAGCTTTTACTTCTCGGTGGTATGAATCCGAAGTTATTTGATAGTCTATTGGATATTAGTGAGAATATTATACTTGCTGGAGCGTCTTGGTATCTGGATTCTAAAAGGTACGTAATTCATTTGTTGGGACATAAGAAGTATGTTGGAATTCAAAATCCGATTTTGTCTTAAAAGAAGTGAGAAAATACGTCTTTAAAAAATCATCACGAGCTCCAAGCTTTTAAGATAAAGAGATACGGTATAGTTGTAATAGGATTTGAAAGTAGATTAAATATCCCTTTAAAAGCAATTTTGTATTATAATGAATGAAGGTTAGACGATGAATAAAGAGTTTTTTTAGAGAGTATTACCTTTGCAAAGCAGTTAGTAGATATTTTTTATAAGAAGCCCTTTATAGACTTACACTTGGATTTCTGGTTTGGATATGCAGAAGAAATATGGCTTAGCGTCTCAAAAAGAACTAGAGGGATTCCCTATCTTGATTTCTTTAATACGATTATATTTAAAGAGACAAAGATCGAGATAGTGGACTATTATTATTCCATAAGAGATATCCTTACCGATAAAGAATTGTCTCCAGATATTGGGGAAAAAATATTTGATAAGGAGTTTTGGAAAGACTTAGAAAGTATAGAGCGATTAAGAATTAAGTATCCCGATGCTTTAGACCCTCATTTCAAGAAGGGTGCTATAATTAAGGAGTTAAAGAAAAGCTTTAAAATGCTAGATATGATGATCGAGAACCTAATAGATGAAGAAGGTTTTTCAGTGACTAAAATAACACTACACTATGGTAAAAATGATTTAGAGACGATTGATAAGGTGATCCTGGCCTTAGAGTTTCTAAAAGAAGCATATAGAATGCTATATTCATTGGAAGAAAATGTTTTATATGAATACGACAATAGAGGTAAACAGTTAAACCAAATACTAAAATTCCTAAACATCGCTACAGATATCGTTAGTTCATCGGGATTAGATGATAGAAAAATATCACTATTCATTCATCCACTATACCACATTAATGAAGCTATAATAGACATCCAGATATACGCAGATGAACCTCTATTAAAAAGAATCATACTAAGCGAAAAAGAGAAAAATAACTTCGAGATAGTTACGATCCTAGATGATAAATGGGTATCTGTCTTTACCACAACACTAAATGAAGCCATAAGGATACTTATGGATATAATCATAGAAACTGAAAATCAATAGTTTGAACCCTACTTTCCTAATTTTCTAGATAAAAATAAAATAACTAAGAGAGATTTATTTTTTGTGTGATTATAAGGTAATTAATGGAGAATGATAGATGCCAACTGCAAAACACGGGATGATGCGGGCTATTAACGAAACTATAGTTGACGCATTAACCGTGTACATAGCGAATTTATTTTATGAAGCCTTTAAAGCCACTCCCTTTGGAATATACTTTTTATTTTTTGAGATCAGTTTAATAATATCCTCATTAGAGATCCTTTGGAAAATGAGATATTGGCCACCTATTACATGTTAGGATACATGGGCGTTTTAATTATAATGTTCTACATTGGTATGGTTGAGTATTGGGAAGCCCTAATTTTTCTATTTGTTGGGGGATACGTTCTCTTCAGAAGGTCTTTTAAGAAAAGGTAGCGTATAACTAGAATCTAATAATAACCGAAATTAAGTTTAGCAGAAAAATATTATACTCTTAATGAAAAGAAAGCATGAGATATATTTCTTGGGGCTTTTTGATTCTATCAACTTTATTTCGTTCTATGTAACACGGTTATTCCAATGTGTTTTTGTGGTTCTGAGTTATCTCTTTATTTCTATAGTTCTGTTATTATCTTGATTAGGTTTTTTATTTCGTTTATTATTTCTTTTAGTTGTTGTGTGGTTTCTTGATAGTATGCCCAGTTTTCTTCTGTGGATTTGATAGGGATTTCACTGGGCAATCTAGTTATAATATCTTTATCGGCATTAATCCTTATGCTCATCTTATAATTTTGTGATATTTCTCTGCCTATCTTCCTTTCTACATTAATATCTATAAGTTTTACATTAGGTGTCTTCAACCATAAAGTAAATCCCTCTCCATTAAATCCTGGCCACTCAAACAATCCTATATGTTCGTATACCACTTTATCTTTTATATCAGTCACGAGTTCGTATATTGAGTATAGATACGTCCTTAGCTGATTTATGAGGGGTTCTTTAGACGTGGCATCATATTCTTGATCTTCATCTTTACAATTAAAAAATCTCTTATAAATTTCTCTTAGTATTTCTATTGAATCGAATACCTCTTTTATTTTTTCTTTTAAAGACATTTGATAAGAGTCTATTTCTATTTCCAACCATACATATTTTGACTCTTCATCAAGAACATTAGTGATGGCTATCCCATGCTCCGAAGACACTTGCATTATAGCATCCCATCTATTCTTTATAATTTGATATAGAGTAGGATAAAGTTCCTTTATAGATTCCAGTTTTCCGATGTTAACCCAAGTTCCTAAGGCAATATCTTCGTCTTCTTGGTTGACGCTAAGTCCGTATATATCTTCTAAGATTGTTTTTATAGATAAACGATGATCTCTTACCCATATTGTTTCATTAAATAATTCATATACCTCCTCAAAAAACATACGCTGAGGGTCTAAAGCATCTATATACGGATTCTTGAGAATTGACCAGCTAACATCTTCTTCCCCTCTATTAATAACCATTTTAAGATCCCCGGGTAGATATGGGTATTTCTCGGCCTTGTCCAAGAAATGATTATACATGTCTAAAATTTCCAAAACTACCTTAATGTTATCTTTGGAATACATATCTACCCCTCATTAATCCTATTTCTCTTCATTATTAAAACACCGTGGTTTTCGTTAAAATTATAATATACTACTATTATTGTTTTGTATTTTATTTTGAGATCTTTTATTAAAGATGTTTCACTCAATCTCTTTACTTGCCTATTTTACTCTTTCTCAGCATCACGAATCTTCAGGTCTATCATCTTCAAACGAGATGTAAACTTTACTTCAATTATCTCCCTGTCATTTTCTTTAAGAACAATCAAGTCTGGAAAAACATTATTTATATTATACTTTATTCTAAATCCAAAATGATGTGCTGGCCGATGAGTAACCTCCATATTAAAGATATTTTTAAGAAAATGTGTAGCAATCTTAATTCCTATAGCTTCTTTTATGATGTTCCCCGTCTTCCCCTTTCTATGACCTAGTATAAACAATCTTTGTAATACTCTATATGTCTCCATATCAGAAATATTAATACTGTATTTAGTAGTATCTCCCTTTTTCTCTAAAAATGAATATGTTATACTATCTATTGGAAGGACATAGTCACGTAATATACTGGCCGATGCTACGGGTATAAATGTAGTCTTTTTTCTTTTACCATGTCTGTATGATATTGCAATTCCATATGTAGTTGGTATTATATCCTCTATTATCTCTTGGTCTTTCCGCTTTCTGGCCCTATGACTTAATATTCTGATAAAGGAAGAGTTGTCTTTTAACTTGTATATGATTGTAACATTTTTCCTTGTTTCTCCAGGATATTCTGCTGTTACTTTTATTGCTCCTCCATGTTCTCTTTCGAATCTCCATTCTTTTGTTTTTAGTACTTCCTTATCATCCTTTTTCAGTATTAATACCCCGTTTTTTCCACAAGAGTTAGAGACATTCTGCGTGAAGTTTCTTCATTAAACTCTTTTAGAAAGTCTTGTAGTGTATAGGGTTCTATTATTGCCTGATATTTACCTGGTTTTAGCTTGGAGAAGGAGAGCACGATCCCGCGTCTCTTCTTATATTCAATATAGTACGTGTATACCTCTTTATTTTCAAGTCTTATTTTATAGAATGTCTCGTTTGTAAGGTAATAAAGCTCGTCTAAGAGCTCTCCTGGCAGAGTTATATAAGGTCTTCCTTTATTATCCGTTTTGGTCTCCACATTTAGAACTATCTTAGGTTTTTCTTCATGACTTCCTTCTCCGCCAGATCTGCGGTTCTTAAATTGACCCATTGCCGAACCACTAGTTTTTGATGAGTTCTATATCTCCATTTCTTTTTATATGAATTAATCCGGGTTCAGACTTGATATAATGTATGTCTCTTAAGTCCCATATACCTGGTGTACCTATCTTGTTCTGATAGTCTATGTATGGTCGGTTAATATAGTCACATATCAACCAATCAGTATCCTTACTGAAATCTCTCAACTCATTTTTCGATATATCAAAATCCTGTTCTGCTACACCCATATACTGTATGGTAAATGTGCTACTAACTTCTCCGCCATACCATTTCTTAACGATAATCGGCGACCTAGATGATACTACCATCCGAATTATCCTAGCGATTAATGTATCTGCTTCATTCTCTTGAAGAACATTTGGTCTCTCCCCCCTCTTTGGCGGATACACAATATCCTTTAATAGCCGATATACTCCACTACTTGGGTATCTATACACTGAGATTAAATTCAAATTGTAGTCATTATGCAATTTAGTCAGTATCTCTATAAACTCTCTCCAGTGTTTAATATGTTTTTCATCGACTGTCTTGAAATCGAATATTCTACCGATCACTATCAAGTAGTCTGGCTTTAATTGATATATCTTCTTAATCATGCTTCTCCATTTACTCTTAGGGCCTCCGACGGACAATTCTCCTGTTATAACTATATCTTCGGAGTAATCAGCGATTAGATCATATAATTGTATATCGACACTAATATCTTCACTCGAAATTTGAATTTTATTTAAATATAAATTGTGTCTCGCAATGCCCTCGCTTTTTCTTCTAACCTTAGGAGGCATCGAGACACAATATGGACAGTTGCATTCATATTCTTTATCCTCTATGTTAACAATATATCTTTCTTTCAAATCATATATCCTTCTCTTCTCGGCGTCTAGATACCAACTGTATCCAGCTAAGATAATCCTATCATCTATCTCTAATAGCCTGAAGGCATATCTAGGGCTTGCTCCCCCAACTAATAATAATAATCTATCGAAATCATATCCCAAGATTAAATTAATATACCTCATCATAAGGTCGAATGAAGAAAGAGAGTAGTCCTCTATATGTGGCCACGGTCTTTCTGATGATGTAAGATAGTCACTTATGTGGAATGCAACGGTTTTAAACCCCCAATCAAATATCTGTGAGGCGGAGATTCTAATATGCTCTTCGTATGCCCCTTTTATAAGGGGAATTATCTTGAACCCTTCGTTCAGGAAAAATTCTATTTTACTCAGGGAAATGTATGTATTTCTCAGACTTTCCTCCTTATTCTCCAAGTACGTAGGCATATCCCATACAAGGACATAGTGAACACCAAGTTCCTCTGCTGTTTTTCTAAACAATATATGAGTATCCTCTTTTAGCAGTAATTCATCAGGCATTATGCTTGATAGAATCCATTTAACTCTCTCCGTAAGTCTGTAATTAACTATGCTTGGTGATATCAGTGTATAATAGGGTATAACAGCATATTCAAACTCCTCACTAAGATCTTGGAAGACCCTTAAAGATTGTGGAGTCACAATAGGAATAAACTTGGGTAATTTCGTCATCTCCCAAAATTAAAATGTAGATGCTGATTTATTTCAACCTAACTAAAATCATTTGAGATAAATATAAGCCTCACATAAACCATGTATCCTCATAGTTATCACTAATGAATTATTGGTATAACGTTGTTAATGTTTTATAAGTTGTGTTTTATATGTTATTTTTCGTTTTTTGTATGTGGGTTTGGCGTGGTGTGTGTCATGGCTGATCAGCGTCTATTGATTGTGGCTGTGGCGTTGCCCATAGTTATTGTCGGGGCTTTTGCATTTACTCTCTTCAGCAGCTACTTCTATACCTCGGTGGAGAGGCTTGAGGAGGGTATTTATGTCGGGTATTTGGCTCAGGATATTGATTTGACGGACTTGGATGGTAATTTTATACGGCTTGGGGATTATAGGGGTAAGGTGGTTGTCCTTGAGTTCTCCGCCACATGGTGTGGGACTTGTAAAGCCCAGCTCTCTGTATTGAAGACGTTGTACAACGAATATAGTGGGGATGACGTGGTTTTTATAACTGTTGATGTCGATGCATCGGAGGAGATGTTGAGGCAATATAGAGACTCTAATGATATCCCCTGGGTCGTCGCAGGCAGTCGGGAGGCCGGTGTTATATACGGGGTATATTCGCTTCCAACGATTATCATTATTGATAAAGATGGGGTGATACGTTTTAGACAGAGTAATTACGTCGATTACTCGACGCTAGTAAAGGTGTTGGATGAACTTGTATAGATTGGAGATGGATGGCGATGGATATCCCTCTAATATCATTAGCATTCATAGGAGGGGTATTCGCGTTCTTCTCGCCATGCTCCTTCCCCCTACTACCATCATACATATCATATACCCTGTCAAAGGAAGGAGGGCATTCCCCTCTATATAGGGGTTTTAGATTCGGTTTTCTAGCCTCACTAGGCCTTACAACAGTCTACTTGGCAATAATCCTGATTCAAGTCCTTGTTTTTGAGGCTATATCAGCGTTTTTCCTACAGCTGACCACTTTCCTCGCGGTTCTCCTCATAATTGTAGGCGTCTTCCTCATAGTTAGGAAGAAAATCGTCTTCCTATCTAGACTGACTTCTCCATTATTAACTTATCTTGATACGGTTCTTAGTAGAGGGAGGTCGTATTATGTGTATGGCCTTGTATATGGAATCTCTTCCCTAACATGCTCAGCTCCTATTGCGCTGATGATCGCGTCAATATCCCTGTCATACGGATTAACCTCCTTTATAACCGTCGTTTCAGTATATCTCATCGGGCTTAACTCGCTAATGATAACAGTTACCGTTTTAACCATATTATTCAAAGACTTCGTCCAGAATAGGCTTACGAAGATAGTGCCTTATCTCGATAATGCAACAGCGATTCTCCTTATCCTGGCTGGAATATACATACTGCTGTTTGAATACGGATTCCTATACTAGTTATGGGAATTCTAATCCAGCCCCATTCCACAGTTAGGGCATTTATGTTTACCATGTCTAAAGAGCCAGTAGAGGAGACCTGGTAAGAGGCCTACGAACAATAGAATTATAAATACAATCCAGTGGAACCTGTGCTTCGGCTTCACAACTTTATCGCAAAATGGGCATTTAATGAGCCCCGGAGGAATCTCCTCAGTCATGTAACCCCACGAATAAATAAAATAAAGAATTGAAGGAATTAAAATTTTCGTTGATAGAGAAAGTGTTGGGTGAAGGCTACTTTATCGTGCCCTCCTCCCTCTTAAACTCGATGTCAACTTTCTTCATATGCTGGACATATTTATTGAAGAGCCCCTCATCCAATCCAAACTCCTCTGGATAGTTCAGACCTGTATCCCTCACTAGATCTCCGTCTAAAGCCATCATGGTGAACCTCGATAGGTTGAAGCCAGTCGTCCTCTGCATCGCCGTTAGACCAGTCTTTTCATCATAATACTCTATATTGATGTACCTTACAAAGCGATTTGCTTTATATCCCACCGCCATGGTAAGGACCTTGTCCCTAGGGTCCTTTGTAAGTTGCTTATCAATAACTTTAGCGGCAACCTCTATTGGTCTAACCATACAGCCACCTACTTCAATAGGCTCCTTAGATAAGAATCCCAGTTCCCTAATTAGGCGAACCTGATCCGCATGTCCCTTCCATCTTGGACTGTACTCAGCCATATTAGGTACATCCTTAAAGTTGAATAGAAGACTTCTCAATCCATCAGAAAGGAAATATTCATACTCCCCCTCACCTGGGAAAACAACGGTTCCAACATCCTCAAGTGGATCGACGTACACTATCTCTCCATTTACAACCTTCCTACTCTTCCTGACATACATTCCAAGGTATCCTATCGGGCTCCACGTGATATTTGTCCTAAGCGGTTTCCCCTCAGGATCCTGAGGGATTCCTCCACAATAGAGATCCAGCTTATCAAGCCCACCTAGTTCTCTATATACAGCACCAGCTAATACTTGAGTCATCCCGGGGGCTACTCCCGCATATAAAACGGCATATACGTCTTTCCCCGCTACAACGTCATTTAACTTCCTAGGGTCCTCACCAGTTAAGGAGGTTGCATCAACCATGTTAAAGCCCTTTGAGAGTCCCGCCTCTACACTTTTGAATGCTACGGGACCTGGAAGTGAAGATGATATGACCTCGATTTTCCCCTTAAAATCATCTAGCCAACTGTAGTCCGGAGATACCTTAACAGTCTCTACGCCAAGTTTATCACCTATATTCCTCAACGCATCCTCGCTTAAGTCGGCGACTATCACTTTATATCCATTGTTCACCAAGTCATATGCAGCGGCATATCCTATCCTACCAGCTCCCCATACCAAAACATCATATTTCATTCTAGTCATCTCCATTACATTATCTGATTAATAATATACCATAGACCACCCCAGGCTTATTTAATTTTATCCAAGTAGTGTGCAAGGACGATGAAACAACATTCTCAGTATACCGTTGAATAAGGAATATTATTATTCCCCCATGATGATTCTTATATTATTAATCATCTGTTTTCTGGTGGTAATCGGATATGGAGTTAAAAGGTTTTTCAACTAAATGTATCCATGGTGGGGAAGAAGGGAAATACGAGTTTGACGTTATACCCCCTATACACCTCTCATCGACATATCAACTGAAGTATGAGGATCAGGACTTCGTTTATTCTCGCGTCGATAATCCCACTAGGCGTGTTCTAGAGGATAAGATGAGTGTCTTAGAGAAGGGCGTGGCTTCCCTAGCTTTCTCCTCGGGTATAGCCGCGATCTCAACCGTAGTACTTAGTTTCGTGAAGCCGGGGGAGGAAGTGATTCTATCGGAGGATATCTATGGGGGGACAAAGACGCTATTCATGGAGATACTCTCTAAACGAGGGATAAAATACAAGTATGTGGACACTAGGTATGCAGATAGACTTGAGGATGAGATAAGCGATGATACTAGGCTAGTTATGATCGAGTCACCCTCCAATCCCATGATGAGGATTACAGATATAGAGAAGGTGTCTAAGATAGCCCATGAACACGGCTTGAAGGTCGCTGTGGATAATACATTTGCATCACCATATCTACAGAATCCAATTGAGCTAGGTGCTGATATCACTATACACAGCGCAACTAAATACTTGGGTGGACATAGCGATATAATAGCTGGTACAGCTACTTTTAAGACTATGGAGGACTATGAGCTTGTGAAGCTACATAGGACGCGGTTGGGTGGAGTCCTATCTCCATTCGACTCATATCTACTTCTGAGGAGCATTAAAACGCTGGAGGTTAGGATGGAGAGGCACTGTAAAAATGCTATGGAGATCGCTGAATATCTCTCTAATCACCCCAAGGTTGAGGATGTACTGTATCCATTCCTAAAGTCATTTCCACAGTATGACTTGGCTAGGAGTCAGATGCGCCTAGGGGGAGGGATGATCTCCTTTAAACTATATACTGATGATCAGGATAAGGTAGATGTTTTCCTAAATAGCTTGAGCATCATGAAGAAAGCTGTTAGCCTTGGTGGTGTGGAAACACTAATAGAACAACCCGCTACAATGACCCACAGGGCATTACCAGATGAGGAGAAGAAGAGGCTTGGAATAACACCCGGGTTAATAAGGTTATCCGTTGGTATTGAGAATGTTGAGGACCTTATATCCGACTTGGAGAATGCCCTTAGGAATATCTAAAGGGTGGTGACATGGGTAAAAAGGCATATAAGTCTATCGACCTGATTGGAGACACCCCTATTGTAAGGCTGTCAAAGATAGCATCTGACCTCGATGTAGAAATATGGGCTAAGGTAGAGTTCATGAACCTAAGCGGGTCCATTAAGGACAGGATTGCATATTATATGATAAAGGCTGCTGAAGAACGGGGAGAACTGAAGCCTGGTATGACCCTCGTAGTCCCTACCACGGGAAACACTGGTATAGCCTTTTCAGCTGTAGGAGCCTTTCTAGGCTATAAAGTATTGATCGCGATCCCGGAGGAGATGAGTAGGGAGCGTTATCTAACAATGAAATTGTATGGAGCGGAGTTCGTGACCACCCCCGGTGGGGAGACCGATGCGTTGAAGGCATTGGAATACGCGTTGGAGCTTGCTAAAAAGAACCCTGAAAAATATTATGTCTTTGACCAGTGGGCTGATGAGGCTAATGTAAAGGCTCATTATGAGACTACGAGTAGGGAGATAATAGAGCAGCTTGGGGCTGTGGATGCATTCGTGGCCCACGTAGGGACGGGAGGTACACTGGTTGGAATCGGCCTTCGTCTTAAAGAAGCGTTTAGCAACGTAAAGGTATTTGGAGCAGAGCCAGCGGAATGCCCTGTGGCGACATACTGGTTCAAGGGGTTGGGCGAGGCCAAATGCGGTCGGCATAGGGTTGAAGGCGTAGGCGACGGCTTTATCCCGGAGATAGTTATAGAGTATAGGAATGTAATAGACGATTTTATAACTGTATCAAGTGAAGAGGCTATTAACACTGCACAACGCTTAGCTAGGCTGGAGAGCCTGGCTGTGGGAATCTCCAGCGGGGCGAATGTAGCTGCTGCAATAAAGATCGCTAGGGAACATGATTTACCGAGTGGTGCAAAAATAGTTACGATACTGCCTGATAGCGCCTTAAAATACTATAGTACCAAGCTCTTTGAAGATATTTAAATAAATGAATCTTTGGGGAGAGCGTTATGGGTGAGGAGATCGAGAAGAAGGTTGTAAAATACCTTGAGACACTGGTGAGTATAAGAAGCGTCTCTGGGGAGGAGAGGGAGGTAGCACACAGGATAAAGGAGATTATGGATGCAGAAGGCGTGGACAAAGCCTTTATCGATAAATACGGAAATGTAATTGGGGTTGTAAAGGGAGCCATTGACAAATCTATAGTTTATGAGGGGCATATGGATCATGTCCCTGAGGGAGACCTATCTAACTGGGTGATGCCGCCGTATGAACCGAAGATTGTCAACGGCAACATATATGGCAGGGCCACGGTAGATATGAAGGGCGCTATAGCCGCTATGTTGTCATCAATTTCAATGATTAAAGAGCCTCACCCAACAATCTACCTCGTCTTTGTCTCACAGGAGGAGATAGCGGAAGGCGTCTTACTTAAATATGCCATGGAGGACTCTTTAGGGATCAGGCCTGACCTCGTTGTCCTAGGGGAGGCTACCAACCTAAATATAAGCATTGGCCAGAGAGGTAGGGCGGTTATACATGTCAGGATACGTGGTGAGACGGCGCATGCATCAATGCCTGAGAAGGGTATGAATGCACTTGCAGCATCGACGTTTATCATGGATCGAGTGCTTAGACTTAAAAATAAATTACCTAGCCACCGTCTCTTGGGGAGGTCCACAGTTACCCCCACAATAATTGAGTGTACCCCAAAGTCACCGCCTATGGTTCCAGATCACTGCTTTATAAATATCGATAGGAGGTTTATCGTGGGTGAAGACGAGGATAAGATACTGGGTGAAATCGAGTTTATAGCCAATAAGGCCTTGGAGAAGAACTTGGCTAGGGATGTGAAGGTATATATTCCAGTGGAACCTCTCCCACTATGGAATGGGAGGAAGCTGGAAGCACGCCACTTCTTCCCGGCCTGGATTACCGAGAGGAATCGTATCATAAAAAGTATTTTAAGGCTTGTTAAGAGAAGGGTGTTCAGCGAATCCAGATTTATGGCATGGAGATTTAGTACAGACGGCGTATATTCAGCGGGAATAGCAGGTATTCCTACAATAGGATTTGGACCTGGAGATGAGGGGTATGCGCATAAGCCGAATGAAAATGTACCAATAAAACACCTTATAAAAGCAGTCGATGGATATACTAAGATATCGACGACTTTCATAGACTAGATTATATTCCGGTAATAAATAGAAAAAGAAATAAATAGGGATCGCTAGACTGTTATACTGTCGCTTGTCTCATTGTTTTTAGACGGGTCATACACGTATCCTTCTTTAACAACATCATCTACAGTAAAGGTAAATGTACCGGCGGCGTTCTTAACCAGGCTAGACTCGAATACGACTTGTCCATTGGCATCGGTTACGCCCGATACGTCTCCACTAGTAAGTCCACTCCAATGCCCATATACCGTGGCCCCCTCAACCGGGCTTCCATCTGAATCCAAAATAGTTATTGTTGCTATCGCTTTAGTCCATGGATTAGGCCCTCTATATAATGTCTCTGTAGACATCTCTATACTATAGACGTACATAGTTTTAGAAGTGACCACGTCCTCGGCACCGACTGCCTTAGCTGCATCAACTAATCCATAACCATAGAAATCATCTTTCCCAGGATCCCCAAGGTCTTCAGCCGTTGCTTGGAGCCATGCCCTAACTTCATTAGCATCCCAGATCCCATCCCCATCTAAATCATAGCTTGGAGCAACTTCACTTATATTAGTTCCGAAAACTAATGCTGCAGTACCAGTAACATGTGGACACGCCATCGAAGTTCCACTGAGAAGACTATAGGTATCATCTAAATAGGTTGAGTTTATATCGACTCCAGGGGCTGATAGCTCGAGCTCAGGCCCCGTACTTGACCAAACAGCCCTCTCATCAAGTTCGTCCACTGCACCAACAGCTATAACCGAATCATATCTAGCGGGATAATCAATAGTATCAATTCCAAATCTAACACTAAGTCTAGATGCATCGTTTCCAGCTGCAGCTACCAGTAATACTCCAGCTGCATAGGCATTATCACATGCATCATGTAGAGACTGATAATCAGTATCGGTGCCGAGACTCATTGATATCAACTGCATCCCATTATTAACCGCCCAGTCTATACCAGCTATAACATCGCTTAGGTAACCGCTTCCCCCACTATCTAGAACCTTTACAGCATAGAGCCACACGCCTGGCGCAGTACCTATAATCCCAACATCATTATCTACTGCAGCAATTATCCCGGCGACATGAGTTCCATGTCCATTATCATCCATATAGTCTATTGTATAATTTACGAGGGATACTCCTCCAGCGACATTATCAACAAGATCGGGATGATCATAGTCTATCCCAGTGTCTAAAACAGCTACTTTAATTCCATAACCAATATTAGCCCCAGCATCCACCACGAGATTAGAGTCTCTATCCCAGACCCTATCAGCATCTATACGGTCAACTCCCCATGGTAGGACCTCGCCTATAGCCTCAACCACCCCATCTAATTCAACATACGCGACTTTAGGATTTTTCCTTAAGGCATCGACAGCAGTAGTAGGTAGGGAGCATGCAACCGCTGAAATAACATTATATTGATATTTAATCTTGCCACCATGTGCTTTAATTAAGCCGGCATCCGGCTTTCCTCTAAACCCTACTATAACAGATACTTTCTCAGGTTGTGCCTTCACAATCATTAGAGGCTGAGTCAACAAGCCCAGCACTAAAAACATACTTATAAAAAGAGCAAAAAATTTATTCACCTAATCTCCTCCTTGACAATACTTATAATTACCTCTTTATATATATAGTTTCTAACAGAAAACAACTCATAATAGAATATACACCTAATCTGGGTCTTTAAGGTAGAGTTTTACTAGGAGTTAAAAATAGTGGGCCCGCCCGGATTTGAACCGGGGACCACTGGCTCCCGAGGCCAGCATCCTACCAAGCTAGACCACGGGCCCTATTAAACATGGAATCAATCTTCTTCAGATTCAATTTACTTAATTCTATTTTTGACTCAAATATATTAGGATTATCCACAGTATGATAAAAAAACTCCGGGAAACCACATAGAATCCATATAAATATCGTTTGGACCAGGCCCCTAAATACCTATCACTTTGTAAACTATGATACTTATATATAACGGTGTTATTATATAAGGTGGTGAATTAAACATGAGTTTGAACGTATTCACTCATCTAATGGATATGGGCATGGATATGTGGGGTGGTGCATGGGGTACCCACATGGCTTGGCCATGGGGTTTCTTCATGGGTTTCTGGGGGATTCTCTTCTGGGCCATCCTACTTGTCATAGGTTTCCTAGTTTACCAGGATGCTGAGAAACGTGGTATGAACGGTGCCCTATGGTTTATCCTAGTGATAATACCATGGATAGGAATTATATCGCTCTTGATATATCTCGTGATTAGGGAGACTACCGTGGCTAATACCAGTGCTAGGAGGAGATCCTCTCTAGAGATTCTTGAGGAGAGATATGTCCGTGGAGAAATATCCAGAGAAGAGTATCTTAGGATGAAAAGAGACCTGGAGGACTAAACAATTATTTTATATGGCATCAACCCCCTTTTATTGGTGCCATATAAAATTGAAGCTGTATTTTACGAAGATGGATGCAAATGGAAACGATTTCATCTTTATAGACAAGTCTAAAAACCCCGATCTCGTTAAAACTACATTTGAACAGTTGGTTCGAAAAATATGTCATCGACGATTTGGAGCAGGAGCCGATGGGGCAGTCACAGTCGAGTCCATAGATGATTCTATTTTCTTTAGATATTTTAACCGTGATGGAAGTGAGGCTGGTATCTGTGGTAATGCCTTAAGATGCTTTGCAAGATATGTGGCCGAAGAAGGATATTCCACTGGGGATGATATACTTATACATACGCAGGTAGGAGTTAAGAAAGCGAGGATAGTATCCCGTGGCAAATGGCTGGTGGAGATACACATAGGTAGCCCTGTTAAAACTGGGATATGGGGCGTTGAGTTAGAGGGTTTTAAGGTGTATTCTGTAGACGTTGGAGTCCCTCATGCAGTATCCCTTGTTGATAATCTGGATATTGATGTGGAGGAGATTGGTAGGCGAATAAGGTATAACCCAGTTTTTCCAGAGGGTTCTAACGTAAACTTTGCTATGAAGAAGAATGGGAATACCATTGTTGTTAGGACCTATGAACGTGGTGTTGAGCGTGAGACCCTGAGTTGCGGTACAGGGGCGGTTGCAGTTGCATACGTGGCTAAGGAGGCTGGTGTTATAGATAAGGATATAAAGGATATATTGATAGAGACTGCAGGCGGTGCCTTACATGTATTGGAGGGTATTGACGGATACTATATCCGTGGAGAGGCGAGGAGGGTATACGACGCCTATCTAAATTTATCTGAGTTAACGACAGTTTAGTAGATCAGCTTCATGGATAGTTTATCTAATAAATGGCAATCAACATTAGATAGTTTCAGGTGTCGTGGGGCATGAGGCTAATAATACTGGATCTTGACCAGACGATACTGGACACCTTATACAGATTCTATGAAACGTTTAATGAAGTGATCGTATTATGTGGTGGGAGACGTGTGTCGTGGAAGCGTTTTTTCGATGTATTTTGTAGGGATGAGCTTGATTCTCTCAAGCCCGATAACTGTAGTAAGACCGAGTTTTGGAGGGAGTTTAGGAGGAGATACAGTGGATGGCTACATGAGCGGGATAAGCCTATTAAAGGGGTTTTTGAAACACTTGAGTGGCTTAAGATACATGGATTTAGAATCGTTGTCACGACTGGTAGAGAAGCTGATAAAGAGATGATATGGTGGGAGCTTAGGGAGTTTGGTTTGGATAAGTATATTGATGATGTATATACTCTTAAGGAGCAGGACCCTGAGCATGAGGATATTTTGTTTTCTAGGACAGGTCTCCTAAAAATGGTTATAGAGAAATACGGTGTTGAGCCTGAATCAACGTTGTTTGTAGGAGATTATTGGGTTGACATGAAATCTGGTAGGGATGCTGGGCTGATAACAATAGGTGTCCTAACAGGCTGTAAAGAGGAGTCTCTCCTCAGGAGGTATGGTGCTGACTACGTGATAAAGGATATCTCGCATCTACCTAAGCTATTGGAGAAAATATTATGAGGATATATTGAAAAGAAATCCAGTAAAAAATAGGGAGTTAAAGCTAAGTGTCTGTTACCTCTGCATCTTCACTGAGCTCCTTGTCATGTAATCCCTTGATCTTAAACGGCTTCTCTGGGATCAATCCATCTGGCTTGAATATCATTATAACTAGGAAAGCTATTCCCAAAGCCATCCTCTCCAGCCAGACGACGTCAAAGGGTATAAATGCCTGTATCGCGTGCTTGTATATGGATACAAGCCTACGTATAATGATGATAGAGCTTGTGCCAGCCAGAGCACCTAATTCACTTCCTCTTCCACCCAGCATAAGCATAAGCCATGGCCAGAATGTCCAGTCGTATCTAGTGTAGGCGGGCGGGATTACCCTTAGCAGATAGAATCCATGTATAGCTCCCGCTATGGCTGCAATGGCGCTACCAACTACCATAACCTCCATCTTAACTCTATTCACGTCTTTACCTACGGCTGTAGCGGCATATTCACTCTCTCTAACAGCTCTCAAGAGCCTTCCATAGGGGGAGTGTAGCATAAACCAGTTGAATATTACCACGACAATTGCAAGGCCTGCTACTAATACGAGGTCCTGTACGTTCTTACTTAACCCAGTCCATTTTAACAGCTTCGGTACTCCAATACCAAGTGTACCGCCTGCAAGCGGCTCATAGTTCATACCGATGATCCTCACAGCTTCTGCGAAGGCTATTAAAACTATCATGAGGAAGTCCGCCCTTAGTCTTACAGCTGGAAATGTGGCGACGAAGCCCAGGAGTGCACCTACTCCCATTGCAGCCACAAGTGTCAGTATCAATAGGGTGATGCTAAGCGCTGGGTCTTTGGCTAGGAGTTGATTGACCTTCATAAATATCATGGCGTTATCCTTTACGTAATCCCAGTTCGGATCAGGTAGCTGTGATTTATATATCAGGTACGCTATTCTACCAGGCAGGAAGCCAGTTATATATGCTCCTCCAGCTACTGCAAATGCAAGACCGAAGTTCGGAATACCTGTATAGCCATACTGATAGTTCAGAGCCGTGGTTACAATTGTATATAGAGAGAGGAATAAAACTACATCTATTAATGCTTGGATAAAAGTCTGCTCTATCATGCTTCAACCTCCTTCGGCTTAATCTTTTTCTCCTTATATTCTTCATAGAATCCATATAACCCCCTTGGCAAGACCATCAACGTAATAACCAGCACTGTTAGTGGGACAAGCAGCCTGTAGGAGGATACTGATACGCCACCGATCTCCGGCACTATAAATGACAGCAATGAGGTCCCCCCTACTTCGGCGAACCCTATTATATAGCTGCCTATAATCGCTGCATAGATGGATCTTATTCCACCGAGGATACTGGCTGCGAATACGTCGATTATAAGCATTGTACCAATACCTGGGTCTGAAAGGAACCATAGTGGTAGTAACGCTCCTGATATGCCTGCTAATCCTCCCGTAATGAACCATGAGACTAGGTTCACCATGTCGGTGTTAATACCAAGAATAGATGCTAACTCTGGTGATTCGACGGTTCCCCTCATAGCCATGCCAAATTTAGTTTTGTACAGCATGTAGGAGAATATGATTGTAAATATCGCCAGTAGAGTAGGTGCAACCACCAGTATTCCAGGAAGACCGAATATCTCGATATCTAGGTCTCTCAAGATGAAGATCCTGCTTGAAACCTTATGTACATACATGAGGTAGTCTGCTATGATATTCAGTGAGGAAGTCATTACAATATCCACAGCCAATGTAGATATCAACAGTATAATCTCCGGAGCACCTGCCCGTTTCAATGTATAGACCACGCCTAGGTATACGGAGATTCCAAGCAACCCTACAACAAAGAATGATATCGGTATTGAATAATATGGATTCATGTTCCACACTCTAGTGACTGTCAACGTTATGTAGACCCCTAAGGCAGCAAATGAACCATGTGCCCAGTTCGGTATCCTAGCAGTTAGATATGTCAAGTTGAATCCTAGGGTTAGGAACGCTAGGAGGGTTGCAAATATAAAGGCTTGGGTAAAGATTATCATGAAGGCAATAGCCATGCTGATTTCCCTCCAAAAATAGTATCAATAATAATTGAGTATCTGGTTGTATCATTATTAAATATTTTCATGGATTGATGTCAAGTTTAACCCTGCATTTTGTTTGCTTGTTCCAATATTACTAACATATGTGAAAGTTATTTCATATATATACCCTAATTGTTTTGAACTTAGTTAAACATTTAAATTACTTAATTTAATTATATTTTTCTATATTTTAAGGGTGTTATTATGAACGATAAAGTTTGGGCTCTAATCTCTGTGGTCCTGTTAGTGGTAGGGCTTGGCGGTGGATTCTTCTTGGGCCAGGCCTCTGCACCTACGCCCACTGAGGTTGAGTGCCCTGAAGTGCCAACAACGCAACAAGGGCTTACGGGTACAATTCCAATCGGAGTAGTTATGATCGGTAGTGTGGCTCCAAGGCAGGATCCCCCGCAGGAAGAGTGGCTTGAAAGTGAGATTAACCATTACATAAAGAACGTGCTTCACAAGAACTTTACCATTGACCTGATATACGAGTATGCTGAGCGTTCTGCGCAGCTAGCCCTTGAGAAGCTACAGACACTGTATGCACAGGGTGTGCGTGTAGCCGTCGGCTTCAGGTGGAGTAGCTCTGTTCAGGCGGTAATGGAGTATGCTAATGAGCATCACATCGTAATCATAAGTGAGGGATCGACAAGTCCAAAGCTAGCTATACCAAATGACTATATATTCAGGCTGGTTCCAAACGACAACCTACAGTCAAGAGCCCTATTGGCTCTACATAAGAACATTGGTACAAAGGCAATCGTCATGATATACAGGGGCGATGCATGGGGAGATGGTCTAGCGGAGAAGTTTAAGGAGTTCGCATCCGAATTTGGTGTCCAGATAGTCGGTGAAGTCAGATACAGCCCAGAAGCCACTGAATTCAGTGGCGAGGTAGCTCAGCTGGCTCAGAAGATTACTGAGGCCAAGCAGCAGTATGGTAACAATGTAGCTGTACAGACATTTACATTTGACGAGATTGCAACTATCCTACAGCAGGCCAAGGATTATGAGATTCTAATGAATACACTCTGGGTAGGTAGCGACGGATATGTCGGTGAGGATGTAGTAGTTAGGGACGCTCCAGACCAGTCTCTTGCAACAGTACATATATCTACAATCTATGCACCTACAAAGTCTGCTAAGTGGATAGAGTATTCAGAGAAGTATAGGAGTATTACAGGCGAGGATCCAGGTGCATATGGAGCTGCCTTCTATGACGCCGTCTGGGTCGCGGCTCTATCCATAATTGAAGCCGGTGTCTATGACGGTGAAGTCATCAAGGAAGTGGTTCCATACGTGGCTAACAACTACTTCGGTGTAACAGGTTGGTGTAGACTAGATGAGACTGGAGACAGGGCCGCGGCAGACTATTCGGTGTCCTTCGTGGGATTAAACTCAACTGGAGGCATCGACTGGATAGATGACGCGGCTATCATTAACGTTGCTACTGGAGAAGTGACTTGGAACGTCATGCCAGACCTATCCAGGTTTGGATGGGAGCTTCCAGCCGGAGCAGGTGCACCCGCAGCGGTTTCTGCTCCCTCAAAGCCAGTGTCCAACGAGTTTACAATATCCTCACTACTGAGTAACCTAGTGAATACATTACAGAACATCTTCAATGTTTTCACCAGCCTGCTAGACAGCCTTATCGCCCTACCAGTTGACTTTAGAATGTATCTCTAAATCATTTTTCTTTTTTTAACTCGAAAACTCTTTCTTTTTATTGTATTAATAATCTTTGAGCTAACAGTTGAAACAAATTATGGAAGGTGTTGGAAGTGGGTATTGTTCTCAGGACAGAAGGCCTAACCAAGAGATTTGGTGGATTAGTAGCTGTAAATAATGTTTCTATGGAGGTTGAAGAGAAGAAGCTCTCAATGATTATAGGTCCTAACGGCAGTGGCAAGACTACATTGATCAACTGCATCTCTGGTTTTCTCCCCATAGATGGAGGACGTATATTCTTCAAGGGTAAAGAAATTACGAATCTACCTCCCCATAAGAGAGTCGACGTAGGTCTTACGAGGACATTCCAGATTCCATCTCCGTTTGGCAAGCTAAGTGTACTTGATAACCTCCTGACATCCTATCGTTTTAACATTGGTGAAAGACTCTATTACTCAATTTTCCGCAGTAAGTGGAAGAAGGTGGAGGAAGAGGTTGTGGAGAAGGCCCTTAGGATATTAAAGCTACTAAATCTCTATCATCTCAAGGATGCTAGGGCAAATACCCTAAGCGGTGGGCAACTTAAGCTACTGGAGATAGGGCGTGCTTTGATGACGGATGCAGACACAATACTTATGGACGAGCCGGTGGGTGGGGTCAATCCAACTCTGGCCCACGAGATTTTCAGGCACATAAAAAATCTAATAGAGAACCACGGTAAAACCTTCCTGATAATAGAGCATAGGCTGGAGGTCGCCAAGGAATATGTAGATCATGTATATGCGATGTCTATGGGTAGGATAATTGCCGAGGGCTCTCCAGATGAAGTGTTGAATGATAAGCATGTGATAGAGAGTTATTTAGGTACTGTTGTGGTGTAGGATTATGGCGGGAGTTATTCGTGTTGAGAATCTAGATGCAGGATATGGGAAGCTACAGGTATTGTTTAATGTAGACGCTGTATTCGAGGAGAACCTTATCACGGCAATAGTAGGGCCTAATGGTAGTGGTAAATCTACATTACTTAAAAGCATCATGGGTATCACTAACATCTTCGGTGGCAGGGTTATTTTTGATGGGAAGGACATCACCAAAAAGCCTCCTCATTATATCTCGAATCAGGGAATCGCGTATCTACCACAAGTTGGCAACGTATTTAGTACCTTAAGCGTGTATGAAAACCTGCGGCTGGCAGCCTATTCTATCCCCAATGATGAGGTTGAGGACAGGATTGAATATGCACTAGAGTTCTTCCCCGTGCTGAGGCAGTATATGGACAGAAAAGTGGGTAGGTTAAGCGGTGGAGAGAGGCAGATGGTTGCTATGGCCATGGCTCTAATAAGGAAACCAAAGGTCATGATGTTTGACGAGCCCTCTGCAAACCTTGCCCCTAAGCTAGCTGCAAAAGTAATTGATGAAATTAGTAGACTGAGGGAAGAGCTTGGAATAACGATTGTAATCGTAGAGCAGATTGTTAAGCTAGCGCTTAGCATTGCTGACAAGGCATATCTCCTTGTATCAGGCTCAGTGAGGTTCAGTGGATCAGCACAAGATCTATTGAATAGATCTGATCTAGGTAAACTCTATCTAGGTATCGTATAAATTCCCTTTCTCCAAATTATTTTATCAAAATCTAAAAATCCTCTTCTAATAGCTACTGGAGTTACCCCTCCTATAATTAGGCTCCAAATAATCTTATTTTATGGTGACTTACATTGGAGCTACTCGTTAGAGGCTGGGCTGGTCTAACCATGCGCGGCGGAGGTGTAGGTGCTGTCGAGAGCTTCTCAATATATGTTGAGGACGGCGTTATCGTTGCAGCTGGTAGTGACGAGGAGGTTATGCGGGTTGCGAGTAAAAGCGACCATTATTTCGATGTACGGGACAAAGGTCTCATAATGCCTGGTTTGATAGATGCACATATGCATACTCAATTGGCTATAGCAAGGGGATTCTGCCAAGATGTGCCTGAAATCGAGTGGATGCGTAAAACAGTGTCTCCCATAATGAAGCATGTTGATAAAAACCATGTGCTTGCAGGAAGCCTTTTAGCTGTTTTAGAGGCATTGAAGACGGGGACTACGACTCTAGGAGACTATGGACATAGAATGTCCTTCTTAGCTAGGGAGATATACGCAAAGTATGGGTTGCGTGCTGTATTGACTGAGACCATAAACTCCCTCGACTCTTCTTTGAGCGATATTAAAGAGGATGAGCTTTATCCATTTGATATAGAGAGGGGATATGGGGAGTTTGATGCTGCAAAAAAACTTTATAATGATTTTCATAAACCCCCTAGGATAAACGTGATGCTTGGGCCTCAGGCTCTTGATATGGTTCCTCTTAATCTGCTTAAGGAGATAACAGAGTTCGCGAGAGAAAATAATGTGATGATACATATGCATGTTGCCCAAGGAGGTAGGGAGAGGAGGCAAATCATAAAAAGATATGGGAATTCCACAGTTAAGATTCTTCATAAAGAAAAAATATTAGGACCCAATTTATTGGCTGCACACTGTCACGATGCGAGTGATGAAGAGCTTAAGATAATGGCGAAGAATAATGTGAAAATGGTTAGTTGTCAGAGATCAATCGCTTTAATTGACGGTATAGTTCCTCCCCTAGCAAAGTACCTATTACTCGGGGGATTATCAGCGTTAGGCACTGATCAGGCTGCTGGTAATAATAATCAAAGCTTGTTTACGGAACTTAAATTCGTATGTTTCCTCAATAAAGTCCTCATGAAAGATCCCACTGCAATTCCAGCTTGGAAGGTCCTTAGACTTGCGACTATCGAAGGTGCAATGGCGGTTGGACTGGATGATTATCTCGGGAGCCTGGAGGAGGGTAAAAGGGGAGACTTTATCGTAGTTGACTTAAAGCATCTTAACCTTAATCCAGTGTTGACCCGACCAGTTAGAAACTATATATTTAACCTCGTTTATTCCTCGTTCGGCAACGAAGTTTCACATGTATTTGTAGACGGAGAGCCCAAGGTAGTTGATGGCAAAGTAACCTTCGTAGATGAGGATAGTGTAGTTGATAAAGCAAATGAAATGGCTCTGGACCTTATGGATAAGGCGGCTGGAGAATACATTGATATAGATAGTATGATGGTGAAGTATCTGTGGAGGGGGCTTATCTAGAGGATCTCTACGCTTCTCCACCATAATCCAGCGGAACTATCTTTTTCTCCCCTTCATATGAGATATTCCTAATAGAGATTACCAGTGTACCCGTTAGTATAAGAAATACAACTGCTGTCAGTATTCTCTCAGTCTCAGTCAATGTGTGTAGCTGCATCAAATATACTGCAGCGGTTAAGGTAATCACCAGAAATATTGCTTGTGCAAATCCAAAGAATTTCTGATACCTATCTCTTTTAAGATTCTTGTATCCAAGGTATGCGAATATCGTGGTGGAAATGGATAGGGCTACTAAGAGTGGTAGGTAAATCGTGTTAACGGTAAAATATGTCTCCTGTAAATAGCCGAATATAATCACTAGTATAACTAGAGAGGCGCTTGAATAACAATATCCCTTTATAGACCTATATCTCATGTTATCCAATAAACTATATTTAAGCCACTTTTCTTTAAAGAAATAACGTTGTCCCCAGAGATCTAAAGCACTTCCTTCTCCACTAGATCCTCCAGTGTTTCCCCTCTACGTATCAGCCTTACCCCTCCTTCCTTGGTTGCAAGGACCATCGGCGGTCTAGGAAGGCTATTATAGTTCGAGGCCTCCTCCATTGTATATGCCCCTACATGTAGCACCATAATTATATCTCCCGAGCCTGTTTTCTCAGGTAAATATCTATATCTAGGTAGGTGAGGATCGTTTTTCAACTCTCCCTCTAGATCGTGAAAGGCGTCGTCCGTATCACAGATCGGGCCACCTATTCGAAATGGATGGTCATGTGGCTCCTCTATCCTACTTAGATTGATCATTGGATAATACCATTTGTATAAAACAGTACTCAACAGGATATTGAATCCCCCGTCGAGTATGAGCCACTTCTCACCGTTTGACCGTGTCTTTTGGTTAATTACTTTCATAAGCAGTATCCCGGCATCAGCTATAAGGCGCCTACCTAGTTCTAGATACAACTCAACATCATATTTGGCTCTCTTAAGTTGGTCTACTATGGTCTGAAATATAGCCTTCTCCTCTATACTCGGCTTGAATTTATCCAAGACATCTATATTCACATCTATGGGAGAGATAGTATAGTTGTTGGGGAATCCTCCACCCATGTTTATATGCTTAAGCCTTATTCCCTCACTATGTAGCTTATTAACCATATCTACTAAGGCCCTTGTTCCTCTTCTCCAAGTGTCTAGCTCAAGAATCTGAGAGCCAAGGTGGCTGTGTATCCCCACAGGCCTCAGCCATTTATCTTCAGCTGCATTATGATAAAGTTCAAACGCCTTGTCTATCTCCAACCCAAACTTTGTCCATGAGAGACCCGTTTCTATTACCTGCGCCTCTACTTCAGGCACTATTCTCATGGCAACCCTAGTCTCTACACCATGTTTCCTAGATAGTTCTCTAACCATCTTCATTTCATATTCTGAATCTATGTTTATACATTTAATGCCTTTTTTAATTGCAGTTTCTAGACCCTCGATATATTTACCTGGCCCGTTGAAAACTATCTCCTCTGGCTTATAACCTGCTTTCATAGCTTTATATAGCTCGCCGTGGGAGACGACTTCTGCTAAGACTCCATGTTCTCTAAATATTCTTAGGATATTGATGTTTGAGTTTGCCTTCAAGGCATAGAAAATAGTCACTTTATCATGAGTGTCTTTAGCCAGCTGATATAGGCCTACAGCATTCTCTATAATCCTTTTCTCTGAGAATACGAATACCGGAGTCTTATATTTCTCAACAACCTTCTCCAGATTAACTTCGTCAAGATACGCCTTTCCCGAGGCTATGGTAATATGGTCACTGATAGAATTCATAAATATTATTATATGGAGTATATCGCTTTTAAGGCTCTGTATGAGCATTAGTCTCCCGCATCATTAAACATTGATATTTACTTACTTGCTATATTTTTCTATATCCCTTCTTTAATGGGATTATGAACAATAGATGGTGTATCAAAATGTATGCCGACCTAGTTATTAAAAATGGTAGTGTCCTATGTCTATCGGATGATAATAAGAGGGCTGAGGCTGTTGCAGTCAAGGACGGTAAGATAATTTATGTAGGGGACAATGATGGCGTCTCGAAGTACGTCGGGGACACAACTAAGGTTATAGATGCAGGGGGTAAAAGTGTTATACCCGGTTTAATAGATACACATGTGCATCTAGTTAAATTCGGTTTTTCACTCGGCTTCATCGACCTAAGACACGTAACCTCAATACAGGAGATGAAGAAGCTTGTTAAGATGAAAGTGGAGGAGAGTAAACCAGGGGAGTGGATCATAGGAAGATCCTGGGATCAGGAGCGGTTTGCCGAGAAGAGGTATCCAAATAAACATGACTTGGATGAAGTGGCTCCTAATAACCCTGTCTATCTAGTCAGGGTCTGTGGACACGTTGCTGTCGTAAATAGTCGAGCCCTTGAAGCAGCAGGCATCAATAGAGATACGAAGGCTCCTCCCGGTGGCATCATTGAGAGGGATGCATCGGGAGAACCAAATGGCATATTAAAGGAGACCGCCATGAGCTTGGTTTATAAGGTAATTCCTCCTCCTAGTAAAGAGGATCATATTAAGGCGGCTAAATTAGCTGTTGATGAGGCGGTTAAACACGGGCTTACTACGGTGCATTTCGTATCTGCCTTGCCTGAAGAGGTAGCCGCCCTACAGGTTTTGAGGGAGAGGGGGGAGCTGAAGTTAAGGACTAGGATATATTATAGCCATGAATACCTCGACAGTGTAGTATCACTGGGCATAAAACGTGGTTTTGGAGACGATCTTCTCGGGATAAACGGGATCAAAATCATTGTTGACGGATCGTTTGGAGGTAGAACCGCTGCATTGAGAGAAGCCTATTCGGATGAAGAGGGAAACAAGGGTAAACTAGTTGTCTCTCCAGAGATTCTCAAAGAAGTTGTCTCCAAAAGTCATAGGGCGGGTCTGCAGCTTGCAATGCATGCTATAGGAGACTATGCACTAGAGCTTATATTAGACGCTGTGGAGGATACGCTACAGGGTAATGTAGGTGACTATAGGCATAGAATTGAACATGCATCCCTTACTCCTCCTGATCTAATGGAGCGTATGTCACGTCTAAAGATGGTTGCAGCAGTTCAGCCACGTTTCATAATATCTGATTTCTGGACAGTAGACAGGCTTGGGCCAGAAAGGGCTAGATGGACATATGTCTTCAAGACTCTCCTGAATAGGGGGATCGTCATTGGAGGAGGCTCAGATGCACCTGTTGATCCAATAGACCCAATATATGGAATATATTCCGCTGTAACTAGAGGATGCTACGATAATATTGAGCTATGTAAGTATACAGAGAATGAGAAGATGAGTCTGGAGGAGGCTTTAAAGCTTTATACTAAATACGCTGCCTACCTAGGATTCGACGAAGATTCTCTCGGCTCTATTGAAGTAGGTAAATATGCAGATATGGTTATACTTTCTCATAACTTGGATGAAGTGTCTCCACAAGATATTAAAGACATCAAGGTAGTTACTACGATAGTAGGGGGCAAAGTGGTCTACGAATCCTGATTTTTTATGGCATTATACCCCTCCATATTATTTTTAATACTTATTAGAATTCCCATCTATCTGATTTCTTTATTATGAATATGCATGGTGTAGCTATAGGCAGGGGCGCGGTGGTCAGTCTATCTCCACTCGCGTCGGAAGTCGGTATTCACATACTTAAGAAGGGCGGTAATGCCGTTGACGCTGCTGTAGCCACGTCTCTCACGATGGCTGTTGTAGAGCCTGGATGGATGGGGTTGGGAGGCGGGGGCTTCGGCCTCGTCCATATGAATGATGGGAGTATGGAAATAGTTGATCATCGAGAGGTCGCTCCCAATGGGATTAACCCCTCGGATTATGATGTGGAGGAGAATAAATCCACGGGATACTCTTCTATAGGTGTACCCGGCTTCGTAGCAGGCCTATTATACTTACATGAAAAATATGGCCTATTGAGTTTAAAGGATGTCTTCCATTACCCAATAAAATACGCTTCCGAGGGCATCGCAGTATCTCCACTATGGGAGTTTGCAATGAAATATATTCCTAGGTCGCTGGAGAAAATTCGTCGAAATAAATATTCTAGCGACGTGTTCCTGCGGAATAATGAGGCTTACAAGACCGGGGAATTACTTATCCAGAAGGATCTGGCTAACACACTTAAATACATTCTTGAAGAGGGCGTGGATACATTCTATCGGGGGCATGTAGCTGACCAGATTATAAAGGATATGGAGGAGAATGGTGGTACCATCTCAAGTGCTGATCTAAACTTGTATAGAGTGAAGATCAGGGAGCCGCTGGTCTACGAAGTAGGTGGGTATACGATTGTTACAATGCCACCTCCCGGTTCAGGAGCATTGTTAGTCGAAGGCCTAAAAATCCTAAATGAATTATCCCTAGATAGAGGGAATATCGAGCTTCTTCTCCTAAGAACCCTACAGCTGCTTATGTATGAAAGAGATCTGTATATCCATGATCCCGACTTCATAAAAGACACTGATCCTTCTAAATTCTTGAGTGACAAGCATATTGAGGAGGCTAAAAACATAATTACAGACGAATCACAGCCTATAGGAAAATGCTGTGGAAGGGAGGATCGAGGCACGGCGCATATTAGTGTTGTGGATCAGGAGGGTAACATGATTTCCCTAACCGAGACATTGGAGTGTTTCATGGGTTCTGGAGTAGCAATTAAGGATACCGGCTTACTTATGAACGATGAGCTACACGACTTCGATTATAATCCCAAGTCTTCAAATTATATCCAGCCTGGGAAGCGTCCAAGGAGTAGCATGAGCCCTACCATAGTATTTAAAGATGGTAAACCGATGCTGGTCATCGGGGCGTCTGGTGGAACCAGAATTGTATCAGCATTACTTCAGGTCCTACTCTACCGGCTATTTCTCGACATGGATCTAGTATCAGCCATGTTTAAACCGCGTCTCCATTATTTCAACAATAAGATCTATGTAGAAGGGTTCAACTTGAAACACATTCCTAGAGACACTGTAGTTGAGGATGTTTCTAGAAGAGGCATCTTAAACCCATATTTCGGAAAATACAGTATATATATGGGTGCAGTAGAGGCTATCGAGTTTCTAGACAACGGTTTGGTATTGGGTGTAAGCGATCCCAGGAAACAATTTGGCGTATCCACTTTAGAATAGATGCCTGGCTTGAGTATCCAGCTAAGTTTCATTAGAATAAAATATAATTTTACTTTAATTATTGATTGTTGATACCTATGGAGGGCCTGGAAAAACTATTGGGGATCCTGCGTGGGGACTGTATAAGCATAATGGATTGTCTAGCTAAGGAAGGTCCTTCTCCTCCCTCACTTATAAGTGGGCATGTTAATATGGGTAAAAGAAAGGTCCTTTACTGCCTAGAAAAACTGCGTGAGGCGGGGCTGGTTAACAAGGTGGATAGAGGCGTCTATAAATTATCCCCTAAGGGATATGCTATCTATAATAACATATTATCACTGTTTATAGAAAGTGGGGATATCTACATATGGAACGACGATGGCTTCATAAGGATGGATTTCCCTGTTGTGGAGTCAATATTAGGTAATTATCTTCCATCTAGCGGTATCTCTAAATATTATAATGAGCTTAAAAGCTTAGTTGCAAGTAAGGGTGTACTCTCAAAAGAATATCTAATCCTACTCCTCTCCCACCTACTGATTAGAGACGGCTATATAGAGCTCAGTAGACTCTTGTCCAAACAATTAATATCTATAGATACCAATACCCTCATTCCCTCAAATAAGTCTATATATAGGAAGGTTCTAGAGAACATACTCATAGGCCATGCTCCGATGCTATATAAAGACAATAAATTTGCTATTGATACTCCGGAGTACTTAACTAAATGCTATGCTCTTTTCCTCACATCTCCAGAAATAGGCTCATTAAACCTCAGGCCACAAATTAATGAATATGTGTATCTCCATTCAGACTCTCCAAGTTTTGTAGAGTATTTGTCTCTCGTGCCAAGAGAGAGCTACATAACTATAAACATAGATTATGAACGTTACTCACCTGATGTAAACGATATGTATAGACGCCTCCTCGAATTTAGAAAAGCTTTTTCAGTCGTTATACATGTTGATGACCTAAAGATATTGGGTGACGACCTTACACTCAGGATGCTGTTTAACAACGCTAAAATGGGTATTGATACTCTATTTGTAAACGCCTCCATAAATCCTAACAGGCTATATTCTTCAAGGGGATACTCTGCCTCAGTTCTAGAGGGAGGGGATATTTTGCAGGTTTTAATAGCTACTCTCAATATAGATGTAGAAAGCCTCTTTAATCAAGGAGTTAAAGAAACCTTCCTTCGAGACGGTCTAAACTCCTTATCTAAATATGTTCGATGGAAGTCAAGTGTATTAGGCCTAGATGGGAAGAGATCCTTCAGTATACTTGTCTTCGACAGATTAAGTAAGTTGATTGATAAGTCTAATGAGAAAGTTCTTGGGATAATATCTGATGTTGATCGGGTTGTGTCTGAGAGGAGACTAGGATATATCAGCTATGGTGTTTCAGAGCCTTTGGATAACAAAAAGATCAATTTATTGTTGAATGGATACACGCCGCCTATAAAGACAGTGGTAATTGACGTTGATGATCTTAAACTTACGCTTGCTAAATTTATTAAATCAGGCTATCAGCTCCTGAAGATAATTGTTAGAAGTTAGCCTCCTTAAGCACCATAATTGCTTCAGCTATATCTCCCCCAGTCATCTCTAGAGCCTTTATAGCTAGGTCCCTATCGACTCCAGCCTGTTCCATAACGATCTTTATATCCTCCTCAGTTATCTCTATAGGGGTCTCTTCCTCCTCCACTATCTCCTCCTTACCAGTAATCTGATAGGTGACTTGTCCAGATACCTTCATCTTCGCCACAACTGGATCTATAATCCGGATGATGGTACCGTCATTTAAGACTATATCTACCCTACTTACATCCTTGACTTCCTCAAACACGATCCCCGCCTTCTTCATCATCCTCCTGATTTCCCTGTTTGAGAACCTCATGTTCTTATCCCTCGAAACACTATAGTATTATATGTAAGTTATTGGGAATAAAGGTTTTTAATTTATTTTTGGTGTCGACAATGAGATGTGAGATATGTGGCGTTGAGATGCAGCCACTGTATGAAGTGATTTATAAAGGTAGAAGGGGCTTGGCATGCCCAGAGTGTATAGATAAATATGGTCTTATTAGAGTGAAACACATCAGTCAACCCTTTACGAGGAGGAAGAGCATAACTAAGCCTAAAACCACTGCACCAATTGTAAGCCCACCTGTAAAAAGGAGACGTGTATCTCTGAAGGCTCTTGATGATGAGATGGAGTATGTTGAAAACTATGGTGATCTAATTAAGAGAGGTAGAGAGGCTCTAGGTCTTACACAGACTGACCTAGCTAGGGAGCTGAAGGTTAAGGTATCGTACATTAAGAAAGTTGAGGCGGGGATACTTCCACCGACACCTGAAATCGCGAGGAGACTTGAGAAAATACTTAACATCAAGTTATTTAAGGAGGCTGGTGAGGAGGAGTATATTGTTGCGGAGGATGTGGATGAAGATTTTTCTATTACATTGGGGGATTTAATTAGATACGATGATGGGGATGAACGGGTATAAACGTGCTATAGCTGTTATCCTTAATAGGGATAATATTGAGGAGTTTAGGATATTAGCTAAGGAAGCTGGTTATGAGATTGTGGGCTATGTATATGTAAGGCGTTTTACTGGGAGAGGCCTTAGTGATTATAAATTAAATGAGATTAAACAGGCTATGAAGAAACATGGGGCTTCCCAGGTTATATTTGACGTTCCGCTCAAGCCTAAGCACCTATATAATATAGCTCAGGAGCTTAAGGTGGAGCCTAAGGATAGGCTTGAGATAATTCTAGAGATATTCGAGCTCCACTCTCCATCCAAGGAAGCTGATCTCCAGATTAAGTTAGCATCTTTACAATATGAGTTGGCTAGGGCGAGGGAGAGGGTTCGGCTGAGGAAATTGGGGGAGCAGACCGCCTTAACAGTTGGTTTAGGTGCATATGAGGTAGATCTGTATTATAATGAGATCCAGAGGCGTATACAGAATATAAAACGTAAGCTTGAGGAGGAGCGTAAGAAGCGTGATGTACATAGGATACATAGGAAGAAGAAGGGGTATAAGACAATATCAATTGCAGGCTACTATTCCTCTGGGAAGACGACTTTATTCAATACACTCTCGGGAATGATGGAGAAGACGGGTGAGGAGCCCTTCACAACCCTATCCACAAAATTTGCCTTGATAAAAGTCGGTCCATGGAAGTGTTATCTCGTTGATACGATAGGCTTTATAAGCGATCTCCCCCCTTTCATGGTCACAGCCTTCTACTCGACGCTAGAAGAGATCGTTTTCTCAGACCTCGTTCTCCTCATGATAGATGTGTCAGAGCCTTTTGACAAGATAAAGAAAAAGTTCCTTACATCATGGGATATTCTTCATACGCTTGGATACGACGGTGAGATAATTATAGTAGGTAATAAGATAGACGAGATAAATAATGAGCTTGCATTGAAAGGGATAGTCTCATTCTTCCAAGAATATTCTGGGCATGTAATGTTGATATCTGCAAAGACAGGTGAAAACATTGATAAACTTATTGATATGATAGAGCGGCTTCTTGGAGATATGGTGTGGGCTAAGCTGGAGATACCCTATATAGATGGCTGGGCTAAGGCGATTGAGTTCTTTAAGGAGCATTTAGGCGACTATAAAATAGATTTTACTGAAAACGGCATAGTCATATCTGGATCAGTGGATCTAGAGGATATCTGGGCGATAAAGAAGTATGTTAAGGATATGGGGGGTAAGATTGTTGTCGAGGAAAGTGTGGATATTAAGACTCACACATAGGGTCGAGCGGGATAAAAGGGTTACTACACATCTTGCACTTGTCGCTAGAGCGTTTGGAGCCCAAGGAATGTATTACAGTGGCGATCAAGATATGTCTCTGGAGGATAAAATAAGGGGTGTCGTTGAGAGATGGGGTGGAAAGTTTTCAATTGAATATGTCGATAACCCTGTTCAGTTTACTAGGAAATGGATTCTGGAGAAGGGGCAAGTAGTCCATTTAACGATGTATGGAATACCTCTCCCCGATGTAATTGATGATATACGTAGACACGATAAGATACTGGTCATAGTAGGCAGTGAGAAGGTTGACTCCATATTCTTTGATTTAGCAACTTATAATGTATCTATTACTACTCAACCTCACTCCGAGATAGCCGCATTAGCCGTATTCCTAGACTATTATCATCAAGGAGCCGAGTTTAAACTTGATTTTCCCGGTGCTAAATATAAGGTTATACCTATGGAAAAAGGTAAAAAAGTAGTTAAGTTACGATGACTATTAATATATTTTTAGCAGTATATTGGAGGTTTTTATGATGGGTAAAAATAAGGAGGAGGATATGTATTCCTCTGCAGTCTACGTCCTCGCTACACTTGCTGAAGCCTATAGGGGAGAGTTAGCTAGACGTATAATTGAGGCTATTGCTAGGAAAGGCCAGGCTACAGATGCCGAGATCGCTGAAGAGCTGGAGATGAGTGAAAGCGAGATTAGAAAAGTTATATGGGTATTATCCACGGAAGGACTACTTATATCGAAGAAGGTTGTAAGTGAAACTGGTTGGATCACTTTCTACTGGGTCCTTCCAATTGAGCAGGTGGATGGCATTATACTAGGTCTATATCGCAAGATCATAGACAGGCTTGAGAAACGAATTGAATACGAGTCTCAGAATATTTTCTACTGGTGTGGTGACAAGACCCATCCAAGATACACGTTTTCCGAAGCAGCTGATATGATGTTCAGATGCAATAAATGTGGGAGAACGCTGATGCCGTATGATAATGCTAAACTAATTGCATCATTATCATGGGCGTTAGCCGAGATGAAAAAAATATATGAAAACTATTTTGATAAGGTCCAGATATCCAGTGACGAATCATCTTCCCCGGATTCCTAGCCCGCTCCCGACGGCTCAAGATAATTTATTTTTTGAATAGCTAGGTTTCAAGTGTTCTTAACCTCATCTATATTCAAATTAGTTACATAGTAAAAAATTAGAGGGATGATTTATCCCTCACACTGATTCCTACACTTCTACAGCTACTTCCGCATGTCTAACGATATAGGTAAAACCAAAGAAAAATATCTGAGGACCAGGTGCTACTAACAATGGAGGCGCATCATTCGTATTGAAATACCCCATTCCATTCATTCTAAGATCAAGTCCAGAAGGAGTTATCCTTATAAATATCCTTATCCTCGATATCTCATCGTAGGGATTATATACCCAGGCTGCGATAAATAGATAATTCGTCTTATTAACCATTACCCTTATCTTACCAGTATAATCTTCACTCCAGAATGGAAAATCAAAAAACACATTTACTGTATTGTCATCATACACAGTTATTGTTATCAAAGCCATTTCCTGATCTGTTTCCGTCTCTGAATATCCCTCGGCACTCCATGTGAATCTGGCGTTAACCATCCCATAGAAAGTTTCTTGGTATACGACTCCAGGGCCATCTGGAGCCAATACGCCAGCGATATTCGGCGTAATCATCATTAGAGAAGCAATTAGAATCGTCATTCCATATAAAATTCTTTTATTCATTAAATCAACTCGAACTTATTAAGATAATATGCCAAATGTTTTATAAGTAATATCTTTATATATCCACATTTAATCTATATAAAACTATGTTATTAAAACCTCATTGGGATGCCCAAGTATTTGGGGAAAACATTCCCTATTTTTGAGCTTCCTGTATGTAACAAAGCGAAAAATATTTTTATTTATTATTTATATTTAACTATCCATGTCATAATTTGAGTAGTAGGGTTGAGATGCGGTGATATGGTAATGCCCACATGGCGATACAGTATTAAACTTGAGGATGAAGAGAGGATCGCAAAGGCGAGTTTAAGAGAGGTTTCTATATCTCCTAAACACGCTGTTGAGATCGCTAGAGAAATTAGAGGTAAGATGCTGGAGGATGCAAGGAGATATTTGGAGGATGTCGTGGCTATGCGGCGTCCAGTCCTCTTTAAGAGGTATAATAAGAAGGTTCCTCATAGAAGGGGTCTGGAGGGATGGCCCAGCGGTAGATATCCTGTTAAAGCCGCTAAATTCTTTTTGAAGCTGCTTGACAACCTTGAGAACAATGCTGAGTTTAAGGGTCTAGATACATCTAGGCTAAAGATAATCCATTGTGTTGCGCTTAAGGGGAGGAAGCGTAAAAAATATATCCCCAGGGCCTTTGGCCGTTCCTCACCTTATTTCGATACCCTTACCCATATAGAGATAGTTGCTATGGAGGTGTAGTAATATATGGTGGAGAAGGATCTATCAAAACTAAAGTATTTCATTAATAAAGAGAGGAAGAATCTACTGCTAAAGGAATGGTTGGCGGAGAGGTTGGCTGCTGCCGGTTTTTCTAGTATGAAGGTAATATCATCTCCAACAGGTACGATAGGGACTAAGATAATCGTTAAGGTTCTTAGACCAGGTCTGGTTATCGGTCGGAGGGGTGCGAGGATAAAGCAGATCTCGGAGGAGATAGAGAAGATATTTGGCTATGAAAATGTACGTCTACTAGTTTATGAGGTGGAGGAGCCTGAGCTCGATCCAGAGATTATGGCTTGGCAGATCCAGCGTCAGCTCCTTAGGGGCGTAAGATATAGGAGAGTAGGTTTCTGGGCCCTGAGGGTCATACGTAGCGCGGGGGCTGCTGGAGTAGAGATAGTTATAAGTGGCAAGATTAGGACCGTTAGATCGGCATATGAAAAGTTCTCATCTGGTGTTGTTCTTAAAAGCGGTGAACTTGCAAGCCGCCTAGTTAGGACTGCTAAACGCCCGGTCTTGACTAAGATGGGTATCATAGGTGTAAAGGTAAGTATAATGCCTATATCACTCCAGGATTACCTGGCTATGCAGGAGGCGTCTGAGGAGCAGGAGGGGTCTGGTGAAGAGGTTGCTGAGGGTGGTTAGATATGGCTAGGGAAGTCGAGGAGCTACGTGGAAAGAGTAATGAGGAGTTGATTGAGATATTGAATCAAGTTAATGAGGAGTTGTTCAAGCTTAGAAGGGCGATTAAATCAGGTGGTGCTATTGAGAAGCCGGGTCGTATAAAGGTTTTGAAGAGGACTCGTGCAAGGATATTAACTATCTTGAGGGAAAGGGGTGTCAAGCTATGAAGCGTCTATTCGGCACTTTAATTGGATATATGATTGAGGTGGTTTCATCCTCTAATGTGAATTATGAGGGTATTAGAGGCGTTGTTATAGATGAGACAAGGAACACGATACTGGTTAAGGGTGATGATAGTAGCATATATAGGGTTATTAAGAAGGGTTGTGTGTTTAAATTGTATCATCCAAATGGTGAGGAATACATATTGAATGGTGGTGATTTAGTAGGAGATATTATTAGGAGGGTGATTGAGGTATGAGTAAGCAGAAGGTAAAGGATATTGGATTGGGTTATCCACCTCCTGAGAGGGTGTGTGAGGATAGGAACTGTCCATATCACGGTCATCTTAAGGTGCGTGGAATATTATTAGAGGGAGTTTTGGTATCTAAGAAAATGGATAAGGCAGGTGTGATATTAAGGGAGTATCTACATTACGATAAGAAATATCAGCGGTATGAGCGGCGAAGGAGCAAGGTCTCGGTATATATCCCTCCATGTATAGATGTCAGGGAGGGTGATATAGTCGTTGCAGCTGAGACCCGGCCGATTAGCAAGACAATTGCATTTGTCTTGGTCTATAACAAGAGTAACCCACCTAAGAAGAAGGGAGGTGAATAGAGATGCCTAGGATTTTAGGTGGAGAAGTATTATCTAGGAGGCCTAAGATAACGAGAGCAGTCCCAGTCGGATCTATAGTTAGATGTGCCGATAATACTGGTGCCAAGCAGCTTAAGATAATCCAGGTAGTGGGTTATAAAGGTCGTTTAAAGAGACGTCCAGCCGCGTGTGTAGGCGATCATCTCAAGGTGACAGTGTATGTTGGTCCATATAAGCTCAGGAAGAAGGTGCTTGACGCCGTATTAGTCAGGCAGAAGTTTCCGATTAGGAGGCCAGACGGCACCCGTGTAATGTTTGAGGATAATGCGGCTGTCTTAATCACCCCAGAGGGTAACCCCATGGGCACTGAGATTAAGGGTCCTGTAGCCGCTGAAGCCGCTGACCTGTGGTCTAGGATTGCTAATATGGCGTCGTTAATAATATGATTAGAGAGGTGTATATGTGATGGTAAGTAGTAAAAAACCGTCTAAGCAGAGGAAGCGTCTATTCCAGGCTCCTTTACATAGACGAGGTAAGATAATGTCTGTAAACCTCTCTCCCGAGCTTAGGGAGAGGTATGGGAGGAGGTCTTTCCCCATTAGAGTAGGTGATAAGGTTCGTATAATGCGTGGGGATAATAGGGGTGTTGAAGGTAAGGTAACTAGAGTAGATAGAAAAAACTATAGGGTTTATATTGAGAATGTAGTTAGAGAGAATCAGCGTGGTGAGAAGGTGCCAATACCTATTCACTATTCAAATCTCATGATTATAGAGCTTGACCTCTCCGATCCAAGGAGGAAGGAGCGTTTGGAGAGTAAGGTGAAGGTTGAGGAGGTGAGTGAGTAATGACAAAAAGAGGTGGAAGCACACGGCTAAAGAGGCTGGCGGCACCCATTACATATAAGGTGCCTAGGAAGCATTTTAAATGGGTTGTTAGAACTGTTCCAGGTCCTCATCCTATGGACATGTCTATTCCCCTAGCTGTATTACTCAGAGACGTCCTTGGAGTAGCTAGGAACATGAGGGAAGTAAAGTATATGCTTAGGAAAGGCTATGTAAAGATAGATGGAAAGTATGTTAGGGAGTATCGTTTTCCAATAGGGTTGATGGATGTAGTTGAACTCGTTCCTACTAAAGAGTTCTATAGGATCCTTCCAGGGACGACCTCTCCTCTAGCGCCATATAAGATTGAGAAGAAGAAGGAATCATCACTAAAACCACTTTTGATCAAGAATAAGGTTATGGTTAAAGGAGGTAATCTACAGTTCACGACACATGATGGACGTAACTTCCTGTTTACCCCAAAGGATAAGAAGAGTGTTCTCAAGCCTGGAGATGTATTTATCTATGACTTTAAATCCAAGAAGATTAGGGATGTTATTAGGTTTGAGCCTGGAGTATATGCTCTCGTATACTGGGGTAGTAAGCGTGGCGTCGTAGGTAAGATTACTGAGGTCCGTAAAGTGCATCCGCTGAAGCCTAAGGTAGTTTCCCTTGAAGTGGATGGAGAAGTTATAGAGACTATATTTAAGTATGTATTCCCCATTGGGAAGGAGGCCCCTGTGATATCAGTAGGTGGTGTAGGCAATGAGTGAAGAAGTAAGTAAGAGAGAGACTAAGAATCCGATGGAGAAGATACGTATTGAAAAGGTAATCGTACATATATCTGTGGGTAGTGACTGGGATAGGCTCCAGAAAGCCGCTAAGCTACTGGAGACCTTAACCGGTCAGAAACCCGTTTTTAGACAGGCTAAGAAGACGATTAGGGCCTTTGGCATTACACGTAAGAGGCCCATGGCTACAATGGTCACTCTTAGGGGGGAGAAGGCCATAAAGTTTTTGAAAAGGGCTTTTGAAGCGATTGAGAATAAGTTGAAGGCATCTTCCTTCGATGAATTCGGGAATTTCGCCTTCGGAATCCCTGAGCACCTCTATATACCCGATACAAAATATGATCCCGAGATAGGGATATATGGTATGGATGTGATTGTCCACCTAAGTAAGCCGGGTAGACGAGTTAAGTTAAGGAAATATAGGAAATCCAGACTCGGTAAAAGAGCAATGGTTACACGCGAAGAAGCAATTGCTTTCGTTAAGAATGAGTTTGGTGTGGAGGTGGTCTAGAATAATGGCTAAACAGGGGCCTAAGCCCAGGAAATATGGGAAGGGAAGTAGGAGATGCCTAAGATGTGGGACGCATGTAGCCGTGATACAGGCTAGGGGAATCATGCTATGTAGGCGATGCTTTAGAGAAGTCGCTGAAGAACTTGGCTTTAAAAAATATATGTAGGTGATATGTTGAATAATTAGGGAGGCTGAGGAGTATGACGCAGCTAGATATATTAAGTAACTTAATGTCGGCGATACAGAATGCGGAGGCTGTTAGGAAGAAATATGTAGTCATTTATCCAGCCTCTAAACTCGCTGTCAATGTATTGAAGGTTCTACAGAAACATGGTTATGTCGGTGAGATTGAGATTATCGAGGATGGTAGGGGGGATAAGATTAGGGTTGAGTTATTAGGTAGGATAAATAAATGCGGGGCTATTAGGCCTAGGTTCCCCGTTAGAAGGGATGAGGTCTTGGAGTTCGCCAAGAAATATCTTCCATCCAGGGACCTAGGGATACTCGTTATATCGACGTCAAGGGGCTTGAAGACTCATCTGGAGTGTCTAGATGAGAATATTGGCGGTGTCTTACTTGCATATGTATATTGAGGTGGATGACATGGTCGCTCCAAGGGTACACTACGGTGAGGTGGAGATCCCGGAGGGTATAGAGGTTAGGCTAGAGGGCGAGCGGATAATTATAGTTAAGGGCCCGCTTGGAGAAGTTAGGAAGGACTTTAGTAAGGTCCCAATTAAGTTTAGGATTGAGGATAATAAGGTTAAGTATGAGATATATAGGAAGGGTAAGAAGGGCTTCGCCCTGATAAACACGATTAAAAGCAGGATAAATAATATGTTCACAGGTGTTACAAAGGGCTTCACCTATAAAATGAAGGTATTCTATATCCACTTCCCTATGACCGTCGAGGTCTCCGGCGAATATGTTATTATCAAGAACTTTGCTGGTGAGCGTGGTGTTAGGAAGGCTAGGATAATGCCTGGGGTGAAGGTCGAGGTCGTTAAAAAGGGTAGTGATACCGATGTAATTGTAAAAGGAATCGATAAGGATGCTGTTGGCCAGACGGCAGCAAACATTTATCTCGCGACGAAGGTTAAGAATAAGGATCCACGTGTATTCCTAGATGGTATCTATGTATATTACAAGGGGGAGGGTATGGCATGACTAAGAAACCTGTACTGACAGAGGAGGAGATCCGGCTTTTCGAGCTTAAATATAGTGTGATTAAGAAGAAGCTACCGAGGTTCATCCGTCAGGAGAGCTGGAGGTATGTACGTATTAAGGAGAATTGGAGACGGCCACGTGGTAAGGATAGTAAGATGCGTCTACGTAAGAAGGGCCGTCCCCCTCTTCCTAGGATAGGGTATAGGACGCCTAAATTAGTTAGGGGAAGGCATCCCTCTGGGTTTGAAGAGGTCCTGGTATATAATGTGAAGGATGTTGAGGCTAAGGTCTCGGATCCCAATAGACAGGCTATTAGAATCGCTGGGTCAGTGGGTAAGAGGAAGCGGATGGAGATCATTAAATATGCTGATAAACATGGTATTCGTGTGTTGAATAGGAGGTTGTAGGATTATGGTGAACATAGGACTTAAGAGACGGCTTATCGCTAGGATGCTCGGTGTAGGAGTGGATAGGGTCTGGATAGATCCGGATCATCTTGATGATATAGCAGATATTGATACAAGGGAGGATGTTAGGATACTTATTAGAAAGGGCTATGTCAAGATAAAACCTGTTGAGGGCCAGACGATTCGTAGACGTGGTGGTAAGAGGGGACCTGGGAGTAAGAAGGGTAAGAAGACTGCTAGGATGACTAAGAAGGAGCTGTGGATGATGCGTGTCAGGGCTCAGAGGAAGTTCCTACGTATGCTTAGGGATAAGGGTAGGATAACGAGGAGCCAGTATAGAAAGCTTTATATGCTGGTTAAGGGAGGTATGTTTAGGTCTAAGGCGCATCTGAAGACGTATATTAGGCAGAGAATATTGGCTGGTGAGGAGTAATGGGTAGGGCTAAGGGACCAACATATATAGTGCCGTATAGGAGAAAGAGGGAGCGAAGGACTAACTACAGGCTTCGTAAGGAGCTTCTAAAGAGTAAGAAGCCGTTCTTCATAGTTAGGAGAAGCAATCGATATATAACAATAAGTATATCCGTACCTGCCATAGGTGGGGACAAGACACTATTCACAGTCACATCTAAGGAATTAGCTAAGAAATATGGTTGGATCGGGCTTAAAAACACCCCCGCAGCATATTTGACCGGGTTATTGGCTGGTAAGAAGGCTCTTGAGATGGGTGTTAAGGAAGCTGTTGTAAACCTAGGGTATGCATGGTCGAAGAGGGCATCAATCCCATTTGCAGCTGCAATGGGGGCTGTTGACGCTGGGATGGAGATACCTATTGGGGAGAAGGCCGTGGTTGATGAATCACGTATAAGGGGGGAGCATATCGCTGAATATGCTAGGATGCTTAAGGAAACCGACCCTGATTTATTTAAGAGAAGGTTTTCAAAATATTTAGAAGCCGGAGTAGATCCGGTGGATATCCCGAAATTATTTGATGATGTTAAGGAGAAGATATTAGGTGGTGAAGATGGCGAATAAAGTTGAGCCTGTACCTGAGGAATGGGAGCCTAGAACTAGATTGGGTAGGCTCGTTAAGGAGGGTAAAATCACGTCTATATACGAGATCTTCATGAATAACTATCCTATTAAGGAGCCTGAGATCGTAAGGGCTCTTGTACCCAATCTAGAGTATGAGATTATAGAGATTAGGTTGGTTCAGAAGATGACTGACGCCGGTAGACGATCTAAATTCAGGGCTGTAGTAGCCGTCGGTAACCGGGATGGATTGGTCGGTGTCGGGGCCGATAAGGCTAAACAAGTTCATCAGGCTATTCAGAAGGCCCTTAATCGAGCCTTATTGAATATTGCTCCAGTTAGAAGGGGCTGTGGAAGCTGGGAGTGTGGATGTGGAACCCAACATTCCCTCTTGACTGCTTCAGAGGGTAAGTGGGGTAGTGTACGTGTATATCTAAAGCCGGCTCCGAGAGGGCTTGGTATAGTTGCTGGAGATACTGCTAAGATTGTTCTAGAGTTAGCCGGGGTAGCTGATGTATGGGCAATAGCCTTTGGAGAGACTAGGACCCCCCTATCCTTTGCAATGGCTAGTTATGATGCCCTTAGAAATACCTACCGTATTGTGTCTAGAGACTATTGGCAGGAGGTGTAATCCTGTAATGACTGCATACCTAGTGATACGTATTAGGGGACAGCCGGATGTAAGATATGATATTAAAGAGACGTTGAAACGCCTACGTCTACATAAGAAGTTTCACGCTACAATCGTGCCAGACGACCCTATCTATAAATCCATGTTGTTTAAGGTGAAGGACTATGTGGCCTATGGGCCGATCGACACGGAGACGGTTAAATCAATTCTGTTGAAAAGAGGTAGGCTCATAGGTAACAAGCCTTTTACAGAGGAGTATGTAAAAGAGGTCTTGAAAACAACTATAGATGAATTGGCTGAGAAGATCGCTAAGGGAGAGCTTAAGCTCAAGGATATAAAGGGGCTTAAACCAGTATTTAGACTTCACCCGCCACGTGGGGGATTCAAAAGATCAACGAAGAAGCTAGTCTCCGCAGGTGGTGAACTAGGGTATAGAGAGGATATAGATAAGCTTATTGTGAAGATGCTCTAGTGCCATATGCCTTTATAAATATTATTATCTAATTCTTAAATACTATTGAGGGTTTAGATGTAATTTAATTAGTTGGAGGAGGATGGTTGCCGATGCCTCATAGTAAGCGTAAAACTAGGTGGTATAGAGGTAGTAGATATCATGGGTGGGGCCAGATAGGCCAGCATAGGAAGTCTGGAGCCCGTGGAGGCTTTGGAAAAGCCGGTATGAAGAAGCATAAATGGTTTTATGTCCTTAAATACGAGCCTGATCACTTTGGTAAACATGGATTTGTATCCCATAGGCCTAGGAAAAAGGCTATGAACATAAGTGATCTAGAACGTTTTATCTCCCAGGGGGTTAAGGAGATAAATCTTGATGAGATGGGTATTGACAAGCTGCTCGCCAAGGGTAAGATTACGGTTCCGGTGAAGGTCATTGTTAAAGAGGCTAGTGAGAAGGCTATTGAGAAGATCGAGGCCGCTGGTGGAGAAGTAGTATTGTTATCTGAGGCCGAATAGGTCGTTGAAAGATGGTTGTAAAGAAGTTTTTTAGGCAAATCGCGTATATCTTACCAGAGGTTGAGAAGCCTAAGAAACATCTTTCTCTAAGAACCAAATTGATTTGGACGGGCATCGTCCTCCTCCTATACCTGATAATGGGTGAGATACCCTTATTCGGCATAGCAGCAGGTGCACAGGACCCGTTTAAATATGCGAGGATCATATTCGCGTCTAAAAGAGGCTCTCTTCTAGAGTTGGGTATAGGGCCTATAGTAACTGCAGGTCTTATTCTCCAGCTCTTGGCCGGCGCTGAAATAATAAGATTTGATTTCACAGACCCAGAGGATAGGGCTGTATTCACGGCAGCCACCAAGTTTCTCACTATAATTGTTACTATTGTCGAGGCTGCAGCCTTCATAATGTCTGGTTTGATTCAGCCTCAGCAGTTTTCTTTTACAATAATCACCGTTGTATTTATACAATTGATTTTAGCCACTATAATCCTGATGTTGCTGGACGAGCTTGTGCAAAAGGGCTGGGGTCTTGGAAGTGGAATTAGTCTTTTCATCGCAGTGGGTGTCGCGGAAGCCATATTCCTAAACCTGTTTAGCGTCCTCCCTGTTCAGGAGAACGGCGAGTTACTACCCTATGGTCTTATTCCCTATCTAATTTCCAAAGGTATGAGCGGTGAGTGGGCATCTGCACTTATCAGGCCTACGAACTTCCCCAGTATACTTGGGTTTATAGCGACTCTTGTAACTATATTCGTCATACTATATGCAGAAGGTATCCGTATTGAGATACCTATCTCTATGGCCCGATACCGGGGTGTTAGAAGCGTCTATCCAATTAAGCTACTATATGTATCAAACATTCCCATTATATTGGCGTCTACCTTGATAATGGATCTCCAGTTGATGTCCCAAGTCCTCTGGACTTCATTTAATCCAAATAATGCAGATCCACTATTTAACTTGATTATTCAAATGGAGAATCACACGATCACAGGAGGACTTATGTATTATCTAATGCCTCCCCAGGACTATTTCCAAGCGGTGTCGGATCCAATTAGGACTACTACATTCTCTATCATGATGATTATAATGGCAATTATATTCGCTGTAGTATGGGTTGAGGTCGGCGGATTATCTCCTGAGAAGGTGTCTCAGCAGCTGATTGACTCGGGAATGCAGATACCTGGGTTTAGGAGGAGGGCATATTCAATTAACATCATCCTAAAGAAATACATTCCTGTGGTCACTGTTGTAGGTGGTTTCTTCGTAGGTGTCATAGCCGCATTATCACAGATATTCGGTGTATTCGGTGGGGGAATGGGTATCCTCCTTATGATAGATATACTAATGCAGTATTACCAGCTGCTGATGAAGGAGCAGCTGGAGGAGATGTATCCAGCTATCCATAGGCTTATCAAGGTGTAGTCATATGGGTGGTGTTGTAATAGTATCTGGATTACCTGGTGTCGGTAAGTCCACGGTTCTTAATATCGCCATTGAACGGCTTAGGAAGGAGGGGCTTAAGGTCGAGCTAGTAAACTATGGTACCGTTATGCTTGAGGAGGCGTTGAGGAATAAGCTTGTTAATCATAGGGATGAGATGCGTAAGCTGAAGGTCTCCGAACAGCTTCGACTTCAGAAACTTGCCGCTGAAAAGCTATATGAATTGTCTAAGGAAGTCGATCTCCTACTCGTTGATACCCACTTATTTATATTGACTCCAAGGGGGAGGTGGCCTGGATTATCTGTTAATAACCTAAGTGCTTTAGATGTTAAGCAAATTATCGTGGTAGAGGCGGAACCAGAGGAGATTATTGAGCGACGGCTAAGTGATAAAACCAGAATAAGGGAGATGGAGAGCCGTGAATCAATTATAGACGATCTAAACTATAATAGGTGTTTAGCCGCAGCCCTAAGCGTATTTACAAGTAGCCCAGTGATCTTTGTGGCCAATCATACTGGTAAGGCTGAGGAGGCTGCGGACGCCATCTATAAAGTTTTGAGGAAATTGGCTGATGAACTATGAATCTACATGATCCGCTAACCGCTATACTAGTTATCATGGGTGTAGCCTTTATAATGAACCTCATATCCAACATTCTAAACAAATACCTTGTATATACTCCAGACTATATTGAGAAAAAGAAGTTCATCAGTACAGTTAGGAAGGAATATATGGAGGCCACTAAACGCAAGGATGAGAAGCAGCTTAAGAAGCTTGAGAAAAAGATTCAGAGCATGAAGAAGATGGAGGCAGAGATCTCTATGAAGGCATTCAGGCCACTCATATTCACCTTTGGACTTTTCTGGCTTATGTGGTGGTGGCTAAGCGGAGTCTACGGCGAGATGGGGGCTTTCATAGTCATGCCGATACCCCTCCCATACCTTGGCTCCGCCCTTAATTTCTTCGGTTGGTATATCCTCGCATCCTTCTGGTTTGGTGTATTGCTGAGGAAACTGCTTCTACCCGATGTGTAGATCGCCTGTTTATGGTTAAGTTTTTAAGAGATTTCACCATATTTTACTTCTAACAATGAAGGCTAGGAAAGTAATCATAGCATTATCTGGGTTCCATGGAACGGGTAAGAGTAGCCTAGCTAGGGATATTGCTGAAAAATATGGTCTAAAGGTTATTTCCTCAGGGATGGTGTTCAGGAAGATTGCTGAGGAAATGGGTCTAACCCTAGAGGAGCTCTCACGTCTAGCTGAGGAGTCTCCAGAGATCGATGAGATGATAGATAGTAGGCTTAAGAAGCTAGCTATGGAGGGCGGTGTAGTGGCCGACGCCCTATTATCGGGCTGGATGCTTAAAGACATCGCGCATATAAAGATATGGTTGAAGGCGCCTAAGGAAGTCAGGATACGTAGGATCGCGGATAGAGAGAACAGGGATTATGAGGAGGTCCATAGAGAGACCATTGCTAGGGAGGAGTCGGAGATAAAGCGGTTTAAAAGATACTATAATATTGATTTAAACGATCTATCGATATATGATTTCGTTATCTCGACACATCCCTATGACTATGAGTCTGTTAAGAATGTATTGTTCTCAATTATAGACGGGTATCTGAAGGTTGTCTCCAATGAGTAGCGATTATATACAGGATATAAAATGGCTCTTGAAGGATGGTCAAAACCTTATTATAAAGTCTGAGGAAGATGAGCTTGGATTCGGTTTTCTTCCTTGGGAACGCCCCCCTGAGATCTATATTCGATATGGGGCGGTGAATCTGGATAAGCCTCCGGGGCCAACTAGTCACCAAGTTGCAGCCTGGGTCAAGCGGATACTTGGTGTCTCGAAGACGGGGCATGGAGGGACACTCGATCCAATGGTGACTGGGGTGTTACCGATAGGCTTGGAAAAGGCGACACTTGTCATGAGATATATTGTTGGCTCCTCAAAAGAGTATGTCGGTATTATACATCTTCATTCGGATGTGGATGAAGAAGAGTTAAGGAGGGTATTTAGCCTGTTTAAAGGCCGAATATACCAGAAACCTCCCCAGAGGAGTTCTGTGAGACGCCGTCTTAGGACAAGAGCAATATATAGTTTAGAGATCTTGGAGATAGAAGGTAGGGATATATTATTCCATATAGACTGTGAATCCGGCTTCTATGTCAGGAAGCTAGCGCATGATATAGGTCTAATCCTAGGATGTGGCGCTCACCTGGCTGAGCTTAGGCGTGTAAGGGCAGGCCCCTTCCACGAGAAGGATCGTTTAGCCTCTCTCTATGATCTTGTGGGCGCTAAATACCTATGGGATGAGGAAGATGACTTCAGCCTAATGAGAAAGGTAGTTGTTCCAATGGAGTATGTGTTTAAAGACTTTCCTAAGATTATCGTTAAGGATACAGCGGTAGCATCTATAGTATATGGTGCCCAGCTTAAGATACCTGGTATAATGGCTTTTACAGATGATGTGGAGAGGGATAAGCGGGTCATCCTCATAACTAGAAAGGGTGAGGCAATTGCAGTTGCATTATCTAAATATACAGCTGAAGAACTAAGGTCTCTTGATAAGGGTGTCGCCGCTCTCACAGAAAGGGTAGTTATGGAAAAGGGAATCTATCCACCTATGTGGAAAAGGTCCTCGGAATCTGTCTAGAGAAGGTTTATAATAAGCTTTTAAATAATTAATTTCTCTACATGTATAATAGAGTTCTGGATGCCGGGATGCCCGAGCGGACCAAGGGGTGGGCCTTGAGAGCCCATGGGCCTCCTGGCCCGCGTGGGTTCGAATCCCACTCCCGGCGCCACTATAGCTTAATGTCTTTAAATAGATCTATGTAGGTCTCCACCCTCCCAATATCTATCCTACGGATGTTTTCCACTTTATATGCAAGCATCTCTCCTCTTTTAGCCATCTCATCAACTGCATCGGTTAATTCCCAGCCTCCACTTCCCCTCATCTCCTCCATAACATGGAATATCCATGGTTTCAATACGTATATCCCTAGTATGGCTAGGTTTGAGACCGGGGTTTTAGGCTTCTCAATGATCTCTTCAACCTTATACAGAGATTCTTTCACCTCCTTTCCAATAACTACTCCATAATGCCTGGGATCCTCAACTTCCTTTACAAGCACGACTCCATCTACTTCCTTGGAGATGAAAATATCTATCATCTCTCTGTATACATTACCTTCATCGCCTAGAATCAGGTCATCACCCATGTTAATCATAAAATTATTGTTTCCGACAAACTCTTTTCCCCTTAGAACAGCGTCTCCAACTCCCAGGGGCTCCTCTTGAACCCTGAAACCAATCTTACAATGAGTTACCCTATCATAGAATTCTCTGAGAGCCTTAGCCTCATCCTCCTTGCCTAAATCAATTAAGTTGTCTATAAACTCCTGATCTGGCTTGAAATACTCCTTAATTTCCTCTTTACTAGGGCTTATGACAAAACAGAAGTTCCTAATACCCACTTTATATAGAGTATCAAATATGAGGTGTATCATTGGGTAAAGCATGTACCTATCTCCAAACCTATGGGGAATGGGAAACATCTCCTTGGGGATGGCTTTAGATGCAGGTAGGACTCTGGTCCCCAATCCCGCAGCAGGTATTATGGCATGTGTCACCATATCCTATCCACTCAAAAATTAGTGTATCTATGAATCAGATTAAAATATAAAAAGAATTATGATGTATAAATTAAGAGTTGGAAAGTAGTGTAGACAAGTTAAACGCCCCGGTAGCTCAGTCGGTAGAGCGCTGGCTTGGTATCTTACGCCAGAAAGCCAGAGGTCGCGGGTTCGAAACCCGCCCGGGGCTCTATATAAGCTTCTAAATAAATTGGTTGATGGATATCGTTACCTCAACATTAGAACCCATATCTAGATATAGGGTTCCTTCCCAGGATGAGGCTGGGCTCCTCAGCTTCACAAATTCCCCGTTGACCTCCATGTTATCCCCCAATTGTAAAGTAACCTTAGTGACCCTAGCTATGGGAATAGGTACTGCTGCAACCAGCTTTTTTTCACCGGGTATTATGGATACCATCCTGGATACCAGCCTGTTTACTGGAACGTCGTAAACCGATCCATCTTCAAAAGTCAGGGTTATGGTCTCAACATAGATAGTTATCCTCGTATTAAGAGTCGAGTTCAGTGGATACTCTATATATATAAGTAATATAGGCATATCCGATGCCTCAGCGCTTTTCTGGCTGTTTAATGGCGCAGTTTCCAGAGGCTGCTCAGCCTGGTTCATGCTCTCCATGTTCCCAGGAGATAGGCTCTCGCTAGTATAGATGATGTCATATGAAGCAATATTATTATATAGGTATGTGGAGCCAAATATGACTACAATAGCCAGTATCGCCGCAGCCCCTATGTGTATCATTAGACTTTTACTCACCATTCCTCCTCCTCTCTAAACATATTAATGTTTGAATAGCGTATTTACTCTAAACATTTGAACAGCTACAGCCTTATCTTCCTCAGGCTAATTATAGACTCATATATCGCCACCAATGATCCAGCTACTGAAGATACAACTGTAATATACCAGTATAACTCGTGTGGCCGTGGAAACAAGATGCTGTATATGAGTATCACCATGAAAAATACAGAGTAAAATATGAATTTCGGGATTAAACTGCTTCCTATGAACACGAATTCCTTTAGGTAGTCTATCTTAACATTCTTTACAATATAATAATCACCATATTTCTTCTCCAAAAGCCCCATGGAAACGAGTTTATCCAGGTGATAATATGCATGGCTAGGAGTCTTCATATTCATCTCACGCATCAGTTCACGGACTCCAATTCTCTCCCTACCACTTCTCAGGATATGCAAGTATACTCTCAGCGTTGTACCCTGTAAATCCTTCATACAAAATATGTAATTACTATAGACAGTAATTAACTCACCATCGTTTAGCCACGGGTTATAGAGTTCAAAATGTTTAAACAGCATTTCCCTGGGTGTTCAATATGTTAGAGTCATGTATAGATAACACCCATATATTAGGTGGTGATAATAGTGGAGAAAAAATCGATTGCGTTACTGCTTACAGTGCTGCTTGTAGCATCTATTACAATAGGATTGTTTGCACTACCCCAATTAAACCTACTACCTAGGAGTCTTGAGGGTCTAAAGACCTTTAGAAACACGGGAGAGCTAGAGTTTTTCTTAGAGGCGAATACTCTTAAAGAGTGGTATCCAGGTATTAGGATGCCTGGTGTAATGGTGCTGGAGTCTCAGGCCGAGACACCTGCCGCCGGCATTGGTGCCAAGGGTCCTTCGGAAGTTGATTTCAGCCAGACGAATGTCCAGGTGGAGGGCATCGATGAAGTGGATCATGTAAAGACGGATGGAGAATACATTTACCTAGTCTCCGACAATAGGATAATTATAGTCAAGGCATATCCGCTGGATGATGCTGGTGTAGTATCAGTAATAACTATAAATAATACTCCAATAGGCGGTGTCTACGTCTATAAGGATAGGCTTATAGCCGTGGCTGAATGGGGCAGATACTATATATTAGAGGGAGCTGCACCGGCAGTTGAGACTGTAGATACTTCAGCCGAGCCTAAGGCATTGATGCCAATGCCTTCAATGCCGATTACATCCGTATATATCTATGATATACAGGATAGGGAGACGCCTGAACTTGTTAAGAACATATCATTCACAGGATGGATAAATGACAATAGGCTACTAGACAATATATTATACCTTGTAATTACTGAGCCGACTCATGTCTATAATTATGAGAAGGAGATCCAAGAACTTGTGTTACCCACCTACTATATCGATGGTGATAAATACGACATTGATCCCAATGAGATATACTATAGTGGCGACATGAAGGACACTGGTTTCCAGTACACTATATTATTTGCTTTTGACTTGGAGTCATTCGACTATGACTATGTAACCGTATTAACAGGATATACAAACGTGCTCTACATGTCCTACAACAACATATACCTTACCCAGCCTGAGTGGAAGTCGAATGTCTTTTCGAGAAACGAGTATAAGTCGATGACAAAGATATACAGGTTTAGCGTCGATGGCCTAACCATTACTCCAGAGGCAGTTGGAGAGGTCCCTGGCTCAATAAATAACCAGCTCCAGCTTGATGAGTATAAAGGCTTTTTAAGGGTATCTACATATGGATGGAAGGAGGTCAGGACAGGACCTGCCTTTAGGGTGGAGACCTATACAAATATATTCGTCCTTAACATGGATCTGGATATTGTCGGATCGATAACTGGTATTGCTGAGTCAGAGCAGTTATATGCAACTAGGTTTATGGGAGACTATGCATATCTAGTGACATTTAGAAGGATAGACCCGTTCTTCGTAATGGACCTCAGTAACCCAACTAGCCCCAAGATACTCGGTGAACTAAAAATACCTGGATTCAGCAGTATGTTGCAACCGCTCTGGAACAACCTAGTGTTGGGAATAGGATACGAAGTGGATAACCAGACTAGGATAATGCGGTTAAAACTAAGCCTCTTCGACGTAAGTGACCCGTCAAATCCAAAGGAGATCGGTAAACTTATTTATAAGGAGGCCGACTGGGCGTGGAGCGAGGCCGCTTATAACCATCGAGCTATACTGAAGATAGACAAGTATGGTTATGTAGGCATACCAGTTAGAGAGGACACTGTATACATCGATCCAGCTACAGGTGTTAAGAAGCTAAGGGAAGGCTATCTAATGCTAAACGCGTCTCAAGAAGGGCTTGAAAAAATTGGGCTGTTGACTATCGAGAGGACATTGAACGAGACATACTGGTACCGGTCTCCATATACAAGAGGAGTCTATATAGACGACATATTATATATAGTGACCACAGGGCAAATCAATATTTATCAGCTACCTGATCTACTGTATAACTCTACAATACCTATGCCAACGCCTCAATCCTAAATTTTTTATTATTTTCATAGATTTGATAATTGTCCTAGGTAATAGATCAATCGATAGCTCCTAAATATACTAATTTCTCTAATAAAGCAATCTACTCGGGACCCGAACCTTTTCTAGTGGGGCCGCGGGAGGGACTTGAACCCTCGACCTCTCGGTCCACAGCCGAGCGCTCTGCCAAGCTGAGCTACCGCGGCCATGTGCCCTAATATAGTCAAGATGTATATTTAGAGTTTCCTTATTAATAAAAATTCTTTTCCCTACCTATCTATTAGACTCCATATACTCTACTAAAGTTTAATTAGGATTTCCAAATCCTAATTTATCTAGAATTCCTAATGATACGTGGGCCCGTGGTGTAGTGGTAGCACGCCGCGCTCGCAACGCGGAGGTCCCGGGTTCAATTCCCGGCGGGTCCACCACCAGCATTAATATTTTTCTCTTTTAGAGGCTTCCCAGAACACGTCTCCAACATGGTGGAGATTCTCTATAACCTTCCCTCTCTCCATCTCCTCAAGATCCTTTGAGTCAATTAGAGCTCTACCTATCATAATAGGTGTATCATATTTCTCCACGTGTACGACAACGATATCTCCCTTATTAAATTCCTCCCAATCAACTATTCCCGGCCGCATGACATCCGCGCCATTTGTAAGATACTTCACGGCGCCGGTGTCGACAACAATTTTCTTTAATCCCCGGAATTTCCCTAGGCTACCGATGAATGGCAGATACTCTCCACCAGCGTATATTATCGTAGGCTCATCATCCACGTATATCAACTCACCCTTCTTTGTAACAATAGACTTCACGTTCTTAGTCTTTGGGAGATGAGGATCAACACCCTTTTTCCTAATGGACTCTATGATCATCTTATAGTTTTTCTTACTTATCTGCTTGACCTTCATATTCTTCATCCTATAAACTGGGTAACACTATAATAATCTGTTGATGCGTCGAACGTTTAAAAATTATTTTTTCCAATTGGTTCTAAGAGAGGAAAGAAAAGTATATATATTATTTCATGGAAAAATAAAGTAGTTGTAGATGTGAAACATGGATAATGGGGCCGTAGCTCAGCTCGGGAGAGCGCCCGGCTGAAGAAAAAATTTTGGAGACCGGGAAGTCCTGGGTTCAAGTCCCAGCGGCCCCACCAAATAATTAAATATCCTCGGTTTAATCCATTCCATTTTGGAAATTTTCAACTTAATATGAAGACCCTCCCATTATCTTATTCTTGGTTAACATTGTTTTGACGGGTGTATGACATATGGAGGGTCATGAACATCATGCTCATCATGATCATAAGCATGGGCATGATAATGTGCATAAAGGGCATGAAATGCCTATGGAAGAGCATAAAGGACATGTGTCTATGGAGCATCATCGTATGATGATTAAGGATTATAGGAGGAGATTTATCGTATCTACAATCCTAACGATCCCAATATTATTGTTAGACCCTATTATTCAGGGGTTACTCGGGTATACAATTATAATCCCGGGGCAGAGATACATCCTCTTTCTAATGGCATCCATTGTATATTTCTATGGAGGCCTACCGTTTCTAAAGGGGTTTGTAAATGAGCTTAGGAAGAAAACGCCTGGGATGATGGTGCTCATAGCTGTTGCAATATCTACAGCATACCTATATAGTGTGCTGATTCTCACAGGGCTTCCTGGAAAACCATTCTTCTGGGAGCTGGCCACATTAATAGATATAATGTTGTTAGGGCATTGGATCGAGATGAAGAGTATCCTCGGTGCCTCCAGGGCATTGGAGGAGATGGTGAAGCTCCTGCCTTCAGAAGCGCATCTCCTCAGAGAGGATGGGACTACAGTTGATGTGCCTATTGAAAAGCTTGTCCCAGGCGACAAGGTCCTGATAAAACCCGGTGAGAAAATCCCCGTGGATGGAATTATTATAGAGGGTAGGACGAGTGTAAATGAATCTATGTTGACGGGCGAATCAAAGCCAGTTAGTAAGGATGTTGGAGACGAGGTCATAGCTGGATCCATAAATGGCGAAGGATCCATAATCGTTGAGGTTAGGAAGACCGGTGCAGAGACATATCTCTCACAGGTTATTGAGCTCGTCAGACAAGCTCAGGAGACACGTTCTAAGACCCAGGATCTAGCTAATAGAGCAGCTTATTTCCTAACTATAATAGCCATAATCGGTGGTTCACTAACCTTCTTAATATGGCTATTTTCACAGACGGATATTGCCTTTGCGCTCGAGAGGGCTGTAACCGTCATGGTAATCACCTGTCCCCATGCCCTTGGACTGGCTGTTCCACTAGTGGTTGCTGTTTCAACCGCCTTAGCAGCTAGAAATGGTTTCTTGATAAGACAGAGAGATGCATTTGAGAGGGCTCGTGAACTGGATGTCGTCGTATTCGATAAAACAGGGACCCTTACAAAGGGAGAGTTTGGTGTCACGGATATAATAGTCCTCGGGGATAGTGAGGAGAAGGATATCCTGAGGCTTGCAGCATCCCTAGAGTCAAAGTCTGAACACCCAATTGCACAAGGTATTGTAAGTAAAGCTGTTGAAATGGGTATAAAGCTCGACTATGTCGATGATTTCAAGGCCATACCTGGTAGAGGCGTCGAAGGGATAGTAAACGGTAGGCGGATAATGGTCGTCAGCCCGGGTTATCTAAGGGAGAATAGATTGGTGAGTTACTTGGAGAAGATAAGGGAGGTGGAGGAGCAGGGGAAGACCGTTGTATTCGTCTTGGAGGATTCTAAGCCAATTGGTGCAATTGCACTAGGAGACTTGGTTAGGGAGGAGTCTAAAGAGGCTGTCAAGGCATTAAAGGAAATGGGTTTAAAAGTAGTTATGTTAACTGGAGATAATAAGAGCGTTGCAAGATGGGTTAGTGAGGAACTTGGGCTTGATGAATTCTATGCAGAGGTCTTGCCACATGAAAAAGTAGAGGTTGTTAAGAAGCTACAGAGACGTGGCTATAAGGTTGCTATGGTTGGAGACGGTATAAATGATGCGCCAGCCTTGATCCAGGCCGATGTAGGTATAGCTATCGGAGCAGGAACGGATGTAGCCATTGAATCAGCAGATATTATACTGGTTAGGAATGATCCACGGGATGTTGTACATATAATATCCCTCGCTAGAAAGACCTATAAGAAGATGATGCAGAACCTCTTCTGGGCAACTGGATACAATGCAGTTGCAATCCCCCTTGCAGCAGGTATACTATATAACCAGGGTATCGTATTGTCTCCAGCAGCAGCCGCGGTTCTGATGTCACTTAGTACAGTGATAGTGGCTATAAATGCAAGGCTCCTCAAGCTCTAAGGGTACTTCATCAAAATTTTTCTAAGCTGGTCAGTAGTTATGTTCCCACCAGTCAAGGCTAGAACAACTTTTTTCCCTCTTATCTTCCTCTTCATTTTTAGTGCAGCGGCGGTGGATGCGGCGCCAGCGCCTTCAGCAATCTGATGAATAGTGTCTATCAAGAGAAATATCGCGTATTCCAGATCCGCGTCATCCACCAGGATCATGTCATCCAGATATTTCCACATTATTCTAAGAGGTAGACTGAATGGTGCCCTAGTTGCCAACCCCTCTGCAAAAGTCTCTATCTTATCACGTTTAACTACATCCCTATTCTTCCATGAGTAGTATACTGCCGGCGCTCCGCTGGATTGGACGCCAATTACCCTTATACTCTTATCAATGTTTTTTGCAACTATACAGGCTCCACTTGCCCCGCTTCCTCCACCTACAGGGACTATTATAATATCTACATCTGGAAGGTCCTCAAGCACCTCTAAATATATCGTGGCTACTCCAGCGATTAGATAGGGCTCGTCTCCAGAGTGGATGTATCTTACTCCTTTCTTCACTAACTCCTTTTCTGTCCATTCCTTGGCCTCATCAAAGTCCTTTCCATGAAATACTACTTTGGCTCCGAATGATTTTATAGCCTCTACCTTATATGGGTTAGCGTCTTCAGGCATTACTATAGTGGCCTCGACACCGTACTTCATCGCTGCATAGGCTATCGACTGCCCATGATTTCCCGTTGAGACCGCTACGACTCCCTTCTTCTTCTCTTCTTCACTTAGATGAGCCATTAGGTTAAGTCCTCCCCTGACCTTGAAGGCGCCTGTAACCTGTTGATTCTCACATTTTATATAGATATCTGCCTCAAGCTCCTCCGATAACCCACGGTTATAGATGAGCGGCGTCCTTCTAATAAACCTACTTATTGTTTTACGGGCTTCAAAAACATCCGATAACCTCGGTATCCATATATCCTTCAACTAATATAACCTCCATTGGAGAGGGGTAAATAGCTCCTCTCAACTGTCGTGTTAAAAATAATAATTATTAAGAAGGTATCTTATTATACTTACTTCATATCGTCTTCATTTTGTGAAGACATACCATGTTCCTATACCGACCGCGCATATTTCTCCCTTTGAATTAAATATTTTTCCTTGGCATACTATAGTTGTCCTACCTGCTCTAACAACCTCTCCCACGGCTATATATGGCTCTGTCTCTTTAGTTAAAGGTTTTAGAAAGTTTATTTTAAGCTCCATAGTAACTTGATTAACTCCCTTGTTCACAGTCATAGCGGCTAGGCCACATACTTGGTCTATAACGGTCATTATTGCTCCTCCATGGAGCATGCCACCTATCCGAGATAGCTCTTCTTTATATGGAAACTCTATCTTAGCTCTCCCTTCCGTGACCTCGAGAAGCCTCATATCAAATAACTTATAGACCGGGCTTCTCTGTTTAAAAGCTTGATGTAGAATGTCCCTGACATCCTGATTCCCCCTGATAATCTCTCTAATTAACTCTAGTGGAAGCTTCTCCATAGTACACTACCCCTCTATGTTTTTAATCTTTAGTCTTGGCAGTCCATTACATTCTCGATCTCTATTTTATATGTGAGATCTGCTCCTGCCTTCTTTAAAGTTATTGACGCGCTACAGTATTTACTTAGGCTCATCTCAACAGCTCTCTCGGCTTTTTTCTTATCTATATTCACTCCCTTGATTTTATACACCAACCCAACTTTTTTATATATCCTTGGATATTCATCCCTACGTTCTCCATCAACTTCTACAACAAGTTCCCTAACATCCTGTCGCATCTTCTTTAGTGTATGACTTACGTCTATTGCTGTACAACCGGCAGCGGCAAGTAATAGCATCTCCATTGGAGAAAAATATTTCTTTTCCTCTTGTTTTCTAGCATCTACAATAATCAACCTCCCATCATCCGATCCACCTAGAAACAGTTTTTCGCCTATCATTTTAATGTAATAACCCATTTACTCTCACCTAACAAATTAGCGTATAACTTAAATAATGCTGTTATATGGTATAAAGCTTTCTATGCTATAGACCCGATATCCCCATAAAGCCCGTGGGCAAACTCATCTTCTCTGGCTCTATTCAATATATATAAAAATACTATAATGGCAATGAAGCCTATGACTCCTGTGCTGATCTCTGCCATAGCTATATCTATAACTCCCGTCTGATATAATGTGGCCGGGATATCTATGATCGAATGGGCTATAGATGCAAGTATATATGTAGCTATAATCTTCTTTGATGAGGGCCAGCCATATAAGGCTAATACCGTTAAAATCCCGTGAATAAGACATGCTATTATACGTTCGTTCATATACCCTGTAAAATAATAATAAGGGTATCCTGAATATGCAGGGTTTAAGGAAATAGCATATGCTATATAATATGCTTCTCCCAAGCCGAATCCAACGCCGATAATCCAGGAGAATGCCATTTTATAGTAGTTAGCCCTAAAGAGCATCTTGGAAATTGGTGGTAATAAGGCTGGAGCCATTTTTATGGCTTCTTCAGAGAATCCTACTACTAAAAGCGATAGTATTAGAATATACACAGGTATTGTGTCCATATTATTTTCAAGGGATGACACTTTAAGTATATAGAGGATAACTGGTTTTTTGATAAAAATATTCACCATCGAGCTTAGAGGTAGTCCAGCTATGATAGCTATAAATACCTTCTTCCCCTCAAAATTCCCCCATCTAGCAACAAGATAGACAATAAATAATACTATTAAAGTTACCATCATTGCCGTTATATATATCTGGCTTAACAAGTCTCTGTCTCCTCCCTAATTGTGTTTATGATAGAAAGGAGTTGATATTCGTTTGATGCAGTGAAGTATATCTCTTTAACTACACCCCTCTTCCTCTTTATTCTTATAAATCTCTTTGTGGGATTAAAGGCAAATACTAGATAATTGAACATATAACCTATCCCAGGTACTAATGCTGGTAATGGAGGATTCTTCATCTCAATATTAACTATATCTTTTATCGGGGTCTTACTTCTAAATACTCCAAATCTGATCTCCAAGACTCCATTATTTATTTTAATTTCTCTAATAAGGTAGTAACTGATAAAGATCGAGAATATAGTTCCAATTAATCCTATCTCAACTAAATATAACCAGAGAGGAAGGTTAATCACCATCATAATAGGTATGTCGACCATGATAACTGTAATACCTATAAATATCATCAATGCTAATAACGTGTTTTTATCAATGTCAGGCCTCTCAAAATAACTATCCAAAACATATCCCCTCGGTTACTGATATTTTGAAAAGCAGTGTTTTTATGTATTGTCTTTTCCCCTAAAAAAGTATAATTATATGGAAACCTATATGTGGTCAATACCTATATCCCTCAAGCTCCTCCTCATTATACTCTACACCCAGACCAAGAACAATTCTATTAACGAAGTTGAAATAGCTTACAACCAGGTTTAGGCTAAGTATCTCCTCATCTGTCAACCCAGCCTCTCTGAGTCTAAGGATATCTCCTTCATTTATTCCAGAGGGTTTTTCAGTCAATTTAACTGCATATCTAACTAGTTCTCTCGTTCTCTCATCGAAATCATCTATCTCCATATCCTCAACAACCTTTTTTATCCTCTCCTCCTCCCAGTATCTTGACAGTGCACTAGAGTGATGTGCAATACAATATCTACACTTATTTACTCTCGAGACGATAACGGCCACCAACTCTCTTTCCCATCTCTTCAGACCAGGTTTTCTAAACATGATTGTAAGATATAGGTCGAGGTGGTTCTTCAAAGCCTCTGGATTCAGGCTATGTATCTTCATTATATTAGATATCTTCCCTCTCTTCTCAAGGATCTCTTGGTAGATCTCCTTTAATCTTCCTTCAGCCTCTTCCTCCTCGACAACTTTGATCCAAGGCATATAATAAGGTATTATCTAGAAGTCTATTAACCTTTTTATCTCTAGAAGCTCCTCATCCTTTTGAAAAATGGAGCTATACACATATTTCCCAATATATAAACCTGCTGTGAGAGTTTGATGTGGAAGATAGGTAAATAAAATGGAATGAGAAGCTGTATAAAAAATTACATGCTTTCTCTAAGCCTTGGGTTGATATATTCCTCTATTCCCATGCTTATTAATATAATACTGAGGACTGAAAGCGATATCATAAGCCCTGGAGGTATGAACCACCACCACATTCCTATTACTATGGCGTTCCTAATCATTGCATAGTGTATAATCATTCCCCAACTCTTTACCGTTGGATCACCTATACCTAGGAATGAGAGTGACGCCTCTGTCAGCATGGCTGAGTCTATTCTGGTTAATACCGCTACTAGTATAATTGGCGTAGCATTAGGGATTATGTGCTTTAATAGGATCCTTCTATTACTGGCGCCAATAGCCCGGGCGGCTTCAATATATGGCAGCTCCTTAATTTTAAGGGTAACTGATCTTACAAGCCTAGCTACACCAGGCCACGCGTTTAACGCTATGGCAAAGATGACAGTGTAAATAATTTTCCCACCTATAGGTGTCTTTATAAGCACTGTAGCTAGGAATATAGTCAGCAATAGACCTGGGAACGATAGCCATACGTCTGTAGCCCTCATTAAAGCCTCATCCACTAATCCCCCATAGTATCCTGCTATCATTCCTACTAGAGTACCTATAAGTGTTGCCACTACAGCGGCGATGAAGCCGATTAAAAGGGATATCCTAGATCCATAAATTAATTCGCTGAGTATATCCTGGCCAACGTCGTTTGTACCCAGTAAATGGGCCTCGTTCGGTGGCTGCATTGGCAGCCCGACTTTTTCATATGGATCATAGGGCGCTATCCACGGTGCTAGTATCGCGATAGTCAATATTATGAGGAACATTGTTAATCCAATGACAGCTGCTGTGTTCTGGCTGAAGACACGCCAGAATTTACGTAGCCCCTCAATTGTTCTGGATGCCCTGTCTTTTTTCCTTATTACTGTTGTCTGACTCATCTATATCTCACCCTAGGATCGAGGTATAGATACAGTATATCTATCAAGAAGTTCACTAGGATCACGCTGGTCGTCAGAATTATTATAGCGCCTTGTAGAAGATAGTAGTCTCTAAAGATGATAGCCTCGAATACAAGTCTGCCTGTACCTGGATATGAGAATACGGTCTCTGTTAGGACAGCACCATCAATTATAAACGCATATCTTAGCCCCATCATAGTTACTGCGGGAAGTAGGGCGTTTCTAGCAGCATGTTTGTAGAGAACTATCTTATCTGGAAGCCCCTTTGCCATAGCTGCCATTATATAGTCTTCTCCCAGTACTTCAACGAGGGAGTTACGGATGTATAAGAACATTGCTCCGGTCGCTCTAATCGTTATGACAGACACTGGCAGAATATAATGCCATAGATAGTCTAGGAGCCATTCCCACGGGCTTTCAAAGACCTTCCCAGGAGTAACCGCACCGAATAGCGGCGCCCAGTTCAAAACGGCCCCGAATACATATAGGAAGAGTATAGCCAGCCAGAAATGTGGGGTAGCCCTGATGAATAGTGACGATGAGGTCAGGAGTACATCGAATTTTCTCCCTCTTCGCCATCCACTTTCCACGCCTAGCCTATATGCAAAATAATTTGAAAGGGTAATCGCTGGTATTAGTAAAGCAACTGTATATGGTAGTTTTGCAATAAGGACATCTAGCACTGGCCTTTTATAATTAATTGAGTATCCAAGTTGACCTGATAACGTTGCTATTATGAAGTTAATATATTGCATATGTAGGGGTTGATCCAGTCCAAAGGCTCTTCTAAGTGCTTCAACGGTCTCAGGAGAAACCTCTGGATTCTCTAGGAGCTCTGCCAAAGGATCTCCACTTAATCTGGAGATTATGAAGACGATTGTTATGGCGGAGAAAAAAGTGATGAGGGAGGTTAATGCCCTCCTAATCAACAGTTTTTTCATCTGTAAGCTACCTCTTCTTCACCAGCAGCACTACGATTATCACTATGAGTATGACGATGACGACGAGTGCAGCCATGAACTGTAGGTTTGTACCCATCTCCGGCTCTTCAGGCGGTGGCGTTGGCTGAGTCGGCTCAGTGGGTTGTGTCGGCTGCGTTGGTTCTGTTGGCTGAGTCGTCTCAACCTTTAGATGGACATACCTAAATGTCCAGAAGTTGTATAGACCGTCGTCAACAGCCTTAAACCACCCATCGAATTTATCGGCTCTATATGGCTGTGGGAACTTCCTGTAGTATAGTACTATGATTGGTACTTCGTCGGCGAGTATCTCCTGTATACGCCATGCAATCTCTCTCCTCTGCTCCTTGTCCAATACCTTACCTATCTGCTCCGTCAGCTGGTCAACCTCTGGATTGCTGTATCTAGCCCAGTTTCCAGTTCCTCCTGGCCTGGAGTGGAACCTCCTATATAGCCATGTTGGGTCCGCACCAGGTCCAGAACCTAGTAAGTAGGAGTCAACTTTACCGTCTCTAATTAGTGGCCACACGCTCTTCCACTCAAGTACTCTGACCTCAGCCTTTATACCGCCGTTTGGTATCTTGGACAGCCAGTCTGATATCATCTGTGCAGCCCTTACACGTATAATGTCGTAGTTCGGTGGGTAGATTTCGAAGGAGAAGTCGCTTCCATCTGGAGCCTCTCTCCACCCATCTCCATCGACATCTACAAATCCTAGGCTGTCTAGGATCTCACCGGCCTTTGTCAAGTTGAATGAGTACTTGCCCTCGACATTGGGGTTGTACCAGTATGCATGTATACCGAATGGAGGTACTACTCCCCAGCTACCAGGCATTCCATAACCAGCTAGCAGTGTATTGACTATCTCATTCTTGTCAACACAGTATGCCATTGCCCTCCTGAAGTCGGTGATGTTGAATGGCCACCTTAGGTTGTTGAAGCCCCAATGATAGAATGTAGCGCTCTGATACAGGTGGATACCGACACCCTCCGTAGTAATGAGTGATGGAACGACCTCCGGGGTGATCCAACCCTCATATAGGTCTATGTCGCCTTTCTTCACAGCTAGGATGGCTGTAGTGGCTTCTGTGATAAAGGTGACGATCAACTCATCTATATAGGGCCTACCCTGCCAGTAGTTTTCATAGGCGGTGTACTTTACATACTGGCCTGGTACGTACTCCACCAGCTTGAAGGGACCGCTTCCAATCACCTCATCTGGAAGCTTAGGGTTGTATACAGCTAGCTCCTCACCCTTTTCATTGAGTAGTGGCTCCCAGATGTGCTTTGGCAATACATTCATGACCGCTAAGGCGTTGGCGAGGAATCCTGCGTCAACCTCCTTCATATATATCTTGAATGTAAATTGGTCTACTACCTCCGCTCGATCCACTTTTGCAAAGTATCCATGGTAGTAGGGCCAGTCATTCTGGGCCTCTACATTTATTGTGAATACAACATCCTCTGCAGTTAGCTGTTTACCATCTTGGAAGGTTACATTATTATGGATCGTAAATGTGTATGTCAGTCCATCATCTGACACTGACCAATCCTTAACAAGCTCGGGCATTAAAGTCCCGTTTTTCCACCTGAATAGCCTATTGTATACTGGGATTAGGACGTTAATACTCCATGTTGAGCCTGCTGAGAACCAGTTGAATGTGTTTGGCTCGGAGGGCAACGCTACCTTCAACGTCCCCCCGTATGGCTGAGCCTCAACTGGAGAAGCTAGGTCCGCTAATGTAGGCGATGATAGTAGAAGAGGTAACAGCAAAATAATAGCCATAAGATGCCTACGTGACACCTCGTAAACACCTCTTAAAATTAGATACAACAATTAATATAAATGGAAAACATCGATATTTAAAACTTTTTTCATCCAAGAATTTACAAATAATTGTGTTTTTTATAAAAAACATTTTTCATAATTATACTTTGTTCAATAACATCTGGTTAACTAATTAAGTTCTTAGGAAACCTTGTTAGAATTTTCCTTAGAAATGCTGGGTTGGAGTCGTATGTTTTTAAAAATTACGAGTTCCGATCGTTCTTGATGTCATGATAAGCAGATTAGAATTTTAGTGCCGGGGGCGGGATTCGAACCCGCGACTTCCGTAGGCATCTGCCTACTCCGGATATCTCAGGGCGGCCCTATGAGTCCGGCCTCGGAGGAGGCTCCTCCTGCTCCGCCGCTGAGCTACCCCGGCTTTATAATCTAGTATTAATTATGTTAGCCACTGTTTTTATAAAGTTTTTTCTCTAGCTCCACTTCATATTTTTACTATATTATTATATTATTATGAATTTATGGAGGGTGATGATGACCTGGAGCAATAATGATGTTCCAGGATGATTCACCGGTAGTCCCTCTGAACCCTCACCCTCCCTAATATAAATGATGTTTCTATAGTGCCATGGTTTGTAAATAAATATAAATATGTCTATCTGTTTAAATTTAGGTGATTTAGGTTAAAAAATTAGTGAGTGTATTGGGTGGGTTTGATGGTTAGCGTAAAGGAGGTGCCTGCCGACGTATTCATAGAGAAGTTGGCTGAGTATATTAAGAGTGAGATATCTACTGTCACGCCGCCTGAGTGGGCCTTCTGGGTTAAAACAGGGGTTTCACGGGAGAGGCCTCCAGATAATCCAGACTGGTGGTATATTCGGGCCGCATCTATATTGAGAAAGCTTTATCTTAAGGAGCCCTTGGGTGTCGACGATCTTAGACTAATGTATGGTGGTAGAAAGAACAGGGGTGTACGACCTGAACATTTTTACCCTGGAGGCGGGGCAATAATTAGGAAGATACTTCAGCAACTCGAGGAAGCCGGTCTGGTACGTAAGACTCCAAGGGGTAGGATGTTGACGCCTAAAGGCAGGTCTCTATTGGATAAAATGGCTTATCAGATTAAGAAGTCACTGGATATAAAGCCGTGGTATGAAATGTATCAGGGGTGACTAAATATTGAGCTATTGGAACATCCCTCCCTCTGGACACGATGATGAAGAGGAGAAGAAGAGGAGGGAGGAAGCTGAGCGGGCGGCGCTCCTCAGGCAGTTTCTGACGCCTGAGGCTAGGCAGAGGCTCAAGAACGTCGCCCTCGTTAAGCCTGATCTAGCCAAGAAGGTGGAGGCAATTATAATCCAGCTAGGCCTCGAGGGAAGGCTTGATCATAGGCTTACTGATGATGAGGTTAAGGAAATTTTATATAGGCTTCAGAGAAAGAAGGATTATCGGATAAGGGGGTTTTAGAAGATGGCGAGAGTTAAGACACCTGCAATTAAGAATCATATTGCGAAGGAGATTAAGACTAATCAGAGTGTGCCCGTATGGGTCATCGCCCGTACAAATGGAAGGGTTAGGACGACGCCTAGTAGGCGTCACTGGAGGCGGAATAGGCTTAAGCTAAAGACTAAGCGGTTCTTCAGGAGGTAGGTAGGCGATGTATATGGATGAGGAGAAGGTCGGGGAGTCTACTGTCGAGGAAACGGAGCCGGAGGAAGAGGCATTGATAGAGGAGGCTGAAGAAGAGCCTGAAGAGACTTTAGAGGAAGCTGAGGAGGAAGAGGCTGAGGAGGCTGAATATGACTGGCTTCCAGAGGGTGTTGAGGTCGTTGAAGAGCGTGTATATACGGTTCCCTTGTGGAAGGTAATAAGGTATAAGAAGGGTCTGCATAGGGCTAAAAGAGCTGCTAAATTCCTCAGGGACTTCGTAAGTAGACATATGAAGAACCCTAATGTAAAGATCAGTCCTGAGGTTAATGAAGTCATATGGAGTAGGGGAATTAGAAACCCGCCTAGGCGTATCAAAGTCAAGGTAATAAGGACGAGTGAAGAGGAGATCTGGGTATTAAAACATGAGTAGAGGGATCACTGGATTTGAAGCGTATAAAAATATTTGGCGGGGATCATGTAGGGTTATATATTAAGGCTACAAACTCTTATCTCCTATATCATTCCTCGATTCCAAAGAAAAAGATCTCTATATTAGAGGAAGAGCTGGGAGTTCCAGCGATTCCAGTATATCTAATTAATACTCTTATAACCTCACCCTTTATAGCTGGAAACCGGAATGGAATCGTATTACCTCATTTATTTGAGGATTATGCGAGGGAGGAATTGGTTAGGAAACTGAAGGAGCTAGATATTAATATAGGTATTTTGGAACATAGGTATACTTCATTAGGCAACCTGGTTCTGGCTAATGATAAGGGTGCTATAGTCTCCCCGGTGCTACCAATATCCTCACGTAAGATAATTGCAGAGACCCTTGATATCGAGGTTGTCACAGCAACAATAGGACGCTTCTCTTATGTAGGTTCCCTCGCAGTTTCTAATAATAATGGGGTTCTTGTAGCCCCGGTACTGAAGGATGATGAGGCGAAGATAATAGAGGATGTTCTGAAGGTGTCTACGTATACTGGGACAATTAATGGAGGCGTTGAATTTATATCTTCCGGTGTGGTTGCTAATGATAGGGGTGTGGTTGTGGGCACAGCCACAACCGGTAGGGAGCTTATGGTAATTAGCCAGGCTTTTGGAGTTGATTAATATGGGTGAGAGGGAGAATCTAGCTGCATTAGTATATGAGCAGAGGAGGATTATGGAGCTTATAGAGGCCTTATATAATGAGGTCAATGTTCTAGAGAGGTCTCTCATGGAGCATCAGAGTGCATTGGATATACTAAAGATGTATAGGGAGACCGAGTCCAAGGAATTTGATACGTTGTTGCCAGTGGGAGGAGGCGTCTATCTCCCCGTAAACATCTCTAAACCAGATAAGGTGGTAGTTGGTGTAGGTGCAGGGGTCTTCCTCGAAAAGAGTATTGAAGACGCTATAACCCATGTTGAGAAGTCTATTGAGAATCTTAGGCAGGCGGTTGAGAACAGGCTTAAAACCTTAAATGACCTTAGGAACAGATATGAAGAGGTCTCGGCGGCTATTGCAGAGCTCCAGTTTAAACTCCAGGGTAGGGGATAGAATTATAGAACTCCTTATCCGTGATTCAAGATGTTTAGGAACCTAAAGACTGGGCTAAACAATTTACTTGGAAAGATAACTAAGAAGAAGCTTTCCCCGGAGGAGATAGACTCTTTCTTCGACGATCTCCAGCTAATACTCCTTGAAAACGACGTGGCTTATGAGGTGACTGAACGTATTCGTGAGATGCTTAAAACCCGGTTAAGGGATATGGAGTTTCCTAGGTTTGACGACGCTGGGAAATTTGTAAAGGAGGCATTATATAATGTCCTAGATGAGATTCTCTCTGAAGCAGGGGCACTTGACTTCGTGAAGCACGTTAAGTCATCTGGTGTAAAGCCTTATAAAGTGATGTTTTTAGGCGTTAACGGAGTCGGTAAGACGACTACTATAGCCAAAATGGCGTATCTTTTTAAGAATAAGGGTTTCAAGGTCCTCTTAGCATGTGCAGATACATTTAGGGCAGGAGCCATTGAACAGCTCCAAATCCATGCGTCTAACGTAGGCGTCCCAGTAATTTCACAGGAATATGGTGCAGATCCCGCTGCAGTGGCATTTGATGCGGTGGAGCATGCTAGAAGCAGGGGATTTGACGTCGTATTTATAGATACTGCGGGGAGGCAGCATAGTAATGTTAATCTCATGGAGGAGCTTAGGAAGATAGCTAGGGTTATTGAGCCTGATTTCAATATTCTTGTCGTCGACTCTCTAGCGGGTAACGACGCCCTTACCCAGGCGATTGAGTTTAACTCCTCTGTAGGTGTAGACGGGGTTATATTTACTAAGGTAGATGCTGATGTAAAGGGAGGAGCCATATTATCTGTTGCAGCCTCCATAAAAAAGCCGATTTTATACATAGGCGTTGGACAGGGTTATGGAGACTTAAGAACCTTTGATAAAGAAGAGTATCTTAAGAATATATTATAAGGGTGGTTCGCCTTGGCGAAAGTTAAACGTGATCTTCTTACAATAGCTGATTTAACACCTGAGGAGATTTGGGATCTCGTGCTGACGACGGATAAGATTAAGAAGGGGGTCATAGACGTATCGAGAGACATGGAGGGTAAGGTTCTTGGCATGATATTCCAGAAACCTTCGACGAGGACAAGGGTCTCCTTTGAAGTGGCTATGCTACAGATGGGTGGACATGCACTATATCTCGGCTGGCAGACTCTACAACTCGGTAGGGGGGAGTCAATAAAGGATACTGCGAGGGTTCTAAGTAGATATGTCGATGGCATAATGGCGAGGGTATATAGTCAAAATGATCTAGTTGAATTAGCATCTTATGCATCTGTACCAGTGATAAACGGTTTATCCGATATGTATCACCCAGTTCAGATTCTATCAGACTTATATACTATTTATGAGGCCTTTGGTAAGCTATATGGGATCAAGATCGCCTATGTTGGGGATGGAAACAACGTTGCACACTCACTTCTCTTAGGAGCTTCCAAGGTAGGTATTGACTTGGCCCTAGCCACTCCCAGAGATTATAAGCCGGATGAGAAGGTTGTTGAGATGGCTATGGAATTCGCTGAGACCTCTGGGAGTAGAATTGAGCTATATGAGGATCCACTGGAGGCTGTAAAGGGCGCTGATGTGATTTACACCGATACATTTGTCTCCATGGGTGACGAGGCTGAGCGTGATAGGCGTCTAAAGACATTTCTCCCAAAATACAGGGTAACCATGGATCTGATAAAAAGTACCGGTAAAAAGACATATTTTATGCATTGTCTACCTGCTCATAGAGGCGAAGAAGTCACTGACGAGGTTATGGACTCCGGGCTCTCAATTGTATATGATCAGGCTGAGAACAGGCTTCATATGCAGAAGGCGGTTTTAAGATGGCTTCTATAACTCCATCTTTTTTATTTATTGTAAGCCGAAAGGATCCAGCTGGTCTTTTAATGGCCGAATACCTATGCGACCTTCACTCCTGTAACAAGGTATCAAAGGATGTTGTACAATTTGAGGATTGTGACTGGTACTTGGCATATATAGATAACGATATTATCTATTCAGATGAGGTAGATAAGCAGCTTGGCATGAGCCCTAAGACTATCATTTTCCTATCTAGACACAGTTCACGAAGCGGTTCCCCGACACTAAGTGTGCATGTAACAGGTAATCCAACGGGGGAAGCTGAATATGGAGGAAAACCGTATTCCCTAGCCATCAGCCACCCTATTTTGATGAGAAGCACCTTAGTGTATATGAGTCAGATAGCCCGGGAACGTGGCTTACAGTATCATGTGTCTCTAGAGGTGACGCATCACGGACCTTCGGAAATTTCATCACCATCCTTCTTCGTAGAAGTCGGCTCATCAATTGAACAGTGGAAGGATAAGAAGGCGATACAGGCGGCTGTAGACTCGGTTTTAAAGGCTATTAAATCCCCCCTTGAGGGAATACCTGCAGTCGGCTTTGGAGGGCCACACTATGCACCTACCTTCACTAGATACGCACTTGAAAAAGGATATGCGTTTGGTCATATCCTGTCTAAACATGTGCTGGGAAACACTGGCTTTGATATTATAATGGATGCGTTTAAAAAGACTAGCAATACTAAGACGGCCGTATTCAACTGGAAGGGTATCCCAGGCGGTATTAGAAGACAGTTATATGAAGAGTTGACTAAAAAAGGTTTTGAGGTGGTTAAAGCATAGAATCCCGTGTCTTGAAGGCATGTTTTTTAATTATAATCATTATGATTAAATATTTATAATATATTTATCGTTTCATTACTATTTCTCCACGCCTTCCCAATATAAATAGAAATAATATTTATATAGGTTTGGATTTGTGTATATCAATTGAAGCAAAAATAAATATTATGGATGTTTGGAATAGGCGGTGATAGGTTGTGGCTATATTTAAAAAGTATATTCAGGTGTTGAAACTGGCTAGAAAGCCGGATTGGAAGGAGTTTTGGCAATATACAAAGCTGATATTCTTAGGGGTTTCTTTATTAGGCGTCATTGCATTTACGATAAAGATGTTATTCGGTCTATTCATCGTTAGGTAGGTGTCTTAAGGAGATGGAGGAGTCAAAGCCCAAATACAAGTTTTTCATGGTATCAGTGACTGGCGGCCAGGAAGAGCATATAGCTCGTATCATCGAGCTACGGGTTAAGAATTCGGATGGAGATATTAGGGTTAGATCCGTATTTGTCCCTCCATCTCTAAAAGGCGTCTTGATCGTAGAAGCGTTTAGCTATACAGATATCGTCAAGGTATTTGAGGATCTAAAGCATTTTAAGAGGGTTATCCCGGGAATCCTCTCTGAAGATGATGTTAAGACCCTTCTTGAGCTTGAGAAGGAGGAGGAGGTTATCGAGATAGGTGATATCGTGGAGATAGTCTCCGGGCCATTTAAGGGTATGAGTGCAAAAGTTATAAATATCCGTGGTGAAAAAGATAGGAGAGAGGCTGTTATACAGCTTCAGGATGCATCTATCTCCCCGATTCCAATAATAATATCCGTGTCTAATCTTAAGAAGAAGAGTATTGGTAGGTGAGTGTAAATGGGTAAGAAGCAGGTTGTTGAGGCATTGGTTAGCGGAGGAGCTGCTACAGCAGGGCCACCGCTGGGCCCTGCACTAGGACCATTAGGCGTTAATGTAAAGCAGATAGTTGACCAGATAAATGAGAAGACCAAGGACTTTAAAGGTATGCGTGTCCCAGTCAAAATAATAGTTGATGTCGATACAAAGGAGTTTGAGATCGAGGTCGGTATCCCAACAGCTTCGGCATTGATAGCGAAGGAGGCTGGTATCGAGAAGGGCTCCTCCAATCCAGGTAGGGAGTTCGTGGGGGACTTGACATTTGATCAAGTGGTTAAGATAAGTAGGATAATTAATCAGAAGCTGGAGATGGATGATCTTAAGAAGGTTGTTCTCCAAGTCATAGGTACATGCGTGAGTATGGGTGTAACAATAGAGGGTATGAATCCTAAGGAGGTAACTGCAAAGGTTAGGAATGGAGAGTATGACGATAAGATATATGGTTCTGAATAGGTGGGTTAGATGAGTGAGCTCATAGAGAAGATCAATAAGGATGTTTTGGCGAAGGCTATAAAGGAGGCAAAGGAGAAGAGTAAAAAGAGGAATTTCCTTCAGTCGGTTGAGCTGATGCTCGCCATATCTGGAATTGATTTAAAGAGGCCTGAGAATAGGATCAGGATGGTTATACGACTCCCACATAAGTCAAGTAAGGACAAGAGAGTCGCTGTATTTGCCGATGGCGCTGTAGCTGAGGCTGCTGCAGAGGCTGGTGCCGATAGGGTTATTAGTGAGAAGGATATTGATAGCGTGGCAGGATCCAAGAAAGATATAAAGAAACTTGCTAGTGAATTCGACTTCTTCCTAGCGGAGCCGAAGCTCATGGCCAAGGTAGGTAGGGTCATGGGTTCTGTATTGGGTCCAAGGGGGAAGATGCCTCAGATACTGCCGCCAAACGCTGATGTAAAGGCAATTATAGAAGGCCTAAGATCATCTGTTTCAGTTAATGTTAGGAATAATCCGATGGTGGCTGTTGCAATTGGAACTGAGGATATGGACGATGAGAAACTGGCTGAAAACGCCATGGCTGTTATCGAGGCTATTAAAGGCAAGCTTCCTGAGAAGTCATATATCAAGAAGATATATGTCAAGACTAGTATGGGGCCATCTATTAGGGTGATGTGAAGATGATGTATGTTCCTAGGTCTAAAGACAGGAAGAAGAAGCTTTTTGAGGAGTTTAGTAAGCTTATTCAGGAGCATAGATATGTGATATTAGTTGACTCAACCAGGCTTAAAGCCTCGATGTTGAACGAGGTTAGGAGGCTACAGCCGCAGCTGGGTTTCAGGATAAAAGGAGGTAAGAAGACCGTTTTCCTCAAGGCATTGGAAAAGATATATCCTGAGGCGGTTGAAAAACTTAAAGACGAGATGTTTGGCCAGATACTATTTATATTTACAAATGAAGACCCGATTAAAATCGCGATGGAGTTGGATAAATATGAGGTTGATATAGCCGCGTCGCCTGGCGACATCACTCCAGTGGACATAGTAATACCCGAGGGTAATACAGGTATTCCACCCGGTCCAGTTATCAGCCTATTCTCAAACCTTAGTATCCCGACTAAGATAGTTGGTGGAGCAATTAATGTGGTTAAAGACACCCTCGTTGCTCGTGCCGGTGATAAGATATCGCCTAACTTGGCGAACCTACTGAATAAACTGGGTATTAAGCCGATTAAATCTAAGGTTAACCTCAAGGCTGCATACGACTTTAAGGACAATATACTAATTACAAGAGAATACCTGATACCTGATCTTGAGAAGATTAAGTCGGAGCTTTCAGAAGCGTTTGGAAACGCTTTCAAGATCTCGCTTGAACTCGGGTATCCAACGAAGTACAACGTCAGCCAGCTACTGCTTAAGGCTTATCTACACGCTAAGAAACTGGCGGTTGAGGGAGAATTCATCACTCCTGAGACGATCAAGGACATCGTCATCGCCGCATACACAAAGGCTTTGGCTCTCCAGCAGAGAGCCGAAGCTTCTTAATATTTATATATTTGTTTTTTAGATGAATATGTGAATAGTTGATTGTGAGGTGTTAAGGAGTGAAATACATATATGCTGCATTGCTGTTGTATGAGTCTGGAAAGGAGATCAATGAGGAGAATATTAAGAAGATAATGACTGCCATAGGAGAAGAAGTCGATGATGGGGTGGTGAGGTCTCTAGTATCCTCCTTAAGCTCTATAGACATTAAGGAGGTCTTGGAGAGCGCTACTGCACTACCAGTGGCTGCGCCTGCTGCTGCTCCAGCTGCTCCAGCTGAAGAGGCTAAGGAGGAGAAGCCGGAGGAGGAGAAGAAGGAGGAGAAGGAGGAAGAGGAAGAGGCCCTAGAGGGTCTTGGCGCCTTATTCGGCTAGCCTCCTACATCCTTTAATTTTCTACTATCTTTCCCAGTTATTCCTCCTGCGTTATTTTTCGGTTTTCAATTCCTTATTTTAGAGGATACTCCGGTTTAAACACCGGTTGACTTTCATATAAATAAATCTATTTTCAGCGTCACTATACACTCTAATTTTTTAAGCAGCGAAACCCTAATAATAACATATTTAGGAGTGGTAATATGGAATTCAAAATCGATCCAAATGAATTTAATATAGATTTCATGAAGGAAAATGGATATGTTAGGAAGAAATGTATTAAGTGTGGGGCATTTTTCTGGACTCCAAACCCTGATCAAGAGGTATGTGGCGAGACTCCATGCGTTGATTATGAGTTCCTTGGGAAGCCACCTACTCGAGGTAGATATACTGTTAGTGAGATGAGGAGGCTATTCCTAAAGTTTTTCGAGAAAAATGGGCATGAAATTATAGACCCATACCCAGTTGTCGCTAGATGGAGGGATGACCTCCTAGTTACAATCGCGTCGATAGCTGATTTCCAGCCATATGTTACTGCTGGCCTCGCTGATCCCCCTGCTAATCCACTTGTTATAAGCCAGCCCTGCCTAAGGTTTGAAGATATATTAAACGTCGGTTTAACGGCTGGGCGCCATCTAACCATATTTGAGATGGGCGGTGCACATGCCTTTAACAAGACTGAAGACGGTGGCTTCCTATATTGGAAAGATGGGACTATAGCCTATCACCATGAATTCGCTACAGATGAATTGGGTATACCCGGTGACTTAATAACATATAAAGAGCATTTCTGGGTCGGTGGAGGGAATGCAGGACCAGATGTAGAGGGTATTATAAAGGGTCTGGAAGTCTCTACTCTAGTATTTATGATGTATGAGATTGTTGATAACAAGCTTATCCAGACCCCGATACTTACTGTAGATACTGGATATGGGATTGAGAGGTGGGCTTGGCTTTCACAGGGTGCGCCATCAGCCTTCCACACGATATATGGGCCTGTACTCAACTGGATTATGGATGAGGTAGACCTGTCCATCGAGGATGAGGTCTTGTATGATAATACTCTTTATAGCCCGATGTATGACGCTAGTAAACGCGACGAAGTAATTAAACTTAGGAGGAAGATAGCTAGGAAGCATGGATATGATCCAGGTGAGCTTATAAACAAACTATCTTTGTTCGACGAGCTATCGATTCTACTGGATCATTCTAAGGCAGCTATATTTCTAATTAAGGATGGGGCGATCCCCTCGAATGTGAAGGAGGGGTATTTAACTAGGATGCTGCTTAGGAAGATATTTCGGTTACTGTCGATGAGAGGCTTAGAAGGCCTCTTGGAGGAGCTTTTTAAGAGACAGATAGATTATTGGGGCCGTGATTTTAGGGATGTGAAGGAGGCTGAGGACGTAATCTTCGAAGTCTTATCATTGGAGAGAGAAAAATACAAGTCTATCCTCAACAGGCTTCCGACTATAATCAGGAGATACAGAAAGAAATATGGTGGGATAGAGACGGAGCATCTGATAGAGATATATGACTCACATGGAATATCGCCTGAGATGGTTGCGGAGTATTTGAAGAGGAGTGAGGGTATAGAGATAGAGATACCCAGCGATTTCTATAGGATGGTGTCGGAGCGGCATATGAAGTCATCCGCCGAGCCCATACCCGCTCCATCTGTCTTATCGAGGTATGAGACCACTGAATTATATTATAGGAATCAGTATTGGAAGTCGATGACGGCTAAGGTGCTGCATGTAGAGGATAACTCTATTATCCTTGATAAAACCGTTTTTTACCCCGAGGGAGGGGGGCAGGTCGGTGACACAGGTGTTTTAAAGATAGGTGGTTCTGAGTATAGAGTTGTAAATACAGTTAGGAAGAACGGAGTCATCCTCCATATAGTAGATGGAGATGTTCCAAAGGATATCGTTGGGAAGACCGTGGAGGGGATCATAGACTGGGATAGGAGACTCGCAATAATGAGGCACCATACATCTACACATGTATTACTAGGCGCTATAAGACGGGTCCTAGGTGGGCATATATGGCAGGCGGGGGCTGAAAAGAGGCCGGAAATAGCCCATATTGATGTAACGCACTATAAACTGCCTACCCCAGAAGAGATACGGTTGATTGAGAAGCTTGCCAACAAGATAGTCTCTAAGAACATACAGGTAGAGATAAATTGGATGGATAGGGGAGCTGCGGAGAAAAAATATGGCGTCAGGATATACCAGGGAGGTATGGTTCCAGGTAAGAAACTCAGGATACTTAAAATAGGAGACTGGGATGTAGAGGCATGTGGGGGGACGCATGTTTCAAACACAGGGGAACTAATGTATATCAAGATAACTTCGGTGGATAAGATCCATGATGGCGTAATAAGATTTAATTATGTGGCTGGGACGAAGGCGATAGAGTTTTCCCGGAAGGATCAGGATATTCTGGATAACTTATCAAAGCTCTTGAGTGTCTCTAGAGATAATGTATATAATGCGGTTCAAGACCTTATGAAGGATAGGGAGGCGCTGGAGAAGGAATTTGAGAAGCTGATGAGGGAGTACATAAACCTATATGGTGAGAAGCTGTATTCCGAGGCGATAAAGGTCAATGACCTAAAATATATCTTCCTTGTTGACGATGATGTTGAGAAGGTTATTAAAATCGGGGAGGCGTTGGAGAAGCGTTATAGTGATGTGTTCTTCGTCGGCGTCTCGAGGAAGGGTAGAGGTATCAATATAATGATATTCGTTGGATCAAGTCTCCGTGAGAAGGGTCTCGATGCATATAAGACCGGGGTCAAGGCGGTTAAGGATATTTTGAAGGGTGGTGGTAAGGGAGACTCGCGCTACGCTAGGTTTGGAGGACGCTTCTCAGGGGAGATAGGGTCGATCAAGGAGGTGTTTCTAGAGATTGTCAAGGAAGCATAGGGGGTTTAGAGAGCGGGAAGAGTATTGGAGCCGTAGGTGGATGGAGAATAAGGTTTTTGAGGCGGATCCAGATGGAGATAGGAAGAAGTTCTTCATAACCTTTCCATTTCCATATATGAACGGGTCTCTACACTTAGGGCATGCCTATACCTCAGGTAGGTTGGATGTCATAGCTAGATATATGCGTATGAAGGGTTATAACGTCCTATTTCCCTGGGCATGGCACTGGACTGGGGAAGCGGTTATGGGCGTTGTACATAGGCTAGAGCAGGGGGATGAAGCTCTCGTAAAACGGTTGATTGAGCTAGATGGAGTTGAGCCTGAGGCTATAAAGAGTTTTTTAGACCCAGTATACCTAGTTAAATACTTCACGAATCAAGGTAAGGAGGATATAATTAGATATGGATTATCCATAGACTGGAGGAGAGAGTTCCATACAACTGATTTACATCCACTTTATACAAAGTTTGTTGAGTGGCAGATAAGGACGCTACATTCAAAAGGATTAATTATACAGGGCCCTCACCCCGTTGTATGGTGCCCTAGGGATGAGAGCCCAACTGGCGACCATGATCGGCTTAAGGGTGAGGGGGTTCGTCCAGAGGAATATACACTTATAAAATTTGAGATCGATGATGATGTCTTCCTAGTAGCAGGCACTTTCAGGCCAGAAACCATCTTTGGGGCTACAAATGTATGGGTGAAGGAGGACGCTGTATATGTATTGGCGGATGTAGATGGCGAGAAGTGGATTATAAGTGAGTATGCCGCTGAGAAACTCAGCCATCAACTTAGGAGGGTTAAGGTTATCAAGAGGCTTAAAGGAACTGACCTAATCGGTGAATATGCGGTCGCACCATATGTAAACCGGCGGATACCTGTGTTGCCAGCTAAGTTTATAGACCCCTCTATCGCAACGGGCGTGGTATACAGCGTGCCTGCCCACGCTCCATATGATCTACTTGCCCTTAGAGACCTCAAAACATCTCTAAAGCCCTCTGACCCCCTATATAATATCGTCAAGGATATCGAGCCGATTTCAATTATTAAGGTAGAGGGCTTCGGCGAGTATCCGGCTGTTGAGGCTGTTGACAAGATAGGCGCATCCAACCAACTGGATTTCGAAAAGGCTGATGAAGCCACTCACCTAGTGTATAGCAGGGAATATCATAGTGGTGTAATGAAGGATAACTGTATGGATCTCGCGGGGATGCCTGTTAGGGAGGCTAAGGAAGAGATTCGTGAACGTCTAAAGGCGATTAACAGGGCTGATATGATGTACGACCTACCGGAGGAGGTTGTCTGTAGATGTGGTACGCGTACTATAGTTAAGATCATTGAAGATCAGTGGAGCCTTAAATATTCTGATTCTGAGTGGAAGAAACTTGCTAAGGATGCGGTGGATCAGATGGATTTCTATCCACCTGAGCTGAGGAAAGTATTTTATTATTATATAGACTGGTATAGGGACTGGCCATGTACTAGGAAGACGGGCTTGGGCACGCCTTTTCCATTTGATAGGTCGTGGATTGTTGAGACGTTGACTGACTCCACTGTATACATGGCGTTTTACCCCGTGGCGAAATATTATAACGCTGGATATATAGATGCAGATAAGATTGATGACGGCTTCTTCAACTATGTCTACTATGGAGAGGGGGATCCAGAGGAATTATCTAAGAAATACGGTTTAGGTAAGGAGCTTTTAAAACATATTAGAGAGGAGTTTCTCTACTGGTATCCCGTGGATATGAGGGGTTCAGGTAAGGACTTGGTGGGTAACCACCTTACATTCTTCATATTCCAGCATGTCGCTCTATTCCCGAGGAGCCTCTGGCCACGTGGAATCACTGTAAACGGCTTTACCATGTTAAACGGCCTACCTATGTCTAAATCCAAGGGCAATTATATTTCTCTGAGGAAGGTGATGGAGCTCTACGGCGCCGACGCTGTCCGGGTAGGTGTCCTAACCCTTGCAGACGGCCTCGATGACCCCGATATACATTTGAAGGATCTGGAAGCTATTTCAAAGAAGATAGAGGGTCTACCGAGCTTCATACGGGAGATATTCTCGAAGGCTGTGGATAGAGATGACACTACCTTCTTCGACAAACTCCTTTATTCACAGCTTGGAAGTATCCTGAGGCAGGTTGATTCACTATTGAGTGAACATAGGATTGCATACGCGGGTAAAGTCATCTTCTATAGAATGCCGAGAATAATTCGTGAATACGCCTCCTATGAGGATAAGCCGTCTAAAAAGGCTCTAAACGCCTTCGTGGAGGCCTGGATTAAACTACTATCACTATATGCTCCTTATATATCGGAGGAGATATGGCACGATATCCTAGGTAGAGAGACATTTATAGCTAGAGAGCCTTGGCCAGAGCTTCCAGAGGATTATATAGATGAACTCACTCTCTTACTGGATGAGTATGCAAAGGATGTTGTTGAGGATATCGTCAAGATATTTGAGGTCACTAAAATGGATGCTGTAGACAATGATATATCCATATTCATATACACTGCCGATGAGTGGAAGTGGAGTATTTTGAAGAGCTTCATAAATGAGTCCTCTCCACCAAGTATCCGGGATATCGTGTCAAAGGCTAGGGAGATGGGCATAGATCCATCTAAAGCGGCTGTATTCGGTAAAATGGTGTCTAAACAATGGTTCGATAGATTTGCAAAGCATAGGAAGCTCCTCATGCTCCTCGATGCAGAGGGTGAATCCTCATTCCTAGAAAACACATTTGTAAAATATCTAAAATCAAAGTATCCTCGAGCTAGGCTAGTGGTATCTCCCGAGTCAAGGGCTGCGGGTAGCGATGCATCCAAAGCTGGCCGTGCACTACCCATCGTACCTGCTATAGTAATTAAGGAGGCTGGTTAGCTTCATATGGTGATCATCCACATCACTCCACCTAAGCATTTGATGGAGGCTGCTAGGGATTATAAGTATCTGCTTGATAGGGGGTTTAACAGGGATCATGCCCTACGTTTCATCGGAGACCATTATACTTTGAAAAAAGAGGAGCGTCTAATTCTATATAGGTCAATCCACCCATCGAGCCACGTAGCAAGGGTATCTCCTAAGATAATCAATACGTATCCCTTGGAAGAGCCACTTTATATTGATTTCTATAATGTCATACTGACGATAACAGCCATGTTGAGGGGCCAACAACTATATCTTGGTAACGATGGCTTCATCAGGGATATGAGTGGGGTACATGGCCGGATAAGGGATGTCGACCTACTCTCTCAAGCAATAAACATATTTAAGGAGCTGATCACCCAACTCTCTCCACCAAGAACAACCATCTTCCTGGAGTCTCAGGTTAGTAAAAGCGGTGAGTATAGAGCATTCTTAGCTAGGATATTAGGTGATGAAACCGAGGTTATATTGACGAGGAACGTGGACTCAACGTTATATGATGTGAGTGGGATCGTGGCTACAAGCGATTCAATAATACACTTACGTGCAGAGAAGCTTATAGACATCCCTCAGTTATATGCATCAACATCGAATATGGAGGTAAACACAGTAGACTTTCAGTTTCTACGATAGGCCTTGCGGAAGCAGAAAATTTTTTATATTTAGGCTGGAGATAATCATAAAGTATATTGGTTAATAGTTTCAATATGGGCCCGTAGCGCAGCCTGGATAGCATTACAGAGAGCGCGTCGGCCTTCTAAGCCGAAGGTCCCGGGTTCGAATCCCGGCGGGCCCGCTTTCTTACCTTTAAAGCTTCCGTTAAATACGTCTATTTCTGATTTCTAAACTTGTTAATATTATTGGGATCGTTAATGATATCGTTATTAATAGCCAGATGTGGTATTGTTGAATCGGATTAGGTTCTTCCTCATACCGTTCTTCAGTTGCCTGTTTCATATTCGAATAATTCAGGTTATCGGAGACTTGTAAAAACATCTCAAAGCATGAGAGGATCAGGAGACAACCCTTATTAAATATAGGGGCTTCTAAGCCGGAATATCCCCGGGTTCGAATCCCTGTGGGTCCGATTCAAATAATTTTAGAAGCTCCTAGACAATTCTGATAAGGGATGTCCTGGACAATGTATTCTGAACTCCTTGTACCATCCGAAGGGCGCCCTATCATATTCAACCCCGCTTAGCCCCGACTTTATCTTCTTATCCAGCAGCTTCAACAACCTAACGGCCTTTACAGGCTCCTCAAGGTTGTCTGACAGATGAGCATATGGATATATAACCAGCCTATTTAGATTCAGCCTCTCAAGCTGCGTCTTTATATCCCCCAGCATCTTATCCAATATCTCTCTCCTCCTCTCAAAATCTCCTTTCTCAATTGTTACGTATACTACGAGGAGGTTTTCGAAGCCCTTACCCTGTTCAGAAGCTTCTTCAACCTTGGATATCCTCGCTTTCTCAATGGGTTTATAATAAAACTCCCTTGCATGGATATATAGTGCTCTCATATCCACCACACTATTAAAAATTATTATGATATGTTATGCTGATAATTTATTATTAGTCTTAGATATTTTTGTGTAGTGATATACTATGGATATAGTTATTAATGATAATATCTTGCCGGATGACTTCTTTAGATGGCTCGTATTATACAGGCCTTTCTCAGAGTTCCGTGTGGGAGGTTTTTCACTGAGGGAGCGGCTTGAGAGGCTGGTCGGTAGAGAATCTATTTATCTCCTGTTAAAAAATGATCTTCAGGCTAGGATATTGTCTAGACGCTTGGGAATAGCTGTCCAGACAATTCCGGAAAACGATTTTATCATGATAAACTCCAGGGTAGCCGGGTCATTTACTGCTCTAGAAGAGCTCATCAAATATTTGGAGACCGCTCCATCTGGTAAAGCGATTTACATAGACGGCGTCTTTATAGCAGGTAAGCTAAACAAAGATAATCTAGATGGTTTTAATTTAGCTAATAAGCTACCCGGGTTAGAATATCCATCTACGAATATATTCCTAGTCAGGTATCCTTGGGACATTATAAAGATCCAGGGTATGATAATTAGCGACGATATCTTTAGTAAATTTATTAAAGGGAATTTCAGTGTGTTGAAGCCGAATAGGGGGCAGTGGCCTGTCTTCGCCTCTAAGGAGGGCGTCTATATCGAGAAGTACGTCTATTTAGATTCTAGTAAGGGCCCGATAATCATTGGTGACAATGTGGAGGTACATGCCTTCAGCCGTATTTCTGGCCCTAGTGTCATTAGGGAGAACTCTTATATCTTCTCGGGCTTGGTTAGGGAGAATGTAGTGATTGGACCAGTATGTAAAATAGGTGGGGAGATATCCGATTCCCTTGTAGACGGCTATACTAATAAGGCTCATGAAAGCTATTTAGGGCATAGCTATGTAGGTGAATGGGTTAATATAGGCGCTTTATCCGTGACATCCGACCTAAAAAACACATATGGAAAGATAAAAGTGGAGTTCGGCGGTGTAAGATTCGATACTGGCACTATAAAACTCGGTTCTTTTATAGGTGATTTCGCTAAGATATCAATATCAACATCTATATTCGCCGGAAAAATTATTGGGGCATTTTCACATGTAATGGGGCTTGTATATAGGAATATCCCCCCATTTACAATGTGGAATGGGTATACTAGGAAAATATATCAGCTAAACCTCTCTTCTGCTATACGTACCCAGGAGAGAATGTACTCACGAAGAGATATCCAACAGCTTGAAGAGGAGAGAGAGTACATAGAGAAGCTTTTTGAAGGAACCTCTCAAGATCGGGCCGAGGCCTATGAAGGTTCATTTGAAGTATAGAAAGTATATCAGCTTAGTTCTTTTCGCCTCTATAAAGAGGAGCTACCTACCATAAAGTTTGGTAGCCCCGGTGGGATTTGAACCCACGTCGCCGGCTCCAAAGGCCGGCATCCTTGGCCGCTAGACGACGGGGCTATCTCTTCTTCAATATGCTTTGTTTGAATAGGAGATATATTAAAATTTTATGGAGGGATATGCCTTAGGATAGATGGATATATAAAAGGTAATTTAGAGGGTTATACCAGCCCCTCTATCTTCTTTAGATATGCCCTGAATTCCGTGAGCAAGTGTCTTCGCTCCTCTGTATACTGATCGGGGGTTATCTTCCTACGGAGGAAGTCTTCTTCGAGTCTCCTCATCTCCTCCCATTTATCCTCCATGTCCTGAATTAGGTTTAGGGCTTCTCTAACCCTCGGGTTTCTCTCCGCTACTTTGGATAGCTCTTTCTTCGTGTGCTCCTTCTTCTTCATCTCCTTCTTAAGCGCCTTGATTATCTGGCTCCTACGCTTTAGATACTCCTTGCTCTTGGTCTCCCTCTTGAGATACCTGTCCTCCAAGTCGATTAACTCCTCCATCAGCTTGATCTCCTGCTTCATCTCCCTTAGATATCTCTTCATCTCTTCAGGAAGCCTTCTATAAGCCAGTAGATAATATGCCCTATATACGCTGATTATGCCCCCAGCAGCTATTAGGAAGTAGATCGCTATTCCTATAAACTCGTTTTCATATAGTGATGTAAACATATTTACCTTAACTGTATTATCTAGACTTACGTCCATGAAGCGTGTGAAGTTGTAGACTGTAGTCTCCTCAACGATAGTGTTGTCTGGAGCATATACCTTTATCCTAGCCTCCTCTATGAGGAAGTCAACTGTAGGCTTGACAAGTATATCATACCTGAGCTCTTCTCCAAGTAGCCCTGTGTTGGTAACATTGGTCTTGGTATAGAATATCATCTTAAACTGTAGCGTCATATTCTCAAGGACCACGTATGGTGGGTTAACATATATAATTGTACCAGCATCCTCCGACTCGAGTTCCCTATCTAGTAGTGATAATGGATAAGTATCATGTGTTCCCCTTGGCTTCTTTATGGTGATCTTGCTCTTCGTCGTTAAGGCGTCGTATCCATAGTTCCTTAAGGTATAGACATAGGTGTATCTAACTTCTCCATCTGGATATATCTTTATAGTAATATCCTCCGTTCCCTTTAGGAGGAGTATCACGTTGTTAGGAGTGTCTCTATTTGATAGTATAACCTTATATACTTCTGGAAGACCCTGGTCAGTATACGTGATATTCTCCTGGGTGAAGGTGGCCTTAATCTCATACTGCTCGGGCTTGACTCCCGACGGGCTTATTTGGCTTACCTCAAGTCCCTGTGGCACCTCCTCTGGTTTTGCATTCAGTGGAGGAGCAATCTTCAAAGTAACTTTCTCGATCGGGATGTTTGTAGCTGGATACTTAATTATGTCTATTGCATATTCAAACGGCTTCTCCTGATATACTGCTAGTGGCATAAACACTATGAGCTTGAATGATGCAGTATCCTCTGAGACATCTAATCCAGAGGTATAGACTGTCACTATAGTATCTACATCTCCCCTAACTACCGTGGTCTTGAGTAGGTTCTTCTCCTTAATGTCGGTAAAGGCCTTGACATAGAGGAACCTGCCTCCTATAAAGTCGCTTGGATACTTGAACTCTACCTTATCTGGGACTCCTGTCGTGACGCCGTGTATAGTTACGTCGTAGAACATATACAGGTTTCCACCGTCCTTCTCAATGGTGTAGGTTTCTTTAATCTCCAGTGAATAGTTCTGGGCGTATATCGCTGGATTTAGAGATGCTATCGCTACAAGCATTGCTACAAGGATTGTTACCAGGATTATTTTATTGGTTCTTATCATCATTACAACCCCTTCATCAATACTATCCATGATTTAATTACCATTATACTATACTTAACGTTATAATTAAATGAGTTAATTAAGGTAAATTATAATGGAGATTATTATTATATGTTTTCTTAAATAATCTTTTAGAAATATTTCAGGAGGGGCTGCCGATGAACTTTATTCCTAATACTAAGGATGAAGTTATGGAGATGATGTCCCTACTGGGCATCGACTCAATTGAAGAGCTTTTTAAAGATATTCCCAGGGAAGTTTTGTTTAAAGAGGCCTTAGATATTCCTCGTCTCAATGAATTTGAGTTAACTAGATACCTTGGTGAAAAGCTTTCTAAAAACCAGTTTTTCCCGCCTGAGAAGGTTTTTCTCGGGGGAGGTGTATGGCCAGTCTATATACCTGCTGTAGTTAAATATATCCTAATGAGGACGGAGTTCCTCACCTCATACACACCTTATCAGGCTGAGATCTCTCAGGGGCTTATGCAGGCCTTATACGAGTATCAAAGTCTATTGGCCGAGCTCCTCGATATGGATGTAGTAAACAGTTCTATGTACGACTGGTCAAGCGCAGCTGCCGAAGCCCTTCTTCTCTCGGTGAGGGCAACTAAGGGAGATATTGTCCTCATTCCCCAGGACATGCCATATTATAGAAAGATGGTTTTGAAGACGTATCTATGGGGAGCAGGCGTCGAATACATGGAGTATCCACTTGATGAAGAAGGAAATATAGATATATCATTCCTAAATAAGGTGGATGGAGGTAGGAGGATAGCCGGGTTATACGCCGAATATCCCAATATATATGGATATATTATGGAGAATTTGGATGAGGCCGGTGAGTATGTCCATAATAGGAATGGCCTTTTTATAGTAGGTGTAGATCCATTATCTCTGCCTATCCTAAAGCCTCCGAGCGCCTATGGAGCTGATATCGTGGTTGGGGAGGGGCAGCCCCTAGGTAATCCCTTGTTCTTCGGAGGCCCTTTACTAGGCATCTTCGGCGTCAGGAGGGATATGAAGCTAATTAGGGAGATGCCTGGGCGTATAATCGGCTTGACGAAGACAGTTGATGGGGAGCGGGCTTTTGCAATGATTCTACAGACTAGGGAGCAGCATATACGTAGGGAGCGTGCAACGTCAAATATATGTAGTAATGAGGCGTTGACTGCAGTGGCATCAGCTGTATACATTTCTCTACTTGGTAAAAATGGCTTGGTTAAGCTTTCGACGAAGCTATTGAAATATTCACATATGCTTTATGAGATGCTTGCATCCCATGGCTTTGAACAGCCTTATAACCTTCCTTATTTCAGGGAGTTCTCACTCACCTTGGATAAGCCTATAGAGACCAAAAGCCTTCTAAGGCATATGATTAATAAAGGCTTTTTATTCGGAGCCGTACTGGCTAGATACCATACAGTTTCACTCAATGAACACCATTCTCAACAGGCGTTGGAGGGGCTGATATCCTCTATTGAGGAGGTGATCGGCTAGTGACTGGGTTTAGACAGGCAAAGTGGGATGAGCCATTGATATATGAGCTCTCCAAAATAGACCCGTCTCTACCTGAAGACGTTGTTAAGGAGGCATCTAGATACCTTCCTGAGAAATATATTAGAAAAACTCTCTCTATTCCGGATCTATCGGAGCCAGAGGTCGTCAGACACTTTATTAGGCTTAGCCAAATGAACTTCTCCGTGGACTTAGGGATGTATCCCCTAGGTAGCTGTACGATGAAATATAATCCCAAAATATGTGATTATCTTGCTTCAGAGCCTAGCCTTATGAATATACATCCCCTCCAGCCTGAGGAGACTCTACAGGGCCTGTTGGAGATACTATATGAACTGAAGAAGTACCTGTCTATGATCACGGGTATGGACTTCTTTACGTTACAGCCAGCTGCTGGAGCCCATGGAGAATACGTCGGTGTACTTATAATCAAGAAGTATCATGAAGTGCATGGTGAGTCGCATAGAGACGAGATTCTTATCCCTGATTCCGCACATGGCACGAATCCCGCTAGTGCAAAGATGGCTGGGTTTAAGGTTATCGAGATACCCAGTGATCCGGATGGCTTGGTTGATATGGATGCCCTTGAAGCTGCTTTAAGCGATAAGACTGCTGGCATGATGCTAACTAATCCGAATACACTTGGTTTATTTGAGAAGAATATTGTTGAGATAGCTAAGAAGGTGCATGAAGTAGGTGGGTTAATGTATTATGACGGGGCGAATTTAAACGCTATCGCTGGTCTGGCTAGGCCTGGTGACATGGGCTTCGACATTGTCCATCTTAACCTGCATAAGTCGTTTGGCACGCCACATGGGGGAGGCGGCCCCGGCTCAGGCCCTGTTGGAGTAAAATCATATCTCAAGGAGTTTCTACCCATACCATACATCGATCATGAGGATGGAATGTATTTCCTAAACTGGGATCTGAAGAATAGTATTGGAAAAGTACATGGATATTATGGGAACATATCTGTTCTCCTAAGGGCTTACTGCTATATCCTCCTAAATGGTGGTGAGGGGATTAGAAAAGCCTCTGAACAAGCCGTCCTAAACTCCAATTATCTACTGTGGAGGATAAAGGACCTCAGGGGTGTGTCCCTGCCATATTCAAAAGGTGTTTTTAGGAAGCATGAGTTCGTTATAAGCCTTGAGCCTTTGAAGGAGGATACTGGGGTAACTGCCAAAGACGTGGCAAAGAGGCTACTGGACTATGGACTGCATCCGCCAACCATATATTTCCCACTTATCGTGAAGGAGGCCTTCATGATTGAGCCCACGGAGTCCGTCTCAAAAAGTGATTTGGATAGGTATGCAGATGCCTTGAAGGCGATAATTGAAGAGGCATATTCAGATCCCGATACAGTTAGATCCTCTCCACATAATACCAAGATTGGTAGGGTGGACGAGGCATATGGGTCTAGGCCTAAGACGATGGCACCGACTTATAGATGGCTCCTGGAAAAAGAGGAGTAGTCTTCATGGAAATCTTTATAACATCGTTGATGAATCTGTGATATGGAGATGAGGATATACATCAGGACATTTGGCTGTCCACTGAATAAATTCGAGGCTATAGTCATGGAGCATTACCTTAGGGAGAGTGGATACTCCATAGTGGACAGTCTTAATGAGTCGGATATAATTATAGTTAACACATGTGGTGTTAAGAAGCAGACTGAGGATAGGATAATCGACTACCTAAAGTTTCTAAATAGAAGGTATCCCGATAAGAGACTGGTTTTAAGTGGATGTCTACCACTGATTAACAAGGAGAGGCTGGCTAGGGAGATACGGTTCGCGGGCTTGACAGGCCCCTCAGTAGGCCCTGGGATTGTGGATGTAGTTGAGTCTATTATAGGGGCATCGTCTAAGAGCCATCCTGGGAATGGCGGGAGGGTTCCCCATGACCTACATATACGTGAGACCCCGATTACGATGCCTATTGGAGTCTCCTCTGGATGCCTTGACAAATGTAGTTTCTGCGGAACGTGGTTCGCTAGGGGTGTTGTGAAGAGTATTCCACTGGAGGACTTGGAATGCCTCATTAGAAACCTCGTTAAGAAGGGCGTGAGAGAGATTCACCTGACCTCTTCTGATTTAGGTGCATATGGATATGATCTTAGGCCTCGACGTAATATGATTGACTTGCTGAGGATGGTGGCTAGTATCGAGGGAAGTTTCATCGTTAGAATAGGTATGGCTAATCCTAGATGGGTTTATAAATGGCTGGATGAGTTGATTGAGTTATTCACTTCGACGGATAGGTTCTACTATTTCCTACATATTCCTGTGCAGACTGGTAGCGAGCGGTTATTGAAGATTATGAATAGGAGCCATGGAGTGGAGGAGTATATCGAGTCTGTTAAGAGGATCCGTAGGGAAGTGGATCCGCGTTTCTCGTTCTCAACCGACGTTATCATAGGGCATCCGGGGGAGGAGGAGAGTGATTTTGAGATGACCCTTGACTTATTAAAGGAGTCTGAACCTGACTTCGTCAATATATCCAAATTCTTCCCCCGCCCTAATACACCCGCTAAATACATGGATAAAGTGCCTACTGAGGTTATTAAGAGGAGGAGTGTAGAGGTATCTAATTTCGTCGACTCAATCCTACTTAGGAGGAATAGGATGTGGCTTGGATGGCGAGGCCCGGTTCTTGTTAACGAGAGGGGTAAGAATGGGACGTTTATGGCTAGAAACTATGCATATAAGATAGTTGTCGTAGATGACGGTAATATAGGTGATGTCAAGCTTGTCGAGGTAGTGGATGCACACACTACTTGGTTGAAGGCTAGAATCGCTTCAGATATTTCTTCAGCCTCGAGTGTAGAGGCGTTTTCCCTGCATGTATCTTAAACCGTCTTTTCAAAACATATTCAATAATATCGTCTATATTTTCAAGTTCCTCATCGCAATAAAGATATGTCTGGCCAAGGGCCTCTATAACATGGGCATCGCTCCCAGCTGTATATCCCCTGTCATTTTCTTCACATAGCTTCATAGCCTTCTCCATATTCTTCTTAAGCCTCAGGTCTGATGCATTAGCCACTTCAACTGCATCGACATGTCTTATATTCTCCTCTATCTTCTTAAAGCCCCTTATTATGTCAAATGGATGGGCGATGACGGCTATCCCCCCTTCTCCATGGATAAACTCTATCAGCTCTGATAGGCCTAGACGCTTAGGAGGCATCTTCATTATATTCAAGCCTATTAAATGCCCTTCCCATAGAGTGAACTCTACCCCGGGAATAATTATTAGATCTGGATCCCGATAGTCACGAAGTATTTTTATGGCTCCTTCGATAGTATCATGCTCAGTTATAGCGATGGCTTTTAACCCTACTTTTTTCGAGGCTTTTATCAATAGGGAAGGCTCGATGACACTGTCTAGGGAATATATGGTGTGGATATGTAGATCTGCCTTAAACATTATAGACACTAGCCAACCTTAGCACCATTATCTATATCTCCATCTGGGGTGAGTAGCCTGACCCTACCCTTATCATCTATCGCCGCTAGTAACATCGCGTCTGAGGTCTCGTCGATGATCTTCTTCGGCTTCATGTTTGTGATTACAACAACCTTCTTACCCACAAGCTCATCTGGTTTATAGTATGGCGCTAATCCTGCTAAGACCTTTATCTTCCTTTTTCCTATGTCAACACTTATCCTAAGTATCTTCTTTGAGCCAACTTTCTTCTCAGCCTTCTCAACAGTGCCTATCCTCATATCTATCTTAGAAAGATATCCTATATCGATTCTCTCCATAACATCACCTCTTAATAACCTTAATTTATTCTTAATATCCTCTATATTTATCCTATTAAACGGCGGCTTGAAACCAGGGTCTATAACAACCGCCTCAGGTTCTTCATACATCGCGTTCCAAGAGACCTCCTCATCGTTTTCCCCGAGATACCCGAGTATCTTCCTCGAGGACTCAGGTATTATCGGGTATAGCATTATTGTAGCCGCTTTCACAGCCCTATATATCGTATATAGGGTTGAATGGGCTAGATCAGGGTTTTCCTTAGCCTTTTCCCAAGGCCTCTCCTTGTTGATCAAGGCATTTGCTCTCTTAACCAGCCTCATAACCTCTGGAAGCACCTTCTGAAACCTCATATCCATATAGAACCTATCAACCTTCCTACTAACCTCATCCAGTGTCTTTATAACCTCTTTCTGATCACCTGTCTTTACATCAGCCTTCTGAAGCCTACCCCCATAATATTTCTTTATCAGTGTTAACAGCCTCTGGACAAGGTTTCCAAAATGATTATTAAGCTCCTCATTCACAGCATAGTCAAGGGCCTCCCACGTAAAACTAGAGTCCCTGGTCTCCGGCCTAAGATACACTAAGGTATATCTCCAGTAGTCGGGGGGTAGGAGTTTAAGAGCCTCATCACACCAGATTCCAATCTTATGCGTCTTTGAAAACTTCTTCCCCTCAAAGTTAAGGTATTCCGTGGCACCAATATAGAATTTAAATGTATATGGGTCTCCGGTCGCCATCAAAAGAGCTGGGAATATTATCGTGTGGAACGGGATATTATCCTTTCCAATGAAGAAGGCTACATTCGTATCCTTATCAAACCACCATTCCTTCCACTTATCCTGATCCCCTTCTTTTTTAATGAAGTATTCCTTCACAGCGGATACATAACCTAATACGGCTTCAAACCAGACATAAATAGTAAGATCCTCGGCTCCTGGGAAAGGTGCAGGTATTCCCCACTTATTATTACGTGTTATTGAACGGGGCCTCAGCCCTTCTTTTATCATGTTGAGGCTAAAGTTTTTAGCGTTTTCAGTAAGTGTCTCCGACTCAGATATCATCTTCCTAAGCCTCTCTTCAAAAGCCGGTAAGTCGAAATAGAAGTGTGTAGTCTCCCTTACAACCGGTTCTTCGCCACATACAATACATTTCGGCTCTACAAGCTCTAGGGGTGTCAGAAGCTTTCCACAGTTCTCACACTGGTCTCCCCTAGCATGTTCATATCCACAGTGTGGACAAGTTCCAACAACAAATCTATCTGGAAGAAATAGTTTATCGTGTTCACAATAAAGCATCTTATCCTTCTTCTTGAATATATGGCCATTTTCAAATATCTTCATGTAAAAGTCTTGGACAAATTTAATGTGTACATCGTTATGTGTCCGAGTATAATTATCAAACTTAATGTTGAAGCCCTCGAGCATATTAACTATCTTACTATGGATCTCGTCAGTCAAATCCTTTGGATCCCTCCCCATCTGCAAGGCCTTTACCTCAATCGGTGTCCCGTGCTCGTCTGAGCCCGATACTAAAATAGCGTCTTCACCCTTTATCCTAAGGTATCTCGTGAATATATCGGCTGATAATAGGGATCCTATTAAATTACCTAGGTGGGGGACGCCATGGGCATATGGCCATGCAGAGGTAACTATCCACTTCCCTATTTTAATCACCCCACTCGTTAAAATACGACATAACAATATCTAAATAAAAATGATAAAGTGTCTTTGACACTTTTTTCCTACCAAGTGTCTTAACAAGCATATCTTGGCTCTTTGAACTATATTGCATGGCCTTCTTTTTCCTATATATGATTTCATGGGGGAGCCCGATATACTCGGCTATCTTTCTTATTAACCACTTCCTAGTCTCATCCCCCAAACCCTTTATTTTAAAGCTCAGTGGTTTACCAAACACGTAATATACTATGCCTGGGCTTATCAATGGATACCATAGATCCATACCATACTCACTAGCTATCTTATCCTCCCTACTAAAGTTGAATCTATGTGACATGAGTACATCCAGCCTAATCTCCTTATCAGCATTCTCAACCCCCTTCTCCCTATATATGTCAATGTATTTCTGATAGCCACCAAATAGTTCGTCGCTTCCCTGACCCATTAGAAGGACGTTTCCTCCCGCAACTTCCTCGGCCAATACATATAGGGGGATGGATAATGATATCTGCATTAAATTAGAATCCTCCACTATACCCACTATCTTCCTAATATCCTCATCCAGTATCCTCTCATCCAGATACATGATTATGTGATTGTCAGCGGCGCCTAGTAATTCAGCTGATTCCATTGAGGCTTTTTCATCATACGCACCCTTTTTACAGACCGTTACAGGGATAGGTTTGAGACCTGTTTTTTCAGCAAGAACATATGTCAAGCTACTGTCTACGCCACCTGAAAACGCTATGTAAACCTTTTTTTCACCCTGTTTTACATGTTCAGCGATTTTTCTCATTCTATACAATAGATATCTACCCATTTCCCTAGCATGCTCCTCTATATCTACATTATATTCTGGAGAGGATGGAAAGCTAACAAGCTTCTCCACCGGCACCAAATTACCTCCTCTTCTTACGCTCCATATGTAGTTGGGGGGAATTGAATAAGGTGTTCTATTTCCAAGAATCCATAGTAGCCTCTTATCGCTTGCTATACCATTTACCCCAATATAAGCTGTCTTTAACCCTAGTGGATCTCTATAGATAGCCTCTCTGGAGAAGTCTATATATACGTATCGACCGTCTAACATCTCATCTATCTCTTTATAATCCCCATCTGAGAAGCTTCTCACCATCTCTCTGCCTCGATATGTTTTAACCCCTATTAATATCCCACTGCCATCTTCAGTGGGAGGCTTTTCAGTATAGAGTGTATATATACCCTCCCTGTGTATATGTGGCTCTACCCTAAACTCCCTATAAATCTTCTTCTCAAGGTCTTTATCCAGCTTTTCCCATGTAAGTAGGTATCTCATTTTTATTATCCAAGTTTTAACTTATTTTTTGTGGTTATTAAAGGTATTAGAAATAGATTCTAGATGGTGTCGATGGTGGGGAAGGGTATCCATCCTATAAGCTATAGATATGGCTCTGATGAGATGAGGAAGGTATTTGACAAGGATACTTGGCTTAAATATATGAAGATTGTAGAGTTTAACCTTCTCAAGTCATTGGTGGAAAACGGTATTATTAAAGATAAGATTCCTCTGGATAAGATTTGGAAGGCTTTTGAGAAGGTTTCTATAGATGACGTAACTAGGTGGGAGGAGGTTACTAGACATGAGACTATGGCTGTTGTAATGGCCTTGTCTGAGAAGGCGGGTGAATATGGTCGGTATATCCATGTTGGAGCGACGTCAAATGACATACTAGATACGGTTCTGGCCCTCCAGATCAGGGATGCTCATCAAATTATTATGGAGAGGCTGAAGGTCCTTATTGAGGTGTTGATTAAGAGGGCTTTGGAGGAAAAGGCGACTCCAATATTGGGTAGAACCCATGGTAGAGCGGCTATACCAGTTACATATGGGTTTAAACTAGGCTTATTTATAGATGAGCTGGTCAGGTTCTTTAATATAATTAATAAAATGTTTAATTATGTCAGTGTCGGGAAGCTTGGAGGTGCGGTAGGTTCTCAGGTCGAGCTCTATCCAAAGGGCGATGCCGCTGAATCCAGTTTAATGAAGAGCTTGGGTCTTGGTGAAGCCACTTTCTATACCCAGGTTCTTCCTAGAGACCGGTTAGCCTCCTACCTACTAGCTCTCGTGAGTCTTTCAAGCATACTAGATCAGTTGGGCAGGGAGATTAGGAATCTTCAGAGGAGTGAGATCGAGGAGGTTTTCGAGCCCTTTGGAAAGAGTCAGGTAGGTTCATCGGTTATGCCGCATAAAAAGAATCCCATTGGTAGTGAGCGGGTGTGCGGCCTAGCCAAGGTCATACGTGGATATGCTGTAGGCATATTGGAGAACATCGTTCTTGAGCATGAGCGTGACTTGACTAACAGCTCCTTCGAGAGATGCATGGTGCCAGAGCTATTCCTATTACTAGACGAGCAGTTGAAGACTATGAAGAAGGTGGTTGAGGACATGGTTATCAATAGGGAGAGGGCGTTGGAGAACATTAGGAGGCAGGAACCCTATATATACAGCGACCTGATTCTTCAGAAGGCTGCTCTAAAGGGGGCTGATAGGCAGCGTGTCCATGAAGAGCTTAGGAAGATATTCCTGACAGGAGGAGTTACTAGGGATAAGGCTGTTAAAATGCTGTTGGGGAACAAGTATCTCTCTAGATACTTGTCTGAGAAGGATATTGAAGAGGCGATGAGCCTAGAGATCTATGTTAAGGCGGCTGAGACCCGTCTTCTAAAACTCCTTTCTCGGATAGAGTCTATGGGCCTCTGGCCTCCTCAATAAGTTTCTTCGCCAATCCCTTACCTATACCCGGGATACTAATCAACTCCTCCTCTCTCGCATTCCTGAAGTCGGCTAACCGTTTATAGCCATGGATATACAGTGCCCTAGCCCTTCTCCTCCCTATACCAGGTATCTCGACAAGGGGTAGAAGCTCCTCCTTAACACCATGTCTCACGCGGAGAACCAACTTAGTATACTCCTTTTCATACAAGGTGTTTTTGAATAGCCTCGAGATTTCTCTAGCAGCATAGCATAGCCATTCTGCATTACTCCTGATAATATAGAGGTCTCCCGGTTCCACTCCCCAGTTCCTTAGGATATCGTTTTCACTCTTCTCCTCTATCCAATCCCTCAGTACAAAGGCGATCTTCCATGCAGACATCTCCCTCTCATCATAGTATAGCATATAGTTCTCTATCAATCCATGTAGATAATCTCCCAATACATCCATGTATCTAGTCTCCAGCTCCCTAATGATATTCTCCTGCTCCTTCTTCCTGACGTTTAGGACACCCATGTCATGTGTCTTACTTATATAATATAGGAGTAATAGTGGCTCAGGAGGCTTCTCAATATTCCTATTCCTAATCACTACATCCTTTAGATATATTGCGGTTGATGGTAGAATATATAATTCAGCCGTCCTCTGGCCAAGGGCCGTAGGTCTAAATATATCCCTATCTCTATTATAGATCATTAATCCTCCATCGATAAGGGTCTCTAGAGCCCTCTGGCCTCTCATCATGATTCTCCTCTCAGGCTCCTGGATACTACATAGGGTGTTGAATAGGAAGTTGCTTATTTGTTCAGAGCCTATCTTCCTATAGGTAGCCGCCAGCCCTAGGAGCTGGCTCTCCAAATTCTCTCCCTCGAGTAGATGTGAGACAAGTGGTTCTGGCTCACCCTTTAAATATGTCTCTATAAGTATCTCAACGAGATTCTCATATCTAGAGTAGAGCAGTGCTTCTCCACTCTCATCATACTGAGGCCTCCCAGCTCTACCCGCCATCTGCTTATATTCAAACACAGATATATCTTCCTGATACCCTCCAAACCCTCTTCTACTTGTATAGGTTATAATGACCTTCCTACTAGGCAAGTTTACTCCCGCCGCCAGTGTAGGTGTAGCGGTTAATAGCTTAATATATCCCCTTCTAAAAAGATCCTCCACGATTTCCCTATGGGTGGGGCTTAATCCAGCATGATGGAATGCAACCCCCGACTTTAATACGTTTGAGAGAGTCTTACTTAGGTCAGTAACCTCTCCTCTCTCCAGAATCTGTCTAGAAGCCTCTTCCAAAACTTTCTTCTCCTCCTCGTCAAAGATACTCGTCCTATGTCTCATGAACTCAGAGTATTTCTTGGCTTTCCCAACCGCTTCTCTCCTAGTTTGAGTGAATATAATAACCTGTCCTCCCTCCTCTACAGTTTTATAGGCATTATCAAGTATAGGGTCTCCTGTATATCGGGGAAACTCCTTTTCGGAATAGTCTGAATAGACCACCATGTGGTCATATATCACTCCCTCACGGAGTGGAACGGGCCTCCAGTCGGAGTAGATTACATTTGCCTTAAGCCACTGTTTGAAATCGCCTTTATTACTTATCGTAGCGCTTAAAACAATTATCCTAATATCTCTAAACTCTATCTTCAGCCTGGTCAAGAGGGATTCAAGCACAGGTCCCCTGTCTGAGACACCGATTAAATGTCCTTCATCCGCTATTACAAGCCTAATCTTATTTATCCACGATGGAGAGTGTCTCAGGATGGAGTCCATCCTCTCATTAGTGGCTATAATTATATCGGCATATTTGAGCTCCTCACCGGGTGTATCATAGTCTCCTGTGGCTATTGATATCCTGACCCTCCTATTTGAAATTGGTATTTTAAATACCTCGCTGAACTCCCTATACTTCTCACTGGCTAATGCCTTTAGAGGAACTAGATATATGATTTTTGACCCTCTATCGACTAGGAGCTGATGTATCGCAGCCAATATCGCTATGAAGGTTTTTCCACTGGCTGTTGGAGTGGCTATAACCATGTTTTTATTTGAGAACAAGCCTTTTTCCACAGCTAGTTTCTGCGGTGGATATAGTTCACTATATCCAAGATTCTCCAGATGCTCTATAATGTGTTTGGGAAGGGGCAGGTCTCTTATCTTCATCTGCATTCAATATTCTAATACTATAGAACCATTATTTAGAATGTACTGGTTTATAAAACCCAGGCATAGGTTCATATATTACGCCATTCTGCTTAAGCTTATCAATTATCTCAAGGATCTCATCCCTATTCTTAATATGCGTCTTCCTAATCACATTATCCACTATATCCTCTTCATTAACGGCTTCTCCATTGTTTTCATTCACTAGATCCCTGATGACGCTCAATATTGTAGACGTCTTAGAAGCCTTTCTAGCGGGGGTTCCTGTCATAATCTGGGTGACGTCTACCTGCTTAGTCGTCATATCCATAGCGGCCTGCCTCAGATACAGGTTCATCTGATTGATAGCTATCCGTGCATCTTCCTCTGTAACCTTTGTCCTTAGATGCGCCCTTGCACTCGCCTCAGCCAGTCTAATAAGAGCTTCAAACTGCCTGGGTGTAATCGGGATTGAACTTACGTCCTCAGTCATACTGGCTTGTCTCCTCATATTTATAAAATATTCCTGTAGTAGGTCAGATGCCTCCCTAGTCATCTTAACATTAAGTCTCCTAGCGTATGCAATGAACTTCCTCATAAACATCGTGTCAAACGTATCTTCATATGGTATATCGCTTTCTCTAGCCAGGATCATGTGCTCCGTTAGCCTCCTATCTCTCTCTTCACTCAACTCGTCTCTAATTGTATGTATCAAGTCAAACCTGGATATCAGGGTTACAGGCAGGTTTATATTGGCTACTAGAGGCTTATATGGATTAAATATGCCGTCGACGGGATTCGCAGCAGCTATTATAGTCGTCCTGGCGTTTAGAGTCGCTATTATTCCTCCTTTCGAGATCGATACCGTCATCTGCTCCATTGCCTCGTGTAGGGCAACTCTATCCTCATTCCTCATCTTATCTATCTCATCTATGGCACATACTCCCATGTCAGCTAGGACAACTGCCCCCGCCTCCAGACTCATTCCTCCACCAGGCTCTTTAATAACGGCAGCTGTTAACCCTGCTGCTGTTGAGCCGCGGCCACTGGTGTATATGCCTTTTGGAGCTATGTATGCAGCGTATTTAAGTAATTGGCTCTTGGCTAGACCAGGGTCTCCAACTAACAGAATATGTATCTTCCCCCTGATCTTTGTCCCATCTCTCAGCTCCTTATCCTCTCCACCTATTAGGCTTAGTAATAATGCCTCTTTAATCTCATTATAGCCATATATGCTGGGGGCAAAACTTCTTATCAGCTTATCATAGAAACCGGGTTCCCTCGCCACTCTCTTAATCTCTTCCTCCTCTTCTCTAGTGATTACGACTTCAAACGCCTCCTTCTCACGGCTCTCTACATAGTTTCCAACGAGGATAAAGTCGTATTCAAGCCTGTCTCTACGCTGTCTCTGCCTGATATCCAGTACTCCAATTACCTTGACGAAGTCCCCTGGATAGGCCTTGTCCACCATCGGTTTTTCGAATATAACGTCTATAAACCTGGGTATCTGGCCTGGAGGCAGTTCATCAGGCCTCTCCTGTATCCTGGCATATTGTATATCTGTGAATAGAGTCTTTTCCTTGACGAGTTTACAGGATGCTCTCCTATGCTCTGGACAAGATGGTTTACCCATCTTTTCGGATATATTTCTTCTTTCAACGACTATCTCCGCTCCACATGCATTACATTCATAGACTGCCCTGACTGGGACGCTGAAAATCTGGGTAACCTTAACCAACAGCCCCTGTACAGTAATCAATTTCCCAATGTATTTCGAGGATATGCTTCTAAGCTTCACAGGATAACCGGGTTCTTCTCCCGAGACCGCCACATATATATGGTCCTTACTGATATGCATTACATCCAGCGGCCTCTCTACCTTTAAAACCTCTATAACAGCGGTCTTCGCGGCATCTATGAACTCAAACGGATTCTCAGTAAGCTCCTGAGCCAACTCCCTCTCGTAATAGAACAAATCATTGAAATCGATCTTTACAACCTTATCCTCCAACGCGGGTAAAGCGTTTATCATCTCGACATACTTTAGTCTATCATGCTCATCCCTAAATTCCTTGAAGAACTTTAGTATACGGGCCTCTAGAGATAATTCCTCTGTCATACTAATCTACTCCAATAATCTTATCCCACTCCCTATTAACGGTTCTAAGCTTATTTAGGAGGATCTTCTCCTCAAAAGTAAGCCTATCCTCCATTATCCCAAGATCAATATTGCTCAGTTTACTTATAACCTCCTTCCTCTTGTTTATAGCGGCTCTGATATCATCCCTATTAGCCATCGGTCTAGAACCTATGACTCCTCCCTTCTTCAAAATCAAGCCATATATATGTACAATAGTATAGAAACGGGGATCTATCTTAGCTATACTCGCCCTTGAAGCGGGTTGAGCCAACTCCCTCCAAAGGTTCTGCGTCAGTATTTTTATCGAGGATTCCGAGATATTGACCTTACCCCTCTCAATCAAATATTCAGCAAGCCATACGGGGAGCCTTACATCCTCCCCCCTACCCTTCCTAGAAACGACTGTAGATGCACATCTAATAGGCGGTAAATTATCTATCGTCTTCATATTTATCTTCTCAAACTTCTTCACAGCATCTAATAATGCTATTTCTGGATCTGAAATACCGATTCTCATACTCTCTTCATAAATACTATTATAACCACATTCAATAATTTTTAATGTAACTGGGTAGTGTTAATATATGGGGTGTTTATAAAGATGAGCTTTTCTAGGATAGATACACTATGGGTTGAGAAGTATCGCCCAAAGACTTTGGAAGAGGTTGTGGATCAGGAGGAGGTGGTGGCCAGCCTTAAAAATATTATGAATAATATACAGGAGATGCCACACCTCCTGTTTGCTGGGCCACCTGGCACTGGTAAAACTACTCTTGCACTTGTTATCGCTAGAATGTTATATGGAGACAAGTGGAGGGAGTATACCCTGGAGTTGAATGCCTCGGATGAAAGGGGGATTAATGTAATTAGGGAGAAGGTTAAGGTGTTTTCACAGTATTTCACGCCTACTAAAGAGGTTCCTTTTAAGCTTGTTATACTTGATGAAGCGGATATGATGACATCTGAGGCCCAGACCGCCTTAAGAAGGATCATGGAGATATACTCTAGGACCACGCGATTCATACTTATATGTAACTATTTGACTCGAATAATTAGCCCGATTCAAAGTAGATGTGCAACGTTTAAATTTAAACGTATCCCAAGGGAATTGGCTATTAAATATCTCAAGTCTATCTGTGAAAATGAGAAAGTCGATTGTGCAGATGATGTCTTAGAGAGAATATATGAGGTCTCGGCAGGGGATCTTAGGAGGGCCATTAATCTTCTCCAGTCGGTAGTAAACGTGTCTGGTGGAAAGCCTAAGGTAAGGGATGTAGATGAAATAGTGGGTAAAGTCACGCCAGGCGTAATAGCTGGTATTATAGAGAGGCTGAGGCTGGGTGAGTTCAAGGAGGCTGTGGATAAACTGTTTGAGTTTAAGGCTGTTTCAGGAGTAGATGGTCAGGAGGTTATAAAGCTTATATTAAATGAGCTTATGATGAAAAATCTCCTTAATCCAAAGACAGCAGAGATCCTAGCTAAATATGATTTTAGGATGACTGAGGGGGCATATGAAGAGGTTCAGTTAACCGCTATGCTGGCTGAGTTAGCCGGGGCATTTAAAGGGACTGGATGAAAATGTTGTGGACGGAGAAGTATAGGCCTAGGGTCCTAAATGAGATTGTGGGTAATGAAGAGGCTAAAAGGGAGCTTTTAAAATGGATTGTGGATTGGCAGAGAGGGATTAGGGACAATCCAGGCGTATTGTTGACTGGCCCCCCTGGGATTGGGAAAACCACCGCTGTTTATGCGTTGGCTAATGAACTTAGTTTTCATGTTGTTGAGTTGAATGCGAGCGACTATAGAACTGCACAGAGTATATATGCCAAGGTCGGGCATCTAACGCAGTCAAATACACTGGATTCATTCACTTCAGGAGGTGTTAGACGTAATATCCTCATATTCTTCGATGAGATCGACGGTATAGATCCTAAGGCTGACACAGGCGGGTTGAAAGCTGTTCTTGACATAGCTTCTAAGAAGGAGGTGCCTATAATTGCAGCGGCCAACGTACCTGATCCTTCTTCACATAAGGAATTGTTGAAGAGTTTTAAAGTAATTGAGTTTAAACCTCTTACACCTAGGCAGATCTCGATCCTCTTAAGGAGGATCATAGCCTCTGAAGGCTTGTCTATCTCCGATGAGATCATCGATAAGATAATTAGATCTTCAAGAGGAGATGCACGGCTGGCGGTCAATCTTCTTCAGGAAGCGGCTGCAGGAGTAGATATAGAGTTTGTTTCAACGCCTATGGAAAACCTTCCCTTCGATATCTTGATGAAGAGGTTATCAAGCAGCCTCTCAATAACAGAGATAAGGAATCTGCTTAACTCCAACTCCAGCCAGATAGAGGACGTCTTCTATGCATACTTCGATATGATACTTAGAAGCGGCTCAATCTCTCTAGAGGAAAAGATAAGGTTGTTAGGGGAATGGTCCAAACTCGATATACTATTTGGTAGAATGAATAAAAAGAGGTATTTCTCACTCTTCAGATACATTAATATGCTGCTTCCATGGCTTATCTACTCCGCTAATAGGGCTGGTGCAATATATGATGGACGTATCCCCCAGTATAGGCTACGCCTCTTCATATTAAATAGGGGTGCTAGGGAGGAGTTAAACAACCTTTACAACACGTATCTAAAGGGTAGGCTGCACTGTTCATATAGGAAATTTGTTTTGGAGGTCTTTCCATATGTATGTGGCTATCTTAAGGAGGATGAATATCCCAGTCTCACTAAGTTATGTAAAAAAGGTGGATATGGGGTCACGTGGTAAGGTGGTTTGAAAAATGGTTCAGTATATGAAGATAAGATATGGAGTGCCTTTCCAGATTCCCCGTAGACTTGGGGATCGGTTTAAGGAGATAGTTGGGATTAAGGGAGTCCGTTATGTTAGGCAACAGGGTTTTGTCGTATCTGATAAGTCGGCTTTAGATGCTATGAATAGAATACTTATTAAAATGGGGTTGATTCTCGTCCCCGATATACGCTGTTTCATATGTGGTATGGATGTTGAGTGTGACGAGTGTAGTTATAAAGATGTATGTAAAAGGGATGCCGGGTCATGTATATGCAGTACATGTATGTCTAGAGAAGATGTTGTAAAGCGTTATTATGATACACAGAGAACCATGCTAGACCAAGCATTACACTAAAATCTATTACTTATCACTCTCTTTCCAGATTTTATATGTGTTTATAATCTTATCAAGCGCCTCGGAATCTTCTCTAAGCCTTATAACTACTATCCTCCCAAGCCTCTTCTTCTCCACCAGCCCCATTGAGGAGAGTCTATTGATATGCCTATTGAAGTTTTTATGGTTTGATCTGGAGACATGCATCAACCTCGTCTCCGTCTCCATACCATTTTCTATTAAATGGAAAAGTATGCGTATAGCGGGTCTAGAATAAAAAACCTTCTCCATCTCCAATGGAGGATCAGACCTCTGCCCTCCTCTCATCTCGTATCATCTCTAGGAGACTCTTTATAAGCAAGTTTGCTGGGAAGGAGGGTAGGCCGATTAAGGTGGTTTTTCCCCTCTGGCCAGCGCCCGAACGCCTTTTAGATATTAGTCCAAATGTCGATAATACATTTATCATTTTCCAAAGCCATGTATGCCCCACTGGTTTAACATGGAAATAAACCGCATTTTCTCTATATCTCTTCTCAACTTCGCCTGTGGTTACAAAAGATCTGCCGCTTGAGGATAATAACTCGGCTATCGAGTACAGGAGTATCTTCTCATGTAGCTGAAGCCCCTTCAGCTCCTCAAGTGAGAATGAAGGCGGTGTCTCATTCCTTGCTAGCCGGACATGCTCGGGTTTAACGATCTTCTCCCTCCGTCTATCGGCTATAAGCCCCGCTTTATATAGTAGTTCAATGGCGTATCTAGCGTTGAAGTTATAGGCTGTAGCCGTATCCGCAGCGACTTGAAGCGTCTCAAATAATATGGATTCCTCGTAAAACGCCTCTTGACTACGTATTACAAGGATGTCAAGCAGCTCATTATAGGTATAGTCCTCGAAATAAACCACGTTCTTATGTAGACCTGCGGATGTCCATGGATCCAATTTGCTGAAGATATCGTCTCTATGGACTATAAACAATAGTGAGAGCCTGCTCATGAACTCGGGAGAAGCCTCCTCCGCCCTACTAAGCTTATATATGAAGTCCTTGTGGTTGTCAAAGAGATGGTCTGAGTCATCCAGGATTAGGAGAGCCTTAATATCTCCATCTGACAAGTGTCTTAGGAAGGCGTTATATATCTCTTCAAGAGAGTATCCCCTGGACACGGTGTTCATCGTCACGCTATTTATCATTTTCCTAATTATATTGCCTGGACTCCTCTCAAGCCTACAGTTTACATATATCGGTATAACCTTATTCCCTGCTTTATCTCTCACATATCTCTCTAGATGACGGGCTACAAGCGTCTTACCCGTACCCGAGTTTCCAATTATAAATACATGCTCATAGTTTATCTCCCCGTTGAGGACCCCATCGAAATAGTCCTTTAGTTGCTGTAGCTTAGTCTCCCTATGCGGGATCCTCTGGGGTATATATGACAAAGACAGTTTATTCGGGTCTTTAAACACGCTTTTTCTAACGGTCATCATCACTATTATTATCCTAAGCACTATATTTTTATTAGAATTATCATCGGCATGGGGTGAGCCGGTTTAGTGAAAGTATTCTCCAGCAGTATATCCTAATATACCAATAGTCAGTTATCCGAGGATCTAGCTTTTCTCCTCACGATTTCTCCACCGCATTCCCCGCATTTCTCTAGCGTGGTTTCTGGGGGATAGGTTTTTCCACATTGTTTACATATCATTACCCATTTTATCGGGGTTCTAATTCTTCTATAATAACTCGTATACTCTATTCCTAAGGTATTCAGTATATTCTGTATTGAATAGTCGTCTGTGACGACTATCGGCGTATAACCCTCCTCCAAATATTTTATCGCTAGGGCGATGACATGGATATCCGTCTCAGAAAGCCTGGTCAAATCACCTGTTTCCTTAGCGGCTTCTACAGCCTCCTTAATATAAGCATCCTCAGGCTCTTGAATATCTAGTTTTCCAGTGTGTAAATATGCCTCTATTATAGCTTCCGTCAACTCTCCTTTAGCTTCTGATACTGCATGGGGGCAGGTGACAACAGTCTCTCCAGTTGGTAGACGCCAGGATATCAATGCCGTTGTATCTATGATATAGATCTTCTTCATCTCGACGCCTTTACCATCCTCGAAATACTCATCCTTTTATCTATCACGACGAAGTTCGCATAGTTCTCAGACTTCTTTATAACTACTTTATCCTCCCAGTCCAACCCTATCTTTATCTGCCCATCTAAAACAAGTATTGGTTTATTCCTCTTTCTAGAAGCCCATATAACCAGCTTTCTCTCCGGCTTCATTACTATAATGGGCTTCCTATCCACTGGCAGCAAGGGAGTTACGACGATACTCTCCAAGTCAGTGTCTATAACTGGGCCGCCCGCGGCATATGAATATGCCGTGGATCCAATGGGCGTGGATATTATTACTCCATCGCATTTTCCACTCCATAGATCTATTTCTCCCTCATCCTCTAGGAGGGCTACATAGGCATATATAGTCTTGCCTAAGGTGGCCGTAGCCAATACAGCGTCATTGAGAATCGGGGGTAAGCTAAGCTTATTATAACCCTCTATCTCGACATCCAACCTCATCTCTTGCTTTATATACACTTTTCCATCCAATATCCTCTGTACCCCAATTTTATAGTTCTCCCATGTAACAGATGAGAGGAAGTTTTTTTCGCCAAGGCCAATCCCCATAACAGGGGTATCCTTGTCTTTTAGGAAGAGAAATGTCCTTAGAATTGTCCCATCTCCACCCACAGAGAACACTATGTCTCCAGTGACGTCTTGAATGCTATCCACCAGCCTTACATTATTATCGGTAAACTTGGTGGGGGGATATACGACTACATCGATATTGTTGGAGAGAAGGTCGTTTATTATATCCGAGGCTATGTATGGGCTTCTAGGATTCTTTTCATCTACAACCATTCCAGCAGTTTTTATCTGCATGGCAATCCCTTCCCAACACCTCAACACAATAAATTATCATCTAACTGGACTAATTAATTATGGGTTTAATAATTTCATATAATAGTAGTTTACTTTATATATAGAGAGGTGATGTTGTTGAGCACTAGACCAGGTGAATTAGGTTCCCTTAAACCAGGTAATCTCGTCATTATAGATGGCGAGCCATGTAAGGTAGTCTCTATAGAGAAGTCGAAGCCAGGGAAACATGGGTCAGCTAAGGCTAGGGTCGTTGCAATAGGGCTATTCGACGGCGTGAAGAGGAGCCTAGTAGGCCCCGTGGATACCCATATTGAGATACCGATAATCAATAAGAGAAGCGCGCAGGTTGTGGCTATCATGGATACGGTGCAGCTCATGGACCTGGAGACATACGAGACTTTCGAGACTGAGATGCCGGAGGATGAGAAGCTCCGGGAGAAGTTGGAGCCTGGTGTAAACGTCGAGTATTGGGAGATAATGGGTAGGAAGAGGATTGTACGTATAAAATGATCCTGATAGATGGGGCTTTTGGAGAAGGCGGTGGACAGATACTTAGGTATTCGGCGGCGTTGGCTGCAGCAACTGGTAAAACCGTTAGGGTAGTTAATATCCGGGCCAATAGACCCAATCCGGGTCTAAGGCCCCAACACCTTTCTTCTCTAAAGATTCTACAGATGATTTTTGGAGGGTCAATCGAGGGCCTCCGAATAGGTTCTACTGAGGTCGTTATAAGGCTTGACGGCCCCAAGCCTGGTAGGCTCACCTATGATATAGGTACTGCTGGAAGCATATCTCTTGTAATGCAGTCTCTAGTCCCGGCCCTTGTATTAGCGGATTCCGAGTCTGAGATAACGTTGATAGGAGGCACTGACGTTAAGTGGAGCCCCACCATTGATTACATGAGATATGTCTATACAAGCATCATCAAGAAATTTGGCCCAGTTATCCATATAGACGTTCTTAAGAGGGGATATTACCCTGTTGGTGGGGGTAAGGTAAGGCTGAGGGTAGTGCCTTCAGGAATGCTGGACCGTGTTAAGCTATTGGATAGAGGAGGTCTGGATGAGGTCTTAATTAGGAGTGTGGTGTCCAGACTGCCTCAACATATTATTCATAGACAGGCTGATGCAGCTTTAAAAACAGTCTTAAGATCTGGGTTAAGGGATCTGGAGAACATAATTAAGGTTGAGAAGGAGCATGTCCCCCATGACAAGGCTGGTGGGCCCGGGACCAGCATCTTAGTTGTTGCTAGGCATAGTGAGGGACTATACTGTGGAGGCGACTCAATTGGGGAGAGGGGTAAGCCTGCGGAGAAGGTTGGGGAGGATGCTGCAAAGAGGTTCTTGGGATGGCTAAAGTCGGGCGCTGTTTTAGATAGGTATGTTGGAGACATGATAATTCCATTTATGGCTTTGTCAGAGGGGGGAGGCGTCTATACTGTATCTGAGTTTACCAGGCATATGGAGTCAGCCCTATATGTAGTTGAAAAGATACTTGGGGTAGAGTATACTATTGAGAAGATAAGTGGATCCATATATAAGGTTGAGATACGATAGGTTTTAACCTCCTTTAAGCACTTTATTTAAAATCGTCTCCCTAAGCTCCTCCACCCCTAAATCCTTTAATATAGATATTTTATAAGCCTCTTCCTCCAGAAACTCCTCTATATCAACATCCTCATCATCGATTTTATTGATGACGAGGAGATACGGCTTATCCCCAAATAACTCCCTGATCTCTCTGTATATCGCCACCTGCTGATCAGCCTCATAGTATCTACCTGGGCTCGGGTCAAACATGAATAGTATGAGATCTGGTAGGTGTTTCAAGGCATATATAGCCTGCATCTCAACCTCGTTCCTCTCCTTCAAAGGCCTGTCTAAAAGACCTGGGGTGTCTATAAGCTGTATCCTAAAGTATTTCGTCTCAATATGACCTACGTGGATCTCCTTCGTCGTGAATGGATAGCTAGCTACCTTTACCTTTGCAGTGCTAAGCCTATTTATGAGTGACGATTTACCCACGTTAGGCGGGCCAGATATTACTACAATAGGCTCATCAAAGTCTATTGAAGGCAGTTTATGCGCATATTTCCAGAGTTCAAGGGCGTAGTTTAACTGCTTCTTCCGCCTAACTGGAATAGATAATATCCTCCCCAATGCCTCCTTCCTAATCCTAGCAGCCTCTTCAGTATCCCTTATATACTTCAGCCTATCCAAGTAGGAAGCCCTAAGCATCTCCAGTGTACGTATGCTCCCTTCAAGTCTCTTAAGACTTATCCTTATATCCTCCTCAGGATAAAACAGCTTTACCAAGTCCTGGTAGAATGGATGGGCATCATAATACGTCCTCAGTATCTTAATACTCCTAAGAAGATGTTTCCTAACAACTCTATATACAGTCTCTATCCTAGTCTTCTCACGTTTCTTTGCAGTTATAATCTTTCCTCTAAACGCTATCTTTTCACTGCTTTTTGAGGCCTTGGCCAAGGCCTCTTCCTTGATATCCCTCATCCTACTCGGCGGCCTAAGGGTTTCCCATGGATTCATAACTCAAACTAAATTATTAGCTGGAGATAGATTTATAGTAACATAGGATTTGAACCATTATCCAATGGAATAAGAATGTACCACTGGCCCTAGATATCTGGATGGAGTTTAGTATAATATTAGTGGAAATACTTAAAAATATACGTTGGGGTTAAATTGTGTGAAAATATCTGTTTATAATATTTAGATTTTGATTTGGTGGTGTAGTATCATGAGTTTTTACACATATAGTGGAACGGCTGTGGGCGTTGCAGTTAAGGATGGAGTCGTTCTTGCATCGGACAAAAGATATGTATATGGAAATTTCGTGTTAAGCGGCTCTGTTAAAAAGACGTTTGTCATAAGCGATAGAGTAGGTATAGCCGCGTCTGGAATAGCTGGGGATATTCAGGAGTTGTTTAAGGAGTTATCATACCTAGTTAGGCTTAGGGAGCTTAGACTGGGGCGTAAGATGGGTGTTAAGGCCATAGCCAAGCTTACATCAGTCCTAATGTATGATAGGAAGCTGGTGCCTTTCCTAACCCAGATACTTATCGGAGGCTATGTGGATAAGCCAGAGCTATATTCTCTGGATTCAATAGGTTCGGTAATAGGAGATAAATACATTGTCCTAGGAACTGGTGCTGAGATCGCCATAGGCGTAATCGAGTCCAATTATAGTAAGGATATGTCTCTCAATGAGGCTGAGAAGCTTGTTATAGACTCCCTAAAGGCCGTGGCTAAGAGGGATGTATTGAGCGGTAGGAATGTGGATCTAATGATTATAGGGAAAGACGGTATTATTGAGAAAACAGTGTCTCTCGAGTGATTTAGATGGAGCACTTTGATATTGTTAAGAAACGGATTGAGCAAGTATTGAAAGACTATGAGGAGCTGGACTCTATTAGAGAGAATATAATCAAGCTGAATAGGGAGATTCTTAATAATGCGGTGATCGCCAACCGCTTAATTGCATCGGGAGATATGGAGGAGGCGAGGAAATATATTTTGAAGGGCCTAGAGACATTCTCCAGTGTCCAGCCTAAGATATCTGGCGTCGAACGTATTGAGGACAGGCTATTCCTCTATAGGATCTTGGATGAGGGTCTTAAGGAGCTTGTAGAAGCTATTCTAATGTATAATAGGCTTACTGGCGATTCATTAGGCCTGGATCTCCTACCGAAAGTATCTAATAAAGTGTTTATAGAAGGTCTCTTCGACTATACAGGAGAGTTGAGGAGGAAGTTCCTTGGATATCTTTTGGAGGGCGAGTTAGATAAGGCCCGGGAGATTGTGGATGAACTGAGTAGGCTGTATGATGTACTAAGCATATTTATAGTGAAATCGTATTATCTACGTGATTTTAGGAGGCGCCTCGATCAGCTAAGGTCTCAGTTAATAAGGTCTTTGGAGGATTTGGCGAATGCCTTGTATTCAAGGAGGGGTGTGAAGTAGTGAATAGACGTGTCCTCAGAACGTATTTAATTGACCTGCTTAAACTGGGGGCGGGTGAGAAGATGATCAGAACCCCCACCACACATCTCTCGGTGGTATTCGGGGTTTCTCAGCAGTCGGCGTCTAGAATATTGAATGAGCTGGCTAAGGAAGACTATATATTTAAAGAATTTAGGGACGGTAACATATGGGTTATTCTCACTGAGAAGGGTATGAGGGAGGTTGAGGAATATATGAAGTACGTTGTAGACGCATATGAACATCCCGGCACCATCGTTATGGAGGGATATGTCGAGAGTGGAATGGGTGAAGGAGCATATTATATCAGTAAAAGGAGGTATCAGATACAGTTTAAGGATACTCTTGGATTCTATCCTTACCCGGGTACTCTAAATGTCCGTTTAAAGGATCCCTATTATATCTCGCAGAATAGGTTTCTGAGGAGGCTCCCTGGATATAAGATAAAGGGGTTCAGGACTAAGGAGAGGATATTTGGAGGGGCTAAGGTGTTTAAGGCATTGGTTGAGGATAAGATTGAGGCGGGCGTCGTATATGCCGAGCGTTCTATACATGGCTTTGACGTTGTTGAGGTCATATCCCCAGTATACCTCAGGGAGGCGCTGAACCTAAAGGATGGGGATAAGGTTAGGGTCTCTGTATTGCTTAATGCTGATTAGTATCCCAGCATACTCAGTAGTTTCTTGATCATTATACTACTTTTATATCCCTTGTAGAACACATCTAGCTTCTTAATCTCGATATCCCCTAGTTTATTCTTCAAAGGAGGAGGTATATCCTGGTCATAGCCTAGGAAGATTATGTCGGGTTTAATCAATTTAACTGGCTCCATAAAATCCTCCTCACTCCCTAGTATAGCTACATCCACAGGTTTTAGCATCGAGACTATTTCCAGCCTAATCTCCTCATTATTCAACGGGTCTCTATTCTTCATCTTCTTAACTGTAGAGTCCCTCGCGACCACCACAGCAAGGAGATCAACGTATTTCTTAGCCTCCTCCAAAGTCTTCATATGACCAATGTGTATTATATCGAAGGTTCCTCCTGTTAATCCAACTCTAATTAACTTCCTACCCTTTTCAGTAGGCAGTAGACTTTCATCGAGAAACCTCTCATCTACCATATACTTTAGTATCTTATCCAGTTCGGTGGACAATACCTCCCTACCTATCAATGATGGATCTGGGGATTCTCCCCTTATCCTAATAACCTCACATATCTCCACAACCCGCTTTATCACATCCATAGGTATCTCCATCCCAATCACCTTCTTAGAACAGTCTCTATATACTCCTCTTCTGTAAAATGTAGTTTACCTGGTATTATTAATATGCAGGGCCTTCTATACATATCCTCCTCCCCAAGGACTTCCCTAATTGTAGCTGCATATTTACATTCATCTGTACTTCCTAAACCACATAATACGATGACTAGGTTATCCATTGATATCCTCTTCTCTTCGTCATATGACAATAATATCTCAATAGCCTCCCTAGGACTCATTATATAATTTGCCTCAGCGTCATATTCGAGGAAGAAGAGGGTGTGTAAACCCCGCTCGAGGTTCTCTATCAGGATGTCATAGGCGCGTTTCGAGGACGCGACTTCCCTCCTCATTATTGTTGCGGATGCACCGAATTTATATGTATGTAACCCGGATTCTCCTATGGCTGTGCATAAGGCGGATGACGAGTGGAATATCTTAGTGTCAACCCCTCTTCTCCTAGCCTCTACAACTAGGGTTATATGTGTTGTAGCGATCAACGGGTCCCCTGGAACGAGTATAACTACATCACCCTCCATAGCTTCTCTAATAAGCTTATACATTCCCTCCTCAACCTCACTACGTGTCAGCCTCTGTATTTCCCCATTAACCTTGAGGGAGTCTAGTAGTTTAGGGTCGATAGGACTCGTATACCCCTCTAGATAAATCTTATCCGCATTCCTAAGGATCTCCTCAACCTCCTTAGTTAGACTAGGCTCAGCATATATTCCTATTCCGACTAGGTATAGTGTCATTTCAAAAAATTACGTAGTAATGTTACTATTTAAAATACATAAGTTGATTCATAACTATGGCTGGATACTATTTTTATAGAAAGATTTAAAAGGCGTCTAAATGAAGTTTTTTAAATTTTAGAGGAATGGGCCCGTAGCTCAGCCAGGCAGAGCAAGAGAATCTAAATTCTCTTCTGAGACCGGGCTTTTAACCCGGGGGTCGCGGGTTCGAATCCCGCCGGGCCCGCACAACCCTCTATTCCTCAGTTAACTCGTCAACCTCTTCCTTACCTTTCTCCAGCTCCTCCACCTGCTCCTTATCCAGTTTCAATAGGAGGGCCAGGAACTCCCCCACATGTGTCTTCTCTTCCCTAGCAATATCCATAAGTATCCTCTTTAGATACTTGTTCTTGGCTTTTGCAGCCATCTGCTCATACAGGTTTATAGCGTCTAACTCGGCGATTATACCCATTCTAAGGATCTCTAAATCGATGTTCTCATCACTTATCTCATCAAGCTTAATAGGTATCTTAGATAACATATCATATCACCATAAACTATAATATATGAGCAGCTACTTTATTGTTTAGCAGGATTAGGGGGTAAATGTATTAAACCATGGAAAAATTTATATATGGGGATGTGGGTTTTTCTCTGGGTTAAATTGAAAAGATTTATAAATATGTGTCAATGGATACATGGTTGTGGAGGGAAAAATTTAAATTATTCTTTAATTGTGATATATGTGAATAGAATGGATTGGTTAAATGATATATTAAATATGTCTGGTTTTTAGGGTGGTTATGCTGACAGGCGAGAAGAAGAAGTCTAAATCTAAGTCTAAGCCATCTGATTTCGGGTATATCCTAAAGCACAGGCTTGTTCCCGAGCATATCATACTTAGTGAGGAGGAGAAGAGGGAGGTTATCGAGAAATACGCTGGTGGAGATCCTTATAAGCTTCCATATATCATGTCCTCTGACCCCGTTGTCCAGGCTATTGGAGCCAAGCCCGGGGATGTTATAAAGATTATTAGAAAGAGTCCGACGGCGGGCGTCTCTATATATTATAGGCTGGTGGTGAAGTAGGATGAGTTTTAAGTCTGGTAGGATTGATGTTAATAAATTTCTAGTTAGTAGACCCCTTAAATACGATACTTGGCCGATTGTCAGGGCTATGATAAAGGAGTTCGGCTTATCGAAGCAGCATATAGACTCCTACAACGAGTTTATTGAAAAGGGTATTAAGGAGATTATGGAGGAGAACAAGTATCTCAGGATACTTACTCCAAATGAGGAGGTTGTCTATGAATTTATAGATATCTGGGTTGATAAGCCCCAGACAACGGAGTTCGATGGATCGATACTGGATGAGTCCCATGGATATATCCCCTCCATATGTAGGCTTAGGGGCTATACCTATATGGCCCCAATCAAGGTCAGGGTCAAGATTAGGCGTGGAGAGATCGAGGAGGAGGAGCCTAATCCAATTGAGATCGGTAAGATACCCGTCATGGTTAAGTCTAAGATATGTGTGTTACATGGTAAAAGTAGGGAGGAGCTTATTGAACTCGGTGAGGACCCTGATGACCCCGGTGGGTATTTCATAATCAATGGTAGTGAGAGGGCTATTGTAGCCCTGGAGGACTTGGCTTCCAACAATATTATTACTCAGAAGGAGGTCACATCTGGTACCGAGACATATACATCTATGATTCTCTCGGTCAAGGGATCCCTTAGGAACCATGTTACTGTCAATATGAAGAAGAATAATATTACGGTTAAGATCCCCTTCCTCCTAACCGAGATCCCCTTCTCAATTGTTATGAAGGCCTTGGGAGTAGTTACCGACGGTGACATCGCGGCTGCTGTCTCTAGGGATCCAGAGATAATTGAGGAGCTTTCACATACCCTTGAGAAGTATTCCAATATCCAGACTCAGGATGAGGCATTGATATACATTGGAAACAGAACCCAGGCTTTCCAGCAGCCTCTTGAGCGTAGGGTTAATCGTGCCAGGCATATCCTAGATAAGTATCTCTTCCCTCACGTGGGTATAGGTCCACAATATAGGAGGAGGAAGGCCTATCTACTGGCTGAGATGGTTAGGCGTGTAATCGAGCTTAAGCTGGGTAGGCGTAAGCCCGATGACCGTGACCATTATGCTAATAAGAGACTTAGACTAGCTGGGCCCCTTCTAGGCCAGATATTCTCAAAGTCTCTAAAGTCTCTTTTGAAGGATCTTCACTATAATATTACAAAGAACTATCTGTATTCGACCAAGATATCCCTATCCTACTTTGTCAGGTCTAGTAAGATCACTAGGAGGTTTGCATATGCCCTCGCCACTGGTACATGGACTCAGAGGACCACTGGAGTAACGCAGATGCTTGATAGGACCAACTATCTATCTACGTTAAGCCATCTGCGGAGGATACAGTCTCCACTTAGTAGAAGTAGGCCTCAGTTCGAGGCTAGGGAGGTTCACGCATCACATTTGGGCAGGGTATGTCCGGTTGAGAGCCCAGAGGGCCAGAACATCGGCTTGGTTAAGAACCTCGCCTTATCTGCGGTTGTGTCAAATGAGTATCCAACTGAGTTGATGCTAGATATATTGAATAAAGAAGGGTTGATCCCTGTTGAAGAGGCTCCCGACGAGGCTTGGGAGGGCTTTGCACGTGTATTCCTAAATGGAGACTTTGTAGGATTCACTCCTGAGCCTAAGGAGTTTGTCGATAGAATTAGATCTTATAGGAGGAGTGGCAAGATCCCTGCCTCTGTAAGTATTTCCGTGAGGCATTTAGATGATGATAGGCTTCTTCCAGAGGTGTATGTAGAGACGAGTAACGCTAGAGTCCTCAGGCCATTGATTAGGGTTGTAGACGGTAAACCCCTGTTGACTGAGGAGCATATTAAGCGTGTTGCAGAGGGTAAGCTAACATTCCAGGATCTGCTTAAGATGGGTATAATTGAGTTGATTGATGCAAATGAGGAGTATAATATATTAACAGCCTTCTTTGTCGATGAATTGACTAAGGAGCATACTCATTTAGAGCTGGCTCCATATATCTTCCTAGGTATAACAGCCTCTATAATACCCTTTGCCGAGCATAACCAGTCGCCGAGAAACTCATATGAGGCGGCTATGGCTAAGCAGGCTCTAGGCGTCCCATATCTAAATCTATTGTTTAGGATGGACACAAGGTCTCACCTCCTTGAATACCCCCAGATACCTATTGTCCAGACCCGTGTAACTGAGTTGATAGGCCTTAATGATATGCCTATCGGCCAGAACCTCGTCGTAGCCATATTATCATATGAGAGCTATAACATGGAGGATGCCGTCGTCATTAATAGAGCGGCTGCAGACAGGGGATTACTTAGGTCCTTCTTCTACAAGACATATGAGTCTTCTGCTAGGATATACACGGGTGGTACAAGCGATAAGTTTGAGGTCCCTGAGCCGACAGTTAAGAACTATATTGGTGAGGATGCGTATAGAAACCTGGATGAAGACGGGTTGCCTCATCTAGAGGCTAGGTTGACGAGGGGAGACGTAGTTATTGGGAAGACAGGTCCCCCAAGATTCTCTGGAGAGTATAGGGAGAGCCAGTTTATGGAGGCGAGGAGAGACTATTCAACTACATTAGAACAATTTAGTGGTACTGTGGATAGAGTCGTCTTCACAATTAATAATGAGGGTGAGTTGACGGCTATTGTAAAGGTTAGGGAGCATAGGATACCTGAGTTGGGTGACAAGGTTGCCTCGAGGCATGGTCAAAAGGGTGTTATAGGGCTCCTAGCAGATCCAGAGGACATGCCATATACTGCAGACGGTATAGTCCCTGACCTGCTTATCAACCCACACGCCTTCCCATCTAGAATGACTGTAGGCCAGTTCCTAGAGTCTATAGCGGGTAAATATGGTGCATTAGCTGGGAGATTCGTTGATGGATCGCCATTCATATCATATGACTATGATGATCTTGCTAAGCTATTGAGGGAACTAGGATTTGAGCCTATGGGCACAGAAATTATGTATGATGGTAGGACTGGTAGGAGGTTCAAGGCGTCTATCTTCATAGGTATCGTATATTACCAGAAGCTACATCACATGGTTGCTGATAAAATGCATGCTAGGGCACATGGTCCAGTCCAGATACTCACTAGACAGCCTACAGAGGGTAGGTCTAGAGACGGTGGCCTCAGGATAGGTGATATGGAGAAGGACGTATTTGTGGCCTATGGAGCGTCTTCAATCATTAAGGAGCGTTTATTAGACGCATCTGATAAGACGACGATATTCATATGTGAGAAATGTGGCTTAGAAGGATATTATGATAGTCGTGAGAAGAAGCTTGTATGCCCAGTACATGGGCCAGAATCCCCATTGACTCCTGTAAACGTCTCGTATGCCTTTAAGGTATTGCTTGATGAGATGAAGAGTATGGGCATCTATCCCAGGTTGAGTGTTAAGGAGGTTGTATAAAAAATGTCTGTAAGTGTTCCACGTGAGTTAAAATCCCTGATGGAGGAGGCTAAGAAGTATAAGATTGATAGGATTGAATTCGGAGTATTGTCTCCACAGATAATTAGGAAGATGTCTGTAGTCGAGGTTACAAACGAGCTGTATCACGACGAGATCGGCGCCCCGATGGCGAATAGCATCCTGGATCCCCGTTTCGGGGCTCCCGAGCCAGGTAGCTATTGTCCAATATGTGGAAATGATAGGGATCACTGTCCAGGTCACTTTGGTCATATCGAGCTTGCATTCCCCGTTGTGAACGTTCTATTCGCTGAGTATGTATATAACATATTGAGGGGTGTATGCCATAGCTGTGGAAGAATAAAGATCGACCCGGATAAAATCGAGCTATATATTAGTAGAGCGAGGTTCCTCAAGGAGAAGATGCCTGATAGATATAAGAAGTTTGTCAAGAAGGTGGTTAAGGAAGCGTATTCCCAGCAGGTATGTCCACATTGTGGGAGCCAGAACATCAGGATAAAGTGGGAGAAGCCATACAAATATTATCGTGAGACCCCGCAGGGCCAGGTTGAGATGGTTCCAAGTGAGATAAGGGAGTTGTTTGAGCGTATTCCTGATGAAGACCTCATTTTATATGGTTTGGATAAGGAGGCTGCCCGACCGGAATGGCTTATATTCACGGTGTTACCCGTCCCGCCCTTGACTGTCAGGCCCTCTATTCAGTTGGAGACCGGTGAGAGGAGCGAAGACGACTTGACTCATAAGCTGGCGGATATCGTAAAGATTAATAATAAGATTCACCGGGATAAGGCAGCTGGATCTGTTGCAATGGCTTTGAAGAACGATTATGACGCGCTCCAGCTCCATGTAGCTACTTATCTAAATAATGAACTACCTGGTATACCCCCGTCTACACATAGGGGTACACGTAGGCTTAAGACGCTCGCCCAGCGTCTATCTGGTAAGGACGGTAGGTTTAGGAATAACCTCGTTGGTAAGAGGGTGGATTTCTCAGCTAGAACCGTTATATCACCCGATTCAAATCTGAATATTAACGAGGTCGGTGTACCTGTCGATGTGGCTAAGAAGCTTACTGTAAGGACTATAGTAACGCCTTATAATATCGAGAAGCTTAGGAAGTATGTCTTAAACGGTCCTGATGTGCATCCTGGAGCCAACTATGTGATTAAGCCCAGTAAGGGTGGGATAAGGCTGTATCTAAAGTATGCTAATAGGGAGTTCGTGGCTAACAGCCTTGAAGTAGGGGATATTGTTGAGCGTCACTTGGATGATGGTGACATAGTCCTATTCAATAGGCAGCCTTCTCTACACAGGATGTCCATAATGGCTCATGTAGCCAGGATACTCCCGTATAGGACGTTTAGGCTGCATCTAACTGTATGTCCACCTTATAACGCGGACTTCGATGGAGACGAGATGAATATGCATGCGCTGCAGAATGACGAGGCTTCTGCAGAGGCCTTGACTCTCATGCTTGTGCAGAACCAGATTATCAGCCCAAGATATGGAGCCCCGATCATCGGCTTTGGTAAGGATCACATTACATCTGCATTCCTACTAACTGGATATGAATCAACCATTTCAAGAGATTTATTCTATACCTTGGTATCGCTGGTGGATGATATTAGGAAGTTCAACTTAGTCACTAAGGCTGAGTCTCTAGGATTGTCGGGTAAGCTGTTGTTCAGCCTACTTCTTCCAGAGACATTTACATACTCGCTTAAGTCTAAGCTTGATGAGGACGTGATCATTAAACGAGGCATGTTGATAGATGGTATTATAGATAAGAAGTCTATTGGAGCGGAGGAGGCGGATACAGTCCTCCATAGATTGGTTAGGGAGTATGGAAACGATTTTGGAGGCTGGTTTATAACTAATCTAGCTAGGATATTGGATAACTACTTGGCTAGGAGGGGCTTTTCAATCGGGGTTCATCACTTGAAGCTGAGTGACGAGGTTATCGCAAAGATCCGTGAGATTGAGGATGAGGCGATTAAACTAGTTGATGAGGCTATTGAAAAGTATAAGAGGGGCGAGCTAGAGCTTATTAAGGGATTATCTGCGGAAGAGAGTCTTGAGCAGAAGATCCATGAGATACTTGCACATGCTAGGACAGAGGCGGGTAGAATAGCCTTGGAGGTCTTGTCCCGAGACAACCCGCTTTATGTCATGACGGCGAGTGGAGCGAGGGGGCAGGAGATAAATGTTGCTCAGTTAACAGCCCTCCTCGGCCAGCAGACTATACGTGGTAAACGTATCATGAGGGGTTATGAGAATCGTACCCTCTCCACCTTCAAGGAGGGAGACATGGGTGCACGTGCCCGTGGATTCGTCTCAAGCAGCTTCTTCTCGGGCCTAACACCCGTGGAGTTCTTCTTCCACAGTATGGGTGGTAGAGAGGGTCTTATGGATACCGCTGTCAAGACTCAGCAGAGTGGTTACCTATATAGGAGGCTAGCGTATTCACTGGATCACTTAAGGGTTGACCATGACTTTGTAGTAAGGACTTCAGATGGTAAGATAGTCCAGTTCGTATATGGAGAGGACTCTGTTGACCCGGCTAGGAGCGACCATGGTAGGCCTGTAAACGTAGTGAGGCTTGTTGAGTCGATTAGCCTACTATATCCAAAGGGCGAGAAGGCTAGTGAGAAGTTTATAGATAGGCTTCTAAACAAGGTTGGTGACGAGATCCCGATATCTCTTAAGGAGGAGCTTAGGGAGACGTTGATTAAGAAGAAGGCTAGTAAGAAAGTGGTTACCGAGGCGATTAGACAGGCGGTTATAAACTATAGGAAGGCTAGGGTGGATCCAGGTGCTGCAGTAGGTATTGTAGCGGCCCAGTCCATAGGTGAGCCGGGTACACAGATGACTCTTAGGACGTTCCACTATGCCGGTGTTAAGGAAAAGGACGTTACAATCGGTCTCCCCAGGATCATTGAGATAGTCGATGCTAAGCAGTCTCCATCCACGCCTAGGATGACGATATATCTAAAGGAGGAATATAGAAAGTCTCAGGAGATGGCTGAGAAGATCGCTAATAGGCTAAAGAGCACTCTCTTGAGAGACGTCGTCACAGAGTCGATAATAGATATCGTAAATAAGGCGTTGATGTTTAGACTTGACTACGAGGCTATCGAGTCTGTTGGAATAACTGATGAGAAGATTAGGAAGATATTTAGTAGGAGATACTCAACTGAGTTGAGAGACGGGTTCCTAGTCATCAGGCTCCCGAATAAGGATGTTGAGGGCCTTAAGAAGGCTAGTGAACGCTTCCTAAAGAGGCATATCGCTGGTGTAAGCGGCATTATCCGTGTGACTGTTGAGAAGGTCTATAATGATGAGCTTGGTGAAGAGGAGTGGGTTATATACACTGCTGGTAGCAGCTTGAAGGACGTCCTCCAGTTCGAGGGCGTGGACCCGACTAGGACGACTACCAACGATATCTTCGAGATATATCGTGTACTTGGTATTGAAGCTGCTAGGGCGGCTATTATCAATGAGATCAAGGCTGTTATGGAGGAGCAGGGGCTCGACGTCGACTATAGGCATGTAATGCTCTTAGCGGATATGATGACTAGGGACGGCGTCATTAGACAGGCTGGTAGATATGGTATAGTCGCGGTTAGAGACAGTGTATTGGCTAAGGCCGCGTTCGAGATAACTATCCCCGTCCTAGTAGATGCATCTGTATCTGGTGAGAAGGATTATTTAAGAGGCCCGACTGAAAACATTATAGTAGGATCCAGGATACCCTCTGGAACAGGATCTGTAGAAATCTATATGGAGGTTGGTGGAAATGATAAGTCTAGCGACGATAAGAAAGCTTGAGAGCAGTATACCAATTATAGTGAAGTCTGGGAAAGCGGTCTTCGGTGTAAACTATGTACTATGGAGTCTGAGGAATGAACCTGAGAAGGTTAAGGCCATCGTGGTTTCTAGAAACCCTCCACCGGGGTTCCTCAATGAACTCGATAAGATAGTGGAGTCTCTAGATAAGAAGATCCCAATCGTATATTCTACTAAGACAAATGTGGAGCTTGGGGATCTATGTGGAAGACCCCATTCCGTATCTGTAATGGCTATTTATGACTTTGGTAACGCGACTATATCCGAGGAGGAGCTTAATGAATGAGAAGATGAAGCTCACCAACGACGAGTTATCGTTGATGAGCCTGTTCGAGGGATTAACAGACGTCTTTCCCATAGCCTGCAAAATATATGAGGACAACGTCTTCTTCATAGTTAATAAAAAGGACTTCCACAAGCTATTGGCCAGTGGATTTAGGATGCTTCTACACAAGCCTGGTGGACGTAGAAACAAGCTTAGACCTAACCACATTATATCTACGCTCGTATCTGAGTTGGGTAAGACCGTTGGTAAAAACATCAACATCACTTTTTACGATGGTAATCTAGAGAGTTTTGTAAGGAACTTCTTCAGGCTTTCACGGGAGGATACGGTGATCATCAGGGAGTCGGGAGACGGTAGTAAGATAGTCACGATCATAGTGGATCCAGGTAAGCGCGGTAAGGTCATTGGAAGAGGCGGCTCTAAGGCAAAGGTTGGTAGGGAATTTGCACGGGCGTTTTTCAATGTTAAGACCATTATAATTAAATAATCCTGGGTCTAAAGCTTTTATATTGCCGGTGTATAAGCTAAAAATTTAATTAGATGGGTATTTTTATTGAGAATAGGATGGTGTCGTAGAGAATGGGGAAGAAGAGTCCGGTAGGTCTGTTTGCAGCTAGGAAACTGAGGAAGAAAAGACAGAAGTTTAGATGGAGTGACATAGAGTATAGACGTAGGATGCTGAGGCTGGACGAGAAAGTAGATCCGTTGGAAGGCGCTCCAATGGCTAGGGCAATTGTCTTGGAGAAAGTGGGTATAGAGTCTAAGCAGCCTAACTCAGCCCTTAGAAAATGTGTCCGTGTCCAGCTTGTTAAGAATGGTAAGCAGGTAACAGCCTTCCTACCGGGTGACGGTGCTCTCAACGTCGTTGATGAGCATGATGAGGTCATGATAGAGGGCATCGGAGGCTCTCAGGGTAGGGCTATGGGCGACCTACCGGGTGTTAGATATAGGGTCTTCCTAGTAAACGGCGTCCCACTGAATCTCTTGATAACTGGTAAGGTTAGGAAGCCTAAGAGGTAAGTTTAGAGGTGTTTATATGACTGAGGAGACTAAGGAGAAGAAGAAGGATAAGCCGGCGGAGCTGAAGCTCTTCGGTAGATACTCATTTTCAGATGTTAAGGTTAGGGATATCAGTCTCCAACCCTATATATCCCTTAAGCCCGTCCTCCTACCATGGAGTGGAGGTAGGCATGAGCATAAGAAGTTTGGTAAGGCCTCTGTAAACATAGTTGAGAGGCTGGTTAACAAGTTGATGCGCCCGGGTAAGATGGGTGGTAAGAAGGCTCATGCAATAAATGTTGTAAGAGCAGCGTTTAAGATAATAGAGTTAGAGACCGGTATGAATCCTATACAGCTTTTAGTATATGCTATTGAGAATGCTGGGCCATGTGAGGATGTAACGACAATCGCCTATGGTGGAGCGGCATACCACGTATCGGTAGACGTATCTCCCCTGAGGAGGATAGATGTGGCTCTAAGGAACATCGTCGAAGGAGCTAAGAGAACGGCTAAAAACAACCGGATTACATTGGAGGAGGCCCTGGCTAGAGAGATCATGTTGGCTAGTAGGAATGACCAGGCAAGCTACGCTATTAGCAAGAGGATCGAGATAGAGAGGATAGCCTTATCATCCAGGTAATTCCTCTACCAATTTATATATAAAATATATTTTCCATATGTAAAATTCTTGGGAGAAGGCCTTTTACGTAGATATTTTTATATATACCTTTATTTAGTATTTATAAGGTTGTTGATATTAGGTTATTTAGATAGTTGAGGTGGAAAATATGGTTAAAGAGAAGCCACATATGAACCTAGTTACGGTAGGACACGTTGACCATGGTAAGTCTACACTGATGGGTAGGTTGCTATACGAAGCAGGCTTCATTGATCAGCGTATAATTAGGCAGTATGAGGAAGAGGCAAAGAAGTTGGGTAAGGAGTCTTTTAAGTATGCGTGGGTCATGGACAAGCTTAAGGAGGAGAGGGAGAGAGGCCTTACAATCGATCTATCATTCTATAGATTCGAGACACCAAAATACGAATATACATTGATCGATGCTCCAGGCCATAGGGACTTTATTAAGAACATGATTACTGGTGCCAGTGAGGCTGATGTCGCTATCCTAGTGGTTTCAGCGAGGCCAGGTGAGTTCGAGGCAGGTATCTCCCCAGGTGGCCAGACCCGTGAGCACGCATCTCTCCTTAAGATCCTAGGTGTAAATCAGATTGTGGTAGCCATCAATAAGATGGATGATCCCCAGGTTAACTGGAGTAAGGAGAGGTATGAGGAGATTAAGAACGAGGTATCTAGGTTCCTAAAACAGCTTGGTTTCAGGGTTGACAAGATAAGGTTCGTGCCAGTATCCGCATGGACTGGTGACAATGTCCTTAAGAAGTCCGATAAGATGCCATGGTATGACGGACCCACACTAATCGAGGCCCTAGACGAGTTTGAAGTGCCTCCGAAGCCTATTGACAAGCCCTTGAGGCTACCTATCCAGGATGTCTATTCAATCACTGGAGTCGGAACCGTGCCAGTAGGCCGTATTGAGACAGGTAAGATGAGGGTTGGTGACAGGGTTGTATTCATGCCCGCTGGTGTAGTCGGTGAGGTAAAGTCCATCGAGATGCATCACAGGCCTATTCAGGAGGCTGAGGCCGGTGACAACATCGGTTTCAACGTTAAGGGTGTCTCCAAGAAGGATATTAGGCGTGGTGACGTAGCTGGCCCAGTTGATAATCCACCAACAGTTGCTGAGGAGTTTATTGGGCAGGTGTTCGTAATACATCATCCAACTGCGATCGGACCAGGTTATACACCTGTAATGCATGTCCATACAGCACAGGTAGCGGTTACATTCCTAGAGCTACTTGCTAAGATCAACCCAAGGACGGGTGAGGTTGTAGAGGAGAATCCATCATTCCTCAAGACTGGTGACGCTGCCCTAGTAAGGTTTAAGCCACTGAGGCCTGTCGCCCTAGAGGAGTTCCAGAAGTTCCCAGAACTAGGTAGGTTCGCTATCAGGGACATGGGTACCACCGTTGCAGCTGGAATCGTCAAGGAAGTAACTAAGGTTGCTGACATAAAGATTAAGAAGTAATGAGTTAGGTGTTTATTCACCATCTCTTTTTATATCATATGATTAGGTGTTTGATATGCCGAGGGATCTTAGGACAAGGATTATCTTGGTGAGTACCAACCACAGGGTTTTAGACGAGTTTACAAACCAGATTAAAGAGATAGTTGAGAAAACGGGTTCGAAATACTCTGGCCCGGTATATCTACCGACTAGGAGGGTGGTTATACCGACTAGGCGTAGTCCATGTGGACAGGGCTCAGAGACCTGGGACAAGTTTGAGATGAGGATTCACAAACGTCTAATCGATATTGAGCAGAATGAACGTACTATGAGGCATTTAATTCGTCTCAGGGTTCCTGAGGAGGTCTTTATAGAGGTTAGGCTAAAGTAGTCAAAACAATTTTCTTATATAATCTCGGTTTTCCCAATCACCTGATTTTCAAGGATTAAATCCTATAATAATATAATCACTTGGTATTTCTATACTTTGGATGAGAGTTTTTCAACTATGAAGATGTATATGAGTATCCATACTAGAAATATAAGCTCGTATCCAACGCTGTGAAAGACCTCGCCAATATCCATTCCATAATTCACGGTTAGATAGATTATCGTGGTTATCCTGACGATATTTAGGAGCATGGTAATGCCAAGGCCAATGAGATACGTCGCCAGTATAAACCTGTTACCAACTTCCTTTCCTCTTATTAAAGCTAGGTATTCAATGCTCATAAATGCCGTATATAAGAAGATGCCTGTGATACCTGTACATGGCCATCCCAAGATGACTGTAGCCCCTCCATGGGGTGAGTATGAGTCCACCACGAGTCCATATGGTCCTGCCTCTGAAAAAACCCTCATCTCCATCCCGAATAACGGGGCAATAGCCCTCGATCCATAGGCATTTAGATACATTATCCACATAAAAACATCTGATGGAACTATTCTCGTGAGGTCGATGAAGTATATTAGAGCCATTGTCCATAGATATAGGGCTGGTATAAATGGGATGATATTCCCACCCCTCTCATCTCTACCAACTGATCTAGCTATTATATATCCTATGAAGGTGTATAGAACAGCGTATATCACAGTGTCTACTAGGGAGAAATAGGATTCTACATACCAGGTGCCGGCAGCCTTGATGTTCCATAGATAAAGCCTCTTAACTACCGTGGATATAGTGGTTAATACAGGTATGGATATGAGTAGAATATGGATCAACCTCTTAGTAGGAAGCTGTTTCTCAACCGGCTTGTATAGTGTGTAGACTGCGATGGTCATTATATATGCATAGATCAAGGCGCCTCCACCTATCCAGGATATCTCAAGTAGCTGGGGGGTATACCCTAAATAGATTATTATCGGTGTTGCGGCAGCAAGGAGTAGGAGGCCTCTAAATCCTCTCTCTTCAAATGTATATGACTCACCTACTTTCCTAGTGTATACAGTGCCTGGGGCGGGGAACAGAAGCCCTATTACTAGGGTTACTAGTGCGATAAATATAGCCATGTATATCACGTATCCATCGAGATGAGGTATCGTGACTTCAACCTGTTTTTCCGGCTGAAGAACTATATCTTTGTCTATACCGTTGATAAACTGTGGCTTCACCACTTGATATGCATCAACGCCGTTTTTAACCCATATCTTCCCACGTTCAAAGCCCGTCCATAGTATATCTCCCGTATTTGGATGTATCTGAAGCTCCTTGATAGACGTGTTTCCCACGGAGTCTATCCTAAGCTGGATCCCGATATATCCGCTAAGATTCATGCCTCCTAAGACATATGTTGCATTGGCTCCTGTATCTATATCCTTCCATAAGGGGACCAGCTTCTCCCCAGTGTCTCCATATACCTCTATATGCTTCAACCCCCATGGATTCTCCACGGATATCACGAGTACGTTTCCTTTCATGGCATGAGCCTTATCTAGAGAGAATTTTAGATATACACTGTACGTCTCGTTCCCTCCAAATATCCTTATCCCCATATCCTTATCCCGAGTTATGTTAAGCGTTGTATTCGCCCAGTATCCAGTGTAGTTACTCCGAAGTACATCATGAGCCCCCGTGGAGTTATATATCTTGAGGGGATAGAAGTATGGGCTTCGTCGAGGTATGTACTTGTTTTCCAATATGATGAGGAAGGTATCCCTCGGGATATTATACCCAATCTTATATTCCCTGAATGTATATGATGGAAACCAGTCGCTGGTAAGACTCCCCTTCTCTATTATAATATATTTAATGCATTTGGAGTAGCTTATTGAGGTCATCTCTCTGATTCTACGGCTGATCTCACTTCTGTCACTCCAGTTCCAGCTTCTCGCGTCTCCATAGTAGACAATATGATTGTTATTATCGACTAGTATCTTCATTACATTGGGATTGGCTGTCGCTAGGAGAACAACATCTCCTCTATCCACGTGGCTACCTATAAATTCCTCGATCCCTGGATTGATCTCAAGCGGAGCGTTTCCAGCGGCATATGAATACAGTATTGGCGTTATTGAGGCGATTGATACTAGTAAAACTAGTGCCACAGTCTCTATCCTCCTCCAATCCCTCCTCCTCTCAATCCTATCATAGGAGCATGTCAATAGATACGTTCCTTGAATGGTTATAGGCATCGCCAATACTGCATAGACGGCGTATCTATCTAGCCTTCTCAGGATAAAGTAGATAATGTATGTCGAGGCGACTATAGCCAGTATCCATGGATCCATCAGCATTCTATAGCCGTTTATATACCTATATCTGTATATGTATGCCGTGGCTATGAGAAATACTGAATATGGTCCTGTATAGTAAAATCTCTTTTCCCTTGCCCTCCTATAGATGAAAGGAAGGGCGAGAATCGGTTCATGGAGTCCCAGAGCCACTCCAAATATATCCTTGTATGTCTCTCCAACTCCTCTGGAGAGGTATATCATGGAGACAAGTATAGGTGTCAGCAAGTCCCCTGTATAGAGTGAAAGCATAATCAGTGGAATGAGATAGTTCTTCTCCCCAAGGTCAACGTATTTTACGAGGATTATGATGAGGCAGAGAGCTAGGAATAACCTTGTTAATAGAGTGCCTAGGTAGCTGTACAGTGGATAGTATAGTATACTAGAGGTATAAAATCCCCATTCAAGAAAGTATTCGTCTATCCACCCGGTCTTCAGTATCCATTGGATACTTATCAAGTTGCTTACGGTAAGTATGTCGTAGCTGGTTAATACATTATAGGTCATATAGAATGAGGTTATCACCGTCACTAGCATGGTATACAGGTATTTGTAAGAGATCTTTCTCATGACAAAACACGTTTAGAACTATATGTCGACAACATACCTAATTACTACCCTATCCCCCTCCTCAACAATCTCCATCTCATGATAAGTCATTGCCTTAACATGGACCTTATATCCATGTTTCTCCTTATCATATTCCTCTCCAAACCCAAGTGCCTCCAAGCTATATTCCTCCCCATTTGTCTTGATATTTACCTTAAAGTCTCTAAATACGAGGTTATCCAGCTCGAAGATAAGTATTAGCTGATCTATCCAGTTGAATAGAAGTGACATCATATCAAATCCAGAGACCCGTATCCTCTTCCTAATCCTCTTATCCACCCTCTCCACATCAAGCATCACGTCATAGAAGGCGGTTCCAGCGGCCTCGAAAGCCTCTTCAAGCGTGTCTCCCCAGGCCTCTATCTTAATATCGGCAGTGTGGTCGAGGAACCTGTGTCCCTTCATAGTCTACCAACCTCTATTTATATATGGCCCTGCATCGGCTATAGACGCCTAGCCTAAACTTATATTAATAGTGCAAAAATTTTAAATATAGATGGTTTTTAAACTCCTATTTGAAAATGCCGGGATGCCCGAGCGGACCAAGGGGCGGGCCTGGAGAGCCCGTGAGCTATTAGCTCGCGTGGGTTCAAATCCCACTCCCGGCGCCATCTATAATCCCTCACGATTTTCCCGATCATCTACAGGTTAAGTACATCGGCTATTGTCTCAGCAATATACTTAGCGGGGTCCTCCATCTCTATTATCAATGGCTTTTCCCCAGCCATCTCCGTGTTTTTAACCTGCTCCCTAAGGGTCTCGACGACAGCCTTGATGCTTCTCACTCTCTTGACGATTCCTCTATTGGCGAGATACTGGATGCATTCTGGTAACCTACCTGGCCTGAGTGTCAATGTAGGCTTTCCAATTAAAGCCGCCTCCATGGTCATAGTCCCCCCGTATCCCACGAAGCCACTGGAATATTTGAGGATTGTTAATCCGTCAACAACCTGCTCGAGGACGATGACATTATCCCCATATTTCCTAAATATCCCCTTATAATATGTTATTTGGTCGATATACCTCGGTATAATCAAGACTTTATACTCTCCATTAGTTTCGCGAATGAATCTAGGTACCCACTTTTCAATACTCAGCATTCTCGTATAATCCGTATTTAGTTGATAAGATGCCTTACTCTCAATAGGCCTAACGACTATATATCCCATATTATCTAAACCGTATTTCTCCACCGTCTCTCCGTCGATATCATGCCTCAGTATCCAGACCACTGGATCAAGACCTCTATACTGCATTATCCTACTCCTACTTATACCGTATCTCGTCCATCTGTTCTTGGGAATTATCCATGGAGTATATAGGGCTCTTGATAGTGGTAGGGTTAATTTGGATACGGCTACTGCATGTGGAGTATCGCTGACAGCTATATGGGGAATCCCTAGTCCGAAGGCTACTCTAGCGGCGTCGGGGGAGGTGAAGGATACTGCTGCATCAGGCTTTTCACGTGAGATTATATCCACAAGCCCTAGGCTTCTTTCTAGGGAGGAGACTAGTTTACCCCTTAGATCCCCTCCCCCATATCTACCTACATCCCACACTACATATTTTCTCCTAAGATATTTGTCGGCTAGTCCAGAGGTTTCTCTAAAGTCTCGTATGGTGAAGAATATCTCATGTCCCTCACTAACCAGTTCCTCTGCGACTCCGTTGAAGAAGAGGACTTGCTTAGGTGTGAGGGCATCTATCCATATTTTCATGGGTATCAATTAAAGGAATTGACTTCACCTAATTATTAGTTTACTTGGGATTAATTTATTTATAGTCGGATATTTGATTTTTAATTGTTAACTCAGAGGTAAAAACAACTGGATATAAAGTGGTTTATTGAATGATATTAAAATTACATGGTTAGGCAACCTGGTGATTGAAATGGAGTATATCATCCCCCTAACACCCCTCCTCTTCATATTGGCAGTCTTATCATCGATGTTTGCCACGAAATCATTCATGGAGTTTTTTGGGAGTAGGGGGTTTGTAGGAATAGACATATTTAAAACCAACAAGCCTAAGATCCCCCTATTAGGCGGCTTGTCGATTCCACTGACCATTGTTATCTTCTCGATAATAGGGTATCTAACCGGCCTAATAGGATGGAAGGAGGCCCTTGTAGTTACTCTAGTGATCTCCATATTAACACTCGTTGGGTTACTCGATGATTTTAGAGACGTCTCAGGACTATATAAACCGGTTGCATGTCTATTAGGGGGTCTCCCAATAATATTCCTACATACATATATTCCACATCTAGATTTCCCATTTGGAGTCGGCTTTAGAATCAGTATAATCTATATAATCATGATACCCCTGGGCATATCTGTGGCTGCGAATACAGTTAATATGCTAGATGTTATAAATGGATTGGTTGCTACAGCTGGTATAATAGTCCTATCCGTCATGGGCATAGCGATGTACATACTTGGTGTGGATGGGAATCTATATCCAATAATAATAGGTATAGCTGCCTTAGTAGGCTTCCTATATTATAACAAGTATCCTGCTAAGACGTTTCTAGGTAATGCACCTGCCCTTGTAATAGGGGGCTACATTGCTACCCTCGCCATTATGTACCATGTAGAGTTTCCAACTGTCGTGGCGATGTTTCCATTTATCCATAACTCATTCTTTTTCCTGAACAAGATAAAGGGATTCGTCGAACATAAGCAACTAAACATCAAGGTCACTGAATTAGATCAAATGGGACTTATTCATGATGCTAGAGATGAGAAGGCGCCAATCACATTGCTTAGATTCGTAGTCTCTAGAGACCCTTTAAGCGAGTTTGACGCGTATCTAAACATAGTTGTTCTCTTCATCTTCTCAGGATTACTTGCAGTAATATCCTGCTTTTTAATGGGGTGATGAAATGAGGATGGCAAAAACCACTTTATACATATGTATCGTCCTACTAGTACAGTGGGTCATAGTGATTACATTACCATTTCTCTTCTTCGAATACTTGGCTAGAGCCGATATATATCCATACAACCCGCTTATAGATGAGGTTATCAAGGCGATACTGTCATTCACATTGGTCGGCATATGGCTATATGAGTGGATGAAGATGGGTGAATATGTATATAAATTCCTCTCCAAAACCAGGTTCAAGTAGGATAATTATAGGTGGTATGGCATATTTTATATTTGTTTAGCTGTCTAGGGGTGTGACACTATATGTGTGGAATAATCGGGATTGTAGCGAAAATCGGCAATGTAGCTCCAGATCTTGTGAAGGGATTAAAATACTTGGAGTATAGGGGGTATGACTCCGCTGGAGTCGCTACCGTAGAGGACAGGGTTATTCATGTTAAGAAGGATAAGGGTATGGTCGATGATATCGAGAAGAGGATGAGGCTATCAACCCTTCCCGGGAGCATAGGAATCGCCCACACGAGATGGGCTACCCACGGCGCTCCCGAACAAGTTAACGCTCATCCACATACTGATTGTGAAAATAAGATCGCTGTCGTCCACAATGGTATAATAAATAATTTTAATGATATTAAGCAGAGGCTGATTAAAGCTGGGCATGTCTTCAAGTCATTGACTGATACTGAGGTTGTTCCCCACCTTATTGAGGAGAATATGAGGTCTGGAATGGATTTTAGATCAGCTGTATTTGAGGCGGTTAAGGAGCTCGACGGCTCCTTCGCCCTAGGAATAGTCTCTGTATATGAGCCTGATACCTTGATATGTGTTAAGAAGGAGAGTCCCTTGATCTTAGGCGTGGGTAGAGACGCTATGTACTGTGCATCAGATGTAAGTAGCTTGGTACCCTTCACTAAGAAGGTCGTGGTTTTAGACGATGGTGAACTCGCTGTTCTCACGCCTACCAGCTATGAAATATATAGGTTGCCGGACTTCTCCCGTAAGGATAAGACGCCTATAGAAATTGATTTGAAGGTTGAAGACGCGTTTAAAAGCGGGTATCCCCATTATATGCTGAAGGAGATCTATGAGCAGCCTACGGCCCTAAGCTATACAACTAGGCTACAGGAGCATTATCTCAATCTAATGGCCGACTTATTGGATAGGAGTAAGGAGATATATATCGTCGCCGCAGGCACGTCATATCATGCAGGGCTCATAGGAAGCTATCTCCTGTCTAAGATGGCTAGGCTCGTGGCTATCCCCGTTATCGCCTCTGAGTTTATAACAAGCTATGGCGACGCCGTTAGTGTAGAGAGCACGATCCTTGCGATTAGCCAGAGTGGAGAGACATATGATGTGTTGAAGGCAATAGAGTATGCGAAGAGCAGGGCTGCAACCATACTTGGGATAACAAACGTCCTCGCATCTACATTGACACGCGTCTCCAGGGTATATATCCATCAGCAGTCTGGCCCGGAGATCGGTGTAGCGGCTACAAAGACATTCACGGGACAGTTGGCAGTGCTTTATCAGCTTGCTTTAATTGCTGGTAAGAGGAGGGGTAAGCTTTCTCAGAGGGAGCTTGATGACTTGAAGGAGGCCATACATGATATCCCGAGGGTTGTTGAGGAGACGCTTAAGAAGACTGATCCACTGGTGAAGAAGCTGGCTAAGAAATACTGTAAGAGCAAGTTCTTCATGTTCCTAGGACGTGGCCTTAGTTATCCAGTTGCATTAGAAGGGCGTCTGAAGCTTTTGGAGATAAGCTATATCCCTGCATTGGCATATCCCGCTGGAGAGAGTAAACATGGGCCTATCAGCTTAATTGAGGAGGGTATCCCAGTAATATTCGTAGCTCCTAGGGATGAGACTAGGAAGTATGTGTTGAGTAATATTGAGGAGATGAAGGCTAGGGGAGCCACTATAATCGCGTTGGGTGAGGAGGGTGATGAGGAGCTTATGGGGTTGTCCGACGACTATATAGGCCTTCCACCGGTAAACCCATATCTGGCTCCCATCCCTTATGTAGTGCCTCTACAGCTGTTCGCGTATCACACCTCTGTATTATTAGGTAGAGACCCGGATAGGCCTAGGAACCTTGCAAAGAGCGTGACGGTGCTATAGTGGGATGAAGGAGAAGATCATTGTAGTTGACTTCGGCTCCCAATATACCCATTTACTTACACAGAGGATTAGGAGCCTGGGTGTATACTCGGAAATCATTTTTCCTGAGAAGCTTAAGCCTGATATAGGTAGAGACCCAAGTGTGAAGGGCCTTGTCTTCTCAGGGGGGCCTATGAGTGTCTACGAGACATCTTCCCCCAGGGTTGATAGAGACCTCGTCCTCTCACTTAAGATTCCTATTCTGGGAGTGTGTTATGGGCATCAGCTCCTTGCATATCTATTGGGAGGCGAGGTAACAAGCGGTGAATCGGGTGAATATGGCAAGACAGTCCTATATATCCATGATACAGATAATCCCTTGGTAAAGGATATTCCCGAGCGTTCGGTTGTCTGGATGAGTCATAAGGACGTGGTTTTAAAACCGCCTAAAGGCTTCTCACTAGTGGCTTCAACAGACTACTCGCCCGTGGCTATCATGGCAGGTGATGAGCTGAAGATGTATAGTACCCAGTTCCACCCAGAGGTACGTCACACGGAGTATGGAACAACATTGCTAAAGAACTTTGTATATGATATATGTGGATGCGCCGGTGGATGGAGCCCCATGGATCTAGTGGATAGCTTCGTCAGGGAACATAGTCATTTATCGAGGGAGAAGGCCCTTGTTGCGGTAAGTGGAGGAGTAGATTCGACTGTTACGGCTGTTATCCTGAAGAAGGTCTTTGGAGACAACTTATATCCGGTCTTCATAGATACGGGGCTACTTAGGTATAGAGAGGGTGAGTGGGTTAAGAACCTGTTTAAGAAACTTGGCTTCGAGAACCTCATATACATAGATGCATCCGAGACTTTCCTAGAGAGGCTTAGGGGCATAGTAGATCCTGAGGTGAAGAGGCGTATAATTGCAGACACCTTCTTTGAGGTGTTTAAGGAGACTGCAGATAAACTTGCTCGAGACTATGGTGAGATAAAGTATCTCGGCCAAGGCACCCTATACCCGGATAGAGTGGAGTCTGGTAAGACAGGTAGGTATACGGATAAGATTAAGAGTCATCATAATGTATCGATGTCCCGTCTCCTAGGATTCAAATTACTTGAACCTCTTAAGGATATGTATAAGGATGAGGTTAGGGAGGTCGGGCGTCGCCTAGGCCTCCCTGAGGAGGTTATAACTAGGCACCCCTTCCCAGGGCCTGGTCTAGCCGTTAGGATCGTTGGCGAGATCACTAGGGATAGGCTGGAGATCCTGAGGGAGGCTGACAGGATTGTTGAGGAGATGCTTAGGGAACACGGGCTGTATGAGGGTCTCTGGCAAGCTTTCCCAGTATTACTGACGCTGAAATCCGTGGGGATTAAGGGGGATCGGAGATCCTACGAGTATATCCTGGCTCTACGTATGGTTGAGAGTGTTGATGCTATGACCGCGAACTTCGCGAAGTTGCCGTGGAGCTTTCTTGAGGAGCTCTCCAGCCGTTTATTAAATGAGGTTGAGGGTATTAACAGAGTCGTATATGATATTAGTAATAAGCCTCCTGCGACAATTGAATTTGAGTAAACCTATTTATATATCCTCCATATTACTACTAACTAAAAAATAAGGTGTTTTAGGATGTTTAAACCAGGTTTTTTCACGGGTAAGTTGGATGACGCGGAGTATGTCTATACATTTAACGACTTTATACTGCTCCCTGGATGGACTGAGGTTGAGCCTAGGGAGGTTGTTTTAAGGACCAAGGCTAGTAAAAACCATGTGATAAATATCCCCTTTGTATCCGCCCCTATGGATACCGTTACTGAGGAGGAGCTTGCTATAGCCTTGGCTAGACAAGGGGGTCTAGGCGTCCTCCATAGGAATACGACTATTGAACGTCAGGTTGAGATGGCGAGGAGGGTTAAGAGAGCAGAGTCTATGATAATTAGGGATGTAGTTACTATAGATGCGTCTATGAAAGTGGGTGATGCGGTTAGGCTTATGCAGGAACATGATATACATGGTCTTCCCGTGGTCGATGACAACCATTGTCTAGTTGGTATAGTTACTTGGAGGGATATCCGATATAGTGATCCAAGTCTATCTGTTAAGGAGGTTATGACCCCTAAAGAGGACTTGATATACGCCACTGAGGAGATAGATATAGATGAGGCTAAGAAGCTTATGCAGGAGCATAAGATTGAGAAACTCCCAATAATAGATGATGATTGGAAACTCAGGGGACTTATTACCTTCAAGGACTTAGAGCTGAGGGGTACGTTCCCAAATGCCAGTAGGGATGATAACGGCCGTCTACTGGTGGCAGCAGCAGTATCTCCATTCGACCTGAGGAGAGCAAAGGCACTTGATAAATATGTTGATATACTGGTTATTGATGTGGCGCATTTCCATAATAAAAATGTTTTTACAGCCACTAGGAAGATGATTAAGGAGGTTGAGGCCGATGTGGTCGTTGGAAACATAGGTACTAAGGAGGCTGCTTTAGACGCTGTCTCTAAGCTGGAGGAGGTCGCTGGATTAAGGGTTGGGATTGGAAGCGGCTCGATATGTAAGACTGGTGTAGTGACGAAGGTGGCTTCACCCACATTATATGCTACTGTAAAGGCCGCTGATGCACTTGTAGAGCTAGGGGCGATGGGTGAGATACCTATTATAGCCGACGGAGGTATTAGACACTCTGGAGACATAGCACTCGCCCTAAGTGCAGGGGCATCAGCCGTCATGATGGGTAACCTGTTCGCAGGGACGCGTGAGAGCCCAGGTAGATTGACCGCGATAGAGGGTAGATACTATAAGGAGTACTATGGCATGGGTAGTGCAAGGGCTAGGAGTAAACGTCTCCAGTATGATAGATATGCTAAGCTGGCTAAAGATATCGAAGAGGGTGTTGAGGGATGGGTTCCATATAGGGGTACTGTTGAGGATGTGGTTAAGGAGTTGACCGCTGGGCTGCAGGCCGCGATGGGATACATAGGCGCCTCCAATATTAAGGAAATGTGGAGTAAATCGAAGTTTGCTAAGATGATGCCCCAGAGTATCCAGGAGATAAAGCCTCATAACGTGTATATGGTCAGGGGTGAAGGCATCTAAAAATGCTGTTTACATGCCTATGTACTACTATATATAAGGCTTTTTCTTTAATTATAACAAGGATATAAAGTATATAACGTAGAATCAATTAACCTTAATAAATATGCGTGATGAAATAATCATAAGGTTGAGTGAGTGAGGTTGAAAAAGGTATGACAGAGGAGTTTAGGGAGATCGTCAGGATATTGAACACGGATCTGATCGGCTCGAACGTAGTTAGTCAGGAGCTGATGAAGATAAAGGGCATTGGCCCGATCCTAGCTAGGGCTATATTGGTTAAGGCAGGTATCCCGATTAATAAGAGGGTAGGTCTCTTAACCGATGAGGAGCTTAGTAAGATCGAGGAGATGGTTAGAAACATACATGACTACTTCCCTGAATACATGCTTAACAGGCGTTTTGATAGATTTACAGGCGAGTCTAAACATTTAATAGGCTCCGACCTTACATTTGCAATTGAGCGTGATATTGAGTTTGAGAAGTCAATCGGTAGCTGGAGAGGTATTAGGCATAGGCTGGGACTCAAGGTTAGGGGGCAGAGGACTAAGACCACTGGCCGTAAGACTAAGAGGCCTGTTGGTGTTAAGAGGAAGAAGAAGTAGGGTGGTATAATATGGGCGAGCCTAGAAGGTTTAGGAAGAAGTATGAGAACCCGTTTAAGCCCTGGGATAGAGATCTTCTCATGCAGGAGCTTATATTAATCGGTGAATATGGCCTTAAGAATAAGCGTGAGCTTAGGAGAGTCACTACCTTCCTGAGGAAGATTAGGGACGTCGCAAGATCTACGTTCGGACTCCCGCCGGAGGAGAGGGAGCATGTGTCTAGAGAGCTGTTAGGTAGGTTATATAAACTAGGTATATTACCCGAAAATGCAACCATAGAGGACGTCCTGAAGCTTACGGTTAGGGATATTCTTGAGAGGAGGCTTCAGACCATAGTGTTTAGGAAGGGCCTTGCAAAGTCCATTTACCACTCTAGGCAGATGATCGTGCATAGACACATAATGATAGGTGACAGGGTTGTGGATAGGCCGAGTTACCTAGTAACGAGGGATGAGGAGGAGCTGGTTAGAATCAGTCCTAGGAGCCCATATGCTGATCCCGATCATCCTATTTGGAAGAGTGAGGTGAAGGTTGAAGGTGAGCAGTGAGACGCCTAAATCAACTAAGAAGGCTAAGAAGGAGTTGTGGGGAGTCGCCCATATCTACTCTAGTCTAAACAATACAATCGTCCATATAACGGACTTGACTGGTGCCGAGACCATTGTAATCACATCTGGCGGGATGTTTGTGAAGGCAGATAGGTATGAGGGCAGCCCGTATGCCGCTATGATGGCTGCTAAGAAGGCTGCTGAAGTTGCCCTGTCTAAAGGCGTTGTAGGCGTGCATCTAAAGGTTAGGGGTGTAGGTGGACATTTCTCCCCTATACCTGGTCCGGGTGCACAGGCAGCTATCAGGACATTGGCTAGGAGTGGCCTCAAGATAGGGATTGTCGAGGATGTTACTCCAATGCCTCATGACAGGACTAGGAGGCCTGGTGGACGTAGGGGTAGAAGACTATGACGAAGAAATCAACCTCCAAGAAGTCAACTAGGTCTTTCAAGATCGAGTTTATTGAGGAAAGTGATAATAGGATCATGGTCCTCCTACGTAATATACCTGTTACAATGGCCAACTCTATTAGGAGGGTTATAATCTCCCACGTCCCTACCCTAGCCATAGAGAGGGTATTTATCTTTAGAAATGATTCTCTGATGAATGATGATATGCTAGCGCATAGACTTGGTTTAATCCCCCTCACGACGCCACTAGGCAAATATGCTTTGCCTGAGGAGGCCCCGGATGAAGAGGGTTCGAAGCCTGAGTATGCTGAGTTGACACTCACTATAGAGGCTAAAGATAAGCCTATCACCGTCTTATCCTCCGATATAAAGTCTAAGGATCCAGATGTAAAGCCTGTGTCAGGCGATATTGAGATAGTCCGACTAGCTCCTGGCCAGGGTATTGAGGCCGAGATGTGGGCGTATATGGGTCGTGGAAAGGATCACGCTAAGTGGTCTCCCGTATCCGTATCCGTAGTTAGAGGTCTTCCAGTCATAAGGATTAAGAAGACTGGGTGTAATAAGAAGTGTAAGAAGTGTGTAGAGGCCTGTCCAAAGGGTGTATTAGCTGTTAAGAAGGGTCAGTTGATAGTTAAGGATCTGTATAAATGCACTACATGTGGATTATGTATGGAGGCCTGTCCAGATATTATTAAAGTGAGTATTGACGAGACCTCGAGTATACTTTATCTCGAGTCCATTGGACAGCTTAGGCCTATAGAGATTCTCTCGCTTGCTTTTGATGAGGTTATTAAGAAGCTTGATGATTTCTATTCTTCACTTAATGAGGTGAGTCTGGAGAATGTCTAAGCCTGAGAACAAGTTTTTGGTGAAGACGCTAAACCTCCTTAGGAGGACAGCGAATAAATATGATGCGCCTATATGGAAACGTGTAAGGGAGATTATGGAGAAGCCTAAAAGGAGGAGGGTCGCTGTAAACATCTCTAAGATAAATAGATATACTAGTGACGGCGATATAGTGGTGGTTCCAGGCAAGGTTCTTGGAGCGGGGTTCATGGATCATAAGGTTGTCGTAGGCGCCTTCTCATATAGTGAGATGGCGATTAAAAAGCTTAAAGATGCGGGATGTGAGGTATTGTCTATTGAGGAGTTGGTTAATAAATATCCGAATGGTAGTGGGGTGAAGATAATTGTCTAGGGAGATTATAGTTGACGCGAGTAATATGGTTATGGGTAGACTAGCATCTATAATAGCTAAGGAGTTGTTAAACGGTAATAGGGTTACTGTTGTTAATGTTGAGAAGGTTATTATAACTGGTAGTAATAGGGATAGTATCTTGGAGAGGTTTATGAGGAAGCTGAGGCTTAGGTCCAACGTCAACCCCAGACGCCATGGGCCATTTGTCCCCCGTAGTCCAGAGGGTATATTCAGGAGGGTGGTTAGGGGGATGCTGCCCCGTAGGAAGACTAAGGGTAGGGAGGCATATAGACGTCTAAAGGTCTATCGTGGCGTACCCGATTTCATTAAAGCCGGTGAACTCAAGGTCTATGAGGAGGCTCGTTATAGGGAGAACTCATATCCATACATGTATCTAGAGGAGATCTCTAGGCTAATAGGCTGGGTACCTGTTGAGGAGAGGCTTAAGGAGGTGTTGGGTGAGTGAGTAGAGGCGTGAAGTTCTTCGTAGGTAAGAGGAAGACGGCCATAGCCCGGGCCATGATTAGAAAGGGCAGTGGTAAAGTTAGGATTAATGGAGTGCCTATAGAGGTATATACCCCTGAGGTTGCTAGGATGAGGATTATCCAGACCCTCCTACTTGCAGATCCAATAGCTAGGCAGTATGATATAGATGTATATGTTAGGGGCGGTGGATTCATGGGCCAGGCTGAGGCCGCTAGTATAGCGATCGCCAGGGCCCTTGTAGGCGTGTCAAGGAGTAAGAGGCTTAGAAACACCTATCTAAACTTTGATAGAGTACTGTTGGCTGGTGATCCTAGGAGGACTGAGCCCAAGAAATTCGGTGGGCCCGGGCCTAGGAGGAGGAAACAGACATCATATAGGTGATATTTGGATATGATGATACCTGTTAGATGCTTTACATGCGGCGCCGTAATCGGCGATAAATATAGGAAGTTTAGGGAGTATGTTGAGGGTGGGATGGATCCGAAGGAGGCCCTCGATAAAATAGGTTTGGAGAGATATTGCTGCCGTAGGATGATCCTCTCTCATGTGGAGATAATCGATAAATTCCTGATTTATAGGAGGCTGGGCACCGGTGGTAGAGATTAGTGATGTCCGGGGGACCCTAGTATACACATCGAGGGGATCATACTCTATCGAGGTTACCCTAGTTTCTAAAAGAGGGTTCGTGGGGCGCTTCGCCTCTCCCTCGGGTGCGAGTACGGGTGAGAAGGAAGTCCCCATGTTCCCAGGCAATGATGTTGGAAAAGCATTTGAAGCATTATCAACTGTCTCCCAGAAGCTGGTTGGGTTTAAATTCGAGTCTCAGGCTGAGCTAGATGGGTTTATAGATGATTTGGATGGCACCGGATCCTATGAGAAGCTTGGTGCAGCTGTCTCCCTAGGCCTATCCATGGCGGGTGCCGATGTATCTGCTATGGAGATGGGGGTGCCCCTATACCACTGGCTTTCCAACGGCCATGCAAGCCGCCTCCCCCTCCCCCTCGGAAACATAATAGGGGGTGGAAAGCATGCTAGGGGCAGGTCTATAGATATTCAGGAGATACTTGTATTCCCCCGGGAGGCAAGGTCTTATCAAGAGGCGTTTGACTCACTAGTTAAAGTACATAAGGCTGCTGGAATGATCCTGGCTAAGAGAGACCGATGTTTCACAGGGGGTAAGAATGACGAGGGGGCATGGACAACCTCCCTAAATGATGAGGAGGCGCTGGAGATAGTCATTGAAGCCATGGATATGGTCTCGGGAGAGACCGGCATAAATTTCTCCCTGGGGGTGGATGTAGCCGCCTCATCCCTATGGGATAGGGAGCTCGGGAAATACTATTATCCTAGGAGGAACCTCTATAGGGATGGGGAGGAGCAGCTTAGCTACATCCTCGAGTTGATCGATAAATATGAGTTGAAGTATGTTGAGGACCCGCTTGAGGAGAATGACTTTACAGGCTTTGCTAGGTTGACTGAGGAGGCTGGTGACAAGGCGTTTATAGTTGGCGACGACCTCTTTGTAACAAACAAGTCTAGGGTATCCCTGGGTGTGGAGAAGAAGAGTGCAAATGGGATTATTATAAAGCCTAATCAAGTCGGAGACCTAACTAAGGCTGGAGACGCTGTTGCAGAGGCTGGTAGAGGTGGTTTACTCATAGTGGTTTCACATAGGTCTGGTGAGACACCATATCCACAGTTGGCTCATGTGGCGATAGCCTTTGGAGCCACGTTATTTAAATGCGGCGTAGTAGGTGGGGAAAGAGTTATTAAGCATAACGAGATAATCCGTATTGAGAATGAATTCGGGGGCCTAGTTCCCTCTTCGATTAATAAATAACCTAGTTATTTAATATGTGATATTGTTGAGGTGTTGAGGAGAAATGTCTGTGGGTAGTGAGGCGGTGAGTGGAGAGGAGAAGATAGAGATTAATAAGGAGTTGCTATTGAAATATAGGGTTCACCTAGGCCGTAATATCAAGACTAGGTTTAGTGAGAAGTTTATATATGCGATTCATCCACGTGGATTCTATCTCATCGACTTAACTAAGACCCTTGAGAGGCTTAAGGTGGCGGCTAAATTCCTATCTATGTATGAGCCTGAGGAGATACTCGTATTCTCCGGTAGGGAGTATGCCGCCCGTGCACTTGAGATGATGAGTAAGCTGACAGGCTTCAAATATATGCATGGCCGTTTCCTACCTGGTACCCTGACAAACTATATATTAGATACTCATCAGGAGATATCATTTCTACTAGTCATAGACCATACATATGACCAGCAGGCTGTTGATGAGGCTGTGAAGGCTAGGATCCCCATTGTAAGCTTTGTAGATACAAACTCTGATGGGGCGTTTGTAGACCTCGCTATACCCGCTAATAATAAGGGTAAGTTCTCCATCGCCGCCCTCCTATGGGTATTAACCGTCCTCATCCTTAGGGAGAAGGGTATCCTCAAGGAGGATGAGGTTATTGACGTCCCTATAGAGGAGTTTATGGTGCAGCCGGAGAATGTCTAGATATGAGAGGAGGCCTGCTGTAGCCGGATATTTTTACCCATCTGGTAGAGATGCGCTTATAAATGATATCGAGGCCCAGTTCCTATCTCCACTGGGCCCCGGCTCCCTGCCCAAGGTTAACATAAATGGTCCTAGGAATATTTTTGGCCTCATATCTCCCCATGCAGGCTATATGTATAGTGGTCCCTTCGCCTCCCACGGATATTATCATTTGGCAGCCGATGGCCTTCCAGACAAGATAATCATCATCGGGCCTAACCACAGTGGAGTTGGCGCAGCTATATCCGTATATCCAGGAGGCGTCTGGCGTCTCCCACTTGGCGATGTTTATGTAGATGGGGAGTTTGTGGATAAGCTGGTTGAGACCGAGCCATATATAGCGTTGGATGCAGATGCCCATTCATATGAGCATTCTATAGAGGTTCAGATACCCTTTCTCCAGTATATCTATAGCATGGCTGGTAAGGAGTTTAGGATTATACCTATCGTAATGATGCAGCAGACATGGAGTGCAGTTGATACCCTGGGCTCCGCCTTATCCAAGGTTCTTGAGGCTTATCCTAGGGAGTCGTATCTCATAATTGCGTCTACAGACTTCAGCCACTATGAACCGTCTACCGAGGCGGAGAAGAAGGATAGGTATGTTATGGAGAGGATCCTAGCCATGGATCCCCAGGGAGTCATAGACATGGTATATAGGTATAATGTCTCGATGTGTGGCTATGGTCCAGTTGCCACACTCCTATATGTCGCGTCTTCACTTGGGGCTTCTAAACCCGTTTTACTAAAGTATGGTAGTAGTGGAGACATTACAGGGGACTATAGTAGTGTAGTTGCATACGCGTCTTTCAAGATACTGTGGAAGTAGAATTGCCATTATATTTAAGCAGTTAATCTTTATTTTTATCTAGAGATTTTCATTATATAATTCAATATTACTTTGATTTTTTGAGAGGAGTGCCTCTGGAAGCGTGTATGCATATGAAGGGTATATCCGACGATGAGTTTGTTGAGGAGAGGAAGCTGGAGCATATTAAAATAATACTGGAGGAGGATATCGACTATAGGGTCTCCACGTGGTTCGAAGATATCCACCTTATTCACAACGCCCTCCCAGAGATGGATCTAGATGATATAGATACTAGGGTAGAGTTCTTAGGGAGGGTTTTTAACTACCCTATTCTAATCGACTCCATGACAGGTGGTACCCGTAAGGCTATGGAGATAAATCGGGCTCTGGCGGAGGCCGCTGGAGAATATAATATACCTGTTTCATGCGGAAGTCAGAAAGCTGGTTTATTGAATAAGGATCTAGTGGATACATATAGGGTTATGAGGGATGTATGCCCCGACTGCTATATAATAGGTAATGTAGGTGGCCATGACATTGTATCTGACCCTGGTGGAATAGCCTCTGAAATCGTCTCCATGATAGAGGCCGATGCCCTGGCTATTCACCTAAATCCATTGCAGGAGGCTGTCCAGCATGAGTCGACGGTTAAGCATAGCAGGGTTATAGACGCTATTGCAGAGGCTGTGGATGCCCTTGATGTCCCAGTCATTGTGAAGGAGACTGGAGCAGGTATATCTATGGAGGTGGCTAAGGTACTGGAGTCCATCGGGGTGGCGGCTATAAATGTTGCTGGGGCTGGAGGCACGAGTTGGTCGGCTGTAGAGGTATATAGAAATATGTTGAGGAAGGATGGTCTTATGGCTGATGTAGGCAAGGCGTTCTGGAACTGGGGTATTCCAACAGCCGCTTCACTTATAGAGGTTTTATCAGCCGTAGATATACCAGTTATATCCTCTGGCGGAGTCCGTAGCGGTGTGGATATCGTTAAGTCGATGGTCTTGGGGGCGTCTCTAGCTGGAATGGCCCAGCCTTTTTTAAAAGCATATTTTAATGGGGCTCTGAAGGAGTTCCTTGAGAAGGTTATACATGAAATAAGGATATGCATGTTCTTGGTAGGCGCCTCCAACGTCTCTTCGCTTAGGGAGGCGGACTACGTCATAACTGGAGAACTGCTTGAGTGGATTAGGCAGAGGGGTTTGGAGAGTAGGTGGTTATAATGGTAGACTTGAGGTCTGAGATGAAGAGGATCAAGGAGCTTGTTGATGCAGAGATTAGAAGGATAAAGGCTGGTATAGAGGGTCCGGATGACTTGGTTGAAGCTTCTTTCCACCTTGTTTTAAGTGGAGGGAAGAGGGTTAGGCCATTTATACTCATTAAATCCGCTGAGGTTTTTGGGGCTTCACTCGAGGATTCCATGCCGGCTGCAGTTGCTATTGAGCTCCTCCATAACTTCACATTGATCCATGATGATATAATGGATAGGGATGAGTATAGGCGTGGCGTCAAGACTACACACATATTATTTGGGGAGCCGGTGGCGATTATAGCTGGAGACTTCCTATTCAGCTATGTATTCTATGTATTATCCAGGAGTTATCCGCCTGAAACAGGTCTTAAACTAGTTGAGCTATATGCAAATGCCTCGAACTTGATATGTATGGGGCAGACGATGGATGTATTACCCGACAAGTATATCGTCTCCCCCGACCAGTATCTGGAGATGGTTTATAGGAAGACCGGTGCATTGATAGAGGCCTCCGCCGTTGGAGGGGGTGTTGTTGGAGGCGCGTCTGAGGAGGAGCTTGGTTTATTGAGGGAATTTGGCAGTAAGATTGGGATCGCTTTTCAGATAGCTGATGATATACTTGGTATAGTCGGCGACCCGAAGGTGACTGGCAAGCCTGTTGGAAATGATATTCGGAACGGTAAGAAGACTATACTTGTCTTGAGTGCATTGGAGCGTATGGATAGTGGGTCTAGGGAGAGGTTTCTAAAGGTCTTCGGCAACCCGGGGTCCGGCGACGATGAGGTGATGGAGGCTATTGATCTAATCGTTTCTACAGGAGCTATAGAGGATTCTAGGGAGTTTATGAAGCGTTTATATAATGACGCGATAGACGCTCTTAGGAACCTGCCTGAATCCGAGGCTAGGAGCTATCTTATGGAGATGGCCAGATTCATTATATATAGGGATAAATAGCTTATTTAGTGTCTTTAGGGTAGGTCATAATGTCCAATGAACTTAGGAAGCTTATAGAGGCCTTTGCACTTGAGAATGCCCTGGCCCATGATGGTAAGGCGTCTTTCGACGCCGTGATCAAGAAATTATTAGGTGCTAGGCCGGAGTATCGCTCAAAGGTTAGGGAGATCATACCAATTATCAGGGAGGTAGTCGACATAGTATCCTCCCTAGATCCTGATGAGCAGATGCATAGATACGAGTCTCTAAAGGAGATCATCCCCCATAGGGAGAGGGCTAGGGATACCGAGGGAGTGTTACCTCCACTACCTGATGGGGTTGAGGGTAAGGTTGTAACTAGGTTCGCGCCAAATCCGGATTTCGTCCTTCACCTAGGTTCCCTAAGGCCACTCCTACTATCATATGAATATGCTAGGAGGTATAGGGGGAGGTTCATACTTAGGTTTGAGGATACTGACCCAAGGACTAAGAAGCCTGAGCCAATTTACTATGAGATGATTCTCAAGGATCTTGAATGGCTGGGTACGCCACCTGATGAGGTATATTATCAGAGTGAGCGTCTCGAGCTCTACTATGACGTGGCGAGGAAGCTTATTGAAAAGGGATATGCGTATGTCTGTCTATGTAGTAGGGAGCATTTCTCAGAGCTTGTCAAGGCCGGTCAGGCTTGTCCACACAGGGATCAGCCTCCCGAGGAGAATCTGAAGTTGTTTGAGAAGATGGTTTCAGGGGGCTTTGGTGAGGGCGAGGCTGTCCTCCGTATAAAGACGGATCTATCTCATCCAAATCCATCTATTAGGGACTGGCCTGCCCTTAGGATAATAGATACTAGGAGATATCCTCATCCACGTGTAGGGAGCCAATACTTCGTCTGGCCCCTATACAACTTCTCCTGCGCCGTGGATGACCATTACATGGGTGTGACACATATATTCAGGGGGGAGGAGCATAGGGTTAATGAGGAGAAGCAGCGGTATATCTATACATATATGGGATGGAAGCCCCCGACTACAATACATCATGGTAAACTAGCTATTCCAGAGGGTATACTGAGTAAAAGCAAGATACTCAGGGGTATTCAAGAAGGAGTTTTTGAAGGCTTCGACGACCTCCGCCTAGCTACAATAGCTGCTTTGAGAAGAAGGGGTTTTCATCCACAGGCTCTTAAGAACCTGATTCTCAAGATAGGAATCAAGAGTTCGACAGCCGTTATAGACTGGACTCTATTGGCGGCTGAGAATAGGAAGATTATCGACCCGATTTCAAACAGGTATTTCGCGGTTAGAAACCCGTTTATAGCGGAGATAGAGGTTGAGGAGGAGCTTTACATAAAGATTAGAAAGCATCCAGATTATCCTGAGAAGGGTTATAGGGAGCTGGTTATAGGCGTCGTTGATGGTAGGGCCCGTCTCTATATTGATTTCGAGGACTGGGATAGATTTAAACCCGGTGTTTCAATACGCTTACTCCACATAGGTAACTATGTTGTGGATGAAGTCGGTGATAGGTTAGTAAAGCTCTCTTACCAGGATAATGATGTTAAGAAGGCTGTTAGAATGAAGTATCCCTTTATACACTGGGTTCCCATGGACTCGAGCATAGAATGTATCTTTCTATACCCGGGTAAGGAGTTCAGTGGATTGGTGGAGAGGGATATACTGGAGGAGGATATAGATAATCCTGTTCAGCTGGAGCGCCTAGGATACTTCAAACTAGATTCTATAGAGGATGGTAGGAAGGCGGTTGTAATATATACCCATGACTAAAGCCTCTCTAAGGGGCTTATAGTAATTACATTTATTAATTTATATGTGGCTTTATGATATGATTTATAAGTCACTTTTGATAGGTGTAATATGGGTGACCGTGAGATGGGTATGAGCCCTTTTGAAACATTTGAGTTGCCGAAGGAATATCTGGATGCTGCTTTCGAGGCTTTAAAGCATGCTCTAGAGGTCCGTGGCGTTAAGAGAGGAACAAACGAGACTACAAAGGCTGTTGAGCGTGGAAAGGCGAAGCTCGTCTATATCGCTATGGATGTAAATCCACCTGAGATCGTGGCGCATCTACCATTGTTATGTAAGGAGAGGGGTGTTCCATTTATCTTCGTACCTAGTAAGGAGGAACTTGGTAAAAGCGCTGGCTTAGATGTCCCAGCCGCCTCAGTCGCTATAATCGAGCCTGGTGAAGGAGAGAGGCTTATTAAGGAGATTGTGGAGTACCTGAAGAAGAATGGTTACTTCTAGTTGAGAGGTGTCTCCAATGACGTATGAATACAGGGACGACATTACGCCAGCTGAAGTCATTCAGATCGTTGGTAGAACGGGGATGACTGGAGAGGTTACACAGGTTAGAGTCAGGATACTAGTTGGTAAGGATAAGGGTAGGGTGATCACGAGGAACGTCTATGGCCCTGTTAAGGTCGGGGACATTATAATGCTCCGTGAGACTGAGCGTGAGGCTAGGAGACTAAGGTGAGGTGTCTACTGAAATGCCTCAGCCACATACATGTACATTCTGTGGTAAGGAGATTCCCCCGGGAACCGGGGTTATGTATGTGAAGAATGATGGTACCATATACTGGTTCTGCGGTAGAAAATGTAGAATCAGCTTTCTCGAGTTTAGACGTGATCCTAGGAAGTTTAAGTGGACCACTAAATATGTTAAGGGAGGTTTGAAGAAGAGATGAGTGAGAAGACCCTCATCTTCCTAAAACCCGCGGCTGTGGAGCGTGGCTTGGTGGGTGAGATAATCTCGCGCTTCGAGAGGAAGGGGCTTAAGATAAAGGCTCTTAAGATGATGCGGATGTCTAGGGAGACCGCTGAGGATTTCTACTCTATACATAGGGGTAAGCCGTTTTTCGAGGAGCTTATAGAGACGATAACTGGTAGGGATATCGTCGCCGCCGTACTCGAGGGTAGGGAGGCTATAAAGGTCGTCAGGACATTAGTTGGTGCGACAGATCCTGTGAAGGCCGCTCCAGGAACCATCAGGGGAGACTTCGGCCTAGATATTACTGATAACCTTATCCATGCATCTGATTCTCAGGAGAGTTTTGAGAGAGAGGTTAAGATTCTCTTTCCAGAGCTTTTCTAACCTAATTATATCTCCCTTCTTTATATCCTCCTTAGCAGGATATTCCTTTTAAGCATCTCCTATAAAGAATTATGTTTGGGTGTCTAGGATGGAAAATAGTGATAAAGCTGTTTATAGACAGCCTATAGTATCTGTATTGGGGCATGTAGATAGTGGCAAATGTGTTCATCCCCATACCATGATAAACACATTTGATAAGACTGTATCAGCTGAAGAGCTTTATCACATTGTGAGGGAGGATAAAAGGATATTGGATGCCTATTCCCTCGATGTATATTCTTTGAGGATAAGCCGTGGAAGGATCGTTGATGCGGTGGAGGAGTATGCTGATAAGCTTGTTGAAGTCAGTCTCCCCAATGATGTGACCATAGTTACTACTCCTGAACATAGATTCCTGGTTTATAGGGGAGACGGCCTTTTTCAGTATACCCCTGGTATCCACCTGAAGGAGGGTGATTTGGTCGTCGGCACTGGATTTGACGGGGTTGAGATGCCTATCCCCACATTGGAGAGGGGGGATATCGTCTCAGTATCAAGCTATGAATATAATGTCTCCCTCCACCCCGTTAAGCACGTTAAAATCATTAGGAGAGGGAGTAGGGTATATGACTTTAAAGTAGGGTTCTTCCACAACTTTATAGCGGATGGCATCGTTGTCCATAATACATCTTTATTGGATAGGATTAGGGGTACCGCTGTACAGCTTAGGGAGGCGGGTGGAATTACACAGCATATTGGGGCAAGTCTATTCCCTAAGGAGACCCTCGAGGCTATTGCAGGCGACCTCCTAAACAGGTTCCGTTTCCAGCTTAAGGTGCCTGGCCTACTAGTTATCGATACACCTGGACACGAGGTCTTCACAAACCTGAGGAGGAGAGGAGGATCTGCAGCTGACATCGCGATACTAGTCGTAGATATCATGAAGGGGTTTGAACCGCAGACACACGAGAGCATTCAGATACTAGTATCGAGACGGGTCCCCTTCCTAATAGCTGCTAATAAAGTGGATATGCTATACGGCTGGAAACCCCAGGATACACTATCGATACTGGAGTCGCTGAGGCACCAGAGGCAGGAGGTAATCTACCAGCTGGAGGAGAAGATAGCGTATATCATCTCCGCGTTAAATACATATAAATTTGATGGAGACCGTTTCGATAGGGTCAAGGACTTCAGTAAGACGGTGGCTATAATCCCTGTGAGCGCCAAGACTGGAGAGGGTATCCGGGAGCTTATAACGATTTTAATAGGGCTTGTCCAGAGATTCATGCTAGACAGGCTTAAGATAGACTTGGATAAACCGGGTTATGGCGTGGTTCTAGAGGTCTCTAGGGAACCTGGGTTGGGAACCGTCTTGAAGAGTATCCATGTCGATGGCGTGGTTAGGGTTGGAGACACCTTTATAACGGCTGGCTCCGAGGGCTTGATTAAAAGTAGGATACGCTCACTATTAATGCCGGCTCCATTGGATGAGATCAGGGATCCCCGGCACAAGTTCAAGCCTATCAAGGAGAGTTATCCGGCGGCTGGTATTATAATTACGGCGCCAGATATAGGTGGGGCATATGCGGGAGCCCCGTTCTACTCTGTCCCGAGTGACGTGGATATATCGGAGTATGTGGAGGCTGTCTTGAAGGAGGTTGAGTCGATTAAGATAGATACTGAGAAGGTAGGTGTAGTCATAAAGGCCGATACACTTGGGTCTCTGGAGGCGATTATAAGCCACGCCTCCAGGAAGGGTATCCCAATTAGGAAGGCTGACGTCGGCCCTGTCTCTAAGAAGGATGTGGTTGAGGCGGATATAGTTAGGGATATTGATGAGAATAGGGGTGTGATACTCGCTTTCAACGTGGACGTATTGAGTGATGCTGAGGAGCTGGCCTCCTCCAAGAAGATACCTATATTCAAGGGGGAGATCCTCTATCGTATAGTCGATGAATATCTTGCGTGGGTGGCTGAGGAGAGTATTAGGAAGAAGAGGGCTGCGTTTGAGGAGCTGGTTAGGCCTGGTAAGATACAGATACTTGAGGGATATGTGTTTAGGAGGAGTAAGCCGGCTATCGTCGGCGTAAGGGTCCTGGGTGGGACTATTATGCAGAAGTATCCCTTGATTAGGGAGGATGGTAAGAAGGTGGGTAGGATACATCAGATCCAGGATAGGGGGAAGACTATTCAGGAGGCAACTAAGGATATGGAGGTAGCTATCTCAATACGTGAGGCTGTCGTCGATAGGGATATTCATGAGAACGATATACTCTATGTTGATGTACCTGAGGACCATGTTAGGAGGCTTATGAGAGAGTTCTATGACATGCTTAGGGGTGATGAGAGGGAGGTTTTGAAGGAGTATATCGAGCTGAGGAGACGGTCTAATCCGGCTTGGGCTAGGTAAAACAATTATAAGTCTGTGGCTTAAACTTATATTAACACAAATATTGTATGTATTGTAAATGATGTGGATGAGGTGAATGGAGGATGGTTAAGTTCAAACTAAACATCTCTCTACCTAAGGAGGGGAAAGCGGTTACGGTGGAGCTTGATGAACCTCAGAGCCTTACCCTATTAGGTAAGAAAATAGGTGATGTAATTGATGGTAAGGCCCTTGGACTAGAATACAGTAAGCTTAGGATCACTGGAGGATCTGACAAGAGCGGCTTCCCGATGCGTCCAGACGTAGCTGGGGGCCGTAAAGTCTATATCCTAACTGGTAAGGGCATAGGCCTTAGAAAGATTAAGGGTAAGACGAAGAAGGGATATAGAAAGCGTATTCTTGTTAGGGGGAATGTGATTACAAGGGATATTTATCAGGTTAATATGGTGGTCGTCGAGTGACGAAGAAGATCAAGGTCGATAGGCAATCCGATCTGAATATCGGGACGGCTGGACATGTAGATCATGGTAAGACCACCATTATAGAGGCTTTGACAGGCGTCTGGACAAGTAGCCATAGTGAGGAGCTTAGGAGAGGCATTACCATAAGAATCGGGTATGCCGATATGCCTATCTACAGATATAGGATTAGTGACAAAGACGTATACTGGTCCTGGCCGGAGTATGATGGGCATAAGCCTGAGGAGCTTGTACGTGTAGTTAGCTTCGTCGACTGCCCTGGCCACGAGAGCCTGATGGCGAACATGCTGTCTGGAGCCGCTGTCATGGACGGTGCGATGCTGGTCATCGCTGCTAACGAGCCGGTGCCCAGGCCGCAGACTAAGGAGCATACCATGGCCCTTCAGATCATGGGCGTTAAGAATATAGTTGTTGTTCAGAACAAGCTGGATCTCGTGTCTAAGAAAGAGGCTAAGGAGAATTATGAGATGATAAAGGAATTCTTATCCACCACCATCTACGCAGATGCACCTATAATCCCTGTGTCAGCGGTTCACAGGGTTAATCTACAGTATCTGGTAGAGGCCCTATACAAGCATATCCCTATTCCAGAGAGGGATTTATCCAAGCCTTATAGGATGTTTGTAATCAGGTCCTTCGACATTAATAAACCTGGTACCCCGTATAAGGAGCTACGCGGCGGGGTTATTGGAGGTAGTATTGTCCAGGGTAAGGTTAAGGTTGGTGATGAGATAGAGATCCTGCCTGGATACCTGTATAGCGAGGGTGGTAAGATAGTTCATCAACCACTGTATACAACTGTCCAGTCCCTTAGAACTAGATATGTATCGCTTAAAGAGGCGTATGGCGGTGGGTTAATAGGTGTACAGACGGATTTGGATCCTTATCTCACGAAGTCGGATAACTTGGTTGGTAATGTCGTGGGAGCGCCAGATACATTGCCACCAGTCTTATACGAGCTTGAGCTGGATGTAGAGCTCTTTAAATACGTTGTTGGCACGGATGAGTCTATCGAGGTGAAGCCGATATCGATGAATGAGAGGCTGAGGCTTAATGTGGGTCCAGCAGTGACCCTTGGTGTAGTCACCTCCGCTAGAGGAGAGTCTATTAGTGTTAAGCTACATAGGCCTGTGGTGGCTGAGGAGGGTTGGAGGGTTGCTATAGCCACTAGGGTCAATAATATGTGGCGTCTAATTGGCGTGGGTAAGGTTCGTTAGATATGCCTAGGGGCCGTGGTAGAGACCTATCTAGTTTTGAGGCTTGGGGAATAATATTCGACACCAGTTTCCTACTGGAGGCGGCTAGGACGCCTGGTGCATTCACTTCTATGGAGGAGCTTTTTGGAGACCTCCCGTTTTATATTCCTGAGTCGGTCGTAAATGAATTGAGGCGTATGTCTGGGAGGCGCCGGGGGGTGAAGCCGCGTAGGGCAAGGCTAGTCCTAAGCTATATTGAGAAGGGCCGTTTCAAGACCCTCCCATCAAAGTCAGATAAGGCTGATACGGATATCCAGATACTGGCTACTGAGGGACGTTATATTGTTGCGACTGGAGACAGTAGGCTGAGGGAGGCCTTGGCTGAGGCCGGTGTCAAGATAATATATTTAAAGGACGGATACCCACATATAGTATAAATTAATTAATTTTATATGCGTGTTCTGAATAAGAGAATTGTGGTTTGGTGGTGTTAGAGACATGATATATAGGTATAGAGTTAGAGATATCATAAGTATCCATCCATCCCTATTTAAAGAGGGTGTGGAGAAAGCTGCATGGGTGCAACTCACCCAAAAATATGTAGGATTATATGATAGTGAGCTTGGATACATAATTAAGATAGACAATATCAAGGTAGATCCACTAGGCAAGATAATCTCTGAAGACGGGTCCTCGAATCATAAGGTCGAGTTCGACGTATACAGCTTCCAGCCCTTGAAGGGGGAGGTTGTTGAGGGGGAGGTCGTCGGTATAGAGACATTCGGAATATTCGTTAGAATCGGGCCTGTAGACGCCTTAGTCCATAAATCAGTCTTGATGGATGACGTCATCGATATCAACAAGATTGAGAATACCGTCGTAGGTAGGAAGACTGGACGTGTACTTCGGAAGGGTGATGTAGTTAGGGCTAGAATACTCGATTTCTCACCTCCAAAGGGATACTCCCTTATGAAGATCGCGTTATACATGAAGTCCAAGGGGCTTGGTAAGATCGAGTGGATCGAGGGTAAGCCTGAGGAAGTGGAGGAGGCTAGTGGAGAATGAGGAGGGCATCAGCCTTTAAAGCATGTAGGAAATGTAAGTATCTTGTCCAGAAGAAGGAGACTAAGTGCCCCGTATGCGGTTCAGAGAGCTTCAGCGATAGATGGAGGGGCCTCGTAGTAATAATTGATAGGGATAGTTTTGTAGCCGAGTTATTGGAGATTCCGCAGGAAGGATATTATGCCGTCAAAGTATTGTAAATCAAATATCGTCCTAAGGTTTCCTGAGGAGCGGCAGAGTCTTGTTAGGAGGCCGCTCGGTGATGTTTATGTAGATGATACGCTGGATGACATGATCCTCCGTATAAAAAATATCTGGTCAAGAGGCCTCTACGTAGCGTCTGTCGGCGATAGAGTTACATACTCCCTCCTAAACAGGAGTATTGTCCCCGACATAGGTATAATTGATAGACAGGAGAAGAGGGGTGAGGCGCCAGATATCGATGAATCCATGTTTAACACCGTCTTAAAAGGGGTTAACCGACAGGGGACTGTTAACCTAGGTTTATGCAGGGTAATCGAGGAAGCCCTTGAGAAGCGGCCAACCCTAATAATAATCGAGGGAGAGGAAGATCTAGTTGGGTTTCCAGTGGTCTTGACATTGCCAACTGGATCGGCTTTCATATATGGCCAGCCTAATATCGGGGCTGTGTTCGTCGAGATCACCGAGGCGGTTAAGAGACATGCTATAGAGCTACTCGACAACTTGGAGAGGATCTAAACTAGGTTCTTGACATTATCATGGGTATATGTTTATCCCCTGAATAATAGTTATTTTAAGTGTAAACCCTAAAAATTAGTGGGGGCTATAATAATAAATTATTATCTGTGTTTGGATATGTGGTGTGGAGAAGAATGAGCTTTAAATACGTTATCAGCTATGACCCAGTAAACGTCTATGCACTCAACGGCAAGCTTAAGAAATCAATTGCTAGGAAGGGATATGACCTGATATTCAAGCTACGGGAGCGTCTGGAGTACATAACTAATAACAGTGGACTACCCTATCCACCTGTAACCATCATACCCGAGGCCCGACTCCTCATGCATGAGGGCGGGGTCACGGCTGTGGTCTATGCCAATATCAACTACAGGTTTTCAGGTGGATACATCCACCCTATTGTAGAGATGTATCTACCATTTCTCTTATACGCCCCCGCTGAGCTACAGACCCTCGTACTGGCACATGAGTTTCTACATTATATGTATCTAGCTCTTAGATATGTCTCCTCCGATTACCTTATGAACCCCCTCATATACACGGGGGATTTGACAGGCCGCTCATTCCTTGAGGATCTCTATACAGTAAATCCCGAGAGGATATTTAGTAACCAGAGGTTCGTAAATAGGATAAATAAGATACATGAGTATCTTGATAAGAGTAAGATTGGTAATGACATACAGAAGAAGTGGATTGATAGGGGGTATCCAAGTAAATCCATCTTCGCAGACGACTTTAGAATAAAGATATCCATGAATATGTGGACTAAAATGTATTTTCCCGAGGAAGTGTTGAGGAAGGCTAGGGTGTTACTTGGTGAGAAACAGAGAAGTCTATGACTATGCCATTAAACTGGCTGAGGAGAGGCTGGGTCTCTCCATATATGCGGCGCTGGCATATGGCTCTAGGATAGCTGGATACGCGTCTAAACACAGTGACTATGACGTTATCATCATTGCAGAGAATTTTGGGGAGGAGATTAAATATATCTATGAGAAGATTGGGGGGAACTATGTATCTATACTGACTGTCGACAAAGCTTTCTTTGAGGAGGATATTTATGAAGCTGAGCATGGGGAGTTCGTCGCTGGACGGCTGTACACAGTTTATCACCCCCTCATCAACGGGGACTATATCCGTAAGATGGAAATCCATCTGAAAAAGCGTACGGTGGTGGAGGAGATATGTGGTTTATTCGACGCCTTTGATAAAATTACATACGACCTCGTTATACCCGTTAAGTTCTTTCTATTGTCTCGATTAAGACGTAGGATGCAGGCCTATCCACCTGTTAAATACAGTTACTATAAGATGTTCTACGGGAGTAACGGGGTTAGGAACATGGAGTTTTCACTCAAAGGGTTTTACAAGGCTCTACGGATACTGGCTGAAGAGGGTTTAGTGGAGTTTGTCTCAACCGATTCTATCAGGGTTTTGAAGGAGCCGGAGATCTGTCGAACTGGGTTACCAGGGTTCCTGAGATTCTTCAAGAGAGGCGTCAAATCCTATTTGACACATGGGAAATCGGCTAAGGTGAAGCCAGCTGTTGTCTTAGAGGAGACCATCTCCAAGATTAGACGTAGTATAGAGGGCATGCGTATCCCTAAGGAGCTGTCACATCCAGAGACACTCCTCGGCCTTAGAGAAGGTTTTTTGAGTGTAGAGTATACGCCTTTAAATGAGGTTGTTAAAAGCATCTTTGGAACCAAGGCTAGTGTGGATAAGATTATTCGAAAAGGTGTATTTAGTGAACTCTATATTATATATGTATCAGTCGGTGGAGATAAGTATGTAATCATTAGAAAGAGCTTTTCACCCCTATATACATTGAAATGGATCTTCATACAGCTTTGGCTTATAGATCTGAAGCGGTTTATCATCACTGGTAAAAGAAGATTTATAAACGAGTATATAATGATGCGCAAATTATATTCGGAATTAGGTGTTAAATGCCCCCGACCACTCCTATTATCTTGGCCTGATAACGCGCTTTATATGGAGTACATACATGGCAAGCGACTCGTCGACCTAGATCCCGTTGAGGAGCGTGAGGCAATAATAAGGCTGTATAGGGAGTGGGGCGAGTTGATAGGCTGGATACACAGTAGGGGCCTGTATATAGGGGATACTAAGCCGCATAATGTTATTGTGAAAGACGGTGAATGGTATATAGTTGATCTGGAGCAGGCGGGGGTCGGTGGAGATAGGGCTTGGGACATTGTGGAGGCCCTATACTACACTTATCTATGGGGCTCTAGACTATCTGGGGTCGGTGTTGAAGAGCTCTGTAGAAGCTTTTTAGAAGGATACCTGAAATATGGGGACGTTGATGCCGTTGCCAAGGCTAGTAGCTGGAGATATGCCCGCCCCTTCCTCCCACTAGTCCCATTATATAGGATATTTAGGATTAGGAGGATGCTTAGGAAGTATTCTTCGTCTTAAACTCTGTATATCCACATTTTCCACATGCCCATCTATCGGGGTGCTCAGCCATAAAGACTCCCCTCCCACATCGAGGGCAGAACTTTCTTTTTCTAACTAGGGAGCCCCCGTCTACCTGATAGAATTCCCAGACCTTTGGGCTAGGCCTCTTCGCCTTTCTCTTCGGGTTTTTCTTCGCCAACTTGAATCACCTTATTCCTCTTTACAGGCTCGATTGTAGACCAATCAATACCATTTGGATAGTAATATATAAGTGCAACTGAAGTATTGGTGCCCCTTATCGTCTCTAGGGATATTAATATAGTCTTGTCGATGTCGAGGGACAACCTCTCGACTACAGACTTAAACACTTCAACTCTCTTTGGGGTGGCCTCTCCCTCATGAAGTATCTTAACCTCAATCTCTTTCCTATCTAAATATGGGTTCTCAACTTCCCTCAAGATCTCTAGCTCCATCAAACCCACCTCATTCTTCCTCTGAATAATTTATTTTTGAATACTTTATAACTATTTATTTATAATTAATCCACAAGTATAGCGGCATATTTATAGTTTTCCAATACATGGGGAACCTGGTGAGAATAGCCGCCTGAATATGGCTATTATCAATCTATATTTAATAAGTTAACTATATTATTTTATTTCTTTTAAATAATTATATGATTTAATTTATTTTGTCGCTATAATAAATATATTCCCCTCCCTTAATCTATTATTTATGATTGATATGATGAAGAAGATAGTTTCTCTAAGTATCGTACTAATTCTAGTATTGTCGCTGTTCCCAGCGTTCTACATGATGCCATCAGCCCTAGCTAAGAAGCAGCTTCCCTCAACCATAGACATTGATGTCACAACCAAGATAGAGAAGAAACTATCCCTTCTTAAAGGAGTTAACTTAATAGACGGGGAACTCCGAAGTGTGGATAGACCAACGAGGATAATCGCAGCCTTCATTGATAACGTGGATATGGAGATGCTATCACGTCATCTAGTGAGTATAAGGCTCCTGCCAAAGATAGGAAATATGATATTTGTACTAGGGACTCTAATGCCTGGAGCACATGACGAGTTGCTCAGCGACCCCAACCTCCTCATGCTATACAGGGATATCCCGATCAATATGCCTAAAGACGTTTATGAGGGTATATATGCTGCAAAGGACAAGGAGTCGCTGATAAAATTCCTCGAGGAGAGCAAGAGAGGCGTTTTAAATGCAAGGCTTGAGCAGCTGGAGATCGAGGGCGCTAGAGGCGATATAGGAATAAACATGAGGGATGTGGACAGGATAATAGGGGCAACTGATGTATGGTCATCGTACAGTATCGACGGAAGCGATATCACGGTAGCAATAGTTGATACGGGGGTAGATTACGGCTCTCTCGGGCTAGGATACTGGGATACCGTCGCTAGGGATGTAAATGGAGTCGCTGCTCCCTTCGATGCAGATGGTACATGTATAGTGTTTACCGATATAGTTGTACAGGCATATTCTAATGCATCTGGGACCTTTATAAACACCACTGGTACAGATCCCTTGGTATACGTATTCGGCTGGATTTATCCATTTTCATGGATAACGGGGAGTACGTTCCCAGCCGATATGAATGTCACGGGAATACTGAATCCAGGTGACGTTGCACACTTCGGAGTAATGTTCCAGTGGCTATTTGGCCTCGACCTATTCCCTGTATTGGTCGTGGATTCAGATGCCGACAGTGTGTATGACACTGTATACGTAGATCTATCCTATGACTGGGCTGTGATGTTTCTAGGCGTCACACCCGACTACAGCTTTGTGGATGAGGCTCCATTGACACCAGATGGCTGGTCAGTTGGTGCTAGAGACTTCACTGGAGACGGTGTGTACGACATATCCGTCAGCAGCCTGGGATATGGCCTTGATGTCTATTGGGTTGCTCCGAATATTTACGACAGAGGAGGTGTTCTAAAGCCAATAGACCCGTATGGAAACTATACAGTCTTTGTCAACGACTACTATGGGCATGGAACAGCGTGTGCAAACGTCGTAGCTGGTAGGGACTTCCCGCTACTCCTATATGGACCTGGTGTAGCGCCTGGAGCCAAGATAATGGGTATTCCCGCACTATACATTGGAGATATAATCGAGGCCTGGCTATGGGCAGCCGGCTTCGACCTTGTTCCAGGGACTGAGGGCTGGCAATATGTACCTGGATATGGATGGGTATATGGATACTGGGAATACACCGGTGCCCACAAAGCCGATATAATCAGCAACAGTTGGGGATTTTCTGCATGGGCATACTACTTCGCCTACTATGGCCTCCCGTGGTACGATATCCTAACAGTATTCGAGGATGCTCTAATGGTGCCTGGATACCTCGACCCCGATTTCCCAGGTGTAGTCATGGTGCACGCCGCTGGTAACGGCGGACCTGGATACGGTACAGTCACTGAACCTGGATACAACACCCTAGCTATAACTGTTGGTGCAGGTACATCGATGGATTCAATAGCCCTGTATACACAGCTTTTATATGGGTCAGAGGGCTATGTAAATGGTTCGCATGACCAGGTAATCTCCTGGAGTGGCAGGGGGCCCAATGCATTTGGAATGGTTAAGCCAGACATACTAGGTATAGGTGCATATGGCTGGACAGCGGGTCCGGTATGGTATGGATTTGGTGATGGAGCATCGTCATACTCCATATTCGGAGGAACGAGCATGGCTACTCCAGTAGTATCCGGTGTATCCGCCCTAGTAAGGCAGGCTGCTCTCCAAGTAGGGGTTGACATTACCCCGCTTGATCTAAAGACCGTCCTGATGTCTACCGCTGTAGACCTGGGATACGATGCCTTGACGCAAGGCGTCGGTAGAGTGGATGCATATGCTGCGGTATCGGCAGTACTCGGCTCAAGTATACTATTACTAGGGACATCAGCCACATACGACAACATATATTATAAACTGTGGTTCGACCCATGGCTAGTAGCATACTTCTACTCAGCCGGTTTCTCACTGGACATTGCGCCGCCAGCGGGGCCGATCAACATGGTGAGCTGGTTCGCTGGGGATCTTCTGCCTGGAGAGTCGTCAGCAGCCACGTATTCACTATATAACCCAGGGCCATTAGATGTGGATGTGGAGCTCTCTGCAGTGAGGTACGAAACGATAAGCACTCAGAGCATTACTTTCCAGACAGGAGTATATGAATGGCTTGGATACTATTATCTCGGTGCGCTTATACCCATTGACAGAAATACCATTCCGGCCGACGCCGACCTGATGGTGATATCATCCAACATCAGCTATACATCATTCGATCCAGATGGAAACTACTGGTATAATAACACTGTATTCATATATGTATTCGACTGGAACGATACCAATGCAGACGGCATACCACAGTCTAACGAGTCGATATATGTATCCTTCTCCGCTACGGAGGGAACTACACAGGAGGTTAAGATCGGTAAGCCTCTGGAGGCATTCCAGTTCACACCCTTGATCAGGGTAAGGCAGTTCTTTGGAGAAGGGCCAGTAGCTCCAATAACAGTTACTCTAACGATAAAATACTTGAAGCGTGTGCCATGGACATGGGTATCACTATCACAGACCAGCCTAACCGTTCCAGCAGGGACTTCGCCATTCCCGATGCCAACATTACCGACTGAATTCACCGCGAATCTAACTGTACCCGATGGCACGCCACCGGGATTATATCATGGACAGCTGATAGTCAATATGACAAATATAGGTAGGGTTCTGGCTGTACCGATTACGGTAAATGTATATGAGCATGTATATTCTGCTGATCTGATGCAGAGCTTAAATATAACTGATACTGATCCGCTATATAGCTCTGGAAACCTACTGGGATACTTCGACTGGGGATGGAGATCCGAGTCAGGTGACTGGCGGCTATGGCCAATATACTTAGAGGCTTCCCCGAATATGATAGGCGCGTTCGCGATAGCAGACTGGGTCAACAACTATACTGACGTCGATATGTTCAGCGTTGATCCATGGGGATACACTGTGGACGGTAGTGAATATGTCTACCTCGGAAGCGGTACATACATGTGGTTTACCCGTACTGGGACAACAGAGGAATACGTTTCTCTATGGCCAGCATCTGGATACCATACTGTAATACTGCATAATGTATTATTTGATGGATCAACATATCCAGAGCCAGTGTCTGGTAGAATGGCGTTTACATACCTAAATACACTTGAGACAGAGACGCTGAACCTAAGAGGTGAGTTGACTGGAAACCTTTTGATGCTAAGGCAGAAATTCGAGATAACGACTGGTTTGACCCTAACAAACGTCATGTTCCTACCATACTATCTACCTGCTGGATGGGATATAGAGCTACCGCCTACAATAGACATGATACCTGAAATGGGTTCGCAGAAGTTCCCGGTCAAGATATACATACCCACCGACACGGAGCCCGGTAACTATCAAGTATCATTCCTATTGACATGTGACCAATTCCCATACTACATTATAGTGACGTTGTTCATAGAGGTAAGGCCATTCCCACTTCCATTGAAGATGAAGGGCACAGCAACTGGTGGACTGTATACCCTCGATCTACCTGGGGAATACGGTACGTTAACGATATACAGGTATTTCGATGCAATAAACCCAACTAGGAACATTGTCGACAAGTACCAGGTTAAGGTGGAGAGCATCCTACTAGGGGATCACATAACAATAATACACCTCAAAGTAAAATTCGGCCCCACGCCCGACCAACAATATTGGTATGACGGTATACTCATAATCGACAAGGACACCAATACAGCGTTCTTCTTCAGCGTGATAAGGTTCCACGGCAAATACTCCTAGTCCACCCACTCTTTTTATAAATCTCCAAAAATCTTTTTATTATCTATATAATTAAAACACCAAATAGGAAAAGATTAAAGTAATATCATTATCCGATAAAAGATTCTAATGTATCTGAATGTAACCATACATAGGTAATACAAATTGTACCAAACATTTATAAGGCCTTCAGAAGGTCAATATTATTGAATTAAAGTATTATATATTGCAATGGTGAAGAATATATGTCGAAAAAGATATTTTTACTAGTTGCTTTACTTGTCGCGGGAATGCTACTGCTACCAACACAGCTTAACATAGCCTATGCTGCTCCGGGTGTCGATGGAGCAGTATGGTTCTATCCACAGTACGACGTTATACCGGTATATCCTGACGTTGGAGAGAACACTCTCCAGCTGTGGGTGTCTCCCGTCGCATGGTCAAGTACTGGAATAAGGGAAGTGGAGATCTGGGTGCCTAAGGACATAGATGGCCTAGCCCTATACAGGGTTAGGGAGGTTCACGTGGCACTCTTCTACATTGACGGTCTAGGTACAGAGATGTGGGTCCTAGACCCGGTTAACTGGACGGTTAGCCTAACAAACATAGACTCTAATGGAAATCCAACACTCATAATCGCCAGCGCCTTATCAGATGGAGATGCGTTATACAACAGTAGCACAACATATCCCTACTTCAGAGCCGCTGTCTTCGAGCTTATAGTCGAGTACTATAGAGGAGACATAGGCGCTGACGGTCTAGCTCATAACGTATGGTCTGTTACACTAAGTGGTACAGACCTATCTTCCAAGAACTTCTTGGTAGACCACTATGTGGACAACCAGGCGCCTGAGGTCGCCATGTCATCATCCACAGCGAGCCTATTCAGTGATGGACTACTCAATACATTGAACTTCAACTTCACAGTATCAATCACAGACAACTCTGGACTAACGGGATACAACTTCTCCGTATGGGGCTTTGAATATCCCTCCCTATTCATAGGACCTCCAACAGGAGATGTCGCTGATGTACTCGGCTACATCTGGTGGGATCTGGACATTTCACTGAAGAATGCGTATACTGCACCGGTATTTGATCCAATCGCTCCATTTGACGGAACGCTACTACCCGAGTCCACAACATATGGTGAGACTGGGTATCTATGGGGTGTCCTAGTAATAATCGCTAGCGATGCAATGGGTAACTACACCCAGATATATCCACTGGTATCCTATCTAGGTACAAACACGTTCATGGCATATGACTCGTATGCAGGCCAGTTTGGAGTAAACTTATCTCTGGCTGCTCCCAACTGGCTAGGTGGCCTGTCTCCAACAATCGAGGAGTTTACAGCAAAGTTCTGTGTAATAGCATTTGATGGTACAGCAGACTACCACTGGGATTCAGACATTTGGCTAAGTGCCAACTACTGGGGCGCAATAGTCAACACATCAGTGACACCTATATTCAACAATACAGCTATAGAGTGCCTAACTGAAGTCTTTGTAGATGCCTTTGTACACGACATTACAGACGTGGAACTAAACGGTGTGCCACACGTCCTGGGCTACTTCGGTAGCTTCGCAACAGGCGAATTCACATTAACATGGAACTGGACATATCCCAACTATGGTCCAGACCCAACATTCGAGTACTTCAGGATCGTCATATATCACGAGACCTCTAACCAGCTACTTCTAGACACAACGACAACAGACTTCTTCCTAGACTTCACAGTCGAGACCACAGGAATAGGTGATTATAACGTAACGATATTCGTCAAGGACAGCTATGCTGAGGAGAATAAGTTCACTGGATACTTCACTGTAACTGAATTCGTCTTGGTCTGGCTCAACGGTGAGTTCTCTAAGTGGGGTGACTATCCAGACTGGGTAGTTGTGCCACAGATGGGTAGTGTCGTCGTTGACATCAAGACATTCGGCCGTCCATTTGACATGCCTCTACAGGCCGTCAATGTGACGGTTACTGAGCAGTATGTATCTGGTGGCAGTCCATACACATGGACTGTAATCTATAATGAATGGGCGACGGTGACAGGCGGAACATCTACCTACGGTACATGGCAGTTCACAATCGATGTAGATGCGGATCTGAATAACAACGTCTCGATATTCAACGTGACAGTAGTCTGGTACAACACATCCACATCGTCTGTAATAGCAAGCAACGGCATGAACACATTCATGGTCAAGAGAGTACTGTTCATGGACATATGGACAGACACATCAGACTATGACACCGGTGAGACAGTAACATTCTTTGCACACCTATATGACATTGATGGAAATGGCTTAGACGCCATACCGGTATCCGTCACAGTGATGGATCCAACTGGATTCCTGATAGCCACAACAGCAGGCTACACAGTAGATGGATACGTCATTCCATCAGTCTATGGTACGATTATGTTCGGTACACCAATTGGTGACGCATGGCCAACAGGCGTCTACACAGTAGATGCCTCTGCTGCCGTTGAGGACTTCATTGGAATGTGGTTCAACGGCACAATGTGGGTCAATGTAACAACCGTCACAACATTGACAGACAGCACAACATTCACAGTATCATCTCTAAGGGACAGAGACATAATGGCCGCTATAATGGCTTTGGCATCAACACTAGACTCTGTCTCAGCTGCACTTGACAATGTAATGGCAAGTCTATCCGACCTAAGCACAACACTAGGCAACGTAGATGCAAATGTACAGACGCTATTGTCCAACGTAGCAGACCTAGCGGCAGCAGTCTCCGATCTAAGAGCGGTCTTAGACGGAGTAGCCTCTGATGTAACCAGCATAGTCAGCACACTAGGCGATCTTGAGAGCGCACTAAGCAGTCTAAACGCTAACATCCAGGACTTAATGTCTACACTAGCTTCAGTCAACGACAAGCTAGACAGCGTACTAAGTAGCCTGAACAACTTGGCTACTAAGGGCGATGTAAACAATGTTGCTAGCAGCCTAAGCACAATGTCCAGCGACCTATCATCTGCACTAGGCTCTCTAAGCAGCCTATTGACAGCGACAGCCGTACTCGTGATAATCACCTTGATAGTTGCAGCAGTAGCAACCTTTAAGGTCTTTAAGGGTTAAACCCCCTTAAACCCCTTTTTATTTCTTTTTTATCGAATATTTCCTAGGAGAAACTATTTTCTAATGGATAGTATCTAATCCAGTGAATAAACTTAAATTAGGTTCTTCAGATAATATTTACATATTAAGACAATTAGTTGTGTAGTTACTCTGGTGATCACTGTATGGGTAGGAAAGCTGCGTATATGTTAGTTGCATCATTCGGCTTCGTGGTTGGGATAGTAATATACATAATAGGCGTCATAGTATTACCATGGATGATCGAAACCTTCCCCTCAATAGCTTCACTGCTTGCACAAAACAAGCAGATAATCGAGGCACTTATATCAGGATTCTTGGGAAGCATATTGTCTGTAGTAATAGCATATATTTGGGCAACTAAGTCAGCCTCTACATTCTAAACCTCACAACCATATTTTTAATATTATCAGTTCTAGTTTGGAGGTCTTTAAAGCGGTTTCTCATACTTCTTAATTATCTTTATCTTCCTGGGCTCATAAGGCCTGAGAGGCTTCTTATCCTCAAGCCATATAGTATGTACTTCTTTCCAGCCCATCTTCCTAAGCTCGTCATGGATAAGCATTAGATATGGTGATGGGGGAAGTATATGATTATATTCCCTAACCTCATAGACCCACTCTGGGTCGCCATCTATAGAGACGTCTATAACGAGTGTCTCAGTAGGGATATCTAGAGAGACCTTTATATTGCTGAACAACGGGTCTTTCTTCAGGAGAATGTTGATCAGCTGAATCTTACTTTCAATATGTAGATGGTCATAGTTCGGGATATACTTCTTCAAAACACTTCTGACAGCCGCCGGCACCGCCCCATCTTCCACCTTCTTTCGCAATTCACCTCTAATTATATTACTAATCATTTCATCAAGCATCCTAATATTCTCACTGGCATAGAGGATCTGGGAGTTCTCAAGCGTCTCAACGGCCTCCCAATACTCTATACATTCCTCGGCGTCGACAGCGGTCTGGAGAAGCTTGTTAAACATCTCGGTTATGAAGTGGGCGATCCGTGAATCCGAGTACTGTATAATATATTCCTTGCCGTCCCTAATGATATACCCTGTCTTCCCATCTATTATATAGAATGATATGTCACTCGGGTAATCTGGCAGTATATAGACCTCTACATACTGCCTCATCTTAGCAATGTCATGGAGGTTATCCTCATACATCCAGGTGAGGATCTTGATATCCAGATCCTTCTTGTACAGCTTCTTAATAAGATCCATGTTGTAAGTCAGGTTATCAAGTGAGAACGGGGTTAGTAGGGCATAGATATTTAGATGTGCATAGTTTAAGGTCGAGTAGAAGGATTCCTCGAAACTGCTCTCCCCAATCTCCCATACATTAAGATCTTTTCTCTCAGTCCTCCTAAACCCTTTCTCATACAGGTTCTGGAGCGCCTTTATAGTTTCCTCCATCTTTGTAATAGTCTTCTTCTTCTCGGTGATAACATCCTCAAAGATCGCGTGAGGCGGCATAGCAACCCATTTCCTGGGCTTACCCTCAATCCTCTTAACGATATCCTTATCCTCCAGCTCACGGAGAACCTGATAAGTCTTCTCCCTAGGAACTCCACTTGTCTGAGCTATCTCCAAAGCCTTAGCCTCACCGAGTTTTATCAAGGCTCTATATATCATGGCCTCATACTTTGTTAGGCCTAGGTCGGTGAGAACTTTATCTATAACATCGTCTTCAAACTCCAAGTTCATGCCTGTATCCACACCCCAGGGTATCTAAATAAAAAAATCTTGTAACAACCTTATTGTATCCCTTAGATACAATATAAAATGGAACACTCTCCTAATAAAATTAGGCTGATTAATATTAAATAGATTTTATGTTTTTCGGAGGTTGTGGAGAATGGATTTTAGTGGAATGTGGAATAGCAAGCGAGGAGGATTCGCCGACAAGATAAAAGATTCCTTGGCTCCTAAGAGAGACATTAAGATGAAGTTGGAGAACGCTACTAGGATACTCGACCGTCAGAATAAGAAGCTTGATATCGCGATAAGATCCTTGAAAGAGAAAGACAGGAGATACTTTGCACGTGTCGTTGAAGCAATCAAAAATCACGATAGGACCCGTGCCACCATATACGCTAATGAACTCGTTGAGATAAGGAAGGCCCTTAAGGTATTGAACTCAGCCAAGTATGCGATCGAGAGCGTGATGGTGAGACTCGCTACTGTCGAGGACCTTGGTGATGCTGTCGCCGAGATACTACCGATCATGCAGGTATTGAAGAACGTGAGAGGCAACTTGTCACTGATACTACCTACTGCTGAGGACGGCCTCAACCAGGTCAGCAACCTACTTCAGGACATCATGTGGGATGCCACCACGACTGGCGCCGACACCATAGACATTACAGTGGCTAATGAGGAGGCGTTGAAGATACTGCAGGAGGCGGAGAAGAAGGCTAAGGAGGAGATGGAGAAGGAGCTACCAGGGATACCCGCGGAGTTCGAGGAGGAGAAGGCGGAGTCCTCCGTCTTCGGAGAGTTCAAGTTCTAAATATAGGTGGGTGATGTTGAATGCCCACCCCAAATTTTTTTTATCTTATCGGGAAGCCTATCGTAGAGAAATATGGTAGGTTTAAAGGTAGGATAGTTGCCTTAGAATTTGATACTAATGGTGAGTTAACAAACGTCGTTTATGAGAATGGTGGTGTAATCCTCTCTAAGAATAAAAATTCTCTTGTTATTGAGGAGGATAAGGTTATAATTGTTAATCCCGACTTGATTCGGGCTAAGAAAGTAATTGGTAAAATGGGTTTTCTAAAGCTTCAGCTCGATACCATCGAGAAGATTAGAAATATATCTCCTGACTCGGGGACCTTCATCAGTCTCCTAAATAACCTCAAGTCTGAGTTTGAGTCTATTAAATCCGAGGTAAACTCGATTGTTAAGCGCCTCGAGTCTAGGAAGAGGGATATTGAGAGGAGGAAGACGAGGATCGAGCATTTATTCTACTGGCTTAATGTAGCCAAGAACGCCAATGGCTTAGATAATAAAGTGTATATGGACTCGTTTGAGGTCCTTGATAGAGAGCTTGTCAAGCTCAACGCCGAGCTTGAGGAACTTGAATACACCCTTTTAAACCTATCCTCTAAGGTCAGTGACCTGGAGGATATATTGAATAAATACTCTAATCGTGTTGAGGAGTCGGCCGATCCCCATCTCGATGAGGCGGGGGACGGTGGGTATGTTGAGGAGCCTGAGACAGGGCTCCCCGATATCTTTACTGATTTAGGAGGTGGTGAATAATGTTTGGTAAGAAGGTTACCCCAACTGAGGTGGCTAGGAAGTATGAGATGTTGAAGAAGGAGATCGGCGGTTATCAGATGCATATCAGGAACATCATAAACTCCATCGACAAGAAGATAGTTGCCTTCAGGGAGAAGTACGAGTTTTATAAGAAGAGGAAGGAGCCTAGGTTTGCAGCCCTATATCTGAAGGAGGCGAATAATCTTAGGATGCTTAAGAACGTCCTTATGACTGTCGATATGGGCCTCCTAGCTGTAAATCTCAGGCTGGATACCATGAAGGTAGTTGTATCCGCTCTTCTAGAGTTTAAGGAGTCCACTAAGGTCATTAACCAGGTTATTGAGGATGCGCGTGTGATGAGCGACAGCTTCAACAACTACTATAGGTCATTCATCGATGGATATATCGACTTGGAGAGCATCATAAATATTCCCGAGATAGATCTGGCGAACTTCATCTCCCTACAGGATGAAGATGCAACTAAGATTATACAGGCGGTGGAGAGGAAGATCGGTGAAGAGCTTTCAAAGAGGTTCCCCAATATACCTGCGCAGCTAGACCAGATACTCTCCGACGACCCGAGGAAGGGTGTCCAGAAGCTTTATGAGATGCTGGCTACGGACGGCGGTGTATACGAGGGTGGAGCCGGTAGATATGGTGGATATACACCTAGTCGTCCAGGGAATCAGCTTAAGAACTCTATACTGAGGGTTAATGTCAAGAAGCTTAAGACTATGGATGCTAGGAAGCTTGAGAAGATTGAGGTAGCTATACTAAGGTATATTATAAACATTAAGAGGGGGGAATTCGGATATATGGATATCTATCAGCTGGCTAAGATGACCAGATCCTCCCCTGAGACCGTGCTAGAAGGGCTATACAACCTTGCTGAGGCAGGGCTTATCTCCTTCACCCACGGCATGTAAAGGAGGGTATATAAATGCCCGGCTATGTTGATCCCGAGACCCTCAAGGCACTAGAGAAGGCTGCTGCTACATACTCTACCCAGGCTGTGGAGGCGGATAAGAAGGGCCTTAAAAGCCTTGCTATAACATACTACTCCAAGGCTATCGATGCCTTGACCAGGCTGCTGGATGAGGAGGAGTCTCCATATCTAAAGCAGATCTATATGAAGAAGATTAGGGAATACCGTTATAGACTTGTTTACCTGAGGGGAGCGGTCTCCAGTAAGCTTGAGGACGGGGGCATTACATTATATGATGAGAGGAAGCCTGCTAGGCAGCCTTCAAATGGGGATCCAACGGCTACTACGGAGGAGCCTAGTTGGCTGAAGCCGTTTAAATCAAGCATTACTTGGGATGACATAGTCGGGCTGGACCACGTCAAGAAGGTTATTAGGCAGGTGATTGTATACCCCATTAAACGTCCAGACCTCTTTCCCCTAGGGTGGCCGAGGGGAATCCTATTATTCGGGCCACCGGGGTGTGGTAAGACTAGTATAGCAGCTGCGGTATCCAATGAGATAGATGCAGAGTTCTACCCGATAGATGCGCCGATGATAATCTCTAAATGGCTTGGTGAGGGGGAGAAGAGGGTCGCCAGTATGTTCAGGTATCTGAGGGCCAAGGCGAAGCGGGGTACCCCCGTGATCCTATTTATAGATGAGGTTGACTCAGTCTTCGGAATTCATAGGAATGAGGTTGGTGGTGAGATTAGGGTTAAAAACCAGTTTCTCAAGGAGCTGGATGGGTTGGAGGAGAAGGCTGATTATAAGATCCCCCTATATATAATAGCGTCTACAAACAAGCCGTGGGTCCTTGACCTGCCTTTTGTGAGGAGGTTTCAGAAGAGGGTTTATATCCCACTGCCTGACTTCGAGATGAGGAAGAGGCTCTTCCACTTCTATCTATCTAAGCTGAATGTCTCTGGAGACATTGACTATGTAGAACTTGCAAACCTTACCGATGGATATACCAGTAGCGATATAAAGGATATCTGCCAGACGGCTCATCTAGAGGTTATCTCCGAGTTCTTCGAGAGCGGGCTAGCCGTGAATCCCTCTAATAAGCCTAGGCCTATTGAGATGGATGACTTGAAGGAGGCTTTGGCCAGGGTCAAGCCCAGCGTAAACTCGGAGAGTATACAGCTCTATAGGCTGTTTATGGAGAAGTTCTCATCACAATAGAAATAGGGGTTTAGGGAGTTAGGGACTCTGGATCCCGGGGATATAGGACAACCTCCCTAATATTTTCTCTACCGCTTAGAATCGTCATAAGCCTATCTAGACCCAGTCCAAATCCTGCGTGTGGCGGCATTCCATACTGGTAGAACCTTGTGTGATAGTCGAAGGACTCGACATTCAACCCCTTCTCACGGATATTTCTACGTAGCTCGTTATACCTATGCTCCCTAGTACCCCCTGAAGAAAGCTCTAGCTTACCTATCATAAGGTCGAATGACTCTGTTAAATCACCCTTTCTCCTAATGTAGAAGGGCTTTATATCCCATGGCCAGTCTATGATAAAGTAGAAACCAGGTAGCTCCTCTGCAAGCAGCTCTAGTCCCTCGCTCTCAATATCCTCACCCCACTTTATCTCCCCGCCTTTGCTCTTAATGATCTCAAGCGCCTCATCATAGGTTATCCTCTTCACCGATGCAGGGGGCTCAGGCGGGGTATATCCAAGGATCTCCAGATATGGCTTACCACGTTTATGTATCTCCGTAAGGAGGTATTTAACCATCTCCTCCAAGATATCCATCACATCATTATAGTCGGCGAAAGCGACCTCGAGGTCTACACTGGTGAACTCGGTTAGATGCCGTCTTGTATGGGATTTCTCAGCTCTATAGAACTGGGCTATCTCAAATACTCCGTCGAACCCCATCGTCAACTGCTCCTTATAGAGCTGTGGACTCTGCGCTAGATAGGCTACTCTATCGAAGTATTTTATCTCAAATAGGTTGGCGCCGCCCTCAGTCGCCGTGGCTATTATCTTCGGCGTATCAATCTCTACAAAACCATGGTCGATGAAAAATTCCCTGATGACCTGCTTCGTCAACGCCCTAAGCTGGAACACGGCTCTAATAGTTGGTATACGTAGGCTCAGAGGCCTATTATCAATTATAGTAGGTAGGTTTGCAGGCACCCTTCCAGTGGGGTCAATTGGAAGGGGATGCTTAGCCTCGGAGAGAACCTGAATATCATGGGGTATTATCTCTATAGTCTCCCCATATAGATTTACCTTTCCATAGACCTTCAATATACTCTGCCTAGGTATCGTCAATGCATTTGTATATAGATGTCTCTTAACGCTCTTCTTCACAGTCACCTGAACCTTCCCAGTCATATCCCTCAATACTAGGAAGGCTACTTGGCCGACGATCCTCTTATCCTCAAGCCATCCATAGACGTATACGTCCTTATCAATATACTTGCCTATCTCCCCGAGCTTAACTCTCTCCTTTAACATAACCATCTCTCTCCACAATCCAATGACAAATAAGTAGTTTAGTCTATTAACCGTAATAAATATAAACCCCATCATAATTATTTTTCCATGTTCAAATAACTGTGATACCGTCCAGGATACATTTATCAAAAAGTTGTAAAACAAAGTAGCGAGTAATGAATATAAAATATCATTTTATATAGAACTATTAAAACCTATGTTTTTCATAATAACAAAAAATTTATTAACAAGGTAATTATATATTATCGTATTGGCTTTCTTTTTTGGTGGTGATTTGAGTTGGCGAGGGGAAGAAGGAAAGGCGATGGGTCTGAGGCTGTTGGGATGGATGAGCTTGAGTTCCCTAGACCCACTAGAACTACATATAAGTTACTTGAGTTTCTTAAGAACAATGCAGTCGGTGAGTATGTTTATAAAGTTGATATAAAACAGTCTGACTTGGCTAAGATGCTCAATATCACTAGGCAGGCTTTAAGCGTGAAGCTTAGGCCATTGATACAAGGCGGGTATATAAGGACTGGGAGAGGCTTTATAGAGATAACTGAGAAGGGCATGATGCTCCTAGGCTATCTAACAACCCCTGTCTTCATACTAGTCTCTGTGGAGCCCTCTAAGAGGGAGGAGATATATCAGAAGCTCGTGGACCTAAACATAGGTAGGATACATAGGGTGTCGGGTGACGTAGACCTATTGATACAGGTGGATGGATCGAGGGCTGCTGAAGTCCTCAACTTCCTGAGTAAATTAGCTGGTGTTAAGGAGACGAAGACATACTTCACGCTTGAGACGCTTAAGTAGGGCTGTTAAACATCGCCTGAGAAAACCTATACACACACATATATATTTCTATCATTTTTCTAGTGTATATCATATTATAGTATAATTATTAGATTTTAAGTCTCGATTCATCAACATATAAAGTATAGTAGTATCTTGATTCGAGTTTAGATGGAGGAGATACAGTATGTTTCTACTTGAATATGAGGGGAAACAGCTTTTCAGGGATGGCGGTGTCACGGTTCCCAATAGTTTTATCATTCCCCGGGGGTCGGAGGCATCGATTCCAGAGGGCTTTTCATTTCCACTAGTTGTAAAAGGCCAGTACCTGGCTGGTGGCAGGGGTAAGGCGGGTGCAGTTAAGATAGTGAAGACGGAGGATGAGTTCAGGGAGGCTGTTGAAAGCATATTCAACCTCAAGATAAGGAGCAGTTACCCCAGTCACATCCTCGTTGAGGAGTTTGTACCACATTCCAAGGAGATGTATCTAAGTATCTTGGTTTCAAAGCCTGACAAGGGATATGTGATTCTCGCTTCTAAAGAAGGTGGCGTAGAGGTTGAGGAGCTGGCTAGGAAAGAGGGTGTATTGATGAAGCTATACGTTGATCCAATTACGGGACTGCTTCCATTTCATCAGAGGCTGGTGTCAAAGTTCCTCTTCGGCGGGATGAACAAGAGCTTTATGAAGCTGTTGGCAAGCCTCTTTAAACTCGTTGTTGAGAAGGACCTACTACTTGCTGAGATAAATCCATTGGCGGTGCTTGAAGACGGTTCTGTAATGGCCCTGGACTCCAAGGTCATTGTCGACGACAACTCCGAGTTTAGGCATGACCTGACCAAATACTATGAATATACATCTGTCTTGACCGAGGGAGAGAAGCTGGGTAAGAAATACGGTTTCTCATATGTCCCCCTAGAGGGAGACATAGGTGTAATGGGTAATGGAGCCGGCCTCACTATGGCTACTCTAGACCTCGTCGCATACTATGGTGGTAAACCAGCCTGCTTCATAGACGTCGGTGGAGGCGCTTCAGAGGAGAGGATCGGCACGGCCCTAGACGTCATGCTTAGGGAGATTAGGCCTAAGGCGATATTCGTCAATATCTTCGCCGGTATAACTAGGTGTGATGACGTCGCCAGAGCAATTGTATCGGTTGTGAAGAAGAGGGGGCTGGATATCAGTAAGATGGTCATCCGCTTGACGGGGACCAATGAGGATATTGGAGAGGCTATCTTGAAGGAGGCTGGCTTCAAGGTTCATAAGGATATGGATGAGGCTGCTAAGGAGGTGGTGAAGCTATGTCAGTAAAGGGTGTGAAGAACTTCGTCCCAGATGATGTTAGGGTTCTTGTCCAGGGTATAACTGGGAAGCAGGGAAGCTTCCACACTGAGCAGATGCTTAAATACGGTACCAACATAGTCGCTGGTGTAACACCTGGTAAAGGTGGTCAGGAGGTACATGGAGTACCTGTATATGACACGGTTAAGGAGGCGGTTGAGGCGACGGGTGCAAATACATCCATTATATTCGTCCCAGCTAGATTCGCGTATGACGCGGTTCTAGAGGCTATATACGCTGGTCTAAACCCCATTGTGGTAATAACAGAGGGTATTCCAGCCAATGACACGGTGAAGTTCCTGAGGATCGCCAAGGCAAATGGAGTAAGGATAATCGGGCCAAACTGCCCCGGCTTCATAGTACCTGGGTTGACGAAGGTAGGTATCATGCCGAACCAGTATTTCAAGCCTGGTAACGTCACGATCATCTCGAGAAGCGGTACATTAACCTATGAAGTTGCCTGGAACGTCTTGAAAGCAGGGTTTGGCCATAGGCTTGTAGTAGGAGTAGGTGGAGACTATGTCATAGGCACCAACTTCCTAGAGTTCTTCGATGAGATACTCAAGTATGATGAAGATACAGAGGCGGTCGTCGTAATCGGTGAGATCGGTGGCGACGATGAGGAGAGGCTTGCCAAGTATATTGTGGAGACCGGCTTCGACAAGCCTGTAATAGGCTATGTAGCCGGTAGGACAGCGCCACCAGGTAAGAAGATGGGGCACGCCGGTGCAATAATATCCGGTTCAAGCGGGACTGCGGATGCAAAGATTAAAAGTTTAAAAGAGGCGGGTGTACATATAGCCTATAGACCATCTGATATACCCGAGATATTGAAGAGAGTGATCAAGTGATGTCTGAAGAGATGGAGCTGGCGATTGATAAGAAGGCGTTGGCCCAGAAATACAGGCTATACTATAAGATATGTAGGAACTGTGGAGCCAGGAACCCGCCTACCGCCGAGAAATGCAGGAAGTGCCATAGCAAGAACCTCAGGTGGAAGAAGAGACACCGTGGAATGAAGAAGTAAACAGCTTCAAAACCCTCTTTTTATAAAAACACATCCACTAGCTTTATATCAAAAAACCAGTTCATATTATAAATGGGCCCGTGGTCTAGTGGCTATGACGCCGCCCTCACGCGGCGGAGGTCCCCGGTTCGAATCCGGGCGGGCCCACCAACATGGGTTTTTAGCAGTTATTTATCATTTCAACATATTATTTTTCTGGTATCTATATGAGTGGAGGCTTGTATGCTAGGCGTTGTTTTGTTGTGACTGGTACTCCAGGTGTGGGTAAATCGAGTTTTGCTAGGCGCTTGGCTGAGGAGCTTAACCTTGAGTATCTTCCTTTAGATGATATATTGATTGAGAATAAACTGTATACTGGTTTTGATGAGGCTAGGGAGAGCTATATAATTGATGTCGAGGCTGCTAGGAAATATGTATATGAGAATATTCGTCTTGAGGATGTTGTTATAGATAGTCATCTAGCCATGGATATAATATCCTGTGGGGATATAGATCTATGTATCGTGCTTAGATGCAGTCCATATAAACTGGTTGAGAGACTTAGGTCAAAGGGATACAGTAATAGGAAGGTCATGGAGAATATCCAGGCCGAGATCCTAGATGTCGTCCTTACAAGTGTATTATCCTCCTGTGGAAGAGATAAGATTGCTGAGCTGGATGTCTCAGACGGGATTGATACTAGGCTGGAGACCGTTGTCAACGCCATTAAAAACGGTGAAAGGATTTCCTCTGATTCAGTGGACTGGCTGAGCCTTATATTGTCTCAAGGTGATCTCCAGAGATTCTTTCCCGAGGGCCTGGAAGGAGGCTTAGGATAGGTTGGGAACTATCTTTATATGGATGGGAAGCGGGTATCTAACGTCTTTTACAACCGCCTCGCCTGTCTCCATCTCCTTTATATAGCTAATCTGTTTTTCATCTAGGGACATTATATTAAGTATCATCTTTAGATCCTCCTGACCGACTATCCTATGGAGTATCACCATCCCCGCGTTCTTAATCGTGTCTTTCGAGACCTGGGTAGGGAACTGTGTCACTAGGAAAACTGACTCGCCGAATTTCCTGAGCTCGTTTATCATCCTCTCGGCTATTGTAGGCGGGTCATAGTCCCTTCTATATGGCACGATATACCTCGCCTCCTCAATTACAGTGATATGGTTTAGGCTGGAGGTCCCTGTAGATATCCTATAGTCATATATCTGCTTAAGAAGTATCTGGGAATATATCTGTCTTATCTTCGTCTCCCTAATATGCCCAAGCTCTATAACGACATTCTTCTCCAGCAGCTCATTTACCCTGATATAGCTCCTGCCGATAAACGCCTTCTCAGCCTGGCCCTCGACCAAAGGCTTAATCCTCCTCAGCAAAGCCATCTTCGTCTCATTATCATAGTATGACCTAACTGGATACCTCTCAATCATCTTCACCAAGGCCCTTAGATTAGGCTCCTCCTCATTCAAGGCCTTATAACTTGATAACGTGGCCTCCATAGCCATCTTAAACATGTATGTCTGTGGATGTGTAAAGTTATATGTATCGCCGAAGATGTCTGAGACCAAGGCTATGTGCTCAGCCATATCTATTGAGAACATGGGGTCGAGGGGGTTTACAGCCGCCTCATTATCCTTACCTGGCCTTAGAATGATGTCAATGTTACTTAGATACTCCTCATACTCGTTGTGGAAGTCCAGGACTAAATACTTAATGGATTTTGGAAGCTGGTTGAGTATAGTGGCTATCGTGGTACTCTTGCCGCTCCCGGTTATACCCATGCAGAACAAGTGGCTACCCAGCTCCCTAGGCGTTACATAGTATCTAAGTCTCTCCCCATTATATGCCGGGTCTATGAAGTGGCCTAGAATTATCCCCTCATTATCCCCACTCTCCATAACTGGGATATAGAATTTTGGAATGTCTCTCCCAATGGATTCTGAGGGCCCGGGATGCTCGTGTATCAACATGGGAAGGCTATTATTCTCCTTACTAGCAGGTAGGTTGCCGAATGTAAGTATATTCTTTATCTCCCTACCACTTAATCTACTTGACTGAAACGTGGGGAACACGGCGTAGAACGTGCTCTCGATAATCCTCATCCTCTCCTCCAACTCATCCATATCCCTAGCCTTTGTAATGATGTATATGCCTGAGACCATTGACCCTCCTTTATCCATGGAGGCGTATATCGTCATAACCGGGATCCCCATCTTACCAACTGCCTGGAAAAAGTTCCGGTATCCCCTCTGGAGGAGATATGCCTTGAATGCGGGGTCAGACGCCTCTATCTCCCCCACCTTTATCTTAAACCCACCTATGTACCTCTCCCTACCCCCGCCTTTATCCAGCGTCGTATCATATTCTGTAAGCCTCTTGAGTATCTTATCTACAGTAATCCTTCTACGTATCATCATGGCGGATCATTCTGGTATGAAGTAGAACACGGTCTTGAAGAGCCAGTCAAGCCCCTCCCAAGCCTTTGTAAAAAGCGTGTCCAGCTTCGCCTGAACCTGGCCTAGGGCGCCTATTGTAATTGATAATGCTATTAAGGCGACTACAATTAATAGAGCCTCCTCTATAATCTGAACTCCTCTCCTCCTCATAATCTCATCCATTAAAAGGGGTTCTTCATAGTGTATTTAACCACCTACAAACATGTCTAGGCTATGGTATCAACTGCCATAGATAGTCTAGGCTGAGTTGGTATATGGATATGAAGAGGAGGAGCTGTATCAAAATCATCTTAGGTAGGCTGAATCCACTTATTCGGTTGAGGTAGATTGTCGACAGGGTCTCAGAGGCTAGTGCATGTAGGATATAGATACTCGTGTCAGGAATGTTAAGCCTATCTTCAGCATTCATAGGCGAAATGCCCACCGCAGTTATGTTGAGGGTTGAGAGAAGGGGTGTGAAGGCTGTTATAACGGGGATAGTGATGTATAGAATGAGGAGTAGGATAGTGATCCTCTTACTAAATATCCTCTTGAGCCCAGTCAATTCTCCTCTTATATATTCTACGTCGATGATCTTCCTAAGGTACCTAATTAGCCTATCCCTATCCCCCTCAATTGTAGAGAGTGTCTCAGCCTCCTGAATATACGGTAGCTTCGCTTCCCCGCCTTTCACCTTATTTATGAACAGGTTATACATATGGTCGTCTCCCGTCTCGAGATACAGCCTATAAAGCGTCTTCTCAAGTGAATATCCCCTTATCAAGCTGCTAAACATTCTCAGAAGAATTTTCTTCTCCATATTCAACACCTTTAAACAACAGCTCGGAGACGGTTATCTGAAGGGTTAACAGGAGAATTGAATACAGCATATCCCCCAGTATCGAGTAAAGGACTATTCCTAGAAGTGGGAAGAACACGTATGTCGTCACGAGAATAGTAAGCCTGATCTCCAGCCTCCTAATCCCGTTCTTTATCATAAGCCTATATGTGTCTAATAGGAGGTCAGTGGCCTCATCAACAGTCTCAGTCTCCTCATTAACCACAAGCCTGATAAAACGCTGTATCTCCTTGGGAATAGATAAGCCTCCTAATTCTATATTCCTATGTCCCTTTACAACCATTCTCTTCACGTCAAATAGATAATTAGGGTCGTCTACGGAGATGGTCCTGTATACCGAGATGGCGGTGGATCTATATATTAGCTTCCTAAAATTTATCATATTTAGAGTCGGGAATACCCCTCCTATACTCTCTCCGCCCCTATTCCTATGTCTATGGATCACTATGGGTAGGAGGCATATTATTATATAGCCTAGGGCTGTTAATGGACTAATGTTAATATAGGCTTGCCCTAACATCTATAACCCCCTCTCCAAATAACTCTTTCTCCAGCTCCTCAAGCATTTGGCTAAAAGAATTCCTCGCTAGGCTGTCCCTAATGCATTTCGCCAACCCATTATACAACCTATTGAATTCTTCCCTACCCCCTAGCTCTTCGACTATCTTCCTATAGACATCCGTATCGCATATATCCATAACCTTCTCAAGCCCCTCGGAGCCCCGCCTGAAAACAGCCCTTACCCTGCCATCCTCCACAACCTCATAGACTCCCTCTACATAGCGTTCTCCACGGAGACTCCTCTTCATAAACACTATAATATCCAGGTCTCTAAGGGCCTCTGGAGAAACCCTGTGATGCAGTATCCACCTCCTTAGTAGGCTGTCTATGCTCCTGGCGTGGATAGTCTGGAGGCCTTTTAACCCGCATGATAATGAGTAGAAGAAAGTCCGTACATCATCGTCTGTAAGAACCTCTCCAAAGACAAGTATATCAGGGGTTCTATGAAGTGTGAAGGTTATCTGCCTCCTCTTACTAAGGTTTTTAGAGTATGCATCAGCCCTGTAAAACGCCTGGTACCTCCCTCTATCCCTCATATCAACGCTCTCAAGAGCCTCCTCAATATAGATCTTCCTATAACGGCTTGGGAGAGCCATGTCTATCGCGTTTAACAACGTTGTTTTACCCGTGTTCACCTCACCAGCTATAGTGATATTCAGCCTTGTCCAGGCCACTGACAATATGAATGCAGCTGCCTCGGCGCTTAACGTCCCCATCCTTATCAGATCAACAAGTGTATATGGCTTTCTCCTTAGATTCCTCATTATAATGTATGGGCCGGCTGAGGCAAGGGGCTCGAGATCAATATTGATCCTCATACGCATATTACCTGTCTCCAGCTCAGACTCAAGGTTCCCCCTCGAGTAGTTGATACTGATGCCTTTATGAAGCTCTATATGAGTTATTAACGCATCCACCTCCTCCCTACGAACTATCACATCGGTTTCACACCTACCAAACCTCCGGTGATTTAGGTATGCAGGGCTCTTAAACCCGTCTATAAAGACTTCCTCAACCTCGTCATCCATCATTAGAGGAGCTAGCCTAGTCAATCCAACTATCTCCCAGAACAGTAGTTCAGATAGCCTATCGACATCGGTATCCAGCAGGGTAAGGCCATTAATACCGCTCAGCTCCATAGATATCCTATTCCTCAGGACCTGATGTAATTTGGAGAAGCTATAGTCCTCACCCACCTCAATAAGATCCTCTTTAGTGGGGTGCCTCAAATAAATCTCCCTCATATATGGGAGTAAGGAGATGTACTGTGCATCGACCCTAGGCAAATATCTATATCGGCCCCGTATATCCCTCTGGATATAGATTTTAAAGGGCCCCAGTACCTTATAGGGCTCACCATCCAAGTCGTCGAACATAGTCTCTAGATATAGGATGCTCCTCATAGCCATCCAACTATGTAGGTGATTATAACTCTTATAATCACATACTTAGCTGGAATGAGGCGTATAATAGAGAGTCTATTGACTAAGGTGCTCGACTTGATAATGGTCTCCGCCATAGCCATAACCATACTCACACTGCTTCTCCATATAAACTGGGGGTGACCATGGTGAAGTCCCTAAACTATCTAATAGGAGTGTTCATGATCCTACTAATCCTCCTCCTCGCTCTCCACGGCTTCCGCGAGGCGATATCCAGCTATACCCCGAGTAGCGCGATGAACGGCTATGTGGTTGAGTATAGGGATGGCTCTAGGATCTGCATATTTTATGATGACCAGTCGAACGCGACTGAGGTGGTTATGGAGTGTCTGAGGAGATAGAGGACCTGGGTGTGACAAGCATATTCCTAGTCATCCTATACCTCTCCTGCTCCATCCTCATAATAACTATACTTGTTAAGATAGTCAGGTGCCTACTATGAATAGGCTGGAGGAGCTTCTATTCAGTATACTGATAATCTCCGTACTTACAGCCATCAACATAGGCTTTGCCTTCACCGGTGTTATGCCTGTAGACGGGCAATGGCCTCCATTGGAGATATATATAGAGGTTCAGGACGCGTTTCTAAAGGGTAGGCGGCCTGAATTGGGGGCTGGAGGCGTATATGTCTCTGTTGTCATAAACAATACAGTGGCATATGAATATGGTGACCCAGGCTCGAGGGCCGGTGATTACCTCGCTAGATACCCTATTATTGTAAATGGATCTATAGGTGAATTGTATTGTTGTGTGGTAGAAGGGGGTTAGCAATAATAATCACTGTCCTAATATTGGTGTGCATCGTGGTCTCAGTGGATGTGGTTGTCTCCACATTATGTAGTAGGAGTAAATCCGGTGAGGAGCTTAGTAAATACCGTGGGCTGGCCATACTTATCCAAAAGATATGTGATGAGCAGCCTAAGGACCTATCCCAGGAATATATCCAGTTGCTAAATATATCGTTAAACGAGTATAATGGCTTTACAATAGTAGGTGTGGGGACATATAGAAGTGATGGGGAAACATTCTTCTACATCGTGTTTAGAGATGGTGGGAGGATCATCGTCTTCACCCGCCCCTCCTCCTAACCCTATACAACGGGTCTCCAGTGAATCTATAGAATTCTATGGCTCTCTCCCTAATCGTATAGCTGCTTACATTGGTGAATGTGCTCAGTAGCTTCTGGGTGAGGACACGCTTCCTATTATATTCGTGGGAGAGCCTAATGTCGGATAGATATATCAATATGGCTGCTATAGTCTTGGAGGACTTCCCCATGAAGAACCTCCTGTACCTCCCATATATCTCCAAAGCCGTCTTAAGTAGCTTAGAGACATAATCATCCTTATCCCACTTTGACTCCCTAATTCTCCTACCGACTTCCTCATCTCTCCCAATCCTCTCAATGATACTGGTGATTATGCTGGTGGGGTCTATCTGTGTCTTTCCAATGCCTAGGGAGGATAGTGTCAATAGGCTTTTAAACAGCTTCTTCCTATATGTCTTGATACCATACTTCTTCTCAACCACGTCAAATATCCTTCTATAGGATATCGCATAGCCCTTTGATCTAGCGGCCTCTACTATACATATTATAGCTACGATCCTCCCACTGATCCCCCTGCTTCCCTTAGCGACTAAACTGGCTAGTTTAAGGGCTTCCCCAACAATATGTGTAGGGAGCTTTAGGGCGTCGCCCAACTCCTTAATATGCTCCTTATACCTGTAGAAACGGTATTCCTGGCTGGTGCGTGTATCAAGACCTATCCTGCCGTAGAATCTTATGCTGTCTTCTCTGCCGATGGAGTATAGGGTCTTTAGACCCGGCATATCCTCATATCGCCTCTCCCTGACAATCATTCCACAATATGAGCATAACATCATGTTCTCCCTAGTGACAAGCTCCTTTCCACCGCATACTGGACATGTAAAACTATTCTCCTCCATTCACATCCCTTAGAAGGAGTCCGTGTCGCGTGATAAAAACTTGGGGTGGACATGTTATACATATGGATACGTGAATGGTATATTGTATGGGCTATGGAGTACCTCAATAGAATGGGGTGTGAAACTACTCTAGGCCCGAAATATAAATTTTTTAAGGCCTATTTTTATGGCGGGCGATGTTTTTAATACCTAAATTCTTAAGAATTAAAAGGTTAAGTTAAGATTAAATATGGTGATTTGGCAATATATGTTAGATTAGTTGAGTATTGAGGTGCCTATTTTAAATGATGGCTACAAGCGCTTTCCAAAGGGAGCTTAACCATATGATTAATGAAGAAGTTATAGTTGAGTTGAGGAATGGCCAGCGGGTTAGAGGCGTGTTGAAGGCCATCCTACCCGAGACTCTCTCAATTATCTTGGGCGATGTCTCCATCGGCAGCGACCACTATGCATCAATAGTTTATTCAGGGAACGCCATCTCCGCAATCTATTTGAAGAAGGTTAAAGTAGATCTAGATGAGCTTAGGGAGATGCTTGAGAAGGTCTTTCCAAGGATGGTTACGTATAGGAGGGACCAGGGCGTTATTATAGTGATGAACAAGATTAGGGTTACGGAAAGCGGTGTAGAAGGTGAGCGTGGCCCTGTCTATAACCGCGTGAAAAAGGTATACGATGAGTTTATGGCTAAAAAGAGGGGGGTATAGCCCCTCGTCCCCCAAAAATTTTTATCCTGGGGTCCTAGGTATACATGCCCTTGTTCTTGGTCTCGGAGAACTCCTCAATTAACTGGGCTATCTTCTCCTCGACCTCTGCAGCGGTCTTGAGAAGCTCCTCTGTCTCGATCTCTACGTCGACAAGCTTCTTAAGGGTCTCAAGGGCATAGTATGCGCCTCTGGGGTCGACGGGCTGCTCCGAGTTGGCGTATGCTAGTATAGCTAGTGAAGGCACGCCATATATCTCGGAGTAGTAGAGGGCGTAGGCCAGTGGCCCCAGTACCCTGACATCCTTCTGGGTATAGCTTATCCCGACATCCTCCTTCCAGAGGCTGTTGGTGACTATCCTGGCGATATCCTCCTCCTCTTCCTTGAGTGAGGAGACTAGGCCGCCTATTAGTATAAGCCTCTCCACATTATTCTCCTTAAGCCACTTAACTATCTCCCTAATCAAATAGGCCCCCTGCTTATTAATCGGGATCTCCTCAATCCTAATAATACCCAGGTCTCCATATCCATATATCTCAAGTGGATAGGAGAGGTATCCATCCTCGACTATCACCACGGGATGGGCTAGAAGCGTCTCTATAACACCCTTCTTCTCAGCATTAAGCTTCTCAATCAAGTACCTAATAGATAGGTATCCGACCTGCCCGATTCCCCTGAATCCCATGAGGACCGTCTTAGGCCTGAAGCCATCCTTTATCCTAAATCTCACCATATCTGATCATCCCATATAATTCGTCTCCAAATATCTATATAAATCAACGTAATCACTAGATAAGCATATCCCGACTAATAACATGTAATATTTATTGCCCAGGTGGTTTGGAGGCTCTAGAAGGGGTTTTGAATTGTATTTATATGGTTATATTTAAATTATCCATTATTCTAAATATTTCTAAATGTAATTTACCTGGTATTGTAATGATATAATTTAAGAGGTTAATATTGATGACGGCGAAGATACATTTCATAGGGGCGCCGGAGATAGTTGGTAGGGCGGCGTTCTTGATCGAGGAGGAGAAGCATCAGGTTATACTAGATTATGGGGTTGAGCTGACCAAGCCCCCTAAGTTTCCCCTCACCGTGCCGCCTAGGTATGTTGATGCACTTATCCTTACACACGCCCACCTCGACCATGTAGGCGCATCCCCATATCTATATGTAAGTGGTAATATGCCCCTCTACGTTACGAGACCTACTCTCGAGTTGACGGAGATCCTGATCAAGGACTTCATAAAGTTATCGGGTGAGTTCCTCCCATTTGAGTATCTAGACTATGTCTATATGAGTCAGAGGGCTGTATACATGGATTATAGGGAGGAGGTACGTATACCTGATAGCCCGTTTAAACTCGAGTTTCTAGACGCTGGGCATATCCCCGGGAGTGCACAGGTCGTTGTGAAGGTGGGGGGAAAGAGGATCCTCTATACAGGCGATATAAATAACTATGAGACTCGTCTCCAGAAGCCCGCGGACATAAATTATGATGAGGATTATGATGTGGTCATAGTCGAGAGCACATATGGAGCGGATATACATCCTAAGAGGGATAGGCTGGAGAAGGTCTTTGTAGAGAAGGTTACTGAGATCGTTGAAAACGGTGGGATAGCGTTGATACCCGCCTTCGCCGTTGGGAGGAGCCAGGAGATACTACTTATCCTGAGGCAGAGGGGGTTTAAACACAGGATCATCATGGATGGAATGGCCCTCGAGGTTACGGAGATACTCCTCAGGCATAAGGACTTTCTGAAGAGCCCTAGGTCGCTTAAACGGGCCTATGGGAAGGTTAAGAAGGTCCGTAGGTGGAAGGAGAGGAGGAGGGCTGTTAAGGAAGGCGGTGTAATCATCGCCCCAGCCGGCATGCTTGGAGGAGGATCAGCCGTATTCTATATATCCAAGTTATATAAGGATCCGAAGAATGCTATTTTCTTAGTTGGGTATCAGGCGCCTGGAACGCCTGGTAGGGTTCTCCTGGAGGAGGGTATCGTGATGGTTGAGAGCACCTCTGCTAAGGCGGAGGCCAAGAGATACTTCTTCGAGTTCTCCAGCCACACTGATATGGAGGGTCTCAAGAGACTCCTCTCCTCGTTGAGCGGGGACCCCGTTATCATGATAGTGCATGGTGAGGAGAGGGGGCGTATGGGCCTGAAGAACCTGGCTGAGGAGATGGGCTTCAAGACCCATCTACCCGTATCTGGTGAGACATATGTTCTACGTTAAGGTATGGTATGTCCCTGGTCTGGAGGAGCTTGTCGCAGGAGGCAAGGATATTTTTGAGGCTGCACTAAAATTCTATTTCGACGAGAAATATAGTGTTGAATACAGCGTCTTCACCGGCGTCGAGAGATACATCCCCCATGATAGGAGACAGGTAAATGCAAAGGACTTTATCCTCGACCCACCTGTAGAGCTGAATAAGAAGAAGCCTCAGGTGAATATATTCCTGATCGAGAGAGACCTGTTCCTACCGGGCTTCAACTATGTATTTGCAGTCACCAACCCCGCTTTAGCGAGGATAGTGATATCCCTATTCAGGTTATCTAGGGACTATAACCTAGTCAATTATGTTGGGGAGTATAAGGTTAAGGAGAGGCTGTTTAAGGAGCTTATGCATGAACTAGGGCATTTCATAGGCTTGGAGCACTGCGACAACCTACTGTGTGTAATGTCCTTCAGCAAGACCCTCAAGGACCTGGATAATAAAGTGCCTTATCCATGTGAGACCTGCCTAGAAAGGATAAGTAGTATATTAAATAGGATTAGGAGTATGGATCCCTAATACTCCACTACCTCAACCTTAGCTTGGTTAAGGATCTTCTCAGCAAGCTTCTCATCTTGGAGCTTGATGGTGTAGAGCCTCCTCTTTGTACGTGCCTTGATCTTGATGTACTTAGGCATCCGCCTGACCACGATTATCTTCTGGGCATACTTCATCTTCTCAAGGAATTCATCGACAGACTTTATCTCCATCGGCATATCTGTCATCCTCCTTTAAACACCTATAGAACCAATAGTATAGTATCTACTTATAAATTTATCCATAGACGGGCTACCCCCTTCCCCTACTAATCTCCATGAAATATGTGGACAATGCTATTAGGAGGAATAGGCTGCCTAGATATGCGAGGTAGTAAAACGGGTCTAGCCTAGGCCATATAAAGAGTGGTAGCATCGCTAGGATACTCCCTATAAATGCCTCTACAACCCTCTCAACATCCTTGAATAGGACTAGGGCCCCTAGGCAGGCGACCGTCACGGTCATCATGAACACTAGGGTCTTGAGGAGCCATATTGGAGGCATGTTATACAGGTGTATGTACGTGGCTATTATGCTGAAGAGATTGTTTATAATTACTAGTATGGATAACCCGGTTAACCCCAGTATAGTTATCTCAAGGGCCTCCCTAATCCACTTGGCGCCTCCATACCTTATATAGAGGAGTATAAAGACGGTGGATGAGGCTATGAAGAAGACTATCTTTGAGGCGAGCATGCCAGCATATCCATATGTAGTGAATATCATATATGCAACTGGATTCATCTCACCGGAGATGCCGCCTGGATAATACTCTATTAGCCAGAATGTGGTCAAGACATCCCCAGTTACGAAGAATGCATAGAATAGGAGGAGCAGTATGATTATCTCAGGCTTAACCCTCAATATAAATCACCTACTTGGAGAGGAAAGGTTTTACACAGCCCATTATCTCCTAATCACCAATATTATAATATGGATTTATAAATAGCAGGGTTTATTCTAAGGGTTGGAATGCACGGTGAAACATGTTTACTCGACTTAGATACGTGCCTTGAGAAGGCTATAAAGATAGTTAGATGGGGTGGAGTCATAGTATATCCCACGGATACGGTATATGGTGTAGGGGGAGACCCCTTCAACATAAACACTGTAAATAGGGTTACCCACCTAAAGGGTAGGCGTGGAAGCCCATATCCAATTCTCGTAAGCAGTATCGATAATGCATTGAGGCTTCTTGAGGCTAGTGACGCGATGGTTATGCTTATGAGGAGGTTCTGGCCAGGGGGCCTGACGATAGTGGGTAGGGCGAGGTATGGGATACCCGGGAACTTCTTCATGGACACTATTGGCATGAGGATGCCTGGGCATAGGAGGCTTCTAAAACTAATTGATGGGGCGGGTGGATACCTCATTGGGACATCTGCAAATATATCTGGCAGGCCCCCGGCCAAGTCCATCGAGGAGGCCAGGGGATACTTCGGCGGCGCTGTAGACCTCTATTTAGATGGTGGACGGGCTAGGGAAAACCCCTCGACGGTCGTCGAGGTACGTGATAAACATATAATTATTAGGAGGATAGGCGCCATTGAATTAGATGTATTAAGGGAATTCTGTAGCGAGACTGGGTGTATATTATATGAAGAGGTTTAACATTATAGTCACATGCGGGAGGTTTATGGAGTTCAACGCCCTCAGGGAGCTGGAGTCCATATTCTATCTCTTGGGTGAGGAGGACGCCCGGTTTAGGAAGTCGGGGGTAAGCGGCGTCCTGATAGGTAGGATTAAGATGGATCCACATGTCGCCGTCGCCCGGATTAGGGAGCTTATACAGGAGCGACCGTGGGACTTCAGGTTTACAAAGAGATATATCCCGATAGACAAGGTCGTCAAGACAGGGTTGGAGGAGATTAGGGAGGCTGCACTCGCCCTCGCTAAGACGATTCCCGAGGACGCCACTTATAGGATAACCGTTGAAAAGAGATATACAGACCTACACTCTAGGGATATCATCGATGCAATAGCCCCCTCCATCGATAGGCGTGTACAGCTCGACGATCCAGACTATATACTTTTAATCGAGGTATTAGGCGAGTACACAGGGGTATCTCTCATCAAGCCGGATGAGATAGTTAGTGTAGAGAAAGAGCTTCTACCTGAATAAAATTAGAACTGGTATTCAAAAAAGTAAATTTTTTTCATTTATACTATCAATTTTTTCCTTTCCCCAGTAATCTCATTATTGGTGTCCCTGGAATGTACGCGGTCGTCAAGGACAAAAAATCTCCTGGAATAAGTATTCGTGAAGTGGATGATCCTAGGCCTGGGCCGAAGGATGTTCTAATCAAGGTTTTGAGGGCGGCGATATGCGGTACAGACCTACATATATGGAAGTGGAACTCCTGGGCTGAGTCTAGGATTAGGAATCTCCCGCTAGTCATTGGACATGAGTTCACTGGTATCGTTGAGGAGGTGGGGGAGGATGTTGAGGGCGTTGCCGTCGGCGACCTAGTCAGTGGAGAGACGCATGTAGTCGACGGCACATGCTACCAGTGTAGGACTGGAAGGATGCATATATGTAGGAATATGGAGATCGTCGGCGTCGATAGGGATGGGGCCTTTGCAGAGTATATTGTGATACCGGCCTTCAACGCGTGGGTGAATGACAAGGGTCTCGACCCGGATATAGCCGCTGTATTAGAGCCTCTTGGAAACGCGGTGAACGCCGTCTTCCCGAGTGACGATGTCGATGACCCGGCTGGGAAATATGCCTTGGTACTGGGCTGTGGACCGATCGGCCTCATGTCTATAGCGGTTCTGAGGGAGGCTGGGGTTGAGAAGATATTCGCAGTAGAGATATCGGAGTATAGGATGAGGTATGCCGAGGAGATGGGTGCGGATATGGTTATAAATCCATTGGAGGAGGACGTCGTCTCCACCGTATTGAGTGAGACGAATGGCCGGGGGGCAGATATAGTCCTTGAGATGTCGGGGGCACCCCCTGCTTTGGAGACTGGTTTCAGGGCGTTGACGCCTGGGGGTAGGATATCATTATTAGGCCTACCGGATGAGCCTGTATCCGTCGACGTGAATAACGCGATTATATTCAAGGGGGCGGTTGTATATGGGATTACGGGGAGGAGGATGTTCCAGACATGGTATCAGGTCAGGGGCCTCCTCAATATCCCGAGGTTCAGGGATAAGATTAGGATGCTGATCACCCATAGGATGGATATGGCTGATATCGAGGAGGGCTTCCACCTACTGGAGAGTAAGGATGCTGTGAAGATAGTCCTCAGGCCACGGTTTAAATAACAAACCCCCTAGTTTTGAAACATTAAAACCCTACCCCATGAAATTCTATTTTTGGTGGTATCATTATGAAGAGAAATCCTACTGCATTCCTCAGGGAAGAGTATGAAGAGCTTGTTAAACAGGGGTTGAACTGGATACTAAAGGTCTTAAGCGGCCCAAGCCAGCCATGGACAATCGTTGATGGGAAGAAGGTGCTGATGATGTGCTCCAACAACTACCTAGGCCTCGCTAATCACCCTAGGGTTAGGCAGGCTGCCATGGAGGCTATTGAGAAATATGGTGTGGGCGCCGGCTCCGACAGATCTATATCGGGTAACATGGAGATTCATATGGAGCTGGAGGAGACCCTGGCGAAGTATAAGGGTGCGGAGGCATCCCTCGTATTCCAGACTGGCTACATGGCTAATGAAGGGCTTATACCACAGCTTGCTGGAAAGGGAGACCTCATTGTGAGTGATGAGCTCAACCATGGTAGTATCATAGATGGAGTCCGCTTATCCAAGGCGGATAGGGCGATATACAAGCATCTGGATATGGAGGACCTGGCTAGGGTCCTGGAGGAGGCTGAGAAACATGATCCTCCATATAGGAGGATACTCATCATAACAGATGGAGTATTTTCAATGGACGGTGATATAGCGCCTATGGATGAGATCGCTAAGCTCGCCGCTGAACACGGCGCCATGGTATATGTCGACGATGCACATGGGGAGGGTGTACTGGGTGAGAATGGTAAGGGTATAGTCTCACACTTCAGGCTCTCCCGTGACCAGGTTCACGTCGAGGTAGGGACGTTCTCCAAGGCATTCGGAGTGATCGGCGGCCACGTCTCCGGTAGTAGAGACCTATATAACTTTGCGTATAACAGGGCTAGGACATGGCTATTGTCAGGCGCGATGACGCCTGTCTCAGCCGCCGCGGCTAAGGCGGCTATCGAGGTTGTACAGGAGGAGACGTGGAGGGTTAAGAAGCTTTGGGAGAACACCGAGTACTTTAAGAAGGCTGTTGAGGACCTTGGCTTCGACACTGGTAAGACCCAGACACCGATTATACCAATCATAGTCGGGGACACGTTTAAGGCGAGGAAATTCGCGTTGAGACTGTTTGATGAGGGAGTCTTTGTACTACCGATATTCTATCCGATGGTGCCTAGGAACACTGACAGGCTTAGGATACAGATGAACTCTGAGTTCACCAAGGAGGACCTGGACTTCGCGATTGAGAGGCTTGAGAAGATCGGTAAGGAGCTTGAGATAATCTAGACCCCTGCTCCCCACCTCTCATCTTTTATATTATAATATATTGTAGTTTGGGTAAAAACAAATTTGTTTTTTAATATGATAAAATAAGGACTTGGTTTTGATACAATATTTTTTAGTCTCAACTAAAAATTCTTCTATATTGTGGTCAACATGAGCCAGGAAGCTTCTTCCTATAAGGTTGTGAGTTTCACACCGTATCCAGCCGAGATCCTGAGGGCGCTTTTCATGCCTATAGCCGAGGACATGGGCTTCAAGGGAAACATAGAGTTTAAGGTTGTTAGGGATCTATCGGATATGGAGGCTGTATATAGGGAGCTTGAGGAGGCGGATGTAGTCATAGGGGACTTCACATTCGAGATACCCATTACACGTGATATGATCATGCATATGAAGAGGACCCGCTTGATCCAGCAGCCCAGCACCGGATATGATCATATCGATATCGAGGCGGCTAGGGAGGCCGGTGTCCCGGTGGCGAATGTAGGTGGGGCGAACGCGATATCCGTTGCAGAGCATACGATTGCTATGGCGCTTGCACTGCTTAAGAGGATGTTCCAGTCGCATGTGAAGACCCAGGGCGGTGAATGGACACAGCAGCAGTTCTTCGACCTAGGTGTATTCGAGTTATATGGGAAGAAATGGGGGATAATCGGTATGGGTAGAATCGGTAGGGAGGTTGCTAAACGGGCTAGGGCATTCGGTGTAAAGATACTGTATTACGACGTTAGACGCCTGCCTGAGGAGCTGGAGAAGGAGTTGGATGCGGAGTATCGGCCTCTGAATAGGTTGATTGGAGAAGCCGATATAATCAGTGTACATGTGCCATTGACGCCTGAGACACGGGGCTTGATCGGGGAGAGGGAGCTGCGTAGGATGAGGGGCACGGCGATAATAATAAACCCGTCCCGGGGTGAGATCATTGATGAGGAGGCGCTTGCAAAGGCGATTAGGAATAGATGGATATTCGGAGCCGGTGTAGACGTCTATTCACAGGAGCCGCCGCCCAAGGATCATCCCCTCCTAAATATGATGGAGTACAATGTGGTTACCACGCCTCACTTGGCTGGGGCGACGAATGAGGCTAGGCAGAGGATCATCGAGACGAGTGTGAGGAATGTAATTAGGGTCTTGATGGGCGAGCCCCCTGAGAATGTGGTGAACATGTGATGAGCCTGAGCGTCGCTAAGGCTGTAGCCGAGTCCCTCAAGAGACTCGGTGTAAAAAGGGTATATGGCTTGATAGGGACCTCTATACTAGACCTTATAGACGCTTTCTACGATTACAAGGAGGATATCCGCTTCATCACCACGAGGCATGAGCAGGTTGCGGTGAGCATGGCTGATGCGGAGGGCAGGTTGACTGGGAAGCCTGGGGTAGCGCTTGTCCATGTAGGCGGCGGCTTCCTAAACTCGTTGATAAGCGTGGGCATGGCCTATAAAGACTCATCCCCCATGATACTCATATCTGGAGCCGTCAGGAGTAGGGTCGCTGGCCTAGACTCCATGTATGAAGTCGATCAGACAAGTATGATAGCCCCGGTTACAAAGGCGCAGTTCAAGATTGATCACCCGAGTAAGGCTGTTGAAGTCGTGTCGGAGGCATATAGCATCGCGGCTTCACCCCCATATGGCCCGGTGTATATCGAGGTTCCTGAGGATATGTGGATACATACATATGACTATGACTTCACAAGATGTAAACCAAGTGTTGAACAGCCTCCGCATCCTAGTGATGGGGATATAGAGAATGTACTGGAGTATCTCAGGAACAGTGAAAAACCCCTTATCCTAGTGGGTGGGGGGATAAACAACCCAGGGTCGAGTATGCTTCTACAGAAGCTGGTGGAGTACATGGCTGTGCCCATTGCGTCAACAGGTGGCGGGAGAGGAGGTTTCCCGGAGAACCACCCGCTTTCAATCGGTAGAATAGGCTTTGGAGGCGGGAGTACATATGCTGATAAGGCGTTTGAGGAGACGGATCTCCTACTAGCCCTTGGATGCGGCTTATCCGATATAACAACCTACTCCTATAACATAATGCCTAGGGGAGACATTATCCTAGTCAACCTAGATGATAAGACTGATATGAAGCCGGTGCCATATAGCGAGTGGCTCTATGTAGACGCCAACATATTCCTCGAGAAGCTCGTTGATAAGGTTGTTAAGGATGGTCTTAGGAGGGAGTATCCAGGGTGGTGGGATGAGATAAACAGGTGGAGACGCGGCTGGGAAGCGCTTGTGGAGGACGCGGTTAACAGGGTATACGAGGGCTATGTAAGCCCGGGGCGGTTCTTCAAGAAGCTCGGTGAGAAGCTGGATATGGATAAGACCATCGTCACAGCAGGCCAGGGAATGCATATCCTCTACACCTATTCAATGCTTAGGATAAGTAGGCCGAGGGGCTATCTAGCGGCTACGAACCTAGGTGCAATGGGCTTCGCCCTCCCAGCGGCGTTGGCTGCGAAGATATGCTATCCCGATGAGGAGGCGATTGCGGTCGTCGGAGACGGGGAGTTTATGATGACTATACAGGATCTCGAGACCGCTGTCCGGGAGAATATCCCTGTTAAGATCATTGTGGTTAATGACAATAGCTATAGAGTACTATACTTTAGGCAGAGGATTCAGAAGGGTGGCAGGCTTATAGGCACGTTACTGACGAACCCCGATTTCAAGGCCCTGGCCGAGAGCTTCAACATACCCGGTAGAGCTGTGGATAACAACGGTGATATTGATGATGCTATTGTGGAGATGCTTGAAGCCGATTCTCCATATGTCCTTGAACTGAGGATACATCCAGATGATATTCCCCCACTCAACCTGGATGCAAGCCTTAAGATGACCAGCCTATGAATCATCTAACCCTCTTTCTCCAACCTCCTAAACCCAAGGTACCTGGGCACCCTACGGCAATACTCGATATACTCCTCACCATACACCTCCCTGAGCCAAGGCTCCTCGGCGAACGGCATGAGGAGGATGAGTAATATACCAAATGTACATATTATCGTGGCGTAAAATGAGTTGGATAGTAGTATCACTCCTAGGAATATGAGGATATCGCCTATATACTGTGGATTCCTGGTAAACCTATATGGGCCTGTGGTGACAAGCCTATGTCTAAGCCCGCTCGATGCATGCGCCCCCAGGGTCTTGACACCCCAGAAAGCTAGGGCATTTCCACCCATAAATAATATCACGCCGATTGGGAACCTAATCCAGTGTCTTATGATGAACGTGTTATAATCTAGGATAGCTAGTAAGCCCCCTCCAGTGATCACTGCAATAGTTAGGCTCCATACAGCTATAAACTGCCAGCTCCACCCCCTCGGGGGAGGCCATACCCTATGGCTTGGGTAGAATATCGATATCAATATGAGTATGAGTAGAATAACCTCCATGGATAGAGTGGCTATGAATATCCAGGCTATCATATCCAATTAAAATTACACATCCACGTGGAATTTAACTTATATCATGTATACCAGCCATATTTCCTTTTATCGGGGTGTCTCCATGGTAGAATTGTTTGACTGGGAGGAGCAGGAGGCGGAGATAAACCTCTCATGGAGTAGTGTAGAGGGATACCTCAATCTAGATATGCTTGAGTATGATGAGAGGGATCCGATAGATATCCTTGCAGAATGGTATGGAGTAGATCCTGAAAACGTGGTCCTCGTCCATGGTGCTCAGGAGGGGACATTCCTATCCCTACTCGCGTTGAAGCCCGAGGTTATTCATGTGCCTAGGCCTAATTATCCCCTTATATGGGAGCAGGCTATGGAGCTGGGTATAAGGGTGGAGTATACAGGGTTATATCCAGATGTAGAGGATTCGGTGGTTGTATTGGCGAACCCCAATAACCCGACGGGGAAATATCTCGAGTTGGATGAAGTTGCTGAGAAGAATATTGTGGTCGTCGACGAGATATTCCGTCCATATGTCACGGACGAGCCATGGGTTCATGAGAATGCTGTGGTCATATGTAGCACGAGTAAGTTCTTCGGCTTCAAGGATAGGAAGGTTGGGTGGATAATAGCTGGGAGGCGGTTTGCAAAGAGAATTAAGCATATCCGCGACCTCGTGACGCCGACGCCTATATCAGACGCGATACTCGTGAAATACGCCTATAGAAACTATGACTATATCAGGAGGAGGACGCTGGAGATAGTCGGTAGGAATAGGGAGATACTATATAGGCTTAACAAGTATTTTGAGATAGGGTATTCACCGCATATGCCCATAGCCCTACTCCTGAAAGATGGTTTGGACAGCATGGGCTTCGCCGAGAAACTCTATAGGGAGAAGGATGTCCTCCTAAACCCACTGAGGTATTGGGGTGTCGACGGCGGACTAAGGATCTCCCTCGGCAAGCTGGACACGGGTTTATTGGAGGAGGGGATGAGGAGGATAAACGAGTTCATAGAGGAACACGGCTTCTAAACAAGGCTATACACCGTATTTAGCTGAAGATTTATACCCATTGCATTGGAAATATTTGGTTAGGCGGTCCCCGATGGAGAGGCATTATACCATAGGATTCCTGGTCAATCCAATAGCGGGTATGGGCGGTAGAGTGGGGCTTAAGGGGACCGACAACGTCGTTGATGAAGCGATTAGGAGGGGGGCTGAGCCAGTTGCTCCTAGGAGGGCGCTGGAGTTCCTACGTAGGCTTGAGACCCTCCTTAGGCAGGAGAAGCTGGATATAGATATAGTCAGCTGTAGACTGAATATGGGTGAAGACTATATCCGGGAGACCGGGTTAAAAGCTACATATATTGATATCCCAGGGTCGAGGGAGACGACCGCTGAGGATACTAGGGAGGCCGTGGCTGAATTCACTTCTAAAAACCCTTCTCTAATCGTATTTGTAGGTGGCGATGGGACTGCGAGAGACGTGTATGAAGGCTTGAAGTCAGCTAGTAAAATGGATGTTCCCATCCTGGGGGTGCCCTCTGGGGTAAAGATATACAGTGGTGTATTCGCCGTTACACCTGTGGACGCTGCGTATATAGTCTTGGAGCATGCCCTGGGCCGTGCCCGTGAGATGGATCTAGAGATTATGGATATTGATGAGGAGGCTTTTAGAAGCAATCGGTTAAACGTCAAGATATATGGATATACTAGGAGTGTGTATATCCCCTTCCACACTCAGTCTAGTAAACAGCTCTCGCCGGACTCGGTTGACGAGGTAGAGAATCAACTGGGGATAGCCAAGTATATAGCCGAGATATTTGATAAAAACGGAGTTTATATATTGGGCCCAGGTACCACTGTGAAGCGTATAGCAGATGAACTGGGTATTAGGAAGACGCTTCTAGGGGTGGATGTGTACTACCGTGGTGAGGTGTACAACGACTTATCTGAGAAGGAGATACTAGACTTGATTGATGATGAGGAGGCTTGGATAATCGTCACACCAATAGGTAGACAAGGTATCTTATTCGGAAGGGGTAATCAGCAGATCAGCCCCAATGTAATTAGGAAAGTCGGTAGGGACCATATCATTGTGGTGGCTACATTAAGGAAGCTTAGGGACATCCCCGGCGGCATCCTTAGGGTGGATACACAGGACCCTGAGGTGGATGAATATTTAAGGGGGTATATAAAGGTCATCATCGACTACCGGACTTGGAGAATGGTTAAGATAGTCTAGGAAGATTATAGATAGAATCCATATATAGAGCGCATTTATATACTAGCCGGTGCATATCCTCATATATTGTGTATAAATAATTTTTAGGCAAGCCTAAATTTAATATTATTAATGGTGGGGAACAGTATGTCCAGCAGAAGTATAGAGGAGTATCTAGAGGCTATATACAGGCTCTCTATTGAGGAGGCCCCTGTCAAGACTAGTAGGTTGGCTGAGTATCTAGGCGTTGCACCCAGTAGTGTTACTGAGATGATTAAAAAGATGTCTGAATTGGGGTATGTAGAGTACTCTCCATATAGGGGGGTGGTCTTAACCGAGAGCGGTAGAAGCATCGGAGAGAAGATAACCCGTAGACATAGATTATTCGAGCTGTTCCTCACCAAGGTATTGGGTATCAATAGGGACCTTGCTCATAATGAGGCTTGTGAAGTTGAACATAGTATATCAGATGAGACCGAGAAGTCTCTCTGTAGATTCCTAGGTAGCCCTAATACATGTCCCCACGGAAGGGTTATACCGGCTTGTGACTTGGACGTATCCACATGCGAGGAGTGTATCTCCCTCAATAGCTTGGAAGTAGAGAAGGTGGGTAGGAGGAGGAAGAGCCTCGTCCCACTTACATGGTTAAGGGAGGGCAGTAGAGGTGTAATAGAATTTATAAGGGGGGAGCATAAAACCCTTAGGAGGCTGCTAGACATGGGCCTAACTCCTGGAACAAGGATATCTGTGATAAGGACGGCGCCTATGAATGGGCCGGTCGAGATATTCGTCAGAGGCTCTAGGCTAGCCATTGGGAAGGAGATAGCATCAAATATATTCGTCTCCATGGAGAAGCGTGGGGAAAGTGATTAGGGATGCCGTCATGCCACGTGGATACGGGTAGGAATAAGGAGAGTGGAAAGGGCTTTATCAGAGTCGCTCTAGCTGGAAACGCCAATGTTGGTAAGAGCGTCCTATTCAACCAGCTAACTGGATCGCATCAGATAATTGGGAATTGGCCGGGTAAAACTGTTGACATAGCTGTTGGAAACCTATTCTTCGAGGGTTATAAGATACAACTTATAGACTTGCCTGGAATCTACTCCTTCTCCACATATTCTGAGGAGGAGGTTATCTCAAGAGAATATATTGCGACAGAGTCTCCAGACATAGTTATTAATGTCGTAGACGCCTCCGTCTTAGAGAGAAACCTATACTTCACCCTACAGCTGCTGGAGATGGATGTCCCGCTAATAATCTGTCTAAACCAGGTTGACATGGCTAGGAAGAAGGGTATTGATGTGGATGTCAAAGCCCTGGAGAAGGTCTTGGGAGTCCCTGTAGTACCTACGGTGGCGATTAAGGGTGAGGGCATATATGAGTTGATGAGGAAGGTGGTCGAGCTCTATGGAGAGGCCGATCGTAGGCACCCGGTGATCAGGTATGATGAGGAGATTGAGAGGAGGATAGGGATACTGGTTGACATGATTAGGGAGCGTGGCATAGACCTGGGATACTCGCCCCGCTTCCTAGCGATAAAGCTTCTCGAGGGAGATGTGGAGATTAAACGCCAGATCTGGTCCTTGGATAAGGATGTTGCTAGGAAGGCCGAGGCCCTCGCATATGAAATTATAGAGTTGTATGACGCGCCGTCATATGCAGTTATATCCTCCCAGAGATATAAGGTGATTTCAGACATAGTCTCTAGAGTCGTTAGGCAGGTTGAGGTGGAGAAGAGCCCAGGGGACTGGCTTGACATCCTCACTACCCACAGGATACTGGGCTACGTAACTTCAGCCGGGGTATTGGCCCTACTCCTACTATGGACATTCATAGTGGGAGACATGTTATCCAGCCTCCTAGAGAACATAATAAACATATTTCACCCGGTTGAGCCTGTTGTCACCGGCCCACTGTGGGAGGTTCTATTAAACGGTGCAATAGGTGGTATAGTAGCTGGAATAACCCTCGTCATACCCTATGTAGTCCCATTCTACCTATATCTCTCGGTTATGGAGGACTCGGGTATAATGACTCGAGTAGCCTTCATGATAGACAGCCTAATGCATAAGATAGGGCTCCATGGAAAGGCAATCATCCCACTTATACTGGGCTATGGCTGCAATGTACCCGCGATATACAGTACGAGGATAATGGAGACTAGGCGAGAGAGGATTTTAACAGCCTTCGCCATAACCCTCGTCCCATGCTCAGCCAGGACAATCGTCATACTGGGCCTCGTATCCAGATTCCTCGGGTTTGAATGGGCTCTACTCGTATATCTAGTGGATATCCTTGTGATTTTCACAGTCGGCAAGATGCTTACGAAGATATATCCCGGTGAGTCGACTGGGCTGATTATGGAGATACACTCCTTCCGCGTCCCCTCGATCAAGGTTGTTCTCAGACAGACCTTCTACAGGACGAGGTCAATTATATATCTTGTTTTCCCACTTTATATCGTGGGGTCGGCCCTCGTCCAGGGGCTGTATAGTATGGGGGTCTTATCCCCGATAAACTCTATTCTCTCACCCATTACAAGTGGCTTGATGGGTCTGCCGGATGTCACAGGCATACTCCTCGTATTCGGATTTATACGTAAGGAGCTGATCCTCCTCCTACTACCATCCGTATATGGCTCGCTGAACATCCTCCTATTCATGTCTCCACTGCAGATTTTTGTATTGTCGCTGGTCACCGTCCTCTACATCCCATGCATCTCCACCCTAGCTATACTAGCTAAGGAGTTTGGGTGGAGAGACACCATCTACATATCCCTAGGGAACCTAATAACAGCCCTATTTGTAGGAGGCCTCACATACCACCTCATCAGCATATTAACTGGAATTATATAGTGCTCCAAACTCCCTCTAGTTAAAAAAATAAGTTATTTACAGCGTCTACGCCATACATAGTAGAATATCGCTGTGGTTATAATGAAGAGTACGCTGGATATCATGAAGGGAAGCCTGGGATCCACATAGTCATATAAATACCCCCCTATGTATGGAGCGGGTATAGCGGCTATCGCCCTATAAGTATTTATCTTGGAGAACTCCACGGCCCTATACTCCTTCTCCGAGTTAAGCGACACCGCCTTATTATAGGAGGGTATCCATAGGGACATCGCCATACCCGTTATCAACATTCCTGCTATCAATAGGTACATGGAGCCCGTGAAGCCAAGTGTGAAGCCCGCTAAAGCCGCTATAGCCTCCGAGAGTATCAGGCCCCTGAAATAACCCACCTTATCGATCCACCTCCCCATGAGATACTGTGTGAGGAGCAATACCGTGAACATCAGAGAGTTTAGGAAACCGACTTCGGTTGCTGACAACCCGAATTCCTTACCGATATATGCGTTTAGAAGGGGGAACCATAGGCTCCACCCCAGCCGGTCGATTAGAGTCGTTATATAGAGCCAGTTAAAGTTCTTCCTAGGCTTCAGATCCCTAATTACACTCGCTAAATCCAGCTTATCACGCCTACCCTGGTATGTCTCCACACCGTAGACGAGGAATATCGTCGCCCCGATAACCACTATAAACCCGCCGAGGAGGAATGTGGGTGGATATCCTGCTGTATCCGCCATCAAACCCGCGAGGGAGGGTACGAATACCCTCGCTATGAAGAATGATGATGTCACTATCCCGACGGCTGCACCAAGCCTCTTAAACGATACTGATTCGGCTATCAAGGCGCCTCTAACAGGCTGCCCTCCTCTGAAGGAGAACCTGATCAAGGTGTATGCCGCGACTAGGAAGATGTATTCTGGGGTTAGGCCCACTATGAAGAGGCCCATTGCCAGGGCGTAGCCGGTTAATACTACAAAGGGCTTCCTGCCATAATAGTCTGATAATATGCCTAGGAATGGGACTAGGAATATGATTAGGAAGTTTGAGACGGAGGCTATCTCACCGATCTTACTCAGCTGATACCCCAGTGTAACTAGGTAGAGGGGGAAGAGGGTGTTGAATATACTGCTACCAACTCCCCTGAGAAAGCCATATATAGATAGTATAGGGATGTTCCGCCCCACTCCCTCGTCTATCTTCCATCACCTAAAGACCCAATAATATTATTTTGCTTATGCCGCCGAAATATTAGATTAAATATCATTGATTGAAGAAGTCACATATAAAGCCGATTATAACACATCGCCAACCACTGGATAGCTATAATGTGGATATAGCAGGATATCGTGGTAAGGCCGTTGAAACAGCCCTAATGCCATCAGCTTATGGTTAGAATGGCAATCTACCTCTCCTTCTCCACCATAAGCCTGAAGATGGCCATGGCGCTCAGCATATCAATATCCCCGTCAACCGCCTCTGGAAGCCTATACTCACTACAATCTATATCGATCTCCTCCCTGGAGAGTATGATGAGAACCTTATCCCCCGATTCCTCAACCCTATCAACTATCTTACCTATCTGGGTCTCCTGGAATAGGAATGCGAGGAACCTCAGATCCATATTCCTAATCCACCTACCGATATACAGCGTCTCAAGGAAATGGAGGGCGGCTGTAAATAGCTGTCTATAACTCACTATATATTCCCTCGGCGCTTCAGCCGCCACGATTATACTGGAATACTTCTCCCTCAACTCCCTGGGAGTATATCTACAATCGCTATATACACCGATGTAGTAGTTGTAGGGCTCGATTCTCTTCATTATGGACACTCCAAAAATCAATCTAAACAGGCATGATAAAATAAAGTTTGCATTACCTGAATACACCCAGTCATGTAATTGGATAATGTTAACATTTGGGTTAACCCGATGGTTAACCTTTTTAAACCATCGATGAAAATAATATTTGTGGTGATCTGCGTGGGTGACTATGTCGTTATTGGAGCTAAGATCCCGAGGGAGACTAAGAAGTTGATGGATGAACTTGGGATAAAGCCCGGTCCATTGATTAGAAGGGCTGTTAACGAGGAGATTAGGAGGAGGCTATTGTCTCGATTGGAGGAGGAGGCTAGGGAATTGAGTAGTGAGCTACCATATATAAGTGATGAGGAGATAGCTGAGTTGATTAGGGAGGATAGGGGGAGGTAGCGTGAAATACGTCTTCGATGCCAGTGCAATAGTAAACCTGGTTAAGAAGGCCAGCCTCAAACACTTTCTAGACGGCGTCACACTAGACCTCGCTATATATGAGTCTCTAAATGCTGTTTTGAAGGAGCATCACCTGCTTAGGAAATTGGATGATGATCTCGCAGCCAGGTATGTGGGTATCCTCATTAAAATATTTGGGGTGATAGAAGTACGGTCGGTAAAAGGATATGAACATGATGTGTATAAAATAGCTGGTGACCATGGGCTAACAATATATGACTCGTCATATGTGGCCCTGGCGTTGAAGAATAAACTGGTTCTAGTGACGGATGATAAACAGCTGAGAAGTAAGGCGGGTGACCTAGTAAATACGTTAACTACAGAAGACTTAATAAAAATTGGGTGATGCGCCTCGGCTATATCCTCTTCTCCAGGAAGCGTTCAACAATCTTCTTAAGCCTCTCATCGCTTATGATAATCGACTCAAACTTCTTCCACGTATCCATCTTACTAAGCTGATAAGCCGTCTCGGTGAACTCCCATGGAAAGACTATCCAGGCATCGGTCTCCCGGGAGTAGAAGTCTACCCGGGCCTTGTTCCAAGGCTTCTTATAGATAACGGCTACATAGACCTTCTTAGCCCCCTTCTCCAGAATATGCTTCTCAACAGCGATAAGAGTCTCACCGGTGTCGGCGACGTCATCAACCAGTAAGACGGTTTTATTCTCGACCTCCTTACCCAAAGGCGTATAGATAATCGGCTTATCCATCCTCTTCTTAGGCCCGAGGTAGAAGCCGGCGGAGATAATCTTTATATCGGGTATGAGGAGGAAGTCGCTGAGGAACCTGGCGGGGACGAGGCCGCCTCTCGAGATGCCTATGATAGTATCTATCTTTATACCGGCCTTCTTAATCTCCCCAGCGATCTCGGCCAGATAATCATATATCTCGGTTATAGACGGTATCTCAAAAGTCAGGTCATCCCTACTCATAATAGACCTCTCCCAGTGACGCACCATATATGGATAAAATAATTATTCACATGAGCCACAATTATATAATTATGCATCTAAACCATAACCCGGTGACACCTAGCCTCCATGGGTATAGTTAATGATAATCACGTCGTCACCTGGCTCAATCCTTGTATCCCTGCCTTCTAAGGCTGATATCTCCACTCCATTTACGAGGATAAGATTCTGGCTAAAAAGGTCTTTTAACGCGGGGTAGACACCGGCTTCAGAAGCCTTCTCACCATATTCCTCGAGGAGCCATCTATATACATCCTCTATAGTCATATCCCCTTTGAGGGGGACCTCAACCTCCCTACCCAATGCTATGGCTAGGGGCCCCCTAATCCTTATCCTCACACAACCTTCCTCTATAGACCTTCTCCGCATAGTACCGTCCATCCAGCGTCACCTTCTCACCAACATACTCTAGACACACCCTCTTTAGATGCTCAACCGCCTTATATATATTCCCCGTCCTAAGATAGTCAAGCGGGATATTTATGCCTAGTACACGCATGGGTGGAACATGCCTAGTAGCCTTATGATGGAACAACACGCCCCTTTTATGAGCCTCCAAAACCTCCTTCTTATCCACATGCCTATACCCCAGTATAGCCACATCCACACTCCTAAGGACCTCGTCATTCCCAAGGACCTCATCCTCACTCAAGAAACTGGGGTGCGTCTTATACAGTTTGAGGAACTCCCCCTCAACCACCTCAATATCCCTAATAATATCCTCCAATCCACCATCCACTAGGAGGATATAGGTCCTGCCATTATACACGATATAAAGGGGATACCGGTCTAGATCCCCCGCCTCAAACTCCTTAACCTCAGCAACCCTATCCAAGACACCCTTAGGCAGCTCCCCCACGCCATTGAATATCCTAAACCATCGATACAGCCTTAAACCAGGATCCATATAGTCAATATACTGTATCGGGATATAGTCCATACCCAGGTCCCTGAGGACGAGTGCTCGGTGCGTACCATCTATGATCAACCCCCTCCTGTAGTCGGCGAGAACCGGGTCCTGGATAACCCCGTCCTCAAGAATCCTGGTCCTGAGATACTTCCTCAACGCCTCGATACTCTTCTCATGAGGCCTGACCATATCTATCGGGACGAGGCATATCTCGATGCCGAGGCTCTCCGGCCTAAGCCTAACCACATGTATATTGGATGAACCGGACCCCATTTCAACTCAAATATAGAAAAAGGCGAGTCATCTTTTTTAGAAAATATATTTACAAATCAACAGGAAAGTATATGATTCCCACGTCATATTAAACAACGTTAAGTTAAAACAGGGTTCAACCCGCCTTGTACAAAATTATTCTGAAAATTGATCGGGATGAATTTTGTTTAGGCAAATTTTCATATTTAATATTAAGGATAAATGTATAGATGTATTTTAAAAACAATTACTAAAATATATAAACACCTACGAATTAGATTATAATTTGATGAATCCTACATATTTCCATCTCCTAAGCCTCGTACGCACCAGGGATCGCAGGGCTTTAATGAACTTCCTCGCCGACGTCCGAAACATACGGAGACTGAGGACACGTGCCCTGAGGCTTGGGAGATGGGGCCTGCTAAGCCTACTATCACGTAGGCTGGTGGATGTAACCATCCGGACCTTGACCAGGGTAAGGAGCATGGTCTTGCTAAACGCCCTGGTCAAGATCTTCGAGGAGCTGCTACCTAATCTACTCACGTATTTCGAGCAGCGGCTCCTCATGAACATGGAGAATATAAAGGCTACATTAACAAAGCTTGCAGAGGAATCCAGGAACCTCTATATACATCGCCTCGCGAGGGACGAGGACTATATCTACTCAGAGGCGTTGAAGCTGACCATCGCTGAAGGAACGGGGGCAGGAGTAGTATACTCGCTATAGCACCGGTATACACGCGAAATAACATATAGAATAGGAAGGTGGGGGAGGAATTGGGAGTTTATTCTATGGAGTATAGGGAGCGGCTCCCCAGGGTGCCGAAGGACGAAGTCACAGTCGTTATACCGACGTTGAATGAGGAGGAGGCAATTGGCCTCGTTATAGACGAGCTTCTCCAACACGGGTTTAGGAGGGAGAATATACTGGTTGTAGATGGGCATTCCACGGATAATACTGTTAGAATAGTTGAGGAGAGGGGTGTCCACTGGATACCCCAGGATGGCCATGGTAAGGCAGACGCCATATTAACTGCGGCTAGATATGTCGACACGCCTTATATGCTGGTCATGGATGGGGACTATACATATGACCCGGGTGCAATTGAGCAGATGCTTATAGCGGCGTATGAGAATCCCGAGGTCATCGGGTGCAGGAGCGACGGCCGTGAAAACATCCCCCTCCTACATAGGCTTGGAAACTGGATACTAACCCAGTTCTTCAACGTAATATTCGTGACGGATCTAAGTGATGTCTGTTCGGGGATGTATATAGTCAGGACTGATATCGTTAAAAGCCTAATTGGGCGGGCGAAGGGCTTCAGTATAGAGGCTGAGATAGCCGCTGCGGCGAGTAACGAGGGTAGGATTGTGGAGATCCCAATTAGGTATAGGAAGAGGGTGGGGAAGAGGAAGCTATCCTCATTTAAAGACGGGTTCAATATACTTCTAAGTATAATAGTCTTAAGCTGGTGGTATAACCCGATATTCTTCATATTTGGAATGGGCTCTCTCCTACTAATCCCCAGCCTATTCATAGCAACATATGTTATGATAGAGTACCTCTTCTTCGGTATAAAACACTTTGTATGGGCTATTATATCAGTGGCTGGAGGCGTTGCAGGAGTATTATCCCTAATGCTGTGTCTCCTAACCCTCTATATACGTAGGATGGAACGTAGACTAATAGCGGAAATAAGGTCAATAAAGCGGAATAGGCGTAGGGACGGGCATGACGGGGGCAGTGTCGTTAATTAACCACCCAATACATAATCTAAATATAGCATACGTTGATAGGGTATTGTGATGGGCATGAGTGTAAAGGGCGTACTCCTATGTGGTGGAGAGGGTAAGCGTCTCCGGCCACTGACCTACTACTTCCAGAAAACCATGATACCCGTAGGAAGCAAGCAGAAGCCACTACTAGAATATATAGTCAAGCTATTCAGGCACCATGGCATAAGGGACCTCGTGCTACTAGTCGGGTATAAGAATGAGCAGATAAAGAACTACTTCGAGGACGGGAGTAGATTCGACGTAAGCCTGGAGTATGTCGAGGACCTCCCAGGTGTAAAGGGGACGGGCAACGCCTTATACAACGCGTATAAACTCGGGGTCTTCAACAACGTAGACAACCTAATGATATACTACGGCGACATCATAGCAGACTTAGACCTGAAGGACATGCTTGAGAAACACGTCTCCAGAAGAGCCTATGCAACCCTGGCTGTGGCCACGAAGTATCAGGTGCCAGTTGGAGTAGTTGAGGCTGAGGGGGAGAAGATTATTAAGATGGTTGAGAAGCCCTGGCTCGACCTAAACGTTACTATAGGGATACTCGCCCTCTCGACAAGAGTCCTCCCCCTCCTAGACGAGCTTAGGGAGGAGTATAGGGAGATGGATATAATGGGGCATGTCATACCCCGGCTACTTGAGAAGAACTATCCGGTCTACATGTATCCACACAACGGCTTCTGGTACGACGTCGGCTCCACAGAGAAGTATGAGAAGCTGGACAACCACTTTGTAGACGAGATATTCAACGGCATATTATAAGGGGATAGGAGACGCCCAAAACCTCCACGCTGGTAAGCCTCGTGGTCAACCTCATGTTCATAGCAGCATTCCTAGGGCCAATACTATATGGATACGCCCAGTACGGCTTCGACATCCAGAGATACGTATCCCCCATATACAATCCCCCGGAGATAAACTTCGCCTCAAACATAGTGGGCTACAACTACACCGGGGATAGGTTCACGACCATCATGTCGATAGACAACCTCGGGGAGGTAGACGTCTCAATAAAATACCTCCATGCATCCCTCTACGGCGAGGACGGGAGGAACATAACCAGGATATACCTGGAGAAGCCGGTTGACGTGCCCAGCATGTCATCGGCAAACATGGAGATGTACATCAACCTCGACAGGGAGAACCTGAAGAGGATAATAAGGTACTTCAGCGAGATGGGGACTATGCGCCTCATAATAAGGGGCACCCTAGGCATAGAAGTCTTCTCATCAAGGGTGGAGTATCCCCTGGAGATACCGATACACATACCCAATGAATTCATAGACAACTACATGAGGGGAGTATCCCTAGAGATACTAGATGCAATGTCGACTCCAGAGGGAATAATATTCACCATATCAATAACAAACCCAACGATGTTCCAGTGGAGCGTCACAGACATACACCTAGAGCTACATACCGAGGAGGACATCCTAATCGGGCACCTAACACTAATACACCCAATAAGCCTCCCACCCGAGTCTAGGGCCGAGGCCAGGCTGATCCTAGCATTGGTGCCCGACGCCCTACCCCTCCTAATAGACTACTACAGCGGCAGCGACCTCATGACATTCAAGCTAATGGGGGAAGTAACCCTAGAATACATGGGCGTCAGGCACATGATAAGCGTCTCAGACACGGTAGACCTCCACAGAAACATATTCCTAGGCATCGGCCTATAAACAAGGGATGAGGAACATACTCATACCAGGGAACAAGGTAAACATACCCGCACTAGCCGCCGGAATCCTAATCCTATACATACTATACACCAACGAACCATGGTGGACACTAACAGCAGTGGGGGAAAACCCCACGTTCAAAGCCCTTGTCGCACCATACCGTATTGAGATAGAGATCATGGGCAAGCCAGTGGACTCACCAATAATACACTACATTACACTCAGCGGCACCATATCATACCTCCTAATAGGACTATCAAGCATAGCAGCGGCATTCCTACCACAGAAACCCTGGAGCAAAAGCCTAATAGGATACAGGGCAATAACAATGATAATCTTCACAGTAGCAACGCTCTACATAAGCCTATACACAATAAAAAACATGCTAGGCATAACACTACCACTCATCGGCATGGCAGAAACCACCTTCAAACTACCCTATGAAACAGGAACAATCAACATATACACCCCCGTCGAGGCATACTTTACACAGACATTCTACCTAGCCTTGATAGCAGCTATATTAGCAGCAATAGCAAGAACACTAACAGGAAAAGAAGAAGAGGAAGAATAATCCAATATGCAGCTATTCACAGTCCTAGATATAATCGCAATAATACTCATAGGAATACATTTCGGAGTACCACTAATATACTACTGGTACGCAAAAACAAAATGGCTACCAAGACCATGGAACATAAAAACAGACCCAAACTACCAACCAAAAATAACAATAATAATACCAACATACAACGAAGCAAAATACATAGAAAAAAAGCTAGATAATATCTTGGAACAAAATTATCCTAAGGATAACATTCAAGTAATAGTAGTAGACTCTGCAAGTAATGATGGAACAGCTCAATTAGTAGAATATTGGGTAATGAAAAAGAAAGGTCTCAAAGTAAAATTAATTTTAGAAAAATCGAGAAGAGGGAAGTTAAATTCTATAATGAATATTATAAGAAATAAGGAAAAACTCACCGGTGATATTCTAATATTAACAGATGCTGATGCCTTTTGGGAGCAAAAAGCTTTAAACAAAATTGCCATATATTTTTCTGAACCTCAAGTAGGTGTAGTAACAGGAAGTATAAAATACATTGTTGGAGACGAAGATAATGTAAAAATAATAACTGAAAATATCTATAGAAAATTTTATAATATAATTCGTGTAGCTGAGTCAAAGAAGCATAGTACCCCCATTCACAACGGTCCTTTGCAGGCTTTCAGATATGCTATTATAAAAGAGATTGGTTTACCATCGTTTCCAGGGGCAGATGATAGTGCTTTTGCTTCATATATAGCTTTCGCTGGATATAGAGCAATACAAGTTGAGGACATCTGGGTTTATGAAGCTATCAGAGGGAACACTTTTAAAAGAAAAATACGAAGGGCACAACATCTTATATTAAATTTCATACTTACAAAAAAATATGCCATCAATAAAAAAATTTATAAAAAATCAGTTTTCGAAAAGATTTGGGAGATAGAACGTTTTTTGATCGTGATAAATCCATGGTTATTAATGACATCACTAGTAATCTTGATCTTTCAATTACTATTTAATGAGAGTCTAAATGCTATACTTATGCTAGTTTCAGGAACAATGCTACTATTTTTTAAACCATTCGCAACATGGATAATCCAGCAGTTTTATCTAGTGATCGCAACCATAATAAACTTGTGGACTAGAAACGAAATATGGGAGAAGTAAGTCTTACTTGCATAATCTAATGGTTTTAAACTATGGAGGGTCTCGTTAATATACCAGGAAGATTTTTAAACAAATTACATGGGAATAAAATTATGTTAGTTGCTGGTACCCGACCTGAAGTTATTAAATTGGCATCTGTTATCCAAGCATTACAAGATTCTAATATGGATTATATATTTGTCTGGAGCGGTCAGCATTATGATTATGAAATGAGTAAAATATTTTTCGAACAATTAGGATTGACCGATCCCGCTATCGATTTAAATGTTCGTAGTGGTAGTCATGCAGAACAAACAGCGAAAGCCATGTTAGGCCTTGAAAAAATTATGATCGAGCTTAAACCATCTTTGGTTATGGCTGTAGGGGATACGAACACTGTATTAGCGACCGCGTTGTCAGCTGCGAAAACAAATGTACCGTTTGCTCACATAGAGGCTGGAGTAAGAAGTTGGGATAGAACAATGCCTGAAGAGATAAACAGGATCGTGGCCGATTCTGTAGCAAGTATACTCTTTGCCCCCTCGAATTATGCTGTGATAAACTTAATGCATGAAGGTAAACTGTTAAAAAACATTTATAAGGTTGGTGACACCGCAATAGATACTGTCAATAAATACAGAGGTCTACTTCGTAAAGAAGGAAGATCTTTATTAGAAGAACTAAACCTAAATCCACATGAGTATTTTCTGGTAACTATCCATAGGCAGGAAAATACTGATAATATTGAAAATATAAAAAATATATTAAGCGCTATTAATGAACTTTCGAATTATTATAGAGTAGTTTTTCCGATGCATCCAAGAACCAAAAAAAGGATAAAAGAGTATCATCTAATGGATAAATTGAGTTTTAATAAAAATATTATTCTACTAGATCCATTAGGTTACTTTCAATTTTTAGGTCTATTAATGTATTCACTGACAGTTCTAACTGATAGTGGTGGTGTACAAAAGGAAGCCTTGGCTCTATCTATTCCTACTGTAACCCTTAGATATACCACAGAGTGGATTGAGACTGTAATATTGGGGATTAACTCTCTTGCTGGGGCAAATACAAAAGAAATTATAGACATTACGTTAAACAAGGCTAAACACTACTGTGATATTAGAGAGAATGTATCTAGTTATGTTAATAAATTGAAATCTATTAACGCGGGTAAAAATATAGCTAAAATTCTTAAAGCAATTCTAAACGATAGTACAATTAATCCCAAAGTAGACTTAAGGAAGTGTCCCTATATAACATACGCTATCGTCGACTTTAGTGAAAAATATCTTAATTATTGCTTAAGCTTATACAACGAAAATTTTTTAGCTACATCGGACATAAAAAAGGCACAAAAAATGCTAATAAAAATACCATATACTCACATATTAAGGGAAGATCCAACAGGAAAAAATTCAAATAGAAATATAACGCTTTGAAATCTACTACGAATCATGTATCGTCAACTAGTGCTTGTAAACATTCCTGGATGGTATAGTTTTGAAGTCACTGGTGGTGGCAAAACTATAATTGAACTAGTAAAAGTGTTTCATAATAAAAATACAGATGTTCTAATATTAGGTCCTAGCAACTGGAAAGATTACGAAATTAATAAAAAAAGCTTTACCAAAAAACTAAAGTATCTTAGGTTAGTAAATACGCCCGAGAGTCTCAGGTTCCTCCTCTTTCCTAGTATTATGCTTATTAGAATCATACAGATTATTTTAAAATATTTTAAGTTAATTCATATTAACATAAACGATCATGAAAGAATAATAATTCTAGTTCATAATGATATTATCTCTACTTTATTGTCATTGGTTATAAAAGTCTTTTATAGACATAAAAGGATTTTTATTATTTTTCCTTACTATCATGTATATCCTGATCTGCTTAAAGGAGGGTTAGGAGGAGTGCTAACATATTTATCGTTGAAGTTAATGAAATATGCTGATATAATTTACACTGAATCTTCTTATGTGGCTATGATTCTTGAAAATAATTATGAGATAGAGCAGAAAAAAATATTTGTTGCTGGTGTAGGTATAAATAACAATCAATATGAAATTTATAGGAACCTTTATAAAGAAAGAAAGACTTATGATGCATGTTTTGTGGGACGTATTCATCCAGGAAAAGGTATTTATGATCTAGTAAGAGCATGGAAAATTGTTGTAAATGTTTTACCTAATAGTAAATTAGCTATAGTAGGAAAAGGCCTCTCAATTTATGAGAAGCACCTTAGAAAAATGATTAGAGATCTTAATCTACAATGTAATGTTCATTTTCTTGGGTTTTTACCCGAGGATCAAAAAATAAGAACTATATGTAGTTCAAAAATATTAATTCATCCTAGCTATGGTGAATGCATCCCTTTAGTATTTTTAGAAGCAATGGCGTGTGAAACACTAATAATAACATATTATTTGCCCACGTATGTAGATATCAAAGATAGAATAATTCCTGTAAAAGTGGGAAATATAGAAGACCTAGCGAGTAAGATTATTAATGTTTTAAATGGTAACCTGTCCATAGATACAATAACAAAATTTGGCAGAGAATATGCCCAAAATAATGATTGGTCAATAATTGTCAAAAAAATGTTATCACGACTAAAATGAAAACCTGTTTAATATCAACCATACAATTTTATCCTGATTTTGGTGGCGCTGCAATTAGATCCTTAAATATAGCAAAAATGTTGACTAGAATTGGATATAATGTCGTAGTATTAACTGTTGAACCTAGCTATTTAAGAGGTTTAAAAAGAACAGAACGACATAATGTAAAAGTTTTCGATATAATGTCCGAAAGGACTCTAAATAACGAAAAAAATATAAGAATATACAGACTAAAAATGATTCCACTACAGCACATACGGCTTGTCGATAGGATATTAAGATATGTGTATTTTACAGTAATTAGTATTATTTTTCTAATACTTATTAGAAAAAAATTAAGAAAGGAAAATATTCAAATCGATTTCATATATACCCATTTTCCTCCCTTATTCTCTTACATGACAGGATATATTTTCTCAAAATTAATGAAGATGCGTTTTCTAATAGATGTTCAAGATTTATTGCCGGAACAAATCGAGACGATATATAAAGGTTCTTTAAATAAGTTTATGATTCCTTTGATGTATGCTCTGGTTAGGAAAATGTACAGGGCAGCTGATAAAATTACTCTTGCTAATCTCGTCATGAAAAAGATCTTAAATAAACGGTATGAAATTGATATGGATAAAATGATGTTTTTACCGACGGGAATCGAACAAATCATTCATTATAATAAATTGAGAGCTAGGAACGTTCTAATTAGAAAAAGATTAATGCCAGAAAGTTTTATTGATAAAAAGTTGATAATTTATACAGGAGTAATGGATCCTCCCCAAAGTTTGGACACGATTATTAAAGCATTTTATAACCTACGTCAAAAGACGTCGATAAATAATATTGGCTTAATACTGGTTGGGGAAGGCAAGATGAAAAATAAATTGAGGCGGTTAGTGCATGAGTTAAATTTAAATGACATAATATATATCCATAGTTATGTTCCTAGGTCTATAGCATTGTTATATATATGTGCAAGTGATATTGGTTTGGTTCCTTTAAAACTTTCTAAAGGTCTTAAAATTGGATTGCCCACAAAATTCTTTGATTATATATCATGTGGTAAACCCATATTAAATATTTCTGAAAGTATAGAGCTGCATAGGTTGGTATACAGATATGATATAGGCCTTTCTGTATATCCCGACGAGGATGTCATATATAGCGCATTGCTTAATATAGCGAAATGCTCTTTCGTAAATAAAGAGCAAAATGTTTTAAAAATACAAAAAGAATTTGATATAAATAATTTATGTAACTTATTAAAGCGTTTTCTATTATTATAGCCTAAATTATGAAAATAAAGTCTGTCAAGTTATTATTACTGGGTAAGATATTAGATATGGCCCATCGACTTCGACTTGATAAATATAAATTTATTAGAAAAACTGGATACGAATTTTTATATTCTTTTTTAAATAGTATAAAACCAGAAGATGCAGTGATAATTAACACTATTTACGATCTTAGGCTTTTTGTAATACCACATAGCCCAATAGGTCGTAAACTATTATCAGAAGGCATATGGGAAGAGGAAATTACAAACTTTTTAATAAAAAACCTCACAAAAGATGATATATTTGTAGATGTAGGTGCTAACATAGGTTACTTTACATGTTTAGCAAGTAAAATAGTAGATAAAGAAGGATTTGTATTTTCTTTTGAACCAGAACCATTTAACTTTGACATATTATTGAGAAATATTAAACTAAACAAACTTAGTAATGTAACCTGTGAACGTCTAGCATGCTCATATTCCATAGGTACGTCCAAATTATTTTTAAACCCAGCTGAACCTGGTGGCCATTCTATGTATAGATATAAAGAAATTAAAAAATACATTATAGTAGAAACCGTAACACTAGATCACTATTTTTCATGTATTAATCCATCCCTACCTCGAATAATTAAAATTGACGTGGAAGGAGCTGAATTACATGTATTAAGAGGTATGTCAAAACTTATATCAAAATCTAAGGATATACAGATAATATTTGAATACAATCCTATATTCCTCAGAGAGATCGGCGTATCCGTTACTGAATTAGTCGAGTTCATTTCAAAAAAAACCTTACGACCTTATATTATCCATACAAATGGTGATATTGAGCCAATTTTCACAACGAGACTTAAGAATATACACAAAACAGTAAATATACTCCTACAGAAATAATTAAATTTAATCTCGAAGATGTTATAATGAAAAGACGGTTGTTTTTAAATATATCACTGGTTATTGTAACTGGTTTTCTCCTCATCACATCTATTTTGAGTTCTCGAGTATTTGATGAAAAAATCTCTAGCTTTCAAGAATTTTTGATGGGCTTATCTCCTTTATACTATATTACATTCTATTTTGTATTACTTATTAACATAAACTCCCTTTATACAAAGGGAACAAACAAAAGTTCATCAAAATTATATTATATTTTGATTTTAGCATATATAATATACTTACCTCTCTTACTATTTAAATACCCCTTTCAAACAGAACTATATAAACAAGCAGAAATTTTCTATCTTTTAAAAAATGATCATATTTATTCTAGTGATTCTTTTGGTGCAACTATACTTGCCACTATATTTATTGAAATATCATCCATAAATCCGTTTAGTGCTATTCTTCACTTACTACCAACTTTATTGTATGTTTTTTCAATATTTAGTATGTTCACTTCACTATATGTTCTTACTGATAAGATTATTTCTTCTCATATGGTATTGTTATTTATAGGCACATTTTTTGTATTACTATTTACCAATAGATATGGATTTGCTGAACCCTTATACATTTTATTTTTATTCCTAATAATTAAAACCTATTTACAACAGCACAGAGAGTGGTCACTTGGCTTTAGTATTACTTTGATTTTAATTTTCATTTTATTAACTATAACACACATAGGTTTTTCAACTCTTGCTTTATTACTTGTTACTATAATTGTCTCATATGGAATAGTACAAAATAAGAATATTGCACATAATTTATCTAAGCCATTAGCGTGTTTCGTATTAATATTTATAAGCTGGAACATAATGCAATGGATAAACATAACTATAGGAACATATGAATTAGTGATTAATTTCGTTGACTCTTTGTTCAGGGGGTTATTTGAGCCAAGGATGTTTGGATCGCTTTCAGTAGGACATGCTAAACAAGAATATACTACACTTACTTTTATAAGAAGCATTATAGGAGCCTCTGTATTACTTTATCCATACATGCTGTTGTTTAAATTGTTTAAATATCATATTAGAGATATCCGTCCCTTACACTGGTGTATTCCTTTGGTTGTTTTTTATACGATTAACGTACTTTTTGTAGTTTTCGGGATTGGATGGATAACCAATTCCTTAAGACCGTACCAGTTTGCACTAACATTTTCTTCTTTTTTAATTGCTATCATATTGTATCATTTTAAATTAAAGTCAAAGATCTCTTCAAAAAATCTTTATATCTTGACGATGATAAGTTTAATCTTAATAATATATATCCTCTGGCTTCCATCTATTACCTATGTTGAGTGCCCATCCAGAAAAATGGGATTGATTAAACATATGACAATATTTATCCCTTATAAATCAAATGTTTATGGTATAGGATTACTAAAAGCGGATATGCCCCTGTTTACAGTGATTTTCGGTAACTCAAGTTTGTTTTCTAAGATAGATTATCTTCCTATTAATACCTTCCTTAATGATATGATTATAAAAAACTTTACTCCTCCCAGAGATACATTAATTTTTATAGATCATTCAATAACATTCCTTGAAAGTAAGTATATTGTTAATCCTAGTTTACATGTAAGATTACAGAAAATAACTTTATCATTAATAAATGATTTTAATGGGAACTTGATTTATAGCGATGCAAAATATTTATTATTATATATGCACAACTAAGCTAAATTAATAATGTTCTTTTGTTTAATTATTAAATATCAATTAATAAAGATAAGAAGCTAAAAAACCCATTACCATTGAATAAATTTAATTAAATTTCAGATAAAATTGAATATATTAGTGTTATCAGAATTATTTTGGCCAGAAGGAAGTGGAGGAGAACTTGCAACTTACATCTTCTCAAAAATGCTGAGTAAGTATGGATTTAACGTAAACGTCATTACTCTTTCGCGTAATGCCGATTTTTTAATTAAGAAAGTTGGGAATATGTATATATATAGCATACCATGCAGAATATTAAATAAATATGTATCATCTATTAAATCGCTGATCTTAATTACGCAGTTTAGGAAATTATTTAAAGTTTGTGATGTAATTTATATGAACGGCTGGGAAACAGCAATACCTGTAATTAGACTTAAATTTAAAAAACCTATTGTTTTACATTTACATTCTTACTTTCCAGCATGTCCAATTGGTTCGTTATATAATTTGAAGTGGAAGAGAAACTGTTTATCGCCCAGTTATTGGGATTGTATTGAATGTATATCCTTATATAGCAATATTATAAATAAAAGACTCTCAGAAAATATTTTATCTGCTTTCTTTAATTCAGCATTAAGTAAACATTTTAGGAATTTTCTGGAGTTTGTAGATAAAATTGTATTTGTGTCTCATGCTCAAAAAAATATATTCCTTAGACATCTTCCACAGCTTGCGAGTATTTCTCATGTAATCCATAATCCTCTACCAGACTTGTCATTTATTAGTATTAAAAAAGTAAACCTAGGTTATTTCGGGGGAGTAAGCATCCTAAAAGGTTTCGAAATATTGTTGAAAGCTTGGGTAAAGGTGATTAATAAGCATCATAATAACACTTGGCTCCATATAACTAAAGCAGAGCATATATACGAGAGCTATCGTAGTAATTTAAAGAACCTCAGAATATTTCCTCATCGAAAACTAAACTATAGACAATACGAAGCCCTTTATAAAATAATAGGAGTAGTAACTATCCCTTCTATATGGTTCGAACCTTGGGGATACGTTGCATCAGAAGCGTGTCTTAGAGGTAGACCATTAATAGTCTCTAAAATAGGAGGGATTTATGAGCAAGTAAATGGCTTTCGAGGAATACGTTTCATACATCCTGGTGACATAGAAGAATTTGCTGATGCTATTGATGAGTTCATATCTATGGATATTAACCAGATAGAAGAGCTGGGATTGAAAAATAGAGAGGATATATTAACTAGATTTGATAACTTGAGAATTCTCACTAAATTGATTCGAGTGTTTGAAGAAGTGTTGTAGAAACGGTATCTTGTTCTCTCAAGACAATTCTAGAAAAAAAGTTAACTAATAAAATATTGTTATATTAATCATTTTCCTTTTTATCATGCATCAAAATTTTATCGAGATCAGGAATCCCAATATTATATTAATAACTATTGATACCTTACGGTATGATGAATGGTTGAAAATTCTAAGAAAGAAAATGCCTCTCTATGTAACTAAACATATTATAGAGTTTTCAAATGTATATGCGACGGCTCCATATACTAAGGCGTCTTTTAAATCAATATTCACAGGGTTGTATCCTTATACAAAAGGTGGGTATCACAGTATCAGTGATTATTTATCGTTGCAAAAAATATTATACTCGAAAGGATACGTCAATTTAGGTATCCCTAATACTGATATACTAACTTCACGGTTCGGTTATTCAGAAAAATTTCAAGTATTCATAGAGGGTTTCTATCGAAAAGTATATGATCCTAGGAATCCTCCATCTTTTTTAAATATACCACTCTTAATGGCTTATCACACAGATGCCAGATATTTAATGAAAATACATCGCTTCATAAATAATATAAAGATTAAAATGCCTCCATTTTTATCAAATTACATGATTAAAAATGAGGGCATTAAAATAAATAATCTTATATTTACAGCTAATGAGGTTTTCTGTATTGTTAAAAAATTTATAGATAAAGTTATTAGAAGTGAAAAGAACTTTTTCGTATGGTGTCATTTAAACGATCTTCACTTTCCATATAATATTTATCTAAATGATAATGCCTTTGATGACTATGGTTTTCAGCAAGTTGATATAGTGAATCTAATATTTTTGTACCTGATGCTTTATATATCTATTAAGACTGGCACCGATTATTTCAATCATGATATAAAAGAAAAACTAATAACCTTTGCTAAAAGTATGAGAATAACTGAATTATTATATATAGAAAAAATACTTACTAAGTTTATTGAATGGCTTGATGAAAAAAAGATTAGTGAGAATACGATACTCATCATAACTTCGGATCATGGAGAAGAGCTGGGAGAGCATGGTGCTTTTGGGCATATGGGTATAAGTAATATCACACATATGTACGATGAACTTTTAAAGGTTCCATTGATATTCTATAATCCTAATTTATCTTCATGCAAGATAGACTCTATTAACATTTCCTTAGTCGATTTACTCCCTACTATTGCCGACTTAATAAAAAAAGAAAATTCGTCTTCCATTTTATATGGAGTTGACGGTATCTCGATATCATGTTTTCCAGAATATAATCTTAAAACACGAGTACTTTATAGTGAAGCCTCTGTATTTAACAAAGGAAAAGGATATAAATTTATAACTACATATGAACCAAGAGCTATTGTAGTAAGGATAGGTCCATGGAAGTTCATTTATTATGAAAAACTTAAAAATAAGGAGTTATATAATACCCAAAAGGATCCTCTTGAAAAAGAAAATCTGGCAGATTCATATCCAGATTTAGTTAAAGAATTCCATAAACTCGCTAGGTTACGTTTAAAATCCACGCGCAAAATAACTTTTAAATAAACCTTTTTATAGTCTTGGCTAAATTAATTAGGCCTTTATTTTTCTAATTATATAAATGAAAACAGTTAATAAGCCATTTAATGATGAGAAAAAAATACATATCCGAATTAATTAAGAAAAAACCAAGTAACGTTTATAATGCTGAGTTACATAAGTTTGCAGAGATAAACAAAATTCCACTTACTTATTTATTATCCTTATCTCCAAACTTGCGTAAGAAATCATACAGATACATATATCATGTCAACAGATTAGTAAGAATATTTGAGACGTTAAAGGAAATAACAACGATACTTAAAGAGAGCAATATAAAATATGCTATATTCAAGACATTACCTCCATTCGAAGAGGCGATAGCCGATATAGACATACTATGTTTTAATAATTATAATCAAATTGTAAATATGTTGCTTAGCCAAGGTTTTAAGATCATGGAAACCTACTATTATTGTACTACGTTGGAAGACTATAAAACTAACTTTAAACCGGACCCTGTTATGATCGACATTTATAATATCATATCTATCGGAGGATTTGAATATATCGACAAAAAAAATTTATCAAGATATGTAAAAAAATATAGAGTATCCCAAATATATCCATGGATAAAATTGTTTGTTGATGATTTTGACACATATCTATTATCTCCGGCAGCTGAACTTGCTACAGTAGTTGCTCATTCAATATATAAGAACCTTTCATATCTTTTACGTGATTTTATGTACATTCATTCATTTAGTTCCAGTTATTCATCTCCCGACTTTTTTAGCAGGTTTATAAAGATTGTCAAAGAAAATAATTTAACAATAGCCACTACAGTGTATTTCTCTGTATCTTATCATCTGGCAAAGTTAATTAACGACCATAATGCTATTGAGTTTGTAGAAAATACTATAGAAAAATTACATAGAGACTTAGTTTTAATACCTTTTAACGATTTTTTAGTTAAATTGATTCCCTATAAGTATCCTTATAAAATATTGTTACGAGCTTTTTTCGAAAAAGTTAGGGAAAAAAATTCGAGGAAAAGTCTACCATTGGTATTTACTAATTTCAAGAACAAAATATTTTTAGTTAGATTATTCAGAGCGATAAATTTAGAGTGAGGAGTTTGAATGCTTTAGTTATAACATATGGTCTTCACAAACCATGGAATATGGGTGAAGTCGTATTATCTAGAAATTATATTGAGTTACTAGGTAATATGTATGATAATGTGTTTGTACTCTCGATTATTGATAAAGTAAGAGGGTTCGCAAAAAAATACGAACCATCTAACGCTTCAACAATTATATTCTATGCTACAAATCCATCTTCCTTTTATAGGTTAGAAACTATATATAATCTCGATTTAAATTGTACTGATTTACATGTAATGCATTTTCCTTTAATGTCTATTCCTCATAACATCTTAATAAAAAGTAGACGTGTATATGTTTATCAATATTCTTTAAGGAATCTATTTGACAGACTAACATTATTGAGAGTGTTTACTTTAATCGTGCTTGGCAGAATAAATAAAAAATTAAATATATTAACACCCAGTCCTGAAACTTATTCATTTTGTAAAAGATTAGGTGCACATTGTTTTTATGTTCCTGTTCCTATTGAAACTAATATAAATAAGGTTTCAAAGAAAATTGGAGATCCAATTAATATTACCTATATTGGACATGCTAATTACCACCGTTTTCCTTTTGATAAGATTCTTGTTGCTATGAAACTTTTAACCGAAAAATATAGTAACAAGTTTAATTTTTTCATTTATCTATCAAAACAAGGATATACAAATTACCTCGAAATGTATCGTTCTCTAAAAAAATGTATTAAAAAATTAAATATCGAACGTAACATAAATGTTGTATTAAAAAACTTGGAACCAAATGAAAAGGATAATATACTAATGAAAAATAATATTTTTTTGTATCCTGCTCTAACATGCATTGCTGTAGATCCTCCACTTACTGTATTGGAAGCCATGTCCTATGGTAACTGTATAGTCTCAACTGATGTTCAAAGTTTAAATGACATAGTATCAAAGAATAAAAGAGGTATTATTATTAGAAGAGATAACATCGTTAAGCACATATTTAATACGCTAAGATTTTTACTTGAGAAACCTGAGGTAATAAAAGAATATGGCTATAATGCATGGTCATATATAAAAAAAGTACATAATAAAAGAGTTGTGATTTCACGATTTAAAAATTTTATTTATTGAATATATCTTTAATTTTTTCCAGTTCATACCTTAATAATTATAATCATGAATATAATTATTAGTGGTACAGACGGAGCAGGCAAATCAACCCAAGCTATTTTATTAGAGATATTTCTCAGGAATTCTAATATAAGGGTGCTCCGCATTTGGTCCCGGTCCTTCCCTATATTTACCTATATCCTATATATATATGCTAAACTAACCAAGAGAACTATAATTATTAAAAAAAGTAATGAATCAATAATTCCTATTCATGTTTTCTGGGTTGATAGAGTGTTGTGTAATACTTACCCATATTTACTATTCTTGGATACTTTGTTCGTTATATCTTTTATAAAGGTTTTAGCCAGTGTACTACGTTGTAATGTAATTATTTTCGATAGAAGCATAATAGATACCATTATTGACATAATTTGGGATTGTCGTTCTACTCACTTTTTAAAGAAATACGGTAAATTTATCGGAAAATATATTGATAAGTATCTTTCAGCTAAAGAGAATATACCGATTTTCTTTATAGCATCCGCAAAGATGGCTACAAAAAGAAAAAAGGATATCGTAAATCCAGTGGAGATATCTTTTAAAAAAAAATATTATATGCTTTTGGCTACTAAATATTCAAATATTATTATTTTAGATACAACTTCTTTGTCTATATCAAGTGTATTTAATTCATTAAGAATATTAATTAATGAGAGGTGTGCGAAGGAATGGCGTCTACAGCATTAATTACGGGTATTACTGGTCAAGATGGGGCGTACATGGCGAATTTTCTCTTGAATAAAGGATATGAGGTTTACGGAACTTATCGTAGACTTAGTACTCCTAATTTTTGGAGACTACAATATTTAAATATATTTGAAAAAGTTTATCTCATTCCCTTCGATTTAACTGATGCCACCAGTATCTTAGAAGCCTTAAAAATTAGTGAACCGGATGAAGTATATCATTTTGCTGCTCAGAGTTTCGTTCAAGCAAGTTTTGAAACTCCTATCTCGACCGGCGATGTTACTGGACTAAGTGTCACTAGGTTTTTAGAAGCAATTAGACATATATGTCCAGATGTAAAATTTTATTTCGCAAGTACAAGTGAGATGTTCGGTTGGAGTGGGTGGCGGAAAAACTCTAATGGTGAGTATGAGTGTGCTAAGTGTAATGAAAATACTCCCTTTCAGCCAATGAGTCCCTATGCAGTTGCAAAATTATATGGATATTGGATAACCAAGGTATATAGGGAGGCTTATAATATATTTGCTGTAAACGGCATCCTGTTTAATCACGAGTCACCAATTCGAGGATTAGAATTTGTCACTAGAAAGATCAGTAATGAAGTAGCTAAAATAGCGCTTGGACTTAGTAAAGAGTTGAAACTTGGTAATATTAATGCTAAGCGTGATTGGGGGTACGCTCCTGATTATATTGAGGCCATATGGATGATGATGCAAGAAAAAGAGGCGGACGATTACATAATTGCAACTGGTGAGTCGCATAGTGTTAAGGAGTTTGTAGAGAGGGCATTTGATATAGTAGGTCTTGATTGGCAAGAATATGTCAAAATAGATAAGAAGTTTTTTAGACCACTTGATGTTCCATGTCTCTCTGGCGATTATAGTAAGGCTGAGAGAAAATTAGGATGGCGGCCACGAATTCGTTTTAATGAGCTTGTAAAGATAATGGTCGACGCGGATCTAAAAAGGTGGGAAGCATGGTTAAATGGTGAAAGCTTTCCGTGGGATGCTCCAAACTATCCAAGTGAAGCAAAGATAATCACCAGAGCTTTGAAAATGTGATAAATTAATGGTCTTGTGATAGTTATGAAGATACCTGTTGCTAATCCTGATATAGGTAAAGAGGAGGAAGAATATGTTTTAAACGCTGTAAGAAGTGGTTGGATAAGTAGTCAAGGCCCCTATGTAAAAGAGTTTGAGAAAAGTTTCGCTAATTTTATCGGTGTTAAACATGCTATTGCCGTTTCAAATGGGACAGTCGCATTACACTTAGCCCTCTTAGCATTAGGAGTTACTCATATTAGTGAGGTAATTGTGCCAGATCTTACTTTTGCTTCTCCGGCTAATATGGTGTTATTGACTGGTGCAAAACCAATATTTGTCGATGTAAACAGAGACTATTGGTGTCTTGATCCAGTTAAAGTAAAAGAGGCAATAACTGATAAAACGAAAGTGATCATTGCAGTACACTTGTATGGGCATCCAGCAGATATGGATCAAATAATTGAGGCCGCAAATGAAAATGGACTGTTAGTCATAGAGGACGCAGCTGAGGCACATGGTGCCGAATATAAAAATACTAGGGTAGGATCAATGGGTGATATAGGTGTATTCAGTTTTTTTGGCAATAAAATAATAACTACGGGAGAGGGTGGAATGGTAGTTACTAATGATGATGAATTGGCTGATAAAATTAGACTGATGAGGGATCATGGAATGCGTCCAAGGTATTGGCATGTAACAATTGGTTTTAATTACAGAATGACTAATATACAAGCTGCGATAGGTCTTGCACAGCTTTCAAAGATAAAAAAGCTTATTGCTATAAAAAATAAAATAGCTAAAATCTACTCAGATATCTTAAAAGACGTCCCAGGTATAGAGTTACATCCAAATATGCCATGGGCTTCTCCTTCCTACTGGTTATACTCAATATTGGTTGATAAAAAAGAATTCGGTTTGTCCCGTGATGAGCTTATCACTGAATTAAAGAAAAAAGGTATCGACACGCGAAGGTTTTTCTATCCTCTACATTTAATGCCGGTGTTTAAACCATATGTTAATAAAATATCAGATTATCCCATTTCAACCTACCTGTCTGAACATGGTATAAACTTACCAAGTGGGCCTAGAATATCCGAAGAGGAGGTTATAACAGTTGCCGAAACAATCAAAAAGTTACATAAAGAAAATATACGATAAGACTGGTTCTCTTATAGCGGTTATTTTTAGTTTATCCACTATTACTAAAGAGGATAAAACCATTTTTGTGTCTATTCCAATAGAGTGGGGCATTCATTTGGGGATTGCACATAGGAAAAAAGGATATTCCGTAAACCCTCATTATCATAAAAGAACTGCAATAGGGGAAAGAATTGGTACTGAATGTCTAATAGTATTAGATGGAAAAATTAACATCAAGCTATATTCAATGGATGATAATTCTATCACTGCAAATCTGGATTTATCTAAGGGAGAAGGAATAATAATGAGATGTCCTCATAGTGTGGAATATCAACTTAGGTCTACAGTCCTAGAAATTAAAGAAGGGCCGTATCCCGCGGCTAATCTGGATAAGGTGTGGCTTTGAAAGTTAATTTAAAATCATAAGCACATTTAAGGTAGGGTTTTAATAACACTTATTATTTTGACAAGAGATGCTTCAATTGTTTCGATATGTGTTTCTAACTTAACATCTGGTTCTGGAGGTTCTTCATAAGGCTCTTGTAGTCCTGGTAGTGTTTTTATTTCTCCTTTTAGTGCTTTGCTATATAGTCCTTTAACATCTCTTTTTAGGCAGACCTCAAGTGGCGCGTATACATATACTTCGATAAAATTTTTAATTAGTTTTCTGGCATTTTCTCTGTATTTTCTTTTGTGTGCTGTGGCGTCGAATATTACGCTTATTCCATTGTCAACCAGATATCTTCCTATTACTGCCATGGCTCTATAGAAATAGTCCCGTTCTTCTTCGGTATATTGGGGGTTGGGAGTCAGGAGTTTCCTGAGTTCATCCGACTCCAGTATAACTACTTTCACACCCATCTCCCTTAGTTTCTCCGATAGTCCCCGAGCTAGTGTTGTTTTTCCTGATGATGGTATGCCTGTTAGCCAGACTGCAAATGGTTCTTTTATTTTCTTCTTCATATTTCCTCACTTGAAGTAGTTCCCTATATTCTTATAATCTACATATTCTGTATCTAGGATGTTGTGTATAAAGTTGAATAGCATTCTTCTAATCCTATATTCTAGGTTTGGATACCATATTGGGCTCGCTACAACCAATCCTCTCCATGCGTAGAAGGGCTGTATAACCCTGAAGATCTCTTCATCACCGGTCTTATCTAGATATGTCTCGATAAACTCTCTCCACAGCTTTAGGTAGGTGTCTCTCAGTTCTCCGTGGTGGATTAGGCTGAAGAATAGGTAGTTTATCGTCATAGCCGCTACATCGTCTGCCGGTTCACCCCACTCCCCCCTACTTCTATCCAAAACCATAAACTCTGTTTCATCTGTGAATAGTATGTTCCACGGGTGATAGTCTCCATGCACCTGACTCAATCTATATCCCTTATCCCTAATCCTCCACCTCCACTCCACACACTTTATCTCAATCTCTTTTAACTCATCTTCCTCTAGAAAATCCTCATCTCCCTTGTATGAGTCTATTAGACCCATGATCGCCTCTCCATGCCCAATTAAGTCTCTAATCCTCCTCCTATAAAGCTGAGGATCATCTCTCTTTACACTATGTATCTCAGCCAGATACTCGGCTAGGACTCTCGCCCTAACAACATCCAATTCAGTCAATCTACTAGATTCTCCAATCCTATTTAAGTCATGGAAATACTCTTTCCCCTCTACGTACTCCAGTAGTTGGAAGAACTCCATCGGATTATTAACTGATTTTAACCTGCCTTCTTTTGTAAAATACCCTAGGTCAATCGACTTAACATGTCTAGGCAGTTTATTAAACGCAGTATGATTCCATATTAATATCCCTGCTCTATCAGACATGTAATCATGACCAAATTGACCAGGTCTAACCGTGCCTAAAACGAGCTTCTTAACTTCCTTATTAATCTTAGCCGTGATCAATAGAGGTGTTCCATATCCATATCCCTTTATATCTTCTTTCTGGTAAGTATCTCCTCCCAGAACCTCTACATTAACTAGTTCAGTATTTTTACCAAATACTTCGTTTAGATAGTTTTTTATTGCATCTATTTTTAGATTCAATTGGATTTCACCCATAATATGAATTGCTTGAAGGAAAAATTAACTATTTTTAAACGGTTAGGGGTCCCTAAATATTTTCTATGTATAAATACATGTTCAAATTATTGTTTAGCTACATGACATATTATTCTTATGAGTAGACTATGATTAGACTCATCTTCAACGGATACTATCGATCTGGAACTTCGTTCTTCTACCATATCTTGGAGGAGAGTAACCCGGATGTACTAGCACTTTATGAGCCGCTCAACCCCCGTCTTTTTAGTGAGATGGAGAGTGAACATAGCATATTTCTTCATGGCTTCTACGCTTGGAATGGGTATAAAACGGATTATTTTAGGAGGGTTGCCCCTGCATATAGGCGTATACATGGTAGGTTGGTAGAGAGGTTTTCAGGTGATATACTCCCGTTTTCCATAGAGGATGTCAAACCTCTCTTTGATCTCCTCGCCTCTGGTGATAAACCTGTCTTTTTGAAGACCAACCGATGTCATTTTATCCTCAGAGACTTGTCTATGAAATATGACTCTAAGTTTATACATATCATTAGAAATCCGGTCGATACATGGATATCCATGACCCTCAGTATATTGGGTAAACGCTTCAAAGTCTTTCAATATATTCATAATCATAGATCCTCCTTCGCAGGGAGATTTCTCTTGAAGCATCTACTTCCATGGATAGGTTGGAGTGGGAGGCAATTTTTTATAGAGGATGACTATAGACTTCTCTCTAATAAATTCAGCCTCTCCTATAAATCTCTTGATTATCTGGACAAAATGCTTATTGTCTGGACATACTCCAACTATCATGGATACGTTCAATCGGATGACGCCGATGGTATGTGTATATATTATGAAGAAGTCTTTAGAGACCCTGCTAAATGGTTCGAAATTATATCTAACTATTCTAATCTAGATATCAAAAGGGTTTTCTTAAAGGAGGTTAGGCCAAAAACTACTGTAGACTATGTTCTCAAAGAGTTTATTGTCGAGCGATTGGAGAACCTCGGTTTGATGGAGATGGTTGACGAGTTTTATCCCCCTGGAAAATGGTTTTAGCCTGAGGCTTTCTATTTTTAATTTGAGTGATGCTGAGGTATAATCATGATGAATATGTTAATAGATCACTGCTTAACTGGGGATGTAAAGATAGCTAGTGTTCTTCATCACTCTATGCACATTCAATTGGATAAGGAAATACCCGAGATATGGGGGATCGGGTGGCATTTTAAGACGGCTAAGGCTTTAAGGGATATTGGCAGATTTGATGCGTTATGTATAAGACCCCATAGATCAAGATATTTTAGATATAGGGTCATTCATGGTATCCCGCTTGTGCTTGCACCGATATCTTTTCCCTCTAAAACGTTAAATGATATGTTTATACGAGACCTATCAATTTTAATGGCTAATCTCGTTAAAAGGCTTGTATCTAAAGAAGGTTTTATTCCATATGTTCATGGATATCGTGCTCTTAACTCAGCTATTATACTATCTAATTTAAAAGAGTATCCTATGATTCTTCAACACCATGGATCTCCCCCTCCAAACAACTTCAAATCCAGTTTCCTCCCTATATACTACCCTGAGAAGGGCGTTAGGTTTATTGTTGAGCATCTTCTGAAAAAGGTTAGAGGCGTAATTTTTGTGTTAACTGAATTTGAAAGGGATTACCTCTTATCTCTCGGAGTTGAAGCTTATATTATTAGGCGTGATATGGCTATTGACTTTAAGAAATTAACGGTAGTTGATGAGGAGGAGAAAAAAATTATCAGGGCACACTATGGTTTTCCACCTGACTCAATTTTACTGTTTACTTATGTTGGTGAGCCAAAGAGAGAGATTAGTGTATTGAAGGGAGCTCATTTAATTACAAAGATTTACAACGGTATACTGAATAGAGTTAATAGGAGAATTAATATGGTTGCCGTGGGTGTAGGTAAGTCTCTAGTACCTCTCCTTAGGAGCATCGGTGTACATGCCTACCCTTATCTCCCACATAATGAATATCTAAGTCTTTTGAAGGCATCGGATTTGTATTTCCTCCCAGCCACAAGGCAGATATTCTATGGAGGCATAGCTATGGCTTTAGTTGAAGCACTGGCCTTAGGGAAGCCAGTGGTTAGCCCAACCCTCATTCATTATCCAGAGAAAAAGATTATTCCCCACATAGGTATAACTCCTCCATATATGGATTCCGAAGCCTCTCTCAATAAATTCGTTGATGCTTTGTCCTATGCTATAGAGAATATAAGTCTCTTTAAAGTTGAAAGATACAGAGATAATATAGCAAGATACTATTCTTGGGAGTCGTTCGTTAGAGATTTCGCTATGGCAGTCAATAGACTCTAAAACTAGATTAGGTAAACTCAATTAAAATTATATGTAGGGATGGGTGACTTGGTTTCATGGATATCTGTCTACTTGCAAGATATTTTAGTCTTAGGAATGGTGGTATTGGCCGTTATGCCATGTCCCTCAGAGAGGGTCTTCTCAAGAGGGGTTATGATGTTTATGGGGTTTCTGAGGATATGTGGCTCCAGTGGTTTATGCCCGACTCCCTCACCCACTACTTCCTCTACTCCCTCGTAGGCATCCCGATGTTGATGCCGCGAGACTGTGATGTTTATCATGCTACTCAGGTTATTGAATCAATTTACCTCCCATACGGTGAGAAACCTACAGTCGCCACTGTCCACGACCTCATCCCCCTATTCTATGCGGGGATCCTGGTGAAGACCCACTATACATCTAATGTTGTTGAGTGGCTCCTGACAAAGACCTGGTTTAAACATACTCTTATGAAAGCCGTCAATGCGGATATAGTCGTCTCCGTCTCTGAGGAAGTGGCTTATCAGCTAATTGAATCCACAGATATAGATCCTGAGAAGGTCGTGGTTATCCCCAACGGTATTCCAGACACCTTGGTCGATAAGCCTAAGCCAGATGACACGCCTAGGATAGGCTTCTTAGGCTACCTAGATCCTAGGAAGCGTGTAGACCTCCTTATTGAGGCATATAAGGCTTCAAGGCATGGGGGTGAGCTCTGGATAGCGGGGGACACAAGAGACCTTAAATACAAAGCATACTTGATGAGGCTGGCCAGAGGCGATAAGAGGATAAAATTCTTGGGTTTCTGGCCCGATGACAAGCTAGTTGACTTCTACACCTCTATAGACCTCCTCATCTTCCCTAGTATGATAGAGGGATACGGCCTACCTATAGTAGAGGCCTTGGCATGTGGAAGGCCTGTCGTAACCCTAGACGACGCAATCATACCAAGGGATATAAAGAGTCACACTGTATCAATATCTGTAAATGAGTTGACAAGCATTATGGAAAACCCTCCTAAACCAGCTCGTGAAGATGTTAAGTGGGCCCAGCAACATCGATGGAGCACAGTTATAGATAAAATACTAGATGCCTATAAATCCTTGGTGTAACTATTGTAAGATAATATTAAAAATATTAAGGCAGAGATTTAGTTTTCAAACCCGTATTTCTCCCGTATTTTCTTTGTCGCCTCAACCATATTCCTGAGTTTCTCTGCTGCTATATCCCTGCTCCTCGTCCTTAATCCACAGTCTGGGTTGATGAAGAGTTTCTCCGCTGGGATATATTTCAGGGCATATTCTATTCTATCCATGATCAGCTCAACAGGCTCTACCTTGTTTGTATGTACATCTATCACGCCTAGCCCGATCTCGCCCTCGTAAGAATACTCACTCAATTCTTTTAGGAAATGATATCCCCTCCTCTTATCGTCGTCTAGACCCTTCTCCCACGTATCTCTATTGGCGAATTCCAGTGCGAACTGGACGGTCTTCATCTGGTTCATGTATGGTAGGAGTATGCTGTAGTCGCTATAACATATATGCGTGGTTATCGTAGTGTCGACGCCTTCAACCGCCTTGTTAAACGCCTCTACAAAAATCTCCATCTCATCTGGATGCGTCGTGGCAGCAGGCTCATCAATCTGTATCCTGAACACCCCATGTCTAGATAACTCCTTTAAAATCGGGTTTATAACGTTCTCCGCCAATGCAATGGTTAGGTCTCTCTTGGCGTTATACCTGATTTTCCTCGGGTCCTTCTCCTGTTTTTTCCACCTCCAGATATAGTATTCGTTGAAGCTCCAATCCGCTATTGTATATGGCCCTGTAATAGGTAGCTTAACTGGCTTAGACGCGCGTTCCTTGATAAAAAGATATTCCTCTAGATGATAGTTTTTCACCAGCTTAGGCTCGTTCCTAACGCTTCCCTTGATGAAATACCTATTGTCAAATACCCTGACCTGCCCTACAAACTGGATTCCCTTGATATACGTAACTGGATGATAGTACATCTCCCACCTATGCATCTCACCGTCCCAAACGATATCTAGGCCAACGTCCTCAAGTAACTTTATCGTTTCTATACTAGCCTCTTCAATCGCCTTATTAAGCTCTTCCTCAACCCCTTCCCCAGCCATATATCTCTTCCATAGGTTTATCAGATAGTCTGGCTTCCTATAACTCCCAATTTCCTGTGTAGGTAGGATCGGTATCTTCATGCTCCCAACCTCCTCAAAACCTCACTCAACAACATGAGCTTCGCCTCAGCAACCTCATATGGGAGGTAGTCGAAATCAGTGTTATTGGTTATAGCGATATTCCTACAACCCAGTTTCTCCCTTAGACTCCTAATCTTATTCACGGTGTCATCGACATTCTCCATCAACGTGTTCTGTGCATCGACTACGCCTAGGACAAGAGTGTCTAAATCAAGTCCCTCCAGCTCCTCTAAACTAGTGTAGGACGTGTCTATTGAGAATCCATATGGAGCTATCTCCATTAGACGACTTATCCTATCCTTTACATCGCCGAAATAAAGATGGATCCTATATTTTAATCCAGTCTCCCTTAGAGGCTTATAGAATCCACTTACAATATCCCAGTCAACGTCTGAATAGTATGCCAATGCAGGTTCGGCTAAGACAATAAATTCGTATCCCTCCCTAAGCAGGTCATCCATAGCGCCACTGACCATGTTCACTATAGACTTTCTACCAGTATCTCCATCCCTATATTCAGATAACCTATAGAATGTATATGGGCCGGGTAAGGTAACTATCCATCTCCTACCCTTAGGCATCTTATCCCTATGAACATAGCTGTTTATGAACCCCTTCTCATACTCAACCACATCCCTTATAACCGGCTTCCTGAAGAAGGTGTTGTTCTCGAAGAACCTTGTTAACGGGCCTGCAGAGACATTCTCCAGCTCAGTAAATGGTCTAAACATATCATGCCAATCTATCTGGGGATCATGTACATAGGATAGTCCCACTACAACTTGGTTCCTAACAACATAATCAAGGGCCTCATCCAATACCTCCCTGAAAACACCATCATCAACAGTTCCCCTCTCCCACTTCTTCCAAGTGTCTATAAGGGAGTCATTCCTCGGGAAAATCCCCACTATATACCCCTCATACATTATAGGCCCCTCAATACAACCATGATTAAAATATATAGATTTATACGGCTAAACTTATTATTTGTTTAATGTACACCCAATGAACTTCATCGTCTTATAATAATTAAAATCTAGTAAAGGCATAATTATTCTATGAAGTGAGCCTAATGAAGGGTCTCGAGGATCTTATGGCGAGTAGAAGAATCCCTGTAACGCTGGAGGCACCGCTTATTAGGGAATCCTCCAGCCTAAATATCTTCACCGAGTTGTTTAGGGAGCATGGCCTCGGTAGGTGGATAATAGGTATCAACACCCTAAACAACCCTATGGGTAATATCTCTGCAGACCCGATAGTTGTCGGGCACCTCATTCAATCCATGTTGAATATAGAGTCGATTCCCCATATCGTCGTGTCTGTGGAGAATAGGTATACTCTCCCCAGGTGGCTTATCGGTGCATGTATCCTGGGTATTAATAACCTGCTTATACTGGGTGGGGATGTGGGTATCGAGGGCTCAATATCCTATAGCGATGCGTTGGCCGTGATCCGTGGGTTTGAGGAGGGCAGTATTGTTGTCGACGGCCAGTTGTATAAGACCTCTCCAAAGAAGTTTTATCTGGGTGGTGTCCTCATCCAGAATAGGAGTGATGAATATAAGAGGGTTTTGTATAAGCTTGGTCAGGGCATATGCTTCTTCCAGACCCAGGTAACCTTCGAACCTGATAGGCTCTTGACCGTCTTAAGGGAGTTGGATAGGGAGTATCGGGGGGACAAGCCTATCCCCATCTTGGTTAGCGTCGTCCCGTATCTAAATAGGAGGATTATGGAGGTCCTGGGCGGTGGAGCAATAGACTCCAGCCTAGAGAAGTTTGGGGGCATGACTGACGAGGAGTATGTCTCCCACCTAACCGGGGTGATAAACAGCCTCCTCGACTACTGTGAGAAGCTGGATAGTGTTAAACTGGGTGTCCATATAATTCCTATTCAGTGGAGGAGTGAGTCTGCCTCCAACACCACATTACTCCTCAGCAACATAACTGGATAAGCCCCTTCATTTCATCATCGTATCTTTTTTCCTTTACCTTATACATATCTATACCTTATATTCCGATACTTGATTCTTGTCATTTTCATATTCCTTTTATATTGTTTGTCTACTATGTTTTTGTTTTATGGAGGCTTCTAGGTCAAAGAGATACATCTATTTCCTCGTGTTTCTAATGGGCCTCGTAGCCCTAATGGACCAGTACCTCTCCCTTATACGTACAACCGTAATCCCATATGCCCTCGATGAATTCGGCGTCACAGCCGTCGAGTTCTCCACTTGGGAGAGCATCTACCTGATACCAACGTTCTTCATATTCCTCCTCAACTGGCTCGCCGACTACCTTGGGCGTAAAAAAGGTATTTTAGTCCTCATCCTAATGATGGGCCTCCCCTCAATAGGGATAGTCTTCTTCGCCACGTCATTCCACATGTTCATGATATTCTACGCCATGATAATCTACGCCACAATCTCCAACATGTGGACCATACCCATAACGGAGGAGGCCCCGCCTGAGACACGTGGCCGTCTACTCGCGATCACCTACTTCATCGGCCTAATCCCCCTATATGGAATAGCGGGGATGTTCATCCCCCAGATCTGGGGCTGGAGATGGCTATATGGAGTCGTCTTTATAATGATGCTGATAACCCTATTCCTATGGCTCTTCATGGACGAGACCACTAGGTGGAGGAATGTCGAGCATAGGGACCCGATGGGCGGTAAGCTATTGAGCCTAAACCTCCTGACTAGGAGGGACTTCTTCTACATTGTATACGCCTCTATAATATGGGGCGTCTGGCTCCTCGACTATATCTTCGGTGGCTGGGCAGCCTACTACCTCATCAATATAAGGGGCTATACAGACACCGACTGGAGCATGATCTACACAGTAGGAGGCTTATCAGCGATATTCGCTACAATAGTCTCGGGCTGGGCCATGGATAAACTTGGCCGGCGTAGAGCCATAATACTTAGCAGCATACTCATCTTCATCCTCCTAATGATATTTGGACTTGGGCCCATAGGTCTACAGCCGATTGTCTATATAGTGGTCTGGTTCTTCCTCTCCTTCATGTATACATGGATAATAATATACATCCCCGAGGTATTCCCCACCCATATCCGGGGGGCATGCCTAGGGTGGGTATCTACAATAGCCCGCTTCGCATATGTCGGCGGCCCCCTATTGGCAGCCTTCCTACTCGGTTTATTCCCCGAGATGGGGGGTTTCTGGGCTGTGTTAGGCGTCCTTAACCTCGCCGTGCCGATACTCACTCTACTGCTTAAGCCCTATGAGACCAAGGGTAAGTCCCTTGAGGAGATAGAGTTGGAGCGATGACTTTCCATATGTAAAACACGGGGTATAAATCTGTTATAAAACTTATTTACAGTCGGCTCATCATCATTTTATTTATGGGTTCCTATAGGACACACCCTCCCCTAGATGAGGCTGTGCGTAGACAGCCTCGCTTCAGCATAGCCATACCCTACTACTATACAAAGGCTTTTCGCGAGAACCCGGGTAAACCCAATATCATTAGGATGGCTGAGGGCCTCAGGCTGGTGCTGGAGAACCTCCCTATTGTTATTAGGCCTGATGAGCTTATAGTCGGGACATTCGATGAGGATATCCCTATAGCGGTTCCCAGGCCTGAGGCGACGGGCCTAAATATCATGGGTGAACTCCGGAACCTGGGTGAGAGGCATGTAAACCCGATTAGGGTCTCTGAAGATGATATAAGGGTCTTTGAGGAGGAGATATACCCCTATTGGAGGGAGTATAACTTCAATACATATGCCCGGGAAGTGGTTCCAGAGGAGTATGTGGATGTAGCGTTATGGGCCGAGCTATATATTCCCACGGAGGTGGGTGGAATCGCCCACGCCATACTAGACTATCCAGCCCTCTTATCAAGAGGCCTAAAATACTATCTTGAGAAGGCTAGGGAGAAGATAAAGATACTGGGTGAGGAGGCGGATAAGGATCCGGATGCCCTACGTAAAATACCATTTTACAAGGCTGTTGTGATTATAGCCGAGGCCCTGATTAAATATGCCCATAGATATGCTGAGGCCGCCAGGGAGTTGGCTGAGGAGGAGGGTGACCCGCTTAGGAGGCGTGAGCTACTTAAGATAGCGGATGTATGTATGCATGTCCCAGAGAACCCGCCTCGAGATCTCCATGAGGCAATCCAATTCATATGGTTCATCCATATGGCTGTCCATATCGAGAATTTTGAGCATGGAATATCCTTCGGCAGGATAGACCAGTATCTCTATAAGTATTATGATGGGGATCGTGAGTATGCTCTTAGGCTGTTTAAAAACCTCTTCCTCAAGGTTAATGAGATAGTTGCTTTATACGACTCCCTGGCTACGATGTACTTCGGAGGCATGTCCACTACCCAGGGTCTAAACGTGGGTGGAGTGGATAGATCAGGTGGGGATGCCACGAATGAGCTCAGCTACATCGTTATCGAGGCTATTAAGGAGAATAACATGCCGAATCCAAACCTCATTGTACGCTTCTCTAGGGACAGTCCAGAGAGGCTATATAATGCGGTTAGGGATGTCTTGGCGGCTGGTGTAAACGCCGTGGCGGTTGTCTATGATGATATCGGTATAAAGGCTTTGATGGGAGACGGCGCCTCTCTTGAGGAGGCCCGGGACTATGGCATTGTAGGCTGTGTAGGCCTGTCAACAGGTGGCGTGGGCTTCAACAATACCGCGGCGATATTCTTCAACTTGGCTAAGCCGTTGGAGACATTGTTTAGAGACGACTTACCGAGTAGTAAATATGTTGATAGGCCTAGCTTATCGAGTATAAAGTCTATGGATGAATTCATAGCGTATTACCGTGAATCCCTCAAAAGCCTATTATCAATCGCCGTGAAGGCTGCAAATGCATATCAATATGCTAATATGGTTCTGAAACCGACTCCCCTGATGTCGATATGTATAAGAGGCTGCTTCGAAAAGGGTTTGGATGTCACCGAGGGCGGGGCAAAATATAATTTTAGGGGTGTCCATATAGCTGGCTTCGCTGATGTAGTCGACTCCCTCGCGGCTATTGAGAAGGCTGTCTTCATAGACGGGGTAGTCTCCTTGGAGGAGCTTGGAAGGGCTTTGAAGAAGGATTTCCGTGGATATGAGAAGCTCCTCAACTACCTACTCTATAAATGCCCCAAGTATGGGAATGACGATGATCAGGTGGATAAATATGCTAGGCTCCTTGTAGACATGCTATATGAGATAGTCAGTGGTATGAGGAACTTCTATGGGGAGAAGTATAGGCTGGGTATACATGCCATGACCACACACGTGGGCTTCGGCCTCTTCACCGGAGCCCTCCCCTCTGGTAGAAAGTCTGGGAAGCCGTTGGCTAATGACATTGGCCCGAGGATGGGTGGTGAGAAGGGGGTTACGGCATCGATTAGGAGCGTCACCAAGATAGACCTCACTAAGGTCTCAAACGGCTTCGCATATACATTGACCCTCAACCCCAGGATAGTCGGGGCTGAGGAAGGGAGGATCTTCATAGGCCTGCTTAGGGGATACCATAGACTAGGGGGTTTCCACATGCAGTTCAACGCATTGTCAGCCGATATCCTTAGGGATGCCCAGAGAAACCCTGGGAAGTATAGGGATCTATTGGTGAGGATATCCGGGTATAGTGCACGTTTTATAGACCTGCCTAGGGAGATTCAGGATGAGATAATATGTAGATATGAGTATAAAGGATAGCTGGCCATGAATAGAGAGGAATATGCCCTTATATTCGATATACAGAGGTTCTCACTTGGAGACGGCCCTGGTATAAGGACGGTGGTATTCTTCAAAGGATGCCCCCTCCACTGCCTATGGTGCCATAACCCGGAGAGCCAAAACCCCTCTCCAGAGCTGTTATTCAGGTACATGAGGTGTATATCATGTATGGACTGCATCCCTAAATGCCCCCGAGACGCCATAACAGACTTGGGTGAACCACTAGCCATAGATAGGGGGAAATGTGATGTATGTGGAATATGTGTAGAGGTATGTCCATCCCATGCCCTTGAGATATGCGGCCGGAAAATGTCTATTGAAGAGGTCATTAGGGAGGTCCTCAGGGATAGGGTATTCTATAGATATGGGGGAGTGACCTTATCAGGTGGAGAACCCTTATATCAATATTCCTTTGTATCTAGACTACTTAGGGAGCTTAAGAAACACGGTGTCCATACTGTGGTGGAGACCTGTGGCCATGTCCCACGAGAAGCTTTCGAGGAGGTAGCTGGTTATATAGACCTATTATACTATGATCTCAAGGCATTGGATGACGAGAGGCATAAAATGTTTACAGGCGTCTCAAATAAACTAATTATAAGCAACCTAGAGTACCTCGCCGGGAAAGACGTTGACATCATCATTAGGACTCCAGTAGTACCAGGATATAACTTCATCGATATAGAGAGTGGGATATGCCGGCTCATAGAATATGTGGATTCACTTGGTATTGATAGGCTTGAGCTCCTACCATATCACCGCTTCGGCGAGGAGAAGTATAGGATGCTCGGTAGAGAGTACGGCATAAGCCTCCAGCCACCCAGCATAAAGACTCTGGAGGAGGCCGTGGATAAATGCGGATCTAAGAGGGTTTCAGTGGATATCATTATCCCATTACTTACATGAGGATTTGAGGCGGTGTAGGTGGATGCATATGAGTATAGGCTAAGGAATGTTTCATATATATTCCTATAGTAATGCTGATAACTAGGTTCTTCATTCCATTTATCTATTCAGCTACATCCAGCGGCTTAATAAGTTACTCGGGTATAAAAAGGTTATGGGGATGCTTTCGTCGAGGTAGGTATCGGTAACATTATGGGGTTTTTTACTTATCCTCTCTTATCCATACAACCCTCTGTGGATAGGGTATCTCCACACCCTCCTTGTCAAACACCTTCTTAATCGCCTCCAAAAGGTATTTCCTGACATCGAACCAGACTGTGGATGGAGCCCAGCACCTAACGTTAAGGACTATAGCGCTGTCTCCAAACTCATCTACAAATACCTCTGGCCCTGGGTTAACGAGGATATATGGATGCTCCTCCATAACCCCTATAATCAGCCTCCTAGCAAGGTCTATATCCACGCCATATCCAATCCCTACCTTCAAGGCGATCCTCCTAATGGGGCTCTTCTCAAAGTTGTAGATGAGGCTGTCGAAGACCTTGCTATTAGGCACTCTAACTATATACCCGTCCCAGCATCTTATCACGGTGGAGAAGAGCGTTATATCAATAACCCTGCCCTCCGCATCCTCCACCCTAATTGGGTCGCCTACCTTAACCATCCTCTCCATATAGATGAATACCCCGCTCAAGGCGTTTGATATAACTGTCTGGCTCGCGAAGCCGATTGCTACGCCTATCACCCCACCTGTCAATAGTAGGCCTGATAGGTCTAGGCCTAGTGGAGCCAATGCACTTATGACAGCCACTATTATAACGCTGTAAATAACTATCTTCTCAATCGGATTGTATATATGCCTGGGTAGCCGGGGCATAAAGCCCCTCCTAAGGACGGCTCTTATCAATAGGGCTATGGCTATCCCAACTCCTATTGAGAGGATTATGCCTATATAGAGGGATATACTCTCTACATTGGGTATCTGCTGTATAAAGTCACCTATCCAACTCATATTCTATACCTCCACTTCTCCTCATACTCCTCCCCCAATACCGGGACCTCATAAAGAGTTATCTTGTGGGGGTCTCTATCAACCACCTTAATAATGAGCTCATCGCCACTCGCCTCGATGAGAATAGGGTTATAATATACCTTCCCATCATCCTCCCATACACTAATGTTCTCAAGGGGGATGAGGAGGTACTCCATTGGCTTGGAGACCCTTGTCACAAGCAGCCTGATAAGGGCCTCTCCATCGGTGTCACCCGGCTCACCGTCATAAACCCCTGTCTCATGATACCTGCATAAAACGCCTTCCACGACATCACCATATAGGTAGTACTTCACCCTCGTGGGGCTGAGATACGCTATACTAGATCCATTCAGCCTAACCTCGAGTTCATAAGGGGCCTTTACCCACGTCATCATAGGCTCCACGGTATACAGGGGTTTCTCAAGCCTTATGAGTAGGTTCTCAGTAAGGTTCTTCGGGACGTGGAGAGGCTCGACGGGCCTTACCTCGACCTCCGTCCCCCTGCTAACGATGAGCTCCCTAGACGTATAACGGTCTCCAATTATCAGCTTATCACCATCTAACTTCACATACGCCTCCCCAGCCCTATACTCCCCATCGCCAACTATCTTCATACTACCTCATTTAATTTCATTCCCCATCCAAGGATATAAAATAATTTTTTCAAAAACCGATAACCAAGTAAAAAACAAATGTCGTAATGTCTACAAATACATTATACGGTATATCATTATGTTTATATAGGAAATTACACTATTATTTATAAAATATTATTGTGTCATCTCGTGGGCTTCTTGAGGTTTTGCGGGATGAGTATGTCGAAGAGGATTGGGGTAGCTGTCCTCATACTAGTTCTATTCCTTAGTATCGGCTTTACAACGGTTTTAGTCAATGCAGTTCTTCTTCCGAAGTGGGATAGGGCCCCGGTCTACACGGATTATGGCTCAGGCGGCTTGGATGACTTGATAATGGTATCGGTATCCGACAACTCTACACATATCTTGATGAACGTTAGGTATGGGGATAGCTGGGCTTCTGCAGCTGACGATGGTGTTGTCGGCCGCAACTTTAACTTCAGGTTTATAACTGATTATGACGAGTGGTTCTCAGTCGGTGTATACTCCCTATTCTCCTTCAATGTATATGCTGAGTCAAACGGGTATAAACGCCTTGAATACACTGACTATCAAGGATGGTCTAGGACGACATATAGAAACGATTCCTGGCTCGAGGTATTTGACGATGGATATAGAATAGCTCTTCCACTGGACTATCTCTCCCAGATATCGGTGTCTGGAGACCCGATTACAAAGCCGTTTTTATTCATCGACTACGGATCCACCGTATTCCACGACTATTTCACTCCGGCTGTAATCAACTACCAGGACATCACACTCCTGAAGAGTGATATCGTGGTTGACGGCGACCCAAGTGACTGGAGCGGGTTCACGCCAGTCCTGGTAGATGCGGCTCTGCCACACGGCCTATCCAGTACAGGTGCGGATTCCAGGGAGATGTATGTCGCTACGAGTAATGATGGGAGCATCATGTACTTTATGTTCAAGTTCTCAGGCCCATTCTCATCCTGGGTATCAACCGATCTAATTATCCCAATGATCTATCTGGATAGCGATGGAGACGGGGTGGTTGACCGCTCGATTATGAGCCGAGACAACGGTATATATCTTAGCAACTATGACACGGGCGTAACCCAGATAATAAGCATATCCTCCAACCTATATAATAGGAGTGCCTCGGCTGCAGACGGTGTCCTAGAGTTCTCGTTTGACTTGTCATATTTATCGCTGCCCTCTAACGTGGTAGGCTTCATGGGTGGAGATAGTAAGGTTGTTATGATTCTGGAGTCTGTATCGAATATCGGCCGAATATACTATAATGTTTGCGAGGGTGGATTCCCGTCTAAGATCATATATATGGGTAGGCAGTGGATGTATTATGCCTCTAACCCAAACATCGCCTCGTTTGATGGGTTGACTGTAAAGGCGAATCTCACCCAGCTCTACAGCGTGGCAAACTATGACGTGCACATCTATGATAACAACCCTCTTCCATATGGCTTCGTAGACTGTATCCCACGTTTCTACTACCTCCTAACCCCCCTGGGGAATGTGGTTGAGTCGCCGATTCAGGTGAATATAACGTATTCCGATGCTGACCTCAAGAAATACGGTATTATAGAAGATTTCCTAGCCCCCTACTACTATAACTGGACGACCCAGTCATACCAGCAGTTTAAGGAGTATACCGTCGATAAGAGGAGGAACATAGTATCCATCTGGGTATATGCTGAGGAGGCTGGTATGTACCCCATCATCGTCCTTGGGCAGCCTATGGATGCCTCGAAGCGCATTGGGAAGGAGTATAGAGGCATGTCCAGCGCAGGGCCGGCGAAGCTTGTGGTAAACCTCAAGACTGGAGAGGGTTATCTAGAGGTCACCACTCTGCCGCTCATGGTCAAGGAGAAGTATAGGATAGTCTTTAGCGTCGAGGTCAATAACAATATGGCTATGGTATTGAAGGGGACTATCGCCGTGGAGATCGGGGGTATCGAGTTAAGGCTTCCGATAACGATATACATTGATAAGGCTACTAACAAGGCTACTATGGTTGGAGCAGTCTCCTTCATAACATTCTAACCTCCTAGCCCCCCTCCTTTTTCTCAAACCTCCTTATTTGATTTAAAAGGAGTGGCTGTGATTAGGATTATTTAATATCCACCTATATAGCTGGTTTGGGAGGGGGGCGGCGTAGTTGAATAGATGGATGTTCCTGCTTATAGTATCCATCGCATCATTCCTCACGCCTTTCATGGACGCCGTTATGAAGGTGGTTATCCCCGTAATCGGCTTGGAATTCGCTGTCGACCCAATTATCCTAAGCTGGTTCTCAACCTCGACACTCCTCTCCTCAGCCCTACTATACCTCCCCATAGGGGTGTTTGGGGATAAGAGGGGGAGGCTCAGGATATTTAGAATCGGCCTCCTAATATTCTCAGTATCCACGTTCCTCGCCGGCCTAGCTCCAGATGAATACATATTCCTAGTACTACGGTTTCTACAGGGATGTGGCTCCGCCGCCATCGGGACAGCTGGAGTCGCCCTGATATCAGGCGTATTCCCCAGTAATGAGCGTGGCCTGGCCCTGGGTATAAATGTCTCCTCAGTATACCTAGGCCTAACCCTAGGCCCCGTACTAGGGGGTTTGACAACGGCCTTGGTAGGCTGGCGCCCCCTATACATTGCTATATCACTGATGAGTATCCTCGCCCTATACATATCCATTAGATACCTGGATGCGGAGGAGCTTCTCTCGGGAGGCTCCTTCGACTATATGGGCAGTATCCTACTGGGGGTCTCCTTCACCTCATTGATACTCGGCCTATCCCTTTACCCAGCCGATGTCTCAAGGCTTTCACTAGCCGTCTTCCCCATTGCTACAGCCCTATTTATAATATGGGAGTATAGGGTTGACGACCCCCTTATAGACATCGGGTCGGTTATTAGGAACCGCCTCCTAACCTTCTCAGTATTAACCTCTATCTTGACATACTCGGCCTCCTACGGATCATCATTCCTCATAAGCGTCTACCTCCAGTATATCATGGGTATAGACCCCCTTGTCACAGGCCTAGTCCTAATATCCCGACCGGTTTTGATGGCGCTCCTCTCCACCCTCGCAGGGAGGCTCTCAGACTATATACAGCCGAAGTATGTAGTCACTATAGGGCTTTCACTGGATGTGGCGTCATATATGATGCTCTCACTCCTGGGTATGGAGACCTCCCTACTATACATTATCATCGCCCTAGCCCTCCTAGGCATAGGCTCAGCCCTCTTCTCCTCACCGAATACAAACGCTATCATGGGCTCCGTGGAGAAGAGGTTTTATGGCCTCGCCTCAGGCTTCGCGGGCACCGCGAGGGTATATGGCCAGACGCTGAGCATGAGTATAATCTCCCTAGTCTTCTCACTATATATAGGTGGGATAGAGGTCTCGACGATAGACCCTGGGCTACTGATATCCACGATAGACCTCCTCTTCCTGATATTCGCCGTGATAGTCTTCATAGGAATATTCCCGAGTATACTGCGTGGAGACCTCGATAGGCGTTGAAAATAGGCTATAGACGGTTAAAAACACGGGCAAGAACAGTCTTTACATGGTTAAAATTATAAGGCTGACTCTGTATAATGTTATCTATAACGTGTTTTTGAGGTGTCTAACATGGTCTCTAAAAACGAGTTCTACGATACCCTAAAGAGCCTCGCCGAGGTACTGGGGGTATCTGGTTATGAGGATGAGGTCCGTGGCCTCGTAATAGACATGCTGAAGCCATATGCCGATGAGGTTAGGGTAGATGCACTGGGCAATGTAATAGCTGTTAAGAAGGGTAGTAGGGGCGGCGGTAGGGTGATGCTCGCCGGCCACATGGATGAAATAGGCCTTATGGTCTCAAACATAGAGAAAAACGGTTTTCTAAGGGTTCAGCCGGTTGGAGGCTGGAATACAGTTGTATTACCCGGTCAGAGGGTTCAGATACTGACGTCGAAAGGCGATAAAGTCCTTGGTGTAATCGGGCATATACCTCCACATATACTCAAGCCTGATGAGGCTAAGCAGGTTCCCGAGATGAAGAACCTGTTTATCGACGTCGGGGCTAGGAACAGGGAGGAGGTCGAGGAGATGGGTGTGGAGATAGGCTCTGTAGTCGTTATCGAGAGGACCGTCGAACGCCTAGGCAGGGGAGACGTCGTCTCTGGAAAGGCCTTCGACGACCGTGTGGGTGTAGCGGTGATGATCCATGCCTTCCGCGAGGTCGAGGGTAACGAGGCTGATTTATATGCCGTTGCAACGGTCCAGGAGGAGGTTGGCCTGAAGGGTGCGAGGACCTCCGCCTACAGAATCTCTCCCGACGTCGCCATTGCACTGGATGTTACAGTTGCAGCCGATGTCCCTGATGTGAAGGAGAGTGAGCAGATATCAAAGCTGGGTAAGGGCCCCGCTATCAAGCTGATGGACGGCCGCTCCGGCTCAGGCCTATTGACGAATCCACATGTGAAGAGGCTCCTGCTTGAGGTGGCTAAGGAGGAGGATATCCCGTATCAGCTGGAGGTGTTATCCGGGGGCACGACAGACGCGACGATTATAGCCTTGAATAAGGAGGGTGTCCCAGCCGGCGTGATATCGATACCGACGAGGTATATCCATAGCCCTGTGGAGGTCCTTGACCTAGGGGACTGTGTCAATGCGACTAGGCTTACAAAGGGCTTTGTGGAGAAGGCGACCCTGGACTGGCTGGAGGAGATCAAGGGCGGTAAGGTGAAGTAGCCCAAGGCCTCTCCCAATCCAATTCTATTTCTTCTTTCTCTCGGCTAAATCCAAATATACCCTCTATAATTATAACCTCTTGTATACCACTATTTTTGGATAGAGGTGCTGCAATGCTCTACAAAGGCGTCATGGATCTAGACTGGGATATACTGATAGTCTTGGATGCATGTAGATATGATTATTTCAAGATGGTGTATGAGGATTACTTCGAAGGCGATTTGGAGGAGATGTATTCCAAGGGCACCACTACATATGAGTGGCTCGTGAACAGCTTCCCAGGGAGATATATGGACACGGTCTATGTGTCGTCCAACCCCCATATATGTGGCAGGAGATGTGTATGGGGGTTCTGCGCCGGCGAGAAGTTTCATCACGTCATCGATGTATGGGACAAGAATTGGAATGATGAGCTTGGCACAGTCCTACCCATGGATGTCTCTATAGAGGCTCTGAAGGCTTTCTATAGGTATCCGGGCAAGAGACTTATAATACATTATCTCCAGCCTCATGCGCCTTATTTAACATGTCGTACAGTAGGCTTCCGAAAACCTTCTCTAGAGGAGCGGGATCTCTTCCATCTTCATCATCCACTTAAGAATACCATGAGATACAGGACCTGGCTAAGGTTGAGGACGGTAATCAACTATATCACGATAAACCTATTCGATGTCGGGAAGGGTCCTGCATGGAAGCTGGGTGAGTTAATGGGCCTCCCACCCGAGTCTCCCCTAGACGCCTGTAGGAGGATATATGGGGTGGAGGGGCTGAGGAGATGTTATGTGGAGAACCTGAGAGGGGTTTTGGAGGCCTCAACCCCGCTTATCAAAGACCTACTGTCCTCTGGAGCCGATGTGGTAATCACATCTGACCATGGGGAGTTCCTCGGCGAGAGATGGAGCTATGGCCATTGGCCTAGGAGTAAGAGGCCTATCCTAAGACTAGTTCCCTGGTTCAGGGTGCATAGGGTTAAGAAGGTGGTTGGGAACGTTAGATACAGCCTTGTTAAAAGGCTTCATAGGAGGCTATCCAAAACCATCTCGTTGGATGAGGCTTAACTCACTTTCTTATACTTCACCACTAAATAATATAATTTTAAAGAGTAGGTCCAGCCTATTGTCTATTGATATACGGTGGCTAGGATGAATAGCGACCCTGTTGAACGTGTATACTCGGGTGGTGAATGGATAGCGGTATATGGAGCTGGCTACGTGGGTCTATCCCTCGTAGCCACATATCTGAGGCGGGGCCTCAGAGTAGTCTGTGTAGATATTAATGAGGCTAGGCTGAGTAAGATCGCGTCGGGTTCCCTCGAGATAGTTGAGGATGATATTAGGGAGGCGGTTGAGAAGGCCCTGCATGAGGAGCGTCTCATACTCACCTCGAATGGCGTCGAGGCTTCTCAGAAGTCTGTTATAAAGGTAGTCACCGTCCCCGTCTATATCGACTGGGAGACCAAGGATATTGATCTCTCAGCCATCGAGTCGGTGTCGAGAGTCATTGGAGAGGGGCTTAAGAAGGGTGATATGGTTATCTATGAGTCGAGTATGCCTCCTGGAACCACATTGAATGTGGCTAGGCCGATTTTGGAGGAGGCTAGTGGACTCAGGGCTGAGGAGGACTTTCTACTCTGCTATAGTCCGGAGAGGATATATGTTGGCCGGGCTGTTAGGGATATTGAGGAGAATTACCCTAAGGTCGTGAGTGGCGTTGGGCCACGTAGTCTCGAGGCCGTCTCAAAATTCTATAGTATGATCGCTAAAAAAGGTGTGGTGGAACTCAGTTCCCCCACGGCCGCTGAGTTTGAGAAGCTGGCTGAGGGCATATATAGGGATGTGAACATCGCCCTGGCCAATGAGTTGGCTATGGCTGCTATGAAGCTGGGCATCGACTATTATGAGGCTAGGGATGCCGCTAATACACAGCCATTTAGCCATCTTCATCTCCCAGGCCCAGGTGTAGGAGGCTACTGTATACCACTATACCCATATTTCGTATTGAGGCGCCTGGAGGAATACGGTTTTGATATGGAGTTGACGAGGCTGGCTAGGAAGATTAATGAGGCTATGCCTAGTATAGTCACTGGCTATGTGGATGACCTAGTATCTAAATATGGTGTTGATAGGAGGGGGGTCAAGGTATGTGTCTTAGGCGCGGCCTTCAGGGGTGAGACAGATGATACCCGTCTCTCCCCGAGTCATGAGATAGTGAAGCTGCTTCTGGAGAAGGGTTATAGGGATATTGTAGTCCATGATCCCTATGTCAAGAAAGATGTTTTCCTGGAGGAACTGGGGGTCGTGCTTACTAATGACCTGGATAATGCGGTTAGAGACGCTGGTATCGTTATAGTCGCGACTGGCCACCGCATGTATAGAGGCCTCGGCCTAAGCAGTATCCTGGATAAGGCCGGTGGAAAGCCTGTTGTAGTCGATACAGTTGCATATCTTGATATAGATGTTCCTTATGAGAGGCTGATTATCCTCGGGAAGGGAAGCCTCTAACACGCTCTACTCTTTAAAAAGCTTTTTATAGTCTTCCCTAGGAGGCCTAAACATATCTATCACTATAAGCGGCGCCTCCAAAACCCTTACTCCATGACCCACATTACCAGGTATCGTGAAGAAACTCCCCTTCTCAACAGGTATCTCCTCGCCATCCACGATGAAGACGCCTTTTCCATCGACTACCACACCAACCTGGATATTTTCATGGCTATGTATCGGGACGTCTTCATAGACCTGCATCCTCATAATCATAAGCTCATCATCAAGGTACAGTGGATTGGCATATACCCCCTTCATAACTTCTATACATTTCATCTCACTAGGCTTTAGAAACCTCGCCTCCAAAATACATCACCATCCACATCGAATAGGCTGTTGATAAATATCATATACACCTTTGTAATGGATAAATCCTATGGATCCCATCTATATTTCTATGGTTGATAGGCCATGAGGTTTGAGATAGACTATAGTGATAGGAAGGAGATAGGTAGGGCTGGTGAATATGTCTCCGCAATAGGCCTAGGGACATGGGATATACGTAGCCGTGAATCGATGGTAGACGCTATTTCCCGGGCTGTTGAGCTCGGGCTGAACCTGGTTGACACGGCTGAGATGTATGGCTCGGGTGAGGCTGAGAAGACAGTCGGCCTCGCTGTTAAGAGGGTTGGTAGGGATAATATATTTATCACGACCAAGCTAATGCCGGATAAATTCACTAGCGTCGATAAGGCGTTGAAGGCGGCGAGGCAGAGTATTGATCGCCTAGGTGTTAAGGAAGTGGATCTACTACTTCTACATTGGTATGAGCCGCATACGCCTGTGTCGAAGATGATGCAGTATCTCGAGGCTATTGCTGAAAAGGGCTATGCAAGGTATATTGGTGTAAGCAACTTCAAGGTGGATCTGCTTAAGGAGGCTATACATAGTCTTAGGAAGCATGAGATAGTGGTTAACCAGGTTCGCTACAGCGTCTTTGACAAGACTATAGAGAGATACCTCCTCCCCTATATGATTAGGGAGGGTATCACAGTTCAGGCATATACTCCTTTGGAGAAGGGTAAGGTCGTTAATGACAAGACCCTCATGGAAGTGGGCGTTAAGTATGGTAAGACACCTGTCCAAGTCGCATTGAACTACTTGATAGCGCATCCACGTGTAACAACTATCCCCAAGACCGAGAAGAGGGAGAGGGTTGAGGAGTATCACGGGGCCATGGGCTGGAGGCTTACTGAGGAGGATATTGAGAGGCTTAGGAAGTTATAATCCCCTTATACCCCTCTATATTTTCTATGGAGGTGCTTTCCTGTGAAATTCATCCCTATGGATAAGGCCGTCTATACATTCAGCAAGGAACATGAGCCAGTGGAGCATGTATCCCCCGGTGAAGTCATCATATTAGAGGCGCAGGACGCCCTCGGAGGCCAGGTGACTTCCGAGGATATGCCCCTTGATCAACTGGATTGGTCGAGGGTCAACCCAGCAACCGGGCCAGTCTATATAGAGGGTGCTGAGGAGGGAGACACGCTCGTCGTCGATATTCTGGATATCGAGGTACCTGATAGGGGTGTCTGCCTAGTTGTACCTGGACACGGTGCATTGAGTAATCATGAGTTCAAGTCGAAGACGAAGTTCGCCGAGATCAGAGACGGATTTGTAATATACAATGGGGTGAAGCTCCTGCTTCAGCCGATGATAGGCACCATCGGTGTAGCGCCCTCTGGAGACCCCATGCCCACTGCCGTGCCGTATAAGCATGGGGGTAACCTCGATTGTAAGGAGGTGACTATTGGGGCGAGGCTATATCTCCCTGTGGCTGTCGAAGGCGCTTTGTTCGCCGCTGGAGACCTACATGCTGTTCAGGGAGATGGGGAGCTATGTGTAGCTGCTGTAGAGATACCTGGTAAGATCATGTTTAGATTCAACGTTATAAAGGGTAGGCAGCCGTCTTGGCCTATACTAGAATATGGAGACCACTTCTCTATAATGACCTCCGATGAATCCCTGGATAAGGCTGTTGAGTATGCCACTCTAGAAGCCGTTGAGGCTATTATGAAGGCGACTGGCTGGTCATTTGAGGAATCCTATATATTCAGTAGCCTTGGAGTCGACGTCATGATAAATCAGGTTGTGGATCCAAAGAAGGGTGTCCGAGCCGTTATACCAAAGTCCATAGCCTCGATAGACGCCTTCCTAAAGTAGCAGGACTCTCTATCTCTCCTTTTTATTTTCCAAACTGGTAAACTAAAGATATATTTATCAATGGAATAACATTGTTATATATATCGGATAAGATGTTATCCCGTGGAGGGTGTAGATTAAATTGTATGCTCAGATGCTGATATCGCTGAGGGAGGCTTTTGAAGCCGCTCTTCTAATCGTCATAGTAGCATCCTATCTAAAGAGGATTGGGAGGCCTAGACTGATATACCCCCTGATCCTAGGCGGTTTCGTAGGTATTATAGCGAGCATCGCCACTGGGGTAATAGCTTACCAGACATATGTATTTGTAGAGGAGAAGGCCTTGGCCGAAGCTGTAGGCGCTTTCATAGCTGTACCCATCTTGACAAGCGTCATATACTGGATGGCTGTCAAGGGTAGGGATATAAAGGCTAGTGTTGAGGAGAAGGTTGGTGAGGCTGTTTCAAGCAAGAGTGTATTCAGCATATCCCTCCTCGGACTAGTATTTGTTTATAGAGAGGGTTTTGAAACCGTCTTATTCATACTCCCCCTTCTCTTTAAGGAGCCTATAAATACATTCATAGGCGTAGTTATAGGCGTCTTAGGCAGTCTCATAATCAGCTATGGCATCTTTAAGATGGGTGTCAAGATGAATATCAGGCTCTTCTTCTACTTCACAAGCATACTCCTGATATTTGTGGCCAGCGGTATACTTGGGTATGGAATACATGAGCTCTTCGAGTATACTGAGGAGATGGGCCTAAATCTGTCTCCATGGTCAGGCTATGTGTATAGGCTTCCTATAGACTCAACAAATATTTTCCATGAAAAGGGTCTTATAGGCGGCCTACTCTCCGTCTTATTCGGCTATGCAACCAAGATGGAGCTGGGTAGGCTAATAGCCCAAGGGGCTTATCTACTGATAGGCCTCGGCCTCGTCTTCAAGGCGTATAGAACCCGTCAATAGACTCCCTATCCAACGTCTATAATGGCATAACATTATATAATGCTGTCTTCCTCTCTATATTGTGGATATGCATAGGATTAAGATCATTGTATATGGATTGTTCCCAACACTCCTATCGACATGCGCAAGCTGTTGCCCAACCCAGTATATAACCGGTTGTGATTTTGAGGAGGATCAGCTTCGTGAGTATCCCCAGGGTATGCTTAGGAACCAAATGTTCCTAAGTAACCTTGTTACCGTGTTATCAGACCTGGGTGGACAGCTTGAGATCGAGGTTGTTGGAGCCGATTCGATCAAGGGCCTCATATTATCAGCTAGATATGGCTTGGGCAATGGGCCTGCTGTAATCATAGGTAAGAAGGTGTTTAAGGGAGAGGACATTGATCTGGATGAGGTTAAGCAGTATCTATCCCTACTGATGGAGTCCTCATCAGAAGCGGCTGTATAATAATATTGATGTCTATATGGTGAGGAGTGGGGTGAGGCTTGGCAAGGCGTTTGACAACCTACTCTATATCCTAAGCCTATCAATATTGATATACTCTATAGTGATATCCCTCATGCCAGAGCCCCTATATACCCGTGGCTGGCTCCTCCTGACTAGTATGGGTTCATCGACGGTATACATTGCCATCGGCCTCCTCATCTACTTCCTCGATGACCCTGGGAAGGCGTATAAGGCTGTCGTCGCCCTAGTTTTAAGTGGCTGGCTAAACCTCGTATTGAAGGTCCTCATATCCCTCCCCAGGCCTGAGAACCCTAGGATAGAGGTGGGTGGATACGCGTTTCCAAGTGGGCATGCACAGTCGTCAACCACCTTCTGGAGCTCCATAGCCATATTATATCCACGTATACCCGTGACAGTGTTCTCGGCGACTCTAATAGGTGTAATCGGCTATTCACGTATAGCGTTAAACGTCCACTATCCCCTGGATATACTGGGTGGCTTCGGGATTGGATTGACTCTAACAATATTATTAACCGTGGTTCTATTAGAGAGGCTGGAGACGGCTAAATATATCTGGAGTATCCTATTCCACATTATCTCTGCAGCCCTCCTATGCCTCACATACCTATACTATCCTGAGGCGATATTCCTACGCTTCGGGGGCTTCCTCCTCGGCTTATCCCTCCACCCCCTACTATACCGTGGTCCCGAGATGGATGAGGAGTTTTTTAGGAGGATAGGGAAGTTTATAGCATCATTTACACTTGTCACAATCCTCTTTAGAATAGGTTCAGGCCCAATAGACATACTTTTCCTATCGGTTTTGACAGGTGTATCCATTCCACTAATCAGGTTCAAGATATAAATGTATCAACTTATTAATGTGGAGGCCGCTCCACATAACCTTTATCCTTGTGGAGTCAATTCTATCAATTCAGGTGACATGGTATAATGAAGGATCTCGGGCCGGAGGAGATGGACTATATCCTCCAGGTATTGAGTAACCGTGTTAGGAGGGAGGTTATTAGGATACTTGCTAGGGAATCTCCATTGTCTTACAGTGCCCTGATGAAGCGTGTGGGTGTGGATGACTCTGGGACATTCGGCTTCCATATTAGGAAGATGCAGAGGCTGCTTAAGAAGGATGATATGGGTGAATACATGCTCAACGACCTTGGTAAGAAGGCGTATGAGATTCTAACGGGTCTAATGAGGGAGGAATCCACTGTGGAGGATGGGGGAGAGGCCGTGGCTATAGAGGCTAGAGAGGGTGGAGAGGAGTCTAGTGAGGAGCCGTCTACAATAGTTATATCGGGCAGGCTTAGATTCGACTTGACCGAGGATATTGCAGAGTCATATAGGGAGAAGGGGAATAGGATATACTTTTCTGATATAATCAGGTTAAGGATACATCCTATGCCTAGGGAGTTGTTTGAAGCGGTTGTCGAGGGGATAAATAAGTGTATAGATGTCGAGGCTCCAGAGGATTTAATGGATATTGTTGAGTCGAAGTCAAGCGGAGTATTAAATATCCAGAGATACTCTGGAGAAAGAGATAGGGATGTGGAGGGCTATATATCTCATGACATGGATAACTTTGTAGGCGACCTCGTATCGAAGATTCTCTCAGCAACATCTATTATAACGAATAAGCTGGTGGCATCGGGATTCAGGTTTGGCAGGATGTTTGGACCCAGTAGGCATGAGCTGGTTATAGACGAGAATATCTCGGTTCCCTCCGGCTCAAAGATGACTATAGACCTATCTGGTGGCGTCATAGAGGTGAAGCAGGGTAGCGAGGGTAGGATAAGGGTCTGGAAGACCGGCTGGAGGAACCCTGAGGTGGATTTCGATGTACGTGGCGACTCGATATACTTGGATATAGGTGGAGGTAAATGTGAGTTGACTGTTCCAGAGGATGCTGTGAAGGATATTTACATGGATGTCAATGGAGGCGTCTTATCCCTAAGGATACCTGGTTTAGAGACTATAGACTTGGATATATCTGGTGGCATGGCTAGGATAGACTCGTCCACTGATAAGCCTGTCAATGTCGATATTAATATGAATGGAGGTGTCTTGAGCGGAAGTATCAGGCTCGACGCGGCTGGGGGTGTGTCTAAGATAAAGTGTGATTTGAACGGCGGCATCGTTAAACTAGGCCTGAGGATACCTAGTGAGACTAAAGTGAGTGTAGACAATAAATTCTTTGGAGGCTATGCATCTATCCACCTAGACGGGAGGAATATCCATGGTAAGTATGTTGAGGAGGGTTTTGGAGAAAGCAGTGGAAAGCTGATGATACATAATGAGTTGATGGGTGGATTACTAACAATGGATATAAGGAGGGAGTCTCCCTAGAAGGCCCTCTATCCGCCAAACTTTTTTTACCTGGTTAGGCATAGGGAGAACATCTCGATGGATCTGCATGACTCCCGGCATCTAACGCCTGGTATCACGTATGTAGTTGCGTTCTTAAAGTATTTCAGGCCTAGTTCCCTAAGCTCATCCAGGTCGAAGCCAAGGTGTACGTCACCCATCTCCTCCCTAAACTCCTCATAGGGATGCTTACATATGTCTATTATAACAGCTATACCCTCGTCCTTCAAAACCTCGTCAATGCTTCTGAAGACCCTCTCAATATCCTGACAATGATGTAGTGTCAACGTCGAGAAGATGGCGTCGAACCTCCCAGGTATGTCTAGGCCATGGCTATTAGCATATTCAATACTTCCCCTGATATCCTCGGCAACACCTATAAAGGTGGTGATCCTACTGTTCTTCCTCCTCAGGATACTCAGCATAGCCGGGGTTATATCCATGGCATATATAGATGCACCTGGTATCTCCCTCCAGACTCCCTCAGCGACCTTGACTGTGAAGAATCCTGATCCAGCGCCTATATCAAGGATGTCAAGCTTATCCCCCGCTGGTTTTGATAGGATGCAGCCTACTATGATCTTAACGATCTTCTCGATATCATCCTCGGTGAAGTAGCTTAGTACGATCTCATCCCTCTTCTCAGCCTCCTTCTCCGTGAAATACTTGACTTGGCTGACTATGTTCTCTATATAGCTGGGTTCAAATGCCTTAAGCAGCTCATAGTAATCTATATCTCCAAAATACCTTCTATACGCCTCCTCCACCACAACCCCCACGTTATATAACAGTATTATACATCCACTATTTATATTATGTGGTGTTGATAACTCTTTCTCGGTATGAAGCGATCCACGAAGGCCGCTCTCCTCCTAGCGATTCTCTCTCCCTCTATAGCTGAGCTCCTCTCATCATCCTCTCCCCCTGTGGAGTTCCTTAACCCAATCAGCTTCCTCTATCTAACGACCTTCTACGGCTTTGCAGCGATCCTCATTAGGGAGTTTAGGGTTAGGAGGGGCCTAGGCTACTCATCGATATTATTCCTAGGCATGGCATACGGTATAGTTGAGGAGGGCCTTGGCGTAAAGAGCTTCTTCAGCACGGACTGGCCCGACTTAGGGGTCTTGGCCTGGTATGGTAGGGCGCTGGGCGTGAACTGGGTCTGGAGCTTGGCCCTAACCATATATCATAGTGTGATAAGCATTTTCATCCCCATTGTTATAGCCGAGATACTCTTTAGGGATATAAGGAATGAGCCTTGGATAATGAGTGGCAATATCCTGAAGGCTATGATACTGATATTCGTGTTCGACGTCATCCTCTTCAACATAGGGTTCGTAGGCCATGTACAGCCCTCGGCAATCCACTATATACTAACCCTCCTAGTAATACTCGGCCTCTACTGGCTATCCACATGGTGTAGGATAAGGCCTTTCTATATCCACTGGGGCCCCATTGTATCTTGGTTCTCTGGAGTAATATGGATGCTATTCTTCTACTTCATATTCTTCGGGCTTGCAAACCTCGACATACCCACTTGGATAACTATATTATTAGGCGTTATCCACGCATATATTGGCATGAGGTTCCTCATGCGTATAGAGTTGCCGGATACACCTGAGAATGTGAAGATGGCCATCGCCCTAGGCCCTCCCTCACTATTCATATTCCTCGCACCATTCCTGGAGATGGATCCGAGTAGGCCGGATAACCCTGCTGGAATGACTATAGTAGGGATATTCTTCGCCCTGGTCTTCATCCTCTTCTATAGATGGAGTAAGAAGCCCCTGGAGGAGGCTGATTCAGGGATTTCTATTACTGTAGAGTAAATATATTTTTATTATTCGCATACTTATAGTGAATTATAATGTTTATTTTATAGTAGCGGTGTATCATGGTGAGGCCGGGGACCCTGAAGTGGATGGGGCTAGTGCTATTCGCGGTATCCATTTCCAGCTTCCTGACATCATACTTTATAATTGGATATGTCCAGTTATCCGCTGTTTTCGCGGGGTGGCTCCTACTCTCAATAGTCCTGCTCCTCGTATCCACCGCGGGTGGATATGCAGCGAATCCAGTCTCACTAATACAGTCCTATAGACATGTTGTTAGGCAGGTGTTGGAGGAGGTTGGTCTCCACGATATAAACCCTCTTTTCCTACCTTCTAGGATATCTGGGTTCCCCAGCATGTACATATCCCTTGATTTGGAGGAGCCTCCGGAGAACCTCCCAAGGAGGCTCTTCATATTCGGCGGGGGCCTTGGAGTTAGGCTGGAGACCCTAGGCAGCTATTTAATAAATGAGCTGGGAGGTGTTGGAGAAGGCCTTTCCTCGGCTGAGGCCTTCCTACGTTCAAGTCTCCAGTCTTATCTAGAGCTTGTTAGAGGTGTTGAGGTGACGGAGGCTGGTGATGATATCCTTGTCAAGATATCTGGTTTTAATAGGGAGGTTGTGGATAGGGATCCTCCCCCAGTGAATATCTATGTCCAGGTCGCGGGCCCAGTATTGGCGGAGTCCCTGGATACGCCGGTGTACCTTAGGGAATTAAGTCAGGGCGGTAAGCATCTGCTACTAAGTTTCACCATGGTTTAGCCAGGTGATATAGTTGGATGGAGTTCCGAGGACAAGCATATTCATAGTATCCCTCGCCACAGCTATAGCACTGATATCAACGATACTGATCATATTAGGTGAGCTACGTCTAGACGTATACATATCCCTGTATATCTTGGCCTACTATGTCTTGAGGGCGTTGTACAGCCCGTTTCCAAGGGCTGTAGACAGGCGTCTACGTATAAGCGATGTACTGTTCTTCATAGTCTTCAGCATTATCGTGGCCTATCGAGTCATGCTTATAATTGCACCGGAGGTTTTGATGGAATGGCTGGCGGCTGTATGAAGCTATTTACATTCATTATCCTAGGGATGGTCTTGATACAGCCCCTGGCGGTATATGCCTATAGAGATATTCCTCTCCATGAGGATCCGGAGGCGGCGGGGGTTGAGATAGATGCATCTCTATTGTTTTACTACGCCCTCCTATTCAAAGCCATATTATATCCCGAGGACTATAACCTAACCTCCCTAATAGAGCTATACAGGGATATGTATATCCCACCAGATCTCGAATACATCTTGACTAGGATGAATGAGCTTATCCTAAGCCTAGATAAGGACATTAATGAGACCCGGTTCCACATTGACCATGCCCTAGACTACATTAATTTCAAGGCGTTTAAGGAGGCTCTAGAGGAGCTTTATGAAGCTAGGATATCCCTAGCCCATGCAAATATAACGTATCAGGATCTTCTCGAGGCTATAGATGAACTACTTAGGGCATTTTCGAAGTATAGGGTGGCTGATGGACGGTTCACCGAGGGTAGGGATGAGCTTAGAAACTTGTCTCGGGAGATCGAGGATCTGCTCATGCGTCTATTGATGCAGATAGAGTCGATGGAGGAGGAGAGCGAACATGGATACAAGGTATATTATGAGGGTAAGGAGGAGACGTTCCTATCAATATATGTAAATTCGAGCGAGGCCTGGGTGGGGAGCTATATCGATGTATATGGGAGGTTGTATACCCGTAACTCGAGTCTTTCCAATAGGGTGGTGCGCCTCTATGTAGCCGGCGTTGGATACACTACCGTAACTAACGCCAATGGAGATTATTCGTTCAGCATCAGGCTTCCCTATGTATATAGGGATAGTATATCGATAACGGTGTATTACATCCCTATTGACGTAGATAAGGAGTTTTATGCACCGGCTATAAACAAGACAGTGGTCCAGCTACTATATGTCAAGACAAGTGTATCTATTGAGGTTGATGAGAAGGCTTATCCCGGGCTTCCACTTAATGTGACTATATCCATATCCCCTTCCCCTGAGAATGTGTCTAGGAGGGTATCCATCTATATAGATGATGTCTTTATGGGTAGGTTCCCGGTTAGAGACAGTTTCTCCACATCCTTTACTCTCCCATCCGACATGGTGATTGGGAGGCATATCATAGGTGTTGATGTAGAGGCGTATAAGGAATATGCACCGGCCAAGGCCTACATGTTCTTCACAGTAACATATATGGATATAGACTTCGAGATAGATGTGTCTCCCAAGGTGGTTATCTATCCCATCGTCAAGCCGACTGTACATGGTAGGGCCGTAATACCGCCTGACGAGCCTTATGCAGACCGCCTCGTCCAGATATATGTAGACTCGACTGTCTATGAGGCGTATACAAACGGGATAGGATACTTCTCCATATCCATAGACCCGCCTTTCACAATCGTCTCATTCACTGTCAGGGCCACTATACATCCTGGTGAGCCATGGTATCCAAAGGTTACTAGGGTAATACAGATATACACAGTTAACCTGTATCTCCTACTGCTTATTGGACTCCTTCTCACGGCATCTATATATGTCTTGGGGAGGGTGTTAGGTGGAAGGCCTCCGGAGGCGGTTGAGGAGGCTCCCCGCAGGGAGCGGCGTGTCAGGATAGTTGAGGATATCGTCATACCAACATTGATATCTAGAAGGCCCAGGCCCCCTGTGGAGAGGGATCCAGTCGTAGATATCTATTATTCAGCGGTGAATATAGTATCTGATAAAGTGGGTCCACCCCGTTATGATGAGACGCTTCGAGAATACTTTAGGAGGGCCTCAAGTGAATTGGGTGATGCGGGAGACGCCTTCTGGAGACTGACGTTATTGGCTGAGCGGTTCCTATACTCGGGATACGAGTCCACTGAAGAAGATGTCTCCCTGGCAAGGAGTTATTATGAGGAGTTGAGGAGGGTCTTATATGAGGAGTAGGCTCTTCCTAATACTGGTCTCTGGAGTCATGGTCTCCCTAATCCTCCTAGTTTATGTAGTTCCCTTGATAGATTTCAGCGTCGATAATCCTTGGTGGAATGGATATTACCTGCTGGGGAGGCGGTTAGACACGGATATTCTAGATTATCCATTAGTGTTTTTATCCAGCTATTCCCCTAGGGAGACGTGCCTGATACTCATTCCATATACACCGTTGGATAATGCTGAACTCACGGCATTATCATCTTATGTGTCGGATGGTGGACTCCTCATCCTCTTATCCGACTATGGCTATGGAAACCTCGTCCTTGAGTATATGGATGCCCCCGTCAGGATAAACGAGTCTGGAATGCTTGTAGACCCGCTCTTCAAATATAGGAGTAGCCGTCTCCCCAAGATAATCGACTTTAGTGAAGACCTGCATATTGAGAATGTCTCTGAGGTCTATCTAAACCATGCTTCAATCCTGATGATCTTGGATGAGAGGGCAGTTGTATATGGCATGAGCAGCAGCTTCTCATACTTCGATCTCGATCTAGACTCGGCCTATGACGAGGGTGAGCCTCAGGGCCCCTTCCCCATCTTAGCAGGCTTTAGGCATGGTGAGGGATACGTGTATGTAATGTCGGATCCAAGCTTCCTCCTAAACAGTATGATTGATATGGGGGATAACCTGAATCTAATTAAGGGGTTGGCCGGGTATAGGAAGATTATACTGGATCAGTATCATTTGAAGACGAATATACATTATCGTATCAGGGAATCCCTCTTAAAGATATATGGTTTCCTCGCTAGTATCTATATACTCCCCTATTTAATCGTAGCCTTAATTATCCCAGTTTCTTATGTTATTTTAAGACGCTTCCATAAGTCTGAGGTGTATATCAATGGATAAGGAGTTTGTCAAGCTTTCCAACGCGGTCTCCAACGTGTTTAAGGAAGTCTCTAAGGTAGTTTATGGAAGGGAGTATGTTGCCCGGCTTATTATGGCGGCTCTCTTGAGTGAGGGGCATGTCCTCATCGAGGGTATGCCTGGTACGGCTAAGACGCTTATCGCAAGGGCCTTCGCCAAGGCTATAAGCAGCTCCTTCAAGAGGATCCAGTTCACATCCGATACACTTCCATCTGACATAGTGGGGTTCTACCTATATACCGTCACGGGTAAGGGTGAGCTTGTTAAGGGACCGATATTCACCAACATCCTATTGGCCGATGAGCTTAACAGGGGACCGCCGAGGACACAGGCCGCGTTGCTGGAGGCTATGCAGGATCGGACGGTGACTATCGAGGGTGAGACGATGGATCTCCCCAGGCCATTCCTAGTAATAGCCACTCAGATGCCTTATGGATCAGCTGGTACATATCCGTTGCCGGATGTCCAGCTGGACAGGTTTATGTTCAGGGTCTGGAGCGGCTATAATCCACGTGATGTGGAGGAGAACGTGGTTAAGAACATCGACTATATCGATGAGCTTCCTGTGGAGGAGGTAATTGATACAAAGACTCTCTTGAAGGCTATTGAGATGGTTAAGAAGGTAACTGTATCCGATGAGGTCGTAGGATATATGATTGACGTCGTTGAGAGGGTTAGGGCTGATGAGAATGTCCTGGTTGGCCCAAGTACTAGGGGCGTGATATCCCTCTATAAGGGTGCTAGGGCCCTCGCCTTCTTAGAAGGTAGGGAGTATGTGATCCCCGATGATGTCAAAGCACTACTGCATCCAGCATTGGATCATAGGGTGAGGGTTAGGGCTGAGGCTGTTGTAGAGGGTGTGAAGCCTGAGACTGTTGTGGAGAGGGCTATTGGGGAGGTGCCTGTTCCCAAGTGAATAGATATCGGTTTATAACCCTCATATTATCGCTTACAACCGTTATACTAGGGATCTACTATGAGCCTATACTCTTCTATGCACTTCCCATATACATAGTGCTCTCCTGGCTATACCTACGTAGCAACAGCTATATGGCGATTGTATCTGGAATGCTCCTCACCTGCTTCTCCACCTTATCTATGGAGGCAATATCAGTCCTATATGGACTTATCACTCCGATCCCTATACTCATCCCCGCATTAGAAGGTGGATTTAGAGACGTCGAACATCCTACTCTAGAATATAGCTTCTATGGACTAGGCTCTTCAGCAGTATACTCACTTATCACCTCGGTATCCATCCTGTTCCTAGCCATATTCCGATATACCTTTATAGTGATACCAATAATTGCCTCCATCTATGTCCTTACGAGGTCGTATACCGTTGGTAGAGAGGCGCAGCGTCTAGAGATAGGGGGTTCTGAGGCCATACACCTGATTAGAGACAATATAGTAAATTATAGCATAAAGATCTATAATGCATCAAGGGTTACATGGATACTAGTTCCTCCCGAGAAGGTTCTAGATAGTGTTACCCTATATATCCAGACTGAACAGCCTGGGATTACACTGGATCCGGGTAGGGAGGGTGAGATCCCAATTAGGGTTAGAGGAGATAAAATAGGTTCTTATACCCTGCGTATGGGGATAAGCTGTGTAGATTCCCTAGGCCTTTCACACAGAGCCCTGTATATTGACTTGAATATCGTTGTTAGGCCCAAGCTCTCCCTCGGCCTCTGGATAGCGGGGAGGCTTCTAGAGACATATGGTGGACGTGGTGAGCTGGAGTCCATAAGCCATAGGCCCACTAGGTTAGCCGAGGCAAGGACAGGGCTATTCTTCGGTGTCCGGCCCTTTATCCAGGGGGATGAGCCTCGGTATATCCATTTTAAGAAGAGTGTCGAGCATCAGCAGCTTATGATTAAGGAGTATGAGGCCGCTGGGATTAAGCCATCGGTATTACTAGTTGACACAGCGGTCTCTACCCCGGAGGACTTGGATGAGGTTCTGTATAATACAGTGACTATTCTAATCAACCACGTGGTTGAGGAACTGGGTGAAGTGGGTATAGTTATATATAACTCAAAAAATATTATATTATCTCTTCCCCCCATGGCTCCTATAAATATACTTAGTCATCTCTTTAGAAAGATACCTCAGGTTAAGGTAGAGCCATATATGGTTGAATATGTCTTGGATGAGGTTGAAGTAGAACACTTAATTTCATCCAAGTCTCCAGTAGCCTCATTTGAATATACTGTTTTGAGTCGTAGGCTTGATGAGAGTATCCTAGATAGAGTCTTGAAAGATATCCTCTCTTTCCCTGTGGAGCCTCTCAGGATAATATTAGTGTCTTCGAACAGCAGATTTAGGAACCTCTACCCCCTCCTCAGATATATACTTAGGAGATATGGCCATGAATTCATCTCTAAAATTGATATCGAGGGGACGCTGGAGGCGGATATGGATAGGTTGATGAGCCTATCCACCATATGGATCAGGTCGAGGTTATAGGGGCGGTGTAGATGGGTGTATCTAGGGAGATCGCTAAGTCGTCTGCTAGGGGAAGCCTCTACCTATTCATTGGTGTAACGCTGTCTACGGGCATAACAGCATTAACATCCATATTAATAGGGCGTCTCCTAGGGCCGGATAGCTACGGGTTATATAACCTCAGCCTTACCCCTGCCCAGCTACTCTTCATAGCCTCCGGCTTCGGCGTGAACATCGCGTTAATTAAATTCGTCTCAGAAGCAGATCGTAAGAGGGATCATCATAGGATTAGGAGCCTGATTAAAACAGCATTATTATTCCAGGTGTCTCTTGGAATAATATTGTCCCTAATATTATCCCTGAACTCAGGCTTCTTCTCAACCTACCTGATCAACAGGCCTGAGGCAGATCTATTTGTTAAGATCACGGGGATATATGTCGTGGGTAACCTGCTCTTCCTAACTATAAACCAGTCGTTCATCGGCTTGAACAGAATGGATAGATCAGCCGTCATAAGCCTCATACAGGCATTGTCAAAGTTCATCGTGGCGATAGGCCTAATAATACTCGGCTTTGGCGTAATGGGCGCTGTCATAGGACATGCAGGGAGCTATCTCCTAGGGGGTTTGGCCGGCCTCATCCTCCTATACATGCTTTTAAAGGGGTTTGAAGACGGTGAGTCCCCCCAGGTAGACCCTAGTTATACGAGTATCTTGAATGAGATGATTAGATTTGGGTTCCCAGTCTACCTCTCTGGGATAATAATGAACTTCCTAGGCGTATATAGAAACTATCTCCTATCGATATTCGCCTCGAATATAGAGATAGGTAACCTTGTCGCCGCTATGAACCTAACAACCAGTATAACGGTTTTTATGATGCCTATCTCAACTGTATTATTCCCAGCTTTCTCAAAACTTGATATCGAGGAGGAGATCAATGTTATTAGAGACTTGTTTATCCACGCGGTTAAATACAGTACTGTGATTATCCTCCCAATAGCTATGTTCATAATATTCTTATCTAGGGACGTTACATTCCTCTTCTACGGATCCAGCTACCGGGACACTCCCTTCTTCCTAAGTCTCGCGGCTTCACAGTATCTGTTTGTAGGCGTCGGCTTCCTAATATTAGGCAGTTTCTTCAACGGCTTGGGGGAGACGAAGACCGTGTTTAGAATAGGCGTCCTACAGCTCCTGATCTCCCTCGTCTCGTATCCAGCGCTGATATATCTTTATCACGTTACTGGCCTCTTAATAGCCATTTTAATCGGATTGTTACTACCACTCTTATATGGGTTGTCAGTCGCCTATAGGAAGTTCGGTGTCTCTATAGATATGAATGCACTCACAAGAATCTATTTGGCAAGCGTATTCTCCAGCCTAATAACTTATTTATTGAGACTGAACATGGATTTGGGGCGGTCTCTATATAACACGATTTTCTACGGCCTATTCTTCCTAATGACCTACATAGTTACACTAACCCTATTCAGGGGTATATCCAGCCGTGACCTTGATGTATTGGAGACTGCCTTTGAAGATATCAGGATAATAAGATGGTTTATCCACATCTTCTTCCAGCTTGTTAGGCGCCTACTAAAATTGTTTGGAGGCGCCTAATCCCACAATGTATTTGTAAAACATTATCTTATGCTACATATTATATTCTTATTTGATACTACTATGCCCGGTGTCTACATCCTTATCCCAGCGTATAATGAGGAGAAGACCATCGCCAGAGTGGTACTCGACTCTATGAAACATGGGAAGGTCATAGTATGTGACGATGGCTCCACGGACTATACTGGGGAGATCGCCTCACGCCTAGGCGCCATTGTAATTAGACATGAATCCAACATGGGGTATGGAGCAGCGCTTAGATCCCTCTTTAAGAAGGCGCTTGAGTATGAGCCAGATATAGTTATTACACTTGACGCGGATCTACAGCACGACCCCTCTTACATTCCGATGCTGTTGAAGGCTATGGAAGACTCTAATGCAGATATAGTTATCGGGGCTCGGAGTGAGGATGATGAGACTCCGGCTATCAGGAGGATAGGTGTGAAGATGCTTTCCAAGGCAATGTCAAGGGATCTGAGGGATATTCAAAGCGGCTTCAGAGCATACAGGGGGAATATCCTCCGACTCATTATTCCGACTGAAGATGGGATGGCGGCGAGTATCGAGATATTGGAGAAGGCGTTTGACAATAACCTACGTATAATCGAGGTACCGATAAGGCTTCGGTACAGGGGCCTAGATACATCGACGATTCATCCAGTGGTCCACGGATATGATCTCCTCTCTAGATTGGTGCATGGCTTCATACTCCGGCGTCCAATTACATTTCTAGGCATACCAGGTTTAATCATATTGATGACTGGCTTTATATCTGGGCTATGGGTGGTATTCAGGTATATCGAGGTTAGGGAGTTGGCGGTTGGGACAGCTATTGCAACTGCGATACTAGTTATAATAGGCTTTCTATTCATACTGATGGCTATTCAGATATATGCCATGAAGGAATACGCCCGCTTTAACATGCGGCATTAAAATAGATAAGTAGGGTGTCGATATGGCTGACAGGACTATCTCCTACGGAGATATCCCTCATCTAATAGTTGATTACGGGGGTATACTACTGCTGACAAGCATATCTCTATCCCTAATAGAGTTCCTAATAATTGGAAGGGTCTCCAGTCTCCCACTTTTGATAGGGTTTTTAGCCCCCCTGCCACTAATCCTCCTCTCCCGTAGACACAGGATTCTTGAGGCCCTCTTCAACAGCGGTGTATACAGGGGGAGTGTGAAGACCTTATGCGTCTCAATGGCGTTCTTCATCCTGTATGTCCTCTTCCTCTATACTCCTGTATGGATATTTCCAGGAAACCCTAGTGGAGACTTCTTCATCTACGTATCGACAGCGCAACGGTTTATGAGTGGAGACGCGTCTATAGGTGACCTTATGGTAATGCATCCAGTTATATATCCATTCTTAGGCACAGTATTATCCCTATTCAACGGCATGTCAGATAACCCTGTTCTAGTCTCTAGGTTATTCATGATGCTCCTCTCATTCTATAGCATCCCCTTAATATACGAGATCTCTGGACGGCTATATGGTAGGTGGGCTGGTGAGGCCTCGGTTATATTATCAATACTCATAAACATATTCTGGTATACAGTCATCATCGTGACAGGCCTATATGCAAACTTCCTCGGTATAGTGTCAACCCTCTACCTGATACTCCTCATGATCCGATTCCACGAGTCAGGTAGGTTAATTCTCCTACCCATGTTGTTCATCGCCTCATCAATAGCGTTATTGGCTCACGAATCGACTTTCCTCTTCCTAATAGGGGTCTGGCTCGCGGCTCTATACAGCCTTATTTACAGGGATCTGCGTTTGCTTAAGATAGCCTTGTCAATATCCTCCCCTATAATCCTATTCCTAATCTTCTCCCTACATGATCTAAATGTCATATATATATTTCTGAGTGAATATGTCTTTAGGCTCAAGCCATTTACCGTTGGAGCCACTAGAATGGAGGCATTCGACCCATTTGCCGATTTCCTCTATCAATATTCACCTTTTCTAAGCAGTGTATACCGGTATATGAGGCTTGCGGGACTTATCGTCGCCTTAGCTACACTTGTCTGGGGCATATACCTAGTTTATAAACGTGCAGATGGCCTGAGGCTGATGCCGTGGTTCTGGTTCATATCCATATGGATATTTACGCTATTCTTCCTCGACATATGGAGGTTCAGCCTATACAGCATGTATCCAGCCTGTATCCTACTAGGAGGCATTAACAGATGGCTAGGCTTCTTTGAACGGGCTCTATCCAGGGTATCTGGGGATGATGTGAAGAGGAGGATTATTAAAATCGAGATTGTGACGCTACTCATCCTCCTAATCTTCGCCTCATCCCCCTTGCTCAACATGACTAAGGCGTCTATTGCCACTAGGAACTATGAGTATTCGAAGCAGATGGATATATATGCCTCGATGATATGGCTGAGGGAGAATACGCCTGAAGACTGTGTGGTCATAAGCATAGGGCGATGGGAATTCATGTATACACAGCTGATAGCTGGAAGACCGTTTTACGGAGACTACTTCAAATATCCAGATGAGCTCTATCCCTCACTACAGGGCTTTGCTGATACTCGGGATATATATATTGTTGTATGGAACCGATTGATGGACTTGGATAACAAGATACCGATGGTGGAGTATTATAGGAACGACACTAGGTATAAGGCTGTATACAATAATACGGAGGTGACTATATTCAGGGCCCTGGCCTAAGTTGCCTAAGCACTTGTCTCAAGCCTATAATACCGGTATTTCCTGAACAAAGCATATGTTATAAGTGTCTCAGTCAACATCGCCAGGGATAATGTAACTGGTGTCAACCTAATTCCCCATGGGGTATAGTTCAGTATAAGGCCTACGAGGGGTACGAGTGCTAGGCTTAGGCCTATTGAGAGCGCCAGCCGCTCAAGGGGCTCAAGCTCGTCTCCACGGGGATAGAGGGCTTCTATCAGCGCATAACCAGGTAGGTATAGTATGAATAGACTGCCGAGGATATACCTCAGGTAGAGTAGGGGAGGTTCGGATACTAGGAATACAAGTGCCACTGTAATTAGTAGGACGATGGTTATGATATGGAACCAAGCCCCCTCCACACTAAACAGGTATTTAAAAATATTTTTATGTGGTTCCGAACCCCTTAGGTCGATGAAGCCTTTCTTCCAGAGCTTGTAAATTAACTTAGCCGCTTCATCTGGGTGTATAGCCTCCTCCCTAGCTATTATAGGAACCGCTTCAGAGATCTTCCTATCCCCTAGCTTCTGAAGCTTTTTGAATACTTTTTTCTCGAGAGGAGAGAGCTCCTCCAGCTCACTATCCTTCATTACTGTAAATAAATAATACAGTCTCTTTAAAATTTTATTGTGTAGCGCCTAGGGGTCACAAGGCTTTACAAACTAGGTGGAGGTGTCTCAGATTAAAGCCCGGAGAACCATTTTCATACTACTGCTTCTAACCCTCCTAATCCCCCTGGCTTTACTCCATGTCTATGGAGCCGTGGATGCAGATACAGTTAGGCAGCGTATCTATAGCGTCTATACGAAGGTCTTAGACGTATATGAGGCTGGGGGAAACGTCTCTAGGCCTGTCCAGCTTATCAATGAGGCATTATCCAGCCTAGAGGAGTATTATACCACTAATGACGCCACTCTATTAACAGCTGCATCATCATATTTGGATGAGGCTGAGTCCCTCCTACCTACATTACGTAGTGAGGGAGAGTCACTAAGGTTCTGGAACAATGTCTTTACCATAGGCGGCATCATAGGGGTAGTGGCACTCGGGTTATTCGCATACTTCATTCTCCCAAGGCTATTCTTCCGAGGCTGGTCTAGGGTACGTGGAGAATATAGTATACGGGTTAGGAAGAGTAGGTCGAGTAGGAAGTCCCTAATCCTCGACGAGGAGGTGTGGGCGGTTATACTCGCCGTCATCGTTGTCGGCGGAGTCTTCGCGGTATCCCAGGCCTATCTCTCTGGACGTGTTGTAGAACCCTTTTCAGAGCTCGGCCTACTAGGTAGGAATATGAAGATCGGCGATTATCCACGTGAACTCGTCGTCGGGGACAACGCCACCTTCTACGTCTATGTAGGTAACCATATGGGTAGGCCCATGTATTACGTGGTTGAGGTTAAGCTAGGTGATAAATCAACCAATATAGACCCTGCTCCCATAAAGCCAATATTTACATATGAGAGGGTTCTCCTGCATAATGAGACGTGGATATTCCGCGTCGACCTCCCTGTTGAGACCCCTGGGCTGAATCAGAGGATCATCGTTGAGCTCTGGATATATAACGAGACTATTGGGGACCTCCAGTATCATGGGAGGTGGACCCAGCTCTGGATAAATGTTACAAGTGTATGAGGAGCTATGATGGAGTTATTTAAGGCGGTTGTTAGAAACAGGCATATAAGGATAATGATGCTCCTCATAATCCTATTTACATCCATGACTGTCCCATTTTATTCCCTAACCGGGCATTTTAAGGCTATTGAGGATATAGCGTCAAAATATATTCCCAGGGGGGATACACTCCTCATCCTGGATATGGATAACATGCCTATTCAGCAGCCTGGTTCAGAGTATGCCATTGTATACGTCTCCCCCTCATCCCTGGACTACAATGGATATGGGATAAGTATACATGTATATTCATTTAATGACTTCGAGGCTGCATCCGAGATCCTCGGCATAAGACTACCTAATCTCGAAGCTGGGGAATGCCTAATCTCCAGGTATATAGCGGATGACCTTGGTATACAGCAGGGGGATATAGTTACCTTTACAATAGGCGGCGAGTCATATAGCTTTCATGTGAAGGGATTTACTAGGATATTCCCAGCTATACTGCCTCATGAAGTAGAGCTGGATAAGCTTGGCTATATACTGAGGTCATCGGGGGACATGTCGGGTGGGATAGATGGATATGCCCTTGGATCATACACGCCTTTGATAAAGAGCTTGGAGAATGAAGTAGGGCGTCTCCTGACTATATGGGCTATCCCCATCTACCTACTGACACTGGTATCCTTGGCCCTAGTCTCATCTAGATTCCTATATAGTATGCGTAGCGACCTAAGTATCCTGAGAACCCTCGGCCTTTCCCGGATTAGGCTTCTACTCGCATTAGCCTCCTCACTTACACCAATTATATTAGCCTCATCATTGGCAGGGGTATCTCTAGGTCTCGTATTGAGCCAAGTAGCCGCGAAGATCCTCTACATAGCAGTGGGAGGTATAACTGTGGTGCCTTCACTAGACCCCATTACTTATTTGGGGATATACATCTTATCTGCGCTGGCTGGCTTCATAGGGATATTCTCCACGTTAGTTGGAAGTGGTAGGTTATATGAAGAATGTGCTTAGGTATAGTCTATTGAGGAGGAGGTATAGGGCTTTAACCCTAGTACTCATGATAATATGTTCACTTGTATTCACATTCACACTATTAATATCATTGTCACTAGCGGGGGCCATGTATACATATCTAGGCGGTGGAGAAAATGAGATGATTATATTGAGTAGGGGGAGTAACACACCTTTCACAGGGTTGATCGACGCCTCAGTCATCGATGATATATCGCATATAGACGGGGTTAGATATGTCAGTCCAGAGCTTCTAATTCCCCTCTACATCGACGACGAGACGGTGATAAGTAGGGGAGTATACCCCAGGCTATTTAGAGAGGCCACTGAAGTAACATTACTGGAGGGGGAGTTCCTCGATGTATATGACTATGAATATGCTGTGGTCGGCGAAGAACTATCTAGACGCCTAAACATAGATGTCGGGGATAGGCTTCTCGTGAGGAGCGTCCTAAACAAAGCTTTCCAACCTATTGTGGTTAAAGGTGTTGCTAGGCTACCGGAGCCGTATAACTCTGAGTTGTTGATACACATAGACATGGCTAGGGTGATGCGGGGATACCAGGGGAATTACTCCAGTATGATTAGGATAGGCGTGGAACAGGGTATGTGGGGTAGTGTAGAGAAGGAGGTAGATAGGTTGATGTCCTCCAAACCAGGTGATGAATTGGCTGGGGCGCCGGGTGAAGCCATGTTATTCTACCTTAGGAAGTATGGCTTCGACCCTAGGATACTATTCATAGCCCTCCTTCCCCCACTATTAATATCCATTATCTCAGTCAAGTATCTAGTCGGGGGGATGCTGGAGGAGCATAGGGATATCCTTGATATACTCCACGGCCTAGGGGTATCCACCAAGAAAATTAGGGGGATATTCACTCTACAGTTCCTACTATATATAGTCATCGGCTCATGCGTCGGCTTCGCACTAGGCTTATCCACCGCCATAGTACTCTGGCAGGCCATGGATATACGTTTCCTCATCCATATACCCGGTCTATTCATCCCCTTCTATACCCCTGTACTAGTCGTCACGGTCTTCATACTTGTCTCCGTATACTATATAACACGTGGGTGGGGTCTAGTTGAGGTGGAGTAGGCTATTTATATTGACATCGGTATTTGCACTCGGCATTTTACTCAGGCTATATCCCTTTATGGCTTCTGGCCTACCCTTCTCGATAGACGCCTGGCCCCTGATCCGCGACTCTAAAATACTCTATATCAATTCCCCCATCGCCATAGACTCAGATTTATTCGATGGATATAACAACTACTGGCCTGGAGCCATGTCCTTCTCAACCATGTCATCAATCCTACTCGGGGTTAACCCCATGCTATCCATGTCATATTTATTCCCATTCCTAAATGGCCTGGGAATGCTAACCCTATATATCCTTATGAGGAGACTAGGCTTCCAATGGAGTCAGGCGGTTACAGGGGTTTTAATAGCCTCGACACTATATCCACTCTTTTTCTTCGGGGCCGGTGTAACCAAGGAGACCATAGCCCTCCCCATCTATCTAACGATTATCCTACTCGCTATGTGGGATAGGGATTTATCCAAAGGCATTTTATTATCTATACCCGTCTCCATATCACTGGTCTTCACACATCACCTGACGCTATTCATAACAGTCTTAATCCTCCTCTCCTTCTTCATCTACCGTATAACTAGGCTTAGGCTGAGGCAATCTGTCTACACCCTCTGTATATTTAGCCTATTATTGGCAGCCGGCTTTCTACACTATATACTCCTCGGGTCAAGGGGGCTTAGGCTCCCGAGTATGCGGCTGGAACTCGTGATATCCCTAGGCAGCTATATAGTTATCTACCTGTTCGCGGCGACATACCTCTCGTATACAGGGGGTGGAAGGCGTCGAGACGCGTTGGTCAAGGGTGTCACAGCCTTTTTATTAGCGATGGGGATAATCTACTATACCGCTGTCGTGGGATACTCCGACGTTACCCCACGTCTCTCGACAGACTACCTCCTATATGGCCTGCCATATGCCTTCATAGCCTCGGTGGCCGTGGCTGGCTTCAGCCGTATAAGGAGGCTGGAGTCTGGGTTATCACTACTCTACTGGCTATGTATACTCCTCGCGGTATCCACATACTCTATATTCGGGGGTGACCCGTTCTTCACACCCCTCATCCCCAGGCTTGTAAACTTCATTATAATCCCGCTTGCAGCCCTATCCTCCACCGCCATCTACATTATTGGAGGAGGACGCCGCATAGCACCTACCCTCCTCCTAATCCTAATTATAGTATCTGGACCGAGTGTCTATGCAGCTTATAAGGCCTACTATGAATATGACTCCTACCTAGGATATAACTGGAGGAATAGCTGGGGCATGCTGTCGACAGGGGATTGGATTAGGGAGTATAACCCGTCTCTCACAGTCGCTGGAGACACTTCAGTCAAGTACCTCTTTCACGACTACTATATGTTTAGATATAGTCATGGCAAGACATATTTAGATGGTGGAAGACCTAAATCGGGCACGGTCTTTATATTCTATTGGAGTATGTCTAGAAATGGATATAACTCAGGCACCTTCCTACGGATACCGATAGATACAGCTCGCCTCAATAACGTCTATGACACAATATACAATAGTCTCGAGACGAGGATATATGGCCAGATATAGCGTTGGGTGATGAAGTGTGAAGCTATTGATAAGGTTGGTGGATGTATGGAAGATGTATATTGGGGAGTATGTACTCAAGGATGTTAATCTAGAGGTATCGGCAGGTGACTTCATACTTATCAGGGGCCGCTCAGGCGTTGGTAAAACCAGTCTACTGAAGATCCTATCACTATTGTCTAGGCCAAGTAGAGGCAGGGTATATTTTATGGATAGGGATGTAACTGATGCCCCTGATTCACTTAGGAGCAGTATCCGAGCCAAGTATTATAGCGTGGTTTTCCAGGGAGAAAACCTTATATCAACCCTAACCCTGGCTGAAAACATCCATCTGGCGTTGGATGTTAAAAAAATGGGGGAGACGTGGATCGGGATAGATGAGTTGCTGGAGACCCTTGGGTTAAAAGGCTTGGAGAACAGGTATCCACATCAGCTGAGCGCGGGGGAGAAGCAGAGAGCTGCGTTGGCGAGGGCCCTGGCCACTACCCCGGATATCCTTCTCCTCGACGAGCCCCTGGCTAACTTAGATGATGATATAGGGGCAACAGTCCTGGAACTCTTATCCAGATATAATAGGGAGGAGGGGGCAGCGGTTGTCGTGACCACTACAGAACTCCACAGCAGGCTGCCTGGTACCCGCAGCTATATCATTAGAGACTCGCATTTAATTGTGGATTAGGGTGTCTTCCAATATCTTAATTCTTAATCTCTATATGGAGAATCTATTTTATTGTTGGAGATGAGTATGGATAGACGGAGGTTTCTAAAGCTCCTCGGTACAGCGGCTATAGTAGGTGGGGGATTGGGCGGCGTCTCCTACTCGCATTTCATAGAGCCTAGGAACCTTACCATAACAAATATATCGATACCTATGAAGCTGGGTATAGCGGCGATCCACATATCTGATACCCATGTAGATACCTCACCATATAGCATCGACGCCCTCATCACGGTGATCGGATCGCTTAAACCCGATCTAGTCTTCCACACAGGAGATATACTTACTGAGATAAAGGGGATGAGGGATTCCCAACACCTACTTAAAAGGCTCGGCGAGTTGTGTGAGACGTATGTCGTCGTGGGTAACCATGATGTCTGGAGCGGAGTCACCTCAGACTACTTGAAGTATAAGCTTGATGGTATTGAGAATGTCTATGTCCTCGGCAATGAATCGATTTACCATGATGGGTTCTGGATAATCGGTGTAGACGACCCATATACATATAATGATGATCTTACTAGGGCGTTGGAGAACGTGGATTCAGGTCCACGTATTCTACTGGCGCATTCCCCTCAGATAATCGGGAGAGCCGCTGGTAAAGTGGATCTAGTCCTATGTGGTCATACACACGGGGGGCAGGTTAGGATACCATTTATCGGGCCTCTATGGCTTCCCCTCCCACCAAAGTATACCAGATACGACTATGGATTGTTTGCGGTCTCCGAGACAAAGATGTTTGTATCCAGGGGTATAGGGACAAGTTTCTTACCAGTTAGGTTTAATTGTCCTCCTGAAATAGTTCTTCTAAGCCTATGAAGATTAATTGTTTATTATCTAAAACGGAGAATAAAGATATCTATACTGGATAATCCTATGGAGACAGGCTGTTGACTATGGTTTGAGAGGGATTCCGTGGATGAGTAATGATCTCTTTAAGAGGATTGCACGCTCGACTGCAAAGGGGGGCCTAATCCTATTTATAGGGACTTTTCTCTCGAAGATTCTCCTAAGTATATCCTCTATATTAATCGGTAGGTTACTAGGCCCCGACGCATATGGAGTCTTCAACCTTTCTCTGACCCCCGGTAGATTCCTATTTATCTTTACTGGCTTCGGAATAACAATATCCCTTGTTAGATATCTTTCTCTTTATCAGGAGAAAGAGCAGCATAGGGATATAATGAGGGTTTTGAAGACGGCCTTCACTTTTCAAGTAATCGTCTCCTTAGCCCTCTCAATAATCCTATATCTCTTCGCAGGAGAGTTTTCAATATGGTTGATAAATAGGCCTGATGCAGCTCCTTATGTGAGGCTAACCTCTATATGGCTATTCTGGTTCGTTATCTACAGCACCTTAAACAATGCTTTCTATGGGCTTGGCATGATGAAACAAGCCTCTATACATGTAACTCTCCAATCCATCCTCAGGCTTGCCATAGCCCCGTCTCTCATCGTATTGGGATATGGTGTCATAGGCGCCATAGCTGGGCATATAGCCAGCTTCCTCTTCTCCAGTATAGTTGGAGTAGGATTTGTAGTCATATATATAAAGAGGAGAACTGTCTCTGGAGAAGTTGGAGAAACACCGATATTTGAATTCGACCTGCTGAGAGATATGCTGATTATTGGATTCCCAGCGTATTTTCCCACGCTAGTCTCTAATTTCATGTGGGTATATCGAAATTATATAATGTCTCTGTTCACTACAGACTATGACATAGGGAATTTCCTAGCCGCATTTTATATCTTCACGATCTTCACAATACTTTTAGAGCCGATCCACAACACCCTATTCTCATCATTTTCTAGGATAGATTTGGATGCGGATAGGGATACTGCTGTAAAGCTGTTGAGATACTCCATTAAATATGGTGTCTTAGCCATTGTCCCACTAACATTCTTCGCGATGTTTTTCTCAAGGGAGGTCATGGTAGTCGTGTTTGGATGGAAGTATAAGAATGCATATCCCTATCTAATACTACTCTTAACGAACTACCTATATATGGGTCTAGGCAGAGTTACATTACCAAGTTTCTTTAAAGGTATCGGTGAGACCAGGATCCTTTTTAGAGCAGGGCTTATCAATCTAGGAATCTCGGTTCCACTATATTATCTCCTAATGCCCTATCTATCTATATTCGGTATTATCCTTACAATGATAATATCAGGCTTCGCATCGATACTATATCAGTTTATCCATGCATCTCGGCTTTTCCCCGGGTCATTCAACTTCCAAGAAATCTTCTCTATATACATAGCATCCTTTATAACCGGCTTTACACTATGGCTATTAAGACAAGTCTTTTATATTAGGCATACGTGGGGAAACCTCTTCCTCTACTTCCTCTTATTCATCATACTCTTCCTTGTAGTGCTTCCACTGGCCAGAGGTATAACGAGAGCGGATATCCATAACTTCGAGGCAGCGTATAGGGACTTCCCCATGATAAATAAGATAATATATTTATTGGCTAGGTTCGAAGAGAAGATTATGGACATATTCAGGATAGAATAGACAGTATTTGATAATATTCACTCCGAGAAGTATTTACATGTTTTTAATTATATGTAATTATATTTAATTAAAATCATGAGCGACGCTAATCGTAAAAGTAAATATACTACTGTATCGATTCCCCGGGCCTTATATAATAGGATTCAGAAGCTGATTGAGGGTAAGGGATTTAAATCGGTCTCCGACTATGTGACATATGTACTTAGGGAAGTCGTTGCAATGCATGAGATGGAGTCTCAGGAGGAGCCCTTTACCAAGGAGGATCTCGAGGAGATTAAGAAGAGGCTTAGGGCCTTGGGATACATCTAAAGCGGTCTTTATAGGGGGTGGCTTAAATAATGGTTGCTAGGCCGCATGGGGGGAGGCTTGTTTATAAGGTTGTTAAGGATAGTCGTAGAGAGCGTATGCTTAGGGAAGTCGAGGAGCTACCCAGGATAAAAATTGATAGAAACACGGCGGTGGATCTTGAGAACATCGCCCATGGGATATATAGTCCATTAACAGGGTTTATGACTAGGGAGGACTTTGAGTCTGTCCTCGACTTCATGAGACTGTCAAACGACCTTCCATGGACTATGCCGATAGTCCTTGATGTGTCTAGGGAGGATGCTGAGTTTTTTGATGAGGGTGATTTAATAGCAATCTATGCTGGCGACACTCCCCTAGCCACTATGGTTGTCGAGGACATATACGGCTATGATAAAAAAGAGTATGCGAGGAAGGTCTTTAAAACAGATGATCCAAAGCATCCCGGTGTGGATAGGGTGTATCATAAAGAGGATCTCCTTGTAGGAGGGTCTATTGAGCTGTTGAATCAGCTTCCTAACGAGTATGAACGATATACTCTACGGCCGATAGAGACTAGGGTCGTGTTTAGAGAACGTGGGTGGAGGACCATAGTCGGTTTCCAGACACGTAACGCTCCGCATATTGGGCATGAATATATCCAGAAGACATCCCTTGCTTTTGTAGATGGCCTATTCATAAATCCCGTTATTGGTAGGAAGAAGCCGGGGGACTTTAGAGATGATGTTATCCTAAAGGCATATGAGACGTTGATAGCCAATTATTATCCTAGGAAGAGTGTTGTCCTAAGTATTGTAAGGTATGAGATGAAGTATGCTGGACCTAGGGAGGCGATTCACCATGCAATTATGAGGAAGAACTTTGGATGCACCCACTTTATCGTGGGTAGGGATCATGCTGGAGTCGGTAGCTACTACGGCCCTTATGAGGCTCAGGAGATTTTCAATGAGTTTCCTGACCTAGGTATTACCCCTCTATTCTTCAGGGAATTCTTTTACTGTAGAAGGTGTAATGGTATTGTGCATGAGAAGATATGTCCACATGGGGAGGATGCTCGCCTCAGGTTTAGTGGAACAATGATTAGGAGGCATATTATGGAGGGTAAGGCGCCTCCTAAGGAGGTTATAAGGCCGGAGGTGGCGGAGACCATCCTAAGTTTTGATAAGCCGTTTGTAGAGTAGGTGACTGGCTATGGCATGTGGGGATAAGGGTTTCGTGATATGGCTGACAGGTTTACCGGCTAGTGGAAAGTCTACTGTGGCTAAAAGGCTTGTAGAGGTTTTCAGGGATATGGGTAGGAAAGTCGAGATGCTGGATGGAGACTCGGTCCGGCCCTGGCTGAGTCCAGAGGCAGGGTTTACGAGGGAGGATAGGACAAGGCATCTTAGGAGAGTGGCATATGTATCTCATCTACTGGCTAGGAACGGGGTTATAGTTGTTGCGTCATTCGTCTCACCATATAGGGATGTCAGGAGGATGGCTAGGGACTTGATCAAGGACTTTATAGAGGTCTATGTAAGATGTCCACTTAAAGTATGTATAGAGAGAGACCCAAAAGGACTCTATAAAAGGGCGTTGGCTGGGGAGATAAAGCATATGACTGGGATAGACGATCCGTATGAGGAGCCTGAGAATCCCGAGGTGGTGGTGGACACATCCAGAATGTCTCCTGAAGAGTGTGTCAAAACGATATTACAGAGACTTAAGGATCTGGGATACCTATAGCCTTATAGTGTTTACTTATCGGCATCCACTCCACTCAATTATCTTCCTCGCTATGTCATATATGGACTCAAATCTATCTTCTATGTTTAGGGAATAGAAGAGATATGAAGAGTGTTCGCCTGATACTCCATCTCTACTCCCCTTCATCCCATGGTCACTTACAATTAGCGATACATCATGGTCAAGCTTTCTAAGGAGTTTACCAACCTTTGCATCCACTTTCTTATATAGTCTTATGATCTTATCAAAGCATTTATACCAGCAGAGGTGTCCTATATAATCCAAGTTATTTATATACATCATCGCTACTCTATAATCCTCTTCATCGAGTCGTTTCTCAAACTCGTTGAACACGTCGTTTAAATATCTATCCATAACAAGCATCAAGGTTTTATGTCTTCCCTTGTCGATTAACTCGGTTATCCTCCTGTTACGGTCTTCCCAGATATTTATGCCCGGGATATTAACGCCTATTGATGGCCTGCATCTATCTAGGAATGTTTCCCTACTAATCTTGAAGCTCACCCTCATGGGATTGAACCCAATCTTCTTAAGTAGCCTACGTTTACCTTTAAACCTCCTTAGGAAAGGTATCCATCTAAGTCTCTCAATAAATGGATTCCTATATCTCCATAGGGTTTTCGTCTCCTCGGGATCTGGTTTATCGCCTGTTAAGATCGCTTCCCATACCTTAGGTGTATATGGTACTGCACCAGTATCAGTCTCTATGAAACATTCCCTCGGTATCTCTAGCTTATCATAATGGCTCTGCATCAATGCCTTAAGCTCCAGTCCCTTGACTAAGCTATATTCTAAACCATCTATCCCAATTACAATGACTTTCATCTCCGTATCATGATTATTTTATACATGGTTCATTATATATCTAGTGAATCGAGTGAGATCATCTATCGCATAAGTTTAACGTTATAATTTAATTGCCTGCTCTATATTCTTTAGGCTACCTGTATCTGGTGATGCTATGAGGAGGCTGTTTATATTCGGGTTGGACGCGGCTCCTCCCATGCTGTTATTCGATAGGTTCCGCGATTACCTACCCAATTTCTCAAAGATTCTGGAGAAGTCTATATATGGGCCTATGAAGAGCTGCGACCCCCCAATTACCATACCTGCATGGATGGTTATGATGACTGGTAGAGAGCCCGGTGAAATGGGGGTCTATGGGTTTAGGCATAGAAAGGGATATGATTACATAGACTTCTCTATATCAAGCAGTAGATCTATCAGGGTTAGGAAGGTATGGGACTATTTAGGTGAGGCTGGATACAAGTCTTTTGTAATGGGTCTCCCACCGACCTACCCCCCGTCTAAATTAAATGGCTGGATGATATCTTGTTTCCTAACTCCTAATTCCAAGGCCAAGTATACCTATCCACCTTCTCTTAAGGAGGAGGTGGCGGGTATTGTAGGAGACTATGTGTTTGATGTGCCTTTTAGAAGGGAGGATAGAGAATCCCTGGCGAAGGAGTTATTCGATATGACAAAACAGCACGCTGAGGTCGCCATTAAAATGGCTGGGTCAAAGCCATGGGACTTATTCATCTATATGGAGATAGGCTTGGACAGGGTTCAGCATGCATTCTGGAAATATATGGACGAAAACCATCCAAGGTATACACCGCATAAGGATTTCAGTATAGTTATACTTGACTACTATAAGTTGTTAGACGATATACTGGGGAGGATACTTCGGCTGCTTAGGGATGAGGATATCCTCATGATAGTCTCTGACCACGGGGCTAAGATGATGAAGGGCGCATTTGCGATAAACGACTGGCTTATTGAAAAAGGCTATCTAGTTGTAAAAGGAGATATAGAGCCTGGAAGCCGTCTATCCGACGTGGATATAGACTGGAGCAGGAGTATAGCATGGGGATGGGGTGGATACTATGCACGTATATTCCTTAACGTAAAGGATAGGGAGAAAGAGGGTGTTGTGGATTGGGGTGAATATGATGATGTTAGGCGGGAGTTAGCGAGGAACCTTCTCTCCATACATGGGCCTAATGGTGAGTATTGGAGAAACCATGTATACACGCCTGAGGAGCTATATAAGGATGTAAATGGTAATCCCCCCGACCTAATGGTATATTTCGACGACTTATATTGGAGGAGCGCCGGCACATTAGGCTACTCCGATCCGTATCTCCCTGAGAATGACACTGGGCCCGACGACGCTGTCCATGATTATGACGGTGTCTTCATATTATACGATCCCTTAAGAAACTCTCCCGAGGAGATTCGGTGTAGCATCTACGACGTTTTCCCCACGATCCTAGATATATTTGGATTGAAGTCCCCAGCCGATATCCGGGGCTCCTCCCTACTATAAATATCCTAGGCTTCTCAGCCTCTTCTTAATCTCCTCTTCCTCCTCGGGTGTATAGACCTCCTCCTCAGAAAGGGCTTCCCTTAAGATGAACTCTGCCAGTTCCTCTACTGAACTGAATTCTCCGCCGCTTTCCTCCACGGTCTTCTCTAGAAGCTCATATACCTCCTTTGATATCTTGATCTCGACCTTATCCATTTTAATCATCCTCGAAATTAACTAAAGTGGATATTCTATAAATAAGGATTTGGGATGTCGCCGTCTCCCTAATCCACTGGGAACATTTATTATTTACAAGTATAATCATTTTCTACAAAAATGAGGCGGGCTATAATCGAGGGTGACGTGAAGCTGGGTGATGGAATAGTCCTCGGTGAAGGTGTTATTATCAGGAGTGGGGCGGTTATAGGAGACAATGTGGAGATCGGGCCATATACCATTATATACGGCTCTGCTAGGATTGGTGATAATGTTAAGATAGGCCCCCAGTGTATAGTGGGCCATCCGTCTAAGAAGGAGCTGATCGGCGTAGATCATTCTTATACAGATCCGAAGCTTAGGAGTTTCGTGATTGAGGATGCCGCTACAGTAATTGGTGAGGATAGTGTGATCCGCTCTGGGTCGGTTATCTACACTCATGTAGTTATAGGGCGTGGGTTCAACACGGGTCATAACGCAATCATTAGGGAGCATACAAGGATCGGTGAGCGATGTCTAGTGGGATCCAACTCTGTATTAAATGGCTATTCAAAAGTGGGTGACAGGAGTAGGATAAATACCCTTGTCGCTCTCCCTCAGTCAATGATCATTGGAAAAGGCGTCTTCATAGCACCCATGGCAACCTTCTCCGATAATAAATATAGTATCCCTGGATATGGTAATGAAGGGGCTGTTATAGAGGATTTTGTGAGGATAGGTATTGGAGCTAGGATACTCCCTGGGCTAAGGATTGGAAGAGGGTCTATAGTGGGCGCTGCCGCTGTTGTTACGAAGGATGTGCCGGATAAGGCGATTGTAGTAGGGAATCCTGCACGAGTCTATAAATATGTTTCAGATGAGGATCTGCAGAAATATATTGAGGCGGTTATGGGTTGGCGATAAGGCTTCTAAAGACTTTTACAATCTTGGCTAGCTCAGCCTCAGTCAGTTTAGGATGGTTGGGTAGCCCGATAAGCTTACCGGCAACCTTCTCGGCGTTAGGTAGATATACTTTGGAGTATTCTATCTCTTTACCATAGTATGGACATGTAAATGGACATCCCCGTGGGTAAGCGGCCTTATGAACCAGCATCGTTTGTTTATATAGTGGCTCTCTATATCTATGCCTAACCTCTACACCCTTCTCCCTAAGCTGTTTAACAAGTTCTTTTGTATCCATACCAAGCTTCTCTTCTTCAACTAGAAAAGGAGCCCAGAAAAATACATGCCTAACATAATCAGGTATCTTCTGCGGCTTCATCCACCCAATGTCCCTAAGACTATCTATGAGATACAGTGAATTTCTAATCCTAATATTATTTAATTCTTCAATCTTTCTTAGCTGGACAACACCTATAGCTGCCTGTATCTCATTCATCCTATAATTGTATCCGAGTACAACATGGTCGTCCCGTGACGTCATTCCATGACTCCTTATTATCCTGGCTTTCTCAGCTATCTCAGAGTTGTTCGTTGTTATCATACCGCCTTCACCGGTGGTTATGTTCTTAGTCGCGTAGAAGCTCCAACATCCAACGTCTCCTATTGACCCAACTCTCTTCCCCTTATACTCTGCACCATGTGCCTGTGCACAGTCTTCAATAACTACGAGATCATTTCTCCTGGCAATCCTCATTATTTCATCCATCTCGGCTGGGAGACCAAATAGATGAACTGGTATTATCGCTCTAGTCTTATCAGTAATCTTATCCTCAACGTCCTTAGGATCCAATGTAAATGTCTCAGGATCAATATCCGCGAAAACGGGTATCGCGTTTTGATGTAAAACCGCCTCTATAGTGGCGAAGAATGTGAGAGGTGGAACAATAACCTCGTCCCCAGGGCCTATATCAGCAGCTGCTAGGGCTATGTGAAGCGCGGATGTCCCACTGTTAGTGGCTACTGCATGTTCTACACCTATATACTCCGCCCAACCTTCTTCAAACTTCTTGACATTCCTACCTTGGACGTAATACCCAGATCTAAGTACCTCTGCAACCGCCTCTATCTCCTCTTCCCCGACTACTGGGATCGATACCTTAATCAGGCCATCCTTGTCCATTATCTAAACAACCTCCTTTAGGAGCATCTCCAGACCTTTATAAACTGTGATTTTAGGACGGTAATTAAATAGTTTTATAGCCTTCTCAATACTTATCTTAAATCTATATATTTCTCCCCTCCCCACATGGGTGGAGGGAACGTGTTTGATCCTAACATCCCTACCAGTTTTCTCCATAATATGCTTTGAGACCATCTCAGCTATCTCCCTAATAGTATGCTCCCCCGGACCAGCTATATTTATAATCTCTCCCTTTACTGGAGTCTCTTTACTTGATAATATCGCCCTTATATAAAACTCGATTAAGTCATCTATGTAAATAAAGTTCCTAACCTGTTTCCCGTCTCCGTGGATGTCTATCTCTCCTTTATTCAACGCTTGATCAACGAATCTGTTTATAACCGTGAATTTCTTGACTGGCGAAGGACCATATACATTTGTCTGTCTAAATATTGTTACTGGAACATCATGTCTCCTAACATAGTACATGAGTAGCTGTTCCATAAGATGTTTTGAGACTCCATAGGGTGACATAGGGTTAACGGGGTGTCCCTCATCTATAGGGATGTAACGTGCGTTACCATATAGCTGTGCAGCTGTAGACGCGGCTATAAACATCCTAAGTCTATCTTTTTTGACTGCTTCCATGATGTTGGATGTACCTATTACATTGACGTTGATCAAATCCTGTATATCGCCCCTTATCTTTGCAGCTAGATGTACAACTACATCGACATCTATATCACTTAAGCTCCTCGAAACATCTTCTACATTAGTCAAGTCTAGCGTGATCGGCTGTACATCCTTGTTGATAATACTAGATGGTATCTCAACCGCATCCAAGGCGTATATCACGTCGATATCACTATTCTCCCCAAGTCGTTTAATAAGGGCTGAGCCTATATACCCAGCTGCCCCAGTAATTAGAACCTTCATATACTATACACCCCAATTACTCATGCTTAAATGCACTTGACCATAAAAGGTTGAACATCAAGGCAAGAGACTTTATTAGACCCGGGTTCGTCGTCAAGGCCGCTTCCCTAAATTCTAGGGGGACCCCGGCCTCCTCAACCAGGAAGATCGCCTTCCCATTTCCCCTAGGATCTATAATAGACCCTCTTAACGGTACTTCATCCACGAACCTAATCTCTATCTTCCCATCTAGGTTTTTCTTCAGTGTCTCTATAGTAGTATCCTGAACCCTCCTATTCTCCTTATTTAGTTTCTCAGGCTTCCTCAAAATGATTTTTATCCTAACACCTCTCTCAGACGCCTTGACAAGCTCGTCAAGAACCTTAGGGAAATACTCAAAGGCCTGTGATAAAATTAAAATTTCTTCTCTAGCCTCCTCATATAATTTTCTAGTCTCTTTCTCAGATACTTCTCCTACACTCATTATCCTGATAAGGGGCTTTTTAACCAGCCCCTTCTTACCCTTGAGATATACCTTTGAAGCTACTCGTATAAACTCGTCATTCAGTTTCCTCATCTCATCCAGCTTCCTCCTCATTTCCTCAAGGCTCCAAGAAACCATTGAACTGGCAATATCTTCTGGAGAAACCGGTGAGTATAAGGCTGGCCTGCCTGGTTTTACAGTTACAAGCCCCATTCTAACAAGTTCGTCGAGGACTTCATATACCTTGGCCGTGGGGACATTACTTACCTTGCTTAGCACAGTCGCCTTAGTCTCTCCGATATGGATTAGAGTAGCCAGTACCGAGGCTTGATATACGTTTAACCCCATTCTAAGCAGTAGATTCTTTACTTCATCAACACCGTTCTTCATATTATTCATCTCACTACTTGCTTTGGTTATCTATACCCTAACCTCCTCATCTTGGGAGGCGAGTATCTCTTCAATAACCCTTCTAAGCTCGTTCTCAGTCTTGGCAGCAACTCCTCTATAGACGATTTTCCCATTTATGAAGATGATGAATGTGGGTAGCCCCTTAACGTTATATCTCTTTGCGGTCACAGGGTTTATATCCACATTCATTTTACCTATCTTCATCCTGCCCATATACTCCTTCTCCAGCCTATCAATGATAGGCTCAACCATCTTGCATGGGGGGCACCATGATGCCCAGAACTCTACAAGCACCGGTATAGGGGATTTAAGCACCTCCTCTTGGAAATTCTTGTCTGTGAATATCACTTTTCCTCATCCTCCCATCTATATACAAATACACTATCTAAGGGCATATGGAGGATGCCTCTGAAGCCGCCTTCCTCCTCCCTCACCTCGTCAGGCGAGTATACTCCAAGTACCTTTGGATCCCTCTTATCTCCACTCCACCATGTACGTGGAATGATTGTATCCTTTACCTTCTCCAATCTCCTAACAATATGCTTTCTACTGAGTAGGTCAAACATCCTCCTTATCTCCCTCTCAAGCGATACTCTCGGCCTAAATCCTCTCTCCGGCAGGTTCTCAGCAACCACCTCAAGTGGATGTACCTCGGATTCAACCCTCGGATTCTCAATTCTCTGTATCTTGACGTCGAATCCAAATTCCGCTCCTACCTCAGCCACAGTCTTAGCAATAGTCTTTAACTTATATAGGCCTGAAACTTGGTTTACAACGGTATACTGTCCTGGCTCTGGCGGGGAGCTTATAAGCCTAACCATACACTCCATTGCATCTTCAAGCGCTATAAATCCACGTATCTGTTCACCTTCTCCGTATAGTGTGAGGGGTATACCTAGTATAGCCTGCGCAACAAACCTGTTTACCACTGTCCCAAACCACTCGTCCACATCAAACCTAGTCCTTAGCTTGTCGTCCGTTGCAAGCTCATCTGTATGAACGCCGTATATGACTCCCTGCATTACATCATAGGATCTAAGCCACCAATATTTACACGCCTCATATACGTTGAATGTATCTTGAACCTTACTTACATGGTAGAAGCTCACGGGATCTCTGGGGGTCATCTCCCCACCCAGGCTCCACTCCCTACCATTCCATAATAGGACTGCATCGGCTGGGAAGAAGCCCTCGAATAGTGGTCGTCCAGTTAATGGAGCGCCATACTCCCCCATTGTCCCGAGTTTTATCAATGTGGCTTCTGGCACGATATCCCTCATGAGGAAGAGGAGTCCAAGTGTCCCGAGGACGTTATTCTTCTGGACGAATATGGCGTGGTCAGCATCCACCATACTATATGGTGCGCTCGGCACCTCTGCATAATGGACAATGACCTCGGGCTTAACTTCCTTCAGGAAATCAGCCAGCTTATCCCTATTCAATACATCGATCTTCCTAAAATTAATATCTATATCCAGGTATTTCTTCGCAGCTTTAATTCTCTCCTCCATACTTGCAATTGGGACTACACTCATAGAGCCTTTTTCTCTGACCATCCTCCTTCTTAGAAAGTTATCTACACCACTGACCTCAAAGCCTAATGCACCTAGTTTAAGGGCGAGGGTCCACCCTAGATATCCGTCTATACCTAGTATCAATACCCTCATATTGTCTAATAGCCTCCCGTATTTAGTCGGTTTCCACTGTGGGCACTCGCTGAAATTGATTGTCGGCTCGAAGTGACCAAGTTCGGGTCTACGCTCGCATTCAATAACCACGTCTCCTCCCTCCATGGATGTGAATCTACGCATCGACTGTCCACATGCCCTGAAATCTACATTCCCTCTTAGTATAGCTGATGGGCAATTCCAGCAGGTTAGCCTATCGTTATGATACGTATTCATATTTCCACCCCATAATCTTCAACACATCTTCTACAGATGGATTATCCAACTCGATATCTTGATTAGTGTAGATAAATGCCTCTGGATTATGCATCCCAGTTAAGTTATCCACTCCAAATACCTTTTCTCCTTCGGGTCTCGCCATGAGGTTGAAGCCGCTATTTGGTATCAGGAGTAAATCAGGAGCATGATCCAGATAATTTCCGTGATAAACCTCCTCCCTCCTATATATCTCTCGAATAACCTTATTACCGTTATAAGCTAAGTCTCTAAAGGCGGTTATCAGGTCCTCCACCACCCTCTCCCTCTCACTTTGCTTAACACTACCCCGGGGATATCTTCCCTCTATGTTTATATATATTCTGTTAGGGTCGAGGGCGAAGGCTTGGGTCTTTTTTGTGATACCGCTGAGCCCCCTTCTATCACCGTCGATATAGAGGAATCCCTCCCTCTTCAGGAAGGCATTTAAATATACATTGATGTGCTTCAACTCCATTCCATGATCAGATAGTACTATAAGTTGTGTATCCGTGTTTATCTTTCCATATATCTCCCCTATTAAGTGGTCAACGGCCTTGAAGAACTGTAGGAATGCGTTATGGAAAGGGTTTCCTCTATGTTCATATGCATCCCAGAAATAGTGTCCTAGCCTATCTGTACCAGTCACCACCAGCATGAATATATCCCACTTAACCTTCTCCCATAGGTACCTATACAGTCTCACACGGTTTGCGAGGGACTGGAATAAATCATCCATAAACGCGTGTCTAGATTTATCTATGAGGCTGATATCCACATCTATCCTGTAATCTATCTCCTCAAGAATGCCTAGATACTCCGGTGGATACACCGACCTCTTAATGTCTGGTGATACGAATCCTGTTACCATGACACCATTAATCTCTTGAGCAGGGAATGTAGATGGTACATTTAGTATAACATATCTCTTACCATGATCCATAATCCAAAACGGTTTAGCCCTAAGTTTTTTTATGCTATGATAACTCACTGAATAGGTTCCCGGTATGATATCAGTGAATCCATATACCCCGTGTTCCCCTGGGTTCCTCCCAGTGATTATACTACTCCATGAGACTGATGATACACATGGTATTGAAGACTGCATCCGAGTAAAAACCCCTTCTGACAACACGTCTTTCAAGTTAGGCATAATATCTTCTTCGATAAGCTCTTTTAATAGGCCGTATGGAACCCCGTCCAATCCGACTATTACCGCCTTGTTCATAATTTATCTACTCCAGAGTAGTAAACTAAATATTACATGCAAAAACCCATATAAAAATATTCGTATATTATATGGCGTTTTTATCGTGTGCTGATGGTTACAATACTATAACTTTATAGGTTATTAGCCAAATGCTTAATATGATTGGAGGAGTTCCGGGATGAAGATAAGTGCAATAATGCCGGTCCATAATGAGGAGGAGTATCTCCCAAGATCATTGTCATCCCTAAGGAATCTGAATACTAAGGTTGATGAATTCATATTTATACTAGATAGATGTACGGATCGTTCGGAGGAGATTATCAGGGAGATATTCCCAGAGGGTAAGATAATCCATAAACACGAGGCTAAATGGAGGAATAGTCTAGCTGAGAACGTCCAGATGGGTTATAAAGCCTCTAGTGGTGATGTTATTTGGATCGTAGAAGCAGATATTGTTGTTCCCCCAAATATATTGGAGGTTCTACTCCCAGAACTAAAAGGAAACATCGTTAGTGTAAGTGCAAAGGTGATTACGGATAAATCGGTTTCATTTATGAATCTCCTATATCATTATTGGGAGAAGACATATAACTTCAGTCCTCTGGGCAGGGAACCGCGTGGAGCCTGTCGCCTAATACTGAGAAGAGCGTTAGATGAAGTTGGTGGATATAAAGATGCCTTGGTTGTTGACTCACAATTGGATAGAGATCTACGTAGCTTAGGATATGAAGTGAAATTTGTTGATAAGATCTCTTGCCTCCATATTAGGCGATTTTCATTTAGAAAAGCAATTAGATCCCAAAAAAGAAGTGGTGTATATCGTAGGCAGGTTAATATGCCGTTCTGGAGAGTACTGGGCCACTCCATAATACGTCTACGACCATTTGTACTCTATGGATATCTAAAGGGTTCTCTAGATTAGGAGTATTTGTCCATAATAACATACATCATAGACTGGAGAGATGCTTTTCCAGTCTCTAAACCCACTGTTTTTATCATCTCCATGTGTTGAAAGCTTATAAAAGGTTTTTTCGCATTGTATAATGTGGGCTTCCTTGGTAGGCTTCATTGAAAAGGCGTTGGATAGGGGGTCCCAAGCTGATTCTCGTATTGTCCTCGCTCTCGATCTACATTGTAGGCTTCTAGAAGGCTGTCAACACAGTCTATTCATGAAGATAGTCTCACTCCTAAATAGTCTCAGAAATCTGATTGCAGGGGTTAAGATAGGGTGGCCCACGATCCTCACACTCGGTGAGGAGTCTCTATATAGGCTTATCAATGAATATGACTGGGGCTTCTTCTTCATAGCCGACCTTAAGCTGGCGGATGTAGGCCATATAAACAGGCTTATCATCCAGCATATGGCTGACATCGGCTTCGACGCTGTGATAAGCCACTCGGTTATAGGTAGGGAGAAGGCGCTTGACGAGGCTGTCTCCACGGCACGTGAAAACGGATTAGGTATATTATCTGTCGTGGCCATGTCCCACCCAGGTGGTGAGGAGGTTCTCAACAAGTGTTTTGAGGATAACCTGAGGATATCGTTGGAGGCTGGTGTAGACGGCTTTATACTCCCTGCTACAATGCCAAGGTATATTGAGATAGTTAGGGAGAGGGGTTTTAAAGGCCTCATACTCTCTCCTGGAGTAGGTGCTCAAGGCGCTGAACCCGGTTCAGCCGTCTCAATGGGAGCTGATTTCGAGATTATTGGGCGAGGTATTTATAAATCGGGTGACCCGGTTAAGGCTGCTAAATGGTTTTTGGAGAGGCTGAGGTGGTGATATGACGGTGAGATTCGATAAGATGCTTATTGAAGCCCTGTATAGGGAGGGCATCATACTCTTTGGAGACTTCAGGCTTACATCAGGGGCTTGGAGCCCATACTACATCGATCTCCGTAAGGTTATCTCACGCCCAAGGCTCTTCAAGAGAGTGGTCTCACACTACATAGCGGCATTGGACATGGTTGAGGGCTTCGATGTGATATCAGGCATAGAGACGGGGAGTATACCAGTGGCTTCAGTCGTCTCATACATCTTGGATTACCCGATGATCTATGTACGTAAGAAGCGTAAGGAGGCTGGCGCCGGCAAGGTTATCGAGGGCTCTCTCAACCCCGGGACCAGGGTAGTCATATTAGAGGATGTGACCACCACTGGGGGAAGCATATTACATGCTGTTGAGGCAATTAGGTCGATTGGAGGGGTGGTGGAGTACGCCGTTACATTTATAGATAGGATGCAGGGGGCTGTGGAGAACCTGGCTGAGGCGGGTGTGGAGCTCCTCCCCATATATTGGATTAAGGATGTGGTTGAAGCACTCCACTCCAGTGGATTGCTGGAGGACGATAGATATGCTGTTGTTATGGAGTATATAGGTGATACATGATGTTTAAGGGTCGTGATGTAATATCTATATTGGATTTCACCTCGGAGGATCTCATGAAGATATTTAGGGTTGCGAGTGAGATGGAGGCATATGTCAAGACCGGTGTCGACCTGCTTAGAGACCGTATCCTGGCACTGTTATTCTTCGAGCCCAGTACGAGGACGATGTTCAGCTTCCAGACCGCGATGTATAGGCTTGGGGGTAAATGCCTCGTCTTCTCTGGTGTTGAGCGTACCTCGATAGCCAAGGGCGAGACCCTTGGAGACACTATCAGGATGATGGACGGGTATGCAAATGCAATCGTCATTAGGCATAAGATAGAGGGGGCAGCTAAATACGCCGCTGAGATCGCTGAGGCCCCGGTTATAAACGCTGGAGACGGCTCGCATCACCATCCTACCCAGGCCATGCTCGACCTATACACGATCTGGAAGGCTAGGGGGAGGATAGGGGGGTTGAAGATAGGTGTATTAGGCGACTTGAAGTATGGTAGGGCATCCACATCATTCATATTCGGCGCCTCACTCTTCAAGCCCGAGACACTATATTTAATCTCGCCGCCCGAGCTACAGGTCAAGCCCGAGGTCAGGGATAAGCTGGGTGAGATGAACATCAACTATGTGGAGACAACTGACTTAACAAACGTGATAAAGGAGCTGGATGTATTGTATGTGACTAGGATTCAGAAGGAGAGGTTCCCTGACCTAGCTGAGTATGAGAGGGTCAAGGGTAGTTATCAGATAAACAGGTCTCTATTAACCGGCGTCAAGGATGATCTGATGATCCTCCACCCGCTTCCGAGGGTGGATGAGATATCGCCAGAGGTGGATGAGACGAGATACGCATATTATTTTGAGGAGGCTAGGAACGCCATCCCCGTTAGGATGGCTCTTCTCAAACTAATCTTATTAGGTGATTAGATATGGGTGAGGGGCTACTTGTTAGGAAGATAAGGTTTGGGACTGTCATAGACCATATACCAGCTGGAAACGCGTTGAACGTCGTCAGGATACTGGGGATAAACGGTGATGAAGGTATTCGCCTAGCGATTATAATGAATACCGAGAGCTCTAAACTCGGTAGGAAGGATATTGTTAAGATAGAGGGTAGGGAGCTGACGATGGATGAGCTGAATATAATCGCCTTGATCGCGCCTACGGCGACGATAAACATCATCAGGGACTATGAGGTCTATAGGAAGGAGAAGGTCTCTGTCCCCGACTATATAGAGGGCATCATAAGATGTTCAAATCCAAGCTGCATCTCTAACCAGGGGCGTGAGACGGCGAAGCCCAAGTTCAGGGTGGTCTCTAAGGAGCCTCTGACACTGGAATGCATATACTGCGAGCGCTATACAAGTAGAGAGGAGATTGTCAAGCAGTTTATCTCCCACATGGGGGTCTAGCCTGAAGTGATCATAAGGGGTAAAGCCTATCTAAAGGAGGGTGTGAAGGAGGTATCGATCCATGTTGAAGACGGCTTCATCAGGGACATCCGCCTGAACCACAGTATATCTGGTGACGAAGTCTATGACTATACTGGCAAGGGTCTACTGATACTCCCTGGGATGGTGGATATCCACGTCCATATGAGGGACTTCGACTACAGCTATAAAGAAGACTTCTATACAGGTACATCCGCCGCCGCAGCGGGGGGTGTGGCGGTCGTCGTTGACATGCCCAATACAAAGCCTAGGGTCAACACACTTAGGATGCTGTGGTATAGGGACTGTGTAGCCTCTATAAACTCGGTAGTCGACTACGGGCTATACTATGGAGTACCCTCTAGCCCAAGTGAGTTGGAGGGTTATGAGGAGACCGCCATAGGCATGAAGTTCTTCCCCGAGGATCTGGAGGCCGGTGAAGACCTCTTATCCAACGTACTCCGGTATAACGCTGAGAAAGATATATTTACGGTATTCCATCCGGAGGACCCGGGTTTCGTCAAAAACGGTTTTAGACCACCTGAGGCCGAGGTTAAGGCGGCTGTAGACATCGCTAGACTAGGTGTTAAATATGGGTTTAGAGCCCATCTAACTCATGTCTCGAATATAGAGAGTATCGATGCTGCTAGGAAGATAGATCCATCAATATCATCGGATACGTGTCCACACTACCTAACCCTCTCAAACGAGCTGTATAGAGGGAGCTATTACCGTGTATATCCCCCCCTGAGGCCGGAGGATATGAGGAGGAATCTACTGAGATACTTTGCATCTGGACATGTGGAGGCTCTTACAACGGATCACGCGCCTCATGAGGCTGAGGAGAAGCTTAGGGAGACGCCTTGGGGAGGGTTCCCCGGCCTCGAGACGGCTCTACCGATCCTCCTAACCCTGTGTAAAAAAGGCGTATTAACCATTGACAGAGTAGTGGAGGCATATTCAAGGTGTCCAGCTAAGCTCATAGGCTTCGATAAACTCCTCGGTGATATTGAAGCTGGTAAACTGGCTAATTTCACGGTCGTTGATCTAGACTCCAGCTATAAGATAGATCCCTCTAACTTCCATTCAAAGGCGAAGCACTCTCCATTCGAGGGATGGGAGGTCCATGGAAAGGTTGTAGCCACATTCGTAAGGGGCGTACCAGTATACATGGATGGAGAGATTACTGCGCCACGGGGCTATGGAGAAAACATTATGAGGCTATGGAGATGACCATCGGGATGACTAGCCTGAGATATGTACGTGGATTTATAGATGAGGTTGTAACCCACGGCCCAGGCCTCAAATCCCTCGTTATAAACATAGATAAACTACCAGTTACAGTACCTGGGCAGTTCATCATGCTATGGGTACCTGGTTATGAGGAGATTCCTCTAAGCCCGTCATACCATGCCAATGGCGTTATACGCCTCACCATAAGGGAGAGGGGGCCGACGACTAGAAAGATTCATAGTATGGATGTTGGTGAACCAGTTTTTCTAAGGGGGCCATATGGAACCGGTTTCGACCTATCTAGGAGGGCTAGGTACCTCCTTGTTGGAGGCGGGTATGGAGCTGCTCCAATAATTTTTGCAGGGCATGTCCTTCATAAAAAGGGGTTTGAATCGATGTATATCGAGGGAGTCAAGTCGAGAGAGTATGGCCTATATACTGAGGAGGCTGGTAAACTGGGTATGGAGTCTATGCTGGTGACGGAAGACGGCTCCTCGGGATATAAGGGGCTTGTAACAGAGTATGTCGAGAAGAATATCGATGGATATGATATTGTCCTCGGCTGTGGGCCTGAGCCGATGCTGAATCGGCTTATCGAGATATGTTTAGAGCATGGAGTGGAGTGTCAGGTGTCTATGGAGAGATATATCAAATGCGGGGTAGGCATATGCGGCTCCTGTATATTGGAGGGAACAGGTCTACTGGTTTGTAGAGACGGGCCTGTATTCAACGCTAGGGACCTGCTGGAAGCCGGTTATGAGGTGGGGGTGGATGACTAGGTTATCAACAAAGATATCCTCACTAACACTCGTAAACCCATTGGTCCTTGCATCGGGCATACTTGGTAACGACGGCCTCCTCCTGGCTAGGGCGGCGAAGGCCGGCTTCGGCGCTGTCACGACGAAGAGTATGACGCTCGAGCCTAGAGAGGGGTATGACACGCCTATCATAGCCTTTGTAGAAAGTGGGCTATTGAATGCAGTAGGCCTTTCAAACCCAGGTTATAGGGCTCTACCAGATATTTTGAAGGAGGCTAGGGAGGGAGGCGCTCCAGTTATAGTTAGTATAGCAGCATCTACACCAGGTGAGTTCCACATTATAGCGTCTTATGCGGAGGAGCATGGTGCAGACGCTGTCGAGCTAAACCTAAGCTGCCCCCATGTCAAGGGACACGGCCTCCAGATTGGGCAGGACCCGGGATATACATATGAGATCGTTAAGACAGTATCGTCGTCAGTCGATATACCTGTGTTCATAAAGGTGGGTATCACCGATAGCCTTATGGAGACCGTGTCTAGGTCGTTGGATGCTGGGGCCGATGCAATAGTAGCCATAAACACCTTGAAGGCCATGGCCATAGACGTCTATGCCAAGAAGCCTATCCTATCAAATAAATATGGTGGGTTAAGCGGGCCGGCTATACACCCAGTTGCCACTAGAGTAGTCTACGAGATCTATAGAGAGTATTCGCCTCCTATAATCGGGGTGGGAGGCGTCATGACATGGATTGATGCAGTCGAGTTCATATTGGCGGGAGCCTCGGCTGTAGGCATCGGTACAGCTGTAGCATTTAAAGGATTATCAACAGCTGGGGAGATACTACAGGGTATTGAGAAGTATCTTGATTCAGAGGGCTTCTCCTCCATCGAGGATATCATAGGCTATGTCCATAGGAGATAACAGTCTTCATATAACTTTTCATGTCTTCCTGCCATGCACATAGTTATGGTATAGCATTAGGGCTATGACTGTCTTGGCGTCTGCAGTGTCAGATCCCAGGATCATCTCAAGGGCCTCTTCAACCGATGTCTCGAATACGTTTATAACCTCCGTAGGCTCTAGATTCTGACCCACATACTCGAGTCCACGTGCAACGGTTATATGTATCACCTCGTCACTATATCCCGGCGAGACGTATGTTGATGCCAGCCTCTCTATACTAGAAGGCTTGTATCCCGTCTCCTCCTCCAACTCCCTCCTAGCCGCAGACCGCCAGTCCTCCCCCTCCTCAACCCTACCCGCTGGAACCTCTATAATCCATTTCCCGATCGATGCCCGGAACTGCCTTATCAAGATAATCTTCCCATCATCCTTAACCGGGACTATGGCGACGGATTCCCCGAAGTGGACTACATCCCTAACAACCTCCTTACCCTCAACCCAATATCTCCTAGAGTATAGTGTGACACGCCTACCTCTACACAGGACTTCTTCATCTAACAGCCTTATCTCCATCCTTCTCCCCTCTACAATAGTTGATTACCGCCCTTGTATTTGGCTGAATAAATAAATTATTTTATTTATCACAACATTAATCTGTATAGCTGGGACCATGGAATATAATATATCCCCTCTAAGGGACAGCGATGTAATGGTTGTTGGACACTGGGATACAGACGGGATATGCTCAACCGCGAAGTTCAAACTATATGTAAATAGCTCCGCTGAGTTCTATACCCCGCCTATCGGCAGCTATACTATACCAACTGACGACTTTAAACGTCTTGGGGGCTATGAATACATAGTCGTCTTGGATATCGCCGTGAGGGACGATAACCTGGGGGAGTTGGCTGAATCCACCGGCTCCCAAATAGTTGTCATAGATCATCATTTCCACACGTCGCGTAGAAACGCCCTCTATATCGATCCCCCTATGGAGTCTGGTGAGAGGTTTTATTCAAACACCCTCCTCATAGACCATATACTGAATAGGGATATGGATATCTTGACTGTATTAGGCCTGGTCGGGGACGTCGGCATGAGGATTAGGGATAAGCCTATCTATAATGATGTGTCTAGAATCCTAGACATACATGGCCTCTCTCTCGAGGATGTTTATCGAATGGTTCTCTTAATAGACTCAAATCATATAGTGAACGACCGTGAGGCAGTTAAAAAGGCGGTGGATAAGGTACTCCAGTATGTGGATGATCCCCATGGTATACTTGATGAGAGGGAGTGGATTAATAGGTATGATGAGGCGATAAGAGAAGTTGAGAGACTATCTGGGGATGATGGTATAGTACGTGGAGATAGGTGGATATATAAGGAGTTAGACTCCCACTACTACATCATCTCACGCGTAGGTAGGCGTATCTCATCAAGATATAGGGGCCTTGTAACAATAGTAGTGAATAGGGGGTTCTTCCCCCAGTATGACCAGGTATATATACGGTCCAACGCCTATCCCATGGAGATGTATAGGTTGATAGACTATGCATTGTCACGGGGATATGTAGCGGGTGGAAAGGATAATGTTATGGGGGCTATAACCCCGAAGGAGGAGACGGATGAGTTTGTGTCTATTGCAAAATCATTTATTGAAGATGGTGCCCTCCCTCCCCGGGATATGTAGTTTTATTGTGTGTAAGCCCTAAAATATTATTTTTGGTGTATACATATGAGTCTCAGAAAGATAGACTTGTCTCAAGCTCCCAACCTCCTATATCCATTTATACCTATTGTAGTCACCGCTGAATATGATGGTAGGGCCACGGGTATGTTGGCCGCATGGTGGACACAGCTATCTCACAAGCCTCTACTCCTAGGCGTCGCTGTAGCTCCTGAACGCTATACTTATAAAGTGCTTCTAAAAGCCGATGGCTTTGCATTCAACTTCCTAGACTTCAGCCTAGTGGATAAGACACCTTATTTAGGGGATGTGTCGGAGAGGTTCTATAGGGATAAGATCAGGAGAGGGGGCTTCACGATTAAGAAGGGCGAGGTATTAGGCGTCCCATACATAGCTGAGTCGGCTGCTGTCTTGGAGATGAAGAAGGTTAATTGCTTCGTCACAGGGGACCACGATTGGTTTGTCGGGGAGGTGGTCTCGGCATATGCGAATGAGGCCTTTGTAAATGGTAGATGGGACTATAAAAAATATAGGCCGTTGATGTACCTCGGTAGGACGAAGAGGCCTGAAAGGGTATATAGATACTATGCCACTGCAGATGAGCTGGAGATAAAGCCTGTTGAATATGCATCGGGAGGCTTCAGAGAATGGGCTGTGAAGAGGCATAGGGTCTTGGATGAGTTTAGGGCGCTGGCTAGGAGCCTTGGCGAGACTACTTTGGATGAGGCTTTGAAGGCATTTAGCGAGCTAGCGAGAAAGCTCTCGCTTGAGGAGGATGATGCACGCATCTATATTGAGGAGCTCATTAGATCCGGTGACCTGAGGATTAGGAAGCCCTAGGAAGGTGCCTTGCCTCTTATTTATCATATGAAGTGGATATGCGAATAAGGTAAATATGCTTTATATATCTTTTATAATTTTTATTATTGACTGGTAATAATATTCTTTTACGTCTTAGGTTATGTTGTAGATGGTTTGTGAATATGAAAGTATATTCCATCGGCATAGATGGCTTGGACGAGCATATTCTATTGGGCTATCTCTCCCATAGGAGTAATGGGGGGTTTAAAGAGCTTTATGACTCTTCTCTACGGTACCGCCTCAAATCCACAATACCCCCAATGTCCCCACCAGCCTGGTCCTCTATAATAACGGGGTTGAAGAAATCTAGGCATGGGATATACGACTTCTACCTCTATGACAAGCTGAGTAGGAGGCTCAGGCTCTCGAGTGGAGAGGATCTGCCTTTCACGATATTCGATATCATGAACCACTCTGGAAGGAGGCAGCTCCTTATAAACATACCCTTCCTATATCCTCCTAAGAGGGTTAACGGCGTCATCGTATCCGGCATGCCTGCCTCATACTCCTCCTCTATATATACCTATCCCGAGAAACTGGGTGAGGCGTTGAAGAGGCGGGGCCTATACGTGGGTGAACCACCGTGGTCATCTAAGAAAACCTGGCTGGAGAAGAGTATTAGGGATAGGAGCCTACTGTTCCACAGGCTCTCCGAGATCTATACATATGACTTCTCAATGGTGGTGTTTAGGGAGACGGATGTAGCCCAGCATTATTTCTGGCATGACCGTCCATATATCTATAGTGTATATGAATTGATTGACAGGAGCTTTATAAAGCCCCTCATCGATAGGATAAGGGATGATAGGGAGGATGCCGTGGTGATGATATACGGTGACCACGGCTTCACATCGGGGCGGGGGACGTTGAATATAATGAACCACCTCTATAGGAAGAACCTCTATACCTTCCGGGAGTCTATAAAGAATATCCTCAGGAGTAAGTTGATGGAGATCGTTGAGAAGACGTATCTAAGCCGTGTAACCCCCTATCTAAGCGGGTATCTCCAGGGTTATTACCTCAGGGGCTTCATGAAATACCTGGGTACGGGGGGCATGGGATACGGGCCCCTAATGGGATGTGGGAGCGTGACTGATGGCGGGGGCTACCTCTACCTAGAGCCTAAATATTCTTCCTCCGCTAGACATATTCACCGCCTACTCCAAAACGCCCTCTGTGAACTGGATATCGTGGAGGATGTTCACCATTTAAATAGGGATGGCGTGTATAGGAGGACCCACCCAGACTATATAATAAGGACTGTAGAGGGAATCGTATATTATCCCTACTATACTGGTGGAGAAACGTATATTGATAAGGTTCCCCATGCAAGGAGGGGAACACATGCTGTTGACACAGTTCTTCTATACGCTGTTTTTAGGGATGGAGAGCCCTATACGATGCAGATGAAGCTAGATGATAATCTCTATATGGAGGATATAGCCTCGATCATGCTATACTCGAATGGCATTAAGCCACCTTCTTTCTTAGATGGTAGAGTACCGTATGAAGTCTCGGAGTACTTGAGGGATGAGGATACTAGGGTCGCTGCTCTCAGCCTTAGAGAGAGGCTTAGGCTAAAGGCAAAATTAAGTAGCCTAAACTAGAAACCATGGATTCTTAGTCATAATTTTAATACCTATCATCAAGTGGCGTCATTGTGGTGCATTGTCATCATCGACTCAGCCCAGGTCAGTCCAATCATCCGCCTTAATAAAATTTGGTAAAACAGGCTTAAAAATTAGAAATAGAATAAAATGGTTCTGTGCTTAAACACAGCTAATAGGGCTATTAACAAGACATCTATGCAACTCTGGAAACCCCTATAATTAGAATGGGGTAGGGACACGCGGGTAGCCAAAATTTTTTCATCGTCTATCGAGAATATCCCAATTGATGGTTGTGAAGGAGCCGGGTACCCACTTCATCGGGTGTCTCTCTCACTTGACTAATGGGGTCTCGATGACCGCGTTCCTAGTCGGCCCCGAATAATTTACTGGAGATATAGCTTCTCAAAGTTCCTCCAAATTATCTCCGCCAACTCACTAGGCTCTATCCCATGTATCTCAGCAAGCTTGTTAAGGACCAGCAGGGCGTGCTTAGGCTCAGTCAGCTTCCCCTTCAACTCGCCGTAGAACGGCACCGGACCATCTGTCTCTGTAAGGAGTTGCTCGGGTGGAACCAGCTTGGCTAGGCGCTGATTTCTCTTAGAGTATGTTATTGAAGGCGTGAAGGACACATAGTATCCCATTGAGACGACTTCCCGGAGTATATCCTCATCATCTGTAAACCAGTGAAAATGGGCTTTTTCAACGTTGTAAACCCTCAGGATCCTCAGGACATCCCTGGCTGCACGTCTGGAATGGATGTTCAGCGGCTTATCAAACTCCTTGGCGAGCTCAACCATCTTCTTAAAAGCCTCAAGCTGCCTTGCATAGCCCTTCTCACCACTCTCATATTTCCTATCCAGCCCCACCTCACCAATGGCAATGATACTTCTATTCTCCCGCTGAATCAACTCAATTACCCTCTCCAGTTCATCGAATGAATGGAGCGCGGTCCATGGATGCATCCCGATAGCAGGATATACAGAATCGTTTTTAGAGGCTATTCTAAGGGTGTCGAGGGACGTCTCATAATCCTCGGCGACGCATATAACAGCCTCTACACCAATTTTCTCAGCATCCGACAATATCTGGTCCAGACTACTCAAATACTTCTCATCATAGAGATGTATGTGTGTATCCACGAGCCTCATGCCTAATTGCACCTAAAACTATGAACTATATAAATCCTTATAATGCTAAAATAAATTATGTGGTGATTTTTAATATGGCAATCCCAAAGTTCACCGTGTATAAGCTAATGAAAGAGGCTGGAGCCAAGAAAGTAAGTGAAGATGCAGCCGCATTACTCGCAAAATATTTAGAGAAAGTAGCTAAAGACGTGACGTTACAGGCTATGAAGGTAGCCGAGCAGTCCAAGCGTGTAACGGTTAAAGAGAAGGATATAAGGACTGTCCTAGAGATAAGAGGCGAAAAACTCTAAAGTTTTATAAAGAATATCACTATGTATTGATAATAATAGGCACCAACTGGCTCCGGTGGTGTAGCCCGGTCAAGCATACCCCTAAATAAGGGGGCTTAAACCGGCCTTTCGAGCCGGTGATCCCGGGTTCAAATCCCGGCCGGAGCACCATTTTTATATCTATCTCATGTGATAAAACTACAGCATTTTTAATCAGTTTAATTTGTGTTGACACATAATTTGTGGTATAATTTGCTATAATTATTTATAAGGTGTTATATTGAATTATTATGTGTATGAAGACAACTATTCAGATAGATGTTGAGTTGAAGAAATTATTGGATGAGCTGAAGATACATGAGAGGGAGCCGTATTCCTCAGTTATTAGGCGGTTGATCATGAGTAAGGTCGACGAGGAGCCTTTGTCTCCTGAGGTTCTGGAGAAGATAGAGAAGGCTATTAGTGATATTAAAGAGGGTAGGGTTTATACTTCTGAAGAGGTTAAGAGAGAGTTGGGCATATGAAGTATAGGGTTCTATGGACGAGAGCTGCCCTGAATGACCTGAAAAAACTTGGCAAAAATGATTCTAGAAGGATCCTTGGGAAGGTAGAGGATATCGTAGAAGATCCGTTTAGGTATGTTAAAAAGTTGAGGGGTTTACCATTTTATTCTCTACGAATAGGGAAATATAGGGTGATTTTGATCTTAGATACGGGTAAACACATTATATATGTGGTTGCAGTTGAACATAGGGAAAAAGCCTATAAGAAGCTTTAGAAAAATGCTTCCCAATGATCATTTTTGTATATAATGGAGGTTTGCAGAAATATATATGCTTCCCAAAACCCATGAAATCGGGATGCGGTCTTTATAAAGGGTGAGTTTTTCGAGCCGATGGTCACGGGTTTAAATCCCGGCCGGAGCACCATTTTTATAATTCTGGTTATTGAGTTCAGTCGAGGGACTATAATGTTCATAGCCAACTTCTAGTCAACCACATCCCTCTTCTCTCCTCTTTTTATCTGGTTAGACTGTCTCCCTATGTTTCTTAAACAGAATTATCTAACTGGATTTACTCAGATATCTAGTCAAGAGCAACTTATATATAGGTTTAATAAAGTAATGACTATATCATAAAAAATTAACTTTGGTCTTTATGTGTCTAACAGTGTTTGGTATGTGGGGTGCTTGGCTTGAAGACACTTAGGGATATGCGTGGATACCTGGAGTTCCTAGATGAAATCGGCTGGTTGAAGAGGATAACGGTGGAGGCCTCGCCGATCCTGGAGATACCTGAGGTTCTAAGGAGGATTATGTATAGACGTGGTCCAGCGCTTCTATTCGAGAATGTAAAGGGTTTCCCCGGGTGGAGGATCGCGGGAAACCTATTCTGCCATATAGATGTGTTTAGAAAGTCCCTGGGTGTAGAGAGACTTGAGGATGTAGGTCGGCGGCTTATATCCCTGGCATTATCTCCTCCTCCTATGGGTGTAGTGGATAAGATACGTGCCTTCAAGGATATGATGAGTCTCTCAAGATACCTTCCTAAGAAAGTCGGTAGCACTCCCATTTTCGAGAATATCTTGGAGGGGGATAAGGCTTCCCTAAATAACCTCCCCGTATTCAAGACTTGGCCGGGAGACGGGGGAAGATACTTTACATATCCCCTTGTCATCACTAGGGATCCAGATAAGGAGACTTATAACATGGGTGTTTATAGGGTCATGATACTGGATGACAGGCGTGGAGTCATTCACTGGCAGATCCATAAGAGGAGTGCGGAGTCATATAGGAAGGCGGGTGAATCTGGTCTAGAAAGGATTCCTGTGGCGATTTTAATAGGTGGGGATCCCGCGACCCTCTTTACAGGCGCGGCTCCAGTTCCATATCCAATGGATAAATATCTTTTTGCAGGTATTGTTAGGGGAGAGAGCCTCCCAGTTGTCGAGCTAGGATCTGGATTAATGGTCCCTGCATATGGTGAAGCTGTGTTGGAGGGCTATATCGATGTTAGTGAGACGGCGTATGAAGGGCCTTTTGGAGACCATATGGGCTACTATGATAAGCCTATGGATAAATATCCCATATTCCATCTCGAGTGTATTTATATGAGGAGTGACCCGATATACTATGGTAGTGTTGTCGGGAAACCCGCCTTGGAGGATGCTGTCATTGGTAAGGCTGTTGAGAGGATATTCCTACCCATTATCCAGATGATGTTCCCAGAGGTAGTTGAGATAAACCTACCTGAACATGGCGTCTTCCAGGGACTAGCAATAGTATCTATTAAGAAAAGGTATCCGGGACATGCTAAGAAGGTTATGATGGGTCTATGGGGTCTGGGCCAGTTCTCCCTTACAAAGATGATAGTGGTCGTGGATCATGATATTAATCCCCATGACATTAACCAGGTGATATGGGCTGTATCCGTTAATGTAGATCCGCAGAGAGACGTCCTAATAATACCAGGTACACATACGGATGCCCTCGACCCAGCCACCCCCATCCAAGGCTATGGGAGTAAACTAGGTATCGATGCGACTAGGAAGTATCCAGAGGAATATGGTGGTAAGGAGTGGCCTAGGGAGGTTGAGGTGGATGAAGATACCAAGAGGCTTGTAGATGAGAAATGGAGTCTCTATGGCCTAGACCAAGGATCCTAGGGGGGATGGTCCAATGGATATAGGAGACGTTCCCAGATGGGATCCCGGTAAAGTATCTTCTAGGAGAAAGCTGTCACTATATATGAAGTTAATTAGGATTGAGCACACATTATTCAGCCTCCCATTCGCATATGCAGGTGCATTGTTATCGGGGATACCTACTATAGCCGACATAATATTAATATGTCTAGCGGTGCTGGGCCTGAGGACGGCTGGAATGGCTTATAATAATATAGCTGATATCGATATTGATTCGCAGAATCCTAGGACGATGAACCGGCCCTTAGTCAGGGGAGTGGTCTCCCCTAGGGAGGCTTGGATGATCGTTGTTATCGGAAGCATATTATACTTTATATCAGCTGCACTTCTCAACTTCTATGCCTTCCTCCTAAGTCCACTTCTCTGGATGGTGATCATGACATACCCCCATGCAAAGCGTTGGCATAGTTTCCCCCATCTTCATCTAGGCCTGTCCCTAGGTATGGTTGTCTTCGGAGGCGCTGTCGCTGTGATTGGAAAAAGTGCTTCGAGCATAGTCTTGGTATTGGAATCTGTCCCATATGTTTATATCCTTGCAGTGGCACTCTGGGTATCTGGCTTCGACATATTATATAGTATCATGGATATCGAGTTTGACAGGGCCATGGGGCTGGGGAGTGTCCCAGCGGTATATGGAGTTGATAAGGCACGGATAATTGCATTGGCTATGCATCTAATGTCGATATCATTCCTAGTATTGGGATACGTAATATACGGATTGGGGTTAATCGGGTTGCTGACCACTTTATTAGCGTCTTCATTGATGATTTACCAGCATCTACTTGCTATGGAGAGCTTGTCAAACATACCTAGGGCGTTTAACATGAACCTCGCTATATCACTGATAATCTCATTTGGTATAGTCGCTGCAAAGGCCTTTATACTATCGTTTTTATAGAGATGGGTTTTTACATACTATTTTGTCTATTGACCCATTGTATGAGGCTGGTGGATGATGAAGAAGCTGTATCTACTTATAATCGTGGTAGGCCTGATTATAATTGCAGCGGGATACCCTCTGTTATCAGGTCTACTAGGCTCTAAGGAGACGGTTCGATGCGCGACTCTTGAAGGCGGTATCAGTACACTCGATATCCTTGAGGATGCGGGGATAGATGCCAAGTATGGCTTTGACGCCGAGGTAATACGCCTCCAGAAGACTCCTGATATCCTGGCTGCAGTGGCTAAGGGCGATGTAGACATTGCTATAATTCCGGCGGAGATGGCGGCTAAGCTCCTACAGGACGGTGTAGATATTGTAATTATAGCGGTGGATATGTATCAGAATCAGGCTATTCTCGCGGTTAAGGATGATATAAAGACCGTGGATGACCTAGTGGGGAGGCGTGTAGCCGCTGTATTAGCATCGGGGACATATAGGATGTTTAAGGCTTATCTAAAAATGGCGTATGACATTGAGGTCACGGAGGATACGGAGGTTAATTCAAGTGGCGTAACGGCTATAAACTCTCCCCCGGGAGTCGTGATCACTGCTTTGGAGCGTGGAGATGTAGATGCAATAGTTATCTGGGAGCCGCTGGTTAGTAGGGCGTTGGTGAAGGCCTCTGCACATGTAGTTGCAGACTATGAGGATATGTGGGGGGCATTGGGTGAAGAAGGGTCGCCGGTCATGCTAGTATGGGTTGCTAGGAAGGACTTTGTCGAGGGTAATCCAGGGCTTGTGGAGAAGCTTGTCAAGGCTAGGAGAGACGCTGCTATAATGTGGGTGGAGGACAAGGAGTACACCGTGTCTGTATTGGAGAAGCTATATGGCCTGGAGCCTGAGGTAGCTGAGAAGGTCTATGATAGGGTGAAGATCAACACCGGTTTACTGACAAATGACTTGGTGGAGAACATCAAGAAGGTCTGGGGCATAGCCTGGGCAGGGGGCTATCTAAAGGACGATCCAAAATGGATTCCAGAAACAGTCTTCTACAGGCTATAGCCTGGATCACCCTCTTCCTAACCATATTTATTTCATGGGCTGTGCTAAGCCTATTCTATCAAAACCTGATTCCATCACCCTATAAAGTATATGTCTTCCTCACTACGATACCTATAAATGTATTATACTCATCTATTCTGAGGACGCTATATAATAGTCTGATGGGCTTCTTCATAGCTCTCCTCCTAACGATACTATCAGTCTTCCTAGCATATCTAAACAGCTTCCTAAAGATGTTCTTCAACGCGGTAAATACATTTATCCAGAGTATATCCGTCCTTGTATGGACACTTATATTGATAATGATATTCGGGATACTCAGTCCAATTCCTCCTGTTCTCGTGACGACCGCAGCGACTTATCCTCTCCTTCTCTCCTCAATGTTCGGGGCTGTAGAGGCTTTGGATAAGAAGCTTAAGGAGCTCTCTAAACTCCTCGGTGCATCTAAACTCCAGAGCTTTGTCTCCATAATCCTGCCAGGAGGCGTCTTATACATGGCCGGCGCCTCCAGAGCCGCGATAGGCTTGGCATTGCGTATCAGCGTGGTTGCAGAGGCCTTTGGAGGCGGGGGCGGCATCGGATACCGGCTTATATACAACTATGACATGGGCGTTCCAGAAGGAGTATTTGCATGGGCCCTACTCCTGATAAGCATTATGATTCTCTTGGATCACATTGTTCTTAAGCCTATTGAGGGGTGGACAAGAAAATGGCTTATATGATAAGGGTGTCTAGACTGGTAAAGAGATTCGGGGGTGACCTAGTCTTAGACCATATTAGCATAGAGGTTGATAATGGCGAGATTGTGGGGCTAGTCGGTCCAAATGGATGTGGTAAGACAACCCTACTCCGTATATTATCTGGGCTTGAGGATGCTGATGAGGGCATTGTAGAGGTAAATGGTAGTATTGGCTTCGTCACCCAAGACGATATTCTTCTTCCATGGTTCACCCTCAAAGGTAATATCGAGCTCGGGCTAAAATTCGGGAACGTGCCTAAGGAGGAGAGAGATAGGAGGGTCTATGAGGCTGCTGAGATACTTGGGATAACAGAGTATCTGGATAAGTATCCCAGGCATGTAAGTGGGGGCACTGCTAGAAAAGCCTCTATCGCTAGATCCCTTGTCTTGGAGCCGGATATCCTACTCCTGGACGAGCCCTACTCAGGTCTAGACACGTCTTCGATTGAGAATCTACAGGAAGCTCTCCGAACAATTAGTCGGGTTAGGGGGGTCTCTATGCTCATCGTCTCTCATCAGGTGGATGAGCTTATCAAGATAACCGATAGAATATATATCCTCACCCCGAAGCCAAGTAGGGTGAGGAAGTGTGTATCCAAGCCATACGGCATATCACTATGGAGATATTGACATGGGAAGAACCTCCTATAGATAATGGGTTATCTCATATCCTGGCTTTAGAATGGTCTATTCTGAGATATATAAGTTTTGGATAGAATATTTTGGTTAGAGGTGGTTACATTGAAGACCACGGTTTCTGTTATTAAAGCCGATATCGGGGGACTGGCTGGCCACGTCACTGTTCCGAAGGAACTACTTGAGTTCGCTGAGAAGAGGCTTAGGGAGAATGTTGAGACCGGGTTAATCAACAGTTTCTACGTGACCCATGCGGGTGACGATCTCGAGTTGATATTCACACATTTTAAGGGTGTTGATAACGAGGAGATCCATAAGATGGCTTGGGACCTCTTCAAAGACGCCACTGAAAAGGTCTCTAAGAAGCTCAAGCTCTATGGAGCCGGGCAAGATCTTCTTAGAGACGCATTCTCAGGGAATATTAGGGGCATGGGCCCGGGTCTAGCTGAAATGGAGTTTGAGGAGAGGAAGAGTGATCCAATAGCTATATTCATGGCTGATAAGACCGAGCCTGGGGCATGGAACATATATCTATATAAGATGTTCGCAGACCCCTTTAACACAGCAGGATTGGTCATAGACCCTAAGCTACACGACGGCTTCACATTCACAGTGTTGGATGTCGTCGAGGGCAAGGAGTATAAAATGAATTCTCCTGAGGATATCTATGATCTCCTAGCATTGATCGGTACTCCAAGCAGGTATGTGATTAAATATGTACATAGGAGGTCAGACGGAGAGATAGCTGCAGCAGCATCTACAACTAGGTTATCCCTCATAGCAGGTAGATATGTTGGTAAGGATGACCCTGTATTGATAGTCAGGTCCCAGTCTGGTTTCCCAGCTATGGGGGAGATCTTGGAGGCGTTCTCAACACCTTATCTGGTGGCTGGATGGATGAGGGGTAGCCATACAGGTCCATTCATGCCAGTACCATTACGGTATTCCAAGGTTGCTAGGTTCGACGGTCCACCTAGGGTTGTTGGACTAGGTTTCCAGGTAACGGATGGTAAGCTCATCGGCCCAGTGGACTTGTTCGATGACCCGTCGTTTGAGCATGTCAGGATGATGGCCGCTAGGATAGCCGACTATATACGTAGGCATGGGCCTTTTATGCCGCATAGACTTGGGCCGGAGGAGATGGAGTACACTACCCTACCTCAGGTTCTCGAGAAGCTTAGGAAGCGTATGGAGTAGCGCGTCTATACTCCATATCTTTTTTCCTTAACCACTAGTGTACTGAAGAATTCCCAGTCTATCTCTACACCGATTCCCGGGCTTTTTCTAACGGACATCTTACTCTCCTTCTCCAGTACAAAGGGCTCCCTAATAATATCCCTATTGTAATACCTCTCACTGGCTGATATGTCCCCTGGGAACTTGAAATTCCTTAGTGTGGCTATAGACACGTTATGAGCCCTCCCAATGCCTGTTTCCAGCATACCCCCCATCCAGACTGGGACGCCGTGTTCCTCAGCCAAGTCATGTATCTTAATCGACTCGCCAGTACCCCCTACTCTACCGGGCTTGATGTTTATAACACGAGCTGCGTCGATCTCAAGCGCCTCCCAAGCCTTATGAGAATCGGTTATACTCTCATCTAGACATACTGGTGTAGATAGCTCCTTCTGCAGCTTGCTATGCCCCACCAAGTCGCTATATGCAAGTGGCTGCTCGATATAGAGCAGGTTAAACTCATCCAACGCCTTAAGGATACTCATATGCTTCTCCAAGTCATATGCCGAGTTCGCATCCACAGTAAGCTTTATATCAGGATATTCCTTCCTAATCCTCCTCAGAACATCCACATCCCACCCAGGCTTTATCTTTATCTTTATCCTCCCATATCCCATCTCAAGGTATTCACCGATTTTCTTAATCAAGTCATCTACAGTCCTTTGTATACCTACGCTTACACCTACATCAACCTTCTCCCTTACGCCACCAATCACCTTATAAAGTGGCTTACCAAGGATCTTTGCATATAAGTCCCATAGGGCCATCTCGACAGTCGCCTTAGCCATTCGATGGCCACGTATCCATTTGACTGTCTCCATGAAAGACACTGGGTCAACTTCCTCACCTAGTATCGATGGAACCAGGTACCTGTCTATAACATAGCTCGCTGTATCCACGGTCTCATAGGAATACATTGGATGCCTGCCGGCGACACATTCTCCATAGCCAAAATGGTCTCCTGACCTAATCCCTATTATAATAGTCTCCTTAACCTCCTCTGTACCGAAGCTAGTGGTGAAAGGCTCCCTATATGGGAGTCTTATCCTCCATGTCCTCACCTCATCAACCCTAAATTTCTCCATAGTCATTTGGATCAAAACCCCTCGTCAATAAATATATTCCTTTGCCACCGTCCTGTTTAAATCTTAGGTATCTATAGACGGTGTATCCTCTGGAGAAGTATTCCCTGAATAATATCCTCGTCTTCACACGCCATTTACGGGCTATTCTCATATCAATCCTCTTAATCGCGTTGATATCCGAAGGGATCTCTATCCCGACAATAGTCTTACCAGCTTTCTTCTCAACAGGCTTTAATACGTCTCCATCCCTAACCGCCTCAAGAGCTATACCGACTTTATCAGCAAGACTATAGTCTTCAAAGAATCTTATCCTAGAGGATTCTCTATTCCTAACCCATTTACTATCTATCCACCACTCCACCATAAATCTGTCGGAGGCAAGGCCTCTATTAAGCTCGTCATCCATCTCTCCATAGTGGTTTATGAAATAGGTCTTGACCACGGTCCCAAGCTTATTGATATTTAGATACGCGTTCTTAGACTGGAGTGGGTCATATGTCCAGACAACTAGGTCAAGGCCCTCGTCTAGACAATGCTGTCTCTGAGCCATTTTAAGCATATACCCGATATTCAGGTTCTGATACTTGGGTAGTACAGCCAGCTGATGAGAGTAGTGGCATAGCCTACCCATAAACTTCCCATAGAACCCATATACATAACCCACTAGCTCACCATCTACATATGCTCCCTTGACAACTCCACCTACTGTAGCAGTTGCTATGAAGACATGGAATGGAACTACATCGCCTGTCCCCCAAGTAACTTCCTGGATATACTGGAGTCTCTTTGCATCACTAGGATCATGTATATCCTTAATCACGATCCTTTTATCTGCATTATTATACTCCATGAAAAATATTTTATTACGGTGATCCCTTATGAAATTTCCCGTTTTAATCGTGAACCTGAAGAACTATCGGGAGTCAAGTGGATCCAATGCAGACCGCTTCTTCGAGTATGCTAGGAGCCTCAGCAGTATAAATAATGTCATGGTGGCGCCCCCGATTCTAGATACCCTGAGGTATGTAGGTGAGTATAGTGATATACTCATCGCACAGTCTGTAGACGTCCCGGGATACGGGAGCTATACGGGGCATGTCCCCCTGGTTAGGCTGGTGGATGAAGGCTTGAGGTACTCCTTGATAAACCATTCTGAGTATAAGCTTCCCCATGAGACTATTAAGAAGATTCTTGATGAGGCATCTCAATATGACTTCGAATTCGTTGTATGCGTTGACTCAATCGATGAGATGAAGAGGCTGCTTGAGATGGATGTATATCCCGCTGCATATGCGATTGAGCCTCCGGAGCTAATTGGAAGCGGGAGGTCCGTCTCCAAGTATAAGCCCCAGGTCGTCTCAGATGCTGTCGACCTTGGAAAGGAATACGGAGTCCCGGTTTTATGCGGTGCGGGAGTCTCGACTGGTGAGGATGTGACTGCAGCCTCCAAACTCGGTGCAGTAGGTGTACTCGTCGCTAGTGCTATAGCGAAGTCTCCAGAGCCCCTTAAGGTCATGGAGGATATGGCTAGGAACCTATAGCCTGGAAAAGCCTAATACAACTATCCTTTATTTTCATAAACCCTCTATATTCATGTATTGGGTGGGATGGGAATTGAATATCCGGGGGTTCATACTCGCTAATGAACTGGGTGGAATGGATCTCGGCGCCCTAATATGGTGGCTCTTCTGGCTATTATTCCTAATATTCCCCCTAATAACCTATCTACAGCATCAGAATCTCAAGCTGGCTAGGATGCGGATACTCTCTAGGCTTGAGAAGAAGTATGGGATGCGTTTTATAACGATGATACATAGGCAGGAGAGGATAGGTTTCCTAGGCATCCCAGTCTATAGATACATAGATATTGAGGACTCCGAGGAGATCCTAAGGGCGATTAGGAACACGCCCAAGGATAGGCCGATAGCCTTAATTCTACATACCCCCGGTGGACTGGTCTTAGCAGCTGCACAGATAGCCCAGGCCCTGAAGAGGCATCCGGCCAAGAAAGTTGTTATCGTCCCCCACTACGCCATGTCAGGAGGTACGTTGATAGCCTTGGCGGCTGACGAGATATGGATGGATGAATCCGCTGTCCTCGGCCCCTTGGATCCGCAGATAGGCATGGGGCCCAACAACCCTCCATTGCCTGCGCCTAGCGTCATTAAAGTGGCTAGGATGAAGGGTGAGAAGGCTGATGACAACACCCTTATACTAGCTGATATAGCTGAGAAGGCTATTGAGGAGATGCGTGGAATCATCACGAAGATTCTCGATGATAAGATGCCTAGGGAGAAGGCGATGGAGATAGCTAGGATCCTTACAGAAGGTAGGTGGACACATGACTATCCAATTACGGTTGAGGAGCTGAGGGAGATGGGTTTCGATGTCAAGACAGAGGTCCCTCCAGAGATATATATGCTTATGTCCCTATATCCACAGTCTCATCAACGTCGACCTGGAATAGAATACCTTCCCCTGCCTATGCGTCCCACTACACCTGAAAACCCTGGTCAATAAAAGAGTATCTTGGCATATGGGTGGATTTGTTAGCGGGTCCGGGGGGATTCGAACCCCCGACCTTCGGCTCCGGAGGCCGACGCCATATCCAGGCTAGGCCACGGACCCCATTATTTAGAGAAGATTATCATGTTAAATTACTTTTTATTCTATTCCTCCCCCTGACTTATTTTTTAGATGGAGTTTGGTATTATTTAGTTAATGTGGATGTTCTGGTGTAGCGTATCATGCTATTGACGGATATAGGTAATAATATTAAGAGGAAGGTGGGCGCTTGGCTTAGGGGGAAAGGCATTAAGGATATTGAGGTTACTCTTGAGATACCCAGGCCTGAATTCGGGGATCTAAGCCTACCTATCGCATTTAAACTCGCTAAGAAACTTAGGAAGTCTCCTAATGAGATAGCTAAGGAGATAATAGGTGTCCTAAGGGATATACCATACTTGGATCACGTGGAGATAGCAGGGGGTGGATATGTCAATATCTACCTGAATAGGGAGAAGTTCTATAGTGATTTCATTAGGAAAGTACTGGAGGAGGATATTGACTTTGCCCGTATGGATCTGGGAGGAGGCCTAGTCAGGTTGGAATACACTAGTGTGAATCCCAATAAGGCCCTGCATATAGGGCATGCGAGGAACGTGGCTCTGGGCGCGGCGTTGAATAGTCTCCTCAGGTATGTTGGTTATGATGTTGAGCTCATCAACTATATTGATGACACCGGAACTCAGATGGCGGATATCATCCTCGGCTTTCTATACCTAGGGTATGACGCAAATTATAGCGAGGGGCGTTTCGACCAATACTGTGGAGACGTGGTCTACACCGGTTCCCATGAGAAGATAGAGGCGGATGAGGAGCTTAAGAGGAAGAGGAAGGATATTTTGAAGCTTATTGAGGAGGGTGGCAACGTCGTATCATCATTTACTAGGATGATAGCTGAGAAGGTATTGAGGGAACAGCTTAAGACATGCTGGAGACTGGGAGCGGAGTACGACCGGCTTGTCTGGGAGTCGGATATAGTCTGGAGCGGGATGCATAAAAAGGGGTTCGACATAATCAAGAGATCGCGTATAGTGAAGTATATCTCCTCAGGTAAATATGCTGGGTGCTGGGTTGCCAAGGTCTCGGGGTCTGAGGAGATTAATCCAGAGGTGGATGATGTCCTCGTCCGTAGTGATGGGACGATGACGTATGTAGGTAAGGACTCGATATTCGCATTGTGGAAAATGGGTTTATTGGGGCACCCCCTACCCTTTATAGAGTTTGTCACACAGCCGAGTGGAAGGATTGCATATAGCTCTTCATGGCCCAAGGGAGACCTAGTTACCCTTGATGAATGCACCCTGTCTATTAACATCATTGGTATTGAGCAGGCGAAGCTCCAGAAGATTATCCAGAAACTTATCGAGGGGCTTTATGGAGAGGATGTAGCGAAGAAGTATATCCACTATTATTATAACCATGTATGGCTAAGCAGTAAGACCGCTAGTAAATACCTTGGTATGGAGGCTGAGGGTAAAGCTGTTAAGATGTCTGGTAGAAAGGGCCTTTATATCAATGTGGATACGCTTCTAGATAAGATGCGTGACAAGGTACTAAGCGTAATAAGGGATAATAACCCTGATCTTGATGAAGGCGAGGCGTGGAAGATAGCGGAGCGTATTGCAGTTGCATCTTTAAAATACCTCCTTCTATCTGTTGATAGGGACAAGATTGTTGTATTTGATCTGGATGATGCCTTGGACGTTACTAAGGAGAGCGGTGCATATATCCTATACAGCTATGCGAGGGCCAAGTCCATCCTTAGGAAGGCTGAGTATGATGTGCCGGCTGAGCATGGGATATCCTATGACTTGCTAAACGATTATGATAAGATGCTCCTCAGGTACCTGGCTATTACACCTGTTGTGATTCTAGAGGCTGGGAAGTCTCTGGAGGTCAAGCCACTGGTAAACTACATGTATAGACTGTCGCAGATGTTCAACGAGTTCTATGAGAAGAATCCTGTGTTGAAGGCTGAGGAGGAGGTTAAGGCTTCTCGGCTAACGATTATAAGGGTCTATATAGTGGTTATGAACCTTCTGAGTATGCTTACAGGAATACCCTTGGTTGAGAGGATGTAGATATCTATAGATAGTCCCTTATATACTCTGCAACCGCCTTAGCAAGGGGTGGGGGAACCGACTCCCCCACCTGATTATATTGTTCATTTACCCCGCCTTGGAAGATATGGGTATCAGGGTATCCCATGAGCCTCGCCTGCTCCCTCACAGTTATCATCCTATCATCGTATGGATGTATAAACCTTGATTTACCCATTATAGTAGGCGCCATCTTATTTGGATGCAGCCTCATATACTGCTTATATTCCCTCCTATCTCCACCGACGAAATAGTCTAGGGCCGAGCCCCATTTTAATCTCTTCACCCTCTCCCTAAACCTCTCTGGAAGAGGGACATAAAAGTGGTTAGGCACATCATTAGGATACCTAGGGTCCGGAAGCCCCTTGAAAGCCTCCTCGACAGTGACCACCCCATTCATCTTCCCAGGGGTTATCTTAACATTCGATATGAATATCCTCTTTCTAGCGCTAGGGCATCCATAGTCCTGCGCCCTAAGGAGGTTGAAATAGATCTTGTCATATCCTACACGGGCAAACTCCTTCCTAATATACCTGGGTATAGGATCTATAGTTATACCGGGTACATTCTCAATTACAAATACCTTGGGCTGTAGGTCCCCAATTAACTCAATCGTCTTCAGCATAAGCCTCCCCCTTGGGTCAGTATATAACCTATCCAGGGGATCTTTCATAATTGTCCTACTCACCGTCGTAAACCCCTCACAGGGTGGGGAGGCTATTACAATGTCGAAGTCACTAACCCTATCGATTATCTCTATTGAATGCATACTCCTAATATCACTGTTCAAGATAACTGTATTGGGGAAGTTACTCCTATAGCTCTCTACACACGCCTCATCCTTGTCAATGGCTAGGACAGGCTTATATCCCGCCATCGAGAATCCTCTGGAGAACCCTCCTCCTCCGGAGAAGAGGTCTATAAACCTTATTTCAGCCATATCCACTCCACAGTGGAGTATATAACCCATATTTATTTAAATATTGAAGCCTGGTATGGCCAAAAATGTTTATCCAGCTATTACTTATATATCGAAGGCAATGATTCTATTGAATTGTCTAGAGGTGGAAAAGGTGGTTATAACATGATTGTAGTTGTCGTACACAACATATACAGTAGTGTAAAGCTGTCGGAGGTATTTGATGTAATCCTATCCTTCCCCGAGGTAGACCTATTCGTAGTCTCCAAGGCATCGAGCTCCGCAGCCCAGTCTGGGGTACCTGAGACGGAGAAGAAGGCGTTTATGAGGGGTAGGAGGGTGTTGTTCGTACCTGATATAAATGATGTAAACGAGCTCTTGAGGCCAGATCTACATCTCATGATTGTACCCAAGAGACTCGCCAAGGAGAAATTCCCCATCAGTGAAATAAGGAGGATGCTGGATGAGGATAAGACTATAGTTGTATCGATAGCTGGTGGAGACTCTACATTCACCCTTAAGGAGCTGGAGTCCGGGAAGCCGGTACACATAGGCTTCGACGACATACTTCCTCCATCAGCTACAATAGGAATTATACTCTATAGCCTCTTCCCAAGGTAGCCCGTAAAAAACTGGGGAAAACATTATTTATCCGTGGACTGGATTGATATATATGGATGTGGATGATGACGCCGTCCCAGAATGACAAAACATGATTATTCTACTGGGGTATCTGACACATCCATCTTATTAAAAAACCGCCTGCTAGAGCCAGTATATTTTTTAAACTTATGAAGAGTCTTGGGATTTTCTGACAATATCATCCTCAGATATACTATTTTCTTTCTCGGTTCTCCATATGCATATGATAGTCTTTCCGCTCTCATTAACATCCAATCCCATATCTATAATCCCGTGTCTGTATGCATGAAAAATCAACTCTTCAATTTCGTCGGATTTCAATCCCTTTAGTACAAAAAATATTTTATACTCTGTTTCATCGATATACTGTTTCTTATACTTATCAAAAAGCTCGTCAATCAATTTCTTTACAATATCTTCATTAAATTTCACATAATTCCCCTCCCAATAATTCAATATATTTTTGCCTTATCCACTTTTCATTAATAACGTATGGAAATTCTTCTACTATATCCTTCAATTTTTCCATTATATAATCAGTGACTTTAGCTCCTCTATATGTTTTGTATAGCTCATATCTTTTCTTAAAACATATGTCTTTCCAAGTATTTGGCATCATTCCATAATAATCACGGAATAAATCAATTAATCTTTGGTTCGCTGTTCTAAACACTCATGAAACTCTAACTCTATCATCTTTAGTCTTATATATGGATACTGGCTTAATTCTAGGATATATGTCCGCCGGTATTTCTTTGCTATGCCTTTTTTCAATTCATTTACCTCATTAACAAGTAATTTTGGTGGATGTCTCATTATCTCCATAAATGTTTTTTTGTCGATAATGTCTTCCTCAACAGATTTCCTGATCTTTATTAGTCCATATGGAATATTCTCCACGGCATCCTTAGAAATGTAATCAGTGACATCTATAGTTCTAGACCATTCAATCCTAAACCTGAGATAACCTTTTCCAACAATTTCTAATTTCGCATACCCCTCCTCTGTCAACGTGGTCTGTAGATGATATCTCCAGACCTCATTACTCATTCTACCTAAATTTATAGTAGGTTGATTGACGGCCTTGTCACCATAGGGTACCCCAATATAATTTAAAATCCTACCTGTTTTAACATCTATATACGTTTCAATCTTTGTTCGTCTTGGATTCCCATAATGTCTCAAAACAACATTAGTTACTTTACCACCCATATTCTCTAGGTTTTTCATCACATACCAATGCATAACTGGATCTTTATTTACATATACTACATCTTTAGATTTGTACTTAATATGACCTTCGTTCAAAATATGGCTTGCTAACTTCCACAAATACGGATTCGATATGTCTACAGGATAACCCAACACAACTTTACGCTCTAACTCATAAAATGATATGCCAATTTCTTTACACATTCTTTTTAAGCTACGAACATAGGGTCGTTTAATTTTCTCACGTAAGTAATATTTATAGTAATGCCCTCTGTGTGTATCAATTCCCTTCTTTTTAAGAAAACTCAATAATGAGGAACACTTTTCCTCACTTATTTTTTCTAAGAGAATCTCTTTCATTTTTCTGGGATCAATTAATATATAAGTATTTTTTGGTTCTTGCCACCAATGATAATATCTTGATAATGGATTTACTTTTATACATTTGTCTTCATGAGGAGGAAGTCTCTCTGTATTTTCTATTATGTTAAGAAATATATTATTTATATCTGTGTTTTCTTTTCGTAATGCTTTCTCTATAGCATGTTCTAACTCGGCTTCATCTATATTCCCTAATTTTATAGTTTTAAATAGTGCCTTAGTTTCTTCTATGGTTAAATCTATATATTTTTCTAAATCAGTTTTCTTAAACTCACTTATCTCTCCTGTCCTCCAATCCATATGATAAACCATTTTATTATTTTTTAGGGCATGTTTTAACTCGCTATAAACTCCAGCAGTAATAAATTTACCAATCGTAATAAAAACAACTATATCACAACTATCTATTAGCCTATGATATGTCTCCATACTCATATGAACAGTTTCAATATCACTTGGATTAATGATTTCAATTTCATTAAAATGGTTAGAAATAATGTTCAGTGACCTTTCTTCAATAAAAGAATTATATGTAATAATAGGATGAGCAAAATATATGCGCATCTATTAAATAATTAAAATTCTGGGATTATTATAATTATACTGTAAATTACTTTAAAACTATTCTCTCGCTTTAAAGTCCTCCAAATTTAGCCAATCTCTTTAGGCAGGCTTTTTTATTTTTTGAGTCGATTTCAGAACCCTCTACTATTTCTCTAAAGAACTTGATTACCTTATCATAAGTATCTTTATCTACGTCGAATGGGACGCCATCCTTGCCTCCCACTGTGAATGTGTATTTTATGGGGTCTTTCCACGATGCAGGGGCTCCATATATTATTTCCGCCACGAGGGAGACCGCCCTGACTACTCTTGGAGTGACTCCGGGGATGGATATGAATTCAGGTATATTGCTAGGCTGTACATCATATATCTTCCTTATGACGCTCCAGTTTATCCTCTTGGGCATAGCAAGTATCTCTGTCTTCTCTATACTTGCTTCCCCTGTTTTCTCGATCCATCTATAGAGTGTATTCCCATCCATTTTCAGGACTTTTTCATAGTCTTTTCTAAAGCTCTTTTCCCTAACTATATCTAGGATCGTATCCTTATTCTCCCTACTGTCCTCAGCGGTTAGGTCGAGGACGACCTCCTCCTTCTTATCCCCCGCAATCCCCTCATGAGGCTCCTCAATATACTGGTATCCACGGTATACATTGTCATCAACTAGGTGATACCGCCTTGCATATCTTATCTCAGGATTCATCCCCTGCTGCACAACAGCCCATTTACCCTGTCTATTGAATAATATAGAGTGGTGATACAACTCATATCCATCTTGGAGTAAGACCGTATCAATCCTTGCAGATAGCCTACTGGCCTTAACAAGGTTCTCGGCCTTGGAATACCCAATTTTATCTGCATAAATATCCATGAGCTTACTTGGTATTCCCCTCGCCTTACTCCCTTTACCACCGACTAGATATACTCCAAGATCCTCCTCGGACAAAACCTTCTCAAGGACACCTGTCAATACCGTGGTCACGCCTGAGGAGTGCCAGTCGAAGCCCAGTGTACATCCAAGGGCCTGGAACCAGTAAGGGTCTGAAACTCTCCTGAGAAACTCATCGTCCCCATAATCATCTATTATTAATGCGATTATACTCCTCCCCAGCTTAACCATTTTATTAAATAGCCATGGAGGAGCCTTGCCACTATGTAGAGGTAAGTATGCTGCACCGCTTTTCCTCATGATTCCAATAATGTTGTGTTATGTCTATGCTTAAAAGATTTTCTGAAATGTATACCTACGGGTGATTTTAGCATGGGTCTTAAAATGGGGGTATCGCATTTCCTCCAGGTAGTGATAATGGTTGCATTGGTATCAGCGATTGGAATCATGATGTACACTGGAGCCACGGGGTTATTCGGCGCATGGGCAAAGTCCCCGCAAGTCATTGTATCAGGAGCCTATTTAATAGGCCCCACTAACACTGTTGTGACGGTTAGGAACACGGGGAACGCTCCCGCAGACATAGTGTCTGTTGAGCTCAGGGATACCAGTGGAAACCTACTTGGATCTAATACCACAGCAATCACTATAGCACCTGGTAAAACCGTTAATGTAGATGTAGGCGTACCAACAGGGCTCTCGCCAGGGGATATGCTGGACATCATAGTTAGCCTCAGCGATGGCTCGCTTGTCAAGTTTACACTACCCGTACAGTGAGTATGGTTATGAAGGGAGTCTCATCGTTCCTCGCACATCTAATCATGATACTCACCATACTATCCCTTTTTCCCATAGTATACTACTCACTTCTAAATCCCGCTAGGCTAGAGAATATAGCGGTTTCAGAGCATTATCGTAGTGTAAAATCCTCTATGAAGAGGAAGCTGGATATAATGGTTATCAACAGCACATTAATTGCAGCCTACAACTATGGAGAAGAGGAAATAGCAGTGAGATGTATATACGTAGATGGTCTAGAGACAAGTTTCCAGCTGGAGGTATACGTCAATGGGACTTGGATCAACTCCATGGTCATCCCCAGTGGAGGCCTTGCCTTGATAAGGGTGGATACCCCTGTCACAAACGAGGTCGTGGTTGTCGACTCTATTAAGGCTTTTAGATTCCACGTTTGAGGAGGAGGGGTGGCTACCATGTATAGAGGCGTTTCATCCGTAGTAGGTATCGCGGTTCTACTGATAGTGATGTCTTCAATGCTAATGCTATATATGCAGATCAATGCTATAAACCAAGCCTATTCGCAGGAGGTTACTAGGGACAGCGTTAGAGAGCTCGACAAAGCCTCAGAGGATATTGAGGCAACATACTTCTCCATCGGCGGCCAAGTAAGTATCAAAATAGTTAATAAGGGTAGGGAGGATGTAGAGCTGAGGTATCTACTCATATACCCCCCTGGCAGCGACCCCCTAACTATAGACCTGGATCTCCCTATTCCACCTGGGGCGGAGAGGAATATATCTATCGAGACACCCCAATCCCCTGTTGATGGGACGAGGATGTATATCGTCTCCTCATCAGGAAACTTCTTTCCTGTAGTGGAGCCAAGTGAAGCAGGTCTTCTCCAGGATGATATTACAATAACCAGTAGTGGGAGGATAACGGTATATTCAGATGACCCGGTCTCAATCACTCCCATACCTAAGGATATGGTTCTGATAGAGGTCAGCGGCGCCGTTACCCGATGGTATCAGGTGGATGTGTCGACTCTATCTATAATATCTAGCTCGCGAAACCTTCTAATGGTGTCCAGTGGAGATGGCCGTATCAAGATACTGAGGCCGACGCCGACCTACAAGTGGTATATATATGTAGATGGGGTGTTGACGGACGTCTTGGTTCTGAATAGGTCCCTTGACATCCTCAGGTACATCGGCCCTGACTACGTACTTATATCCAGTAAAATATATTATTCAAATGGCTCGATACTCAGTCTAGAAGGGTATGTCGTCAAGGTCTTGGAGAATGGGATATATGCTTATCGCGCTAGTGACCTAATGTATCTCGATAAGCCTATAACCGAGATAATCCATGTAAATGGAGGGGTCTATTCCAAGAGGTATGTCGTGTATCCCACATCAAGGTATTCTATAGAAGGTGTGTCAATAGACTCCAACGGACTCAGGCTTGTCTTAAGAGACGGGTATAACCGGCTTATAGTCGCTGGATTTAGGAAGATAGGGGTATTCCAAGGATATGAGTTATATAATACGACGATGACATCGGTCATGTACAACGAGTATATTGATGAGAGTCAATATAGTGTTTGGAGCATCTCAGGTGCGGTGAATAAGTATTATGCGGGGGTGCCTAGCGGCTCATATCAAGTCTATAGAGGGGTCTTTAGCTGGCTAAACAGCATTTCACCATCATCCTCCCCATATTACTCAGTCTCCAGCTCCCAACTCTCCATACCTGCTTTATATGGGAATAGAACGTTGTCTCTACAGATGCTGTTCTACTGGGGAGTATTTCTAGACGGTATCTACAACACAAACTATAGTCTGAGGATGTATATGGACAGCCAGTATACTCTAGTGCTGAATGCATCAGCATATTATGACAACTATGATATTGACCTTGGTTTTAGAAGGGACATAACATATCCTGTTGGAGTAGACATATCTATATATCTAGTTGAGGATTCAGGTGGTGTATCGAGGTCTACGGCTCTTGTTGAGAGGAGTTACATCTATCAGAAGACAACGAGTAGGCTATATCACCAGATATACAGAATTCTAGTGTCGATGAGGAGGTCTGGAGGCACTCTATCCATAGTATTCACGGATATGATGATGGAGACCGCCTCCTACCCGAGCCAGGCCATATACTTTGGGATGTATAACATATCCCTCGCGGGAGCCGTCGACGAGGGCTTTATCCGGATTGAGATGGCGAACTCCACCTATGTTAAGCGCTCTCTCTGGACAGGGCTTCCATCACTATCCCTAGTAGAGTCAGTTTTGGTGGACTCGGGTGGTGACGACGCATTATACGTCGGGTTGGACAGGCCATATGGATTCTACCCTAAATATAGCCATGTAGTTAACACGGGTATGGATCTACATCTATTCGGTAATTCAACGGTATTATACGGGTATGTTTATCCACATATCAACTATACCCTAGTAATGATATCCCCCTATACTCACATCGAGCTATATGAGACTGGGGATACGTGGTTCTATGTTGATGTGGATACCGATATATGGTGTCTCCAGAGGCCTGGTAGTGCCCTCTACGATTATGAGGGGATAGTGGTGGTTGATAACGGCGTGGGGCATCAGTGGATGAATCTATATCAGGTCATCGGGGCTCATCCATATAGGCTTCTACACCTACCTGAGAAGATCCTCATAGTCATATATACTGGTGGAGAAACAGTCATCGAGGTTATAGACATAAGGAGGGTGTTATCTGATGTTGGAGTATCTCCCTGAGGATCTGCTGGATAATATCGTGGACGAATATAGCGTCCTAGCACGTTTCCAATCACTTGGAGGCGGGTCCTACGAGATATCTGCGAAGATCTATATAGTTGACGACGGCGTCTTCTACAGATATTATGTTGTTGAACCTTTTTCACAGGAGATATGGCGTGATGTAGCTAAGCTGATAGAAATTCTTAGAGACCATATTAAATATGACGATGATTTCTTTATGGATCCAGTTAAGGCATTGGTAGACGCGTATGTGGATCTAGTTGGGGATGCTAAGCGTATAGGGGGAGACGGGATTTATCTTAAGGGGCTTGGAGAAGCCCTTAAATACTATCTTGTTAAGACGTACATGGGGTATGAAGACCTCACCTTCCTAATAGCGGATGAGAATGTGGAGGATGTATCGTGTGTAGGACCGGGTGTAAACATAGATGTATGGCATAAGAGGTTCAACAGCAGGGGATGGATGGAGACTAATGTGGTTTTGAGTGAGGAGGATCTACATAGATACATCTCGAAATTCGCTTTTAGATGCGGTAAGAGCGTAAATATCATAAATCCGGTTCTAGAGGGTGTGTTGCCAGAGGGATATAGGGTCACTGCAACATGGAGGAGAGAGGTGTCTCCAAAGGGAAGTAGCTTCACAATAAGGAAGTTCAGGTCGAAGCCATATACCTTGCCAGAGCTGATCTACCTAGGAATGTTATCCCCTGAGTTGGCCGCCTATCTATGGAGGCTTGTTGAACTGAAGAAGTTTATAATGATTATAGGGGCTTCGGGAGCGGGTAAGACGACAATGCTAAACGCCCTCGCCCACCTAATTCCATCCAGTTATAAAATCATATCTATTGAGGAGGTTCAAGAGGTTTATCTTCCCCATCATAGGGGGTGGAAACCCTTTATTACTAGGATTGGGGGATTTAGAAGGGACTATACCATATTTGACCTCCTCAGGGTTGCGTTAAGGGAGAGAGCCGACTATATCCTCCTTGGGGAGAGTAGGGGAGAGGAGGCTAGGCTAATATTCCAGGGCGCGGCGACGGGCCATGGATGTATAACTACGTTCCACGCCTCAAATATTGATGAGATGGTGGCTAGGCTTACAAGTAGCCCGATATCACTAGATGCTACTATGATGAACCTAATTGATACTGTTATCGTCGTCAGCTATGACATTGTTAGTAAACCACCTAGGCGTAGGGTTGAGAAGGTATATAGACAGCTCAATGGGAGATGGATATTGATGAGGGATAGTCCAAGAGGCTTCATAGAATCCTTTGGAGACTATCTACGTGACCTAGATCTAAACGACTTACATAGAAAGTCATCCTTCCTAGGCTATCTCGTTTCAATAAATTCCTTCGACCTTAGGGAGTTTATGGAGCGTCTACATCATTACTACCAAGGTAGATACGTATATAGCTCTGGTAGATGGGTGTTAACCAGTGTCGGTTAAGGAGCTGACCACTCGAATTAAACACCCCAATATACCTGGTAACATGGCCAGTCAGTTTATCAGACGCCTTATATTCACCGTTGATGATCTTGAGACTCTGCCAATAGGTGAGTCGCTGAATGGATTTGTAAATAGGATTTCTAGGAATACAATGACGCTATTCCTCATAGTATTCACCGTATTAGCCTATATCCAGGCTGGCCTACTTGGGATACATATACTGTGGAGCCTAGGCTCCTCCCTCGCTATATCTCTATTCCTATCCATACTACTCCTAAACCTTTATACATATTCTGTTAGGATGGATCATTCTTCAAGCTTGTCACGTGAATATCCTGTGTTCATCCTTGTATTCGCCGTATTCCACTATCTAAACTTATATTCAATTCTCATGGAGGTTGCGAGTGTATTTGGCGACTACCTCAGGTATACAAGGGAGTATATCAGGAGGTGGATCGCCTCATTCTACATATCGAGTTCCTCCCTAGAGACCATAATTTTCTCCTCACTGGAAAAGATCCCTAATAATGATCTCAGGGGCTTTCTCCTAAACTACCTTAGAGTAGTTTCGGCCGGGGGAGGTGTAAAGAGGTATGTCTCTACATCACTCTCAACTATGATTGAGAGGCTACGCCTAAATTGGGAGGATAGCTGGAGAAGTGCAGTAGGTAGACTTGAGATGATAATACTGATTTTCGGCTTAACCCCCTCAGTAGTTATGTCGGTGATCACACTCGCAACTGCGGATCTCATCTCAATGGTATTTATATCGATGACGCTTATCCTTCCCGTTATAGGATTCTTTACATATGTCTATCTAGACTCACAGCTTATACGGATACCCGTATCCTCCCATCCAGTGTTCGGGATCAGGGTTTTAGTGGCCTCTACAGCGGGGGCAGTATCATCACAGTTTTTCCTTCTACTTATGGGGATGCCTATTATAGAGTCGATTACAGTATCTCTATGTATTTTCTTGGTATATCCATCATTCACCTCCATAAGGACGTGGATGACGCATAGGCGGGTTGACAGGGATCTATCCATGCTTCTACGAAACATGGAGGAATTAATGAGGTACGGTTTTTCACTCCCAGAGACTATTATGAAGATCGATCTCAATCGGTTCCATGGGGAAATTAGGACGGCAATAAGGAAGATAGTGTATTTCCTAGAGTATAGGGACGCAGGTGTATATGTGTTTGAAGGCGAGACATATTCGGGTATAGCTAGACTATCGTTTTGGATGATTCATGAGATAATTAAGAGTGGAGGCGGGTTGGATGAGCTAATCTTCCTGAGGGAGGTTATAGATGAGTATGTGAAGATGTATAGTAGGAAGGTTAGGTACGCTGTAGTGCCTTTATTGACCGGGGTATTCGTAATATTCACCGGGGTATACAACTTCTGGAGCATTAGAGAAATACTACTAACCATGCCAAGCGGAGTGGGGCTGATGGCGATGTCCTCATACGTATCTGCCATACCGTGGCTCAGCCTACTATTTAAGATAGTGCTCTTCATGAATACGCTAATAACAGGGTTACTGATAGCCAAGGTAATACATGACGATGTTCACTATATTTATCCACTTCTAATACTCTTGTCCTCCCTATCACTTTCCCTACTCATCTTCCAAATATAGATGATAAGTGCAGTAAATTATTTTCTGGGATGAAAGGATTATATACCCTAGTTATACAGGTGCGACGTACCATCGACATCAAGATTGGGTCGCTGGGCCGTATAAAACTATCTCCAGGGTACTATGTATATATCGGGTCGGGTGGGGCTAATGTCCTGAAGAGAGTTGCTAGGCATTTTAAGAGAGAGAAGAGGCTTAGATGGCATATAGATTATCTCTCTATGGAGGCGAAGCCGATAAAGGCGTATATCCTCTTAAATCCACTCGTGGACGAGGCTTCGCTGGCAGAGTATCTGGGAAAGTATTTAAGGTATATACCCAAGTTTGGTGCCAGTGACTCCAGATACATATCTCATCTCTTCTATCTGGGTAGGGACGATGCTTCAATTAATCGGCTAAGGTCGCTGATCGAGCAAACGGGGATGAGGGTTCTAGAGTACATTGGGTGACTATGGTGGGCCCGCCGGGATTCGAACCCGGGATCTCCAGCTGTCTACAGCCTAACTTCCGCAGGCTGGCGCCCTAATCCAGGCTAGGCTACGGGCCCATTATCATCAAACTCCATTATTGGAGAGGATTATTTAATTATTTTATCCTCTCCTCAAGTAGTTTAATTACCCTCTCTACACCTATGTCAGCTATGAGGGGGCCTAGTCTGGGGCCGCGGTCCCTGCCTGTTATAATTAGATAAAGTATCTTAAAATACTTTCTCACTGATATACCGTATTTCCTCGCAGACTCGAATATCTTGGTCTGAATATCCTCCCCATCATCCAAACCTCTTATCTCCGATATAAAATACTCTATTGCCTTTCGAGTGTCCTCATCTATCTCCACCTCAATATCATGGGAAGGCGGTTTACCGATCTCCCTAACCCAGTTAACCGCATAGGTTATCAGGTCCTCTACATCACTTTCATCAAACTTATACCCATACTTGACGAGCCTCTTCAGGATGAACTCTCTTTCACGCCCTTCAGGCGCGACCTCCGCAAGGCTCAGTACAATGTCATAGGGGACAACGACATCAGGTATTGGGCCGAGTTTATATGTATATTCAAGAAGCCCCTTTAACCTCCTCAGCTTCACCGGATTATCAATCTTCACCCGGCCATAATATATGTCCTTGTAATAATCCAGTTCCCTCATCATGTTTACAATAGTGTTGAAGCTTATCCTCCTCGTACCCACAAACCTCTTCAATAGGAAGAGGATGAGGCTCTCAGGCGACCCATATCTCATCCACATCTGGGGTGTAAAGACATTACCCTTGGACTTCGAGACCTTCCTACCCGTAGTATCTAGAAACATCTCGTATCTAACGTGTAGAGGAGGCTCGTATCCCAGTACCTCCCTAGCAATCCTATCATTAACCCGCACGGAATCCGCGATATCCTTTCCATATGCCTCAAACCTAATGTCCAGCATCTTCCATCTAGATGCGAACTCGCTTTTCCACGAGAGCTTCCCATCATCCTTCCTTATATCCGCCCACCCCTCATAGCCACATCCCTCGTGCCACTGACCCTTTATCTCCGCACCTACACATTTATATCTAACCCTCTTCCTCTCCGGATCATATTCTATAGCCTGAGTGGTGTATATCCTGCCACATTCCTTACAAACTGGAAAGTATGGGAGAACTTTTAGAAACTTGTCTTGCTCAGTCTCCTCATATATTATCTCCCCAACCTTATGGTAATTCCTGAGTATCTCATCTATTATATCAGCCATCAACCCCTTTCTATAGACATCATATGCAGATACATGCCTATACTCGATCCCGGCCATGTCAAGTGCCTCTATCAATAGCGAGCTCATATGCTTACCATACGACTCATGACAGCCATATGGATCAGGGATCTTAGATACTGGCCACAGTAGATACTCCTCCAATTCCCTTGGAAGGCCTACAGGAACCTTCCTTAATCCATCCATATCATCTGAAAAAGCTATGGTCTCACTCTCATACCCCATATCCCTAAGGGCTAGGGTTATGGCATAGGATCTGACTGCATCCGCCATACTCCCGACATGAGGGATTCCCGACGCTCCTAACCCGCTTTCTGTACGGATTAGGTCGAGGCTTCTACCCAGCCTCTCCTCCCTCTCAATCAACTCATTAGCTATCTTGTCTATCCACGTCCCTCTACCGATTATCTTCACATCATCCAATATAGACCACCAGCCCTTTACATATCACAGACTTATTAGGTAATACATCTAACATGTATCCATAAATATTTTATCCGGGTTTATTTTAACGATTGTCCCTTCATTAGCAGCTCTAAAGACGTGTTTACACCGCTTAGAAGAGCGTCAAACCTATTTTCCCCGCCTGTTATCAGGATTACATCCCCGTCTTGAAGCTCCGTCTTCTCCAGGAGCTTCATCTTAAATCCAGGATACCATTTTTCAGCATCTAGACCGGAGTCTGGAAATATTATTCTTCCATCACGATAAATTAGGACGACTGCTCCAGTCCCACCATATTTTATCACGTTATCCCTCTCCTCGACACCCGATTTAATCTTATCCCCGACTTCCCTTATGATGAATACCGATGTATGTCTACCGGGCTTTATCTCCGTATCCATATCCATTATCACAAGCCTATTTTGAATATCTTCCACTATCTCCCTACCTTTATTAGTCAGTCTATGCCCGCCTCTCAAAGCCTCTATAACACCTAGTTTCTTAAGCCTATCCAGAATATTCCTTATAGTCGCTTCTCCCATGCCCAGCTTATTCTTAAGATAGTATCTTCCCGTCAACCCCTTTTCATATGTAAGGAATAGAATTAAATATAGATGTCCCTCGGTGCAGACAAGCCGGCCACTGATCTCTCTAAACCGCTGTATGAACCTCCTCCAACTATCCATGTCCAAATAAAATAGAGTGGCTCTAGAGATATTAGTATGCTTTTGCTAGATATGCTATATGAGCATCCTCTGATCCACACCAGATGCACTTCCCTCTTTTATCCTCCTCATCTGTAGGTATCCCCCTAGTCTCGTATCCACCAAGTTCGTTTTTAATCTCCTTTGCACAGTCCTCCCTACCACAGAAATATACTTTGAATATCCTCCTCCTATCCTCCTTGACATACTTCATAAGCTCCTCCTTAGTCCTAACCTCAATAATGGCGTTGGCCAGCCTCTCCTCAGCCCTCTTCCTCAACGTCTCAAGGATATCCCTACTCTTCTCCCTAATATAGTTGAGCAACTCCTTCTTATCGATTGTCTCCCTCTTCCTAACATCCCTCCTGAATACTGTGACAGTATTATTCTGGTACTCCCTTGGACCAATCTCTATCCTAAACGGGACCCCCCTCATATCATAATAGTAGTACTTCTCACCTGGACTCTTCTCTGTATTATCGAAAACGACTTTAACCCCTTCCTCCATCAGCTTATTACGTATCTCTATACAATATTTATCGATGGCCTCGTTATCAAAACCAGTTTTGTAGATGGGTATTATCACTACTTGGAGCGGGGCTATTTCAAATGGCAGGACCATTCCATATTCGTCTCCATGGACCAGCAGTATGGACGCGAGTATCCTGGATAGGCCTATGCCGAAACAAGTTGAATGTGGATGCCTTTGATCACCTTTCTCATCATGTATTATCACATCGAATACCTTTGTAAAGTTGGTGCCTAGATAGTGCGTCGTCCCAATCTGGAGAACCCTGCCATCTGGCATCAGGGTATCAAATGCATATGTCTCGACAGCACCAGGGAACTTATCATACTCCTCCCTCCTAATGTGTAGGAACGGTATACCTAGTTTCTTATACGTAACTTCCCAGAATATCTCGGCATCCTCTCTAGTCTGTGCCCTAGCTTCTTCACCAGTTGTATAGACATTGTGGGTCTCTATCCAGAGGAACTCCCTACCTCTTAGCAAAGGCCTTGTAGCCTTCGTCTCATATCTATATACAGTCACAGTCTGATATGCCTTGAAGGGGAGATCCCTATAACTCTTTAGCCACAATGAGTATAATGGATATATAGCGGTTTCACTCGTAGGCCTTAGGGCAAGCCTCTCCTCCAGAGGAGTATGCCCACCCTTCTCTATCCAGAAGACCTCGCCTTCAAAACCCTTTATATGCTCCTTCTCCTTCCTGAGATTCCTCTCAGGGATTACAACAGGGAATAAAAACGGCCTATGACCAGTCTTTTCAAGCTCCTCCTCATACAGCTTTATTATATTCTTCATAATCTCCATTCCAAAGGGTCTGTAGACGATGAAACCCTTAACACCATATCTAATATCAACTACCTCTCCCCTCTCAAGTATCTCGGTATACCATTCACTCATATTCTTCTCTTTATCCGGTAGACTAGCCTCAACCTTCTCAGTCATCGCTGAATCAGTCACCCCATATCCTCCATATAGAATCCTAAAAAGATATTAATATATATCATACTCGGTATATTAAAGATTTGGATGTTCCATGCCACAAAAAATAAAGTATTTCACTACTGAGGAGGTCTTCAAAAATTATTTTAGCACTGGCAAAGGAGTCTTTAGAGAAACTATTGGAAATATCCTTGTAGTAGGCGGTAGCTATCTACACCACTCCCCCCCTGTTGTCGCCGGATACTCACTGTCAAACCTCGGGTGTAACGAGGTGACGCTCTTCGTCCCCAGTAAACATTTACATACCGTTGCCTCAAAGCTGATGACCGTAGAAGTTTTTCCCCTACCTGATCAGAAGATCACCAAGGGAGGTGTGAATAAGATACTAAAGTATTTGGATAAGGGAAGGATGCATCCACAATCGGCATACGTCGGCGCCGGCGTCACTGGAGTCTGGAGGGAAGTCGGTATTCTAGTGTATCGGCTGGCTAAGGAACATAATATTCCACTGGTCTTGGATAGAGATGCCGTGAGGCCTCCCGTTCTCCAACATATAAGCGGTGGCCTCGAGATAATCATGATGATGGACAAAGCCGTATTAAATCGAGTGTTGGAATCTAGGGGCGATATTGGGGATGATATTAGAAAAGTATGGGATTCATACTCCGCTAGGGTCATTTTCATCGGAGACGGATACATTGCATCGTATTTAGAAGAGGAGGATGAGTTGATCGGCTTAAAATTTGAGATGCCCCTAAAGAAATATGAGTATTATGTCTTGGCATCCCTAGCCTCAATTCTATTAGCCAAGGGAATACCAGCTAAATATACTTCAATCCTTGCACCAGCGATGTATCTAGAGGCTAGAGGACATATGATAAGGGATCTTGGTGCACTGTATGGCCTGGAAGACACCATATTATATCTTAGGGAGTATCTGCTTGAACCCTGACACTGGCCTCTTATACGGCATCCAAGCCGAGTTTATTCATAAGCCTCTTCAACATAGTTGAGTCTTCATACATATATTTGTTGTTAAACATGATGTACGAGTCTCGGTTAGGATCCCCTTCCCCAACCATATTAACCAGCTTCAGTAGATCCTCCTCTCTATACTTATATCCATAGTTATAGCCGTTTATCCCATGGAGCCTGTAGTAGGTGATTCCCCCGGTATTGAATGAAGCATCTTTAAAGGGGTCTACACAATGGACGATCCCGCTCTCCTCGAAGAACCTCCTAACCTCATCATTGTACCACGATGCATGCCTAGGCTCTACAATCAGTATAAAGCCATATTTTTGGAATTCAAGTAGGGTGGAGGTTATATCATCCTTCGTCTCACTGGTCCACTTGAGCTTAGGTGGTAGTTGTATCAAGACCTTATTACTCTCAAGCGCCTCCATCGCCCTAAGGGTCTCCCTCCAACTAGCCATAACCTCCTCTGTATACTGTAGCAACCCATACTTTTTCCTATCTCCCTCAAGCTCTCCTCTATATCTTCTCCATGTAGGGCTTGTCGTTGGATGAGTTATCCCTTGCCATGCCTTCACAATGAACTCAAAGTCGCTAGGCGCCTCCCCCCTCCACTTCTCCAGCGTCTCGGTTCTAGGCACTTGATAGAATGTCTGCTGGACCTCTACAACAGTATATTCCGTGTAATATCTCTTCCTCGATATGGGGAAGCCGCAGCACCCGATATATATCATATCCAAAAATATACTTATTCCCATCCCCTTCTAATATTTCGTATTTTCCACTATTTATAAATAGGATATTTTATCCTACTTATTTTTAGAGACTATGAAACTGAAGACAATCGCCTTATCATCAGTATTTACCTCGCTTGCAGTGGTCGGTAGGATAATGCTCGTATTAATACCGAACGTGTCACCGACTGTTCCACTTACGATACTAGGTGGGTTCATAGGCGGCCCCGTAGCCGGTTTACTCATAGGATTCTTATCCATGTTCATCAGCGACATGTTCATAGGTGTGGGGCCACATACACTCGTGACCGCCCCTATGATGGGTGTAGTAGGGTTGTTAAGCGGTTTATTGATTCGGAGGATGAGTGATAAGGTGTTGATATTTATCACTGCATTCTTACTTACAATGGTCTATGACGTATCTACAAGTGTAATAACCATGGGAATGTTCGGTGTCCCACCATATATAGCGGTCATCAACTTATTCCTCCCTATATTCCTAGGAGGGATACCTTATCCAATGGGCCCTATACATGAGTTTTCATCAGCCTTCATATTAGTCTCTCTATACGAGGTATTATCATCTTATTCATTGTGGAGTGTGTTGAGATATGAAAGGTAATATATTTAGGTTGTTGAGCGTGATTTTCCTGTCTTGGGCGGTTCTGTCAACTGTGGGTATGGCCTACTACTATACCCAGTATAATCTAGCGGAGTTAAGGGTCGCCTCATTAACAAATAGGTTGATTGAGGTGAACAACACCCTCACTAGACTGAGTGAGGAGGTTAGTAGGATAAACACTACATACAATGAGTTCCTCACCTTGGTTAAGCTGATTATGTCAAGGTCGACGGCGATAGTCGTCATCGACTATGGTAACGGCACGATAGAACATCATAAAGTATATTTTTTAGAGGGGTATAACAACACTGTATTCAACATAACTTCGAGTATAGCCTTCCTAAAATACACTTATTATCCCTCTATGAACGACGTGTTCATCGAGGGAATAAATGGGGTGGAGAATAAACAGGTGGATGCATCAAGCGGATACTATTGGCTATTCTACATCAACTTTCAGCTCTCTCCATATGGTGCAATGAACACAAGGGTCATGGACGGGGATATAATTATATGGAACTATACCCTTGTCTCATGGTGATCACCGGATTAGGCTACCCTTCTCTTTATAACCTCGTTATTTAACACAATATAATCTATAAGTTCATGTGGAACTTTCTCAAAATACGGGTTTATTACATTAATATCCATATCACCGTTGTAGACGTCGTTTCTCGGGCCATGCTTAATCTCATAGTCATATGACCCTAGCACTTTATACTCGTCTCCACACACTATAAATGGTTTTCCAAAGTATCTCGAGCATATTGCCAAGGTATGTGAACCGGTCTTATTCACTACATCGTGGTTAGGCAGGATGGCGTCACATCCCACTACAACTATATCCACGTCTCTTATAATTATGGGGAGTAGAATATCTATTACGAGTGTTACCCTGATCCCCCTCCTCCTTAATTCTTCGGCGAAAGATATTCCCTCCATCACAGGCCTAGCCTCTGAAACAATTATCTCTGAGACATATCCCTTTTCATTGAGGATACTAAATACGTTGTATAGTGTTCCGCTGCGGCTAAAAGTCGCAATACGATGGGGCTTTTCATCCAATATACTAATTAGGTTCTCAGCGATCTCATGATCGATCCTATTCAGCTTATCAATTATCTTCCTCGGCTCCTCACCCACGTTAATTATTCTACTCAATATATTACTAAGGACAGCCATAGAGGGCTGTAGCTCTAGCGAGTACTCCAAAGCCTTTTCAACAGTCGCTTTATCAGAATCCTCCAGAGTCCTCAGAATGTCAAGTATAATCTCCCTAGAACCCCTAACCCTATCCATCAATATCTCTCTAATCTTCTTTAGACGATTATCCATATTCTCCCCAGTCATCAAATAATATTTATAAAGGAATGTTGAAACTAAATATTGAGAATAAAGTTTTTATTTCATATTACTAATATGGTGAACTGAACATGCCTAAGAAACGTAAGAATAGGGGTAGGTCAAAGGGTAAGGGCAAGGGTAGAGAAGGCTATACGTACTGCTCCAACTGTGGAGCTAGGATTCCTAAGGATAAGGCGATTCGTGTAGAGAGATGGATGTCTCTAGTAGATCCCCAGCTGGAGAGAGAACTTAAGAAACAGGGTGCTGTGGTACTTAGGAAGAAGGTTGTTAAGGAATATTGTGTCTCCTGCGCTATCCACTATGGAGTCGTAAAGATAGGTGGGTATTCTGAGAGGCTAGCTAGGGAGGAGACCTAGCCTCCTTCCCCCCTCTCTAACACCTTCTATAAGCCTTTCAATATCACTATCCACATGTCTATAGTGGATAGATATCCTGAGATACCCGTCTAAACCTGATACAAATATCCCCATCTTCTCTAGATACTCTCTCAGCTTATCCACATTCTCAGCTTTAATGGATATTATCCCTCCTCTCTTCCCACGGTCATATGGAGTTGATACATGATATCCCATGTTGATCAGCTCATCGATCAACCATCCACCAAGCGTGAGTATCCGGTTCTCCGCCTTCTTAACACCATATCTAAATAAGTCCTCCAGTGATTTGACCAGCAATGCCAGGCTTATCCCACTTAGTTTTATAGCCTCGTATCTCCTGGCTCCATCCCCTAACTTATATGTAAGTGAATTCCCTTCCCACAAGGCATTTAGACTGCTAATTATAGGTGGGTCAATAATCCTCTGGATCTCCTTCTTAACATATAATATGCCGATGCCTGAGGACGGGCTTAGCCATTTATCCACGTCTCCAGACAAAATGTGGACTCTATCCCTCTTTACATCAATACCTATGCATCCCAGTGAGTGGGTGGCTTCTACATAAGTATATCCACCTGTCTCCTCAAGATATAGGCTAATTCCCCTTATATCCCGCCTGACTCCTGTAAGGTGATGTATATGGCTGAATGCCTTTATCAAAACCGTTTCATCCAGCATCTTAACCATTTCATCTATCTTTATCCTACCCTCCTCCCCCCCTACAAACGATATTCTAAGTCCCCGCTCCATCGACTTCAACCATGGTATTATAATACCTGGGTAATCGTCTCTAACAAGAATCACTTTATCCCTGACTGAGACAGGTATTGATAGCGAGATAATATTAACCGCAGCTTCTCCAGAGGGTACTAAGGCGATCTCATCAATATCCGCGTCCAATAACCTTGATAATAGCCTCCTAACCTCATCCACAAGCTCTTGATACTCCCTATCTCTAACTATGTTAAGCGCCCAGAGGATATCATCTTCGTTAAGCGCGTGTCTAGCAGCTTGTCTAGCCCAGTCGAAGTAGAGGATGTCCATGTGCTTTGAACCCATAATATTATAAATATACTGGTGGGGAAATAATGTTTTTTGATTAAAATGCCCGCTCCGCAAGTCACGAGAGTAAAGAGGATGATATTTGGAGATATCCTTGTCTCCGACTCGATTAATGAAGCTCTTAAGCGCTGGAGAAAGGTGTTTGGAGTTTCTCAGGTTGAGTTGGCTAAGTGGATGGGCATCGCTTCCTCAGTTATCTCTGAATATGAGAATGAGAGGAACCGTAGCCCTGGAACTAGATTCCTCAAAAAATTTGTAGATTCCCTAGTTGAGATTGATATGAAGAGGGGTGGTAAAATAATCTCCCTCCTCCTGAGTAGTAGTGACGAGTATATTGAGGAGAAGCATGTTATCCTAATGATGCAGGATTTTTTCCAGCCGTTTAAAGCCGAGAAACTGGTTAGGGCGGTGGATGGAAAGATATTGACTGGGGAGGAGAGGGTGGAGAAGGCATATCTATATGGCTTTACAGTTATAGACAGCCTCGGGGCTATCATGACTCTAAGCGGCGAGAGCTTCTATAGAATATTCGGGAGGAGTACCGAGAGAGCCCTGATATTCACAAACGTGTCTACTGGAAGGTCGCCGATGGTCGCTATCAGGGTATATCCATTCAAGCCTAGAGTAGTTGTAGTCCATAAACCTAGGTTGGTTGACAGATTATCCGTTCAGTTGGCGCAGAAGGAACGTATAATTTATGTTTTATCTAGGATGCCTGATGAAGAGACTTTAATTAATAGCCTAACCCAGTTAAGAGATGAGTTATTGAGTCGGGAAGGTTAAAGGAATATGATTACATGGGAATCACTTGTATTTATAGAGGTAGCTGTAGTATTAATCATCGGCCTAGTATCCTACTTCTTCGACATACTAACCTTCGATGGCTTCATCGGAGGTCTTGTAATAGGAGTCCCTATAATCGTCTTCGGGGGCTTCGACTGGTTCCTACTGCTCATGCTTTTCCTAATATCAGGGAGTGCATTGACTAAGATAGGGAAAGGGAAGAAGGTTCGTTTTAGCATAGTAAATGATAAGACTGGGACTAGGGCCTGGCCAAATGTAATAGCCAACGGATTATGGCCGATGTTAGCCGCCCTCCTACACTATTTTCTGCCTTGGAACACTCCCGAGCTATATTGGACTCTCTTCTATATCGGGGCCTTGTCCTCTATGATGGCGGATACAACGGCGACTGAAATAGGTATGCTCTCCTCAGAAAAACCCAGGTTGATATACGATCCTAGGAAGACGGTTGAAGTAGGTGTTTCAGGCGGCGTCACCCTACTGGGTACTGTAACCGGTGTCTTATCCTCATTGGCATTCGCCTTAGTCGGTTATCTCCTTGTTAGGGAGGCTATGCTAATAAAGTATCTAATTGCGATCGTCTTAGCGGGGTCAATTGGAAATATAGTGGATAGCCTATTCGGTGCAATTATACAGGCAAAGTATGTCTGTGTCGAGTGTGGAAAGATTGTTGAGTCCCCGATTCACTGTGGAAAGGACTCGAGGAAGATACGGGGATATGAATGGGTTAATAACCATACAATAAACTTCCTATCCAGTTTTGTAGGCGGGTTACTGGCTATCGTCTTCTACGTCTTCTTTCCTTAACCTCTGAATAAACTATATCCTTTTCCTCCTCAGCGATTATCCCAAGGTCATATAGGATATCCACTAACTCGGTTATCCTTATAATTGGGTATACGGATACCCCCAGTTTCTTAAGCCTATGAATTCCCCCCTCCTCCCTATCGACCACTACAACTACCTTAGATATCTTACTCTTATAGATATTGGTTATGATTCTATATACCCGTTCAATAGTCCTACCAGTGCTTATCATATCATCAACTATCAATACCTTGTCATTGATATCCAAATCACCTATGACAAGATCGTTTTCATATCTCTCAAACAAACCAAATGGCTTCTTAAACTCCACTGACAATAGTGGAACGAATATAGCTCCCTTATTCAGGATCCCCACTAGTTTGGTGACATCCTCCATTATCCCCTCATCCTTAATGACCCTGGACATATGTTTTATCAGGGTTTTTAAATGATTCGGGGCGTTCGCCAAAAGAGAGAAATTGAGGTAGTATTGTGTGTGTAGCCCGTTGGCTAACATATAGTCTCCAAATGATAATATCCCTGTACGTGCAATAATCTTCGACACAACTTCCTTAGTCTCCATTTTTCCTACTCCTCAATAATATTATAATTTTGTTCTAAACTCTAAATTTTATTTTACATTTTGTATAGATATAAGGATTTATATTATTAACTTGAGAAAACGATTTATTCTCTTTGAAATCCACTGGTTTTTAAGAAGAGGGGGTTTAATGGTTTAAATCCTATTATATCCAATTATATAACTAAAGAATCAACATGCTATTTTTTAGACAGTGGTTTCTGGGTGTTGCATATGGTGAGAGTCGGTATAAATGGCTTTGGAAGGATAGGTAGAATCGTTTTTAGAGCTTCGCTAGAGCTTCCCAATATTGATGTAGTGGCTATAAATGACCTTGCCGGCGTCGACCTACTAGCCCATCTCCTTAAATATGATAGTGTCCATGGTAAGCTCCCTCTTAAAGTAGAGGCTGGAGACTCTAGTCTCTCAGTTGGCGATAGTGAGATAAGGGTATTTAACGTGAAGAATCCCGCGGAGATTCCATGGGATACCCTGGATGTAGATGTAGTTATAGAGTCCTCAGGCATATTTAGGGAACGTGCATCCGCGTCTCTACACTTGGAGCGTGGAGTCGAGTATGTATTTGTATCGGCTCCAATGAAGGATCCTGATATAATGATACTGCCCTATCTAAATGAGGATAAGTTTAATGCCAAGGAGCACAAGGTTATATCAATGGGCTCATGTACCACGAATGCCCTCGCTCCCCTGATAAAGGTCTTGAATGAGAGCTTCGGTATAGTTAAGGGGCATATGACAACTATCCATGCATATACCAATGACCAGCGTCTCCTTGATGCTATACATAAGGATCTGAGGAGGGCTCGTGCAGCGGCTATTAACATCGTGCCTACAAGCACTGGAGCGGCGAAGGCCATATTCCAGATCTATCCAGAGTTAAATGGTAGGCTTTCAGCCATGGCTGTCCGTGTCCCCGTACCAGACGGCTCACTTGTAGATCTTAATGTACTGCTGGAGAAGAATGTTACGAGGGAGGAGGTGAATGAGAAGTTTAAGGAGGCGGCTGAGAACGAGCTTTCTGAAAGCCTCTACTACCTCGAGGACCCCGTTGTCTCCACAGACATCCTGGGTCTACCATACCTATCCATATTCGATAGCCTACTCACATCAGTATCCGACGGTAACCTGGTCAAGGTCATAAGCTGGTACGACAACGAGTTTGGATATGCCTATCACCTAGCTAAACTGGTTTCAAGACTCTTGTAACAAGCCTGTGATAAGATATGTATCGCTGCCTAATGAGGTGGACGAGGGACTTCGCTGAAAAAAATCTGGGAACAATCTCCCTAATAGAGGAGGCCAAGCCACACTTTATCGAGGATGCCTATAACCGTGTACTAGAGGATGGTGGTAGGGTAAACCTACCATCATTCTATATCCTCTCTAAAAGCGGTGTCAATAGTGTAAAGGTGGCTAGGCGGCCCATATTAGGTGTTTTAACAGAGGAAGATGCTCTTAACAGAGGGCTTAGACACCTCGGCTTCTCCCTAGGCCTATTTACCCTGAATATGGGGACACTCCCCACCCGATGGAGTCTAGATAAGATAGCTAGATCGGTTGACATCGCATTATTGATGTTCTCAGACAAGTCGATACTGGAGGATATCCATGCTAAGACGATGCCTGAGAGCATCTGGTGGCTGTCTAATAAAGTATCTGCAGGGGTATATAAGGATACTTTTATAATCAATGTCGAGGATGGAGATGAACTGTCTCCAGTAGCTGCTCTCCTATACCTAGCTAGGCCCCTGGCCCACATACTTGGAGAGGTCTTCCTATCATATCCCCTTGAATTGGTTGACGTGGGTCAAGGGTCTAAAACCATTTTCCCCGTGGACAAGGGTTTGAAGCCGATATCGAGGATTGAGGATCTACATGGATTTATAATACCATGCGGTGACAAGGCTTTTTTAGAAATACTAGGGGCATGATCCCATCTGTATAAAAAATTATTTTAGCCTGTCCTTATCTACTGGGAGAAGCCCTAGCTCTCCAAGGAAGAGAACCATCTCCCTAATCCTATTCCTTGTCTTAACTCCCTTGGGGGTAAGCCTATATAGCCTCTTACCGTTTTTGTCGATAAACTCCTCGACCAGCCCGCTCTTAATCATCTGGTTAAGCTTGTTCTTAACCCTTGGATTAGGCATATTTGAATATGTAGAGATATAGCTAATGGTGACACCATTCGTGTCTATTGAGTTTAATATATCCAGCAATATCAATAGATCAGGTCTATATTTCACAGTCTCATTCCCTCAACTCCATCCTCGCCTCCAACTGTAGTATGAGGAGGCTTGTAAATGCAAACAAGTCGAAGTATAAGATCGAGAGATACGATAGCGGAATGAGGTCCAAAACATTTATCACCCTACCTATGAATATCAGTAGAAGTGCACCTGTCCATAACTTGCCCGAGAATAGTCTCCCGATCCCCTTCTTCTTAACAGTATAGAAGTATAGGAGTATAAAGGCTTCGAGACCAGTTATTATTGAGAATATCTTTATCAGCCCCATCATTACAGACCCTACACCTGCTAACGCAGCTGCTATATCCCCATATTCTGCTGTCTCCTCCCTATTCCTACCCGAGTATATAAAGAGTCCAAGGCCTATCGCCAAGTAGATATTATATATTATGAATGAGAGTTCATGTACGAACAATGGTATCTCTGTTGTGCTATAGAAATAGTCCATTGATAATAAAACCGAGACTATGTTGAGAATGCCTAGGCTCAGAGCTGCGAATAGAAATGACGCGAAGGAGTATAGAGTTGTTCTAAGCTCAATCGGGTGAAAATCCTTGTACACCCCATACATGTCCTTGAACAACAGTATCATAATCCCTGTGATGAATAATCCAAATACCATACTTATTCCAGCCGTTATCCCAATGTATCCTATCATATTAGAAACCCGCCTTCAAAATTATACTATCTATACATAAAAATATTCCCTATCGAAATACATTTATCTAATGGGATAAAGTATTTAGTTAGGGGCTCGTTTCACGATAAATATATAATATGTCTTATCTAATAATAATTAAGATTGCTTTGTAAAGGGGAATGAAGCGGAAATGTATACGTTAGAAGCCGTTGTAGCGCTGTTGGAGAGGGAGAGGTTCCCTGAGGATATAAAGTCTATGTTGATAGAAGTGGCTCGGAAGCTCGTTTATAGGATGAACGAGTATATAAATGAGCTATCTATAGAGGACTCCTCCCTTAGAAACGCTATCTCCCACCTCCTTGGTAGGGGGAAGTTCCTCAGGGGGATATTCAGCTATATAGTGGGTAGGGCCCTTGGGGCGGAGGAGGATCCTATTATCACGCTCGCGGTTTCAAGCGAGTTTTATCATACCGCTAGCCTTATACATGATGATATTATTGATAAGGCCTGTACCCGTAGGGGTGTTAAGACTGTCCATGAGAAGTTTGGTTTGGAGAGGGCGATTATAGCAGGTGATGCCCTAATAATATACCCAAATTATATATTGTCTAAGTTGGGTGGTGAGGTTATCAAAACCTTTGCGAAGGCTGGTTTAAAGCTATGTGATGGGGAGGCGCTTGAGCTGATCTATACCGATAACTTGGATAAAGTAGATTTCGAGACATATAATAAGATCGTCTATAAGAAGACCGCCGCTTTCTTCGAGCATATTATGGAGGCTGTGGCGATTATATCGGATAAGAGGGAGTATACAAATACCTTGAGTAGCCTCGGGCGTTATCTTGGCATGGCTTTCCAGTATCGGGATGATATGCTGGACGTAATCGGCGACCCAAGGCTAATGGGTAAGCCTGTTGGTAATGATGAGAATAAACCTAATTTAATCTATGTTTTGATGAGGGAGTACAGGATTAGTGTTGAGGAGGCACTTGAAAGAGCCTATAAACTTATAACTAGATATGTTGAGAAGGCTATCGCGATATTAAACGACTTGCCTATATCTCCATTTGATAGAAGACTGTTAGTCACGCTAGCGAGGTCACTGTCCAATAGGGTGATATAGTCTATGTGGAGTTATGAGAATATACTGTTTCTCCTACCTACAGCATTCTCCATATTCTATGCCGTACTTCTCCAGAGGTATAATATTAAGAGACGGAGGCTGGAGAAGACTGTATTCACAATCTACATGGCCTCAGTAGTGGGGGTAGTCAGCTGGGTATTATATCATATGTATGAGCTAGACTTTAAGTATCCATATGTCTTTGAACACCTTTATAGTGGCTCAGGTGTCCTAGACCGATGTATCGCCTTTTTATATGCGGCTCCCGGCCTGAGCCTCTTGATGATCCTAGGCACTATAACTGTTTTATTCAGGGTTTTATACGGCGGGTTTCTAAGTAGGGCGCCTTTTAGAAGGTTCCTGACTGGATCCATGTTATTAACCCCGGCGATCCTTGCAAACTACATTTACCCCGGTTTATTCAATACATTTGAGCCCATCCTCTCAGAAGGTAGCGGTGGCTATCCCCTCCAATCAAGCCCGATGATAGTGTCCACCCAGGTTATAGCTTTACTAGCCATATCCCTCTCTATAACTGGCTCATTAATTTACCTCGCCATGTGGGAGAAGAGGATACCCATATTCTATAGAATGGCCTCCCGCCTAATTGACGCCTCTCTAATCCTACTAAGCGTAGAACTCGTCTTAAGAATATATTTCGGCAACATATTCTACTCTAGGAGGAACTTCCTCGAATGGTCGACTCTCGACCTACTTATAATAGGCTTCATCTTATCTCTCCTATTTATAAAGGACTCATCGAAATTGGCTGAGAAGAGGTTTATAGGCGTCCTTCCATTTTCCAGCTATTTGTCAATCATCTACACACTAATCCTAGTCCTACATCTAAAGATGCCCCTCATACTAAACGTTGAACACGCGATCATTATTGAGGATCTCGTCGTAGGCCTAGTATCTTCCTTTATATTCGCATCCTTGATCCTCGGCACAAGGATCTTTAAAAAGCCGTTTTATCCGTGGTTATCCGAGGAGACGCAGTACTTCGTCCGGGTGTCATCCTCCTCACTCTATCTAATAGTTGTCTTAGCCATCTTATACATGACCCTAAGCCTCTCAATATACTTCTCAGCAGGCAAAGCTGTCCGCCCAAGCCCCGACTATTCCCATGCTGTTCTAATCTTATTTATATTATCCGTGGTCATAGCGCCTATTGTACAGCTCATGGTGAGGTGGAAGAAGAACTTCTACCTGATTTATGGCGTCCTCTTCCTCTTTATCTTCATGAGCATCGGCGCCAAGACATATGAACTGTATGAACCGTCTCCTGCGGTATACCTCTTGATGCTTATAGGCATAGGTGTAGCAACCTTCCTCTTCCTACATAAGAGGGAGGACCGGGCCAGAGGCCTACATCTTTATACGATCATCCTACTAGTATTCCTAATCCTATTCTACGCTGCCTATAACTATAGTGAGGATGGTGTTGTAGAGGAGATATATGAAGCTGGCTCCATGGAGGCATATGGCGTGTCGATAAAATACTTATCGCACGAGATACACAACTCCACCACCCAAGTATATATCTCACCCGACAACCCGAGTAGGGTCACGTTCTTCGTTATTGTAGATGTATCTCTAGATGTGGATGGTAAAAGGATTTCGGTAAGCCGAATCAATTATCCAGCTAAAGACATAATTATGTATAGGGGGGAGCTCTATCCACAGGGTACCTATATGCTTAAGATCGCCATGGGCAGATTCGCGGTAGGCGCATCACCCAAGATAGATATCTCGGTATACCGATACGGTTGGTCGACATACTACTACTATATATGGCCGATACTCCTCGCAGTAGCATTCTACCTATATGACAAGGATGAGCTAATAATCAAGAAATAGGGATGAAGCCACTATAGAACATGTGGTAAATAAGACTGTAAAAATTGATAGTATCCCTGGCCAAACTTATTATTGGTGGCCGGTAGACTATGGATGTAGTTGAGATCTTGATGGTCGACCACCTCTCAATAAGGATGCTCATCAAATGCGGTTTAACGAGGATGGGTGTAGACGAGTTCTCAAGCCTCCATGGCTTCATTGTTAACTGCCATGCTAGGATAGAGGATGACCTCGTCTTCCCAGTACTCAAAAAACATTATATGGACTCTTATGAGGAGTATGCCAAGTTGGTTGAGTGGATCGGCAACGACCACAGGCTACTAGAGACACTAGGAAACAAGACAATATCCTATGGCATTGACAAAGACTGGATAAACTATAGGAGGCGACTAAATCTATACTTCAAGATACTTGTGGAGCATAACCTCCGTGAAGAAGTGGAGATCTTCCCAAACTGGCTCAATGAAATCGACAGGGAGACGAGGAGGAAATATACAGCCAAGGCTAAGGAGATAATAGAGGAATATGGGCTAGAAAAATACACAAGGCTAACTGGATTCTCAAGCGAAGCATTCAAAATCATATGAGAGCTTCTATTATGAAGGAACTATTCTAAAAGCTATTGACAAAGGTGTTTACTAGGCTTCTGAAATTACTCTATAGTCGGGACATCCTATTAATTGGAATACACCTCCACACACCCAAGTAGAGAGATATAGTGGGGCTTTGTGGGCTATAGGCGGTATTCCCCTGAAGAGTATCAGAGGACTATGAAGCTCCTCAATGAGGATCTTGTTTTGACAACGGTATCCCGGTTAACAGGCATACCGAAAACCACGTTACACTACTGGAGACACAACCTAAGTAGACCACCATCTACAAGATGGATGCCAAAGGCCTCTGAGGAACTAGCATATGTACTTCGAGCCCTGGATGGAGACGCCAATCTTCACATTCAACACAGCCACCACGAGATGAAGCTCTCAGTCAAAGATCAGGCTTCGCCACCATATTCAGCAGAAACCTAGCCTAAAACACTGGGAAAACAAGGAGTACGAGAAAAGCCTAAATACATTCTCAAAGACGCCCGTTTTTACATTAATAATATATGAAAAAATTATGTATTAGTAGCCCGGCCAGGATTCGAACCTGGGTCCTCGGGGCTCCCCTCCCGTTTGAGGGGGATCCAGAGCCCGAGATCCTTAACCCCCCTATGGAGGGGTTTGGCCACTAGACGACCGGGCTGTCTATCTTATATTATGTCTTTTGTTGTTTTTATAAACTTTACGTGTTGTTCTCTGCATTGTCTTGTGTGTCTGATGTAAATTATTATGTGTATTTGATGTTTTCTCTTTTTGTATGAGGACGGTTGGTGTTGATCAGATTCGGCTTGTTCAGCCTTCGTTGGCTACGTTGGTTTCGTCGAGTTTTGGTGGTCGGGATGCTTTGTTGACTGTTGCGTGGGTTATGCCGGTTTCTTATGTTCCTAGTAAGGTTGCTATAGCGGTTTCTCCTGAGAGGTTTTCATATGGGGTTATTGACTCAAGTGGCATGTATGCTGTTAATATTATGGAGTATGAGTATGTTGACGCGGTTTATAGGGCTGGAACCGTCTCTGGAAGGGATGTGGAGGACAAGTTTAGCTATTGTGGCTTGACGAGGAAACCAGGTAGGACGCTGCCTATAGCTGTTGTGGGTGAGGCGCTGGGCGTCTTGGAGTGTAGGGTTGAGAAGAAGGTATCTGTGGGAGATCATGACCTCTTTATAGGTGTGGTTGTCGACGCCTATGTCAAGGATAAGTATACGACACACTGGGATCTTGGGAGTTATAGGCCGATACTATACATCTCGGAGGGCCATTTCCACACTATAGACCCTGGGTCTGTCAAGAAGTATGAGATGCCTCAGACGGGTTGATACGGTATGAGAATAACCCTTGTTGGAGCTGAGTCAATGGGAGTACGTAGCATGGCCACGTATATAGAGGCCAGGGGTATAAAGATCTTTATCGACCCGGGTGTAGCCCTCGCGCCATGGAGATATGGGTTGCCACCGCATCCCCTCGAGCTGGAGGAGAGGGACCGGGTGTGGAGTAGGATCCTTGAGTTGGCTGAGAAGGCTGATGTAATAGCTGTAACCCATTATCACTTTGACCACTTCAATCCACGGGCTGGGTTGAGGGAGGTTTATCATGATAAGACTCTCCTGATGAAGGATACGAGGAATAATATTAATCCTAGTCAGATTAGGAGGAGCGCCTTCCTATTACATAGGTTTGAGGAGGAAGAGGTCAAGCCTGATATAAGGACTGCTGATGGAGGGAGTTTTCAATTCGGCGACGTTAAAATAGTCTTCTCCAAGCCGATTCCCCATGGCCATGATACGCGCCTCGGATATGTCATCATGATGTGCGTAGATGACGGCATGGACTCATTTCTATATTCCAGTGACGTGGAAGGCCCCTACCATGAGGATGCCGTCGACTTCATCTTGAGACATAGGCCTAGGACAATATACCTGGATGGGCCGATGACATACCTAACTGGAACCAGGGTCCCGGGTTTCATAATCGAGAAATGCTTGGATAATTTATTGAGGATATTAAACGCTCATGTCCCTGAGAAGCTGATTATTGACCACCATTTCATGAGGGACATCAACTACATGTCGTATATAGACAGATTAACTAATCGGCTTGTGGAGGGAGTGGGGTTAAATATATTGTCTGCAGCAGGTTATATGGGTGCGTCCTTGAATATGCTCGAGGCATTGAGACAAAAGCTTTATGAGGAACACCCGGTTAGAAAATAATTGGTTGCATGTGGTAGTTGACTATGAGTATGAAACATGGGAAGGCGCTGATCAAGGAAGTCATGATAGAGAATTTCATGTCATATGAGTATTCTAGGATACGTTTCCAGCCTGGTCTAAACATCATCACCGGGCCAAATGGAGCTGGTAAATCAAGTATTCTACTCGCGATATCCGTGGCCATGGGCCAGTCTCATACAGAGAGGTCTAAGAAGCTATCTGGCTTAATCAGGCGTGGAAAGGACTATGCCATTGTATCCATCGTCCTAGATAATAGTGGAGACGGCGGCTCCAAACCCTTCCCCACGATACGTCAGGATGAGGTCGTTATATCCAGGGTTCTGAGAGCAGATGGCCAGTATCCTTTTCAGATAAACTATAGTCCCGCCACAAAAATGGAGGTGGATAGGCTTCTTAGGAGGGCTGGTATAAACCCTGATAACATGCTTATCATCATGCATCAGAATATGATCGAGATGTTCGGGTTCGTTAATCCTAGGGAGAAGCTCCGGATGTTTGAAGAGGCTCTGGGTCTAAGCGAGTATAGGGAGAAGATACTTGACTCACGTAGGAAGCTTGAGAGGATCACTGGTGAGGAGGAGAAGATAAAGGGGTATTTTGAGGAGGCTAGGGATGCCCTACGCCAGTGGGAGCGGCAGTATAATAGGCTGATGGAGAAGAGAAGCCTACAGAGTAGGCTTGACAAGTTATATGCAGAGCTGGCCTGGAGTAAATATCATAGGATTAGGAGGGAGTTGGAGAACTCGAGGGTGGAGATAAACCGGGTGAAGGAGGATCTCCATAATGAGAATCTATCTCTTATGAAGGCTAGGAACGAGATCCGGTTTATCGAGGGAGAGTATTTTAGGCATATGGAGGAGCTTATGTCAGCCATCGACTCCCTACTAGTTATAGGCTCTATAGACGACCGGACTAGGGAGGACTGGAGACGTGTATTAAGCGGGCATCTGGAGGAGATGGATCTGCTTAGGAAGCGGTATGGCTCGGCTAGGGGCCTTGAAAGCGTAACCCTATATAAGATCGAGTTATTGGAGAAGCGTCTGAAGGAGCTTGAGAAGCTTATTAATACCCTGGAGGGTGAGTTGAGGGAAGCCAAGTTAGAGGCTTCCAAATATGGTGGGGAGATAGAGTCTAAAAGGACTCAGCAGGAGATTCTGGCTGAGATACGTGAGGTACGTGGTAAACTCGATTTATACAGGGATGTAGATGACTCTGTAGAGTCTACATACAACTACTATAGGAGCCTGTATACCGAGCTGGAGGAGAAGATGAGGAAGATTATGGAGGATAAGGAGTTGGCTGAAAAGGAGCTGAAGAAACGTATATTGGTCTGGCAGAGGAAGATCCAGGAATATGTATCCAACGTCTCACACAGGTATAACGAGATATTATCGAGGCTAAACGCCTCTGGATATGCTAAGATAGTGGATATAGATGATGTGGATAAGGCGGGCCTAGAGCTATACGTGGGGTTTGGAGGGGTCGAGCCTCATCTCATGGATGTATATTCCCAGTCGGGTGGAGAGCGGACTACGGCTGCAATGTCATTTCTCCTCGCTCTACAGCAGTATGTACAGTCGCCTTTTAGGGCGGTTGATGAGTTCGATGTCCATATGGATCCGAAGAATAGGGAGATCATCCTCGAATACATAGTGGAGATGATGAGGGATAGAACAGACCAGTATATAATAATTACACCGGGGTATATCACTCGGGAGCTTAGTGATGCAAATATTATTGTTGTCCAGAAGATTGAGGGTATTTCCGTGCCCACTAGCCTGAGGAGGGAGGAGATAAGTGAGTAGTGTTGAGGAGCTTTACGACAGGATAATCGACTTGGCTATAAAGGTCTCGGAGGGAGCCATTGATCCCTTCGACGTAGATGTAGGCCGATTCATAAGGCAGTTGGCTAGAAATAAACGTCTGGCCGAGTTAGACTATACTTATTTGATAAAGGATATACGGGCGTTGAATGGCCTCGTAGCTATTTTAGAGGCACAGGGAAAGTCTCTTAGGAGACGGGGCTTGGGCCTCTATCTGGATAAGATGCTCCTTAAACTTAGGATATATAAAATGTCTATAGACGAGTTGTCCCAGGTCTTTATAAGGTCGTGGAAGCCGGTTATAGAGATGGAGAGCATTAACTTGGAGGCGATTAAAGAGGCGATGTTCTACTTCAATAACCTAAAGGATCTGGAGAGTAGGAGGCTTAGGTTTGAGGAGTTAAGCGAGTATATGGGGGATGTGGAGCCAAGGCTCTTTATAGAGCCGAAGGTGGTTAGAAGCCTGATGATGAAGCTTTTAAATGAACTTAGAGATTCTTCAGGAGGCGAGTATATAGATTATAAGGAGTTTATAACACGTGGTGACCCGGTGGAACGCGCCTATATACTCAGTTTCCTGATTTCAGATGGATGGGTTGATGTCAAGGTTGATAGGCTTGAGGAGAAGATATGGATTAGGCCTAAGGATATGAGGGTTGAGATCAGGAATCCCTCTTCCCTAGCGGTGGTGGTTAGACGTGAGGAAGGATAGGAAGATAAAGCTTGCGAAGCTCGCGCATCTACTCTTGTTTAAGAGACACAGGTATCCCGGTGTCAAGGAGTGGGAGCTGGAGAAGTATCTGGGTAGGGACTATGAGTCTGTAATCAATGATTTCAACGAGTATCTTGAGCCCCTGGGGCTATATGTGAGGAAAGTGGAGATAGAGGAGGATTCAAACAAATCAGTATATTATGTTGTACAGCCCAAGTATCCCCTGTCTTCCACTGAGGTAAAGACATTTGGATGGCGTGTAGATGAAATGGCTGTATTGACAGTCGCCTTGGCGCATATACTGGCTGGAGATGGAAAAGCGTCTAGGAAGGAGGTTGAGGAGACCCTTAAGGAGAAGATTCCTGAGTGGAGGGTTATCAGGCTGATAGACAGGTTTATCAAGATGAAGTATCTCGAGGAAGACGGTGAATATCTTAAGATCGGGTTGAGGACATATCTAGAGCTTGATCTGAAGATGCTTACATCAGTGTTAATAGGCCGTGCTATGTCTCAGGAAGCTGAAACCTCCGTAGAAGACTCCTCTTCTCAGCCTCAATAACCAGCTTCACCAACCTACCCGTTATACTATCCTCCTCCTGGAGTATCTCCATCGCCTGCTTAGGAGATATATGTGGAGAAGCCAGTACAAATGCACCTGCCTTACCATACCTCATAATTATCTCCCCCGTCCTCCTCAGCCTCCTCCATCTAGGACTCCTCTTAATATAATCTGGTCTATTCCTAGCATAATCAAGTAGCTTCTCAACCTCCTCCGGAAGCTCTTCAGACAAGCCTATTCTATTGCTCCCGCACTTTGGGCATGTGGGTTTATCGGGTAAATCACGTATCCTCATCTCATCCACATACTGGAGGCAGTCTATGCATATGAATGTCCTCACTTCATTCATTAGCCTAGCTCTAGTCGATAGGATCTGCAGCGTCCTAACCCTATCCAGCCTAGGATACTCGAACTTCACCTCATTATAAGCTAGATACTCTCTTGTAATTGGAGTAGGCCTACCAATATTTACAATATCTATACTCCACTCCCCCCTGGATATCGTCTCCAATACCTTCTTCGCACCTTCTGTATCGAAGTCCTTGAAATCCGTCTCTCTATAAGCCTCTTCATAAGCCGGTGTCCCACGTAATGTAGTGACCAGTATCTCCGCATCCTTATAATCAATAGTTCTCTCCTTTGATACAATACCCATCCTCCTAGCTACATGGATAAGCCTCCATAGAAACACTCTACTCGTCTCAATGGTCTTCTCTAGATACCTTCCAAACCCCTCTCTCTTCCTAAGCAGTTTCTCTATGTCACTAGGCTCTAAATGAACTGTCCGTATGAATATCCTATATGGGTCGCTGGAATAGTTCACCAGCTCACCGTATTCATCTGCAATGGCATTAGTAAGGTAACCCGCTATCGTCCTATTTATCAATGTACCACCATGTATGTGTATCACGATCTTATCGTCAAACTTCTCTATTAAAACCCTATTATTAGTAGGCAGGGGAAGACCGTCTTTAAGCTGTTCATAGAAGACTTCCGTCAACTTACTTAGTTCCTCCCCATACTTACCCCGTATACTTTCTCTGAATCTTTCCCTCTCTCCACCTACTTCATCGAAAATCCTCGTTATGTCACTTTTCACCTCACCAACCTTCTGAGCGACTTCATAAGGTACTGGAATCTCCTCACCCACCCAATCTGGTATAGCGCCGAAGAAGTCCTCCTCCGGAGAGACATAGACCTTATTCTTATACACTTGGATTATCCTCCAAGGCCGACCCGCCATTATAAACTTCGTGCCTGGTTCACCGTAGGAGGCTACGAACTCCTCATCTAGAATTCCAACGGGATTATTAGTCTCATCATCCACGACTAGAAACTGCTTGACATCAGGGATCATTGAGAGGACGGAGAAATAGTAGTTGAAGAGCCTCTTCCTATTAATAGGTCTGCTGATAAGCTTCTCATCCTGTGAGAGATATAGTATCCTCTCAGTCAGGCTGGAGGCAAATCTAAGTATCTTTAGAAACTCCTCCCTAGTCAGGTTCCTATAGACATAACTCTTCTTAATAATGTTATAAGCCTCCTCCAAATCAACTGACTTGGATAGTATAAGCATCCCCACGATCTCATGTAAAAGTGTGTCATAAGGCTTATCTACTATCCTAAGCCTCTCCAGCCTCCTTGATAGAGCCATATTCTTTATTACCTGTGACTCCATCAAGTCATCAAGGTCTTGGACGATAACCACGCCTTTTGAGGTCCTCTCTATCCAGTGGCCACTTCTACCCACTCTCTGTATAAGCCTAGAGACTTGCCTGGGAGAGTTATACTGTATAACTAGATCCACGTCACCAATGTCTATGCCTAGCTCGAGGGAGGAGGTGCATATAATTGCCTTTATCAGCCCCTGTTTAAGCATCTTCTCAATACGCATACGTATGTTTTTACTGAGTGACCCATGGTGAACCATTACAGGCAGTTTCTCATCATAAAGATATATCCGGCTCCCAAGTATCTCAGCCATAGGCCTTGTATTAGTAAATACTAGCGTCGCTTTATGCCTCCGGATCAAGTCGGTTATAACCCTTATTCTTGCAGCGACAGATGGATATGTATACATTCTCGATGCAGCCCTATAATCCTCCTCCGTGGGACCCGGGTATACGACGCTTATCTCCATTGATTTCGTGATATCAACATCTATTATAACCCCATTCCCCTCTGACCCAACTAGATACTTTAGGACTTCCTCGGGTGAGCCGACTGTAGCAGATAAGCCTATCCTCTGTATCCCCCCAACTTTATACGCTAGCCTCTCTAGGTTTATACTGAGCTGAGCCCCCCTCTTATTATTCGCCAGTTCATGTATCTCGTCGATCACGATCCACTTCACACCCTCCAGATGCCTACCCATTAATCTAGTATTTAGAAGGAGGGAGAACGTCTCAGGTGTAGTAATAAGTATGTCTGGAGGTAAAGTGGCCTGGAGCCTCCTCTCACTCGTCGGGGTGTCTCCATGCCTGATATTGACCCTAAACCCAAGTCTATTGCTCCACCACATTATCCTATCAATTAAGTCTCTGTTTAAAGCCCTCAGAGGAGTTATATAGACCAGCCTTATCCCATTTCCTGGATTCTCCAGCATCATCTGGAAAAGGGGGATTAAGGCGGCCTCCGTCTTACCGCTACCAGTAGGAGCCATGATCAATACATTCTCCCCCCGGAGAATATGGGGGATAGCCTTATACTGCGGCTCAGTAAGGTTTTTAAACCCTCTCTCCCTAAGTAGCCTTCGTATGAGGGGAGCGAGTAGATCCATGGCCATAGACTGTCATCTCTCTAAATCCAGTTCCATCTTGTCCCATGATAGTATATAGGGTATTATCCTGATAAGAATCTATCAGTATCCCTCTGTCCTTCAATATATCCAGTTATCAGCTGTTCTCCACTATGACTTCATCGATACTGTGTAGCGAGGCGCCAAAGTCTCTAATAACCTCTATAAGCTTGTCTAGGTTGACGTCGTTACCGTATACCTGCATCTTTATACTCTCTGTATCCTGATCCATCTCAACAATCTCGGAGATGACTTTCTCCACGCCATCTACATTTGCAGCGATAACCTTAGAAAGCTCCACGATAGAGGGGAAATGTGGTTTCAAAATATCCAGAGTTAGGTACTTTATCTTAGGTTGGTCCTTATCACCTTCGCCTCTCTCCAACTCCTCTTCTCACCTACAATAACATATATATCCAAATACCTCCTTAAATCTTGGTAATTAAATATTTTTATATTCTTTTTATGGACTAAGTCCAAAGATAAATATGATAACCACCGCTGTCGCTAGACCGACGAGTAGCATCTTAAGCCCTTCAAGCAGCATATTCTTCTTAATTATCCTAGCCATTGCCGAGCCCAAGATAAATAGGTATAGTAGCCCGACTGCCTCAGCAAGATATATTCCCGTCAATGCAGGCACTATCCCTATTAAGGCCAGGAATATTGGTACTAGTGTTACGAGCGATGCAAGTACAGGTGATAGTGCATCGACTGTACTGACATAAAAAATAGTGAATTTAACTGCTTTTGCATAAATCGTGTTCTTCAAGTCACTGAGCATAGATGCCTCTAACTCGGATATCTCTATATCACGCTCGGCCTTTTCAGCCATGAATGTACCCGTTATACCGGATATTGCCATGGCAATTGCCGTGCTTATCCCTATCCCTAGAATCACAGCTGGGTCGATTACATTCGATACGAAGGACCCCGTTATGACGCCGAGTATCGTGACTATACCGTCGAATGAGTTCATTATGAAGTATCTCCTTGCAATTTTATTCGCCTTAGTTATCCTAAGGTATAACTTTATGTCTTGGATTTTACTACGGATTTCCAAAGCTATATTTTCCCCTCACTAGGGTGGATTTATCAATAATATTTTAACAGAGGCATTCTCTATTTAAATGTGTATAAAATCTATAGCCTATTCCCCAGATATCTTCTCCAGTATCTCCCTTCTAATCCTCTCACATTCCTCTAATAGACTCTCAACCTGCTGAGGCGCGACCTTGTGATAATCCCTATATCTTCTAATGATGTCCCTGATCTTCTCCACAGTATTATCCAGCCCTAGCAACGTTGATATACGGTCGTACGCCCCTAATTCCGTGAATAAGTCGAATATCTTCTTCCTCTCAAGCACCCTATACGCCAACTGCCTCTTTATCCACTCCTCCTCGACCACGATCCTCCTAAAGTATTCCTCTCCATAAACCACTTTCCCCCCTATCAGATGCCTCACTATACTTATATCTCTATCATATATAGAGGCTGTCTTCACACCCCTCCCCTTATATGGATACTCTAGGGATAGTAGTTTGACATCCATATTCTCAAGTAGAACCTTTTCAAGCACATCATTATAAACTGGTTTTGAGAGTATCTCCCTAATTCTATCTATCTCCCTCTCCTCGGGGTACCTCTCTAGGAGGATGACCACGTCATAGTCCGACGATATATAGATGTCTCCAAACTGGAGTATGAAGAAATGTCCATCGGCCGTGGAGCCCGAGAGCTTAACACCCTTTATAATAGGTACCTCCCTCAGCAGTTCATCCAAGAGTATCTTAAGCCTATTATAAGCGTATTCATCTATATTCATGCTAAAAAATTATTTTCACACATCCCCCTAATCTATATTCACATCCAAAAGACATATTTTTCAATGTAACGTTAATAGAACATATAAAATCTTAATTGTCACCCTTTTCATACTATATAATGTATGAAAATCCCTAAAGACATTGAGGGTCTGATGAGGAGGCTTGGGCTGACGCTTAATGAGATGAAAGTATATATGCTGCTGTTGAACTCAGGGCCTCTTACGGCGAAGGAGATCTCCGACTATGCGGATGTACCTTTCTCCAAAGTCTATATAGTGTTGAAATCCCTCGAGGAGAAGGGGTGGATATCCTCAGACAGGGAGAGGCCTATTAGATATGTTGCACTATCCCCAGATGAGGCTGTTAAGAAAGCTAAGGTCAAGAGGGAGAAGGAATGGGAGGAGGCTGCGAGTAAGATCATACCCATGCTACAGCCCATCTATGATGCAAGGACCGTGCCCGAGACACCTGAGGTATGGATAGTGCGGGGAGAGGAGAACGTATCCTCCAAAGTTATTGACCTCGTCCTAAAGTCTCAATATGAGCTTCTCCTAGCGATCCATGCCAAGATGGAATCTCTTTTTGAGAAGGCCTCGCTTCTAGAGCGAATGGGGGGGCTATATAACCCAACCCACATAAGGATATTGATACCAAGGGAGCTTGTGGATGATGCGGAGTGCTTCCTGAAGTTCGGTGCAGAACTACGGTATAGAGAGAATATGTTTGGAGGCGGAGTGATATCAGATGCAAAGGAGGCTCTTCTACTCCTGGGGGATAGTGGTAGAGTAAGTACCGCAATTTGGTCGACGCATTCAAGCCTTATATACCTGGCTAAACTATATTTTGAGAAGTTGTGGGAGTCGTCTAAGAAGATAGAGGTGTAGCTGTTGGCTTTATCCGCCAAGGTCTTCCGTATAAAAAGGTATCTTCCTCTAGATATCATCGCTGATAAGATTAGGAATTATAAGAAACTTGAGGAGGTTGAGGATGTAGAGATCGCACAATCCTTCGACGACATACGTATCGTAGGCGATACTTTAAAGGCGTATTTCGTTTTCGACGAGCCTAGGGTAATGAATATACGTGGGGAGATGCAGAGGCTCGCTGTCAGGCGTGAGGCTTTGGTCGCGTTTAAAGAAGAGTTTGGAGATATACTGCTGATAGTATTCGAGAAAAAGTTCAGAGCTAACCGTATCGCCAATATAATTTCTGAGGTATTATTTGCTAAGACGGGTGAAATAGTAGAGGCCAATATTTCACATGAGGTTCTTAAGAGCCTACACGAGTCAAATCCAGAGAGTACGAAGGTGATCTACTTTGACAATGTCGATATTCCTAATGTAAATAAACTCGCTTTATATGGAAGTGCATTGGCCGATACATCGCTGTATAATATGTATCTTGAGCATGGTAAGATATGGTATGTTGTCTTTCATCATCAAGAGACTGGATATATCGTTGGTCTAACTAGGAACCTCATCATAGCCATGTTCTCAAAAATAACTTTGGATGAGTTCCTAAACTATATTGTTAAGTATGTGACTCCTCTTCTTTATGCATCTTCCTAAGCCTTCTATAGTCTAAAGTCAGTAATTCAATAATCTCCCTAGCCTTCTTCTCCCCTATCCCCTCCACACTCATCAACTCCGATAAGCTGGTTACAGCGAAGTTTCTTATTGTTCCATAGTGGTTTAAAATGTTCTCAGCCAGCCTAGATCCTATGCCTGGAAACCCTTCTAATATGAATAGAAGCCTATCCCTCTTATTCATGATACGTGGCTTGAACCTAGGTACTGAGGTTTTCCTCTCCTTATGCATTCTTCTCCAGATCAGGAATAGTATGTTGACGGTCTCCTCCTTATCCCTAGAGTAGATGACTCCTATATCCATATCGATAACTACTGATAATAAGCCTCCTAAAATTGCATTTGGGTTCTGAACTGAGTACAAGGCCTCCTGGAGGTCACCCTCTAAAAGTAGAAGAGGTTTTTTAAAGGATTTTCTCAGCCTCTCAAGCTGGTTAAATATCCTCTTATCAATAATTGATCTAAAGAAGTCATGGCAAGTTTTCCTCTCAATCCCTATATCCCCTATTATATAGTCGGCTACATCAAGTCTCCTAATCCTTATCTGAGCCCCTTTCCTCCTAAGTAGCTCTGGAATATCATTAGGTTCATGGATATCAATAAGTATCATGAGCTAACCCTCTGACTCAGCCCTCCACTTCTCAATTATCTCATTAGGAAGTTTATCCCTATGTTTCTCGATAAATTTCTCAATAGGCTTCTTAGGCCTCAGTTTATCTAGGTGCATAACTACTATCATGTCGATAATCGGGTACCATTCTCCACATTTACCGCATGTCAGGTATCCATCTATCACCTCGTGCTTCATGCATTCCCTACAAGGTGGCTCTGAACCTAGTTTAGCCACCATAGTCTCCTTATACCCACAGTATTGGTCACATGGCGGTATCTCCACATCCCTATCGAAAACCTTCTCTTCAATAATATGTAGCTTTAATGGATACTCCTTGCATCTCGGGCAGATTAGGAAGTTTAGGAGCCTATACTTCATGAAATACACCTCATACGTAAAATAATATTCATCTCCATATACCTAAATAGGTTTCCTAAATTAGGGTCTCGACATCTCCAAATATAAACCCCTATCAATCAGTTATATTTACTTATAGGCTGATACACCATGTTGAGAGCTGTATTAATCGATTTAGACGGTACCCTAACTATGTTTAACATAGATATCTCGGCCATGAGCAGGGCATTACATATTATAGTTGATGAGGAATCCCTATCCCATTTATTCAATGATGTGGAGCGTCCCTTCCAATATTTCATGAGGCTTAATGAGCTCCGTGGAGTCATTGGAGAAGATAAGTATACTCATGTTAGGAAACGTTTCCATGATGCTGCATGTAACCTTGAATCCACGGCTGCCACTAAGGCGGTGAAAACACCGTATTCAGACTATTTCCTAGAGAGCCTCGAGTCCCTTGGTCTTAAGATGGGGTTGGTGACCAATTCATGTAGGAACGCAGCGGAGCTGGTTCTAAATAGACTGGGGTTTAAAAAGTACTTTAGAGTGATTATTGCTAGGGATGATGTTGATAGGATGAAGCCCTTTCCAGATCCATTGAACAAGGCCGTCTCAATCCTAGGCGTGTCTCTAGATGAGTCGCTATATATTGGAGACAGTATCATGGATGTATTGGCGGGTGAGGCAGCGGGGATAACCACAATATATCTTGATACTACGAGGCTACCGCCAATTAAGGGGCTGTGTATAAAACCTAGGTATAAGGTATCTAGTCTACATGAGGCTCTTCAGCTGGTGAAGAGCTTTCTCCAATGAATAAGTTTAGGGACATGTGGATAAGCCCAAGTCCACCTAGTATAAGTATGACAAGGTAGATCCCCTCGAATATAATAGACCAGTATCCCTGTGCAATGCTCTCCATATAGTATATCGACAATAGGAATACGTTGAAGAAAGCGTGTCCTAGGACAGCACTATAAAACCCGTGTCTAACATATAGGTATCCAAGTATGATTCCTGCTAGGGTGGCGGTGGTAACCTTTCCAATACCCCATCCGCCGCTTGATAAATAATGTGCTAAGCCGAAAAATAACCCACTTATTATGGTGAATGTATATAGTGTATCCATGAATCTCTCTGGTGCACCATATTCCTCTACGAGTTTATATGGCTTCCAGAGGGAGTAGAAGAATCCCTTTATAGAAAGCTCTTTATAGTACATCGCGATGTACATGGCTAACGACACTACCCCCAATAGAGTCAATCTAAAACCTATCTCCTCTGGTATGGGTGCGATTAATGCAGATACATATCTGAGATACTCGTTTTCCGCAGCTAATTCCCCTGTCTCAATGCCTCTAGCCTGTTGGATAAACTCTATTACTATCATTAGAATAAGCGTTATACTTAGGTATAATGTGGTGGACAGCATGTCATTATCCTGTATCCGTCTCTTTCTCATAGCTTCAAGTAGGTTCTTCTCCCTACTCAATGCTAATGAGAAAAAGAGGATGTAGAGGACGATGAATACTAGGGAGAGCATATTGAGGTTAACTGGCTGTGGAAGAGGTACATTAACTTGGAGTGTGGCTATAAATAGGGGGAAATACATTATCTCAGGAACATTGGTCATGTTGCTCATGTTGTACGTGATTTTCAACGCATATTTAGCGCCTATTACAATATCGACTGCATAGAAGATGGTCACAAGTACCGCTAGGATTACTACTATATAGTCTAGTACCGTCTTAATTTTCCTTATCATCTTCTTTTTCCTTCAACTCGTTAGGATCTAACTGTAGTTCTAGGATAATGGGGCCTGTGTATCCACATTCAAGGCATATATATGTCTCTGGAGTCAGCCATCCATCGAAGGCACTTGATAGTTTAATGTTTCTAGAACCGCATATAGGGCATACCTTTATCCTTATCGTCTTCTTTTTCTTCTTACCCAGCATTATTTAGCCTCATAGAATTTGTATGTTATCGGGGTTGAAACCAAGTTTCTCAAGGTATCTAGGTAGGTCTCCCCTATGATCCCCCAGTAGGATGATCTTATTGTCCTTGACTGTCCCTCCACAGGCGAGCCAGCTCTTAAGCTTCTTAGCAATCTTGTTCAAGTCGTTAGTCTTAGGATTAATTCCTTCTATGACTGTGGCAGGTTTATTGTATCTACGGTGTTCGACTCTGACTTTAATTATAGTCTCTTCCTGCTCTAGGCTGTCGCAGCTACACAGCTCCTCCGGTAATCCGCATATTGGACAAATGCCCATTTTCTACCTAAGTCACCACCGTTTAATCAAATTCTACATTTTTATTAATAGAAGTGGGAGATATAAATATGTATCTACATATCACTGGCATTTTAACACGATTCAAGGTATATTTCATCCTCTACATACATGTGTATCCACACAAACCTGTAGGAGCCTAGTAGCCACCTCCCTAACCTTATGCGGCTTGGCTTCTATAACACTCCATCCAGGAGGAACGGCGTTTAAGACGGTTTCTCTAGCCTTTTCCAAGGCCTCCTTCCACGTCTCTCTATATGGAATGTGGAGATAGACATGTATCCACCCCCTCTTATTAAGCGCTTTAAAGGCATATCCCAGGTAATCCAACGCTATTTCAGGAAGTGGCATAAGGACCCTATCCGCCTTCCCTATAATAAACCTCTCTATCATCTCACCCGCATCCCCACGATATAGGATGACTTTATCGCTAACCTTGTTTAGAAAGATGTTTTCCAAGTGATAATGAATCGCGACTGGATTGATGTCTATGCTATGGATGATCTCAACATCCTTGTATTTAGCAATTAGGATTGTATATGGCCCGGCTCCAGCGAACATGTTCACAATCCTCTCTCCATCCTCGACGAGCTCCATAACCCTCTTTCTCTCGGTGGATAGGCGGGGGCTGAAATATACCTTCTCTACATCTACCTTTATCCTTATCCCATGCTCCCTATAGACAGTCCATTTCCTATCTTCCCCCGCTATATGCTCTAGGCTACGGATTCTATATGCCCCTTCTACGGGTGTGACCTGCCGGAGTATAACTTTTAGATAGGGCATTCTCTCCAAAAGCCTTTCTCCAAATATGAATCTCTTGTCGAGGAACTCATCGGGGATCTTTACTATAGCAATATCCCCTATAATATCTAGGCTTCTAACCATTTTACGGGCGTTTTCCTCGCCGAATAACTCGGTTGCAACTTCCCTAACTATACTCCTACCCATTTCAAAAAGAAAAAACTAGCGGATTAACTATAAATAATAGGGAATGAGGACCTAATCCTCATCATGGGAATGATGCCCAATTGCATGCTGTATATTATGCAGGAGATACTCTGGGGGCACCAGCCCCTCCCATGAGACGGAGTCATTGATAACGGTCTTGGGGACAGCAGCGACGCTGTATTGCTGAGAGACCTCTGGGAACTCTATCGACTCCCATGCCTCTGCATCGATATTCTCATTTAACATAGCAAACATGAAGCTTGTAGAAACCATCTTGGGACAATATGGGCATGTAGGTGTTATAAATACTTTGATATTCACATATTTATCGATGTTCTTAACCTCTTGGATAATGTCATTGGGTAGATCGACTTCTCCTCTGGACACTTTTACAATAGTCTCTATAAAACCAGGGAACTCCATTCCAGAGGGTATTCCATAGAATTTTATCAGGCCTTTATTGACACCCTGTATAACGACGACTGGGGCTGTCAATATCCTATATTTCCTCCTCAACTCCTCTGGATTATCCTCAAGATAATATTCTTCCAAGGTTATTTTATCGGTCATCTGAGAAAGCTCGGTATATAACTGTTTAATTAGGTCACAATATTGACAGTCACTATCCCTAGAGTTTATGTATATCAGCTTCACTTCATTGGAGAGCCTGCTCCAATATTCCTCCATAACAATCTTCCTATCCTCTTCAGACAAAATTGGATTACTCATTTCAATACACCTAATAACGATGTTATATTACGTCCAAACAACTGATATAAAACTATTTTCGGGCTCTTTATAAAACTTGATATATGTAGATGAATAGATACATTTACGGTTCTGCACTGATTAACCACCTACATTTACTATATATTCCCAGCTGCTAATAATAATATTGTAGGTTATGAGGAGGAAATACTGGTTTTATGATGTTTCATCCGGCGATTATGAAGGTAGGGAAGTAATCTGGCTCTGGACGGTTGATGAAGAGGGAGCCTTCCATATTATTGTCGACCCCAATTTTAAGAACTATTTCTACATAGATGCTGAGGATCTTGAGTTAAAGGATCTGAAGCTTAACCTAGCTTCAGACGTACTTGGAGCCTCGTTATTAGAAATTAGGAGTGTAGTTAAGAAATTCTATGGTGTTGAGAGGCGATTCTATGAGTTGTCTGGTCCTAATGAGCATATTAAGGAGGCTATACAAGTCCTTAGGAGGATCTATGGAGAGGAAATGCTTTTTGAAGATGATATCCGGTTCACCAACAAATATATCCTGGTTAAGGGCTTGAACCCATGTACATGGTATGAGTTTGAAGTAGAGCCATTGTATGAACGGGATGGCGTGGCCTTTGAACTTTTAACCGGATTCCATGGAGAATCACGTCAAATGACCTATCCTCCTCTAAAGATCCTCTCCATCGACATGGTCATCGCATCTAAATATGGAGCGCCCGATCCTAAAAAGGATCCTGTACTGTATATCGTTGTATACGATGGGAGGGAGTTCAGGGAGTTTCTATATGAGGATGCTGATAAAAGGATTCTCGAGGAGTTTGATTCAATGGTTGATCAACTAAGCCCCCATATAATCCTAACATTCAATGGTAATAGCTTCATCTGGCCCTACCTAATCGAACGTACGAGATACTTGGGTAGTCCACTAACCATTGGAATGCTGGGAATAGACATTCACCAAAGTCTCTATGGCCATACCTCAATAGCAGGTAGGATACATGTAGACTTGAAGGAGTATGCAGACGACCTTCCAATGCTTCAGAGGAAGACCCTTGAGGAACTGGCTACATTCCTAGGTTTTGAGATTGAGATCCAGCCTGTGGATGAACTACAGTACTATTATTACTGGGTCAACGATAGGAAGCGACTAATTGAATATGTTAAGTGGCGTGCATACATATTATACAGGGCTTTCCAAATAATTCGGGACCAGCTCTTTAGTCTTTCGAGTATAACTGGTATTCCCCCTGATTATGTATTTACAGCATCCTCGGGACGTCAAGCAGAGTATTATATTATGCGTAAGGCTATTGAATATAACGAGGTTATTCCTAAGGTATCTCAACGGGGCTTTAGAAGCTATCCAGGAGGTCTTGTACTGAAGCCTGTTAAGGGTCTCCATAAGGATATAGCCGTGATAGACTATAAGAGTATGTATCCAACGATTATAATGAAGAATAATATCTCTCCTGAGACTGTTGTAACCAGCCCGGGTCCTAACATCATCTTTTATGACGAGCTCTCCATTGGTGTTAAGATGGATGTAAAGGGATTGTTCCCACAAATTCTAGACCACCTTGTTGAGGAGAGGGACAGGGTTAGGAGTTTGATGGTGTCGATGGATAGGGAGTCTGTGGAGTATAGGGTCTTGGATGCTAGGCAGAGGGTTTTGAAGATCTTGGCTAACACCCTCTATGGATACATGGGGTGGTTAGGTGCAAGATGGTATAGTTGGGAGGGAGCTTCACTTGTCACGTATCTAGGTAGAAGAGTGATTTCAAGCAGTCTAAGAAAGGCGGAGGAGATTGGATTAAAGGTCATATATGGAGATACTGACAGCCTCTTCACCATATATGATAAGGATAAGGTGGATGGCCTCCTTAAGTGGATAAGGGAGGAGCTGGGGCTGGAGGCCAAGGTCGATAAGATATATAGGCGGCTCCTCTTCACAGAGGCTAAGAAGAGGTATGCAGGCGTCACATATGATGGTGTGGTGGATGTAGTGGGGCTGGAGTATGTCCGTAGGGATTGGTGTGACTATGCCCGGGAGACGCAATATATCCTTATCAAAATGATATTGGAAGATGCTTCCAAGGATAAGATGATCGATGTATTGAGAAGTCGTATTAGGCGTCTTAGGAAGAGGGAAGTGCCTATTAGTGAACTGGTGATATGGGAGCAGATAACACGCCCCCTTGAAGAGTATAAGGCTAATGCTCCTCACATCGCTGTAGCCCGGAAATTGGCTGCGGAGGGCTGGAGGATAAAACGGGGTATGTTCATTGGATATATTATATTATCCGGGGAAGGCCCCTTATATAAGAGAGCGGTTCACTATCTCGAGGCTGATCCAAGGGAGATTGATGTAGAGTATTATATTTATAATCAGGTGCTGCCTGTTGCAAAGAGAGTATTGGAGCCAGTAGGCGTCTCTGAGAAGACGTTGGAGTCCATCGCATCTTCATCTGGATTTGGGTTGGACGCATTCACCGGTGGCTGATGTATCATGAGCACTGTAGATATGTTTATGGAGGTTGTATCCGAGGCTTCTCAGCGGTTGGCTGAGGCTGAGCGTATCCTTATTTTATTTAGTGACGATGGCGATGGATTGGCTAGTGCACTTCTCCTAAAGTTATTTGCGGATTCTTCTAGGACGGATGCCAAGTTTATCTGTCTAGACAAGATATATCCTGAGATAATGTCTGAGATAATGTCTATAGAGGCATATGACCTAATTGTCTTCACCGACCTAGGAGGACCTATACATAAACTTGTGCCTGGTGATCGTAGGGAGAATGTCTTGATAATCGACCATCACGTGGAGTATAGTGAAGTACCTGAAGGCCTTCTTTACCTAAATCCATATTTATATGGATTGGCCAATGAGGATTCTCCAGTATCATCTACCATATCATACCTCCTCTATAAAAATAGGTATGAGGAGGCTAAGAGATGGGCTTGGCTAGCTGTATTGGGAATGGGTGAATCTCCATATCCTCCATCTGGCCTGAATTGGAGGGCTTTATACGACGGCCTTAGAAGTGGGGCGATAACCAAATCTGGAAAGAGCTTTAGAATAGTCTATAGAGATATTAAGAAGGAGTATAGGAGGCTTTATAAGGATGTAACTCTCATATCCTCCGTAGGATATTATAAGGATTCTTATCTCGATCTATTTAACAACTTGGTGAATGGCGATAACAAGGAGATCCTCGAGGCTGTAAAAAGGTATGAGGAGATGAAGAGGAAGGCATTTAAGAGCCTCACAAGTATACTGGAGGTTGAGGGACTTAACGTAGGTAATTCTATACAGTGGTTTGAAGACTATAATAAGGATTTTTTTGAGATGGGGACGAGAGTCTTCGACAGCTATGTGAGCTATATAAGTTATCAGGCTAGGCTATACGACAAGGGTAAGTATATCATCGGGTTATGTGAGAGGAACCCCTATATCCCTGGATTCGGTTACCTCACTAGAGACTGGATAAACGTCGCTATAAGGGTCTCGAAATCACTAGAGTTTAGGATAAATATTGGTAGGGCGCAGCCCGTCTCAGCCCTCGTGGAGGCGGCTGCATATACAGTCGGGGGCCTAGGCTATGGATATGAGTCTCGGGGAGCGGCTGTAATCCCATATTATGAAAAGGAGCATTTCCTAGAGATATTCGATAGCCTCGCCTCTGAGGGTGTATAGAATTGCCTGTATCCTTCACCGAGTTCATAAGGCTCTGTAAAAGAATCGCGGCAACCTCCTCGATTAATGAGAAGACCACAATCATTGCCTCATTCCTATCTAGGATTGACAAGGGAGAGTGGAAGCCGTTGATAATGCTCCTTGCTGGTAAAGCAGTTCCAGAAACTAAGGAGGGCGGTTTGGGGATCGGCTTCTCCCTAGTTAAAAAAGCCCTAAAATCCGGTGTAAAGCCCCTCCTCCCCCCTCCTCCCCCCACAGTAAGTGATGTATATCAACGTCTACATGAGATAGCTGATGTAAGAGGCCCGGGCTCCATGGAGAAGAAGGTCATGCTCCTATCCAGTTTATTCAACAGCCTCTCCACCGATGAGGAGATGAGGTGGCTGGCTAAAATAATTTTTGGTGAGCTTAGGATAGGCGTCGAGGAAGGACATATTCTCAATGCATTGTCCCGGGCATCTAGCGTCCCCCTAGAGTATGTTAGGCGGGCATATATGTTGAGAGGCAGCCTAGATGAGCTTATAGAGTTGCTGAACGATAAGGATCATGATATTCGAGATATAAAACCAGTTATATTCAAGCCGATTAGGCCAATGCTAGCGACTCCAGCAAACAGTATTTCCGAGGCTTTTTCACTCATAGGCGGGGGAGAGGCGGCTGTCGAGGTTAAGTATGATGGGGCTCGTGTCCAGATCCATGTCAAGAATGATCGTGTAAAGATATTTAGTAGGAGACTTACCGACGTATCAGGAAGTCTTCCAGAGATCATTGAGAGAGTTAAAAATACCCTATCCAATAATGTTGGTGAATGTATATTGGAGGGTGAAGTGATTGCCGTAAAAGAGGGTAGGCCCCTGCCCTTCCAAGAATTGATGAAGCGTTTTAGAAGGGTTAAGGATATCGAGTCTGTGATGGTGGAGATCCCTATCCAGATATTCTTCTTCGAGATAATATACGTTGATGGAAAGCTATTAATAGATCAACCTTATGTCGATCGATATAGTATCTTGGAGAGGATAGTATCTAGAGATCTCTTAGCGGAGAGGATAGTCACTTCGGATATAGATGAGGCTGAGGAGTTTTTCAAGAAGGCGTTGAAGGCCGGCCATGAAGGTGTTATGGTTAAGAGGCTTGACGCACCATATATCCTCGGATCGAGGGGGAAGAACTGGATCAAGGTCAAGTCAGCTGAATCTGTAGACTTGGTTATAGTAGGGGCTGAGTGGGGTCATGGTAGGCGGAGGAAGTGGCTCAGCGACTACTATCTAGCGGCGTATAACCCAGATACAGGTGGGTATGAACTGGTTGGGAAGACGTTTAAGGGATTGACGGACGAAGAGTTCCAATATATGACCAGCCGTCTCCTAGAGATAGTTGTCCGGGACGAGGGGTACCGTGTATGGGTGAAGCCGGAGATCGTGGTCGAGGTGGCGTTCAACGAGATCCAGAAGAGCCCCAAGTATAGGAGTGGACTAGCCCTTAGACTAGCTAGGATAACACGCCTTAGGGAGGATAAGTCTCCTTCGGAGGCCACGACCATACATGAGTTAAGACTGATGTACGAGAGGCAGTTTAGGTATAAAGGTAGGGCCGGGGACGTGTAACAAGGTAATTAATCAAGTTGTAACCAAGTATACAACAAATCTCGCAACATTAATATTAAATATTTTTTCCCAGACTAATATTAGTGGCATCAACCGGCCAGGGGGTGGCGGTTGAAGACCCGAACCCCCGCGCTGACAGGCCGGCTGAGATGCCCTCGGGGCTCTAAACGTCTCCGAGGCCCCCGAGAAGCTAGATAAAGTTCAAGACCCCGCGGAGGGAAGGAAGCCCAACCCTCCAAGGGGTAAAGAGGGCATTTATCTAGCTTCTCGGGTGTGCCGAGGGGATGTAAGGAGCCTCACCGGGCAATAATAATCTTCAGCCGGTCTTTCCGAGGCCGCATTAAAAATGATGTGGCCTTGGAGGCGTGGAGGATCGGGTTGTGTCCAGCTACCCTCAGGACCCTGAGAGAATGGAGGCACGGGGAAGGGTTCGCCGGCCCCTTCTTCCGGGCAAGCCGAAGTTCTCTCGGGGATCCGTGGGCCCAGGGGGGTTGGACAAGGCCGCCTTTAACCCTGGCCGGTTGATGCGGGCCCTTCTTCGAGTTTCTCAAGAGTTTCCCTCAATTCTTTTAATGTTATTAGGAACAGGACGTTATTCTCCCGGTATCCGTCTTCCTCATACTGTAGCTTATTCTTTGGATTTATCCATCTATATCTTCTAATATCAATTAGGTTTCTAAGGAGTTTAGCTGCTTCGGTTATATAACCCATCTTGATGAGTGCCCGTGCAAATAAGATGTTGAACCTTGGCCATACTCCCCCATTTATGGATGTGTATGGCTCGAGGTCCTCTACACACATTCCGTAGGGAACGGGGTAGAATGATGTGAGTAGTCCATCGACAGTCAGTTTCGATGCCAGGGTCTTCATATGAGTCTTAACCTTATCCTCTCCCTGCAAGATCACGGACTGTGTAATATAAACGGTATCTAGGGAGTATGTCAAGTCATATTTTCCATATCTATCGAGGCCGTTTACAAAATAGTCTTTTATCCACAGCTTATTTAGTATCGCGTCGGAGGCCCTGGACAGCCTCTTCTCAATCTTCTCGATATACTCCTGATTCCCGATTGATAGGAATAGGTCATATGCCTCCTCCAAAGCTAGGAACGTAATTAAGTTAGTATATGTTATGCTTCCCTCCCTACATGCACCTACAGCCCAGTCTTCATTACCAAGCTGTTCCACCAATCCATCGTTATTAACATCTCTTAGAAGCAGGTAGTCAATACCTTCTTCAATACTCTTAATAAAATCGCCTTTAAGCTTATCTTTCAGAAGCCTATATGACTTGGATAATATTAATATGGCATAAGCCGTTGAATCTAGATCAGGGTATAGTCCATATATGATTAGATGATCCCTTCCTATGACTGTTGGAAAGGCACCGGCATTTGTCTTTAAATACTCGTCATCGGCATGTACCTCGGTATACTCCGTTACGGGGGAATATCTGCCATATGATACTTTATAGATGGTTTTCTTCTTCAACTGGGAATTATATATCCGGTGGACTAGGGGGATAAGGATTGTCTCGATATATTTCATCTCCTTAGTTAGAAAAATATACTCAAATATATGGTGGAGGTTTCTCAAGCTAAGCTCCATATCCAGGTGTGTAGATATATCTATCAATCCTATTTCAGCCTCTCTCTTTATCTCTCCCTCGTGTTCAAATAGGAACCTAACCTCCTTAAGTGAATATATCCCACTCATTTCACAGCCCTCATGAGAATTACATAATATCCTAATCCTATGAATTAATAAATTAAGTCCATTGAATTTATTTTATCTTTGGCTTTATATCTAAGTCTATCTATTGGGAAACCCTATATTTAACATATCGATATACCATTATTAGACGTAGCATGGTGTAAGTATATGCCTAAACGAGTATTGATTACAAATGACGATGGATACAGAAGTACTGGTATTAGGAGCCTTGTAAAATATATGGTTAAATATGCCGAGCCTGTTGTAGTAGCTCCTGATGGGCCAAGAAGTGCAGCTGGCCTCAGCTTAACACTTTATAGGCCTATTAGAATTAGGGAATATACATGGGATGGAGTAAAGTATTATGCGGTCAACGGCACTCCAGGGGATTGTGTAACCATAGGCTTATTCTATATCTTTGATGAGAATCCGGAGATGGTCTTATCGGGTATTAACATTGGTGAAAACCTATCTCTACTAGAGTTCTTCATGAGTGGTACGGTGGCAGCCGCTATATTAGCATCTATCCACGGTATCCCAGCTATAGCATTCTCGAAACGTGAGGTGGCTACAGACGTCATGTTGACACATGATGTGAGGAGTAACTATGACGATGTAGGCATGATAGCCGCCGAGATAGCCTCCTACTTCCTAGATGAACAGCTTCCAGAGGGGATAGACCTCTTAAGCGTCAACTTCCCTGCAGAGCTTAACAAGGACACGAGGATATCTATAACCAGCCTTGCACAGTTATCACTCATATCAAAGATATATGTACGTGATGATCCCCGTGGTAGACCCTACTACTGGATATGGGGTGAGAAGCTCAGTGAGTTTCCAGAGGGTACGGATGCACATGAGACGGTTGTCAAGGGTAATATATCTGTTACCCCAATTTCTCTAAAGGGTTTGAGCATCAGTAAGTCTGAAGCCTCTCAATTCAATAGTTTCAAGAAGTATATGGATGACGTCCTGAAGAAAACCCTGTGATTCGCCTGATGCATAGAGACTTCTTTATATATTTAATAATGTTATACTGATTTCTGTTGAAGCCGGGAGGTCTCTAGCATTAAATATATGGGATCTATTATGGAGGTAGTGTCTAATGACTCTTGATCTCGTGGTAATAGGGCTCGGCCCTGGAGGAGCCTCAACACTATATTCTGCAGCTAAAAATGGTCTCAAGGCACTGGGTATAGATAAGCGTAGGGAGATTGGTGTCCCAATTCAATGTGGTGAACTTCTGCCCCAGCCCCATACATATAGGGAGATATTGCCAAATGCCAAGCATCTAGAGTTACTGACTAGCTTCCCTAATAATATTATTAGGAATAAAGCGAGGTATGTATCCCTATATTCTCCCAAGGGCATTGAGTATAAGGATGCTTTCGACACTTATATAATCGACCGTAGTAGATACGATAAATGGCTTGTGTCAAAGGCTATTGAAGCCGGTGGAGATATATGGATCGGATCCACGGTTCATAAACTGGAGAAAACCGCTAAAGGCTATCGTGTCCTGGGTAGGGGGAGATCAGGCTTCTTTGAGGTTGAGGCGAAGGTTGTAGTCATCGCAGCTGGAGCATCGTCTAAATTAATTGAGATGGTAGGCTTGGAGAGGGAGAGTGATGAACATAACTTAGGGCATGTCATCCAGTATGTAATGGCTGGTGTAGACGCTGATGAGGATAAGATTGAGATGTATAGTGGGAGGAGATACTGTCCAGGGGCGTATGCATGGATAATCCCCCGTGGAGAGGGGTATGCAAACGTCGGGCTAGGGATCAGAAAGCCCTATGTAAGGAAGGAGGATAGGGATCTCCCGATTATAGAGTTTCTACATAGGTTTATATATGAGCATCCAGTGGCCTCAAAAAAACTCAATATGGGGAAGGCTATAAGCGTGATAGGTGGTGTCGTCCCAGTAGGTCCGCCTCTTAAATCAGTTGGAGACAATGCTCTTCTAGTTGGGGACTCGGCTAACCAAGTTATCGCTTCCCTAGGCGCTGGCGTACCTACTTCAGTCGTTGCAGGCTCTATTGCCGGTGAGACTGTGGCTGAATATCTAAGTGGGGATGCTGAGCTAAGTGAATATGAAGCAAGGTGGCGTAGGGAGATCGGCGACGCGATAGATAATGGCTATCAGCTGAGGCTGATGATAGATGCATTATGCAGGAGTGATACACTTATGGAGCAGGGCCTCAAGATATTCGGACAGGAGCATATGTCAGACTTCGTTAGGACAAAGGTCCCTGTAGGCTCGAAGTTCCTCGTATGGATAGAGAAGATAGCTAGAACTCTATGATCTCCACGGTCTTCTCAGGCATTTTTAATATTGCTAGGCTCCTCTTTCCACTTAGATATCCACATACCTCTCCAGGCATTAGGTGAAGAGTGTCTCCAACATAGTCAACCCTTATCTCATGTAGATGGCCCCTGACCACAACATCGTATAGCCCGGAGTGGAGGAGCCCCTCTACGAGAGCCTCATCAATGCCATGTAGCAGCGCTATCCTCCCCTCTAGGTTTAGTATTGCAGTGTGATAGCTAAAGCTCCATCCATTATCCTCATAACGCTTCCTAATAAGTTCTTTCTCGGCATCGTTGTTACCTGCTACACCAATTATCCTCGCCTTGACACCCTTCATCCAGTTTACAACGAAAGGCGCTATATGGTCCCCGGCGTGTAGAACAACATCCACCTTCTCCTGATTCAGTATATCAACCATCTTGAGAATAGCATCCTTATTATCATGTGTATCTGACACGACTCCTATCTTCATATTAATGAATATAATTACCCCAAATAATATTCCTTAAGAATTGGGAGTCCTCTAAACATAGTCTTCTAAACTAGCTGCGTCAGGAAGGTCTTTAAGCTCCTCTCCATTCACAATATCTATGAATCCGATTCTGTTATTCTTCTTCCTATATGCTATCAACGGTTTTGCAAGGAGTCCATCGCTATATTCACTAAGCTTCTCAATAGTCTTCTTCACATCCCTCTTTCTAGATTTACACTCAATCAGATAGACTCTATTAGATGACAATGCGATTAGGTCTATCGGCTTTGAACCAGCGATTCTAAAAACCTTATATCCCTTCCTCTCAAGATATCTCTTAACCCTATGTTCAAATCGGTAGCCTTTACGATAATTTCTATTCAATTTCTACTCATAATTTAATTTGTATACTGCTGTAATTTAGTTTTTATCTTAATATAAACATTTTTGAATTATATGATAGAGAGTAGTTGATTGAGGTGGTTGTTGATTGGATAAAGCCGAGAAAGTGATGAACCTAGCAGTTAGAAGAGGTTTTTTCTGGCCAGCATATGAGATATACGGTGGAGTTGCTGGCATGTATGTATGGGGCCCCCTAGGAGTAGTCCTTAAAAATAAGATTATTGGGTTATGGAGGGCTATGTTTATAGAGTCACATGACTTTCTGGAGATTGAGAGCCCTGCTATAGCCCCTTATGTCGTGTTTGAAGCCTCTGGCCATGTGGGTAGTTTCAAGGATATAATGGTTTCATGTAGGGACTGTGGTAGGAAGTTTAGGGCGGATACACTCTTGGTTGAAAAGGGTATCGAGGTTAGTGAAGCCGCTTCACTTGAGGAGGTTGACTCTATTATAAGGGAGAATAAGGTTAGATGCCCAGTTTGTGGAGGTGTATTCGGTAAATCAAGTTACTTTACTACAATGTTTAAGACCACGATCGGCCCCTACTCAGAGTCTGTAGGATTCCTCCGGCCTGAGACTGCCCAGGGGATGTTCGTGGAGTTTAAGAGGATATATGAGAGTTTTAGGAGACGATTTCCAATTGGAATCGCCCAGATAGGACGGGGCTTTAGGAACGAGATATCCCCTAGGCAGGGGCCCATAAGACTTAGGGAATTCGATATGATGGAGCTGGAATACTTCTTCGATCCAGAGAACTCTGACTGCCCCTATCTCGAGGAGGTTCTTGATGAGGAGCTTAATCTTCTTCATGAAGAACTGATTAGAAAAGGTGGTAAGGATTATGAGACGATGACTGTACGTGAGGCACTGGAGAATAAAGTGATTAAAAACGGGTGCATGGCGTATTTCATGGTATTAGCCACTAGATTCATAGAGCTATTAGGTATTCCTCGGGAGAACCAGAGGTTTAAGGAGAAGCTTGAGGGTGAGCGGGCGCATTATGCCATACAAACGTTTGACCAAGAGGTTAAGCTCGATAGATGGGGTTGGGTTGAGGTATCTGGGCATGCAAATAGAACCGACTATGATCTATCGTCTCATATTAAGATGAGTGGTAGAGACTTGTATGCATATAGACAGCTGGACAAGCCTAGGGAGGTGGAAGTCCTTGAAGTCACTCCACTTCCCAAGAAGATACGTAGGGATTATGGGGATAAGATTAGGGATATTATGAGGGACCTCTCTAAAATCGAGGCTGAGGAGCTTAAGTCCCTCCTACTCAAGAATGGCTTTATAGAGGTGGCTGGTGTAAAGCTTTCCAAGGAATATTTTGACATAAAGAAATATGTTAAACAAGTTACTGTGGAGCCCTTCATACCCCATGTTGTCGAACCCTCATTCGGCCTTGATAGAATTGCATACGCAGTATTGGAATATGCCTATAGGGAGGTCAATGACAGGGTTGTACTCTCACTACCACCATATCTAGCTCCCTATGATGTGTCTGTCTATCCATTGGTCGAGGATGATAAGCTCTTGGAGATCGCGGAGGACATTAGGGATTCCCTAGCTGCTGACGGCTATAGAGTATTATATGATACTAAGGAGAGCATAGGAAGGAGATATGCCCGTGCAGATGAGATAGGCGTACCCATAGCGGTCACAGTGGATCATAGGACTCTTGAGGATGATTCTGTTACCGTAAGGGATAGGGATACATGGAGACAGTATAGGATAAAAAGGGATGAGGTCAGTCGTTTCATTGACTTGGTTATCCAGGGGTACGGCTTTGATGAAGTGGCTGGGGATATGGGTCTCGAGAGCTTTGTGTCAAAGGAATAAGTCTCTCCTCCCCCTAATCCTATATACTGTATCATCCTCAATCTCGCTAATATCCAGCCTAGCCTTTCTAGTCTTCTGCTTCTCCTGCCACAATCCACAGATTCCCTCAGGAATTATGAGTTTATTGATGCCGCATAGCGCGAACTGACAGTTCACCGGGTCACAGTCGTCTCCTGTTAAGCCACATATCCTCTTCGGCCCCTGTATCCTCAATACCTTCCTCTGGCATCTGAAGAATTTACAATAGGGAGAACAATACTTGGATCTACCTGCTTCAAACATTTTTCAACAGAACCTCATGTGACATGATAGTTCCAATATTATTTGATACGAGACCCATTTATAAATCATGTGTTTCAACATGGGCATCTAGCCAAGTTTATAAATATTTTTTACTATCTCCCAGCTTCCTGGCGATTCTCCTAGCTATAAGCCTCGAGATCCTAATTGGCTCAGGGTATTTCCCCTCTAATGTAAACATGTTCACGATCCTAATGGCTGCCTCCTCATCCAGTCCAACTGCCCGCATATAAACGTCATATCCATTTTTAAGCTTAATTCTCTTCCTCTCCCCATTTTTTAGATGTATAAGTAGCCTATAATGCCAGTCTCTAGGAAAATTCTCTATGAAAAATCTTATTATTCCCTCGGTCTCCTCATATGTCAAGGATATCACGGGACGGCCTGTCTCCCAGTGAACCCTGTGTAAGTCAATGACGTTATACCAGCTGATAACTGCTCCGGACACCATAATATAGTTGATATCTTCCCTATCCAAGTCCTCATATATTTCTATTACAGCATTTGTTGCATCCATGCCTCCTAACGTGGCTTGGGCGTATGAGAATCCATCGATAATAAGGTCTCCCCTCTGCACTATACCTACTAATATGCTTCTCCCCCTCTCCTTGTAGAAGCTTTCCGCTATCCCTAGGACCCTCACGCCTTTCTTGATATACATAACTATGTTCTCCCTACTATCATCGGCTTCTAAAAATAGATTTATCGCACTGGATTCTTTAATACATCAAGTATTATGACGAGGAGATTATTGTTAATTAAATATATCGAGGAGGCCTAATCATTTAATTATCGGGAGACTAGATAGATGGTCATAGAAATGGTTCGGTGATAATATGGTTGAAGTATGGCTACCCTACGAGGAGACTGAGATATCATTATCTCTACCTGATCCAATTGACCTTAGAATTGAGCCTAGGAAACTCGTGCCTGAGAAGTCTGAGGCAAAGGCATTGGAGAAAATATATAGTCTATTATCTGAATTGGATGAAGTTAGGATATTAGACTCCTTCTTCTTATCAGAAGCTGAAAAGAGATTCATAAAGAGGCTTCTGGATAAGCTCGAGATAGATCATACATTTGTCTCAGAAGACCCTAATATAGTGATCGATATCCCCCGATATGACCCCATATTCCTCAGTAAAGGATCTGTCTCCATCTATTATTTGGAGTCAAATAGGGATGAGGTCTTGAAATCCCTAATGAAAAAGATTCCCGTATCATATCCTGATAATCTTATGGATAGCCTACCTGATAATGTGTATTTCATCGATATAATTGTAAATGGGGGAGCAGAGGTATACGATGTGTATATCAGCGAGGGAGGCGGGCATTGGGAGACTCTATGGAGGAGCTATGAATCCCTCTGGTCCCTGAAAAGCGAGTTGGCGCCTTTAATCATATCAAGCGTGGGTGGCTGGCCATGGGATAGTGACATCTCCCTAGTAGCGTCTTCCCTCATGAAGATACATCAGAATATGGCGGGAGACGGAATAGCAATTGTTGTAGGCGATGGTATTGTGAGGGATGAGTTATTTGACATGGTTGCTAATCTCGATAACATCAATATGTTCTCTTCATTACCAGAGGTATATCTATATCACCTCAGGAAGCTATTTACCGAGGTAAATAAACGCCTCTATTTCTTCGGAGGCCTACCCTCCACGTTATTGAAACACTTAAGTGTAAAGAGCATAAAGAACATCGAATGGATGCTGAGGACGATCCCCTCTAGGATGAAGAGGTCGATATCCCTTATCGAGGATGCGCTTCATTTATATCCACAGTTATCAGCCGAGTATCATGAGGACGTTGGGGAGGCAGAGGAAGGCTAATATTATACTTATTATGAACAGTATCCTCCTTCCACGTGATAGTGGTGATGCATCGTCTAACGGTCGTGCCGAGGCCCTTCCAGTCGCTAGATAGAGGAATAGTACGAACATAGCCATCGCCCAGTAGCCGGTTAGGAATAGAATAATTACTGAGATCATTGTCAATGCACCGTGATACTTCTCACCTACACTGGCCCTAGCCATATGCCCTCCATCAAGCTGCCACGCGGGGAGGAGGTTCAAACCAGTTATTATGAAACCGACTACCGAGGCCCATATCAATGGACTCACTATAATAACCTGATTTGGACCCGCTGGATTCACCAACCCCTGGATCAAGGTATATAATATCGGTACTGGAAAAGGCTGTGATCCCTCATACTTTGCCTCAAGCTGATGGAGTTGCTCCACTGTTATTATCGGCGCGGTCAACGCTGCATATATAGTTATGATCACAGTCACTATAAACCCGGCTATAGGCCCTGCAAACCCGATGTCAAAGAGTATATCCCTGTTTGGAGGAGGCTCTCTCTGTGAAATAACCGCTCCAAAAGTTGGGAAGACCCCTGGTATCCCCGGTATGAAGTTGGGCCAACTAGCCTTTATACCATAGTATGATAAGGCTATCTTATGCCCCAACTCATGTATACCAATTATACCTAGTAGGGCTATGGTGAACGTGATGGTGGTGATAATAGGATCATAATTCTCAATTATATCAAAATATACTGGTGACATACTCCGGAGATAACCATCTACCAATACTGTGGCTAGTGTAGCTAGGAATAGGAGGATGGGAATCGACTTTCTATCCTTCTTATGTATGATCCCCCCTATTACAATGATAACCGCCTTATCATCCTTCTTATCTAGAAAAGGGATTAAATTACCATATTTCTTCATCTCATTCCTCAGCATTAGGAACTTATCCTTCATATCAGGAGTCTCTCTAATATAAAATACGTATCTCCTATCTGCCATCATGAAGGACTCTATCTCAAAATATCTGCTTATAGTATCTTCTAATAATCCTATCATGGGATCTATATGATGCATTGGTTTATCCTCCATAATTATCCCCGTAGAACCTTCATGTCATGCTCTTACTCAACTATGTATAACACTATTAAAAAGTTAATTATATAAAATAATGTATATTGTAGTAGCAGGAGCCGGTATACCTGTTTGCCTGAGGTATCCTAAGATGGTTGAGAGGCTTTTTGTAATAGAGGAAATAAAACTCGATTATCTACCAGATGTAATTAGGATAAATGAGAGGGTCTTACCCGAGAACTATCCATATTATTTTTACGAGCTGTTATATAGAAACTATCCCAAGGCTTTTCTAGTAGCTCGTATCGATGATAAGATCGTTGGCTATGTAATGTGTAGAGTAGAGCACTCATTTAAGGTTACTGGATTCCTACCCAAATTCTCTAAAGTAGGGCATGTCGTCTCAATAGGGATCCTACCAAGGTATAGAAGGCTTGGAATAGGCACTGAGCTCATGAAGAAGGCTATGGAGGCCCTTAAAGACTTCTATGAATGCGTTGAGGTATATCTAGAGGTACGTGTGTCCAATACACCTGCCATCAAATTCTATGAGAAACTAGGCTTTAAAATAGACCGGATAATCCGGGGATATTATAAGGATGGTGAAGACGCATATGTAATGAGTAAGGCACTATAGATTAGGGAGGTCATTCCAAGAATACGGCTACCACACTATCCTTCCTAATTACAACGCCCTCCTTATCCTCCCATTCACGTAGTGTCTCGTCATTCGTCTCAATTATCCTCACCTTACTCACCTTGAGAGTACCATCGTGCCCAACGTCGTCGATAACACACTTTATCTTACCTATCTTCAGCTTTATAACAACCTCAGTGCCCTTAAGACCCATGAGAAACCTATTCATGTTCAGCATCTTCCGTATCACTCGCCACTATATAGTCTAATTAACGTAAATGTATATCCTTTAAAATAAATATATAAAGATTTTTCCTTGACAAGGGGCATCAACAGTAAAAACACATTCGCCACATGTAAAAATAGGCTGTCCTGATGTCTATATGAAAGTTTATTTACCCCATTTCATACGTTTTATATGGTGAATGATAGGAGGTGAGCTGAATGTCGGCTCCTGTATACCCGGTTGCAGCAGGTCAGCCGATACTAATCCTTAAGGAAGGCACCTCGAGAAGCAAGGGACGTGACGCTATGCGTAAGAATATCCTCGCTGCCAAGACCGTTGCAGAGATCGTTAAGAGCAGCCTAGGTCCAAAGGGCATGGATAAGATGCTTGTCGACAGCTTAGGAGACGTCGTGATTACAAACGACGGTGCTACAATGCTAAAAGAGATGGAGATAGAGCATCCTGCTGCTAAGATGATGGTTGAGGTGGCTAAGGCGCAGGATGCTGAGGTAGGTGACGGAACCACTTCAGTAGTTGTCTTCGCAGGATCCCTCTTGGATAAGGCGGAGGAATTGATTGACAAGGATGTCCATCCAACAGTCATAGTCGAGGGATATAAGAAGGCTGCTGAGAAGGCCCTTGAGGTTCTCAACAGCATCGCTAAAAAGATCGATCCAAATGACGATGAGATATTAAAGAAGCTTGCAGAGACATCCATGATAAGCAAGCTAGTGGCTGCAGACAAGGAGTATCTCGCTGAGCTAGCTGTAAAGGCGGTTAGGCATGTAATGCATGAGGAGGATGGGAAGATAAAGATCGACCTAGACGACATCAAGATCGAGAAGAAACAGGGTGGAAGCATTAGGGACACAATATTCGTAGACGGTATAGTCTTGGATAAGGAGGTCGTACATAGTAATATGCCTAGGAGGGTTGAGGGGGCTAAGATCGCTTTGATCAATGCGCCGCTGGAGATTAAGAAGACTGAGTTCGACGCAAGGATAAACATCGCTAATCCAGAGCAGTTAAAGCTCTTCATTGAGGAGGAGAGGAGGCTTTTGAAGGAGATGGTTGACAAGATCGTTTCAACGGGTGCTAATGTAGTGATTTGTCAGAAGGGTATTGATGATATTGCCCAGCATTACTTGGCTAAGGCGGGTATCCTCGCTGTTAGGAGGGTGAAGCAGAGCGACATGGAGAAGATATCCAAAGCCACAGGCGCAAGGATTGTTAATAGCATTGAAGAGTTGTCAAAGGCTGATTTAGGAGCCTCTAAGGTAGTTGAGGAGAGGAAGATTGAGGAAGATAAATTCGTCTTCATCGAGGGATGTACAAAGGCTAGGAGTGTAACGATCTTGGTACGTGGTGGTAATGAGAGAGTTGTTGATGAAGTCGATAGGAGTCTAAGAGATGCTTTGAGTGTAGTTAGAGATGCCTTATTGAAGCCTGCTATTGTTGCTGGTGGGGGTGCTCCTGAGGCTGAGGTTGCTAAGGAGATTAGGAAGTGGGCTGCGAAGCTCTCTGGTAGGGAGCAGCTAGCCGCAATGGCATTCGCAGACGCATTGGAGGCTATTCCATTGACACTTGCTGAGAACGCAGGGCTAGACACAATAGACATAGATGTAAAGCTTAAAGCGGCTCATAACAGTGGTCAGAAATGGGCTGGTATCGATGTCTTCAAGGGATCAGTCGAGGATATGATGGAGCAGAATGTTATTGAGCCTCTACTAGTTAAGGAGCAGCTCATCAAGGCAGCCACAGAAGTAGCGTCAATGATACTAAGAATCGACGACGTAATCGCAGCCAGCAAGCTAAAGGAGGAGAAGGGCGGTAAAGGCGGTGCTGGCGAAAGCGGCCCAGAGGACTTCGGTGACTAAGCCAAATAACTTTTTCCAATACTAATTTTATAGCCTGAAATCCTTTTTCTAAACCCTATTTAGTCAAGAAACAGGAGTATCCTGGGTATTAACCTAAGATCTTTATTATAAAAATTTATGTTATGGAAGGGGGTATTTAGTCGCTTTTCTTCGTCTTCTCAAGTATCTCTTTCCTTATCTCATCCCTAGTCTTACCCTTTGTATCAATCCCCAACTCCTTAGCGAGTTTAATCAACTCGTCTTCCTCCTCTTCCTCGCTCTCCTCTTCTTGGGCTTTCTGGAACTCTTTCTTGGCTTGTCCAATGGATCTCGCTAGTTTTGGCAGTTGTGTCGGGCCCCATATCAGGAGTACCACTACTAGTAGGAGGAGTAGTAATTCGGATGGTCCTAGGTTAAACAAAATTAGATTTGACACCGGTAGATTCAGCATAAGATTCCCCTCTCAATAATTTCCTTAGTCAAATAATGTATATTAACTTAATCTATACATTTAAATCATTATCCAATTTATTGTTTAAATACTCCTCCAGCCATATGCTTGAACCCGTGTTTAAAGGCTCTTCCTTCTTTAGTAACTCCAATAACCTTGGATGGATAAAGGGCTCTCCCTCTACAACTGGATATGCAAATGGAAGTATCAATGTAGATTCTCTAGATAAAGGTATCTCTAAACCCTCCACAATCTCTATCTCATCAAGCCTCTTTCCACAGGCTATCGTATAAGCCACCAACGCAGCGGAGTCTATAGGAAATATCTTGTCCCCAAGGTTATATGTCCTCACACCTTTATCCAGCAACTTGGCTGTCAAGAACTTATACGTCCTTTTTCGAGGTGGATAGTCTCCCAATATACCTCCTATAACTAGGAGGTCATCGCTTCTCACGTGACTCGGCTCAAGCCTCTCTTCTGCAACGGGGTCAAGTATAATAAGCTTATCCAGATCTGGATAATCCAATATACTATCGCTCCAGACCTCTCCCAAGGAGGATAATATCCTCATCCACCTCTCATTCTTAATGTTGGTGAATATGATCTTATCCCTACCTAGAAACTTAGATATATTCTCGTATTCAAGGTATACCCATGTCCATAGACCATCTTCAAGATGTTCTATTACTATCTTCAAGGTGGAGGCTACACCTTTTTTACACACGTAAGTATTAATTTGATATAGATAATTTTATATTTAATAGCCGACGTTATTTATCAATATAGGTTTTGATACGTGGTAAATATTTTAGGTGATGGTCTTGTCAGAGTTAAAGACTTGGCCGACCCAGTATGGGCCGATCGTTCAGAGGAAGATATATGCCAACTTGTTCTCCGAAGTTATTAGAGCAGGCAAATGTGTGTTATGCGCCGCGTGTATAGCCGTATGCCCCGTTAATGCAATGGCCTTGATGGCTGAAGCCCCTAGGCTAGCTGGTATATGTATTAAATGCGGCTACTGCTACTATGCCTGTCCCTCTACTACCGACGAATCCTTCTCTGGATTTGATGAGGAGAGGGATAGGGTTGAGGAAAGGATATTTGGTTTGAAGCGGGAAGAGGTATTCGGGGTATATAGAAAGATATTTGTCGTTAATCCTATTGATGATCCGGAGGCTAACCCTGATGAGGCTGTGATCAGGAGGATCATGGCCTTTGGACTGGAGAGAGGCTATTTCGATGTGGTGGGCTTCGCGGGATATGGGGAGCCGGTCACAAAATATATGTTGATGACTCCATTGGGTAAGTGGGAGGCTCCGGCTGTAATAGCATCTAAACCTGAGGAGCTCATGAATATACGTCTAAAGACCCTCACCCCTGGCATGACCTATAATTCTGTTAGAGGGGCGTTGGATGAGCTTGTCAGCGGCTTCTTCTACGGCGTCGACCCAATTAGAGTAGCATTATTCGGGCCTCCACAGCATATTAGAAGCGTTTGGAGGATGAGGTTCTCTTGGTCTGAGCACCGTAAACTCAGTAGAACAATCGTGTTTACAGCCTCATACTTTGAACGCCCATTGTATTCCTATACTGAGTTGAGGAAGATATTCGCTGGAGAAGGCATGAACATCGATAGTGTGGAGGACTGGAGGTTTGAGGACGACGGCATCTCCTTCAAATTCGGCGAGGAGTGGAGGAAACTGTCGTATGAGAAGTTGGAACCAGCTATATATAAAGGCTTTACAGTCATAAAGGATCCTACGGGTGAATATGCTGATATAAGCGTTGGTAAAGTGAAGGGTGTAGATGGTATTGTAATTATAGCAAGGAGTGAAGAAGGTGTAAAGCTGGTTGAAGAAGCCTTGGAAGCCGGTGTACTTGAGTCCAAGGAGTTTAGTCTAGATGACGTGTTGAATGGTTTAAGATCTTTATATGGGTGAGAGGGGTATGTTTGACGCTCAACTGCTTCCACATGAGGTCTTCTGGCTATATGTAATTATATTTGTGATTTCAGTGATGGGCACTATTGAAATAGGATATCTCCTTTCCAATAAGGCGCCTTCCAAGGTTAAGAAGGATACTTTTGAATGTGGTCAGGAGGAGGATATCCATCCACATGAGATATTCATATTAGGGGCGGATAGATACTTTGCATATGCCGTGGCCTTCTTCATCCTCGACGCATTTACATGGGTCCTGATAGCTGGTACAAAGGCTTTGGATATCTATATGGCAGCAGGTCTCTTTATGGCGACGTATCTCGTTGCCTTGATGGCGGCCTTATCATATTATGTTATCAAGGTTAGGGAGGCGTTGGGATAATGTCTAGCCAGGAGAGTATGGAGAGGAAGGAGGTTAAGAAGGGGCTTCTAGAGAAGTTTCCAACTCCAATCAAGAAATTGTTTAACTGGGGTAGATCCTATAGTATATGGCCGATACACTTCGTAACTGGATGCTGTAGCCCAGAGTTTATGCAGCTGTTCGGACCTAGATATGATCTTGAGAGATGGGGGGTCCTGCCAATGATGTCAACTAGACAGTCTGATACAATAATATTCGTTGGCAATGTTAGTAGGAAGATGATGAAGAGGGCTCTTCGTCTATATGAGCAGATGCCTGAGCCTAAGAATGTTGTTGTAATAGGTGCATGTGCAACTTCAAAAGGACCTTTCCCAGAGAGCTATAGCCTGGTTAGGGTTAAGGACTATATGAAGGTGGATATCTACGTAGCCGGCTGCCCACCGAAGCCTGAGGCGCAGGCATATGGAATCCTAAAGCTTAGGAAAAAGATTCTGGAGGGTGAAGAGGGTTGAATACACAGGAGGCAATTGAAAAGCTGAAGAATAAGTTTGGGGAGAAGATTCTAGAGGCATCCTCCCCAAGGGAAAATAGGCTTTATATTAAGGTGTCTAACGACGCTCTTGTTGAAGCCGCTAAATATCTTAGGGAGGAGCTTGGATTTGATATGGCTATAAGCGCTGGGGGAACTGATTATCCCAAGAAGAATGTTATTGAACTATTCTGGATCATATGGTCTTCAACGGACAACGTAACCCTCATCCTCAAGACAGATGTAGATCGGGAGAACCCGAAGATACCTACACTTAGGGATATATGGCTCGGTGTACAGAAGTTTGAGAGGGAGACGTGGGAGCTCCTCGGCGTTGAATACGAGGGGCATCCGAATCTAAAGCCCCTACTACTCCCAGAGGATTGGAACGAGGGTTATCCGCTTAGGAAGGACTTTAAGTTAGAGCCTTATAGGGCTCCATGGGGTGACGAAGAGAAATGAGTGATATGATGGTGTATAGAGGCAATCCATTTAACGAGATTGAGGAGCTTGGAGACGGGATGTTCAGGCTCCATATGGGGCCTCAGCACCCTATTAGTGGACAGGGTAGATTCATTATATTGACTGATGGAGAGCGGGTATTTGATATTGAGGTAGATATTGGATATAGTCATAGGGGTACTGAGAAGCTTTTGGAGCACAGGACTTTCATACAGGGTATTGTACCCGTTGAGAGAATGGTTATGATCGATACCGCGAATATATTAATGGGTTATATCGGGGCTGTGGAGAGGATATTGGGTGTAGAGCCTCCTCCTAGAGCCAATTATATAAGGACTATTGTCATGGAGATGAATAGGATCATAAGCCATTTATATGCCCTTGGACTATTATCTGAGTCGGCTGCATGGAACCCAGCGGTGTTCCTGTGGACTACAGCGGACCGTGAGCCTTTCCTAGATCTATTGGAGATGCTTACCGGAGCTAGATGGAGCTACAGCTTTTTTGTCCCAGGAGGTGTTAGAGCCGATATCCCCCGTGGTTTTAAGGAGAGGCTGCTTGTTACACTCGACTGGTTTGAAAAGAGGATTGATGTGATTGAGGAGGCGTGGATATATAACGAGTTATTTAGGATGCGTACAGAGGGTATGGGTGTAATTAGTAGGCAGGAGGCTATTGAATGGGGTGTGGCAGGGCCTAATCTAAGGGCCTCGGGCGTTGCATATGATACTAGGAAGAATGAGCCTTATGCAGCCTATGGTGAGCTAGATTTTAAGATGGTTACACATACTGCTGGAGATGCATATGCACGTGGATGGGCTAGGGTCGAGGAGATGAGGGTTAGTGTAGATATTATTAGACAGGCGATTGAGAATATGCCCGATGGTCCGGTTAGGGTGAGGGTGCCTCAGAGGGCTAAGCCCGGTGAGGCGTTGTTTAGGGTTGAGACCTCCAGGGGAGAGATGAATGTATACATTGTATCTGATGGTAAGGATAAGCCATATAGGGTGAAGATAAGTCCAGCGAGCTTCAGGAACTTCCTTGCAATAGAGATGATTCCAAAGACCCAGACAGTCTTACTGGCTGACGCCCCGGTATTGATATATAGTTTCGACCCCTGGTTTTTGGATGCGGATAGGTGAGGAGTATGGTGGATATAGTTGGGTTTGTACAGGCTAATCTCCCGATATTCATAAAGATACTCTTGTTCCCAGGACTCCTATTCATCTTCGGCTTCGTAATATTCGCTGTATGGTATCAGAGGAAGTATCTGGCTAGGATAATGCTTAGAATGGGGCCTGTACACTGTGGTAAGAGGCTTGGATGGCTTCAGCTGGTTGCCGATGCTATGAAACTACTGACTAAGGAGCTTATAATACCTAGGGCTGCTAATAAGATCGTCTTCATCGTGGTCACATTCCTACTCCCAGTTATCCCCGCGGCTATGATAGCCGTCATCCCCTTTGCACCTGGGTATGCCATATATCCCGCGAGTGGATATAGCCTCCTACTATTCTTTGCAATATCGACATTATTCCCTGTAGTAGGTATTCTACGTGGATGGGCTGCGAACAATAAGTTTACTATAATCGGGGCCTTTAGAATGATATACCTGGATATCGCTGGTGAAATACCTGTGTTCCTAGCTAGTACCGGGGTTATGATATGGGCCGGGACATATGATCTACAGAAGATTGTAGAGCTTCAGAGGGATATGTGGTTTGTGTTTCCCCAGATACTTGGCTTCATAGTATTCTTCATAGGATTCCTAGGGATGATAGAGAAGATTCCATTCGACATACCCACGGCTGAATCTGAATTGGTATATGGGCCTAACACCGAGTATTCGGGGGCGATGTTCCTAAACATGATGCTGTCTGACTATGCGAATGTACTTGCATGGACTCTACTAATGATAACACTGTATTTTGGCGGTTATAATGGCCCAGCTATATTCCCTGACCCAATTGTAAACGGGGCCTTCTGGATCATTGTAAAGCTTCTAATAGCCATATCCATAATCTTCACAATTATGATAACATATGCTAGGCTGAGGATTGATCAGGCTATTAGAATGGGATGGAGCTATCTACTGCCTCTATCTCTCCTAAATATACTCCTGACGATAATCCTCAAGTTCTTCTTGTTTGGAGGTGTTGCATGATGGGTGAGAGGCCAAATTTCATAATAAGGGTATTTCGACCCTTCTATCATGTGGCTAGGCATCTGCTTTACCCGCCTGTCACGCATAAATATCCATTTGAGAGGATAAAGGGCTTTCCAAGGACACGGGGATACATTACGTTAAATATCGACACATGTATCGGATGTGGGGCATGTGGGTATGTCTGTCCAGATCAAGCTATAAAGTTCTTCCCGGTTGAGGGGAAGCCATTTACATATCCAGCCTTCGACTTCGGCAAATGCAGTTTCTGTGGGCTATGTGTGGAGACTTGTCCAACCGACTCCCTACACTTTACAGATATTGTTGAGTTGGCTGGTGAAGATTATAAGGAGCTTGTATATATGCCGGATGAGCTTAGGGAGAAGGATATTAAGGAGATTCTGCCGGAGATGGAGTATGAGCTTAAGACCACGATAACCAGGGATGGACCGAGGTATCTACGTAGGAAGGTGAGGTGAAAAAGGTATGCTTATAGACCCAATTTCATCAATAATGATACTTTCCCTATTGATTATCGTACTCGCGGTAATGGCGTCTGAATTGAAGAACTTGGCGCATGCAATTGTAAGTCTATTCGCACTTACAGTCGTGGCTGGAATAATATTCTTCGCGGTGCATGCCCCATATGTCGGCCTAGTCCAGCTTGCCGTCTTCTCAGGAGCGATCATAGTCCTATTCATATTCGTATTTATTATGACGCGGGGAGGTGTTTCGGAAGAATGAATAGATACGTGTCTATAATAGCGTATTTATCAGTTGCATTGGCAGGAATTCTACTTATCCTACTTGTCCTAAATATAAACCCCAATTTCCTAAGGATGTCGCTAGGCCCCCTTGCTAATAAAGATGCTATTATTGATTATGAGACCATACTGATCTGGCGTGAGAGATCAATAGACACCGTGTTCCAGACAATCGCCATGGCCGGGGCTCTACTAGGTGTATTAGCTTTGTTGCTTAAGGGTGGTGAGGAAAATGGTTGAGGTATCTGCCTTGAATCCAGGATTGATCCTGGTGTTTACAGCAGTTATACTGGTAGTCATTGGATTATACACAATAGTCACTAAGAAAAACTTGATTAGAGTGATCATCGGCCTAGAGATAATGGCGACCGGTGTCAACATCAACTTTATAGCCTTGTCTCTATTGAAGCATCCTGTCTTAATAGATCCGACTTCCCATGTACTGACGATAATATCAATTGTCTTAGATGGGGCGCTTGTAGGTGTTGCACTTGGCTTGACCCTAATTGTATATCGGAAGTTCAAGACCCTTAATACTGATAGGATTAGGAAGTTGAGGTGGTGAGGAGGATGTTACCATATGCACCTTGGGTTGTATGGATGCTTCCAATTATAATGGCATTTACACACTTTATATGGGAGCGTATCAGCACTAAGCTAAGGGATGCAATGGCCGTACTAACAGGATTTACATCAGCTGTTTTCGCCGCGTCTATGATACCAGACGTTATAAATGGCTATGTAATTATAGACGGCGTCAAGCATCATCTGCCATATGACTGGAAACTAGTTACTTGGATACCTGTTCCAGGGCTTGAGATCGAGATGGGTGTATTAATAGACCCGCTTAGCGTTCTTATGGCTAATATAGTTGCCTGGATCAGTAGCTTTATATTCCTATACTCAGTCGAATATCTCAAGGGAGATAGGGGGATAACTAGGTATTGGATGCTTGTAAACTTCTTCATAGGCGCTATGGAGCTACTGGTATTGTCAGACAACCTCCTAGCGATGTTCTTCGGATGGGAGGGCGTGGGCCTAGCAAGCTATGCATTAATTGGATACTGGTATGAAGATAAGAAAAAGTATTGGATAGGTCCATATCCACCCTCCCACTGTGGTATGAAGGCCTTTATAACCACTAGGATAGGAGACGTAGGTCTTTTGGCGGCCATGCTCATAATATTCATGTACTCAGGGACATTCAACTTCATGGAGCTAGCTGCCCATGATTCATGGATAATTAGTCTGGCTAGAGACGGTATTCTAACCCTCGTGTTATTACTTATATTCCTGGGTCCAATAGGCAAATCGGCACAGTTCCCACTTCATGTTTGGCTGCCTGAGGCTATGGCTGGACCTACGACTGTAAGTGCCTTAATACATGCTGCTACAATGGTTAAGGCAGGAGTATACTTCGTAGCCCGATTCACTCTAGTATTATTCCTGGTATATCATCATGCAGGGGAGATTATATGGCCTTCACTAAGCACATTCTTCTATACCGTGGCATGGATAGGGGCGTTCACAGCATTTCTAGCAGCGAGTATGGGCCTCGTCTCTGATCAGATTAAGAAGGTCTTGGCATACTCCACTGTAAGCCAATTGGGATATATGTTCGCGATCCTAGGTGTTGCTGGTCTATTGATGCATCACGCCGAGGCCTTTATAGACAGCTTCCTCTCTGGTATCTACCACCTGTTCAGCCACGCTATTTTCAAGGCCCTACTCTTCTTAAGCGCTGGAGCCGTTGGGCATGCCGTTGAGAGTTACATGCTTAAGGACATGGGCGGCCTACGGAAATATATGCCTAAGACATTCATAGTCATGATGGTCGGTGCCCTAGCACTATCAGGTGTACCGCCTTTCAACGGATTCTGGAGTAAAGACGCTATTCTTCACGCCTTATACGCCGAGAAGATGACTGCTCTCTTCATCGTACTAGCCATAACAGCGGTAATGACTGTATTCTATACGTTTAGGATGATGGGCATGGCTTTCTACGGTGAGGAGAGTAGCCATGTCAAACATTTGATTGAGGAGGGTCATAAGCCACATGACCCAGGTATATTTATGAGCATATCCCTATGGGTACTTGCTATAGGAGCTGTTGTCTCAGGATTCTTCCTACCAGGTATATCAAAGTTCTTCATACCCTCCTTTGAGTGGCTTGGCATCGAGGCTGGGCATTATGCTGAGCTACCGCTGTTCAATTACATGTCATTTTATGTCACGACATTAACGTCTCCGATGCTCCTTGTCTCTATAGTAATTATACTAGCTGGTGTAGTCCCAGCATGGGGCTTCTACATGACTGGTAAATGGGATCCAGTTGAATTCATAAGTGGGAATCCATTGTTCAGGACAATCTGGTCTTTCCTATATAATAGGTGGTTCATAAACACCTTCTACTACGCAGTATTCGTCGAGGGCACAGTGCAGCTATCAAAATTACTATTTGACACTGTTGAGACCAATGGAGGTGGAAATGCACTTAAGAACTGCTATACATCCCTAGCCTCATACGTGAGGAGGTTGCAGACTGGATACCTGAGGGTCAATCTATCATACATCGCACTCGGCCTAGTCCTCCTATTTATCATATTCCTGTTGCTGGGGTGAGGTGAGGAGAGATGGAAAGCATCTTATTATTAACCTTAATATGGCTGTATGCCGGGGGAATAGCAATATATCCCGTTGGACGATACCTTAAGAATAGAACTGGTTACCTAGCTGCACTAGTAATAGGCATATCACTACTGCTATACCTAAGTATCTTGGATAAGGTTGGGGAGTTCTACACAGAACTATATCCATGGGTGGATATACCCGGTTTCCTCAAGATCACATTTGGATTTGGCGTCGACGGGATAAACTATGCTGTAGGCCTAATAATATTAATCGTCACTTTCGCAGCAGCAATATACTCTGTTGAGTATATGAAGCATGAGCATGAGCTGGATGCATACTTCTCCCTATACGTAATGTATGTAGGCGGTATGCTTGGTGCAGTGTTAAGCACAGACATTATCCAGTTCCTCTTCTTCTGGGAGGCGATGCTAATACCCAGTTATATATTAATCGGGGTATGGGGATATGGTGAGAAAAGGCGTGTAGCCTTCAAATACTTCCTATATACCCAACTGGGAACAATATTACTGATAATATCCTTCGCATTACTAGGATATTATGCAGGAGGCTCATTCTCAATAAAATCCTTATACATGATAGCTAGGGATATCCCCGAGGGGATTCGTTATTTACTCATAATATTTACAGTCTTGGGTTTCGGCGTTAAGATGGCTATAGTACCCCTACATGGATGGCTTCCAGAGGCCCATGCAGAGGCGCCTACACCTATAAGCGTCATATTGAGTGGGGTCATGATCGAGATAGGCCTCTATGCATTGATAAGAATCGTTCTTCCAATTACATTCCCCGAGTGGACAACCGAGTCCTACTCAACTGTCTTAATGCTCCTGGCATTACTATCGATGTTCTATGGAGGGGCGATGGCCCTGGTACAGGATGATGTTAAGAGGCTACTTGCATATAGTAGTATCAGCCAGATGGGATACATGTTCTTCGGCGTCGCAGCAGCATCTGCGATTGCTCTCGAGGGAAGTATTCTACACATAGTTGGCCACGGCCTCATGAAGGGCCTTCTCTTCATGGTTGCTGGTGTACTTATCCATGAAATAGGGGTTAGAGATATGCGGAAACTCGGTGGCCTAGCGATTAAGATGCCTGTTACAGCTACTCTAGCAGTGGTCGGTGCAATGGGTATCGCGGGTCTACCGGGCATAGCCACATTCATAAGCGAGTTCCTGATATTCAGCGGAGGCCTTGCAGCAGCATCGCATCTAAAACTCATATATGTAATATTCGCAGTGCTTGGAACAGCATTGTCCGCATCATACATGACTCTATTTATTAAGAGGGTGTTCTTCGGTCCTCTCCCAGAGCATCTAAAGGATGCGAGGGATCCAAACCCCGTCATGATACTACCGATGTTGCTGATGGCTTTACTAGGAATATTAATTGGAGTATATCCAAGGATACTTCTCGACTACATCGTCCCGGGCGTTGAGTATCTAGCTGGTATATTGGGGTGGTAAGGATGAAGGAGTTCGGTGTATTATTAATAATGGGGTCATTCGCATTTGCAACACCTTTAATGGGATACTTGATAAATAAGAAATATGAGAAGTACTTAGGGTTCTGGGCCGCATTATCATTCCTAATATCAATATTCTATGTCTTCATGTGGTATCAGCCAAATGCCCCGCCCTCATACCTAGAGATATTCCCTTCACCTATATCGTCTTCACTAAGGTTCGATGGAGTAACCTACTTCTTCACACTCGTGTTCCTAATACTGGGGTTTGTCTCTGCATTACACAGCGTGTCATATATGGAGCATGACAGAAACCTAACTATCTACTATACATTGATGCAGCTGATGATGATAGGCTTGGTAGGCCTGGCTATGGCAGACGACTTATTCACGTTCTTCGTATTCTGGGAGGGCATGGCGATCAGCAGCTACATCCTAGTTGCATTTAGATATCACCTGGATGAGCCTGTTGAAGCTGGGATGAAATACATCATTATGAGTGGTGTCGGAAGCCTCCTACTCCTATATGGAATAAGCTTTGTATATGGCGTTATCGGGGGCCTACACCTAGAACAGATATATGCCTATGCAGCATCCCTCCTCTCTGGAGGCCTATACCTACCTGTGTTAATAGTGTCGTTATTCCTCGTTGGCTTCGGCATCAAGGCAGCTTACTTCCCATTCTGGACATGGCTACCCGATGCCCACCCAGCTGCCCCAAGCCCGATTAGCGCTCTCTTGTCTGGAATCGTTATCAAAGCAGGGATACTAGGTATCGTGAGGTATGCCCTACCGTTTATACTAATTGACTCAAGCATATATGCACCTGCATTGGTAGTGATATCTGTGCTTACTATGACGGTTGCAAATATAATCGCTCTTCTACAGGAGGATATCAAGAGGCTCTTGGCATATAGTAGTATAGTCAACATAGGTTTCATCTTAATCGGAGTAGCTGCAGCTGGATATGGTGTAGTCGAATACGGTTTATCCTCAGCTTTCTCTCATGTCTTCAGCCACGCGCTTGGAAAGGGCCTGGCATTCTTAGCTGTAGGAGGAATCCTATACTCTATGGAGACTAGAGAGATCATTAAGCTAGAGGGCTTTGGAAGGAAGCATCCGTTGACTGCAGTGGCGCTTGCAATGGCATTACTAAGCCTCGCTGGTATGCCTCCACTACCGGGCTTCTGGAGCAAATGGTTCTTGATATTGAGTGCACTGGGGGCTGGACAGTGGTTCCTGGCATTCGTAGCTGTTTTCAACAGTGTCCTGGCAGTCCTCTACTATCTATGGCTGATACAGAGGATGTTCCTATCAGAGCCCACCAAGTATGTTGAGGAGTCCCATGAGATAGCCTTCACAATAAAAGCATCGCTACTAATACTCATAGGCATAATGCTCCTACTCGGAGTATATCCACAGCTTCTATATGATGTGGCGCATACCGGGGCTGAGGCAGTTCTACAGATGATGGGGTAATCCACTCCATCTTTTTACATTTGGTTCTACACTTCTCCTAAGACTCATTATCCTCTCTGGACATTTTATGATACATATGCTGCATCCTCTACACTCAAGAGGATTAAATCGAATCTCTATCTCCTCCAGACTATCCTTGGTGGAAAATGCTCTGAAGGGGCATGCTTCGACGCATTTCTTACAATACCTACATTTTTCTACATCGACCTCGATCGAGAAGAAGGGTAGGTAATTGAGTGTATAGTCATTAGGCATATTCCCCCTAAGCCCCTGGATATATCTCCAGTGGCTCTCCACCCGACTATATCCCTTCTCCCCATAGTATTTTGGTAGTTCTTCAATATCATCGGTCTCCTCCACGGAGTCTTTGAACAGCATCTTTACTTCCTCTACCCATTTTTGGGAGAAACCATCGTGTCTATCGTTAAATAATATTATTTTGAAGTTTGATGAGGCTAAGGTCGATAGTACCTCTAGGGGTATCTGGGTAATCCTTGGTATCATTAGAATAATGGGAGGGTGCCCATCATACACTACTCTTGATAACTTACTTCCATGTTCATAAAAGCTTTTATACTCTATAAACAACACGGGTATCCGTGGCGCGACTCCATATCCCTTTACAAAGTTTTTTATGTGGAAGGGCGTGGGGAAGGGTGGTAGGATATATCCATGTGGGCAGCTTATTACACATGCCCCGCAGCTAATGCATTTCTCGACATCTATCTCAACCGCCCCATCTCCTCTAACTATGGCGTCTCTCTCACATGCATCTATACATAGCCTACACGCCCTATAATTTATGCATCTATGGTCAACGAGTGGGACATCGATGTATCTTAATATTGTTTTATGTATTCTGAAGATATCCCTTCTACTAAGCCTCTGGCTTAGCCTGATACCCATTCTCCTAGCTCTATAGACATCACCCATATTCCTAATCATCCTATAATATCCTCTAACCACGGCCTCAGTCAGAGGCCTATACCTATTCTCTAAGTCTATCATGGCATATTGAAGTGCAAACTGATTCTTTTCCTCCCCATACATCTGGATAAGCCCCGTTACATCCTTATTTATTTCCTCGGTTGATAGTAGCACTAGATCCATTCTTCTAATCCAGTGTGGAACCCTATGGTCGGCTGGGTCATTTACATGTAGCAAGTCTATTTTCTCTCCCCTAGCTATATCAATCAGCCAATCAGGGGCTTCTGTGTCTGAGATGACTACATGTCCTATTCCCCGGGTATACATATACCGTCACATTAAAAGATGATTATCCATATTGTTAAAGGATTATCTGGTACTTCCTAGGAGATGTGACGCATCACAATATACACTTGGCTCATCTAAATCGAGTCCTTCTCTACAAACATTGAAGCCTATGTTGGCACTGTATTTCTTGGCTATCGCCTTAACTCTAGTCAAGACCATCCTTCTATAATCTTCAGGGGGATACCTATATCCATAGAGTATCTTCCCTCTACCATAGTATAGAGTATGTAGTTCATCCTTTATCCATGGACAGGTCTGTATCAATCTCCGGTAATTATCTGGCTTCGCCTTATATATCGAGACGACTAAATGTCTCACTCCCTGTTCCACTCCTTTTTTAATTAATCTCTCGATATCTTCCATGTCATCTGTGAGGAATGGGATAATCGGGTCGATTCTGAGGGAAACTGGTATACCATTCTGTACCAGATGCTTTATTGCCTCTAGACGCTTCTCAGGAGGCGGTGCATTTGGCTCAATTAACCCAGCTATCTCCTCATCTAAAGTTGTTATGGAGATGGAGACCACGGCATTCATATTCTTTAGAATATCGATATCTCTAGTGACGAGATTAGATTTAGTGGCGATCAACACATTCATACCATAGTTCTTCATGAGTCTGAGGATTGGTCTCATAACAACTTCCTTATCCTCTGGTGGTGAATAGGGGTCGCTGCTATAAGAAATGGCTATTACGGCTCCACGAGGTAATCTCCTCAGATCTCTCTCTGTATTATAGACCACATCCCTCTTAATCCTAGGGTTAAACGCATCCTTAATATAACTCGTTATATAGCAGTAGGCACATTTATGACCGCATCCTGTAATGGGGTTAAGTGTATATTTGGGTGGACAGGTGCATAGTGGATTACTCCATGGATCAAACTCTCTTATTACCCTCATGTTATACTCCCAAGGGAAATGGATTTCTACTCGACTGTAGAGTGGTAATATTTGAGGAGGGACTCTGGTAATACGAGTCCAAGCTCCTTGAATTTCTCAATTAGCCTGATAGGCAGCGGGCTCAGTAGGAAGGAGGCGTACATGTAGAAGTCCCTAGGTGTACCTGGTTTAATCTCTTCAGTGTTAACCACCATGTTGTCGTGAACCAGCCTAGCTAGGCTCGAGTTCTTTACACCTACTATCGCTACTACATATGCCCTTGTAGATATAAGGTTTCTAGCCCATCTATTGACGGAAGGGTTTTCACCGGAGCAAGATATTAGTATCCCAAGATCCCCAGGCCTAGGCCTAGGAGTGTTTGAGCCACGTGCCCTATATACATGGTCTCCAACCGCATATTTTATATGGTTTAGCCTTATGACTAGCATTGTTGCAACTTCATGTGCACTGCCTCTCCCGCCTATGTAGACATTACTCCTACGGGATAAAATGTCAATCATATTATTATAGAGGTCGGAGTCAACATACTCCGATATAATTTTCACAATCTTCTTATAATATCCCTCTAAAATATCATATATCTTATTCTTACTTCCCTTATGGATTGCGTTGACGAGTGCCTGTACAAGCATCATGCTCCCAAGCTCAAAATTATCACCCATTATACCAGCTGTTAGAAAGTCGGCTACTCTCTCATCCCTCCTACCCTTTAACTGAATAGCCACCCCATATTTCGTAGCTAGTTTACCTATAGGAGACTCTAGGTTGGATGTGATGGCCGCTATCTTAAACCCATCCATCTTATGATCGACAATAAACTTCTCAAAATCCTTTGCAATGGCGAGAGGCTCCTCGGAGGCTCCGCTACCTGAGTTGATTAAGAGAAGTATCTTTTTATATCTTTTACTAAGTATATTTAGAGCCTCATACATATTGTTACCAGGGAATCCAGTATCCTCTGGAGTGGTTATGATCGGCGCATCCGGCATCTTAGCATATTGGCTCATAGGAATCTTCAGAGCGGAGTAGCTTCGACCAGACCCATATGGAATAATACATTCGGAGTCGCTCATTAATTCATATAAAGTATAGAGCTGATCCTTATCGACCTCACGGACATTATCCCATATCTGCTCTATATATCTATATCTCATCCGGGTAGACACCTAGGCAAATACCCTAATCCCCAACTGAAATAATATTTCATAAACAAAATTTAATATTAATTGACGAATGTTAGATTAATAGATGTATAAAAATTTACATATGTAATATTATTATCCACAGCCCCACAAAAACATCTTTCAATGATATATATACTCGCTTGAAATATATGTTTAAGAATTTTAAAATTGCTTTAAATGTATTCAATGGTAATAATATCCCAATATTTTCTTGCATAAAAATGTAATAAACAACATTTTTAAGGTACTTGCCACAGTTTATTAAATGGTGATTGAGATGGCAAAATCATGGTCCCGTACATACAATCCTCATTGGGAGAGGGACATAATTACCGAGGGTAAGAAACGTTTTAAGAGAAACATATTCAAGGAAGTTAGGGACCAAGTGGATAAGGAGGACTGGATAATACTATATGGGCCTTTGGGCATCGGTAAGACAACTATCCTAGCCCAGGTAATAGATGATCTACTAGACAATAATGTGGATCCAAAGAGGATCCTATATCTATCCCTAGAGGATGACCTCAAGCTTGCAGAGGAGCTTGAGTTTTATGAGAAAAATGTATTGAGGGAGTCGCTTAAAGATACCAAGAAAGAGACATATATCTTCTTGGATGAAGTTCAGTATAATAGTGAATGGTATTACATAACTGATTCCATAAAGGGTGGTAATGAGAAGGTTCATGTCATTGCCACGGCATCATATGTTTTAGATGACCTGCCTAGTAACATCAAGAAAATTTTTGTCAAGCCATTGACCTTCAGAGAGTATCTAGCGATTAAAAAAATATATCCCAAGACAGTTAAGTTCGAGGTTCTGGATCTAAGGAGGAAATACGTGGAGTACCTGCATTTATCAGAGGAGTTCGATAGTTATCTACTTACTGGGGGTATTCCCTCATTGATGGATGTAGACGATATAAATGAGATATCTAAGAGGGCCCGTAATGAGATCATCAATAAGATTATATACATGCTGATCCCACGGGCCGAGAAGAGGAAGGAGCCTTATCTAGTTGAGAAAATATTGAAGTATATCTCCTATTCAGTAGGGTCTCAGACAAATTATAACCACCTCTCTTCAATGCTTGGAAAGGATATTAGGACGATTATAAACTACTTCGATATAGCGATTAAATCCTTCTTACTATATCAGCTTAAGAACAAGATTGAGAGGGGTAGGAGCTCGAGGAAGCTACCCAAGACATATCCATATTCCCCTGCATATGCATATGCCTTCTACCCTGAGAAGTTTAGTGCTGATGAGTATATTGGGAAGGTTATAGAGGGCTTCATAGCGCTTCATCTAGACGCGAGGTTCTACTGGAAGAAGGCTAATAAAGAGATAAGCATCATATGGGAGCGAGATGGGGTTGAGATCCCTATTGTTGTCAACTACACAAAGAGGCTTAGCAGGAGGGAGATCAAGAAGATCGACACCGCTTTAAAGAAGGTTGAGAAGGATATGGGTATCATAATCGCTAAGGATACGTTTGAAATAGTGAAGAAGGAGAGGGAGCTGTGGATAATGCCTCCCTGGCTACTGCTCCTAACCTTATCATAGTGTTTTACAGGATTGCCTTAGCGAGTTTATACGCTATCCCGGGATGCTTCAGTAGACGCATAGCCACAGATCTAACGTTCTCCCCATTAGCTAACCTCACTATGTCGTCGGGCTTCAATACGTCTGCAAGCTGATTCAGTTCTCTATCACTAAGCTTCTCGAGGAAACGCATAACCTTTAGACTAAAGTTTATCTTATCGATCCACTCTTTATACTCGTCTACCCACCTAGCCATAGCCTTCTCCGACCACTCACCTTCTGACACTGCTTGGGCAGCGACCTTACCCGCAGCTAGGCCTGCGACGCCCGATGCATGTATACCCGCCCCTGTTAATGGTATGACTGTCCCCGCGGCATCGCCAATAAGTATGAATCCATCTCCATAGTTCTTACTAATTAATCCCCCGATGGGCACTGGTGCCCCCCTATAGTCTATTATCTGTGCTTCCCCAAGCTCGTCTTCATGGGCCTTTACAAACGCGTCTAGATACTTCTTAGCCATTCCACCTCTTACCCCTATACCTACTTCAGCCACCTTCTCTTCTCTTGGAAATATCCATGCATATCCCTTTGGAGCAACCTCTGTCCCTAGATAGAATCGAGCTGACTCCGAGTCCCTGAGCTTTACATTTACCATTAGATAAACTAGAGTGGGTATCGGCTCGGATTTTTCCCTTATGCCTAGACTCTTGGCAACAATAGAGTTATATCCATCTGCTCCAATGACAACCTTAGCAGTATAAGTTGTATTTGATGTCTTCACATGGAACATGTTCTCTTTCCTAATGACTGCCTCCACCTTCTCCCTAACATGGATCTCCGCTCCCTTCTCAGCCGCTTTAAGGGCAAGTTCCTGTAGATACATCGTCTTATTTATTGAAAATGTTGGGGCGCTGGATACATCGATGTATTTACCGTTGGGTGCAAACACCCTTGGAATAACCTTATGTAAAATTATATATGGCTTTGGGTCTATTCCCATGTCCTTGAATGTGCCTAGGCTAGTCGCTTCTCCACATGGCTTCTTAGCCATTATGACCTCATTCTTCTCAAGTAATAGTGTCTCTGCACCGTATTTAGCTGCATTCATAGCAGCAGGTATGCCTGCTGGACCTGCTCCTACAACTATAACATCATAATGCCTCATAGGTTATCACATCCATAGGGATATTCATCTACTGTCTAAATCACTCTGTTAATTATTTGAAATATGAGCTATATATTAAAATCTTTGGATATGCTCATACCCTTATCCTTAGACGGCTATAGCCCTTCTCCTTAGTCACATCCACTATGCTCTTGAACACTGGGTGATTCTTAAGCTCGGTTTCATGGGATATCACGATTACTTGAGAATACATCTCTTCCTCAATTAACGAGCCTAGCATCTCGGCAATCAGATTCTTATTCTCCTCATCAAGTGGACCGAATCCCTCGTCAATAATTATGAAGTCAGGAGTGGTTCCGCCTGAATGGAGGTGGCTTACCAACGAGCTTATTCCAAGTCTAATCGCAAAGCCTATGAGGGTCTTCTCCCCACCGCTTAGCGTAAGCCTGTCTCTCAAGACATTATTGATATATATCTGTAGCTCAACTCCTTTTCCCCCTTCTGACACTCTGAGGTTTATCGATGCCTCTGGGAATATTCTCGATAATATCCTATTCACTTCAGATGTCAGTAGATCCTCGACGATACTCTTTAGGAGACTCCGGGGGAACATGCTCTCGGCAAAAACATAATTATCTAATAATCTCCATATCCTCAGTGTCTTCTCGAGTTTAGCTAGCTCTCCCTCGAGCCTCTTTATCTTCTTAAACAGCTTTTCCTGTTCCTCCAACTCCTTCAAATCACGTCTTAGGTTTACCTCCTCCGATGTCAACTCCCTTCTCTTATCCTCCAACCCACTTATCCTATTGTTTAGTTTATTTAGTTTATCTATCAGTTTTTTGTAGGCCTCTAAATTGATCTCGGTCTTAAGCTTCTCCCTCTCTGTTTTCAGCACGTCAAGCCTTCCAAATAATTCCTTACACTCTCCAATTACACGCTTTACTTTATCTATCGTGTGAATATCGCATCTGAACCTAAAATACCGGTTTATCTCTTCAAAAAGGTCTTTAGTCTCTAGTTGAATTTTCTTCAACGCCTCATCTAATTCCCTTTTCTCATTTATTACATCCTCCTCCTTATATTCCTTCAACACTTCTAATAAATGGTTTTCGATGCTCTCAATACTAGATATTTCTTCTTTAACTCTCCTCATCTCCTTAAATAGTTTTCTTATGGACTTGATGTTTTCCTCTAGCTTCTTCAATTTCATATTCACTTCACTAATCTCCTTCTCCATTTTCCTTATTAGATTATGTCTATGTTCTTCAGTTAATTCTCTCCCACATACAGGACACTTAGGCTCTTTTGTCGTCCTAAGTATTTCCAATGATTCTCCTAGGCTCTTTTGTCTTTCACTAAGCCTCCCTACCTCTACCACAAGCTTACCCAGTTCTTCCTCCACCTCTTCAATGGAGTCTGTCTCAGCTTTTTTCAGTAGCCTACTAAATTCTTCTTTTTTACGATTTTTTTGCTCCCTCTTTTTCCTAAGTTCTTCAAAACCTTTGATTATTTTTTCCAGATCCTTCTCTCTCCTCTCCTTCTCCTCTATATGTCTCTTTAGAATATTGAGTCGCTGTATCTTCTCCTCGATAAAAGGTATTTCATCTGGGTTACCTAAGTATCCCAAAGACCTTATTTGAGCCTCAACCTTCTCGATATCCCTATCAATGGATCCCAGCTTTTCCTTGGCCTTTTCCATGGCACCTATATCACGGTTTAGTCTACTCCTATGTTTCTCCAACTTCTTCTTATCCTTATCGACTTCCCTGATTTTCTTTTCAAGATCAGCAAGCCTCTTCCTAATCTCCCTCCTCTTCTCCTTTATCTCCGCCATTGATTTATATTTGAGCATGCTTCTAGCTTGGTTAAGTTGTCCGTTAACCCCCTCTACCTTCTTCTCAATTTCATCTATCTTCTTTTCTACGGCTTTTCTGTATCTGTCGAGCTCGATATTTAGTAGTTTTAGCAGGAGGTCTCTTCTCTCATAATCCTTCTTCTCTATAAATGAGAATACCTCACCTTGTCTAATCACCACTGAATTTAGGAATGTATTGTAGTCGAATCCAATAATCGATTTTATCTTTTCATCGACCTCTTCTCCATATCCCTCCTTAATCCATCTACCACCCCTTTGGATGAATAGAGTACTCTCCCAACCCCTATTCTTACCCATCTGCTTCTCCATTCTTATGATGCGGTAGAGATCGTTACCAGCAGAAAATGTTAGGTCGACATATCCAGATAGCTTCCTACCAGCGGGTGCAATCAACTTCTTTGAGGAATCCCTTCCCCTAGGCCCCCGTCCATAGGCGCCTGAGAATAAAGCGAATGTTACGCCATCGACGAAGAATGTCGTTTTCCCTGCACCGTTTGGCCCTGAGACAAAGAGTGGATATGCGAGGTCGCCAAAATCCAGTTCATTATCAATCCTACCATAGCTAGCAATGTTCTCCAGCTTGAGATGTAGTAGTCTCATCCTCATATCTTATCCACCTCACTGTAGCTCCTCAAATAGCTTCCTAACATACTTCTTCATCTCGGCCTTATCCTCCGGTTTTATCTCTCCTAGGCTCTCGATATATTTCTCCATCATCTCAAGAAGCCAGTCTCCCCTGTCTAGCCTAAGTTTACCGATCTCGATCTCTCCCTTAACCCTTCTAATATCTCTATCTATCCTGTATCCAACCACCTTCCTATTCGTTAAGAGATAGTTATCTAGTGTAGATTCTTTTTCCCTCAGCTTCCTCCATCCAGTTATGTTCGTACGTATATTTATCCTAAGTAGAGATCCTTCTATATCCTTATCCTCGAGGAAATCTATGATATTTGATAATGGGTCTTCATCACCCACATCCAAATCCGGGGTACTCACCATTTTGACGGGATCCACACGTATAAAATCCACTTTAGGACTAGAGCCTCTCTCTAAATCAACGATTATAAAACCCTTGTCTTCACCTGCCTCTCCAAAATTCATCCTATCAATCGACCCAGAGTAGTACATGTTATCATATCCTCTAATCACCTGATGTAGGTGGATATGCCCGAGGGCAATATAATCAAATTCCTCTGGCATAAAGGAGGAGGGAGATATACTTGCAATCAACTTATAGTAGCTATTTGCCAATGGATCAGACTCACTATATCTAGCCCCGGCTACATCGTAATGTGTTACCAGGATACGTATATCCACGTCACTCATTTCCTTAATCATCACTTCTATAAATTCCCTAATCTTCTCATTGTGATCATCAGCGCTCGATATCGGGATATATGGTAGAGGCAGTATCCCTATCTTCTCACCATTTACATCAAGCTTAATAGGCTTATCTGGAAGCCCTTCTTGATAATGTATATTTTCTATTCCCAATCTAGATAGAACCACCAGCGGAGTATGCATACCCCTCATCTTAGGGGCGTCATGGTTTCCAGCAACCATCACAACTGGGATCCTCTTATCATAAAGTATTTTAAGCTTGTCCACTAGTCGATGTGCATAGTAGTATGAGACAAATATGTTGTTGAAGATGTCACCACTAATGAGCACCGTATCAATCTGATTATCCACAGCGTATCTGAAGCATTTCTCTATATTATCGAGTATATTTTCATTTACGTGACGCCCGACATTATATCCCTTTAGACTTTTGAACGACACCCCCAGATGTAAATCCGATAGATGAAGTATCTTCATCTAAACACCTCTTACTCGGCTAATCACGGGATAGATCATCTTCATATAAACTCTTACTCCTCTTCTTACCAATGTACTCCTTATATCTCTTCTCGAACTCTCTTGAGACCTTTGAATAATCCTCGATACTCAGGACAACGGGGAACTTTACCGCCGGGCCATATATAACCGCTTCACCTGGCTTGAGGGAATACACTATACTCTCATAGAGCTTCGGATTATCGATTCCGGTTAAGGCAGCTGATACATCTTTAGGGTCCGTCAATGCAAATACCATATTCGTCCATATCATGCTGGTCACATCAGGGTCAAGATCCCCTGGTTTCTGGTCAATTGGGACAATTATGACCCCTCTTTTCCTCATCTCTCTAGCGATCACGCCAAATGGGCTATATGCCCCGGGTTTCTTCTCAAGGAACTTATGGGCCTCTTCTAATAAGATTATTATCTTCGTGGGAGATTCTTCCATTCCCTCGGCAATTTTCTCTTGGAGCTTTATCCTCAGTCTCTCTCCAATTAAATTGGCTAATGCTAGGTATACGCTCATGGTCTTCTCATATCTACCCATGCTTATTACTACGCTCTTGCCCTTGGGGTTAATGAGGTATTTTACGATCTCATCTATAGTCCTCGAATACTTCTTCTTAAATGATATCGGCATATTAAGAAGCCTTATGAGCCTCCTTCTACCAGCCTTAAATGATTTTAGAGCTTCTCTTTCCTCTCCGATCACGTTCTCAATAGCTTCAATCAAATCATATAGGCTTCTCCGTGTAACCGATCTGTCCGACTCGATGAATTCTGTCTCTCTCCTGTCCATCAAGCTCATTACCCTATCAATGGTTTCCTGAGATAATATTAGGCCTAGTATCCAGTATCCTGGGTCACTGAGAATCGTGTTGCCGCTCTTCTCCATAACCCTCTTTATCTTCTTCTCAAAAGTCGCTAGGTTATCGAGGAATGCCTGTGTCACGCCTAGCGGCTCGATTATCATCTTGAGATAACCTGAGGGCATATCATATAGGGGTATAGGCAGGTAGTTCATCCTAAATTTATTGCTGTTTTCTATGTCTGGCGTATATATAACAAATTCCTTCCTGAAGATATTTGCTACACCCTTGGCTATAGGCCTTCTACTGTTATCTAAAACCTCGAGGGAGTATTCATCATGCATGTCGAATATGAGGAACCGTATATCTATATAGTCTTCTTCACCACGGTTATATAGTGTATAGAGAATTCCATATCCTACGAGGAGATTTGCTATAAAAGTCTTTCCACTACCGCTTTTACCATATATCCCGAAATTCAAGTTGACGAGGTTCTTAATATCGACTGGAACCTCGTATCCAACCTCACCTATCAACTTCGGTCTCCCAAGTGGATACGTCTTCTGCCAATCAGGTTCTCCATAGTAAATTGCAATTTCGCTTGGAACGGCCTTTATAAGCCTGGCTCCATACGGAGGTATTGTATCGGGCTTCTCAGTGATATTCTTCTCCTTAGAATATTTTGCGATTGGAATTAGTTTAACTATATAATTGACATATCTCTTTCTCACATGAGGCATTATCCCGTCTCTAAACCTACTGGGGATATTCATCAGTATAGATGGGTTAAGTTCACCGGTATATTGGACTTCATTTAGAATAGCTAGATATGAGTTTCTATCTGTATCTATGATAGCTAGGCTCCCAATTGGATAATCCTCTGGATCTTCTCCTCTCATCAAGCATGCAACTATCCCCTTTTCAAATGAAGCCTCTAAAACACTCCCTATAACCTTCATTCTCTCCACCCCATAATACTGAGAAAGTCATCTATAGCCGTTTTTAGGAAGGCATCTCCCAGATTCATCTCGGTAATTGCATTAAAAAAGGCGCTGAAAACCTCTCTTTCATCACCGAGCTTAGTGATAACATCTCTATTCCTTGCTATGAACTCCCTTAGAAGTATCGGGTCTCTAGCGCCATGTAGTAGGTATCTAAGGATTGTAAAATTAGGGGTATCTCCCTCGTCTAGAAACAGTCTCTCTTTATCCTCCTCTTCCATGTCATATGCGAAGTCATGTAGCCTTGGAGAGGGTCCAAAACCCGTTTTAACACTTCCCTTTTCATCGGCATAGGCCACGTTTACCCCTGATATGGCGTAGATATAAAGTCTATCCGCGTCAGGATATATCTCTTTCAACTCGTCATGCCCGGTATGGAGTGGGGTGAACCCTTGCTCTCTCCTCGCTCTATGGATATTTTCATCCACAACAATTATTGGGTGATATATGCCGCTGTCTATCAGGAGGATGTCCCCAATAGAGATCTCAGGGTATCTCTCGGGATACAAATATATAATATACTTGCTTCCGTTTATACTTGCAACCTCGCCAACAGCTGTTTCTGAACCAGAATACCTAGAGACTCTTATCTTCCTCATGCTATTGACCTCCATTTACTCACCTGCTTCCTACTATATAGATACTCAAGGGGTATATTCAATATCTTAGCGATACTCGCATCAATATCCATACGATCATTTACGGATAATACCGACATTTCATGGGCCCTTGTCATAGCATAGGGATATCCTCCTCCCAGTACCGACTGGAGGAGGACAGCCTTGTGAATCATTTGAATAACCCCCTTATCCGATAATATCTTGGATGGAAACTCTATCCTAACCACGTTTGTAGGCCCTAGTTTCAAATAGAAGCATGATATATCCAGATTTGTCTCTTGTAGAATAGGGTTAATAACCTTGAATACGGGGCTTCTCTCCCCGTTCTTCAACACTTGATTGAATAAATGCTTGTCTTGGATATATGCATCACCAACATTATAACCAGCGTATTCCAGGGTTCTGGCAATATCCCGGGCCCTTGTATAAAATACTCCTAGTGGAACCACTCCATGGGAGATGAGTTTGTCGAAGAACTCCTTCATTATATTGATTAGACTCATCCTCTTATCCTTCGACCATTTAATAGTGTATATATAGTTCATAGACTCATCCATCAACAAAACCTTGTGTTTACCGAATAGCCTCTCACTTAGTTTTATGCCGACACTAGTCTCATGTCTCTTCCCCTCTAGGTCGGGATCCATATCGTCTATTCTCCCCAGTAAAATTATTGGGTGGCTTCCAGACCCGCCTTCGTTTACACCGTAGTTATAGTAGAAATAGCCCGTGTTGAAGATGAGGTAGTCGGCTAAGAAATGTGCACCGCCTCTATGCCAACTCGAGTCATATGCTCCAATACCGTATTCCCCCAGCCATTTATTAGCCTCCTTAATAGAATGTCCTTCAAGTATATTTGAGATGCTGGGTATCGAGTAGCTCCCCAGTTTCTCCATCGGCTTTAAAATAGATGTCTTTAAATCATCGATCGAAAGCTTAATCCCCTCCATCTCCTCATAGTATATTTTTTCTAGTTTCTTGATTCTTGAGATATCCTTCTCCACAATGAATTCCTGTGAGTATGAAAATATCATATTTACAATCTTGGCCTTGGTGAATAAAGGATCTTCAAAACTCTTGTTTATCTCTATAGGAAGACTTATCTTCCTAACTTTATTCTTATCCATAGTACTGAACCTCCATAATTAAATTATCGTTGATATACCCATAAAGATTCCCACGTAATCCCTGGCGATACACATGCCGGTGATTAACCTTTATTATTATCTGTCTTGCAATAATAGAATTTAGTGGTGGAGGTATTCCATAGATGAGCAGCCGATCACGAGTGTTTAGACATAAGTTCTACCCTAGGAAACCGTTTAAAGAGATATTCATCAAGGCTGATCTAGCTGAGCTTGTGGTGGAGCCTCATGACGAGGAGTATCTGGATCTATCGGGGATGGTCTTGGGAGGAGCTGTTTCCGATGTGCTCCTAGATCATGAGGAGGTTAACGGTACTCTACGTATAACGATTAGGAATAAGGAAGGACATAGATTCTTCGATATTAAAGTGAAGATGCGGATACCAATTAATACTCTTCTCGACCTCTTCGGAGCCTCACTGGATATAGGAGATATAAGGGTTGACGGTCTCCCAGTTAAGAAGATGTATCTATATACGGCAAACGGGGATATCATGATTGGAGGCGTCTCAGCAGGTGAAGTGAAGCTTGAGAGCATCAATGGAGATATCTATGTCAGGGGAGGAGAGATAAAGAATCTCTATATATCGTCTACCAATGGTGATGTGAGGATAGAGTCGCATGTAGAGGATTCTAGGATCAAGGCAGATGATATTAATGGAGAGATAAGGCTTTTGATAACTGAGAACTCTAATGCCTTGATAGAGGCCTCTAGTGTAAATGGATTGATAAAGGTCTATAATAGGGAAAAGCTGAAGATGAAGGCGAGTGAGGAGCGTTTTCTCCAAGGTATGCTTGGAGAAGGTGGATCCGACGTGATCCTGAATACAGTTAATGGGAATATAAGGATTGAGGTTCTGGCCGAGTCACTGCCTGAAGAGGCTTAGGTAGCGATATCATATTCACCAAAGACCTTATACACTAATACTATAGTTAGGATTAGGGGAAGATAATAGGACGATACTCTAAATGCTATTGGTAGAAGCCATGGTATCTTATTGGAGAACTCTCTTCCAAATAATAATATGACTAGCTCAAACAAGCCCGAGCCACTTATGGTTATCGGGAGACTGGATAATACCAGCGACATATGGAGAACTATAATAGCTCCAAATATATCCATTGATACACCTAGTGGATAGGCGAGTACCCATAATGAGGCTCCCCCTAGTAATGCGGTGGCTATCGTAGAAAGGAGGATGTTGAGAAACACTGTCTTCTTACCGAGCCCTATATCAAGCCCTTTCTCAAATGATTGAAATGCCTTATCCGCCTCCATTATATATCTCTCTACCCTTTCATCGCCAATTAAAAACCGTAGTTTATTTATGATATTATCAACAAGTTTCTTCACAGCCTTCGTCCTATATACTAGTATAAAGTGAAATCCAGATACTGCTAGTGTAGCAGCGATCAGGACATAGACAATCATGTTTAGAATATTGTTTATCACTAGGTAGATAATACCTAGTATAACTATCCCTACGGCTACAACAACCTCAGACAAAACCTCTAGATAACCCATGACTGAGGCCGTTCCAAGCTCAATATCATGCTTCTTATTAAGTAGGTATATTCTAAACGCCTCATCACCGACATAGGAGACTCCTATTAAGGAGAAAAACTCACTAGATATTCTCATTAATAGGGCTCTGGATAATGGGATCTTCTCCCCTGTAAAAACCCTACAGATATAGTAGAATCTAATACCTTTTACCATGAGCTGGATCAAGACTATAGCAAAAGACATTAGGATATACTTCCATATACCTATTAACTCATTAGGGTCTACCGAGCCGATGAACATTATCGCGATTAGTATAAGGGTTACGATTATGAATGATTTTACAATAGCACCCTTATATTTAGCAGCGCCACTATAATTCATCTTGATTGACCCCGTTAAATAACAAATTATATTTCCGGGTGTTAAATATGAAGATAATCCCGCTGAGGGTAAACAGGGTATTATCCCCTGGAGACGATGTTATAGAGGCTATTGTCAAGGCCTTTGAAGAACATGATATAGATCTATCCACTGGGGATGTACTCGCCGTATCCGTTAAGGTTGTCTCGATTACAATGGGGTATATTGTGAAGCTGAGTGACGTGGAGCCGTCCAAAGAGGCCCTTAGTCTATCCGAGAAATATGGGGTTCGTCCCGAGATTGCTGAGTTGATAGTTAGACAGGGAGCCATTGTAATTGGAGGCGTTGAAGGGGCCCTGGCGACAGTTTCCAAAGGGTTCTTGGTTGGAAACGCTGGTATTGATAGGAAGAATGTGGGTGAGGGATATGTAGCTCTATGGCCTGATGACCCTGATTTCATAGCGAAGTGGATTAGAGATAAGCTGTATGAGGTATATGGAGTAGATATAGGCGTCATATTAGTTGATAGTAGAGTGCTTCCACTGAGGAAGGGTACCGTCGGGTTTGCACTAGGAGCCTCAGGCATAATGCCCATAAGGGACTATAGGTATACAAAGGATTTATTTGGATATGAGATACGCTTTACCCACCAGAATATCTTGGATGAACTTGCTTCAGCTGCCCATCTATATATGGGGGAGGGGCGTGAAATGATTCCCTTTGTCTATATAAAAGATGCGCCTATAGAGGTATGTGGAGAATGTACTTCAACGGAGGCGAATGTAAGCATTGATGAATGCCTGTATTTAAAGCAGTTGATGAGGTTATTGGATGCTGATGAGTGAAATACCTGAAATTACTTTTTAATATCTATACACCACAGTTTATATTTTTGGAAGGTGAGTAGGCACGACGAAGAATAAACTACTTGTAGAGGACTATTCAATAAAGTTCATAACAACTGGAAACGGTAGGTTCCTTGAGAATATAGTCCTTGAGCTTTACTTGGAAGATGGTAGGATATTTAGAATGGGAGGTATATCACTGGATATCGCCGCGGAGATCAGGAAGTATCTGGCCAAATCTGGTGGAGGCCGGAAGAGATTTGCTCCTGAGATTATTAATCGTAATGACCCTAGGTTCACGATAATTGATATGCTTATAGACTTCCCTGATATCGAGAAAGTCCTACACGAATCCATTAGGGAGGTGGTTATAGACTATTTCGATCCTAATTACAACATATATGGCGCGAGTATCATCCTGGATGATACATATACGATTGCTAAGAAAAGGGTTATGATGATACCAAGCCATGCAATCCTACTTGCTTTAATAGCCAATAGAAAGGTTTTCGTAGCTAAAGAGCTTGTAGATGACCAAATGCTTAGTGAAGATGAGCTGGATAGGATGACAGAATCATACGATGATCTAGATGAATGGGATGAGGAAGAGTTCTAGGGATAGCCCAATAAATCGCTTATTCTCTCTAGTAGATGGCTTGTCGCTGTGAATATCACTGCTATACCCCCAATTTTCGTTAATATAACATCTTTAGACCCCTCCTGTAGGACATGCACCTTCCCCCCAGCTTCTTTTGTAATAAGGTATGCAGCGGCTATATCGAAGACCCTCAAGGCTCCCCTAACATCTATATAGGCATCTATCTTGCCTGATGCGACGTAGCATCCTTCTAAAGCAGCGGATCCAAAATGCCTGGCGTAGGGAATATAGGGTAGGATGTTCAATCCAATATACTTTCCTGGAAATGCCCTGTTTATATTTACAGAGAAATGTGCATCCACCGTGTTTCTAGTTGGTTTTACACGTATTTTACTATTATTTAGATACGCACCCCCTCCCTTTATGCCCCAATATATCTCATCCCTAAACAAGTCTCTCACGAGACCAGCGAAAACATGTGATAAAGAATCCTCTTCAGCTAATGCAAGTGAAATCGAGCTAAAGGGTATCCCCCTAGAAAAGTTGCTTGTCCCGTCTATCGGATCCAAGACTAGTATAGGTTTTTCATTTCCATTATAATCTTCAAATCCTTCTTCGGCAATAACCATAAGCCGCAGATGTTCTCTATTAAGATAGTCCTTGGCTGCATATGCTGAGGCTAAATCCACTTTATGCCCCAACTCTCTCGGAGGAATCTTTCCTTCAAATCTCTCATATGTATCCCATATTGCCTGGTACATTTCCTCACTTATCTCCCTCAGGATAGGTATATAATCCATGCTCCTCACCCTATGACATCTTCCTCATAAGGCCTTATAATTATAGTGGGCTAATCTAATTTTTAATTTTGGAGTTATCCCCACGGAGAGGCCTGAGGTGTTTAGATATGATAATTAAACATATTAAGGATATTCCTATCGACCCTATGGATGTGGCGAGGGATACAGATATACAGTGGCTGATCTCCCCTGTGGATGGTGAAGAGAAGATAGGTGTAAGGAGGTTTATAATTAGAGCAGGTGGAAGTATACCTCCTCACAAGCATAAAGAACTTTATCACATACAATACGTGGTTAAGGGAAGGTATAAGGTAGGTGCGGGGGAGAGGGAATATGAGGTTGAACCTGGTTCAGTAATATACATTCCCCCGGGAGAAGTGCATTGGTATAAGAATGAGTCCGATGAAGATGTCGAGTTCATTTGTATAATTCCCCTAGACGTGGATGGGTCTACTGAAGTGGTGGAGAAAGGGGATTAGAAGAGGTTTTAATCCTCTACCTCAGCATCCGCTATCTTAAGAGCCTCGTCCAATGCATCTATCCCATAGTCTATATCTTCTTCAGTCACGATTAGGGGTGGTGCGATTACAAAGTGAGACAGCCAGTTTAATGACATTAATACCCCTCTCTTCCTCATCTCAGCCGCGATCCTGCTGGTCATCAACGTCTTCCCCGCCAGCTTATCTTCCCTAGTATTGAACCTCTTCTTAGTCTCTCTATTCTTGACTATCTCAACCGCCCAGAAGAGCCCGAGTCCTCTTACATCGCCAATAGACCTATGCCTCTCCTTAAGCTCCTCAAGTCTCTTACCAAGGTATTCCCCTACTTTAGCAGCGTTCTCAATAACCTTATTCTCTCTATACTCCTCTATAGCAGCCTTTAAAGCCGCCATAGACACAGTATGGTATGCGAAAGTATGGCCTATTGCGAGGAAATGGTCTTCAAAATGTTTATCGATATTCCTGTCAACAGCGGTTATTCCTAGTGGTATATAACTTGATGTCGCTCCTTTAGCCGTAGTCATAATATCGGGGGCTATATCCCAATGTTCAAACGCAAACCATCTACCTGTCCTACCCCATCCAGACATTACTTCATCAAATATAAGCAGGACATTATAGTCATCAGCTATCTTACGTAGACGACGATAATACTCTTTTGGAGGAACTATTATACCATTTGTTCCAGTAACTGTCTCCATAAAAATAGCAGCTACATTCCCCTCATTCTCAAGGATATACTCGAGGTATTCAATACATTTCAATCCACATGAATCAGGACCCACTTCTCCAAACGGGCATCTGTAGCAATATGGATCTGGAGCGAATACAGTGCCCCTAACATTCGTATGATACTCCACAGCCATTCTACGTGGATCTCCAGTTATCGATAATGCACCAGCTGTATTACCATGATACGACCAGTATCTAGAGACGATCTTGTAAGAAGGGAATTTATAGGATCTCGCTATCTTCATAGCGTCTTCATTAGCCTCGCTTCCACTACTTGAGAAAACATATTTAGTCAGCTTAGAAGGAAGTATCTTAGATAGTTCTTCAGCTGCCTCAGCCCTAATCTCAGTGGCATATCCAGGTCCCAAATACGGTAGTTTCTCCAATTGCTCCTTAATCGCCTCTATTATCCTCTTATTACCATATCCAAGGTTTACACATACCAATTGGGAGGAGAAATCGAGGTATTTGCCCCCGTCCTTGGAATATAGATAGGCCCCCTCACCATGTGTAATATGCAACGGCGACTTCCAATCCTTCTGATGTCTCCATGTGCCAAACAAATGCTCCACAACTTTATCCACTACCCAGTCTCTCATGGAATATCACCTAAATATAGAATAGTTTAAATATATAATGTTCAATTCAATCATAAATAATTAAAATAATATTCTAGTATAAAATGAATTTCCAAACTTCATTCTTATCCATTTAATTTATTCACTAGCGTAGGAAAACTCTTGTATATTATTCCCGTGGAACATTAGATTAAAAAGGTTTTTAGAGTAATATTTTTCATCGGAGAGATGTAGAGAATGATGTATATACGGATACTTGGCCCAATCGAGTACCACTACGTCCTTATAATGATGAAGAAGACATTACGTATGCGGATACGTGGGAGTATCGGTGACCACATATATTTCCTAGAGCATGAGCCTGTTATAACTCTTGGTAAAGACGGTAGTTTATCCAATATCCTGACTTCATACATAGACATCCCCATATTTTATGTGAAGAGAGGTGGAGACGTCACACTACATTCTCCAGGTCAACTAGTAATATATCCCGTGATTAAGCTGGATGAAAGGGGCTTTAGTATTCCCGACTATATACGTATACTTGAGGAGGCTGTTATAGAGGTTCTAGGGGAATATGGATTGGAAGGATACTGGAAAAAAGGAACTGCGGGTGTATGGGTTAAGGAGAAGAAAATCGCGTCTATAGGAATAGCGGTTGACCATTGGACCACATACCATGGATTGGCCTTCAACATATCAAACGACCTCAAGCTATTCCAGTACATCAGACCCTGTGGTATGGATCCGATGGAGATCACTAGTCTAGAGAAGGAACTCGGATATACCGTGGATTTTGAAGAGGTTTTTAAAAAGATGGTTAGGAGCATTTCAAGGGGTTTTCAGACGGATTATAGACTTGAATACATGTATAGGAAAGAGGTTATTGACTTCCTTTATGAAGAGACCTATTAAACGCATCCCTTACAGCTTCCCAAAGTCCTTCTCCATACGTTGGATGAGGGAATACTGTATGATCTATCTCCAATGCATCCAGTCTTCTCTCCACCACTAGAGATGCTATTGATGAATATATGGATGCATTTTCTCCAATGATATGTATCCCAAGTACATCCCCGGTCTCAATATCGATTATGACTTTTATGAACCCGGTTCTCGATCCCTCCGTGATTGCTCTACCTAACGCGCTGAATGGGAATCTGCCTACTACAACGCGATCTCCATCCACCTCATCCTCATTAACTCCAATCGAAAATACCTCTGGTTTGGAGAATATAACATATGGATAATGCCTTGGACTAGGCAGTGGCCCGTCTCCGAATAAACTCTCCGAGACATTTAGAGCCTCCCAATAGGCCTTGTGGGCAAGCATAGGTGGGCCGGTAACATCTCCAATCGCATAGATATTCTCAACAGTAGTCTCCTGCCTTTCATCCACCTTAATAAATCCCTTACTATCCATCTCCACACCTATCTTTTCTAGACCTAGGCCCGTTGTATTAGGCTTCCTACCTATGGCCACAACCATCTTCTCCACTCTAATCCTCTCCACCCCCTCCTTCCCTTCCACCTCAACCTCCAGCCAGTCGCCGTCTCTAGCTACGTTCACGACTTTAGATGAAGTGAGTATCCTTATACCCGCTTTACTCATCTCAGCCTCAAGCCTCTCACTAATCTCTCTATCTGTGAATGGGAGTATCCGGTCTAGTAACTCTACAATTGTGACATTGGCTCCAGCCATATTATATAGACTGCCTATTTCAAGTCCAATGGCTCCTCCCCCTACTATCAATAGAGACTTAGGTTTCTCCATCAATCTAAGGGCGTCTCTCGAATTAAGTATCCTTACATGATCAAATTCAATATTTGGGAGTGGAACAGGGCTGCTTCCCATCGCCAGAATCAGTTTTCTAAACTTTATTCTCCTATTGTCTCCGCCGACGTCTACAGTAACATGGTCTCGACCAATCTCTTTGGCCTCGGCTTTAAGAATCTCTACACCTGTATTCCTGAATAGGTGTTTAACACCCATCGTCAATGTCTTTACAACTCTCTCTCTAGTCTTCTGGAGCCTATGCCAATTTATCTCCACCGTTCCCGTGAAAATCTTTTTCTTAATGAGGGCCATGGTCTTCATATATAAAGACGCATGGTGCAATAGCGTCTTAGAGGGTATACATGCATAATTAAGGCATTCTCCACCGACCTGGTCTCTCTCAATGACAAGGACTTTCTTACCAAATTGGGCGATGCGTATAGCTGCTAAATATCCACCTGGACCCGCTCCAATTATAACAACATCATGAACCATAAGCCTCACATCCCCTTCAACATCTTCTCAACAAAATATTCACCTGCTAAATATGAGCTCCTCACCCTTGGTCCACTAGCTACATATTTAAACCCCAGTCTATAAGCCTCCTCCTCTAGCCTCTTAAATACATCTGGAGAAACATATTCTACAACGGGATAATGCTTGGGAGAAGGCATGAGATACTGGCCGATGGTAACGATATCCACATCCGCCTCCCTGAGGTCTTTAAGGGTCTCCACAACCTCCTCATACTCTTCTCCTAATCCTAGTATGATGCCGGACTTGGTAACTATCTCTGGACTGATCTCCTTAATCGTTTTAAGCACTTTTAACGAGAGCTCATAACTTGCCCTCCTATCTCTAACAACTGTTGTAAGCCTCCTAACAGTCTCTATATTATGCCCTATTACGTTTGGACCTGCCTCCACAACCATCTTAAGAGCCTCTTTATTGCCACTGAAATCAGGTATCAACACCTCTATAATAGTTCTGGGATTGAGTCGTCTTATGCTTCTAATGGTCTCGGCATATATTGAGGCGCCGCCGTCTGGGAGATCATCTCTATCCACCGACGTTATCACTACATACCTGAGGCCAAGCTCTTTAACAGCTCTAGCTACTCTAACAGGCTCTCCCGTATCCACTTCTCCCCCTGGATTTCCCTTGGCGACGCTACAGAATCTACAGTTTCTAGTGCATATATCGCCGAGAATAAGGAATGTAGCTGTCTTACTCCCCCAACACTCATATATATTAGGGCATCTAGCCTCTTCACATACCGTGTGAAGACCATGGCTATGAATTGTCTGGGAGGTCTCCCTCATCCCTTCCGTATACCGTACTTTTATCCTGAGCCAAGGGGGTTTTCGGAGGACGGCCATCAGGAATCACACTATAAATTTACCATATATCACTGTTTAAATATAATTGGCTAAAAGTTTTATATTTAGGTGATTTGCCTTGCCAATCGACCCAGAATTCAAGTCAAAGAGGCAGGTTGTTGAAGAACATAATGGACACCCTGTATGGGGACCAGTTGAGCCACCTACAAAATTAGGTATCCATGGTGAAAAAGTAGCGGTTGACTTCGACATATGTATCGCTGACGGTGCCTGTATAGACGTATGCCCAGTCGGTGTCTACGAGTGGGTTGATACACCTGGGCATCCAGCGTCGGAGAAGAAGGCTGACCCGGTCAATGAAGACCAGTGTATCTCTTGCCTAGCATGTGAGACAGCCTGTCCAGTTGAGGCCATAAAGGTATTCATGGAGTAAAAGACTGTCAGTACACGCTGAAGTCTATTTATTTCTTATTTTTTTCATTTTCTTAGTCTTCTTACCACCCTTCGCATAGCTTCTCTTCTCACTTGCTAGGAATGCCCTCCATCTTATCCTCAGCTCTTCTGGAGGCTCTATACCTGCTAATTCCCATACTTTCATAATATTACCCACATCCTCCCTCCTATCATCAACGGGGGTTTCCAAGATAATTGGATGGCGAATTATCCTCGTATCCCTAAGAATATGTCTGAAGCCCTCCTCTCCTATATAGCCCAAGCCAATATGTTCATGAATGTCTCTTCCAGCGGCATACTCGGCTTTTGAATCATTTAGGTGAACCACCTTCAGCCATCTAAAGCCAATTATCTCTTCAAACTCTTTCAATGTATTCTCCACGGCCTCTTTGTCCCTAAGGTCGTATCCAGCAGAGAATGCATGTGCCGTGTCAAAACAGACACCTATCCTATCATTAAATGATATGCTATCCAGCAATATCGCTATGTCTTCAAAGTTACTCCCCATACTATTCCTTTGGCCCGCCATATTCTCAAGAAGTATCAATACATCGTTATCCACCTTTGCAAGGGCGTCTTCAATCGCTTTAATAAGGTTCTTTCTCCCGACATCGATACCCTTACCCATATGGCTACCTAAATGTATCACAACATATGGTATCCCTAGTTTCCCTGCTCTATCTAATTCGTTGATTAAAGCATCAAACGACAGTTTATATATCCTCTCATCAGGGGACGAGAGATTAGGTAGATACGGCATATGAGTCGCCACGCTCTCCCTCTCATATCCATATGCCTCCAGCTTCTCTCTGAATTTCATTGCCTCCTCATCCTTTAGAACCGTATATTTCCATCCCCTAGGGTTACGAGTAAATATCTGAAACGCGGTGCATCCTCTCTCATAAGCTCTAATAGGGGCGTTGTATATCCCTCCACCGATTGATACATGTACCCCTATCCTCAACGGTCTAGACATGGTTCCACCGAATTAATTATTACTCCAGATCAAAAATAATATCTTTTAGAGAGGATACGCAGTTATATACATCCAACTTATCTTTCTTAGTTTATTATCTAGGCTTTATGTATAGTTTTGGAGGGCTTTTTATATACTAAAGTCATATATATAAGAAAGGGGCTTAAGTATATACTGGAGCCCCTCCGATAAGCGTCGTTGTCCAAGTATATACATCGATATATTTTTTAGTTATGATGGATGTGAGGAGAAGTGTATAGGGAGAATGTGCTTCGTATAATTCCTGGTAGGAAACCATTGAACTACAAATCTATTCTCAGACCGGTGGGTAGGGTTGAGATTGATGCAGAGCTATGTAAAGGCTGTAACTTCTGTATAGAGTTCTGTCCTAATGATGTCTTGGAACCCTCTGGGAAGATCAATACCCAAGGATATCAGTATCCCCATGTTCCCCCTGAGAAGGCCGATGACTGTGTTGCATGTGGTATGTGTGAGAGAATCTGTCCCGAACTCGCTATTAGAGTATATGACCATAAATATGTTCATGTAGGTGCATCTAAATGAGTAAGGTTGAGATTGATAATAGGTTGTTAAAACCCGGCGTATATTTTATGAGAGGTAACGACGCCAGCGTGGAAGGCGCTTTGATAGCTGGATGCCGCTTCTTCGCAGGATATCCAATAACTCCGTCCAACGAAATAGCTACTTTGATGAGTAGGAGGCTTCCTCAAGTAGGCGGCATATATATGCAGTTTGAGGATGAGATAGGTAGTATCATGGCTGTCTTAGGTGCGTCTAATGGCGGTGTAAAGAGTATGACAGCCACCTCTGGACCAGGTTTCTCGCTTATGCAGGAAGCAATAGGTCTTGCTGCGATGACTGAGACTCCTGCTGTTATAGTGGAGGTCCAGAGAGGTGGGCCGTCAACAGGCTTACCTACACAGGTTGGTCAGGGAGATGTTATGCAGGTTAAATGGGGGAGCCATGGAGATTATGAGATAGTTGCTTATCTCCCGAACAGCCCTCAGGAGATGTTTGACATGACTATAAAGGCATTTAACACTGCTTGGAGATATAGGGTTCCCGTTGTAGTCTTGTCCGATCAGATGATCGGGCATATGAGGGAGAAGGTGGTGGTGCCTCCCTATGAGGAGATAGAGATCGTGGAGCGGAGAAGGCCTGAAGAGTCTCCTGAGGAGTTCCTCCCGTTTAGTAATAAATATCTTATTCCCCCCATGGCCGTTGCAGGAGAAGGTTATAGGATACATGTAACTGGACTGGCTCATAATGAGAAGGGTTATCCCACTACCGACTATGAGACGGTTAGGAAGCTGGTTACGAGACTGGTTAGGAAGATTAGGGATAACGAGAGGGATATAGCGGAATATGAGGAGTTTATGGCTGACGATGCAAAGCTAATAATAGTATCCTTTGGAATAACCTCTAGATCCGCTAAGAAGGCGGTTAGAGACGCTCGTAGCAAGGGGCTTAAAGTAGGCTTGTTCAGGCCTAAGACAGCCTGGCCATTCCCATATTGGAGGCTGCAAGAGCTAACGAATAATGGAGCCGATGTGCTCGTTGTTGAGATCAACATGGGTCAGATGTATAGGGTGGTTAGGGAGCATGTAAGGTCCTCTGAAGTCTATAATATGCCCCTGACGCCCGGGGCCTGTCCCTCTCCAGAGGATATTTATAAGAAGATTGAGGAGGTTTATCCAAGATGAGTTCAGCTGAGAGTCTAACCCCAATTACAGATGATATTAAGAAATTGTTGAGGCTTGAGAGGCTACCACATATATGGTGTGGGGGCTGTGGTATCGGGGTCGCTATGAAGGCGTATATTGAGGCTGTCCTACGCTCTGGCATGGATGTCGATAAACACGTCCTGGTATCTGGAATAGGCTGTTCCTCTAGGATGCCTGGATATGTGAAGTTAGATGGATATCACGTTACACATGGACGTGGTATTCCATTTGCAGTTGGATTAAAGACTGCAAGGCCTGACCTAGAGGTTACAGTCTTCGCTGGAGACGGAGACTTGGTCACAATAGGTGGAAACCACTTTATCCATGCAATTAGGAGAAATGATGATATCAACGTGATTATGATAAACAACTTCACATATGGAATGACAGGAGGACAATATGGGGGTACAACTCCCCGTGGGTCTAGGACGCTTACCTCTCCTTACGGCCATATTGAACGTTCATTTAATATACCGTATATGGCGGCATCACTAGGCGCTAGCTACGTTGCGAGATGGTCGCCTCTGCACTATAGGGAGTTGACAAAGACCATCTTAGAGATGTTTGAGGTGGATGGTTTCGCCATCGTAGAGGTCGTCTCACCGTGTATAATGTATACTGGTATGAATGCTATGGAGGCTGTTCACATGATGAAGACGTTCAGAGAAAGATGTGTGATAAACCATAATGCTGACCTATCTAAAATCGACATTCCGTCATTTAAGGAGGATAAACCCATTGTACTCGGAAACTTCTTGAGGAGGGAGGTTCCATCGTTCCAGACCCTCTATCGTGAGGAGATCATAAAGAAGGCTAGGGGGAGGTGATCTGAATGAGCGAGCTGAAGCTTCGTCTTATTGGAGCTGGTGGACATGGTATATTAACCCTTGGGAGAGTCATTGGGTCTGCTGCAATTAAGTACGATAAGGAGTGTGTTATGACGGTAGCCTATAGCCCAGCTCAGAGAGGTGGATGGAGTAGAGCTGATGTAATAATATCGGATGACCCGATAGACTATCCTATTTTTGTCAAGCCCGATATCTTAGTCACCACAACCCAGGAGACCTACGACCTAGAGAAAGGTAATGTTCCAAAAGGTAAAAGCATTATATATGAATCCACCTTGGTTAAGCCTGTGGACGTCCCTGGGGTTAAGCAGATAGGTATTCCCGCCATAAGTAAGGCGCATGAACTAGGGTCAAGTGTCGTCGCGAACATCATAATACTGGGCTTTATGAACAGGGTCTATCAAATAATGCCCGATGAGATATTCCTGGATGTCATAAGAAGTAGTATTAAGAAGAAGTATCTGGATTTGAACCTAAAGGCATATGAGCTAGGTAGTAAGCTTGGTGAAGAAGCCTTAAAGTCTTGAGAAGGTGGATCTCATGAGTGAGTGGATTCTAATTATAGGTGGTGGAATAGCGGGTATACAGGCTGCTTTAGATGCTGCCGAGGCAGGTGCAAAGGTTCTCCTCGTTGAGAAGGGGCCAGCAATCGGAGGGTACATGGCTCTACTGGATAAGACATTCCCTACACTCGACTGTTCAATATGTATTGAGGGGCCGAAGATAGGTGAAGTAATACGTCATCCAAATATAGAGGTTGTTACACTCGCCGAGGTAATGGATCTAAAGGGTGAGCCGGGTAACTTCACGGTAACAATATATCAGAAGCCTCGTTACGTGACTCCCGACTGTACCAAATGTGGAAACTGCTCGGATGTATGTCCAGTCACCGTCCCATTTGAAGTGGATGGAGGCAGGGGGATAAGCCTGAGGAAGGCCATATATCTTTCTTATCCACAGGCCGAGCCAGGCTGGTATATGATCGATATCGATGCATGTCTAAATGACCCTCCTGGATACATGCCTTGTGACAGGTGTATAAGGGTTTGTGAGAGGAATGCTATAGACTTCTCTATGCAGCCGAAGATAATTAGGAGGAAGGTGGCCTCTGTAATAGTGGCCACTGGATATGACATGGTGGATCCCGAGGCAATACCAAGGTATAAGTATGGGAAGATCCCGGATGTACTGACCAGCTATGAGTTCGAGAGGCTCTTAAACGCCTCTGGGCCTAGCGGCGGTGAAGTCCTTAGGCCTAGTGATGGGGAGCATGTAAAGAAGCTTCTCTTAGTCACCTGTGTCGGTAGTAGGGATAGTAGGCATGCCGAGTACTGTTCCCGATTCTGCTGTATGTATACCCTGAAACACGCTATCCAGGCTAAGCAACATGGTGTTGAGGATGTGACAGCATTATTTATGGATATCAGGACATATGGCAAGGGCTTTGAACACTTCTATAAGAGGGCTTTGGAGGAGGGTATTAAGATCATAAGGGGAAGACCCTCTGAATTCCGTGTTAAGGATGGCAAGATCCTTGTAAGAATTGAAGATACGGTAAATGGCGTTATCAAGGAAGAGGAGTTTGACATGGCTGTTCTTGCACCAGCAGTTATTCCAAATAATGATATGGACCGCTTGAGTAGGGCATTGGGCATCGACCTCGATGAATATGGATTTATAAAGACAGCGTCTCCAGCTGAGCCGATATCAACTACAAGGCCTGGAGTATATGTATGTGGAAGCGCATCAGGGCCAAAGGATATTGCAGATACGGTCCAGGAGGCTGGTGCAGCTGTTGTTAAGGCCCTGACTCACGTAGGTAAGCTTAAGATCACACATAAAAAGTTCAAGGAGACGATTACAGACGTGGAGGTTCCGAGGATAGGGGTCTTTGTATGTCATTGTGGAAGTAATATCGCGGGGGTTGTGGATGTCAAGAAGGTTGTTGAAGAATCTAGGAAGATGCCTGGAGTCGTATACGCGGAGGACTTAAGATTCGCATGTTCAGCTGCATCCGTAGAATACATTGCTCAGGTTATTAAGGAGAATAATCTGAATAGGCTCGTCGTCGCTGCGTGTAGTCCAGCGACTCACCTAACCGTATTTAGGACCGCTGCTGAGATGGCCGGCCTCAATCCATTCCTAGTCGACATGGCTAACGTCAGGAACCTAGACTCTTGGGTGCATATGAATGAGCCTGAGGCGGCTACTGAAAAGGCTATAGACTATGTCAGGGCTGCTGTTGATAGGAGCCCATATCTACAGCCATTGAAGGTCATTAAGGTTCCTGTTGTAAAACGAATATTAGTTATTGGAGGCGGTATAGCAGGATTATCAGCAGCTGCTGCAGCTGCAAAAGCAGGTATAGAGACTGTCTTGGTTGAGAAGGAGGATCGTTTAGGGGGTATACTGAATGACCTATATATGTTGGCTCCTGAGGATGCACCTGCAAAAAAGGTTTTGGATAAATGGGTTGAGGAGGCCAAGAAAGCAGGTGTCAAGATATACCTAGGTACAGTTGTTGAGAAGATAGAGGGCTTCGCAGGTTCATTTAAAGTAACCTTATCAAATGGAGAGACACTGGATATTGGAGCAATCATCTTGGCAACAGGTGTTAAGCCACATAAGCCTGTGGAGTTCGGCTATGGAAATGACCCTAGGATAGTCACACTACTTGATGTTGAGAAGCTAAGGTATGAGGTGCCGGGAGACAACATTGTGTTCATAGGATGTGTAGGATCGCGGAATAACGGTAGGGGATGTAGTAGATACTGTTGTACAAGCATGATTCATCAGGCTATAGAACTTAGGAAGAAGGGTAAGAACGTCGCGATCATATACAAGGATATAAGAACCTATACTAAAGAAGGTGAGAAACTATATAAGAAGGCTGGTGAAATGGGTGTACTCTTCATCAAAGTCAATAACCTACGGCCTATGGAGGAGAATGTCGAGATCGTAGACGGATCAGTACTTGCATTTGACGAGTTGAGTGGGGAGCGGGTTAAGATACCTGCCGATGCAATCGTCTTGGCCAATGGCCTAGAGCCTAATACTGAAGCCGACTATATACTTGAGCAGCTTAAGGTATCTAAGGATGCGGAGGGCTTCCTGATGGAGGCACATCCGAAACTAGGACCTGTCGAGAGCCTGGTTCCAGGCGTGTTGATCGCGGGATCTGCACAGAGTCCGAAGAATGTTGATGAGACGATCACCCATGCATTGGCAGCTGCATCCAAGGCTGTTGCACTCTTGAGTAAGGGTTATCTAGAGAAGGAGCCTATGATCGCTGTGATAGACCAGGAGAAGTGTATCAAATGTGGTGCATGTATGAGGGTATGTCCATATGGCGCTATAAAGGGAGAGGTAAGGAAGTATATCTATGTCATCCCTGCTCTATGTGAGGGATGTGGCGCCTGTGTCGGTGAGTGTCCAATTAACGCAATCACGATACCAGGCTTTGGAGATGAGGAGATCTATAGGATGATTGATGCGATGCTTGCCACTGAGGGGGAGAAGAAGCCTATTGTCTTCGCATGCTACTGGTGTTCATATGCAGCGGCGGACAACGCAGGTATATTTAAGATACAGTATCCACCATCTCCCAGGGTCATTAGAGTACCTTGTTCCAGCAGGATTAACTGGAGGCTTGTGAAGAAGGCATTTTTATCCGGTGCACCGGCGGTGGCGATTACAGGCTGTAGAATCACTGAGTCGGGTAGCGACTGTCACTATCAGTATGCGAATAAGCATACCGTGAGGAGATACAGGAGTATGAAGAACATCATTAAGAAGCTTGGTATCAGGGAGGAGAGGTTGATACTAAGCTTATTCGGAGCACCTGAGGTTGATAAGTATACTGAGACCATGAAGGAGCTGGATCGTATAGCTAAATCTGTATCTAAGGATGAGATTCTCGAAACTATTTCTAAACTTAAGAAGGTGAAGTAAATGGTATTGGAGATAGATTTTAAAGTAAGGGAGATGTTGGTTCAGAAGGCTGAGGGTGAGCCATATACATGCTATCAGTGCGGTACCTGTACAGTATCATGCCTATTGAACCCAGAGATACCTGTTAGGAAGGTTATCAGGAACATTCAGTTAGGCGTCGTACCGAGATATAGTGAGATATGGAAATGTATAACATGTAATTACTGTGGTGCAATGTGTCCCAGGGGCGTCGACATATCGAAGATACTGCGCAGTATACGTGTTATGCTTTATGAGGAGAAGCAGGTTCCTGAGGGATTCAACGAGATACTGTGGACTGTATATGAAAATGGTAATCCACTTGGCTCCTCGAAGAGAGAGAGGTTTTCCTGGGCCAGTGACCTAGAATTCTCTGATAAGCCAGAGGTCCTGCTTTATACATGCTGTTTATCATCATATGATAAGCGTCTCCAGAACGTCCTTAGGTCGCTAGTCAACATCCTTCAGGCAGCTGGTGTCGAGGTAGGTGTATTGGGGGAGAAAGAGTCTTGTTGTGGTGATGTGGTATATCATACTGGTGAAGACTACTTCCTTGAGGAGATTGCACTTAACAATGCCTCTGCGATTGAGGATATGAAGCCTGATGTCGTTATCACCGTCTCTCCACACGTATATCATCTCTTTAAGAATGTATATCCAAAGTTCGGTGCAAAGCTTTCTATGCCTGTGATGCATCATGTAGAGTATCTTGCAGAGCTTCTTGATAGTGGTAGGCTTAAGACAGGGAAGTTGAATATGAAGGTTACGTATCATGATCCGTGCTACTTGGGCAGATACAATGGTGTCTTTGAGGCTCCACGGAGTCTTATAGAGGCCGTCGACGGCATTGATTTCGTAGAGATGGAGCATAATAGGATGGATACCCTATGCTGTGGAGGCGGTGGGGGTGGTATATGGACTGAGAATAAGGAGGCTAGAGGCGTTACTAGAAACAGGCTTGACGAGGTCGCTGAGGTCGAGGCTGAGGCTATGGTGACTGCATGCCCATATTGTATAAGGATGTTTGAGGATGAGAACAAGATAATGGGGTATACATTCCCAGTTATAGATGTGGTCGAGATTCTCTCCCAGAGTATGGGTGGTAAATAATGGGTGGGTGGAAAGGTATATGGGTGTTTATAGAGCAGGACGATGGAGTTATTGAAGAGTCTTCCCTAGAAGTATTATCAAGGGCAAGAGTGCTTGCGGAGGAGAGGGGTGAGGAGGTTACAGCAGTCCTATTAGGCGAGGCTGTAGCTGGAGAAGCGGCTAAACTTGGGAGACATGGTGCTCATAGGGTCATCCTAGTGGAGGATCCAATCCTAAAATACTATACCAGTGACCCATATTCTAGGATAATGGCCCGGTTGATTGAGGAGAGGAGGCCTGATTCTCTTATACTTAGTGCCACGAGAAATGGCCGTGACCTAGCTGGTAGGCTTGCTGTAAAGTTTAGAACTGGTTTAATCGCGCATGTAGTTAGTCTAGACTATGACGATGAAGGTCTCTTGATGGGTAAGGTACCTGGATTCGGAGGCAATATAATGGCTGTTGTTAAATGTGTGAAGGGAAGGCCCCAGATGGCGACCGTCACTCCAGGAATATTTGATATTAAGGAGTTTGAAGGGGAGGCTGTGGTTGAGAAGGTAGATTCTGGACTTGACCCAGAGCAGGTTAAGACTAGGGTTGTTGATAGGGAGATCAAGGAGTTGATAGACATATCTAAGTCTGAGAGAGTGGTTATTGCGGGTATGGGTACTGGAGGCAGGATGGAGCTTGTGAACCAGTTGGCTGAGTTAATCGGCGCCGATATAGGTGTCACTAGGCCTCTGGCGGATATGGGCCTCGCTCCCAGAGATATACAGGTCGGTTCAACAGGCGTTATATTGAAGGGCAGTCTAGCAATTGTCTTGGGTGCAAGCGGCGCACCACACTTTGTATCTGGTATTAAGGACATGGGGACTGTGATATCGATAAACAAGGATCCTGAGGCGCCTATCTATGAATATTCAGACCACTACTTCGTCGGAGACATCTTTGAGATACTGCCACTGTTACTTAAGAAGCTTAGGGAGGGGTGATGAAGATGGGGCTTAGAAACATTATTGTAACGATGAAGGTTGTGCCTAAGATTGAGGAGCTTGAGTTCGATCCAGAGACTAAGACCATCAAGAGGGGGGCAGCAGGTAACGAGATAAACCCCGCTGATAAAAATGCTCTAGAGCTGGCACTTAGGATTAAGGATAGGTATGGAGGAAGAGTTATAGTGGTATCTATGGGCCCTCCATTCTGGGAGCCGTATCTGAAGCTGGCTATTGCCATGGGTGCTGATGACGCTATTCTCGTTAGTGACCGTGCCCTAGCCGGCTCAGATACCTTGCCCACTACATTAACTTTGTCAAAGGCTATTGAGAAGATAGGGGATTATGACATTATCTTATGTGGGGAAGAAAGCTCTGATGGTGGAACGGGCCAAGTGCCTTCTGGCATCGCTGAATGGCTAGATATTCCTCATGTGACTTTCATAAGTGATGTGATGGATGTTTCGGATGATAAGAAGGCTAAGGTGAAGAGGACGATTAAAGGTGGGCATGAGGTTGTTGAAGTCACTCTACCGTTCTTAGCAGCGGTTGAGCTGGGTTGTAATACTCCTAGATTCCCCGATTTTAGGAGGAAGAGGTGGGCTGAAAGAGAGTTTCAGCTGACCGTGTGGAGTGCAGCTGATCTAGGCTTGTCTCCAGATGAAGTGGGGCTAAAAGGCTCTGCAACCACCGTCGTTGATCTGGAGGAGGTTAAGCCACCGACTAGGCTTAAGAAGAAGTATACTGGATCAGCTGAGGAACTAGCTGATAAACTTGCCGAGCTCCTCAAATCAATTATGTAATTTATCCCTCTTTTTCTCTATATCCAGACCTCTTTAGGATATATATCCTAATGACCCCTTATCCTTATCCGGTTTTTTACTTGTTAATGCAGCGCTAAACTCTTTATGGAATGCAAGCGCCAACTCCTCCATTTTCCTAAGATCAATATCTAGATGTAGAATCCTAGATAATATCCTTAATACAGCGAGAGGCGCTATATAGTCACGGGCATTTGTTAAATATGTCTCACCCATTAAAACAACTCCATCTACACCATATTTCTTACCATATCCTATAAGTAGCCCATTCACCCCAGATATGACTCCCTCTCCCTGCATAGGTATCACGCCATATAGCCTTAGCTCCTCAAGTAACTCCCTTTTTGTGGCAACTCCATATACCGATACCTCCCACTTATAGGAGAATATAGGTGTGGCTGCCAAGGTATATATAATGGGGGGTTTATATTCTAGGAGTATCTCAACAACCTTCCGTGACAGCTCATGCTGCCACTCTGGAGAAGGTGGCTGTGTAACGCCTGTAAACAATATATAGTCTTCTCCCCCTATGTTGGCGTGGTAGAATGTGAAGAGTTCAGTCATCAAATCATCTACAACTCCATCGTGGGTAGTAATTATTGGAGATGCTAAATAACCCGCCTCTATATTCCCAATTTTACGAGCGTTAAAAACCTCTATTAAATAATCTACTGCCTGTTTACCTGTAAGCCCCATTCCAGGAAGCCCAGCTATTATAATTGGCTTATCTACCTGTCCTCGTTCTAAATCTAGGGATATCTCAAGCTTCATACTATATTCCCCACCACTCAATAATTTTTATTATTCCATAATTTATTAAGAATAAAAAACCCAATTTATAGGGTATATTACACACGTTCCAGCCCTAGGTACCTCCAATTAATAATGCTAATAAATTATAATTAAACATGGACTTTATCAAATAATTATATACTTTTAACCGTATTAATTGTGTGAAAAACTTATATATCTAGTCTGGAATTAGAATACCTTTTAGGAAAATATTGGTTAAATTAATGTTTTCTATTAATAGTTTTAGGTGGAGTGTTTATGGAAACAGTCGAGAAAGACGTTGGTATATCCAGCGTCAATAGATATATAGATGAGGATGGTAGGGTTAAGTATCCTCTACTGGCTGATAACAAGGATTTACATATATTTGAGTTGGTTGGGAAAAGGGTTTTGGAAAAATCTCTGTTCCCGGAGAAGGGTAAGGATTTCGATGTAAAGTTAGGTGATTTCCCTGAGGCTAAGGATGGAGAGAAGTTAATTAGAAAGACTCTCAGCATATGCCCTGAATGTAGAAGTCTAGTAAGGGCGGTTCTATTGGAAAGGGATAATAAGGTCTACATTAGGAAGTTATGTCCAGATCACGGGGAGCTAGAGGAGATATATTGGGGAGACGCCGAGTTTTATCATCTTAAGAGTAAAGAGGCTGATGAGGGACGGGGTATTGAAAACCCTTATCTAGAGATTAAGAACACCTGTCCATTTAACTGTGGGCTCTGCCCAAGGCATAGGTCACACACCGCGTTGTTGAACCTCGCTGTGACAAACAGATGTCACTTGGGATGCTGGTACTGCTTCTTCTATGCACAGGTAGCAGGCTATGTATATGAGCCTACTCTCGAGCATATTAGGTTTATGCTTGAAGTCGCTAGGAGACAGAGACCCATACCTGCTAAGGCGGTGCAGATAACAGGCGGAGAACCGACTATGAGGGAGGACATTGTCGAGATAGTTAAGCTGGCTCGTGAACTTGGATATGAGCATGTCCAGCTGAACACTACGGGAATAACCTTCGCGTTCAACCCGAAGCTTGCGAAGGAGCTTAGGGAGGCTGGTGTAAACACGATCTACATGAGTTTCGACGGTGTATCCCCCATTACAAATCCAAAGAATCATTGGGAGGTTCCATATATCCTCGATTCTCTAAAGGAGGCTAAGATGGGTGTAGTCTTGGTACCTACCGTGATAAAGAGTGTCAACCTTAATGAAGTTGGTGCTATGGTCAAGTTTGGACTGAAGTTTAATGATGTCATTAGAGGCGTGAATTTCCAGCCGATATCACTTGTTGGTAGAGTTCCTAGGAAGGAGAGGGAGAGGTTGAGGGTCACTATTCCAGAGGTTATTAAAGAGATTGAGAATCAGACAGAGGGCCAGATTCGTCTTGAAGACTGGTATACCGTGCCTATTACAATCCCCATAAGTAGATTTGTTGAGGCCGTGACGGGTAGGCCACAGTTCACGATGTCCAACCACTTTGCATGTGGTGCCGCGACATATGTAGTTCAGGATAAGAAGACAGGTAGGATAACGGCTATCCCTCAGTTTATTGACGTCCACTCCCTATCAGAGTATCTAAGAGAATTAACAGATTATATTAAGAAGGGAGGCAGTAGAAGACTCGCTAAGATAAAGCTTCTAATGAGGCTAAACCGGTTTGTAGACTGGGACAAGACTCCTGAGCAGCTTAGGAAGAGGAAGCGTATCCTCAGAATCCTATACAAGGTATTTGCCCGGCATAACTATGAGGCTCTAGGCGAATTCCACTTTAACTCACTCTTCCTGGGAATGATGCATTTCATGGATGAATATAACTATGATGTCGCGAGGGTTGAGCGTTGTGATATACATTATGTCACTCCCGATGGAAGAGTCGTTCCATTCTGTACGTTCAACGTCTTCCCCGAGATATATAGGGACAAGGCTCAGAAACTATATAGTATGCCTCTTAATGAATACCTAAAGTTAAAGGGGATAAAGAGCATCGCTGTTGAGAGGTATAGACGTAACATTAGAAAGCTGGAGGATGGTGAACCATATAAACGCTACTATAACGGGTTCTGGGACCCTGAATCCCTATCTTATGAGGAGAAAAAGAAGATATCCATGAAGTTTGGAGTCCCGGTTATAGAGGACTAGTATATCGGTGGAGTGGCCATGGAGGTATATGGCTTCTACTTGGAGTACTACAATGAATACCAGAAGTTTTCTTATAGAATTAGTCATAAGGCATGTGGTAGAAGCAATGAAAACTGGATTGAGTTGGAAGGAGACAATGTGGAATTAGATGAGACAGGCATCCTATTTTTTGAGAGACTTTTCGCTTCTCCCCTCAAAATAGCTTACGTGGATCTGGTTTCAGCCGATGAGACTAAGCTGAATACTTGGAGATATAGGTTTGACGGCCCTATAGTTCTTATTCACAAGGTGGTTTGGCGTCACCTAGATGACCGAGCAACCTACATCGTATATTTATCGGATGAAGAGGGTGAGCGCATCATCCACTTGGATGAAAATGAGGAGATAAAGGAGTTCTTCTCGAAATTAGGCATTCCAGTGTTTTAAGATCTCTTCACATAAGTTACATTCCTCGTTGTTAGCAGTAGGCTCTATCAGTGTATGGTACTCACATAGATACCCCTTTTTCATGATGTATAGTATTAGTTTATTTATCTCTAGGATAAGCTCTTGAGAAGACAGCTTCTCCCTATAAAGTTTCTCAGACAACTCCTCAATCATCTTATTAATCTCAGTCTTCTGGAGATAGTCCATGTACTTCCCCCTCGACCTAGTCAGGTAATATGAGACGGCTGCCTGAGTCAAGTGCATTAATTCAGCTATCTCCTTTTGCTTCAAGTTATACTTCTTGGTTAGATCCTTAGCAAGCATGCTTCTAATAGCCGGTAAGGCCGTTTTCACAATTACCTCATACGGTGTTAACATACTTCCACCACTCAATACATTTTATCCTATAACAGAGTTATAAATCTTCATAGCTGTTTTTTAAGTACTGGTTATAATTAAATTTCGTCGGCATATAATAAATTTATTATGGTGATAATGGGTGAAAGAATACATTTATAAAGGCTTGAAGATTATCTGGACAGGCCACGCTGGATTTAGGGTCGAGGGAGAAGTCAAAATATATTTTGATCCCTATAGAGTTAGGAGCCCGAGGAAGGCTGAGCTGATATTCGTTTCCCACGAACATTTCGATCACTATAGTGAGGAGGATATCAGTAGGATAGCTGAGCCAGATACATATATTGTTGGCGCCATGGAGCTAATGAATAAGGTGGTTTCTCTTCCAGGGGAGAAGGTCTTTATCAAGCCGTGGAATGAGTATTTTAATGAGAAGTATGGGATATACGCACTAGCAGTGCCTGCTTACAACGTTAATAAATTCAGATCACCTGGAGTACCATTCCATCCCAAGGAGGATGAGAAGGTCGGCTTCGTCGTTACAGTGGGTGATGTAAAAATATATCATGCAGGGGATACAGACTTTATACCTGACATGAACCGTCTAAAAGACCTGAATATTGATATTGCGTTACTCCCCGTTAGCGGAAAGTATGTAATGACCCCGGAGGAGGCTGCAGAGGCCGCTAAGGCTATAAATCCAAAAGTAGTGATACCGATGCACTGGGGTGCAATTGTAGCCGGACGCGGTGAGGCGGAGCGGTTCAGGGAATTGATGAGGGACACTGGGATAGAAGTAGTTATTATGGAACCTGAATAATTTTAAGAAATTACTTGGGTTTCTTCATGAATACGATGCTCTCCCTCGCAACCCCAATTTTTATAGTTCTATTCCTCGTGGCCACCCTCCTATTAACTACCCAGATCTCGGGGACTCTAAACCCTATTTCATGAGCCATTCTCCCAATTATAATATCTGACTCGACTATTCTATCCGGAAAAATTCCCTCTGCTACTACTAGGGCGACGGAACCTCCTGGAGTAAGTACTCTATACATCTCGTTCAACACTCTCCACATATCCGTAAAATAGTCCATCGCCACAGGCGGAAGATCTAGGTCACTTAGGAAACTAGGTAGTTCACGCGTCTTTTTCCTAGGGAGGAGACCAATATAGCTCCGTATTGGATTGACTATATCGGATCCCAGGAATAGAGTCATCTCAATCTCATATACCCTAGTATACTCGATCTTATTTAGATAGGGTGGTGACGTGATTACAGCATCTACTTCATCATCAGACACATTCGTCATCCTCCTAGCATCTCCCAAGTAGGTTATTAGTGTGGATGGTTGAAACTCCATTCTCTTCAAGTCCCTTATCATCCGTTTTACGATCCTCCTATAAAATGGTCTAAAGGGAGGCGTTGGTTTCTTAATTATCTTGATTACCGCACCATCCTTATATGCATAGGTTACTTTAGAGGCGGCTCTCATAAGGGCTAGTAGAAAGAAGTTTGCTATCTTTCTATTCTCAATCTCCATAATCTTGTCTCTAAAGAATATAATATCCTCAAGATTATACTTGTTAAAAGCTCTTTTCACCAGTGGTGGGAGACCCTGTAGGCTAGGCTTCTCAAATTTATGCCTAAAGAGCCATCTACTCCATTCCCTCAGCTCATCAATATCATAGTCAGTTATCTTGGTATTAGCGATAAAAAGGAACAGTGGATTCACCTCGATACCTATTCCATTGACACCCCTCTCCTTACACCCGAGTAGAGTCGTCCCTGTCCCGAGAAACGGATCTAGTATCCAGTCGTCTTCACCTATCTTAAATCTATCCATCATCATATGGACGAAATCCCGTGAGAACCCTTCTTTAAAGTAAAACCAGTTGTATACTGGTAAGTTTTTATTGGGTACAAACGTTACTAACTCGCCTAGTTCAAGTCTTTCAACTATCTTAGGCCTGAACCTCCTCTTCGGCATCTCCCTAAATCTCCTCTACAATATCTTCATATACAATGCCTACTGCACCGTATCTAAGCATCTCTTTAATAGCTTCATCACTATCTCCAGGATTTACATCTACTCCCCTAATGCCATCCAGGAGTAGGAAGACCTGGTACCCAAGGTTCAAGGCATCTAATACAGTGGCCTTTACACAGTAGTCCGTGGCGAGTCCACCAATAAATAATCGCTTAACTCCCCTCCTCCTAAGCTCTAAATCAAGCTCTGTCTCCTGGAACCCAGAATATGCGTCTCTATCCACTTTATATGCCTTGCTTATAATCACTGAATCCTCTGGAAGCCTCAAGCCATCTGCGAATTCAGCTCCTTCAGTATTCATAATGCAGTGGGGTGGCCATAGACCACCGTATTCTTTGAAGCTGACATGGTTCTCTGGATGCCAGTCCCTTGTAGCAAATATCGGTAGGCTTTTGATCTTAAATAGCTCGATGTACTTGTTCAAAGGCTCGACAACCTTGTCCCCCTCGGGAACAGGTAATGCCCCGCTTGGTAGAAAGTCTTTTTGGACATCCACAATTACCAATGCACTTCCCTTTATAACAGCCACTCTCATCTTAGCCCCCTCCATCTAATTAATTATAGTTTATGATAAAAAGTTATCAAATTCGTCTACCACTAATAATTATATCTAAGTGTTTTGCGGTGTTGATATGAAGGTTATTGCCGAGGCATGTGGCTCTTCAGCTAATGTAGGACCTGGATTCGATGTATTTGGAATCGCATTGGATGCCTTTAAAGATAGGGTGGAGATAGAGTTAGGGAGTGACTACTTTATTGTAGAAGGTAAGTATAGTAATGAAGTGCCTCATGAAATTGAGAATAACCTTATTGGGGCGATACTTGATAGTTATAGGAAAAAGGCCGGTGCCTCCCTCTCACTAGGTATCCGTTTGGTGAAGGGAGTGCCTACATCACTAGGCCTAGGGAGTAGCGGGGCTTCATCGGCTGCATTTGCAGCTGCATTACTATATGCAGGTGGCCAGCATCCCATAGATGTGAGGAGCGTCCTTGAACTGGCCTCGTTTGGAGAGGCATATGTAACTGGGTCTCCACATATGGATAACCTAACCGCAAGTGTATTGGGTGGGTTTACGATAGCATCTAAACATTATGACCCAATTAGGATCGATCCACCAAATTGGATTAGGATCCTTCTTCTAATCCCAAATAAAAAAAGGGTTGTTAAGGATAAGACTAGATATGCCAGGTCTCTGTTGAAAGAGTGTTATCCACTGGAGGACTATGTCTTCGGGATCGAGCATGCAACTACCTTGGTGAAAGGCTTTTTAGAAGGTGACATAAACCTCATACGCCGTGGTTTGAGGGATGTAGTTGCGACTCCATATAGAAAGCAGCTTATAGAGGGATATGAGACTATAGCGAAGGCTGTGGAGGAGTCGCCGGCAATAGGCTGTTTCATCTCTGGAGCTGGGCCTTCTATAGCTGTTTTAACTATGGTTCAGGATGTGGATCATGTTCATAAACAGTTGCGCGATGTTTTTCTCGAAAATAACCTAGACTATAATATAGTTGAATCGGGCATTGGCGAGGGTGTTAGGGTTTGGGTGGAGAAATAAGGCATTTTATCAAGTGTATCGAGTGTGGAATGGAGTATGAACCTAGTCCAATCTATAGATGTGGAAGATGTAATGGCCTTCTAGAGATACGTATTAAGTTACCAGATAGAAACATATTATTATCATGGAAGAGCCGGGCATTTAATGTATGGCGTTATAGGGAGCTCCTACCAGTAGATGACTATAATATGGTTGTGTCAATGGATGAAGGGGGGACGAGACTCCTAAACCTGGATAGGGTTGGGGAGTCTATCGGAAAATCAGGTTTCAGACTCTTCCTTAAGGTGGAGGGTGATAACCCAACCGGCTCCTTCAAGGATAGGGGGATGACGGTTGGTGTTACAAAGGCGAGGGAGTTTAAATATACAAGGGTTGCGTGTGCATCCACGGGTAATACGAGCGCATCTATGGCTGCATATGCCGCTAGAGCAGGACTAGAACCTATTGTCTTCATACCTAGGGGGAAGATTGCGAGGGGGAAGCTTTCTCAGGCAATTGCATATGGAGCAACCATCGTCGAGGTCGAGGGTGTATTCGACGATGCCTTGAGGAAGGTATTTGACTATGTTGCCAAGAACAAGGTTTATCTCCTGAATAGTATAAATCCATATCGTCTTGAGGGACAGAAAACAATCGCTTATGAGATATATGAGCAGTTGGGGAAAGTACCTGATTATATAGTTGTGCCCGTGGGTAACGCTGGTAATATATCCGCTATATGGAAGGGGTTTAAAGAGCTTTTTGAAATCGGTGTAATAAACTGTCTACCTATAATGGTCGGCGTACAGGCAGAAGGCGCTTCTCCATTGGCAAAGGCATATATGGAGAAACGATCTTTTAAGCCGTTGGAAGATCCCCGGACATTAGCCTCGGCTATTAGAATCGGGAATCCTGTGAATTGGCCCAAAGCCTGGAGGGCGGTTGAGGAATCCAATGGATTCTTCCTCACAGTGAGTGATGAAGAGATCGTATCTGCACAGATGAAGTTGGCTAGGGAGGAGGGTATCCTTGTGGAGCCCGCATCAGCTTCTCCATTAGCAGCTCTCCTAAAGAATCAAGATGCATTCGAAGGGAACATCGTCTTAATAGCTACTGGCCATGGGCTTAAGGATCCTGATATCCTAATGAAGTGGCCCTACAAAACAGGAAGTATATAGGGTTCAGCGGGATACACCATCATTAAATTCTAGTAATCACGATTTTCTATTTTATGAGTGGTGAAAGCAACAGTAAGCCCATTGTCTTTAGGAATAGTGATGTAAAGAGGATAGTTGCATTTATACCAAGGGGGCACAAACATATTCGGTTATACATCGAGTTCAATGGTATGAAGATTATACTTCAAGAGGCTACTGTAGCAGCTATCGTACGTGCATATGTAAATGTCAAGAACCACCCGATTAGAAAGGCTTACGAACTCGTCTCCCAGAGACTTACGGAGAGAAAAGAGGGATATGCAGAGTATCAGCTTATAGAGAGCAATAGGGGCGAGGATGAAATCCTATTAGATATGAAAAATATTGTTGATTAAGACGTGACATGCCTAGATATCTCTTCATCCAGAGCCTCTAGAAAGTCGTTTAATTTGTCCAGTGGAACCCTCGCTCCAGCGGCGAATTCGTGGCCTCCGCCTGAGCCGCCAAATTTAATGGATGTTCTTCTGAGTATCCTATTTAGATCTATAAATCCCTTATATGTCCTTACACTCATGACAGCGAGTTTCCTCCTCTCCTCTACTGCGATGCCAACAGGCTTTTTCCCGATGGTCATGAGATACTTTGCTGCACGTCCAACGCTCCCTCCTACATCAATAGCGTATGCTATGAATCTGGTGACTCTCATTTTGTCTCTGAGGCGTATCCTCATCTCCTCCTCATTCCTAGTCATTTCAACCGCCCTATCTAAGATCTCTGGATAACCGCTGGGCAACATGTTACTAGCTAGTATCTCCACAATCTTCCTTTTGAGGTCATAGTTCCTCCTAGAACCCTCTAGGGCTTGGGATATTATCCCTCCCTCAAAATAGATCATACGCTTATCCCACAAGTTATACATCTCCTTTATAAAAGGCGTCTCATCAGAGTAATCTCCTATAGCTCCATATAGGGCTACTCTACTCACGTCAATATCATCCTCCCTATATAGATGCCTGTAAGTGATCTCACTGGTACTGACATTCTTCATCCAGACGTATCTAAATAGTAGTTTATCGATCTCCAGTCCCTCCGGATGAGGATGATGATCTATATAGGTTACATCTATCTCTTGAGATAATCTATTGAGCTCATCAACTAACTCTCTCCATATCCCCTCATCCAAGGCAATATCTAGGATAAATATCTTATCTGTTTCTATTGTTAGCTGGCTTTTCAAGTCCCCTAGTATGCCATGTGGATGTGTAAAGAAGATCCTCGACCCGGGATAAAGACGCTTGACTAGGGCTGCTGAGCATATTCCATCGCAGTCTCCATGTGTAAGGATAAGGACCTCCATTTCGTCAACCACTAATATAAATAAATTACTATGATATCGATTATATCCTATTACGTTTTCTCCATTCCTAGGTTAAACCTCTTGTATAACGCTCTTACTGCTGCTTCTCCATCACCTTTGTCTACAACAAAGGATATGTTTATCTCAGAGGAGCCTTGGGCAATCATCTTTACATTAATACCCTTCTCTGCAACAGCAGTAAATACTTTGGATGCGATCCCAGGAGTCCCCCTCATTCCTTCTCCTATAACAGATATGGCTGCAACCTCCTCTTCATAAGACAGTTCCTCGGTGAATCCAATATCCCTAATAGTCTTCTCAATGATATTGAGAGCCTTCCTCAGGTCTTTTTTAGATATCAATATAGATATGTTTGCCTCACTAACATTCTGGGATATCATTAATATATTAACACCGCCCTTGCCCAAGGCTGAGAATATCCTACCGGAGATACCTGGTACCCCCACCATAAATGTGCTGTAGATGTTTATCAGGCTAATATTCTTGATTAGTGTAACTGCTTTTACGACTTGGCTCCACTTACCACCCTGTTCCTTAACTACAGTCCCCTCATCCTCAGGCTTTAAATACCCTTTTATCCTAAGAGGGATCCGTTTCCTCATCAGTGGAGGAACTGCCCTCGGATGTAGAACCTTTGCACCTAGCGCCGAGAGCTCCGCGGCCTCCATATAGGACAATACAGATATTTTTCTAGGTTTCTCGACGATCCTTGGGTCAGCGGTCAATATGCCTGGGACATCTTTCCAGAACCACACTTCGTCGGCTTCAACTGCATATGCTAGTAAAGCAGCTGATAGATCGCTTCCTCCCCTACCAAGTGTGGTTATATGACCGCTTTTATCAACTCCGATGAAGCCGGTTACCACCGGCATTACCCCTTCTTCCAGTAGGGGAAGGAGTCTTATCTTAATTAGTTCATCTATTAATTCTAGGTCGGGATTTGCATTACCATATTTATTATCTGTGACTATACCTGCTTCTCCGCCTGTAAAAAACTGTGCGTTAATCCCCGCCTTTTTCAAAGTCTCTGTAAATATCCATGTAGATAATCTCTCACCAAAACTTAGGATATAATCCTTGGCCCTGGGAGTCACCTCCCTAAGATTATATACACTGTAGATAATCTTCTCAAGCTCCCCCAAGTATAGTAATATGGTGTCTAGCTTATCTCCATGGAGGCCCAATAATCTAGCAGTATCTATATGTGTCTCGCGTATCGTGAGAAACATCTTCTCCATCCTATCTTTTCTGCCTTTAACAGCATTTTCTATCATGTCTAAAAGAGTGTCTGTAATACCCTTTATCGCGGATGTGACTATCACAATCTCATTATCACTTGAATACTTCTTAACTATCTCAGCCCTCATGTAAATATCTTTGGGATAAGCGAGTGAGGCTCCACCGAACTTCATCACCAACCTCATATTCCCACTTTACAGGGAGTAATAAAGATTGTAAATGTATCTGGAGTAATTTATGTATTTATTGGCTGAATGGAATTGTTCATTAGGTAGCCTTGGGATGATGTTAAATGCCTGGTTGGGAGTGTAGTATGGAGGGGATCTGTGTAAGGGGAGATAAAGATGTATATCGGCCTGGAGAAGACTCTCTACTTCTCCTGTCCCACATTATACGCAGGGACCTGCCGCATATGGATTTATATATAGACTTTGGATGTGGAAGTGGGATACAGGCCATTGGACTGGGTAGGAGAAGGCTATATACATTGGCCTTAGATATAGATTTCCGTGCCTCTAAAGCATGTGTTGAAAACTCCGCTAGAAATGGAGTTGACGGATATATTGATGTGATGACTACACCTAGGTACCTTGATATGCTTAGGGAAGACCTGTCAATTCTAGTTGTATGTAACCCTCCCTACCTTCCAGTGGATCAGGATGATGGTGAATCCATTGCTTGGGCTGGAGGCGAGGGGGGCCTGGAAACAGTTATCTCACTTATTAATTCACTATCTAGGTTTAAACACGTTGAAGCCTATATCGTGCTCTCCTCATATACAGATTTATCCAGGTTTAAAGAGGTATGTGTCAACGCTGGCTTTAGGATAAGGGAGGTGGATAAATTAATATTCCCAAATGAACATCTATATTTATTTCAATTAAATAAATGAGGCGGTAAAATGAGTTTGGATGTTGCCATCCTAGGTGGAGCAGGTTTAGTAGGCCAAGTTTTTATTAAGATGCTTGATGCACATCCAACGTTTAGGGTGAAGGTTGTAACCGGCTCTAGATCCGCTGGAAAGATCTATGGTAGACATGTTGAGTGGAAGATATGGGGGGATATGCCTGAATATGTTAGAGGGATGGAAGTCGCTCCCACGGAATACCGTTATCTCAAGGATGTTGACCTAATATTCTCAGCCCTTCCATCGGAGGAGGCTAAGAAGATCGAGTCCTACCTAGTCTCTAGGGGGATGAGGGTAATCACCAATGCATCTACGCATAGACTTGATCCAGATGTGCCTCTTATTGTACCTGAGGTAAACGCAAGTCATTTAGAAGCGGTGATAGAAAGGTATCAAGATGGTTTTATCGTCGCCAATCCTAATTGCAGCACAATAATATTATCTCTATTTCTCAAACCCATCTACGATGAATATGGCTTGGATGAGGTTCATGTAGTTACTATGCAGGCAGTGTCTGGAGCTGGTTATCCAGGAAACCCGAGTATGGAGGTCATGGGAAACATTCTTCCCTTTATCCCGAGAGAGGAGGAGAAGCTTGAGAGGGAGACTCTAAAGATATTTGGGGAATATAAGGATGGTGTCTTCACCAACGCTGTTTTCCGTGTAAAGGCTCAGGCGAATAGGGTGCCTGTAATATATGGGCATACGGAGAGCATCCTACTTAGGACGAGTAAAGAGGTGGAGGATCTAGAGGAGCTTAAGAAAATCCTCTTGGGTTTCCACGGGCCTCCCCAGGAGATGGGGCTCCATTCGGCTCCTGGAAACCCTATTCATGTGGTGGATGGGCCGAGACCTCAGCCACGTTTCGACGCGTTTAGGGAAAAGGGTATGGCGGTGTCAGTGGGTAGGTTAAAGGTATATGGTGATGGATGGATATCCGCGGTAATACATGGTAACAACCTTGTTAGGGGAGCGGCTGGAGGAACTATTCTAATCGCTGAATACTTAACCAAGGCGCTAGGCTAAATCACCGTGCACGGGGATAGTCTTAATTTAGATTAATATATTGGGGGTAGATAAAAAAGTTATTTACAAAAGGTCTGTAGGTATGTTGATAAAAATTTAACATATGTTGTATCATATTTTGTGAGTAGGTGAGTGAATATGGCAACACAGAAGGTTGTTTTAATACCTGGGGATGGAATTGGTCCTGAGGTGACGTCTCTGACAGTGAAGCTTTTCGAGGCTGCTGATGTACCTATTGAGTGGGAGGTTGTCGAGATTGGTGAGCCTGCCATAGAGAAGTATGGAGAGCCCATGCCTGAAGATGCTCTTGAGACAATCAAGAAATATCCGATAGTCTTTAAAGGGCCTCTCACTACCCCCGTTGGAAAAGGCTATAGGAGTCTTAATGTTAGGCTGAGGATGGAGCTTGATACGTATGCTGTTGTTAGGCCAGCTAAATCCCTTCCAGTTGACTGGCTATATGTCGATGTCCCTCGTTTTAAGAACGTCGATGTTGTTATCGTGAGGGAGGCTACTGAGGGATTATATAGTGGTGTAGAGCATTTTGTAGGTAAGGATAAATGTGGTGCTGAGACAATAAATATAATTACGAGGAAAGGTAGTGAGCGTGTAATACGCTTTGCATTTGAATACGCTAGGAAGTATGGTAGGAAAAAGGTTACTGCGGTGCACAAGGCCAATATTATGAAGACAACTGGTGGATTATGGTTGGAGGTATTCTACGAGCTAGCTAAGAAATATCCAGATATAGAGGCTAATGATAGAATCGTTGATAACATGGCTATGCAACTTGTTCTCAAGCCATATGAATACGACGTCCTAGTAACCACGAACTTGATGGGCGACATTCTAAGCGACTTGGCCTCTGGTTTGATAGGCGGCTTAGGTGTGGCTCCAAGCAGTAACATAGGTGATAAATACGCTATCTTCGAACCTGTACATGGCTCTGCACCCAAGTATACTGGTCAGTGGAAGGTAAACCCAACTGCACAGATGTTGACGGGGACATTCATGCTTAGATACATGGGTATGGATGAGAAGGCCGATCTAATTGAAAAGGCTATCTTCAAGACATTGAACGAGAGGAAGAAACTGACTTATGATATGACGAGGACGCTGAAGAACGCCGGTATAGCCGATATACCGCCGGTGAGTAATAAGGAGTATACAGAGGAGATCATTAAGAACCTAAAGGCTATGATGTAGCCAGCCCATTTTTTATCAATATTTTCCTTATCACTAATATCCAAGGGTATGTTAAATCCTTTGGTATAGGTATTATATATGGTAACTAAATAAGATGATTTTAAATTAATGTCTATTCATTTTTAATTAGAGTCAGTATTATATTGAGAAAGGCTGTTGACTAATGTTTAAACAAGATAATATGTGTAGACTTTTGTTCACAATAACTGTTATAACCCTACTTATTTCTAGTGTGGACGCCGCATCTGGATTAATAGTTGATAATCCCTCTGGATATCGGGTAATTCTCATATTGGTCGATTTTCCAGACGTACTAGGGGGTAAGACACCGGGTGAGATATCTAATCTATGGCTATCTGTAGCCGGTTTTTATAACTCCTCGAGCTATGGACAATTTAGCCTCTACACATATAGTATAGCTGGATGGTATACCTTAGCGAATAACATGAGTTACTATGGCGCTAATGACGGCACCATAGATACTAATGGACTGGAGCTTGTTATAGATGCTATAAACGCTGCAGACCCCTATGTGGACTTCACACAATATGATAGGGTTGTAATTGTTCATGCAGGAGGGGACGAGGCTTTCACGGGTGTATCTACGGATATATGGAGTATGACATGGTATTCCCTCGGCATATCTACAGACGATGGGGCCACCGTCAATCACGCGTCGGTGGTTTCTGAGGATGATCCATTAGGTATATTTGCCCATGAAGTTGGGCACTTAATAAAGACGGATAAAGTAGGTATTCTCCCTGACCTGTATGACACTGTCTATTCCAATGAATATGTGGGTCTATGGAGTGTTATGGCCGAAGGAGCCTGGGCCGGTATACCAATAGGCTCGTCCCCCACTAGTTTCACAGCACCTGAGAAGTATTGGCTTGGATGGATAGTTAATAATATGTCGGTCATCAAAAATGGATATGCCTCCATAATGTCTATACATAGGCTTGAAGATGGTGGAGATGTCCTTGCTATCCAGATTCCACTGGCTAGCAATAAGTATTACATGATTGAATATAGAAGGAAGGTAGGTATAGACACGGCAATACCTGATCAAGGCGTTATCATAACCTATACAGACGAGACTATCTCAAGTGGACATGGTGTTATAAAGGTTATAGATGCTAATCCAGGGACTAAGACGAAGGATGACGCTGCTTTTGATGTGGGGACGACCTGGGTTAAAGAAACGTTACCACTCTACGTAAAGGTATATAATATGAACACTACACATGCAACCGTATATGTGCAGAGGGGAATCACAGACATTGTAGTAGAGTCCATATCCATATCTCAGTCTCCCGAGGGATCCTATAATTTTGACGTTAACATCCTTAATAATGGAAGCCTCTATATAGATACAAAATTCCTAGTATCCATATACTTGGACGGAGTCTTGATCCAAAGCTATTCACTCGGCCCATTTCCACCTGACGCTGTTAGGACACTGAGCTTTACAAAGAATCTGGATAAAGGAGTCCATATTCTAAACGTTTCATTAGACACTACACAGAAGATCTTTGAGGCTAATGAGACAAACAATTTTTATGCCTATCGGTTTGAGGTCGGTGAGCCGGATATTATCCACATAGTTAATAGAACCCCTGAGATGGATCTAAGGGTCGACGTAGGTAGTATTCAGGTGATTGGCTATAGGCTTGTCTTTGACAATGGCTCTATCCTCCCTGAGGGGAGTATGGTATATCTAGAGTCTGGTGATTATGGGGTAATTGGAGTGGATGGATGGGTATTCTTCAATGTTACATCGAATACAGTTAGTAGAATATCATATGGTATATCTAGCATCTCCTATGGATCTACCGAGTATTCTATTGTATATGACGTGTCCCCAGTCTCAATTATCTGGGATAAGGTAAGGATCACGCTTAGGTTGAATGATGTTGATGGACATGTAGATGTAGGTAGTGTCGCCGATATATCCTATACAGCGGTTTATCTATATGACATGGTCGATGCCAAGCCATATCTGGATATAGTACTCGATAAGTCTCCTTATAGTGATACCGTGGGTAAAATAGATGTCTCGGTAATTGGGATAAGGGATGAAAAATATGGGTTAACTGTGTTTGAATCTAATATCCTCTCTATAATATTTGATAGGATTGTTGTGACTCTCACCCTGGATGATCCCGATGGTAGGATTGACGTAGGTAGTGAGGCCCGGATCAATATAACTGTATATTATGAATACGACGGTTCTGATGCATCTAAATATGTGGTCATAAGTCTCAACGACACACTTTATTCCGATACAGTTGGAGTTAAATGGATTACAGTAGCCTCGGTATACGATGGCAGATATGGACTCACTACATTTAAATCGAATATAGTATCTATAGTCTATGACGCGGTTGTTGTTAAACTTTCTCCTGAGGAGCTTAGGATAGACGTGGGTATGACCGCTCCTGTTAAATTCGAGGCTCATTATGCATCCGACGGATCCCTAGCCACTCCATATATATCGATAACCCTAAACTCTAGCCTGAAGTCTGATGAGGTTAGGAGTGTAAAGATGAGCGTGCTGGAGTTGGTCGATAGTAAATATGGGTTGACGAGGTTCGTGTCGAATACCGTAAAAGTCATTTGGGATATGGTTATCATCGAATTTGCAGACGAGTATTATACTACTTATATAGGGATTCCTCCCGAGCTAGAATATGATGCATATTATGCATATGACCATCTCCCTGCAGATGTGACGATAATATTTAATACATCTATATCAGAGGTCGTGAAAGCGCCTGGTGAACATAGAATAGGCTTGTCTATGGTATTGGAAAACACATATGGGTTGAAACGATATACAGTTAACTTTAACGTGCTAAAGATAAGGGTCATCGAGATAGAGCTTCCTCAATCGTATAAGATAGTTGTCTGGAATATATTTGAGAGGAAATATGCGATTAACCTAAGTGAGTTGATGGAACTAGATAACTATCTAGTAACTGTCGATGATAAACCATATAGTCTGGAGAATGGGTATCTCAACATAGAGATTCCGATCCTGCCCCCATATAGAGATATTAATATAAACATAATATATAGGGATGCCGTGGTTTACACTGGCCAAGTTAAAGTGTTAAATATGGCGTTAATATCCCTACTAATGATAACTATCCTTGTAATTGTGGGTGTCATGTTATATTGGCTCATGTTTAGAAGAGAAAGATAGTCATCTCCATCTCTCTGAGTTTCTATATATAACTCTATAAGCGTTTCTCCAAGTCAGTTTCTCAAGGTCATTTTCCTTCATACCTTTTTCAAGGAGTTTTTCATATAGTCTCGTGAGGTACGAAATATTTCTTAATTCTGGAGGAGGTGTTACTCCAAAGTAGTCTGTGCCTATTGCCAAGGGCTCTGGTCCGAATTTTCTATACACCGCCATTATATGGTCTGCCAGCTTATCTAGATAATTATCCCTCCCAATCGCTCCTCTAATTAATGTGAATCCCATAACCCCTTTATTCCTAATCAATTCCTCTATAATGTCGTCATCCACGTTCCTAACGTGTGGCTGCTCCCCAAAGTAATTGGTATGGCTTATAACTACAGGCATCTTAGTACATGAAAATACGTCTTGCATGGTGTTTTTACTGCTATGCGCTAAATCAATAATTACTCCTAGGTTGTTGGAGATCTCCACAAGGTCTTCACCCGATCCAGTTAGCCCATAATCCTTCTTTGACCCGCATGACGCGGCATATTTAGTATCGAAGTTCCAGGTTAATCCTATCATCCGTACCCCTAGTCTATAAAATACCTCGATATCGCTAGGCTCATTAAGCGATTCAGTGCCTTCCATCGAGATCATAAACCGTATTCTATCATCGTCTTCGATGTCTGTAATATCATCTCTAGTGAGTACAAGCTTTATATCCTCCGAGTATCTCTTAGCCATGTTATAATAGAGTTTTATCATGTGTATAGAGATTTCGAAAGAGGCTAGTGGAAGCTCAACATTCTGGTCCCCCCAGTCCCTACCATATATTGCTTGAAGCTTCTTCAACTCTCTAAGGTTATATGTGGGCATCATCGGGAAGACTACTGCCGACACCAGCCTAAGATTTATCTCCTTATAACTTGGTATATCACCATGTCTATCCCTATCCCTCATGTTGAAGTCTAGAAACCGTTGATGTACGAATATATAGTGAGCTATGTCCTGATGTAGATCTATTAGGATCGGGGTTATAGTCATATACTCTCATCCCGCATAATCAAGGCTAATAATATATTTGATGATTAGGCGCGTAAATTAATCTTAAAGGCTGTTATTATCAAAACTATTATTAGCATTGGGGATAGTCATCTTATTTGGTCGGTGGATAGAGGTGTTAATATATGGATATACTAGTTAGAATTGGGGAGATTACCCTGAAGAGTAGTAGGAGTAGAAGGAGGTTTATGAGGATATTAATTAGGAATATTAGAGATTCCTTGGAGTCAACCGGAGTTAGGGATTTTGAAATCATTAATATGTGGAGTAGGATATTAGTAAGGCTGCCGTCTATGGATGAGGTTCCAAATCCTCTTAAGAGAGTTTTTGGAATAATAAGCCTGTCTCCTGTATACCTAGTAGAGTTCAAAAGCCTTCAGGATATATTGGATACTGGTGAATCGTTGTTCAAGGATTATGTAAGGGGGAAGACCTTCGCTGTAAGGGCTAGGCGTACAGGTAAACATAATTTTACTAGCATGGATCTCGCAAAGGAGCTGGGGAGTAGGTTATATGAGTATTCGAAGGGCGTTGACCTAAAGAATCCGGAGGCCGAGGTGTTTGTAGAGGTTAGGGATAATAAATGCTTTTTCTTCACAGACGTTTTCAAGGGATATGGTGGGCTCCCGATAGGTAGTGAGGGTCGTGTGGTCTCGCTTTTATCAGGAGGCTTCGACTCGGCTGTGGCAAGCTGGTATGCATTGAAGAGAGGAGCCGAGGTATATTATCTCTTTCTAAACTTGGATGGAGAGGAATACCTAAAGAATGTGCTTGATGTTGCGAGGGTTCTGGCTGATAACTGGAGCTATGGATATAGACCTATGATGTATGTTGTCCCTGGTAAGGATATTGTCATAGAGATATTGACTACTAGAGAGGATTATTGGAATGTTCTTCTTAAGAGGATTTTATATAGGCTGGGTGAGATGCTAGCTAAGGAAGTTAGGGCGGATTCACTTATTACGGGTGAATCTCTTGGACAGGTTTCGAGCCAGACTCTTAAAAATTTACGTGTTAGTCAGGAAGCCGTTGAGATCCCTGTAAACAGGCCGTTATTCGGGATGGATAAGGAAGAGATAATTAGGGTGGCTAGGGAGATCGGGACATACGATTATTCAGCCAAAGTCTGGGAGTACTGCGCCTTGGTTCCTGAGAAGCCTACGTTAAATGCATCGTTAAAAGTAGTTCTTGAGGAAGAGGCTAAGATGGATATGGGCATAATACAGAGGGCATATAGTGAGAAGGAGGTAATCGATTTAAGGAGTCTAGGCATAGGCTGAAAACCCGTGGTTTACATGCCTGTAAAATATGTTTACATGTCTAGTGAAAGCCTGGTTTCAAAATATGCCTCGGTTGAACGAGAGATATGTGTGGATTGAGAATATGCAGGGCCTGATTCGCATATGTAAAGAAGGTAGTGTCGAGAACGTCACATATGATCGCAGTAGGTTTATGCTGTTAAAGAAGTTGAGAGACACAGCATTAAAACTCATGTCTCCCCTAAATGAGAATGGGATAAAGTCATATGTATACGGTAGTCTAGCACGCGGCGATGTTCGTCCAGATAGTGATGTGGATATAGTTGTTTTGCAACCTGTTAACCCAGCTGTAATAGAGTCGTTTTATCAGATGAGGGGTCTAGAGATAATTAAGAAGGTCATTGTTCAAGCAACGCCGTCTTATACCCCAAAGCTATATCTATGGTTTGATGTTGAGGGCAGGAATGTAGTGAACTTTCCCCTAGCTAGGCTGCGTTCGAGGGAGCTTGAGTTCTATAGGTTTGGAGGTATCTTGGACGCCGCTGGTGTAGAGGATGGAAGACGTGTTCCTGGCGTGGATAAACGACTTATGCTCATAATTCCTACCAACGAGGGTCACAGGGGTGAGTGTATCTTGGGTAGAGAGGGTTATGTATCCAAGATACTGGGTGTAAGCGAGTCCCTTGTTAGGGAGCGGGTTTCTGTACTAACACGTAGGGAGAGCCATGGCAGGACGGGAGTTTTTCTAGAACATATTGTAGAGGGAGATGTATTGGAGGCTGTGCGCATACTAAGTAGGCGTAACAAGTTTTTTAGGAAGATGGTTGGGCTAGAATAGGCCATTGTTTTATAGATTATCATTAAATATTTATATTTGGTATGTTTAGACTTGACGATGAACTATATGCATTCATAGTTAGGCCGGATGCATTGGAAGTTTGGAAACATGAGGAAGTAAGGAGTAGGCTAAGCTGGTATTATTCTGTTATGAGGGGTGAAAAACCCCCAAAATACATGATTGTTAAGACTATCCCTATTCCCGATGATATTGGAGACCTATCTGATCTGGATTTGGAGTCGCTATATGCCTTGCATGGTGAGTTAAGGAAGGAGTTTATAGGGCGGTGGAATAGGGTCAGAGAGGGTAGTGAGTCAATTAAGGATTATCCGTGTGTTAAAAGGTCATTTCTTGATTTGAAGGTCGAGATAGTATATCGGCTCTTATCACCATGCAGGTTATGTGAACATAGGTGTATGGTGGAGAGGCTAAATGGGAAGAGGGGGGTCTGTGGTTTGGATAGTGTTGTCAGGGTGTCGTCAGCGTTTCTACACTTGGGTGAAGAGTCTCCTCTTGTACCTTCTGGAACCATATTCTTCACTGGTTGCAGCCTTAAATGCGTTTTTTGCCAGAATTGGGATATAAGCAGGGATCCGTTCGGAGGGGTAGTCACCGACGCTGAGTCACTGGCTAGAATAGCTGTAAACCTAGCTTCTAGAGGAGCTAGGAACATAAATTATGTTGGAGGTAATCCAGATCAGAATATGCATGTCATTATTGAGTCCATTAAATATATGAATATAAAGACTCCTCTACTTTGGAACAGCAACTTCTACATGACTATGGAGTCAATGGATATCCTACTTGACTTAATCGATATATGGTTACCTGATTTTAAATATGGTAATGACGAATGTGGGTTCAAACTAAGTCGTATAAGAAACTATTTCGAGGTTGTAACTAGGAATCACAAGGCTGCATATGATTTTGGGGACGACATGATTGTAAGGCACCTGGTTTTACCAGGTCACTTAGAATGTTGTACAAAGAAGATACTGGATTGGATAGCCGAGAACATGCCGAGGGCAATGGTTAATATAATGGATCAGTATAGGCCGGAGTATATGGTTTTGAAGGAGCCAGATCGATTTAAGGAGATTAGTAGGCGGCTGAGACACGGAGAGATTAAGGATGCATTTAGATATGCTGAGAAGAAGGGGATATGTTATAAATATGTAAGTTGATGATGTTTAGAGGTCGAACCTGATCTTCGTCTTCATAGCCTTGAATATCTCCTTAACAAGATCCTCAGTAGGTTCACCACTACCAACTACCTTTGCTTTGGAAGTAGGCCATATTACATCCGCGACCTTAATTATCTTATATAATACGTGTATCTGTGGTGTATCACTGAACTCCCCCTCAATCTCAACATGTTCAACTTCCCCTGGCATGAAGTTTGGATCCTCTAGTTTAACCTCCTTATCACCGACTTTTATCTTTTCAATATAAATATGGTCGCTGTGGATGTTCCTAATGTCAAATACAAGCTTCTTACCGTCGTTCCTATAGTTTATTATTTCCAGGTGTGGGGGCTCATCAAGCCTCCATCCATGGAAGTCCAATCTCTCCCTCGGGAAGTTGTCTAAAAGCCTGTCACCTATAAATATCGCCTCCTCATCTATCGGGAAGTCCACGTTGTAAACAGCTATGTAGTTTGGTGAGTATTCTCTTAAAATGCCGTTATAGAACCTCCCGACCCTATCTACATCCATTACCTTTATCTTCACTAGTTTACCGATGCTCGTCTCAAGTAAAGCCTCGTATGATCCTATCCTACCAAGGGCAGTCTCACCATACTTCTTTACCTCTTTTGATATATCGGGTGTAAGAGGAGCGAACTTAGCTAGCATCCCTGTCATAACACCAACTGCGCTCTTAAGCTTATCCTTTACGAGTAGCAGGAAGTTTGTAGTGGATCTCCTAAACCTATATATTAGACTCGGGTGAAAGACCTTTGCAAGCTCCTTCCTTTTCTCCTCCTTTTCGTGAGGAGACATGTGTTCTTCAAACCTGACTATAGCATAGATATCCTTGATGTTATTCTTGTATACTTTTTTAGACGCTTGAGACGGCTCGGTGAATGGATCATACTTTATCATATCAAATTCAATACCTATTTTACCATCTGCCTTTAAATGCTCATATAATTCTTGGGCCTTCCTCAGATATTTGGCGTTCCCCGTCTCTTTATAGGCCCTCTTCAAGTATCCTATGAGCTTAATGGGGTTCTCAATGGCTGCAAGCGAGTATTCAATTTCAAAACCGCCTTCGGCCCTAGGAGGCACCTTGATCTTTCCTATATAGGCTTCATTTAAACCGTTTTTGTCAACGTCTTCATAGAACAATACAACCCAGTTATCCTTAAACAGCTTTATAACTCTATCTTGGGAGATCCTGTCTATTATTATTCCGAATATTACAGCGATTATAATCAGAATTAATATAGGTGTCATGGCGTTGAAATACTCCCAGAATATGTTTGTTATCTCTTGCTGTACCTCGCCGTTTGTTACTTGAAGAATATTTATCATCATATCACTATCCCCGTGTCTAATAATTCCCCTCTATACCTAAAAATAATTCTTATACCCCCTCGGTGTTAAAAATAATTCTCATTTAGAGACGATTATGGATGGGAGTCGGATAATAATATTACTATTTGGTTAGTTTATCATTATTGGTGATGCATATGTTGGAAAAAAGCCTTACCGTTAGCTCTAAGGGGAGGGTTGAAGCTAGGGTTCTGGTTGAGAGAGGAGTCTATACAATAGTCGAATATAGGGATCCAGAGACTATGGAGGTTGTCGAGAAGAAGTTTAAGATATATCTTAGGAGTGAGGATGGGGTGGTCAGAGGATTTCTAATGATACCATTGAAAGGTGGTAATAGATACTTGGGTATCGAGGATACGAGGCCGAAGCAAGACCTATACGTATACAATGTGGATAAGGGCTATGAAGAACCACTGTTCAAATAATTATTTGTATATTCGAATTGTTTTAAGTAATCTTTATTATTCTATGGTAATATATTAAACTATAAAGACGGTTTATTTGGTGTTGGTCTATGAATGATATACCTAAACTATTGACGGATCTCCCAGGTCCAAAGAGTAGGAAGGTTCTCTCGCTACGCCAAGACTATGTCCCTAAAGGAGTGTATGAAACGGCACCGGTAGTGGTCAAGAAGGCTAAGGGGGCTTTGATCGAGGATCTGGATGGAAATATTTTACTCGACTTTACCTCTGGAATTGCGGTGGTTAACGTCGGACATGCTCCTGATGAGGTTGTGGATGCCATAAGCACACAGGCTGAGAAACTCATACATAGCTGTATACATGTCGCTAGCTATGAGCCATATCTCAATCTGGCTAAGAAACTTGTGGAGATCTCTCCAGGCGATTTCCCTAAGATGGCTTTCTTCCTAAATAGTGGTGCTGAGGCTATTGAGAATGCTGTTAAGGTTGCCAGGTACTTTAAGAGGAAGATTGGGATAATTGCATTTGAAAATGCATTTCATGGAAGGACTCTATTGACGATGTCATTGACAAGTAAATATAGGCCATATAAACTCGGTTTTTATGCCTATTCTCCAGGGATAGTAAGATATCCATATCCCTATCCATATAGATGTCCATTTAAATCAAAGTCTCCCGAGGAATGTGCTTATGCAACTCTTGAATTCATAGAGAGGGGCTTCGCAACTTATATTGACCCAGAAGAGACAGCTGCGATTCTATTTGAACCTGTTCAGGGAGAGGGTGGATACATCGTTCCTCCACCGGAGTTTGTAAAAGGACTTAGAGAGATCGCTGATAAATATGGCCTTGTATTGATTAATGACGAGGTTCAGACTGGGATGGGTAGGACTGGTAAAATGTTTGCAATAGAACATTTCAACACTGTCCCCGATATGATTACATTGGCCAAGTCCCTAGCATCTGGGATGCCTATCTCCGCCGTTGTAGGTAGAAAAGAGATTCTCGACTCTGTACATGCTGGTGGAATAGGTGGTACCTTTGGAGGCAATCCCGTATGTGCTGCAGCTGCCTTAGCAACAATAGATATAATTGAGAAAAGTCTTTCACATGCGGAGAAGATTGGCCACGAAATGGATAAGAGGCTGAAAGAGCTCTACGACAAACATGAGGTAATTGGTGAATACAGGGGTCTCGGGCCAATGAAGGCAATCGAGTTAGTTGAGGACAGGAAGAGTAAAAGACCTGCTAAGGACTTAACCAACGGGATCGTTAAAGAGGCTCTTAAGAGAGGACTGTTACTGCTTACGGCAGGGATATATGGAAATGTGATTAGAATCGTACCTCCAATAACGATTTCACTTGAGCAGCTTGACATAGGCTTCTCAATTCTAGATGAAGCTATTAGAGAAGCCAGTAAGGGGGTTTAAACCCCCTAAAATATCTCATTCTATAATGCCCCCTTCTTCTCTAGAAACCTCTCAATCCTCGCTAGGGCTTCTTCAATAACTTCCTCGGATACTCCAGAACAGAATCTAATAAAATCTCTGTAGTCCCCGAATGCTGTTCCTGGTGCCACTGTAACCCCTTCTTCAAAAAGCAGTTTATAGGCAAAGTCAAATCCATCTTCAAATCCCTCAGGAATCTTCGAGAATATATAGAATCCTGCCTTTGGACGGGTAAATTTAAACCCTAGTTTCTCTAGTCCATCGGATAATAGGTAGGTTCTTTTTGCATAGATTTCTCTATTTTCCTCAATAATCTCCTTCATCTCCATAGCCTTTAACCCAGCGTACTGGATGAATGTAGGTATATTGGTGAACATCAATTGCATTTTCTTAGACACTGTGGTAATAATGTCCTCTGAGGCCACGATCCATCCTAGCCTGAATCCTGTCATGGCATAAGCCTTTGAGAAGCTATATATTCCAACAGCTTTTTCATATCCCTCTTGAAGAAAGCTACGAAACTCATCTCCACTATATATAAGGTCAAAATATATCTCGTCTGCAAAAATATAGGCATCTTTTTCCCTAGCTATATCCGTAATTGCCTTTATATTCTCCTTTGGAAGTATCGCTCCCGTTGGGTTAGAAGGATTTATAACGACGATGGCGTCCATGTCAGTCTCTTTAAGCTTCTCTATATCTTGATTTGTAAGCATCCACTTATTTTCAAGAACGAGTTTGTGTAGGGCAAGGTCTAGCCCCATATCCCTAACGAGGTATATATAGACTCCCCATGTGGGGGTGAGGAGAACCACTTTCTTCCTATCTCCCCGTAGGAAGGTATATGAGAGTAGGAATATCGATATCTTAGAGCCCGGTATTGCAAGGATATTATTTATTGTATACTGTAGCCCCAGTTTATCGTTGATGTAATCAGCCAATGCCTCTCTAAGCTCGGGTATACCTCTTACGCTTCCATAGTGGGTATACCCTTCAAGGGCCTTGTTATACATCTCCCTAATGATATCTGGATGCGTGTCTAGATCAGGCTCTCCAATCTCCATGTGTAGGATCTTCCTACCTTTTTTCTCAAGTTCATTCGCCATATTCTGGATATAATAGTGTGGTGGAATATCTGGTTTCTTACTCACACCAAATCAACTCCATATAAAAATTGAAGTGCGATCAGGGATAAATAGAATATGGTGTCTAAAGGGATAATGTAATTCATATAAGTATTTAAAAATAGGGTTTTGGATAGAGCTTAGCGTCTATTGTTCTTGGTTCGAATAATGTATTTACTGAAGAACTCTCTAAACACGTCTCCCGTGAAAATAGGTCTACCTTCAGACGTTGTAATTACCTGTTTCGCCGGTGGCTTTTCAAGATAAGTAGGTACCTCCATACTCAGCCTTTCCTCGAATGTGGAGTAATTAGGGTTTTTATAGAATATCCCTATAGGGATCTTATCTCCCCACTCAAGGGATCTACGCCACGCTTGGTCAATTTTCTGCATCATCTCATCAACTCTCTCGCTTTTCACCTCTGGATCCCAGTCGCCGACTTCATCCAACACATATATCCTCTCGGAATAGAACTCCCTGGTATATATATTGTTATAAACTACACATGGCTGTAGAACATCTATAAATGAAGCGCCTTTATGAGAAATAGCCTGTTTAATCAGCTCCTTCAAATGGTCTATGTTAAGTGAGTATCCTCTCGCCACGAATGTATATCCTGCAGATAAGGCGATTGCAATTGGGTTTATTGCATCTTGGATATTAGGCTTAGATAATGCCTTTGTCTTTATCCCCCTCTTAAGTGTTGGTGCGGCCTGTCCCTTTGTCAGACCATATACCCCATTGTCATGCATTATAACAGTTATATCCACGTTTCTCCTACCTAATGCAATGAAATGCCCCATTCCAATTCCAAGAATATCTCCGTCACCACCATTTACTACGACCGTGAGCTCGGGATTAGCAAGTTTAATTCCAGTAGCGAAAGGTATGGCCCTGCCATGGAGGCTATGTACACCATTTACATTTATAAAATGAGGTGTCTTTCCAGAGCACCCTATTCCACCTACTACAACTGTTTTACTTGGATCAAGGTCAAGCTCTGAAAATGCCTTATAAACCGCTGTTATAATGCCAAAGTTTCCACAGCCTGGGCACCAGTCTATCCAGAGCCCACTCCTATACGTAGATGGATTACGCGCCATATGTCAGCACCACCCTATTATCTTCTCCAGATAAAACTTTTTCTATTGCTTCTGTTAGTTCATGGACGTATATAGGCCTACCGTTGTATTTGACGATTGAGTTTCTTATCCTTATTCCAGTGAAGAGGGATATTGCTAATGCAGACTGTACCATGTAATCATGTTCAACTGCAATTACTCTACTTATATCCATGTCCTCTAGTATCTCTTCCACATATTTAACTGGGAACGGCATAAACATCCTTAGATGTAGATAACCTCCCTTTAACCCCTTTCTCTTTAGGTTATCGATCGCCTTTAGACACGTGTTTTTAACGAATCCCCATCCAACTAAGAGATAATCAGGGTTCTTTTCTCCATAATACCTAATCCTAAGGTCAAGTGGGATCTCTTTATCCATAATATCTAGTTTCTCCATCCTCTTCTCATACATCCTAGCTGTAAAAACAGGGTCTTCATTTGTATGTCCATATTCATCATGTTCACTACCCGTATACCACATTACGGCGCTGGAGCCTATGAATGCCCTTGGAGATATCGTTTTACTCAAGTCAAACCTCTTATATCCAGGGCCGCCATCAACTATCTCTCCCCTATCTATCTTTACACTGGATAGGTCTGGAATCTCCATAGTAACGATTGAGTTTGCTAGGAACTTATCTAATAAATGAATAACCGGTACTTGATACTTCTCAGCTAGGTTAAATGCCTCAATAGCATCGTAGAAGGCTTCTATATGGTCTCCTGAGGTCAATACGATCCTAGCGAATTCACCGTGTGAAGCAAATAATGAGTACATTAAGTCACTCTGTGCCCCTCTCGTAGGGAGGCCTGTTGCAGGCCCTCCCCTTTGATAATACGTAATGACGACTGGAACCTCGTTTATACCCGCCCATCCAAATCCCTCGACCATAAGGCTGAAACCTGGTCCACTTGTTGCGGTGGCACTCCTAGCCCCTGCCAGTGCAGCGCCGATAGCTGAGTTTATCGCCGCTATCTCGTCTTCTGTCTGGATAACGAGTATAGAGCCCTTGTCCCCAAAGTTATTGTATGTCTCTAGGAAAAAGCTTTCATCTGCAGCTGGGGTGATCGGGTAATAACTCTGGAAACGGAGGCCTGCAACGACTTTAGCCATGGCTATAATATCATTTCCACTTGCAACCAACAGCTCTCCCACATTTAGTTTTGATGGAGGAAGTTTCATTGGTGTACCGTACTCTTCACTAACTTGCCTAGATACCTTATCAATAAGGTAAATATTGTGTTTAATCAACTTTTCCCTACTTCCAAATCTACGTCTCAAGCCATATTCAATAGCATCCCTCTCAATATCAATTAAACCAGCAAGTGCACCGACTAAAATCGAGCTAGTATATCTAGTTGCTTGTGTAGACACGATCCCAAACTTATTAGATATATCTTTAAGAAAACTGCGGAAATCCAGTTCTACCCCTGTTATGCCTCTATTCTCAACCAAGTAATCTATAAGCGAACCTGCGTCTCTCCCTATACCAAGCTTTTCAAGTACCTCTCTTATCCTACTCTTGGTAATCGGAGGCATGCTAACTATAGAATCCAGTTTTCTTCCCCGAACACTCCTATCATATATAACGAATCCACCTTTATCAAGGTCATTAAAGTGTGTGAATATTGTCTCCGCATCCATTGCACCAAGGAGTTTAACAGGGTATGTGAGGTCAAGAGGTATTCTATGTGGAGAGACATTCATATGAATATAACTGTGTCTCCCAGTTATGTTGGAATAATATTCTCTATCTGAGATCACACCATAGCCGGAGTATGCTAGTGATGAAGTCAGTATCTGGGCTGTTGTCTCTAGGCCCGAGCCTTGTGGGCCGCCGATCATAAGTATTAACTCGTCTTCATTCATTTTCAATCTACCTAATCTGCGGAGTATGCGTCTTCATATACAGCGTCATCAAAAAATACTCCATAGGTCACTAGGTCATTTATATGTTTTTCTAGTTCTTCGAGGCTAAATATATGTATTCTACATGTATGGCAGTATAGCCATCCCTGTTCTCCGAAAATCTTATGTAGCCACTGTATATCCCTCTTTTTATAATCATCGCATACTCCCTCCCCAGGGATAACTAGGGAGTCGGTGTTATTGCAGTATCCCATCCCCCTAGAAGTGACATGGGGTATATAGGATATGCAGGACTCACATGATACAATTACCTCTGCATTAGAAGACAATTCAAACCACCTATAATAAAATATAACACTGTAAAAATTAAATCAATTGAGGATATTCTCCCACTGCCTCTACGGTTTATTAATTTTCCCTACTATTAACTTTTATGTAATTTTGTTTCTACGGTTGAATAACGATGACGAGATACATATTTATCACTGGGGGCGTTATATCTGGCCTAGGCAAGGGGATTGTCACGGCCTCTATAGGACGTATTCTCCAGGCTAAGGGATTTAAGGTAACCGCCATTAAAATAGACCCCTATCTAAACTATGATGCAGGTACCCTGAGGCCCACCGAGCATGGCGAGGTTTGGGTAACTGAGGACGGGGGTGAAATAGACCAGGACCTAGGACACTATGAACGTTTCATGGATATTACACTTACCAAAGACCACAATATAACAAGTGGAAAAATATATTTTAACGTAATTGGTAAGGAGAGGAGGGGAGAATATCTAGGCCAGACAGTTCAGCCAATTCCTCATGTTACAGACGAGATTAAAGGCTGGATTAAGAAGGTGGCTGATAGATCGAAGGTAGATTTCCTGCTGGTGGAGATAGGCGGTGTTGTAGGCGACTATGAAAACATATTGTTTCTAGAGGCAGCTAGGCAACTTAAAATTGAGAATCCGGGTAGAGTATTATTTGTCCACGTGGCATACCTCCCTGTTCCACGTACAATTGGAGAGATGAAGACTAAGCCGGTTCAGCACTCGGTTAAACGCCTTAGGGAGATTGGTATACAGCCTGACTTCATAATCGCGAGGAGCGAGTATGAACTGGATGATGTGAGGAGGAAGAAGATCGCGTTGTACTGTAATGTTGAGGAGGAAAACATCATTTCAGATCCGGATTTGGAGCTGGTATATGAGCTACCTATAATATTTGATAAGGAGGGTCTTGGAGACAAGATACTGGAGAAATTTGGACTGAGTCCCCGTCCAACGTATTTGAAGAGATGGAGAGGCTTTGTAGATGCGTTGAAAAACTCAACTGACATGATTAGTATCGCGATAGTAGGAAAGTATTTTGCTACGGGTAAGTATAGCCTTCCAGACGCATATGTATCAGTCATTGAGGCTATTAGACATGCATGTGCACATTTTAAGGTGAAGCCGGATCTTCATTATATAAATGCGGAGGAGTTTGAGAAAGACCCTCGTTTAGTGAGATCATTATCTATGTTTGATGGAATCATCGTGCCAGGTGGATTCGGGAGTAAAGGAGTCGAGGGAAAGATCCTTGCTATTAAATATGCTAGGGAAAATAGGATACCTTTCCTAGGTCTATGCTACGGTTTTCAATTATCTGTGGTGGAGTACGCTAGGAATGTGTGTGGCTTAAAAGGTGCCAACACAACGGAAATCGAGTTAGACACTCCCCATCCAGTGGTTGACTTACTTCCAGAGCAGAAGAAGATAATTGAGGAGAGCAGGTTTGGCGGATCAATGAGGCTAGGTGGTCATAAGGTACTTATAAAAGAGGGCACACTGGCATATGAGTTGTACGAGAAGACTGTGATACTGGAGCGGTTTAGACATAGATATGAGATCAACCCAGAGTATGTCCCTATCTTAGAGGAGAAGGGCTTTATCTTTTCAGGGGAGTCTGAAGATGGTATAAAACAGTTGGGTGAACTGCCTAGGGAGGCCCATCCATATTTCATCGGCAGCCAGTTCCACCCCGAATTTACATCAAGGCCTCTTAAGCCTAATCCACTTTTTAGGGGACTCGTCGAAGCCGGTTTAAGGAGGAGGCGGATGAAGCGGAGGTAACTATTCCTCCCCCATAACAGTCACCATAACCTTCCTATTCCTAGGCCTTACATCCAACTCTATAAAGATAATCTGCTGCCATGTACCCAGTACAAGGCTTCCATTCATCAACGGGACTGTCAACGAAGACTTTATAAGAGATGCCCTAATATGGCTATGACCATTGTAGTCCCCCCATCGAAGATGATGTTCATATTCTATGTCTTTAGGCACAATCCTGTCTAATATATTCTTAAGGTCATTTTTCAGGCCAGGTTCATACTCCAATATAGATATAGCCGCGGTACTTCCTATCGAGAATACGTTTACCAGCCCATTCTTAACCTTGGACTCATTAACAACCTTTTCAACCTTCCCCGTTAGGTCTATTACATCTAGTTCTCCCCGCGTCTCGAATCCAATCTCCTTGTGATATACCTTCATGACAAACCCCCGTGGAAAACATCCTTGCTTCATAAATGGATATCTAAGTAGTAAAAATTAATGATTATGTTAGTGTAATTATTATTAATTCTATGTAAGGACTTGATGAGTATGGTGAGTTAATCTAGGTGTTGGGTTCATGAAGATGTGGTCTATTCTATATTACCTTAGGAATGACCCCGATAAACTTAGGTGGAATATGAGGATAAGAGGACTTTCGCCCGAAGTTATTGATGAGGCTATTAAGCTGGACAAGGAGGTTAGGAGTTTTCAGAAAGAGCTTGATGTATTAAGATATAAGAGGAATCAGATAACTAGGAGCATAGGTAAGGCATCTGGAGAGGAGCGTAAGAAACTGGTTAATGAAGCGAAGAAGCTCTCGAATGAGATTAGTAGGATGGAGAAGGAGTTTAAAGAGCTTCGTAATAGGCTTGACGAGATACTATTATCGATTCCAAATATCCTTCATCCAGATGTCCCGATTGGGGCGGATGAGAATGATAATAAACCAATTAGGTACTGGGGCCGACCTAGAGTAATGAAGAAGCATCTTGAATTGTTTACTGAGATGACTAAGGGCTTTGATGTTGAGTATGAGGTTATTGATTATGAGATAAAGGGGCATGCGGATTACGGTGATGAGACTCATTTGACGGATGTGCCCAGGGCTGCTAAAGTAGCTGGATCAAGATTCTATTACCTTCTTGGAGACTTGGTTTTTCTCCAGATGGCTTTGATAAACTATGCGTTGGATAGACTCACGGCAAAGGGGTATATCCCCGTATATCCACCGCCACTTATGAATAGGAAAGCGTATCTCGGTGTAACCAGCCTTACAGACTTTGAAGACGCTATTTATAAGGTGGAGGATGAAGATCTCTATCTAATAGCTACAAGTGAACACCCCATGGCAGCAATGTACATGAATGAGGTTCTGGAGACAGGTGAGCTACCGATTAAACTCGTGGGCTTCAGCCCCTGTTTCAGGAAGGAAGCTGGTGCTCATGGCAAGGATACAAAAGGAATATTTAGAGTACATAACTTTGACAAGATAGAGCAGTTTATATTTAGCCATCCAGATGAGTCATGGGAGTATCATGAAGAGATAATTAGAAATGCCGAAGAGCTCTTCCAAGGCCTTGAGATACCCTATAGGATAGTGGATATCTGTACTGGCGACATCGGTTCCGTTGCAGCTAGGAAATATGACCTCGAGGCTTGGATGCCGGCGCAGGGTAGGTATAGGGAGATGGTCTCTGCATCCAACTGTACAGATTGGCAGTCATATAGATTAAATATAAGATTTGCCAAGAAGAGAGGTTATCCGAGCGAGGGCTATGTCCATACCCTAAACTCAACTGGACTCGCCGTTCAGAGGACGATTACAGCGATAATAGAGAACCATCAGTTACCAGATGGTAGAGTCATGATACCCGAGGTTCTTAAGAAATATCTCTCGACGTATGAAGGTGCCCCGAAAGAGTATCTACGGCCTGTAGAGTTACCATAGAAGGTGTGTAGAACCATGATTCTAAGTGATATGGATATAAGGAGATACCTGGATTCTGGGGAGCTTGTGATAGAGCCTATGTTTGAGGACACCATTAGAGAGAACGGTATAGATATGCGGCTTGGAGGCGTGATTGGAAGGCTGAAGAAGACGAATGAAGTATTTGACCCAAGGATACATGACCCTCGTGATTTCGTCGAGTTTGAAGAAGGAGATGCATTTATAATCTATCCAAATGAGCATGTCCTTCTCCATACAATGGAATATATTAAGATGCCTAGAGACCTAATGGCGTTCGTTAATCTAAGAAGTAGTTTCGCGAGGATCGGGTTTATACTGCCTCCGACTATTGTGGACGCTAATTTTGAAGGCGAGCTTACCATAGAGCTAATCGGTGGAAACTTTCCAATTAAGCTATACAAGGGCGATCGATTCCTACACCTTGTCTTTGCAAAGCTAATGACCCCTGCTAAAAAACCCTATGAAGGTAAGTATCAGGGCCAAAAAGGAGTGCAAGTGCCTATCTTTAGGAAGGACTAGGCTCCTTCTCTTTCTTCTCTAGGGTGAGGCTTAAAAGTAGCGTCCTTAGGAGTGAGATCCCTCCCCCGATAATCAACAGCCCCACCCCTAGACTCGCTACCCCCGCTACAACTGAATATTTATTAGGCATTAGGAGGTCTATCCCCCATAGGATGAAATATATTCCTACTACTAGGAGCATAGCTGCGATGATCTCCGATACAATATGTTCGTGCCTCATATCCACCAAAAATCATATATTATTCTTTCATCCTCATAAAGATGCCACTAAGTTTGGTGGCTATCCTTTCAAAACCTTTTCTAACCTGGTTACAGCATATATGAAGATAAAGATTCCTATACCGATCTCCAACCCACCTGCAACTGGTTGCGTCTCTAAGTATCCCTGTGCATGTATGAACATTAGGATGCTAATTAATATCAGGATAATAGCGGCTACTGACGCTATTATGTTATGTTTATCCAACATCTATCCCCTAGAACAACAAATATAGAAAGAATCTAATAATCTCTTCAATCTTCTCCTTATATAACTCAATAATCCTGACGTCAGCTATGGTCCCGACAAGAGTATCCACTGATGTCTTTGGAACCGTATAATTGAATGTTGTGAAGTCATATAGTACTCTAAAAAGATAACTAAGGAAATACATGGGTTCCTCTATTATTATTAGGATTATCGGTAGGGCGACAATAGGTATTATTATTAATAAGGATACATTTACAAGTCTTTTTACATCTTGGATAAGTCTCCTTTCTTTAAGTAGACTCTTCTGATAATCTGTATCCAATATAGCTTTTGCCTGACCAGCACTCTTTGAAAGAAATATGATTAGCGGTTCACCAAGGTTATGGATCATGTATGCAACGATTCCAAATGAGATTCCCATTATCGTAAGGTATCCTAAGCTTGTCTCGAAATACTCGGTTAATAACATCATTAACTCGGTGGGCGCATATTCAGCGATGCTGTTAAGCACTATATAGTATAGAGAATCTGAGATGAAGACCAGCAGGTATATGCTAAACATGATGAGGCCTAGGTAGACGACTATATCGATAAATCCCTTTATGATACTATACTTTCTCTTAATAGTCTGCAGCTTATCGTGTATAAAATAAGGCTTTATATTCACCAAGGCGGCTATAGCCATTATAACTATAGTCATCTCTAACCCCAGGCTGTATATCTCTAAATAGATTCTCATTGTGTCAGCCTTGTACATGAAGATGAAGATGAATAACGTAACTATATTATATCCGTAGCCTGATAAGGCTACTATCATGGTCATCGTTATACTTTCATACACTGATGAGAGGATGGCTAATACACCTATGACGATTAATATTACAAGCCAGGCCGTAGCTGTTATCTCTGGAAGAATTATGAATCCATTCTCCATAGCCGTGGGATAAGACTGAATTAATGCGTTCGTCATGTTGAATATCTGTTGAAGCCTCAGTATTAGGAGGAGGTTTATCAAGCCAATGATTCCCTTAAGAAATATATTTTTCTTCATGTTGGTGTCACCCTCCTAAACTCCTCAAGCTTAGCGAGGACTATTGGTATAAGATCATCAGGACCTACATTTACCACTGGTATACCAAGTTTCTTCAACTGGCCTTCAATCCTTTTCCTCTTCTCCATGCTTTTATATGCCTCTACCCTGTAGAGGGCCATATCCACGCCTTTGACCATCCTGATCTCAAATAAGTGAGTGAGGGGTGATAATAATACGACTTCATGTCTAGCCATCCTAAGAGTCTTCAAGCCTGATAATAGGAGAGATGCCCTAGCCTCCTCTTCCAAATCACTTATGGTTATGAATAGGGTCTTACCTTTCACACCTAGCTTAGATAGGATTCTCCCAAACGGGATGTTGTCAAGGGCGTATTCCTCCGGTATCCTATCTACATCGATGGACGATAGGTATCTCATAATAGTCCTATAGGTCTGTCTAGATGCGGGTTGAATGGGGATAATGTGATATCCACCTGGCTGTATTAAGAGCATTCCAACTCTGTCTCTATTCCTTATAGCATAGTTGACTATGAATGCGATTGTTCTCGTAGAATAATCATATTTCCTAATTCCTAGTTCACCGAGAAACATGTTCCTTGATAAATCAAATATAATCACTATATCTGTCTGCGCCTCAGCCTCAAATTCTCTAATCATTAGCTTATTCACTCTTGCACTGGCTTTCCAATCAACTCTCTTTATCTCGTCCCCAGGCCTATATTCCCTTATTTCCTTGAACTCCATACTAAATCCTATTTTTTTACTGGCCCAGGGTCCACTTAGTATCTTTAAGCCTCTTCTCATCATCTCACTAATATCTATAGTGGGTATGTTTGCAGAACAGTATATCTCGTTCTCAGGAATATCCTCGAACTCGGCTTTTATTGTAAACAGCCCCAGTATATCCTGCATCCGAATAAATAGCTTCCCAAATCTATGTCTTCCAACTGCCTCTACAACGAGGGTGTATTTTATCTCGACAGTAGATCCCGGTGGTAATGTTATAACCCCCCTATTCTTCCCCTCAGCTATTTTTGTTGTCGTTGGATATCTGTCATCCAACTCCATGCTATATAACCCAAATAAACTATTGTTGGTTATCCGTAGAACTACTTCCAGGGGAATGTTGTCATACGTATTTCTATCAAATATCCTCTTAATCTCCAGCTTCTCCAGCGTCGTCAGGCGCAGCCTTAGTATTATCCAGTCTGATAATAATATGGAGAGAATCGCGAAGCTTAGGAGTATCGCGCCTCTATTAGCGATATATAGGATAGTGATGATGTTAAGGGAGAGTATCAAGGCTGAGACTACTAATATTATCTTCCCTCTATCGTTGAGGCTAACGTCTATTCTCCTCTTCATACCGGAACCTTTACCCTACTAAGGACGTCTTCAAGGACCTCCCGGGGATGTATCCCCTCGAATAAAGCCTCTGAGGTGAGGATTATCCTATGGTTAACTACTGGATAAAATACCCTCTTGATATCCTCCGGCGTTACATAGTCTCGTCTATTCATCAATGCCCATGCCTTAGCCGCTTTTGCTACAGCAATAGCCCCTCTGGGGCTCACACCCCACTTAACTCTCCTGTCTCCCCTTATCTCTTCCATTAGATCAACAATATAGTTCAGAAGATCATTTGATAGCATAACATTGTCCAGCGCCTTCTGGATATTGATGATCTCCTCTCGCGAGACCCTGGTTTCAACGCTTATTGTAGAGTATCCACCGTACTTGTTTATCACATCTCTATAGGCCTCCCGCGGAGGAAAGTCTATTGTTGACTTGATTAGGAACCTATCTAGCTGTGCTGATGGAAGAGCGTATGTTCCCTCGACTTCAATAGGATTCTCCGTCGCTATCACCATAAATGGCTCGGGCAATTTAAACGTCTCTCCCTCGATAGTCACTTGACGTTCCTGCATCGCCTCCAGAAGGGCAGATTGCGTCTTCGGCCCAGCTCTATTTATCTCATCTGCAAGTATTAGGTTTGCGAATATAGGTCCCTTCTTAGTGATGAAATCCTTTAGAGACTGGTCATATATCTTGGTGCCGATAATGTCCGCTGGAAGCAGGTCGGGGGTGAACTGTATCCTTGAGAAACTTAGATCTAGTATCTTAGCGATTGTCTTTGCCAATGTTGTTTTGGCTATGCCTGGTGGCCCCTCCAAAAGAATGTGTCCTTGTGCTATGAGACAGATGAATATCTCTTCTAGGGCTTCTTGTAGATCCACGATTACCTTGGCAACTTCATCCTTCAGCTTTAGCCAGATCCCATATACATACTCAGGGTCATTTGATGACATACTCAATCTTCTTACCTCCTTCTATCTCCTCTATAAATTCTATGCCTAACCTACTACACACATAATCAACTTCATATGATAGTTTCTCAAATGTCTTCTTCCAGGACAATACAAAGGGGAGAATCCTCCTATATACAATCTTCTCCCTCAGAACATATATCCTTTTGCATGACTCAAGTATCTTGCTGGATACTTCCCTACCCAGTTTCTCTTCAACGGCTGGTGGAAGCCCTTCACGAATTATCTCTTCGATATCCCTTCCAACAATCTCTTTTAGGATGTAGTTGTATAGGTCGTATAAACCCAATATCATATCTTTATAGAACTCCTTATCCCTAATACCCTCCTTAAGCCTCTTAAGGAAGGGACTCTCAGCCACAAACCTCCTCTCCTCAATTGGAGGTATCCACCGATCATCCCCGGATTTTACCTTAACCCTCCTCCTATACGTTGTGTAGACTGAGGTCGCGAAAAATAAAACTAATAGAGGCATCAGCCATACTGGTAACGTACCTACCCTATCCATATATGTCTCTTTCCAGAGCCTCACCTCGTCCGCTAACATCCCAATCAACATGCGGCCAAGGTGTGGAATAGGCACTTTGACCACATATGGCTGATAATGTATTGAGTCAAATACGATTGTGGAGGATGTAGTTAGCCTAATATCCTTCTTAGCCAACCACGCCATAAGCTTGCTATAGAAATCCATCCTCTGTTCTTCCTGTCCAGTTAATGTGCCTTCATCTTCTATTGAGGATACGACGTAAGAGTTTGTAAAGAGCAAGGTATCTGCAACGAGATAAACCCGTCCAGGGTATCTCCGGAGAGGATCCTCCTGAGGATCATAATATGTGGAGAATACAGCTAATTTTACCGTATATCCTTTATCTGGATCAAGTTTATCCATTACAATTATATATCCGGCAGGCTCCATAATTCCCGTTTCCCCAACATAGCTGGGTAGGCTGGTTGGATATGCAATGAAATTCTCTGCATGGAGATATGTGAATTTCTCAAAAAGAATGTATAGATACATTGATGCGTTGTAGATGTCAACATCTCCATCAAGTGGGTCTAAAATAGACGTTGAGTTTGGAAGGGCGACGACTCCTATATGTGTAGAGAATAAAATCGGTTCTCCGCTGGCGACAACAGGCATCTGATTAGATGAAGAGTTAGTGTAAATAAGTAGTTTCTCGACATACGTCTCGTTTACACGGGATTTAAACAGTTCCTCAATGAGTGTATTTACAGTGCCTAACTCATCCGCTATTAGTAGGCTCCCTCCTCTCTCTAAGAAAGACTTCACTTGACTTATTTCTTCTTTTGTAAGGCCCTGATCTGGCCCTATCAGTACATATACGTCTCCCTCGCCCAATCCACTAAGGTTTTTAGGCCCGCCTAATACTACTTTATATCCAGAGCTGTTAAAGTAATTCACAAAATCAAGTGTGCCGTATTCATCTGAGTTATAAGGGCTTAATGTCTTTGCATAGGTCTTATGATAGAAATACTTTTGAGGCGCATATACCATGCCTAGGAATAATAGTATGAATGCCATGGTCGCTACAGTCTTCTTAGAGATCATCCTTCCTCACTTCCAATGTCAAAGAGCTTCTTAACAAGTATATCGCTTTCCTCAATCTCATGTTTCTCAGGTTTCTTGTGTCCATACCTCACCTTCTCAAATAAAATACTAAGTCTTTCTCCAATGCCGCTAATATCCTCCTTATCTATTCTACTTACAAACTCTAGTGGAGCCTCGTGCCTCCTCCTTCTATACCCCATCTCGGCAGCCTTCCTAAGGAATACATAGTAGTTGTATATGATTCTATCATCAGGATCCTCGGGCGGCTTATCGTCAGGGCCAATAACCTTTGTCTTCAATGCCTTAACAACCTTCTCTGTCTTTACCAAGGCCGGTATTAAAATATTCCTCCTGTTAACCACAAGATATATCGTTACACTAATAGCTGCCAATGATAATAAAACTATGATAATAAATTCTATGGGTATATCCATTTGGAATAATGAAGGCATGGTAGGAGCATTTATTGGGGGGTTTAGGAAGTCATTTCCAATACTCCTATCTGGCAATGGAGGGATCAGGCCCAAATTATCTATACTCATCTCTGTCTGAAAAAGTCTCTGGACTCCCTCACCATTCTGGCTTGGATTAAACAATGTGCTTGGGTCATCTGGTAAAAGATTGATGAGCTCGAGATAGTCTTCATAGTTGATGTCCTTAATCTCTTGAAGAAGCGTATTTATATCCTTCTCGAGTAATAGATAGTCGAGATAGGCGCCTTCAGTATCTCCGCTCAAAATCTTAAGCTCGATTAAATCTATTCTCGACGCAGTCTCAGTATCATATTTCTGTATAATCTCCTTAATCCTCTCCAAGTCATTCAGGAGATAAAGCAATTCAGGCGGGATCTCAAAATCAGTGGTATTCTCTATCGTAGCGTTATCAGTGATTATATTTCGAGGAATCCTAAGCTCTTCAGACCATATATCTAGAGTGTCTTTTGCATGGCATTGAATACCTAAACCCAAGGAGGGTAGCAACATCAGTGATAATAGGATAGCGACATACGCTGTTCTCCCCTTCATCTCGAACAATAATATTATAGATTGCATAGACTATATCTTTTCAAATAAATTTAGTATTAACTCTCTTTATCCATCTCCTTCTTTACTTTATTGGCATATATATGTGCTAGTCTAGTAGGCTCAGGAACAGAGTTTCTTAAAGTATTTTTAACGATCTCAATCGCGGTTTCTAAGGAGACTCTATGTCCAATGGACACATATAGCCTTGGGCCCAGTTTATACCCCACCCTCCTCCCTTTATAAACAATATAGCCGTCTTCATCAACCTTACCTACCAGTGGCGATTTAGCCACGCCAATAGTAGGGATGTCCAACACTACTCCTATATGGGATGCTGCCCCCAATCCCCTGGGATGAACTAGCCCATGTGCATCCACCAATACTATATCTGGTTTTTTCTCGAGCCTCTCAATTGCTCCAACCATTGGAGGAATCTCTCTAAAGGCGAGGAAAGTAGGTACATATGGGACATCAACCTCAGTAATATAATGTTTATACTCTACAAGTCTCATCGAGTCATATTCTAGTAAAGTCGCTACACCTATACCCACCCTACGCTTATATGCAACGTCAACGCCCCCTACATACCTAACTGGTTTATTGAAGTCATCTACAGTTATGACTTTCCCTGCAAGATGTCTCTGGAGATACGCTGCTTTTTTTAAATTGAGTCTAGGCATATGGCTCCCAAGATAACTAAATAGATATGGTAAGTAATTTAGAATTGGTATCCATAGACCCCCAATAGGGGAATTTTATATTTGTGTGATTCGGTATAAATTGTTTTGAGGCTTATGATTAAGATTAGAGTATTTGGGCGTTTCCGAGACTTACTAGGTAAACCAATGATAGAGCTGGATACAAAGAATATTATACTAAAGGATCTCCTGAAGAACATAAAACTGATAGACGGATCCACATTATATGACCATGTATCATCAGGGGAATATGGAATAAAACATCCTTACAAGGTGTTTGTCAACGGAGCTCCTCTAAACAATGAGGATGGCCTCAAATATATGGTTCAGGATGGAGATGAGGTCGTCGTCACCCCACCTATCTCAGCCGGTTATGGTGGCATGGTTGATGTAAGTGGGAAACCAGAGGTTTTTAGGGAGGCTGTTGCAGAGGGGAGGATATACCTGAGGAGTGAGACAATCAAACGTATTAGGGATGGAAAGGTAGAGAAGGGTGACGTGCTTGAGGCTGCAAAGATCGCTGCGCTTGAAGGAGTTAAAAAAACTCCCCATTTACTTGCCTACTGTCATCCAATATCAATAACTGGAGTATTCTTCGAACATGAGCTAAATAGTGATAATATCCTTGTTAGAGTTAGGGTAAAGGCTTTTGAACGCACGGGTGTTGAGATGGAGGCCCTGATGGGCGTTGTATTAGCATTACTTACTATATGGGATATGGTTAAGAAATATGAGAAGGATGACTCAGGCGTTTATCCAGATACTGTTATAAAGGATGTAAGAGTCGTACATAAAGCGAAGGGTGCTTAGATCATGCCTCATGAACATGCCTCGATCCCATATAAACCCCCTACGGCCATAATAACTGTGAGTAGCAGTAGGTTTGAGTCGAGGCTAAAAGGCGATAATATAGAGGATAAGTCTGGAGACTGGGCTGAAGAGAGGCTTAGAGAAGAGGGCATCGAGAAGATCTACAGATACTTGATAAGGGACTCTCAATGGCAGATAATAAATACCATAGAGAAGGCTGTATACAATGGATGTGAGCTAATACTCGTCATCGGGGGTTCCGGAGTATCTCCCAGTGATGTCTCATATAAGGCTGTTAAATCCATATTGGATGATGAGCTCACGGCTTTCCCAGCACTATTCACTATATATAGTGAAGAGGAGATTGGTGCTAGAGCGGTGTCGACAAGGGCTGTAGCAGGCTTCTATAAATCATCCCTACTCTTCTTGCTACCCGGTTCATTGAACGCTGTCAAAACAGCTATGAACAAAATTATTATGAAGGAGTATCAACATTTATTGTGGTTAAGAAATTTCGATAAAATTTAGACAAGCATACAATTTAGGGGTTAAGGTTATATATCTATTGAAACAATTTATTTTTTAATGTTTATCGGGGTGTTCTGAATGGTATCTGGATATGCTAATAGACTTCTCTATGTCGACTTAACCAAAGGTAAAATAAAGAAGCTTAGACTGGCAAAAAGCCTTATTAAACAGTATATAGGCGGTAAAGGCTTTGGAGCAAGACTCTTATATGACCTCCTCCCGCCACATATAGATCCCCTTGGACCAACTAATCTCCTGATGTTCTTCACCGGCCCGTTAACGGCTACGGGTGCCCCCGCCACTGCTAGGAGCATCGTTATCACAAAGTCTCCAAAAACAGGGACTTTCCTAGACAGTAACTCAGGTGGGTTCTGGGGTTGTTGGATGAAGATGGCTGGGTATGACGGGATAATAATCACTGGGAGAGCCTCTAAATTAAGCTATATCTACATTAACGATGGGTCAGTAGAGATACGTGATGCAGAGCATTTAAAAGGCTTTGGTGTATACGCTACCATAGATTCCCTCATAAAGGATGTGGGGGATAAGGATGCGAAGGTCGCTGCAATTGGACCCGCTGGCGAGAACCTAGTGAAACTAGCTGCGGTTATGAACGATTATCACCATGCCCATGCCAGAGGCGGGCCAGGTGCTGTTATGGGCAGTAAGCGGCTAAAGGCCATCGTCGTCTCAGCGGATACATCTAACCCTAAATTTGAGATCGCTGATCCAGATGGGTTTAAAGAATTCAATAGGAACTTCATTAAGGAAGTAGTTATGGGACCTTCTCAGGAGTGGGCTAGGACAGACGGCACACCCATAATCGTCAGAGCCAGTAATAATGTTGGCGTTCTACCTACAAGGAACTTCCAGCAGGGTGTCTTTGAAGATGTTGATAAGATAGATGCGGAGACGCTGAGGAAATACCGGACTTCCAAGGGCGCATGCTACAGATGTACAATTGCATGTAGAAACATTACTAAGATAAAGGATGAAAAATGGGGTGAAATAACACTGGATGGCCCTGAATATGAGACGATTGGATTAGGTGGGTCAAACACGGGACTAGGTGACTTCAAGGCAATTATTGCATGGAATAGCTTGGTCGATGACCTCGGTATGGATACAATATCACTCGGGAACGTGATTGGATATGCTATGGAAGCCTATGAGAGGGGCCTCTTAACGAAGGATGATACTGATGGCCTAGAGCTAAGGTTTGGTAATGCAGATGCACAGATGGAGCTTTCAAAGATGATAGCTAAGAGGGAGGGCATAGGAGACGTATTAGCCGAGGGAGTGAGGGAATTCGCTCTATGGCTCGGTGGAGACGCGTATAAATTCGCGATTGAGACAAAGGGACTTGAGTATCCAGCATATGACCCACGTGGAAGCATAGGGATGGCCTTGGCCTATGCCACTAGCGACAGAGGGGCATGCCATATGAGGGCTTGGCCAATATCGGAGGAGGCATTTGGAGAGATGGATCCATTTACCCCAGAGGGTAAGGCCGAGCTGGTCATCAGGATGCAGAATTTCAACGCGGTTAAGTGGTCGATGGTATTCTGTGACTTCCTAGACATAAACTATGAGAAGATGTCTGAGTATCTCAAGCTAGTCACTGGTATGGAGTATACGCCGAAGGATCTGGAGACTGTTGGAGAGAGGATCTATAACCTGACTAGGCTATTTAATGTCAGAGAAGGTTTCTCTAGGAAAGATGATTATATCCCCTATAGAATCGCCCATGAACCGATACCGACCGGCCCAAATAAAGGATTTGCAGTGTCTCCTGAGAAGTTCCAGAAGATGCTGGATGAGTATTACAAGCTACGTGGATGGAATAAGGATGGTGTACCTAGGAAGAAGAAACTACGGGAACTAAGGCTTGGACGGGACATCAAGAAGGTAAGTATACCAGGTGCATCCTACTGATAGTATCCGGTATACTCCACTATTCTCTCTCATCTTCTTTCTGTATAGTGGTGGTTTTAAATGAGGTATCTAGTCCTTGGAGTAGGTAATGTAGGTAGGGTAATAATACGTGACCTCCTCAATAGTAGGGGGGTAGAAGGCGTCCTAGCGGTTGATTATAACTATAATGAGCTTAAAGCGTTTGCAGAGATGATTGATGATCCCCGTCTAGAGGTGGAGAAAGGTGATATTCGAGATATAGACTTGACCGCGGGTCAGATGAAGAAGACCGATATAGTTGTAAATGCAACATGGTATGAATTTAATCTACATGCGATAAAAGCCGCTATAAAAGCGGGTAGGGATATGGTTGATTTAGGCGGTCTCTTCTGGATGACTCGGGAAGAGCTTAAGATGGATGACGAGGTTAAGAAGGCTGGTATAACCGTGGTTATAGGTGTAGGCGACGACCCAGGGACATCTAATGTATTGGTGGGATACGGATCCAGTAAGATGGATTCCGTGGATGAGATACATATAAGGTGGGGAAGTGCTGGAGAATCCTCAGAAGGATCTATGTTCGGCTTCAGTGTCTTAACGGTCTTGGATGAAGCCACCTTGCCTGCAGTCCTATATTTAAACGGGAGGTATGTAGAGGCCCCGCCGCTAAGTTTTCCAGAAACAACTTATTTCCCGGATCCAATAGGATATCAAAAAACCTTTGCCATTATACATAGTGAGCTGGCGACTCTACCACATACAATTCCGAATGTTAGGACAGTCACGTATAAAGATACATGGGATGAATCGGTCTTCCCCATCCTGGACTTCCTACGTAATGTTGGGCTCACGTCAAGGGAAGAGGTTTCTGTGGGAGACTGTATGGTTTCTCCACAGAAGTTATTAGCTTCTCTAACAAAACCAGGAGAGCCTGAGGATGTGGTAGGCGCTTTAAGAGTGGAATTGAAAGGATGGCGGGAAGGTGTCAAGAGTAGACTATTGTATTTCGTTGGGCCTGTTGGATATTACAAGGATTGGGATGCTGGGGTCACTGCTTATACAACGGGGGTAGGGGCTAGTATAGGTGCCCAAGCCCTGGCAGAAGGCCTCTTCCCAGAAAAGGGAGTTGTGCCCCCTGAGAAGATCACTGAGCCTATTAAATGGATTAAAGAATTGTCTAGTAGAGGAATCCCAGTAATTGAGATATCGTCGGTAGAAACACAGATATAGATATGTTTATAGATTGAGGAAGTAGATTTTCTCTCTACCGCGTTTAACCATACTAACGATTCCTTCTTTTTCTAACTCCACTAGTTTTTTAGCTACTATCCTTCTACTCGCCTTCCCCCTACTTTCTTTAATGGCTTTCGTGAGATTAAATACGTTCATCTCGCCATGTTTATATAGGGTCCTTATAATCCATACTTTGATATCGTCTCCACCCGCTAAGTTATACAGTTTCTGGCTTCTATCCATATAATCAATCATCATATAATATAACTCGATAAGCCTCCTAAGGGTTCTAACCATAGCACCCTCTAATTGCGTAGCGGGTCTATTTGCCCTAGCTAACTCATCCTCAATCCTTTGGAGGGTATTGGATATCTCCCCTAATCTTTTCTTAATCTCTGATATTTCCTCCATCTCACCTAAAACCTCCTTGTCATCTTCATCATCTTTCTTAATGATGGTGGTGGTCCAGTTATCTCTTTAGCTAAGGATTTAGCCTCCTCCTTAGACAATCCTGCTCTCCTCAGTATCTTTCTAGTCTTTCTAAGTGCGATTCGCCATCTAATATAGAACACGATTTTATACCACAGATATTTTAGACCTACTTTAAAGAGGCGTAGGATAAATAGTATGATGTACAGTGCAACTTTGATCACGGCAAACATCTTTGATAATTTACTCATCTCTGTATTCCCAGCGTTTATCTCTCTTGTTAAATGACCCAAATATCCTTTCTAGTATCATGTTAATATCCAGTATCTGTGATTTAGCTATCTTCAATGCTTCTTCGGGCGGAATACCGCTGTCTACAAGCGTCTTATAAAATGATGCGAATGCCTCTGCCCTCCTCTTTACACTCTCAGGGCTGTAGAACTCGTTTAGTATATCTTTCAAAGGCTTGATGATGTTCTCTATTAGCTTCGGCACTTCACTGCTAACTACTTTAAGAACCGCCTCTAACTCTTCCCTCTCACTCTCGATTTTCTTCTTCTCATCTTCCATATACAGTCACCAATGATAATATATAATGTTCACATGTATTAACAGTAATGTCCATAAATGACCAGATAAATACCCTTAAAAATAGCTTATCTGGGGTAGTCCAGAATGTAATTTTTAGCTTTTTTTCCTAAAACTATGTAAAAGGTTATTAATATCCTCTTCACCATTTTGATATATTGGAGGTCGTTACGTATTGTCTAGTGATGATGATTCTACTGACCTCCCGGTACACGTAAATCCTACTGGGGACCGGAGGATTCAAGGGGCTTGAGCTTATGTTTGAAGCTTATCTAGTTGATTGGGAAGATTTTGGGCCCGATACTGTCGAGGAAGTCCGTCAGTATATGAATAGAACACCGCGTTCTAGAGAGATATATGAAGAGGTTTCTGAATATATCCCCTTGGGTGTAAATAGCAATCAACGTTACTATAAACCCTATCCCCTTTACTTTACAAGGGCTAAGGGATCTAGGATCTGGGATGTTGATGGCAATGAGTATATAGATTTTAACATGGGATACGGCTCTCTCCTAGTAGGTCATGCACATCCACTGCTGGTTGAGGCTTGGAAGAAACAGGCTGAGGATGGAATACTATATACCTATCCTCATGAGCTGTTGGAAGAGCTTGCAGAGCTGATTCCAGAGATATTTGATATCGACATGTTTAGATTTAGTAACAGTGGTAGCGAAGCCACTATGTTCGCGAGTAGACTTGCCAGGGCATATACAGGTAGGGATAAGATTATAAAGATAGAAGGCAGTTACCACGGGACATATGATTACATGCTTGTAAGTAGTTGGCCTACTAGAGGGCTTGCAGGCCCGAGGAGAATGCCGGTAAGTGTCCTTGATTCCCTTGGACTGCCTGAGGATACTGAGGAGTTAGTGAGGATAGTTCCCTTCAATGATTTAGAGCCGCTGAAAGAGTTGTTGGAGGAGGAGGGTGACGACGTAGCAGGATTGATTATGGAGCCCATTATGATGAATGCGGGGATAATATATCCAAAGCCCAACTACCTTAGGGAGATTAGGAAGCTTACTAAGGAGTATGATATCGTATTAATATTCGATGAGATAAAGACTGGTATGCGGGCTCATCCAGGCACAGCGTCCCAGATCCTAGGCGTTGAGCCTGATCTAATTACATTGGCTAAGGCGATCGGTGGAGGTGCGACGGTCAGTTTGGTCGGGGGAGACGAGGATATCATGAGTCTAATAGCACCTTCGGATGCACCTAGATACCAGGGTGTTATCCACGCCGGGACATATAATGCAAATCCATTTGCACTACGAAGCGTATACATAACCTTAACCCAGATATTGACAGAGGATGTATATCCCCAGATGATTAAATACACTAAGGATCTGAAGAAAGCTTATGAAGAGGCATTTGGAAAATATGGTGTAGACGCTTATATCGAGACATTTGGAGTCAGTGGGGCCATAATGTTTTCAAAGGATAAAGTATGGAACTTCCGCCAAGTACTTGAGAGTAATCTAGAGATATGGTACCCGCTTTTCTTCGCGATGTTGAATCGGGGGCTGATTCCGATGGCAACTGGCCCGGAGGAGATGTGGACAGTGAGTGTACAGCATTCCGAGAAGGATGTAGAGAAATACATTGAATTGATTGACGTAGCTGTTTCATTGATGGCTAAGGCAGATCAGTATATCAAAGAAGAAGAGGAGTAGGTCAAGCGATATTTCTTCATCAAACCTAAATATTTTATATAAATCGACCAAAAAGTTATGTATTGGAATTTAATTATAGTTGTCTTTAAAATGATATTCGTATAATTCCATATGGTCGTGAGATGACCCTATATGCAGTATGTAATCGTAGTTGGCGGTGGAGCTGTGGGATATACTGTTGCTAAGATGCTGGAAAATGAGGGGTATGCTGTCACCATCATCGAGAAAGACAGGAACCGTGCAGAGTTCCTCTTACAGGATACACATTGTCATGTTATAATAGGCGATGCAACAAATCCCTGGGTCTTGGAGTCAGCAGAGATAAAAAAGGCTAGTTACTTAATAGCAGTCACAGGTGATGACAAGACTAATGTAATCTCGTCGATACTTGCAAAACACTATGGTGTGGAGAACATCATAACTAGGATCGTAGATCCAGCGTTCCATGAGATATGTAAGAAACTAGGTATTCCAAACATAGTTAACCCTGCTGAGACGATTGCAATACAAATCGATGCATTGATCAGGGGTATTAAATTCGTGGATTTTGTTAAAATATCCAGGGAAGATGTTGATGTTGAGGAGGTAAACATCAGAAAAGACAATTTTGCAGGTAAGCCGTTATCATACGTCAAGGAAGTTAGTAAGGATATTGTCTATCCACTTATGGTCTTACGAGGAGATAAGGTGCTAGTTCCAAGCGACGACCTGAAACTAACAGAGGGTGATAAGCTATTAATATTGAGGAAGAGGCGTAAGCTTTTCTTCTAGGCTGAACCTGATGTACATACTACAATGGCTACATTACCAGTGAGTAGTGGTGATATACAGTTGATAAGCATCGTGAAACTTAAACTGAGGATAAGGAAGTTCATGTACCGATTAAAACAGTATAACATGTCCCTAATAGTCCTAAGTATTTTAATAGGTGTATTCGGTGGATTCGGGGCCGTTCTCTTTAGGGAGCTGATATCTTTCATTAGGGAAAACTTCTTTATGCAGGTATTCAGGGACTATCTATTCTTATCCCCGATGGTCGGTGCTATATTGGTGGGTCTTTTAGTGGAGAATCTGGCTGCCGAAGCGAAGGGACATGGTATCCCGCAGATCATTGAATCTGTTAGATATAAGTTTGGGCTTATGCGTAAACGTGTTGCCGCAGTTGAGATACTCGCTGCTTCAATAACAATTGCATCTGGAGGCAGCGCGGGTAGGGAGGGACCAATTGCACAGATCGGCGCTGGAATAGCCTCTTCAATGGCCCAGATACTTAGGCTGAGGCCGAAGGACATCCGCCTACTTGTTACATCAGGGCTTGTCGCTGGCATAAGCGCTACTTTTAATGCTCCAATAGGTGCGTTGATTTTTGGTCTTGAGATCCTTTCCCCGGAGATCGATGCGTCTCGATTGATAAACCTCCTCTTGGCATCGGTCACTGGGAAGATCGTGGCTACCCAGTTTCTAGGGGACTATCCAGCTTTTTTCATTCCTTATACAATTGTCTTCTCGAATATCGTTGAGATACTCTTCGTAGCCTTACTAGGTGTAATCATAGGGGTATCGGGTGCTTTGTGGGTTGTTGTATTCGATAGGTTTGAGACCTGGGTGGATGAGGTTAACCTCCCCCTATACATGAAGACTGGTATATTCGGATTGATTGTAGGTTTAATAGGTTTTCAATTCGTAGAGTATGGGATACTAGGCGTAGGCTATGAGGCTGTCGACAGCTTTTTCATGGGTAAAATAACTTTGATGTCAGTATTATTCTTCATAGCATTCATGAAGATGGTCGCCACGTTATTCACGGTTGGCTCTGGAACAACAGGGGGGATTTTTGCACCCAGTCTAGTCATAGGCACATTCCTAGGCGCTGGGTTAGGTGTTTCATTCGAGAAGCTGTTTCCAAATATTATATCGGATCCCAATCTATATGCCTTGGTCGGTATGGCGGCTTATTTCACCGCCGTCGCCAAAGTCCCTCTAACTACTCTGGTAATGATTCCAGAGATGACTAGAAGCTATACTATATTCGTTCCGATAATGGTTGCGAATGCAATTAGTTATGTGATGAGTCTAGTCATTCTAGGAAGGGAGAGCATCTACACTCTTAAGCTTAACAGGATTATGAGGAGGAGGGAGTTTGTAAAGATATAACGGCATACATCAAAACTATATATTTTCCTTATTTCTTATATATAAAAATGGAAAATTTTTATAAATAGTAAACGTAAAATATATAATTGCTTGTGTCTTTTTGATATATAGGCACCATTGTTATTATATATACGTTTTGGTGCTTTAGATAGTAATATGTCGCCTATAGATAGTAGTATGTTGAGTTGGAGGTGGTGGATAAATGGTGAATACGGTTCTGATTGGTCATGGTATGGTGGCAAATCACTTGGTAGTTGGTTTAGAAAGAATTAAGAAGGGAGATATTCCTCCGTATGGAGTTCCACTTGCCAATAAAGATATAGGAGTTGAGATTGAGGAGATAAATATCGTTGCATCATATGATGTGGATGTAAACAAAGTCGGTAAGACGGCGTATGAGGTGGCTAAAAACGTTTTTAAGGATACTGTTCCAGTTCCAGAGACGTTGAAGGATCTCGTGATCTCAAAAGGCGTTCACCTCAACAGCGTAGAGGGAATGCCGATAAAAACCACATCTATTGACGAGGAGTATGACACATTGGGGGATATGATAGAATACTTTGTCGATGAGTGGAGGAAACATAGGCCCGATGTAGTTGTTAATATGCTTACAACAGAATATGGTAAGGCCTTTAATACGGTTGAGGCTTTAAAAGCCGCGATTGACAACAATGAAGCCTCCTCATTCACCGCCTCTCAGTTATATGCCTATGCAGCGGCAGAATACGCTAGGAGAGTCAAGCCAGTAGTATTTGTAAACGTTATACCTGTATTCCTAGCCAATGACCCTGCATTTGTATCCCTATATGAGGGCGTCAACAGCGTGGTTTTAGGAGATGATGGCGCAACTGGTGCCACTCCATTAACAGCTGACATTCTTGAGCACCTAGCTGAGAGAAATAGGTATGTCAAATTTATAGTGCAATTTAACATTGGAGGAAACCTCGATTTCCTTGCACTGACGATCCCAGAAAAGAATAAGATGAAGGAGTTGACAAAGAGTAGTATCGTGGAGGATATACTGGGATACGACGCACCACATTATATAAAGCCAACAGGTTATCTAGAGCCCTTAGGAGACAAAAAATTCGTGTCCCTTCACCTTGAATATGTGAATTTCAACGGTCTCAAGGATGAGCTCTATGTCAATGTAAGGATAAACGATAGCCCTTCTCTAGCTGGTATGGTTGTCGACCTAATCCGCCTCGGTAAGGTTGTTATACAGAGAGGATACAAGGGAACACTCTATCCAATAAACGCCTTCTTCATGAAGAAGCCTGGGCCAATAGACGCTAAGTCTATCAGTAAGATAAATGCTTATTCCGAGCTCCTATCCTTCCTAGGAATCAAGTAACTCTACTTTATTTACCTTCACCATTATTCTCCTAACGACTTTATAAATTGACTCTATATAGGGGAAAGTAAATATATTGAGTAATATTAATAAGGCAAACATTTTTCTATTAATAGTCATATATTAGTCTGAAAGAACAGGGTATATCAGGAGTGAGGTGTCAAAATGTTGGATCTAGGTATATTCGCACTACTAGGAGGGGTTGTATCCCTCGTTGTCGCGATTATTCTATCGTACCTTGTAGTCAGGGAGAAGGTCGACGATGAGAAGATGCTTGAAATATATAATGCCATTAGAGAAGGCGCCAGTGCCTATCTAAAGACACAGTATAAAACTATATCGTATATTGCACTAGTAATAACCGTCCTTTTATACGGGGTATTTGACTATTATCCACATAACGGTGTTCCATACATAAGTATCGGCTTCATCTTAGGCGCCGTAGCGAGCCTCGCCGCTGGATGGATAAGCATGGATGTCGCTACTAGAGCCAATGTAAGAGCCGCTTATTCAGCCAAGCATTCGCTTAAAAAGACCCTAGACATCGGGTTCTATGGCGGTATGGTAATGGGGCTATTCAATGTCGGCTTAAGCCTATTGGGTATAACCCTCTTATACTATCTATTCAATAAAGATCCAGAGCTTATTGTGGGATTCGGATTCGGAGCAAGCCTAGCAGCTCTCTTTGCACAGCTTGGGGGAGGTATTTACACAAAGGCTGCTGATATAGGGGCTGACTTAGTAGGTAAAGTTGAAGCAGGTATTCCTGAGGACGACCCTAGGAATCCTGCTGTAATAGCGGATAACGTCGGTGATAACGTTGGTGACGTAGCTGGTAGGGGAGCCGACTTATTCGAGTCAATGTCCGCCGAGAATATCGGTGCAATGATAATAGGTATAGCGTTGACCGCTGTAACCGGTAAGGAGGTCTTCATCATCTTCCCATTACTGGCTCGAGCCGTGGGTATATTGGCTGCAGTCCTTGGAATACTCTTTGTAAGAGGCGATGTGGAGAAAAACCCATTCATTCCCCTTCGTAACGGAATGGTAGCAACAACTATATTTGCCTTAATAGGCTTTTACATTCTAATTATAGAGACTATAGGAAGCATCTACCTCTATTACGCCGCTATCTCCGGAGTAGTGACAAGCGTGCTAATACTCTTGATTACAGACTATTATACCGGGTATCATTATAGACCTGTAAAGGAAGTTGCTGAAGCCAGTCAAACGGGCCCGGCTACAAACATTCTATCAGGTTTCGCTGCTGCACTCGAATCAACGGTTCTACCCGTCGTAGTAATATCTGTAGTTTTAATAGCATCATATTATCTGGGCATGGCTTTCGCAGATGAATTCGGATTGAACCTTCACATTGGGGGCGTTTATGGAACTGCCGTGGCTACAATGGGGATGCTTTCTGTGGCTGGATTCGTCTTGGGACTCGATGGCTTCGGTCCCATTGCTGATAACGCTGGCGGAATCGCTGAGATGTCTGGGCAGCCGGAGGAGGTTAGGAAGGCTATTGATAAGTTTGATGCTGTGGGTAACACGACCAAAGCACTTACAAAGGGTTATGCTATGGGCTCAGCTGGGCTTGCAGCCTTACTATTATTCCAGGCTTACTTAGATATCGTCCACATATCATTCCTCGACCTGCTTCAGATCAAGAACTTAATTGGTCTCTTCATAGGGGCATTACTACCTTTCTTCTTCAGTAGCCTAGCCATTAGGGCAGTGTCTAAAGCCGCGAAAGCGATGGTTGAGGAAGTTAGGAGGCAGTTCAAGGAGAACCCAGGTATACTAGAGTGGAAGGTGAAGCCTGACTACGCCAGGTGTGTTTCTATAAGTACCTTAGCAGCGCAGAAGGGAATGGTTCTCCCAGGTCTCATACCATTGCTTGGGCCCTTGGTAGTAGGATTCATCTTCGGAGCGGATGGGGTCGGTGCCCTAAACATTGGTGCAACATTCTCTGGTTTCATACTTGCCATGATGATGAACACCGGTGGCGCTATATGGGATAACGCTAAGAAATACATTGAACTAGGATTCTTTGGAGGCAAGGGATCTGAGGCTCATAAAGCGGCTGTTGTCGGGGATACGGTGGGAGACCCCTTGAAGGACACCGCTGGACCCTCGCTTCACATCTTGATCAAGCTGATCAACACGTTTTCACTTGTGTTTGGACCGCTGTTCCTAGTATATTATCTCCTATAAAATCCCTTTTCTTCTTTCTTACAACTATTTTCTAATTCATCTGATCTCTATTTGCTAGTCAGGTAGGAGTTTATATGCTATTGCCATTAGAATGGCTATTAATCCCATCCCTGTATAGAGTGGAGCATATAAGCCTATATTGACATACATAAGTCCGCCTATATATGGCGTTGGAAATCCCAATAAGTTTCTTAGGGAGTCAATTCTTCCATAGGTTGTGGCTCTAGTCTCTATGTCAGTTATCTTGAAAACAAGTTTATTGAAACTCGGTATCCAAGAGGCTATGGAGACCCCGAATAATGCCCATGTTAGTAGAAGTATTCTAGTATCCTTGACGAAAAGCATCAATAATATCATTGGTATCCCTACAAAATTGGAAAACATGTAGATGTATTTCGGCTTCACCTTATCAGTAATTCTACCAAAGATATACTGGCTTATGAACCAACTAGAGTTCTGGATACTTAGGGCTAGACCAAGGTACTCTGGACCAAGGCCATAGAGGTCATTTGGGATAGCATTTAGAATGAATATCCAAAGACCCCAGCTAATTCGCTCTAGGACGAATGGGATCAACACAGACAGCTCGGTCTTTTTAGGGAGAAGAATCCTTTTTAAATCGAACCTAACTCCCTCCTTTTTTATCTCAACATCCTCATATAGAGCGAGAGGGAAAAGGGCTGGCAAAAATATTATCGAGGCAATTAAAAAAGTAGATGAATAGTCAAGGTATACGTATATCAATCCCCCTATCGAGGGGAATATCGTGTATATCAAGCTGACTATACTCATGACGCTTCCAAAGGCTGCTCCCACTTTCCTCACGTCTCCTGCTTCTCCTACCATGCTTCTTAGAGCTGGCATACTTAGTATAAAACCTAGGTCAATTAGGACCTGAGCTGTTATAATGTGAAATAAAGTGTTTCCTAAATAGAACATGAATGTACCGAATGCCCTTAAGGTAAGAGTGAATATAGCTACCTTTCTTCTCCCTAGGGTATCTGCAAAGTAGCCTGCGAATGGAAGCAGTAACGCAGATATCAAGGATGATATCGTGGATGTCAGGCCCAGGATACTCATGTCGTATCCTGAGTCCAATATATAATTCGGTATAAGTGGGGAGACTATGCTCATAGCTATGCTGGCTATAACCATATATATCGTTAGTAGGAAGAGGTTGTTACCCTTACCCATATTTACACCATGTCTCAACAGGCTAGCCCATACCTAGATATCTATCTATGGAGGTTCTCCTATATATTGAGGAGAGCTGTAGTCACATATGCCTCTATTAAAGCGGCTATAAATAATAATGGTATAATAACCCTCACTATTCGCCAGAGGTAGTTTATATAGGTTTCGGATAATTGTTCTCCTTTAAATGAGGTCTTTATCGCTAGTCTAGCCAGTTTTAGGCCAAGTACAGTTGAGTATATGAATGCTGGGATCTCAAATATCCCATGGGGCACGATGCCCATTAATGTATATGTTAATCCATATGAGGCTGATACCTCCGCAAGTATCCCGCCTATTAAATAGCCGTTAAATAATAATGTGAATACGGGGAATAAGCCAAAAATAGGGCCTAGTGAGACGTTTAATGCAGTTACCAAGGTATTTCTACTAAATATTAGGAGGAACATACTAAGCTTGTTGATCTCTACACTACCATCATTCCCCCCGATACCATCTATATTATAAACTATCTTTGCTATCTCCATAATATTCTGTGAATGCTGTATCCCGAGTAAAATTCCTATACTAAATATGGTTATGGATATAAGGGTGAAAAAGAGGGTTTCCCTATCTATGGACATCTCATAAACACCTATAAACAATCATTATTCATGTATAAATAATTACATACTACATGGGTTCAATAACAATTAATAATTGTGTTATGAGAAAGAGGTTTAAAAAGATTGATTTATTTCTCGAAGACCACTTTCTTTACGTTCATACACTTGCCATAGACTTTTAACTTATTTAGATCTCCGACTATCCTCAGGGTCTTTACATTGGATATCTTATGTATCTTCTTATCAAATATATCTGGATCCACGTCCTTAATCACAAGCTCATCTATATTCATAAACAGCACTTTTTTATCCACATCTCCCAACTCCTTTCCTGTAACCTCAAGCTTGTCATGGCCCTGGATAACCATTATATTCTTATCGATTCCTTCAACCATCCCCGCTAGTGTGATGAACAGACTCATAGCCTCGTTTAACGCCTCTCCAATAGTCTTATCCATCTCGCGTGATAGGCTTGACAGCTTGTTGTAGATCTTCTTATCTATGCCCCTAATTGTAATAGTCCCTTTACTCTCCTTATCCTCACCAGACATCTCTACATCACCTACTACATTTAATATAATACATGCTTATAAAGTTTTACATGTTTTACAAATATGAAGGATAAACGGTTTACCTGATATTTCATTGGTGGTTCATGTATTTACCTAATTTATAATAACTTAATGTGTAAAATAATTTGTTTGGTGCCCTTTAATGCCAAACTCAGGTGAATCTAGGTCAATAATGCTACTGGGTAATGAGGCTGTTGCATATGGTGCTGTTGAGGCTGGGCTGGAGTTCGCCGCGGCCTATCCTGGAACCCCGTCTACCGAGATTGTTGAGACACTGTTCAAACTATCTAAAGAATATGGTTTCTATGTTGAGTGGAGTACTAACGAGAAAGTCGCTTTAGAAGCTGCTTATGGAGCGGCTATAGGTGGTGTGAAAAGCCTGGTGGCGATGAAGCATGTAGGCGTTAATGTTGCTATGGATCCATTGTCGACAAGCGCCTACACAGGTGTCGAAGCAGCGTTTGTCGTGGTATCTGCAGATGATCCCGATATGTGGAGTAGTCAGAATGAGCAGGATAATAGGTGGTATGGGGTTCGAAGCTACATTCCTGTTTTAGAGGCTGGTTCGGTGCTGGAGCTCAAAGATGTTACCATCGAGGCATTCAAACTGAGTGAAAAGTTTAAACACCCAGTTATTCTCAGGACAACAACTAGATTAGGACATTCTAGAGCACCATTTAATATAGGTGAGCTTGTAAAGAGAGTTCCTAGAGGCAGTATCATTAAAAACCCTGCGAAATACTCTGTTATCCCGGCTCATGCTAGGCAACTCCGTAGAAAACTTGTGGAGAGATGGCTTGAGATAGAGAAGTATATGGATACGGCTGGTTTCAATTGGATAGAGGGAGATGGAAAATATCTAATTGTCACATCTGGATTGGCATATGGATATGTGAAGGATGCATTATCCATTATGGGAATTAGAAACTATAAGATATTAAAACTTTCGGGGATGGTTCCCCTGCCTAGACGCCTTGTTAAGAAGGCTTTGGACGGTGTCGAGAAGGTTCTAATAGTCGAGGAGCTAGAGCCTGTAGTAGAGGTATTTCTAAAATCCTATGCGTATGACGAGGGTTTTAGCATGGAGATACATGGAAAGAACCTTGTTCCATTAACTGGGGAGTTAAACCTGAATAAGGTGTGTATGGCATTATCCAAGTTTTTCGAAGTAGAGTATCCATATAACCCCATTAAGGTGAATATCGAGGATTTCGGCTTACCTCCTAGGCCTCCCGTCCTCTGTCCAGGCTGTCCTCATAGAGGTACATTCTATGCATTGAGAAAGGCGGTTGCAAAAGCCGGGGTAAAGCCGATTTATAATGGGGACATCGGCTGTTATAGCCTAGGAGTCCTTCCGCCTTATAATATGCAGGACACTATTGTCGAGATGGGTGGAAGCATAGGCTTTGCTAATGGCTTCGCCCATATCCTGTCCGATAAAGAGATTCCAATAGCTATTATTGGAGACTCAACTTTCTTCCACAGCGGCCTGCCTCCCCTTGTAAATGCAGTATATAACCTAGCCCCAATGCTCGTGTTAGTCATGGATAACAGGGTGACGGCTATGACTGGTGCACAGCCACACCCAGGTACCGGTTTCTATCAAGATGGTAGGGATGCTCCCGTAATAGATATCGAGGATGTAGCTAGAGGCATGGGTGTAAAACACGTAATTAAATTCGATCCATACAACATTAATGAGGCGGTTGAGAAGCTAACTGATGCACTGGAGATTGTTAAGGAACAGCGTATACCTGTGGTCGCAGTCGCTGTAAGAGCATGCTCCTTATATATCGACTCCATTGCAAGGAGAAAAGGTGTTGAGAGGCCATTATACTCCATTGATCTGGAGAAATGTACTGCGTGTGGGATTTGCTACAACGCTTTCTCATGTCCAGCTATAGTGCCTTTGGAGGACGGTAAGGCTTCTATAGATCCTACTCTCTGTGTGGGCTGCGGCGAATGTGTATATGTCTGTCCATATAATGCTATTCATACCATTAGACCCTGGACAAAGGAATTTGAATCATTATGGTGGTGACTATGATGAAATATTGTGATATATTGGTAACTGGAGTAGGTGGTCAAGGCATAATCACCTTTGGAAGGGTGTTGAGTAGTGTATACAACAAACGGGGAGTTAGAGTTATGATGGCTGAGACACATGGGATGAGTCAGAGAGGGGGTAGTGTCGAGGTTCATATAAGAATAGGGGATATACACTCGCCATTAGTCCCTGTAGGCGGTGCAGACGTAATAATAGGTCTAGAGCTTATAGAGACTATGCGTGTCCTGAGATATGCAAATAAAGATACCATAGTAGTGGCTAATACTAGGATGATTAGGCCGGCTCTACCAAAGATAAATATGCCGAGCCCTGATGAACTAATTTCAAAAGCGGAGAGTCTCGGGATTAAGATATTGACGGTAAATGCACATGAACTCGCTTTAAAAGCAGGTAGTGCCTTGTCTGTGAACATGGTAATGCTAGGGGGCTTAGTTGCATTAGACATACTTCCTGGAAAGGTTACCAAAAAAGATTTCCTAGATGTAATTAGTGGTCTAAGGATGAGTGAAATCAATTCTAAAGCCTTTGAAATGGGGTATGACGCTGTGAAAACGATATTATAATAGCCCTGTCATCCAATGGAACATATCTTTCTTTATATATGTCGAGCCACAATATACCTATCACTATTTGATTTGATGGCGATTTGAATTGAAGATTGGCGATTTGAAAATTGGAATGAATAACGTGACTGTCGAAGGCACGATTACCGAGAAAGGCGAGACGAGATCCTTTGTATCCAGGAAAACTGGTAGGAGAGTTTATATTGCAGAAGCCAAGCTTGCCGACGAGACTGGTGAAATTACCCTAGTCTTATGGAATAGGCAGATAGAGATGGTTGAGGAAGGCGACAAGGTACTTGTTGAGAATGGATACATCAATGAGTTCAACGGCAATCCACAGCTTAATGTGGGCAGATACGGTAAGCTTGAGAAGTTGGAAGAGTAGCTGTATGGCTACCGTAAACTAATCGAGTGTCCCATTTTCTATTTTTTATTTTTCTTCATATCCTGTTACTATAAAGACGATATTATCTTTTTTAACCCAGTTCCTTAAACATAAATTAATTGGTCTCACACTATGGTATTGTAGCCATAGTGGTGAGAAGGTGATTTAAATATTATGTCAGGTCTCGATCTAGGCTTTATAGAGGATATAATAAAGCGTAATCTCGAAGAACACCATAGGAGAATAATTGTTTTAGAGGGGGATGCGCATAAATATCTGAGTGAAATAGTTGAGCTTTATACCTCTATCCGTGGAGACAAATATCTCCTCCTGCTTTCTGGAAAAGAGGATCGGGAGGACAGCCCGTGGGTTGAGGATTTTGTCGCTGGTATAAAAGGCTATGTGGATGACGGGGTTATCCAATGGGGATATGTCTCGTTTAAGGATTTAGAGCGTATTATGGGGACAACTTGGGATTTCTTGGTAGCAGACTTTAGGAGAGACCTACGGCCTAATGACCTAGGTAGGTTGATAGAAGTTGTAAGGGGTGGGGGGCTAATAATATTCCTGTCACCCAAGCGTTTGGACTGGAAGGATATGGTGGTGCCCTTCCATAGAGACATGGTTACAGATCCATATACAGAGGCTGATCTAAGGCCTATTTTTATCCGTCACCTTGTCGAGTCGCTTGAAAAGTCTCCCGGGGTATTTTTCGTAGAGGAGTCGGGTGCCATCCATGGACAGGTATATGAAGCCCCCCCTCTACAGAGGCCCGAGCCGGTTATCCCCACAGGAACTACTTTCCATGAGCTTATTTATAGGATTGCATTGACACAGGATCAGGTGGATGTTATCCATGCAATTGACAAGATAAGTATAAATGGCGGTAGTGTTGTAGTCACCGCGGATAGGGGACGGGGAAAGTCTGCTGCAATCGGCCTTGCGATCGCCGGTGTCATGCATAGGGATGTTCAGAATAGCGATGAGAAAATGAAGGTGGTGTTAACAGCACCAGAGCCCATAAATGTGAGGGAGGTATTTAACTTTATTGCTAGGGCTCTCTTTAGGCTTAAGGTGAAATTCACTACTAAAAAGCGGAATGGTGCAATTGTTGAGTTGAATAGTCAGCTTGGCCAAGTTAAATATGTCTCTCCAATAGATGTCTTTAGAGAGAGGCCTGACATACTCGTGGTAGACGAAGCGTCGGGTGTCCCAGTTGGATTGTTAGAGGGGTATGCGGAGAAATACGAGTTGACGATCTTCTCGACGACCTTACATGGATATGAGGGTGCTGGAAGAGGTTTTCAGATACGGTTCCTCCCTCTCTTAAGGAGGATTAGGGGGAGGAGGCTCGCCGAGATACATATGAGTCAACCAATTAGATATGGAGAGCTGGATCCAGTGGAGCAGTGGCTTTTCAGGGCATTATTCCTAGATTCTGATCCCGCTGACTTCTCTGATGAGAAAATTAGTAAGGCGTCTCCTAAAAGGACGAGATATGTTAAAATCGACTTGGAGGACTGGTTGTTTAACAATAAGGATAAGCTACGTGAATTCATAGGAATCTATATCTATGCACATTATAGAAATAGGCCCAATGACATAATGATTCTCTGTGATGCGCCTCACCATTTTGCTAGATGCCTTAAATACGATGGCCATGTGGTTAATAGCCTTCATCTATGCTATGAAGGTGCGATGTCTGAAGATAGTGTTAGGAGGACCTTGGCTGGGGCGCCGCCCTCAGGACACCTTATTCCTACCGTCCTCATAAGATATTATCCCCTGTATAGAGACTTTGCTTATCTAAGGGGGGTGCGTATCGTTCGTATAGCCACTCATCCAATGATGATGAATAGGGGCATTGGTAGTAAAGCATTGGACCACGTGGTTTCAGAGGCTAAGGATATGGAGCTAGATTGGGTTGGGTCGAGCTTTGGGGCCACGGAGGAGCTTCTAAACTTCTGGATTAGAAATAGATTTGTCCCCGTTTACTTAAGCCCAATTAGAAATCATGTATCTGGTGAATTCAGCACGATAGTGCTACGCCCAATCTCTCCCAGTGGAAGAGAGTATATCAAAAAGTTTAGGGTGGAGTTCAAGAAGCTATTTGTAGAGTCAATGGTGGATGCACACTTCGTTCTAGATGAGAAACTAGCTCATCTCCTACTTTCCGCAGACCCGTGGAGCATAAACTACACTCCAAGCCTAAGAGGTAACCAGAGGGAAAGGCTGAAGGAATATGTATATGGCGCATTACACTATGGAGGCGCATATGACGCTATTAGGGAGATCGTTAAAACACACTTTATAAGAAGCCCGGATAAGAGAGTGCCGATACCAAAGAAATTTGAGTATGCGTTGATATCGAAGGTTCTTCAGGCTAGGAGTTGGGAAAAGGTTTCACATGAATCTGGTATAGATAGAATGGATCTCATATTCAAATTCAGGGAGTATATTGGTAAGATGAGGCTGAGGTATCTAGAGGAGGTATAAATATGGGGCGTAGAAGGCGTCTAAAGTTTAGGGATGAATATATCCCCCTTATCCTCTCAGGCCGGAAAAGAACGACCATACGGGCTAAAGCTAAGTATGTTAAGGGAGAGGTTGTAGACGTAGCTGATCTAAGAGGGAAGATACACGGAGAGGCCGTAATATCCAATATTGTTGAGAAAAGATTCTCAGACCTGACTGATCAAGATGCTATTGAAGATGGTTTCCCAGATGTTAAGGAGTTAAAAAAAGCGTTGAAAGACATCTATGGTGATCTGGAGGAAGATGCCACGTTATACATATATCACTTCAAATTCCGAAAAAGAAGGCCTCTGTCTAGAAAAAGGAGGAGATGATTTTTTAATGTCTTCATCAACTTATATATTTATATCTTATAATCAAAAACGATTTTAAACATGGTATTCATCTAGAGACTTGAGGTTATATTGCAGAGAGATGAAGCTCTATGGGCGAGATGCAGGAACTGAGGACTTTCGAGTATATCTATATCCCTGTTTTCCTCGTTATTCTCGCCGTAGTATCCGCTATTCCAGCTGTAAGCTACTTAACGTATCTAAAGACGGGTAGTGAGGTTATGTCAACTCTAGTTATTAGCGTCTTTGGGCTAGCATATACCTTCTCAAGTGCCCCTGCTGGCATAGTGCATCAGTATGTTAAGAAAGAATTCCTCGTTATAAGCCTAGGAGTACTAGCTATCCTCCTCTCCGGAATATTATTCTTCACTGGGGAGCCCCTCCTATATGTCGTTGCTAGGATCATAATAGGAGTTGCGGAGGCTTTTGTATTTGTAGGCTTTGTAGGGGTGATTGTCGGTAGTTTCCCCGGTGTAGGCGAGGCTACACCCATATTGGGAAGGTTTTTTAGTATAATGAGCCTGGGACTTGTTATAGCTCCTGCGTTGGGAAGCATATTCATCTCAAGATCCCTATATAATCTATTATTCACGTTCTTCATCCTTATTCAGATACCTGCATTTATCCTAACGATATATCCCTTTATCCGTCGTGTGAGGATTAAGAGACCAGTAGACACAGATTCTATATCATATTCTAGGCTTGGACTCCTATCTATAATACCTATATTAATGGTGTTATCGGTAGGTGCTTCAGATGGTTCGTATCAGTCTAGAGCTGTGATATGGTTTACTCAACTGAATTTGAATGCTGAGAATGCTGGTTTCATTATCACTATATATTATATATCGGCCATAGTTTCACAGATGGTTCTCCCAGTAATCTCAAAGAGGATTGGCATGGATAAAGGATTCACGATTAATATCGGTGTGGGGATATTAGGTCTAATAACGAGCCTCTCCACAGCATCTTTTTTTACGCCATTATTCTTGGACACAGATACACTAGTTTACTTAACCGCCTTTTTAGTGGGCTTTGGAGTTGGGCTTCTATCGCCGTATGGAACTGAGATGATAGCAAAAATGTTTGGAAAGAATTATTTAGTAGGCTCAGGATTCGTAAATACCATATGGGCCGTGGGATACTTCACGGTTCCAACCTTATTCGCAGTTTACTCATCTACATATACTATCGATGTATCTCTATTAATCGCGCTACAGCTTATGAACTTCGTCATGGCAATTTATTTCGTTAGGAAAGCAGTGAACCACTAAAACAATTATAAACAACGATTATCTACCTGAACATTTTTTCTATAAAATCCTTCTTTGTGATTCCCTTTATCATAATCACCTTAAATCTATCTCTAATACCGGATAAAATTTCTATATCCGTAGATGCTATATCTAATCGTCTCGATAAAAATTTTAGCAACGATGCATTGACCCTGCCTTTCACCGGCTTTTCCTTAGAATAGAAGATCAATTCATCGTCTTTAACAACGAGTTTATTTTCTGACCTCATAGGCTTAACATATATCTTTACTATAACTCCCTGTTTCTTATCCTCGATATAATACATGGATATCAACCAGTTATGAAACTTTTCTGACAAATTACATTTATAGTTGAACAACGTATTATTTGTAATATAACCTGCTTCGAAATATATCTCATGATGTAGGTGAATCCAGATGAGAGCTGATTTTAAAGGTAGGGATTTCCTGACTCTGATGGACTTCACAAGAGATGAAATCGAGTTCGTCTTGAAGGTTTCAATGGAACTCAAAAGACTACATGCTATGAGAGCTCCCCATGAATATCTAAAGGGTAGGACGGTTGGCCTCATATTTGAAAAGCCTTCTACACGGACTAGAGTCTCTTTCATGGCAGCTATATCCCACCTCGGAGCAACGCCTTTCCAACTAACACCGCAAGTTATGCAGTTGAGTCGTGGAGAGCCTATTAAGGATACCGCTAGAGTCCTAGATAGGTATCTCGATGGCCTCGTAATAAGGACGTTTGGACAGGAGATTGTGGAGGAATATGCCCGGTGGATGAAGAAGCCGGTGATAAACGCCTTAACCGACTTGACTCATCCTATGCAGGGGTTAGCAGATATACTGACTATATGGGAGCATAAGGGGAGGAAGAGTATAAAGATAGGGTATGTAGGTGACATCTGGAACGTATGCCATTCTCTTATGATAATGTCCAGCATATTTGGATATAAAATGTATGTAGCTAGGCCCAGGGGATATGATCCAGATCCAAAGATATGGGACTTCGTCGAAGACAAGTCGAAGGAAACAGGTGCGGAGATCGTGTTAACAGAGGATCTAGAGGAGGCGTTTAAAAATGCAGATGTAATTTACGCCAATACTTGGCATAGTATGGGCGGGCCCGAGGCCGAGAAGGATAAGCGTCTGAAGGACTGGGCTGGCTACCAAGCTAACGAGGAGACTACAAAGGTGGCTAAGGAAGACTTCATATTCATGCATTGCCTACCTGGTTACAGAGGTGAAGAAATGACAGACGGCATTATAGAAGGGTCTCATAGCGTTGTGTTCGATCAGGCTGAGAATAGGATGCATACTGAAAAGGCTGTTCTAGCGCTGGTAATTCCCTAATTAACTACTTTCTTTTTTAACCTTAGGCATAAGAAAAAATTACCCATCCTAATTTCCTTAGTTTAAGTAAAAAACTTTACAAAAATTATGATACGACTATAATAATAATATAATAAAAAAATCGGTGACTGGACAGTCTCTAATAGACTATCCTGTCAACCGTCCTGTGAAGAAAACTGTTCCGGAGGATAAGGTAACTTTACCAGTATCCTTGAATATCAGAATAGTTGTTGCAACAAGCTTTCCGTCGACAATCATTTTTCCCTTGATATAGATTACATCGTTGTATTCATTGTAAGAGGACAAGACCATTTCAAAACTAATCGGTTTAGCTGGTGCCGCTGTAAGCATTAGCATATCGAGTTTCCCCGTCATCAAAACTTTGTTTAGTTGGAGAGTTGCCAGTCCGAAGTCTCTTCCCCTTTCCATGTTTCCTACACTAGCAATTCCAGTAGCTTTAATGACCTTCCCATATATTAAATTGAATGCTTTCTGTACGTTGTTCTCAAGCTCCCTTAGGGAGTCTCCAGCTGCATATACCTGGTATAAAACAATTTCCTTACCTGGTTTAAGATCTCCCAAACGCCAGTCATACACTACACAATAGTCGCCTCTATATGCCGTGGTTCCATCTGCTCTTATAGAGAAGTGTTCTGGATTCACAAAGCCCCTCGATGTGTAATCATCCCAGTCATGGTCGTAGTCAGAAGGACCTCTAGTTGATGCAAACCCCATATATACGGTGTTAGGTGAAACAGATCCAACTAATGTACTGTTTTTAAATGCTACAGTTAAATGTAGATCAGGTCTTCTAATGTCATCCATTCCCCAATAGTTAGTATATCCTCCTCCGTAGTTAACCCATACGTCCCAATCGACAATTCGTTTATGCTCCAACTCGTATAATGTAGTCATTCCAATATTTTCTATGGCGGTTCTAAGGATAACAAATTTCTCATTATTATAGATCGTATATGTGAATGTTATTTTGACCCTGTTATCACTTGTTTTTAACACGATTTGATGTACCGTCTTATACCCCAGATTCTGACTTACGATTACAGGTGTTGATAGTGATACTGTGCCCCATATGTCATCGTCTGGAGCATACCCGACTCTATCTCCTTCATAGAATAAGGACCAGCCTTCTCCCCACCATCCAGTTGCTAAAGATTCATATGCACTGCCAATAGGATATTGAAATCCTACTTCGTTATAATCACTATCGTATACTCCAAGTGCACCATAGTCATTGATACCAATCCTAATATAGTTATTCTGATATACCGTGCCAGTATAAAATGCATATGCGGGAGTCGCCGTAGATAACAAAAATGCTGCTACAAGAATTACGCTGAAAATAAAGGTAAGTCTCTTAAGTCTACTACTTCTTCTCTTTTCCAATATATTCATTAAAACTTCACTTAATAGTTAATTAAACTTCGAGATATATATATTGATAAGCAATTGATACACATTTAGATGTTATAACATCCATATATCTATATTTCTATATATTCCTATACTGCCATCTTTCTAAATAGACAATGTTAATTTAGGTATATTGGAATGGGATTACCTATGCATTATTATTCGACATAGGCTATAGCGTCCATCTCAATTAGGATTTCTTCCTTAGGAGGCTTCGCCTCGACGGTTGTCCTCGCTGGAGGATTGACATTAAAATATCTCCTATACACCTCATTGAATCCCGAATAATATTTCTTATCGGCCAAGTAAACATTTATCTTTATGATATTTTCTAATGTACCTCCAGCCGCTTCAACAATCGCAACAATATTTTTAATCACCTGCTCTGTCTGCTCTCTTATACCTCCGTTTACAAGTTCTCCCGTTTTAGGATCTATCGCCACCTGTCCCGAGACATATAACATACTACCGACTTTAACTGCCTGAGAATATGCTGCTAAGGGCTTTGGAGCTTTATCAGTGGATATAATTTTCTTCTCCAACGTAATATCACCTCAACTAACAGTTGTAATTAATTAATATTGAATACATCTCTGTCTTATATTACTTACAATGGCTATAGTCATAAGATAACTCACAATAGACCTCTGTCTTAATGGTCTAATTAAAATTTAATATATCGTCAAAGTGTTTAAGATAGTTTTAACCATGAATCCAGTGGTGCTGATACTAACAGTGGCATCTTTTTCCTTCTGGCTTGGAATAAACATGATTACCCCCATATTCCCTCTGTACCTATCCGATATGGGAGCCGCAGCAGCTGAGATCGGTGTGATTGTGGCTATACCCTCTCTAATCTCCATATTTATTAGGCTTCCACTGGCGTCAAGCGCTCCTAAAATAGGCAGGATAAAATTTCTGAGCATCTCTCTTTTCATAAACTCACTATCCCTATTTCTATATGGTTTCTCCTATAGCGTATCATCAATCTACTTGATAAGGCTCTTCCATTCATTATCAATAGCCGCTTTCGGCCCTGTTGCAATGGCATTTGTATCCATTTTGACCCCCCTCAAGAAGAGAGGGGGTGTGATGGGATCATATATGACTATGATGGCACTAGCCATGGTTATCGGCCCAGGGCTTACCGCGATATTATCCCATTACATGGATTACCATATGGTATTTATGGTAGCTTCCATACCGACATTAATATTTTCAGTGATTCTACTCACCTTAAAAGAAGAAGAGTTATATGATAACTCAAATGGAAAGATAGTATGGAGCCTAAGTAAAGGCATCATCAACCTCTTTAGGAATAAGGATTTCATCTTAATATGTCTATCCACCCTTGCATATAGCTCGTCTCTCGGTTTCTTCCGATCATATTTCCCTATTTACGTTGAAGATATCTACCTTCTAGGTGCGGCATTCATTAGCACACTTTATACTGCAAGAGGCGTATTTAATGTTCTGGTGAGGCCGGTCACCGGATTTATCGGTGGAAAACTAGGCGTAAAAAAACTTATTATGAGTGGAATGCTCCTTACAGCAATTTCATTTCTATTAATATCATTAAATCTACCGATTTACATTCTATTTATCGCCATGATAATCTCTGGAATTGGATGGGGAATGCGCGCTGTATCAAGCGTGAATTTCATAAGCCTTGTTCTCAGTGATGAGGATCAGGAGGTTGGAATGGCTTTTTTCTTCAACATGTTTGATATAGGGATTTTCGTAGGATCCGTATCAGGAGGACTCCTGGCTCTACAGACCAGCCTCTCCACTGTCTTCTGGATATATTCTATAATACTAGCCATTGGAACAGCCGTATTACTATTTATTAAAGAAAAGAAATTATAGAGCGATAACTATCTGCTAAACACCCTATTCCACATCAGTTTTTTAAAGGCGTCTCCATCTACGTCATAAGCTACATAGATATTTGGGGTTTCACGTAAAAACCCAGGGAGCCCTTCTCTTCTATCAAGTATCGTCTGCCCCCTTGTATACCTGCCTACCAATTCAACCGTGACCCAGTACTTTTTAAAAGAAAGAATTTCTCTGTCAATGGCATAAGATAATGCAACTGGATCATGGAGATGAATTCCGTGTGATAATTTGGCTAGACTCCTTGTCATCTCATAGAACAACTTCCCTATTCTCCCACCCTCAACTCTAATTTTCTCCCTCTCCTCAGGAGACACCATCGTTTTCGGGTTGTTTGTTACATCTAAACCTATTGCATACACCTCGGCTCCAGAATCATAAACTATTTTTGCAGCCTCTGGGTCAGAATATATGTTAAATTCGGCTACTGGAGTGTCGTTTCCATATCCATACGGTGTTAGTCCAAATGCGCCACCCATAGATATAATTTTCCCAACTTTATTTGGAAACTCAGGGTCTATGAGAATAGCTAATGCTAGGTTTGTTAATGGCCCTATAGACACAATTGTTATTTCATGCGGGTACATATTAACGGCCTTGATCATGAATTCAACTGCGTCTCCAGCAGGTTCCATATCTACTGCTGGAATATCTATATCACCTAATCCATCTGATCCGTGGATAACATCTATTGTATGTGGCTCTTCTATAATTGGCTTATATGCTCCTCTATAAACAGGCACATCCAAACGACCTATAAAATTCAAAATTCTAAATGTGTTTCTAACTGCTTTTTCAATCTCTACATTACCATATGTAGTTGTGATGCCAATCAACTCAATTTCCGGGCTATTGACTGCGAGGATTATTGCAAGTGCATCATCTATTCCAGGATCTGTATCCAAGATTATCTTATTAGGCATGTGAATCCCCCGATAAAATCATCTCATTAATCTATTGGTTTCTACATTTAAATTTATATTGGTGTTTGGAATGACTGAAATGGAGAAGATAATATTGGGATGGACAGGTGAAGAAGTTAGTAGGATGGGTCTGGGAATATGGCAGTTCAGTGAAACATGGGGCGTCACAGACTATAAGGTGGCCAAAGAGATTATTCGGACTGCTTATGAGGCTGGAATAAACTTTTTTGACACCGCCATGGTATATGGCGATGGTCTAAGTGAGGAGTTCTTAGGGAGAGCGGTGAAGGAACTAGGTATTAGAGACGAGGTATTTATCGCTACAAAGATCCCTGGCCAGTATCTATCTAGAGATGATGTGATTAGGGCTTGTAGAAAGAGTCTTAAGAGGCTTCAAGTCGATGTGATAGACCTCCTCCAAGTGCATTGGCCACCTCTATGGCATAACTTCCCGACATGTGAGTATATGGAGGCGCTTGAACAGCTTATTCATCTCGGCCTAGTTAGATATATAGGGCTGAGTGATTTCCCAGTTGAATTAGTTGAATCAGCAAGATCGTGTCTATCGGTGACAGATATAGTGTCGATACAAATTAGGTATAATCTAATTGAGAGGGATGCTGAAAAGGAATTGATTCCTTATGCATTAGCAGAGGACCTCGTGGTCCTGCCATGGAGTCCATTAGCTAAAGGAGCGTTGACAGGGAAATATAAGCCAGATAACCTTCCCGAGTTCCAGGATGTGAGGGGTAGAGATCCTATATTCCATCCAGAGAATTTTAAGAAGATTTATGAACTAGTAAGGCTCTTGGAGGAAGTAGCTAAGAAATATAATAAGACGCCTGCTCAGGTTGCCTTGAACTGGCTTATGACCTCTTATCCAAATATACTTCCTATTCCAGGGGCAAAGAATCCAAAGCAGGTACTGGATAATGCAGGGGCCTGTAACTGGAGGCTTGACTTCGAGGACTGGTTTAAACTGGATCAAGCCAGTAGAGCAATTAGAATAGATAGGGTTCTCTAGATTCTCCTACCTTTCCTTTCTCTACTAAAATTTTTCTCGAGGGAGATGCGTCGTGAAGAACATCCTTCCATTTAAAAACAAATATCCTAAGGTAGATGAATCGGTATATGTGGATCCCCTTGCAAGAGTTATAGGTGATGTAGTTATAGGCCCAGACTCTGTAGTATCATTCGGAGCGATTGTGAGGGGTGATGATGAGCATATAGAGATAGGTAGACGTGTCGTAATTCTTGAGAATGTCATTATAGAGGCTCCTAAAGACCGTCCAGTCTATATCGGGGATAATGTGCTTGTTAGCCACGGCGCTATCATACATGGTGCGGTGGTTGAAGAAGAAGTTCTTATTGGTATAGGGGCTATTGTCCTAGACAACTCTATTGTAGGCAGAGGCTCCATAATAGGTGCCGGAGCAGTTGTTCCCCCGAAATCTAGGATTCCCCCTCGATCCTTGGTATTAGGCATCCCTGCGAAAGTAGTTAGACAGGTTAAAGAAGGAGAAATAGATTATGTGAAGAATGAACTGGAAAAAGTTCTCTTGAAAGCAAAGGAATATCGTAGAATCCTGTTTAAGGAAGACTAGTCATTATCTCCTCGGGTCTATCATCCATATGTATATAGCGATTGCTCCTACTAGTGATAATATGGCTGAGGTGAAGAATAGTACGCCTGCTCCTGGTAAACCCGCCAGATATGTATGGGCATATTGTATATAAAGTCCTGCGCCGATAACTGCACCCAGCCCCATCCCAGCGTTAAAGAAACTCTGTTGCTGTCCAAATACCCTCCCTCTTATACTTTTATGAGTTAAGTCAGCCTGTAAAGCTCTTAAACTTGGCATTCCCGTGTTGAACGATAAGTTTCCCAATCCAAGTGCCACCATAGCAGTTGGGATATCCCTGGCAAAAGGCAATATTATAAATGCCACTGTCCTAAATACCATCGCCATCATCGCCATATTCTTCTTACCCCAAACCTTATCTGCGTAGGTGGCTAGAGGGTATGCGGCTAAAAGCCCGAATAAACCAGTTACGAGGAGAATAGAACCTATTATACCTGGCTCTTTAACAACGAATTCGCTAATATAGACGATTACTATAGAAGCGACCAGACCCACTCCAAATCCATTTGTAATGCCAATGAAATAGATTACTCTAATTGATCTTTTAATGAGTCCTTCAGGTATCTTGCTATTCCCAGCAATCTCATTGTTTTCATCATTACTAATGATATTCCTATCTACATCCTTGGGATTCTTGATATCTTTGATAAATAGGCTTAGTATAAATGCCAAGGTAAACATAGGCACTGGCGATAAGACCGTTGGTCTAAGGATATCTATAGCCTTATCTGATGAGATAATGGTATAGAATAGGTGGTAGAGCCATCCCCCTACACCTGGGCCGACTAGATTAGCTAGGTTAAGGGCCATAACATATAGGGTCATAGCCCTAGTACGTATCTCCACATCAACCTCTTCCATCAGCAACGCTTCTGCAACTGGCCATACCATTGCCGAACCTATGCCTTGTAAAGCTCTTATAACTACCACTTGAATAGGGTCAGTTGCTAGTCCAAGGGCTAATCCAATGAAGACATATAGTAGTAGACCAGTTACAATAAGTTTCTTCCTCCCAATCTTATCGCTTAATCTCCCGAAGAACGTGGCGAATGGTGCTCTGAAAAACATGAATGCAGCGATGTTAAACGATAGATACCATATGACCTCTGCAGTAAACCTAACAGTCTCACGCTGCTCAGGAGGCGGGATACTTGGGTTGGCAAGCGCCTCAATATAATACTGCATAACTGGGGATAATAGTGAGAAACCTAGCTGTACAGATAGAGATATGAATAATAAAATTATACCGGTTTTACCCAGTTTCTTCAGCGTCTCTAGCTTCATCACAGATATGATAGGTCCCTCCCTCTAGTGAGTCAAGCCACTGCTACAATTTATAATACTGTTGAAGAAGTAAAATTAGAAGAATTACATATACAGATAGCTGCTCTATTATTATTATATTTCTCCTTTAGATACCTTTTCCTCCGCTTCTCTAAGCATCTCAAGATATTTCTCAGTATCTAGTCTAATCCATTCATCTACATCTACTCTATCAATCGATCCATCTTCATTTATCATAACGACTTTAGTTATCCCAGCATTTATAATCGCTCTCTTACACCTATCACAAGGGACGCTCTTAACTACCTTCCCCGTCTTTACATCGGTTCCATATAGATAGAGTATGCCGCCTAATACACTTGATCCATTTCGACCTGCATTTATAATAGCGTTCTCTTCCGCATGGACAGCTGGGCAATAGTCATATGCCTTGCCATGAGGGAGGTTTAGTATCTCCTTTAAACAGCCTACTTCATAGCAGTTTACCCCTCCACGGATCGGTCCATTATACCCTGTGGAAACGATAGCGTCGTTTTTAACAATTATAGCTCCATATTTAACCCTAAGGCATGGTGATCTTGATGCCACTGCCCTAGCTATATCTAGGTAATACTTATCTTTCTCAGGTCTTCCACTAGACATAATAAAATATGATTTAATGGGATGATTATAAAACCTTTGGCTCTATATATTATTATCCTAAGCTGAATTTTATTATATGGTATGAGCATCGATATCTTAAACATCCTCCTTAAAAATGTTCGTCTTGCAGACGAAAAGTTATATGAAGGATATCTAGAGGACTATATGAATTACCTGGAGAATCTTAATGGGTATTTCAATGTAGACGGGGGCCTTATAAACATTGGAGAACATAAGTATGGATATGTTTTCGGCGATATTCATGGTGATATACTGACTCTCGTAACTCTCCTACAGATGATCAACTTCAGACAGGTGATCGAGAAAGATGATATACTAATTTTTTTAGGTGATTATATCGATAGAGGAAGATATCAGGTTGAAACAATTTTATTCCTCATACTACTTCAGCTGCAATATAAGCGAAACATCATCCTTCTTAGGGGGAACCACGAGCCTCCAGAATGGCTACTCCCTTATCCACATGACTTCCCAGTATACCTGAGATCCAGATTCCCCGATAAATGGAGGGATCTATATAGGGATTTCCTCGGGATTTTTGATAGAATGCCGCATGCTGCGGTATCTAAAAACGGGGTATTCTTTGTACATGGAGGTATATCCATTAAGGCAAGCACTCTAGACGATTATAAGTCTCCTGATAGAGAGATCTTGACAGAGATATTGTGGAGCGATCCATATGACGAAGATGGATACCGACCAAGTTATAGAGGTGCTGGCTACCTATTTGGGAAGGATATAACGAGCAAATTTCTCTCCAAGAATGGTCTTAAACTCATTGTAAGGGGGCATGAGCCTTGTAATGGATATGTCTGGAGACATAATAAGAAAGTCCTTACAATCTTCAGCCGTTTAGGAGAGCCTTATTATAATAACGTGGCAGCGGTAGCAAAGATTCCACTATCACCTACCCTAGAATTGTCAGATGTGGAGTTTGTAACGTTGTCCAGTGACGAGCTACCTAAAGTCTAGAGCTTTTTCATCAATACATCTAGAAATTCATCATATATCTTGGATGTATAGAGAACAAACATTATCTTCTTTACCCTCGTATCCGTGTTATTTTCAATATACTCTGTCAGGCCGTCTACCATCGCTTCTGCAGCTAGCCTAGGAGGAACTCTATAGATTCCCGTCGATATCGCTGGAAAAGCTATGCTCTCCAAGCCGAGTCTATCCGCAAGCCTGAGACAGTTGATAACCGCCTTTATGAGCTTTTCACGCTCCCTACCCTCGCCATATATAGGACCGACTGTGTGGATAACCTTCTTAGCCTTAAGTCTGCCGGCAGTAGTAACTACAGCCTCACCAACTTCAAGAGGACCGTATTTCGATACTATTTTATTACTCTCACGCTGTATCTCTTCACCTCCTTTCCTGACGATTGCAGCGGCTACTCCACCACCATGTTTGAGATATTTATTAGCTGCATTTACGATGGCGTCAGCCTCGATCTCCGTTATATCCCCCTTTAAAACATGTATCTCGATATTCCGGTATCTAAAGACCTTCGACATATCAAATAAATATAAAATCCATGTAAACTATATATCATTTCTAAGCACGTATATGGCGTTTTAAACAAGGTTTTATGGTGAATAATAATGTCTGGAAAAATGTCTATTGGAGAGATCGTCGCTAAATCCTTATGTGAGCTGGATGTAGACACTGTGTTTGGAATACCAGGTACCCATATATACCATATATTTGCTGCCTTAGAAGACTATGCTGACATTAAAACTATTGTAACTAGGCATGAGATGAACTCTGTTTTCATGGCTGATGCATACGGTAGGCTAAAAGGCTCTCCCGGTGTAGCGATAGTTACAGCGGGACCAGGATTCACCAATGCGTTGACGGGAGTGGGACAGGCATATTCAGAATCCAGTCCTGTATTGGTAATATCCGGGGATGTTCCAAGAGGATCTTTCTACGACTTCCACGGAGTAGATATGCCAAATGTATTACATCAGCTGTCAATACATATGGCTAAAGCATCGCATATAGTCATGGACTCCGAGGATGTAGAGTGGGCGGTCAAACATGGATATCGACTAGCCAACTCAGGCCGGAAGGGGCCTGTACATATCTCGATCCCCCGGGACATCTTCTATGAAGAAGCTTGTTATAAGGCAATTAATGTAGATTACTCTATAGAGTCTAGATTTGACGAGAACCTACTATTCTCAAGAGACTTTCTAAAGGGAAGGCTTCTATGTATAATTGGCCCAGAAGCCGGTTATCCAGAGTATAGAGAGGTTATAATGAGGTTCTGTGAAGCATTTAAAATGCCTTTTGTATCTGGAACAGGAGTCCTAGGCTTCCTCCCTCAGGATAGCGAGTTGTTTGGAGGATTCTTCGAGAAAAAATTCGTCATTCATCCACTTTCTGAGATGCTGGTTAAGGAGGCGGATACGATTATATTCCTAGGCGTCCGACCCGAGTCAGTGGATGCAAATGCTCTTGTAAATAGAGCTGAAAAGGCATCAAGATTCCTCTTTATACTACCCAGTGTAAACTCAAAGGGTATGCTTGGATTCGAGGAAGATTTCATAGATATCCAGGTTTTCAAGATCAGAGGCAGGAATTCCCTCGGATTATATGGTCCTCTAAATCTCATCTTAGAATGGATCATCGAATATGGTGGGGAGTCTAGGTCCTATGACATTGATCTACATAGTGAGATAATGAAACGATATAATGAGATCCTAGATGAGTTGGAGAAGGACGTTGGGGCTACTCCGATGAACCAAGGAGTCGCTATAAACATTATCTCTCAATATATACCGGAGGATACAAACCTTGTTGTCGACGTAGGAGCTAATGAAGTATGGGCAAGAGACCTTATTGGACCAGTTAGGAGAGTAAGGTATCTGTATGCAGGTGCATTTGGATCACTCGGCTTTTCATTTGGAGCAGTAGCAGGGAGTAAACTAGCCGAGCCAGACAAGCCTTCTGTATCCCTGAGTGGAGATGGGTCTATATTGATGAGTCTGATGGAGCTACAGACCATTGAGTTCTATAATATTCCAGTAAAGGTCTTTGTTATTAATGATGGGAGCTATGGCATCTTAGAACATTTAAGCTTAAGAGACCTTCCTAAAAAAATAAGTGGTGACATTGGTTCAGTTGACTTTGCAAAGACAGCCGAGGCCTTTGGAATAGAGTCTGTTAGGGTATCCAGTGCAAATGAGCTCGAAGATGTTGTGAAGGAAGTATTTAAAGATGATGATAAACCGTATCTAGTTGATGTCGTCACTAGGAAGGAAGATATCCCGCCAATCATTAGGAAGCATTTATAACGCTTCCAACCTATATTTTTACATCATATTTTCTAAGTAGATCGAGAAGCTCATTTTTTATCTTTACAATATATTCAACAGCCTGATCCATATCTATAATTCTAGCCATCTCCCTATGTCTCCAATAAAGTTTTTTGGATTCGGAATCAATATATCTGGTAAACCTCCTCTTTAGATCATCTGGTATATCTATCCCAGGTTTTTTAATGAAGAAATCTACATAACACCATTTGTATGCATCTTCCCTAAAGTCGCTGGCATATCCCACATCGAAAGAGATTACAAGGCCAGATCCATCCGTGATAGAAATCCTATCTGATTCACCGGATATCCTTAGCCTAGTCCTCCTGTATCCTAGTTCCTTAAAATTCTCCCTAATAAGAAATTCAATAAGGGCCCGTCTCCTCTTCTTATTTAGGTTTTTAAGGATATCGGGGATTAACCTCACCTCAAAACCTGTTATTAAATTTAATTATGTATCGAATTATATCCTCAAGAACTTCTTCTATAACGCATGTATAAAGCGTAGCATTGTCCGACGCTATTCTCAGCCCTGTATCGCAATCCTTATCCATGGAGACACCTTTCCATAGGTTGAATTTTATTTAAACAATATAATTAGTTGTCTCTAATAAATTATTAAGGTTTTTAGCGTATCCTTACTCTTTTGTCTTGGTTATTTTGAATATTTTTTATATAAAAAATGGAAGGTTCTAAGGCTTTTACACTTTAATTCTTTTTCTAATGCGACAGTTTCTGACTATGGTTTTGCTGAATATGTTGAATCTAGGGGTTTTAGCCATATAATTGATATATTCCTCTCCAAATGCCTCTATCATGCTCTTCTCTTCTTTCAATGCCTGTCTGTAGTATACATATATCAGTATAGGGAACATTATCAATGTGGGTATTGTAGGCCACTGAACCATGAAACCTATTATAATAAGCATTATACCAAGGTACTGTGGATGCCTTATGTATCTATATAGCCCTGTATCGGCTATCCCCCCTCTATTTCTGTATACTTGGATCCACCCTCCTATTAGCAGTATCGTCCCTATCCCAATTAATGCTAGGCTTATGCTCATGACCACCATAACTCCAGTCTCCAGATCCATTAAACCTGTTAAGGCAAATAGGGTGGCCCAAAGATGGCCCGTTAATCCATTTATAGGAATTGATATGTCAAAATACGTGGACAAAAGGTATATAGTAAGTGGGATACCAAACATCTCTGTAAATAAGGATACTATAAATGCTTCAGTCAACCCGTATGACTTCCAATCCATCTTCTTAGGTTTAGCTAGGAAAACGGTAAATATAAATGTAGATAATAATATGGATGCAATTACTAGCTGCCAGTTCCCATACCAATTAACTTCAAAATTCGTGTTCATCTCGAGAGATAATTATTAGAATAGATAATGGATATAGCTTTTTATTTCCATTTTGGAAACATATCCATTGGTCCAGCCTCGACCCTAAAAATTAAATTTCGCTTTATTATATGCTCTATATCATCTGTCTAATGGGATAATAATAAGTGAATAAATTAAATATAAAGTGTTGGTATACCTTATTGTAAGCGATTTAGTATGAAGACTATGGTGGTGGGTGGAGATATAAATGTCCTATGTCCAGCAATTTTGGAATATCGTTAAGGAGACATTTACCAAGCTCGTTGAACTCCACCCTGAGCAGTCAGTATACATTGGATTAGGTGTATTGGATAAACCTCTACCCGACCTTTCACCTAATTCAATACCTATAGAAAGGGGTCTTCTACAGATACAGCTTGAGAAGCTTGAGGAGATCGATGCCTCGACCCTCCCCTTAGAGACACGCATCGACTACTATTCATTTAGGAATTACCTTAAACTAAGGCTCTTCTTCATAGATGAATGGCCCCTGTGGAAAATGTATCCAGATGCACCAGATATTGCATTTTCAATGATCCTATCAGTATATTTAAGTGGTAGTATATCGATTAAAGAAAAGGTTAGGTTTATCCTACATAAGCTGGAAGAGCTACCATCTTTCCTTGAGAAGTCGAAAGCTAGGTTAGAGCTCCCTGTACAGATATTTATAGACGCTGGTATATTAGCCGCTAAAAATCTCGTGGGCTTGTTGAAGGGGATTTATAATGACTATGTATCTAACCCAGAGATCTCGAAATGGATGGCAGAGCATAAAGAGGATTTTGATAAAGGCGTTGAGGTGGTGGAGTCCTATATTACTTGGCTTCAGAGTATGCGTAGTAAGGAGATCAGGGATTATGTGATGGGGAAGCAACTTTATGAGAAGCTAATTAGGCTGAGGAGACTAGGCACCTCTGTTAATGATATGGAGAAAGAGATCAAGAAGGATATCGAGACATATAAAACTAGGCTTTTAAAGGTTGTGGAAGAAATTAAGAAAGGATCCGAACCCAGGGAGATCCTAGAAATGATTGGTGTAGATTCTCCTAAGACATCAAACGTCGCATTAACTGTATATCATCAGGGACTTCTGGAGGTTAAGAGGGTTATAAACGAAAAGAATCTCCTGAGCCTCCCAAATATGGAGGTTGAGATAGAGCCCGTTCCATCTATGATTAGGGATGTAATGCCTATCATCTATTACTTCCCATCTTTCCATCAAATTGGGGAGTTGAAGAGTGTCAAGGTGTTGATAAATGTCAGTGAGGATCCTGAGATACTCAAGTTACATAATGTCTACTTTGCCTTACACAGGATCTTGAGAACCATTTATCCAGGTTACCACGTTATCTTTACAAGAAGTATTGAAGGCAGGAATTATGTTAGGATGTTACTTGATCTGCCTGAGGTAATGGAGGGGTGGTCAGTATATGCTGATAACCTCATGGGTGAATATGGCTTCCTAAACAGCCTCAAAAATCGTTTCTTAAGGCTACTAACATTATATCAGAATGCTTTACTAGCCTATTTAGATATAAAGGTAAATACTGGAGAGATGACTCATCTCGAGGCGCTTAATAAGCTTGTGGAAGAGGGTTATATGGATAAGAATGAGGCTGTGACCCATATTTTGAAACTCGTTATCTCACCTACTATGTCATTGTCTCCCCACATCGGTTTCAAGAGTATTTGGAGCCTTAGGGAGAGTATGAGGATTCTCCTTGGAAGTTATTTTAACGATAAATGGTTTAACGACACCTTCCTGAAATATGCTGTTCTACCTCTTGATTTCACAAAGGTTCTTATGGTTAACGAAGCGTCTAATCTCTTGATGGAGCGTACGGCCTCAGAAGAGGCATAAATAACTTAGATAAGATGTATGATCATGGCTACAGTGAAGATAATGCCTAGATAGGGACTAGTGATTTTAAACAATCTCCAGGATAGTTTTTCAGACGGCTTTACCAAGAGCTTTAGGGACCAGTATAGAATTATGAAGTTAAGTATAGCTGATGGAACTAGGAATATTAGATTCATGTATACTGGATATAGGATTGGTAGCGCCATGTTTGATACTACAAGTATTATGGCTGAGATAGCTATACATCTTATGGCTTTATCGACATTAACTACAGCTGGGAGCATTGGGACACCAGCCTTACCATAATCCTCTCTATAGTAGAGTGCCAGGCTCCATATGTGGATCGGTGTCCAGATTACTATAAATATCGCCCACAACAAGGATAACGTATCTACTACACCTGTTGCAGCAGCATAACCAATTATAACTGGGGCGCCTCCACTGAAGCTCCCAAGTATTATATTCCATACTGTACGCCTTTTTGTAAGTAGGCTGTATATAACTATATTGTCCACTAACCCAAATAGCATGAATAGGAATGCAACTAAGTTTATCATATATGATGTGACTAAGGCTACGGCTGATAAGGCCAGGCCAAAGTATAGTGCATAAATAGGTGGCTTAATCTGGCCACTTGGTAGAGGTCTTCTCCTAGTTCTTCTCATAATAGCATCTATATCACGGTCAATATAGCTAGTTACAGTATTCGCCCCCGCTGTTCCCGCCCATAAAGATATAAAGAGGATGATGAATGTATTTGGATCTATACTGCCCTTTGAACCTATTATGTACCCGACTATACCCGTATATAGGAGAAGGAGCCAGAGCCTAGGCTTGGTTAAAATGAAGTAGGTCTTTAGAGTATTTGCAATACGGTTCATCTACACCTATCCACCCCTGTAGGTTTTCCTTAACGCTCTCTTCTACTGCTTACCCTGTTTCTCAAGTATCTCCTTAATCTCACTCCATCTTAATTCAACGTCTCTCTTCAGCTCTTCAAGCAGCTCTCTTTTGACATGCTTAAAACGGCCTTGCATCATTAGATACTCCTCTAAGGATATCCTTCTCTTATCCAACATATTGCTACTGGGTGGGTTTAGCCTCAGCCTACCATTCTCATACTCCATTAATATCCATGCACCGCTTAGAACGGCTCTTCTAGCTATCTCAATAGTCATGTGTGTCTCAAATCTCCATCCAGGTGGGCATGGAGCCATTAGATGGATAAACTTGAACCCCTTTATCCCTAGGGCCTTCTTCACTTTCCTATTAAAATCTAATGGGTATGCCACGCTCGCAGTAGCTGCATATGGCACATGATGAGATAACACTATCTTCATAATATCCTTCTTCTCCTCCTTCTTACCAGTTATCGTGGTTGTTGTCCATGCTCCTCTAGGAGTCCCACCACTTCTCTGTATCCCGGTGTTCATATAGGCCTCGTTGTCATCCAATACAAATAATATATTATGCCCTCTCTCCGCCGCTCCGCTGAGGGATGCCAGGCCAATGTCATATGTGCCTCCGTCTCCTGCCCAAACCACTACATTTATGTCATCCATACCTTTCTTGCTTAATGCTTCAGCCACTCCAGAAGCAACTGCAGCAGCCGCTCCAAATGCTGTATGGATAAACGGTATATTGAAGGTCGCTGCATTCATTGTTCCAGCAATAATACTTGTGCATCCAGCTGGAACGACTAGGATAGATTTCTTACCAATTGTTTTCAGCAAATGTCTTAATCCGAGTGCTGCTCCACATCCATGGCATGCTGGATGACCCGCGTATATCCATTCATCTTCCCCAAGGTTTTCAACTATTTTAGGTCTATACATATTCACCCCTCCTGATGAAAATACTTTTTCCAGTATCCAGTTTTCCACTCCTAGTATCATAGTATATCTTCATAAAATCTTCTTCTGAGACCTCAGTTCCCGCCAAGCCGGCTATAATATCATATGTCTCTATCCTCTGGCCTTCTCTATAGAGTGTGGATGCAATGTCATCATATAATATTCCTCCCTTGCCGTTGGAAAGGGCTCTGCTGAATACGATGAGTCTCTTAGCATTCTCCGCGATAGTCTTTATCTCATGGTCTGGGAACGGCCTATATGTCCTTATAGTTAAATGTCCTACTTTATACCCTTTGTCGCGAAGTTTATCAACAGCATCCATGCCTTCTCCAGCCATGGCTCCCATTGATATAAAGACTGTATCCGCGTCTTCACACTTATATTCTTCAACCAGTGAGCTATAGTCTCGTCCACTTAACTCCCCGTATTCTCTTCCTACTTCCCTAATAGCTTTCTTTGCATCTAGAATATTCTCCCATAAGTTCTTCCTAAGAATATAGTGATAATCTGCTCTTGGAAGGTTCCCGATTGAATAGGGTTTATCGACGTCTAGTAGAGGCTGTATCGCTCTTGGGCTAGGAAGGAATTTATCCGCTTCCTCTTGAGTGAGTAGCTCAACGGGCTCTGCCGTATGGCTTATCACGAATGCGTCGTATGCTATTCCAACAGGTAGCCTAACATCTGGGTTTTCAGCTATTTTAAAGGCCTGTATAGTCAAGTCGTATGCCTCTTGAGCGTCTTTAACCATGAATAATATCCAGCCTGAGTCTCTGAGAGTCATGAAATCCTGGTGATCGCTCCATATATTCCAGGGAGGGCCAAGGGTTCTGGTTACGAATGTTGCTACGATAGGTAATCGGGCGTTTGCAGCCCACCATAGGTTTTCATACATATATAGTAGTCCGTGGCTACTCGTCGCAGTATATGTTCTCACTCCAACGGCTGAAGCGCCGATCGCCACCGCCATAGCTGAATGTTCTGATTCGACCCTAACCATAGTAGCATCCAACATGCCTGTCTCTATAAACTCATCGATCTTCTCAACTATCGTTGTCTGAGGCGTAATCGGATATGCTGGGACAATCTCAACCTTTGAGTGTAGGACGGCATAGGCTGATGCATAATTACCTGTTAAAACAAGCTTGGTTCTACTCATATTCACTCACCATCTCAATTGCCTTCGAGGGGCATTCATGGGCACATATGCCGCATCCCTTACACCACTCATAGTTCACGTGGGGATACCCCATTTTATCCAAATAAATCGCCGGCTCAGGGCAATATACCCAGCATAATCCACATTTAACGCATTTATCTATTATTATAATCGGTTTCTGCCATCTCCAGTTCCCTGTCTTGCCAGCCGCCCCTTCTCCAGGCTCAGTGACAGGATACATTACTTCACCCAATCTCAACCACCTCCGAAGCCATCTTCAGAGCCTTTATATTTCTTTCAGCGATTTCAGGTCTCCACCTCTCCCTAATAACCTCCTCTACAGTTTTTAGATCAACTATTCCCAAGATCTTGAGGAGCGCGCCCATAAGTGGGATAGTCACAACAGGAATGCCTCCAACGGTTAAACCTGATTCAAGAGAGATCTCCACTGCATTTACCTTGATTATTTTGAAATTGTTCTCCGAAGAGATCTCTGTACTTTCGTTAGCATTAACTATTACAATTCCCTTATCCACTAGTCCATGTAAAGGATCAATAATGTTAAAGAGACTGGGGTCAGTTACAATGACTATATCAGGATTCTTAATCTCACTTCTCTTCCTAATGGGGCTATCTGAGATCCTCGTAAATACCTGTGTGGGTGCTCCTCTCCTCTCAGCGCCGAATATAGGTATGGACTGTGCATAGTAGCCCTTTCTAACCACCATTTCACAGAGGAGATTCGATGTTGAGACTAGGCCGTGACCACCACGGCCATGCCATCTAATCTCAACCTTATAGGTCAATTTTTTACACCATAATTTAATTAATTCTATTAATTATTAATATATCGCTGTTTAAACAATTAAACCATATTATACTAATAAAGAACCTCACCATGTAGTTCAACAGCATTATATCATATCCATTCACTGCTACCATCTTCATATATCTCTTTCTTGAAAATCGGGGGAATCTTCTTATACATTTCAATCGCTTCCTCCATGGCGGAGAACATCTCCCTTCTACTTCTCGCCGCGATAGCCACATAGACTATAGGTTCACCTACCTCATATTCACCAAGCCCATGCCCTATCTCGATGTCAATGAGACTATACTTCTTCTTTAGCTCATAACATATCTCTCTTATGGCTTTGTTAGCCACTTCTTTATACGCCTCTAGATAAAGCGCTTTAACTCCCCCTCTCCTACCCTTTTTCTTAACTTCTCCAATGAATATATTGATTGCTCCAGCCTCACCATCGGAGTTCCTTTTAATAAAATCACTAACTTTCTTGTAAACATTGAAATCCTCCTTATCAAAAACTCCTGAGACCATGTTATCCCCTTATACCCATATAAGCTAGAAATTGTATTATCTAGAATCTCATATTAATATTTGGTTCTTCAAAAAAATTATGTTGGTTGGTTAAAGTGGATAAACCAAGTTCTGATATCCATAAATTAGCAAAGCGTTATCCTATTGAAAGGATAGAGAAACAGCATAAGAAAGGGAAGCTGCATATAGTTGAAAGGATTAAATATTTCTTCGATGAAGGTAGCTTCACAGAGCTAGATTTTGGTGAGGCTAATGCTGATATAGGAGTGGTTACTGGCAAGGGCTTCGTAAACGGAAGACCTGTATATTTATATGCCCAGGATTTCACTTACAAAGGCGGTAGTGTAGATCTATCCCATGCAAAGAAGATTGTTCATCTGATTGATGAAGCCCTTAACAATGGAGGTATCATTGTAGGGATGATTGACTCAGGAGGTGCTAGGATTGAGGGAGGCGTCGATAGCCTGGAGGGATATGCCATGATATTTAAAAAGGTAGTAGAGGCTTCAGGGAAAGTGCCTCAGATAAGCCTCATCATGGGCCCCAGCGCGGGAGGCGCAGTATATAGCCCTGCACTTACAGACTTCATCTGCATGGTTAGGGGAATAAGCTATATGTTTGTAAACGGCCCCAGAGTAGTTAGAAAAGTTACGGGCGAGGATGTTACTCCTGAGGAATTAGGGGGTCCGGATATACATATGACTATAAGTGGAGTTGCGCATCTTCTTGGAAGAGATGAATATGAGGCAATGGATAAGGTTAAAAAATTGATATCCTTTCTTCCTACAAGTTGTAGAGAATGCCCTCCCCACAGTAGGCAGGAGGTTAATAGTAGGCGTATAAAGGAGTTGGAGACATATTCTGATTTGGTCGCCAAAGGAGAATCTTTTGATGTGCATGGTATAATAGGACACCTGCTCGATAATGATAGTTTTCTTGAGATACAAGATGCATATGCCCAGAATATTGTAGTGGGTTTCGGCAGGATGGACGGTATGGTTGTGGGGATCGTGGCTAACAATAGAATGTATCACGAAGGCCGCCTGGATTCCAAGGCTGGTGTAAAAGCCGCGAGATTCATATCCTTCTGCAATGCATTTAACATACCTATATTGACCATAGTCGATACACTTGGTTTTCTCTTAGGCGTAGAGGAGGAGCATAGAGGAATGATTAGGCATGTTGCAAAACTACTTTATGCATATGCAAATGCCAGGGTGCCGATGGTATCACTCATAATTGGAAACGCATACGGAGGAGGATATATTGCAGTGGGAAGTAAAAACTTGGGGAACAGATACGTGATTTCATGGCCCACCTCATCATTAGGTGTAATGAGGGCTGAAGAGGCCTATGAAGTGCTCTACGGAAAACATAGGGATAAGTATGGCCCAATCCATAGACAGATGTTTGTCGACGAATATCGAGAAGAGATTGAGAAGCCGGAGGCTGGATATAAAAAAGGGTATATAGATGAAATTATCGATCCCTCCCTATCTAGGTATAGAATATCCCTGGCTTTTAAGAAACTCATAGATGGTTATTCATGTAAATGTAAAGGATATGGTATATTCCCGACTTAATTAACCCAGTTATTCTCTATACGGCTCCAAAAGACTCTATGAAATACTCTACCAACCCGTCTACTGTCTCTACATATCCCATGACCCAGTTTCTTTTTCCCCCGCCTCTACCACCAAATTTTCCAAACAATTCCTTTGCTATGTTTCTCAGATCTATCTTGAGTTCTTCTGAACAGGCTATTAGAATCTTGTTTTTATCACTGCTTGTCTCCACCGCAATAACGATCCTCTCCCCGCCTTCTAGCCATTTACTCGTCATGTATCCAATCTCATCCATGTCGATTTCATCTGCGACAATAGTCTTGACCTCATATTTACCCCGTATTACGGGAGAAAGTTCAAATACCTTTCTTGTAAGCCTCCTAATCTTCCTACTCAGAATCTTCTCCTCCTCATACAACTTTCTAATTATATCGACAATATTCTCTTCACTTCCTCCTGTGAGTAGCAATATTCTGTGAATAGCCGCCTGAGTATGTAAGGCTCTTTCGATAGCCTGTTCACCAACTAAAAAGTCGATTTCATATCTATTTTTCTTTGCCTTTCTAAATGCGGTGGGCAGAAATAATATACATTTACCTGTGCTATCTACGTGAGGCATTGTACAAGCTGCATAGTCATAGTCCTTTACAACCACGACTCTTATAGGGGGGTTTATCCTCTCTTCATACGCTCTTAAACTAGGATACTTCTTCCTAACCTCTTCAAACGTATCAAAGTACTCTATATACACGGGGCGATCCTCTAAAATAATCATATTCGCTATCTCAGAGGCCTTCACTATATCCTCCCACTTAAGCTCCTCAGCCTCTAAAAAAACGTGGTTCACATCCATTTTATGAACTACCTTCAATACCCTCACAGTGGGGTTCACCTGATACAATGCCCTCATAAATATGTGCTCAGCAGTATGGGAACGTCGAATATCCATAACACTCCACCCAAATTTTAAATTCTAATATAACAATATTTTATACGTTATGACAATATATACTAGACAGGGTGACAAGGGATACACTAGGATTATCGGTGGAGTCAAACTACCTAAGGATCATCCGCTTCTTGAGGCTTTAGGCTCCTTAGATGAGTTGAACGCTTTCATCGGGTATGTAAAATCAGTTTCTCAGGATGGTTCTCTAGTGAATCTATTGACTGGTATTCAGGAAGATCTTCTGAGGCTTTCCTCGGAGATTGTCTGTAGCTATAGTCCCACGGTTATGAAGAAATGTAGAGACATAGGAGAGGATGATGTAAGAAGAATTGAGGAGACCATAGATAAGTATGAGGCTGAGCTTAAACCGTTGAATAAGTTTCTCATACTTGGAGGCAGTTTAACAGCCTCTTTATTACATGTTGCAAGGGCGATTTGTAGAAAGGTTGAGAGGCGTATCGTCACGTTGTATAGAGAGGAGGATATAGAGGGACATGAGTTTGTAATACCATATTTAAATAGATTGAGTGACTTGTTTTTTGTTTTAGCAAGGTATATTAATTGGAAAGAGGGTGTTGAAGAAGAGTATTGGGAGCCATAGGGGTGGTAGATTATTGAATATATGGACGTTAAGATTGGGCTTGAAGTCCATGTTCCTGTAACGAGCGTCGAAACCAAGTTATTCTGCTCCTGCCTAAATTCATCTAGACATAAGCCTGAGCAGCCGAATCAATATGTATGTCCTGTATGCCTAGGTCTCCCCGGAGCCCTTCCACAGCCTAATAAGAAGGTTATAGCACTGGCAGTTAGAGTCGCTAAAGCGCTTAACTCCGATATTAGTGAGAGGCTTCAGTTTTATAGGAAACACTATTTCTATCCAGACTTGCCTAAAGGCTACCAGATCACACAGTTTATGGGAGGAGGCCATCTCCCCCTTGGAGTCGGTGGATACTTAACAATATCTAATGGTAAACGCATTAGAATCAGGAGGATACATATAGAGGAAGATCCTGCTAGACTTGTACACCCGTCTGGGATGGGTGAGTCAACTGTTGTCTTGATAGACTATAACCGCTCTGGAAACCCATTGATCGAGATCGTTACCGAGCCAGATATCTCATCTCCAAGTGAGGCGAGGGAGTTTCTCGATAAGCTAAGAAGGATTCTCATGAGAATAGGTGTACTCGATCCAGACGTCGATGTTGCAATTAGAGCGGATGCAAACGTATCCGTAGGGGAATCCGCTAGAATCGAGATTAAAAACATAGGTTCCCCAGCAGATGTGGAGAAGGCACTGTCATTCGAGATAGTTAGGATAAGAAACTACCTTAAGGAAGGTGTCTCAATTATTCAGGAGACGCGGCACTGGGATGAGAGAAGACGTATAACGGTATCCATTAGAGAGAAGGAGTTTGAGGAAGAATATAGATACTTTCCAGATCCAAATATACCGGTTATAGAGCTTGAAAATGTTATAGCTGAAGCATTGAGGGAGTTTCCGAAGTTGGAGGATGAGATATATGAAGAGCTCATCAGCCGATATGGCTTATCGGAGGAGATCGCGAGTATAATAAGTAGGGACACGGTTCTATATGAAGTCTTTAATGAGACTATTACAAAGTCTAGAGTGGAGAACATCAGAGTATTCTCGAACATGGTTTCAAAACTACTTGTAAACGAAGGTAAGCGTCTATTGAATCAAGGGTCTATTACCCCTGAGAAGCTTATTGAGCTCCTCGCTCTATTAGGTAAAATGGTGTTGGAAGGGCTGTTGACAGAGGGTGAGGCCAGAAAGCGTCTGCTCCACTTATATTCTGAGGAGAGGCGTCTGGAGAAGATTCCAGATGAGAATGTTATCAGGAAATATGTCGAGGCTTTTCTAGAAAGAAGTGTCTTGGAATACCGAGGTAGGCGCCTTAGGGACTATGTAGTGGGTCAAGTCACCCGAGAGATGGAGTCAGACGGCTGGTCTCCAAACCCCGCGAAGCTGGCGAGGATTGTTGAGGATATGATTGAGATGAAGGAGTCTAAAAAGGCTTCACCTGTTTCTAGAGCCATGTTACATAAACCTATGGAATACACCAAGAGTATAGCTAGGAAGAAGACGTTGGTCAGAGACGCCATTAAAATAGGATCAGGACGATGTTTAGTCACAGGATGGCTGGAGAGTAAGATGAATGTTGGTGGAAAGCTATTCATCATACTACGGGATTGGAGTGGAAGACTACAATGTATATCTAGTAGAGGTGAAGAAGCGTACAAAATATTGTCTGAATTACCTAGAGAATCCTTTGTCGCTTTAGAAGGCCGGCTAAGGAGAGACAAGCGTGCACCTAATGGAGTTGAGCTTAAAGTAGATAAAGCGTTGCATCTAGGAGGCGTCTCTCCTCCACCGCTTTCACTAAGAGATGTGTCGAGGTCCAGCATCGGTGTCAGGCTTAGGCATAGGTATCTCGATCTGAGACGGCAGCATATGAGGAGCATCATGAGTTTCAGAGCCAAGCTTCTACGTATACTCAGGGAGTTTTTTATAGAGAATGGTTTTGTAGAGATAAATACACCCAAGGTAATAACAACGGCTACAGAAGGTGGAGCTGAGCTCTTCCCACTACTATTCTATGGTAGGGAAGCTTTCCTAGCTCAGAGCCCACAGCTATACAAACAGATGGCGCTAAACATGTTCGAGAAGGTCTTTGAAATAGATAGTTATTATAGAGCACAGAAATTCGATACACCTAGGCATTTGGCGGAGTTTTGGTCTATAGATGTAGAGGCATCCCTATATACTTTAGACGACCTCCTAAACCTAGTTGAGGAGATAGTCTCCTATTCTCTCACGAGACTCAGGGAAACTGCTGTTGACGAACTGGAGTTCTTGAAAGTCGACTTACCTGATATACATCGTCCACTGCCTAGAGTAACATATATAGATGCCTTGGAAACCCTTAGAGATAAGGGTCTCGAGATACGTTTTGGAGATGACTTGGGAGTGGATGAGCTCCGACACCTATCATCGGATATAGAGACTCCCTATTTTATTATTTACTGGCCAACTGAGATACGAGCTTTTTATTACAAGCCTAAGCCTGATGATCCTCGGCTGACGCTAAGCTTCGACTTTATGTGGCCCCTTAAAGAAGGCTATCCCCTTGAGCTCGCTAGTGGGGGAGAACGTATAAATGACCCGGTTGTCTTATCAGAGTCCCTTAAAAAGAGGGGGTTATATCCAGAGGCATATAGCTGGTACATAGATATGTTTAAATATGGTATGCCTCCACATGGGGGATTTGGCCTTGGGCTAGATAGGCTTATAATGGCATATCTAAATCTCAGCACTATACTGGACACCGTATTCTCACCTAGGACGCCTAAGCATAGCAGGCCATAGGGGATGATGAGAATGTATTTGGATAAACCGTTTGTTGAGTGGACGACTGAAGAGCGGGAGAAGTATCTTATGGAGCAGTATAAGGCTATGTTAGAGGCTGAGAAAAGGCTTAATGCCTTTATTACATTAAGGAGTGTTGAAGAAATCGAGAAGGAGTTTCATGTGGCGAGTGGCCCATTAAAAGGATTGTTACTCCCAGTGAAGGACAATATTTCCACAAAGGGTATTCTAACGACATGCGCCAGTAAGATGCTTAGTAACTATAAGCCACCTTATAATGCGCATGTTGTAGATGTTCTCTTACGTGTCGGCGCTGTGGTTGTAGGTAAGACTAATATGGATGAGTTCGCTATGGGGAACACTGGGGAGACGAGTTTTTACGGCCCAACTAGGAATCCATGGGATATCGATAGAGTTCCAGGGGGGAGTAGTAGTGGCAGCGCAGTCGCCGTTGCATGGAGAGGGCTAATGGCGTTGGGTAGCGATACAGGAGGAAGCATTAGGCAGCCAGCGGGGTATACAGGCATATTAGGATTGAAACCGACATATGGCATGGTTAGTAGATATGGACTTGTATCATATGCTGAGAGTCTGGAGCAGATAGGGCCCTTAGCACGATATAGCAGGGACTTGGCAATGCTCTACTATTATTTAACTGAGCCTGATGAAAGGGATATAACGATGGCAAATGGCGTAGAGAGGAAGATGATGAGGGAGAAGCTTATGAGAATAGCCATGGATGAGGTTGACAGACAAAGGGCTATGGAGGATACTATAATTGCCTATCCATCTAGGCTTGTAGATGAGGCGGATGAATCTATCCAAAACAAGTTTTATGATGCACTAGAGTTTCTCAGGGAGCTAGGTTGCTATATTGAGGATGTAGATGCAGATTTCCTAAGGGCTTCTCTAGCAGCATACTATATCATCGCTATGGTTGAGGCTTCTTCAAACCTCGCTAGGTATGATGGATCCAACTACGGATATAGAATAGATGCATATACCTACTGGGATATGGTTGGGAGAAGTAGAATCGATGGATTCGGTGAAGAGGTTAAGAGGAGGATTATCATGGGCGGCTTCGCGTCTAGTAAAGGATATGAAGGGAGGTACTATATTAGAAGCCTTAAAGTCAGGCGCTGGATTAAGAACAATCTTCTGAATATATTATCTAGATACAGGTTTTTAGCATTACCCACATCACCTGTTATGCCACCTAAACTCGGTGAGGTCGCTGGTCCAGAGGGATATGTGCAGGATATATATACTGTAATACCAAACTTGACTGGTCATCCCGCTATATCCATACCTATAGGATTCGTCGAGGGCCTACCTCTAGGTATACAGTTCATCGGAAGATATTATGATGAGCCTGGTCTCATACTCCTAGCACGGGTCCTCGAGGGCAAACTATATGATCCAAACAATGTCCCAGGAGGGGATTAGCTGTGAAAGAGTTGGATAAAAAATACATCTTGAAAATAATGAGGCTGGTTATGATTGAGGAAGACCCAGGTAAGTATATCGAGGATATAGACAAGATACTTAATCTCTTTAACGAGTTAGATAGCTTCGAGGAAAACGTAAAAGATCTTCCTCCCCTTTATCATCCACTTGAACAGCCAGGTATGTTAAGGCCAGATATAATCAATCAGTGTAAAATAGAGATTAATGAAGTAACCACTAATATATCCGATGGCTATGTCTCGTCTCCACCTATCAGAGGCGTGAAGAAGTTTAAGGAACCCTAGTATCATAGGTCTCCGGCCATCTCCCTTATATATCCCTCCCTCTTATTCTCACATATCACGTTTAAAATAAGTTTTGTGTTCGTTCTCTCAATATACTCCATCTCCTGTAGATGCTTGATAAATGCATCTAGCTCCCGTCTAGTCCTAAACCTCGCTATAACAGTAATATCATATTCTCCAGTAATATCGTATACAGCGGATACGTTATCCATCTGACTTAACTTCTCTTCTATTATCCTCATCTTACCCTTGGATACCTTAATATCGATCAATACAGGAAACTGATATCCAAGTTCCTCCAAATTCAGCTCTAATGTATATCCCTTTATCACCTCCATCTCCTCAAGTCTCTTGAGCCTAGCCTGGACAGTGCCAGTTGAGAGCCTAAGCCTCCTAGCTATCTCCCTCGCAGAAACCCTAGAGTTTTCCAATAAAAGTGATATTATCTCTAGATCCCTCTTGTCAATACTAACCATGATCCCCCTCACCCCTCATACATGACATATGTCCAGATTAACCCAATTGATTTGGAACTGTAATGAACATTTGTCACGTAAGAATATATTTTCTACATTATAAATATTAAGTTTTATTATAAAAAACTGGTCATTTGGTGAATAAGGCATGCCTGAGGATGTATATAAAGATTTTCTTCAAAGGCTTAAAGCCGACGGTGTACGATGGCTGGAGCTTCATTTCACGGATTTACATAGCCGTTTAAGGCTCACCTCAATCCCTGTCAGTGAGCTGAGTCCCTCTTCAATTATAAATGGGATTCCGAAGCTAGATGGTAGTAGTGTTGACGGCTTTGGAGTAATTGAATTAAGCGATTTAAACCTTGTTCCAGATGTAAAAACATATAGGCTGCTTCCATGGACACCGGATCATGAGAAGATAGGCAGAGTATTCTCATTCATAACTAAGGCGTTAAGCGAAGGATCTTTAGAGACAGACCCTAGGAGAGTAGCTAACAATCTTATAGAGAAGTTATCGGATGATGGTCTACGGGCATATGTCGGTCCCGAAGCCGAGTTTTATCTCTTCACAAGCCTTGATCTCGACTTCACCAATCCCTCCTCAGGCTTTGGGTATTATCTCGATAGTATAGAGGCTCCTTGGAATACATCTGGTTATCCCACATCCTTAAAGGGAGGATACTATGCGGGGAAGCATGTAGACACCGTATATGATTTCAGATATGATGTATGCAGGATACTGCAGGATTCTTTTAATGTGGGGGTCGTTGCGCATCATCATGAAGTAGGAGTGGCCTCACAAGTTGAGATAAATATTAAGCATTCGGATCCATTGACTACAGCAGATAACTACATGACTCTAAAGTATGTTGCTAGAGAAGTCGCTGATCAATATGGTTTTCTAGTAACCTTTATGCCGAAGCCAATCTATGGAGACAATGGTTCTGGGCTACATACCCATGTTAGTATATGGAATGGTGACGTGAATCTCTTTTATGATAAGGATGACAAATATGCTGAGCTGAGTCAGACAGGGAGATACTTCATTGGAGGGCTGATAGAGCATGGTAGGAGTCTATCGGCAATTGTGTCACCTACTGTAAATAGCTATAAAAGGCTTGTCCCAGGGTACGAGGCCCCTATATACCTAGCATGGTCCCGGGGGAATAGGAGTGCTGCGGTAAGAGTCCCGGTTTATAAACTAAGTTCAATGAGTGGTAAAAGGGTAGAGTATCGTCCCCCAGACCCATTATGTAACCCGTATCTCGCTTTCTCAGCAATCATATTGGCTGGGCTAGACGGTATCAAGAGGAAGTTGGATCCTGGTGACCCTGTTGATAGAAACATCTACCACATGTCTGAAGGAGAGAGGAGGTCTCTAGGTATTAAGAGTCTCCCAAGGGATCTATATGAGGCTTTGACTGAGTTAGAGTCTGATCACGAGTATTTGCTTCCAGTGTTTTCTAAGGAGATTATAGAAACATATATCGAGCTTAAGAAGGCGGAGTTTAAGAAGATCATGGCATATCCAACGACACCTGAAGTATACAAATACTTCTCGCTCTAAACCTCCATTTACATTTTTACCTGTTTATTTCTCATAGCATGGATCTATAATAATCTCTTCTCTATCCCCTAAAATCTCATTTGGATTCTCTATGAGTAATAGGTCATTTTTAGGATGTATATTCTTAAATATCATCCCATTAATATCTAAACAGGATATGGGTTCTTCACATGAGTACCATAAGAAGAACCTACTGTTTCTAGAGACTTTGTGGGGAGCTATCTCCAGCCCTTTTTTCCGTGCTTTAAGTTCAATATCTTCATAGGTATATTCTCCAGATAGGTATTTAGAAACGCTTTGCCCAATCAAGATACCAGTTTTCTTCTTAAGTCTCTCCCAGTTTCCACGGAGTAGTAGAAGGGGGGAGACAAATATCCTACGGTCTATTAAATATGCTTGGAGCAGGTGGTTAAGTTTTAACTGATTAGGTGAATAATGAGACACTAGTTTATCCAAATATTCTTCGCTAAGTATGATTATTGCAGTGGGATTGAGTATCCAATCCTTATCCTTGGTTTTTACTTCTAAATGATCTTTAAATAGCGTTGCCTCTCCATTTATAAACCCTATATTCATATAGATATACTCTTCATATAGTGATGGTTTAATAGGCCTATCCTCATCTATTAGAAGAGTCTCGTAGTAGAAGTTGGTCCTATGTAGATAATCTGCTACGGCTAGTCCTTCTATACCCCCACCTAATATGACTATTTCCTCACCGCTTTTCATTTATAATAAATTTACAGGTAGCTGTGCTAGAAAAATCATTGCATATAGCCTAAATGTTTCCATGGAATAAATTAGATAGTATAAAAATCATTAGAAGCATAAAATATTTGTAGTTGGTAATCGGAGGATGACGCGATATGAACTTAGCGGAGAAGATAGCTGATTATGTGGTTAGGCTTAGGGATACAAAGATTCCTAAGGACGTTATAAGGCTGGTAAAGGAGAGGGTGGTGGACAGTATAGGCGTGGCTATAGGGGCTTATGATGCTCCTCCCATCACTATCGCGAGAAGCGTATTAAGTAGATTCGATGGTAAAGGAGCAATTGGAATTGGAGTAGGTTCCATGACTCCTGATCACGCTGCATTCCTGAACTCTGCCATGGTTAGATACATTGACTTTAATGATACCTACCTCTCTAAAGAGGCTTTGCATCCTAGTGATAATATCCCCGCTGTCCAAGCAGCTGGTGAGTTCCTAGGTATCGACGGCTTGACATTTATAAAGGGAATTGTAGCTGCTTATGAACTCTCATGTAGGCTTGCTGACGCCTCTTCAATTAGGAACCGTGGATGGGATCACGTCACATATATTGCGATAGCCTCTGCAGTAGGTAGTGCTCTAGCCCTTGACTTACCTGAGGAGAAGATCGTCCAGACTGTAAACCTCGCTGCAACGCCAAATATCGCCTTGAGACAGACTAGAGTGGGAGAGCTAAGTATGTGGAAGGGATGTGCAGCTGCAAATGCAGCTAGAAACGGTTTATTTGCCGCTCTCCTAGCTATGGAGGGGATGACAGGACCGTCTCCTGTGTTTGAGGGTGAGAGAGGTTTCTTTAAACAGGTCTCAGGTGAATTTGAACTTGAGTTCCCTAAGGATGAGTATAAAATAAGGGAGACAAGTATCAAGAAACATCCAGTTGAGTATCATAGTATGAGCGCAGTGGACGCGGTTCTCAACATACGTAAGAATATCGATGACCCCAGTAAGATTACAAAGATACATATAGATACATTCACAGTATCATATGAAATCATAGTTAAAGACCCTGAGAAGTGGGATCCAAAGACGAAGGAAACCGCGGATCACAGCCTTCCATATATCGTGGCTACAACGTTATACGACGGCTATATATGGGTCGATTCATATGATGATGAGAAGCTTAAGCGGAAGGAGGTTAAGGATCTTATTAAAAAGATAGACATCGCAGTTGGCCCCGGATTCGATGAATACTATCCAATCGGGATTCCGAATAGAATTGTCGTGGAGGTAGCCGAGGGCGCGGTATATGAGGATACAGTGATTTATCCAAAGGGGCACTTCAAGAACCCGATGTCCAGTGAAGAACTGTATGAGAAGTTTGAAAGACTTACGAAAGATAGATTGAGTAACTACAAGGACATATGGGACATGGTTTGGAGACTGGAGTCACTAGATGACATTAAAGAAATTAATGAAGCTATTAATGCGGGGCTGATACGATGATCCCCATTTTACGCGGCTTATCCGATCCCGGTAAACACCTTAGGAGTTTAATTGAGTCTGAGGACATCATTGTAGCACCTGGGGTATTCAACCCTATCTCTGCTATGATCGCTGAGCAAATCGGTTTCAAATGCATCTATCTCTCGGGAGCCGCACTAACGGGGTCCCTTGGTCTGCCAGACTTGGGGTTATTGACACTAGATGAACTAGCCTACTTTGTAAGGGAGATAGCCAGTAAAATAGGTATTCCCTTAATAGTTGACGCTGACACTGGCTTTGGAGAGGCTCTGAACGTCGCTAGAACCGTCAGGATCCTCGAGAAAATGGGTGCCGCTGCAATTCATATAGAGGATCAGGTTCTACCTAAAAAATGTGGGCATTTAACTGGTAAGCAGCTTATATCAACAGAGGATATGGTTCGTAAAATAAGGTATGCGGTTAATGCTAGGCGGGAGATGCTTATCATTGCTAGAACTGATGCGAGGGGAGTAGAGGGTCTTGATAGCGCGGTTGAGCGGGCTAAGGCATATGTTGAGGCAGGGGCGGACATAATTTTCCCTGAGGCGTTAACGAATGAAGATGAGTTTAAGAGGTTCTCTAGGGAACTGAATGTTCCTTTACTAGCTAATATGACGGAGTTTGGCAAGACCCCGTATTATACTGTGGATCAGTTTAGGGAGTGGGGATATAAAATAGTGATATTCCCAGCTACATCATTCAGAGCTACTGTAAAGACCCTCATAGGGATTTACAAGGGCCTAATGGAAAAAGGCAGTCAAAAAGACTTCTTGGATAAACTAAGTACTAGGGCGGAGGTATATGAGATAATCGATTACTGGAGCTACGAGGCTCACGATAAAGAGCTATTCTAATATGGTTAGCCCCCTCTTTTTATCAATCTACATCATACTTACGCTTTATCCTCGAACTCAATGCAGATAATATAGATGCAACTATCGATGTCACTAATCCCGGGCCAATCTCTAATTTTAGTGGGACGAGAATCTCGCCTTGCTGTACTCCGATAAAGCTCCCTGCGATCTTCACGTCAACGATTAATCCCATAAATTCGATGCTAGAAAACGTTACCAATCCTATGGATAGTGTATATAAGAATGCGACTAGTAGTAATCCAGTGAAGATGGATACTACATATACGATTTTATTCTTGACAGTTCTATACACTAGGTAACCCAGATCTGTATTATAAGAGGCTCCGCCTGCCACAGCCAAACCACCAAGGATGAGGAGATAGAACATATATATATCGTTAAGTAGCTCGAGTTCAGGAGTAGATATCGTCTCCCCAGCCGTTACAAGATTAAAGTTGTATGGGGTGAGCTCTAATCTAAATAGTGGATTCACAGAGGATACTGTATATACCTCTATCCAAGGTAGGTTGAGTATTATGGTGAATATCAACATCGCCCCGGTTATTATCATTAATATATTTATTTCAGACGTGTCCACTTCAAATCACCATAACCTAAATCGGTATCCTGAACTTTAGGGCCAATCCTTCGTGATCGATGTTGAACTCTACTTCTCCATAGACAATATACGTGTTTTCTCCTTTCTGAAGTCTATCAAGCTTATCCTTATCCCCTACCAACATTAGATAAACAATCCTACTGGTTCCCTCCCTACTGAATATAATAGGCTGGTCAAGAAGTATCAATTCACCTACCTTCGAGTGATCTCCCCACTCGTAAATGGCTCCCTTAAAGTAAATTATTGTAAAATTGTTTCTATCCTTTATATCTACGCTCATATTGAGATGTATCAGAATATGTGTATCATCCGTCCTATCTAATGCAATTGAATATATCTTAAATACAGGCATGCCACTACCGATCAACGTGGCGTATCCAGTTGAATCCCGGGCTCCTTCTCCAAATAATGTGAATACAGAGTTTCCTGAAGCTACTATTGCGAGGATGACTGGCGTCAATATAATTATTAGGTTAATGGACAGTGATATAATCCTCTCATGTCTCATTTTATTTTTCAATTATACTTCTACGAATAATATGTTAATAAAATATGATATATTCGTAAACATAATTCTAAAAAATATATCCTATAGATGAAAACTAGATATCATATTAGAATGCCAAATTATTTTATTTCCATTAAATATATCAAGTATTTGATTACGAATAGTTGAAACCCATATTAAATATCTTCTAGTTTGGAGCATAAGGTTATTGGATGTCTGGAGTTGACAAATAATTATCTTAAATTTAGTTTTGTGATTGTATTTTTCTTGGGGGTGATGATCGCTCCTTTAAGTACTGAATCACGTGATGAGTGACTCCAATGGAGAACCCCCAAATTATAATTTGCATTATAGTCATTTTCATGTTAAAACTCCTTATATACTTAAGTTACCAATTTAATTAAGCGACGCAATGGACAAAAGGAGGTCTTTAGGTGTTTTAAAATGGGAATCGCGAATGTGTCTATGAAGGATGGCATGGTAGACGTATACATAGACTATGTCCCTGTAATTAAAGAGATGAATTTATTGGAGGATAAGAAGATAATGGCTGTAAATCTATATGCTTCTCAACTTGAGGTGTTGAAAGCATCACTTGAAGTTGAGGATCTCCCATCTACTCTAGACGTGTATATCGATGAGATCATCATACCGTACCTATTATCTTCTCAGGAAGATGTCTTGATGGATCTGGGAGTGAAGTTCACAGTAGATCTTGTTGTGAAGAAACTGCAGGTAGTAGTAAGTTACGGTGAAACCCAGTATCTGGGGAATAAGAAGAGGAAGTATATCGTTGTAGAGACGAAGTTTAAGGATCAAAAGAAATGGAGGAGGGTAGCGGAGTTCCATGGAACAGATAACTATCCTAATGATAAGGGTATTGCATGCCCTATGAGGAAGCCAGATGAGAAATCCAAGTACTATTCTTCCGAGGATTATAAGAAGCGGCAGATTCACCCTGCTCTAAGAGAGTTCATACGAAGCCCGCTGGAGGAAAAGGACTATATAGGAGGTGGAGAAGAGTCTCTACTATTCTATACCCATTTATCTAACTTAGAAGAGATCATTAAATTCGCAGTTATCCGGACATTTCTGTAGAGAGATACTTAGAATAACATCTATCCCCCTTATTAGGGGGTTACATTTCATTTCGGATAACATATTTCTATTTAAAATTTTTCCCTACCAACATGTTTTATATATATAAAGGGTTGGAAACTATCCAATTTTGGAGTTGAGTAGTATGAGGAAGATTAATCTGGATGAAATAGATCTAAAAATATTGGATGTGTTGCAGAAGGATTGTAGGAAGTCGCTTGACGAGATATCTAGGATAGTTGGCGTGCCTAAATCCACAATCTACTATAGGATAAAGAAGATGGAGTCTATGGGTGTTATTGAGGGATACTATGCCAAAATAAGTCCAAAATTAATTGGGCATGAATATTTCACAATCACTTTAGTCAAGGCCAAATATGGCCCTGGTTATCATAAGCGTATTGGGGAGAAGTTGGCTAAGATACCTGGGGTATGGGCAGTGTACTATGTCTTGGGAGACAACGACTTTGTTATAATAGCTAGGGCCAAGGACAGGGAAAGTTTTGTAAAAAATATCTTGGAGCGGTTAATTAATCTAGAGGAGATCGAGAGGACAAATACCATTACTATCGTAGAGATAATCAAGGAGGACTCCCGTATAGAACCTCTTGCTGAAGAATAGCTTCAAAAAACTGTTTACAATCTCCGTTTCAACAACCTTTTCTACAAATATCATTCGATTTAATACAGCTTCTATCCCACCTCGTTTAATAATATATAATAAATTTAGATTTCTTTTCGATTATACATCCATAATGTTTAAAAGTTTTTTTATATGCTTGTGTATTTCCTAAATAATAGGTTGGGTTGTTCTAGGTGTTCTGGACATGGCTGTTTTACCAGAAGTAAAGAGGGATTACGGTAAGATACCTATATATATAGATGGTAAGTTTAGAGAGTCGGAGACAGATACATGGGTCGGCGTGATGAATCCTGCTAAAGACGAGGTTATCGCTAGAGTCCCGTTTGTCACTCCAGAGGAGGTGGATGAGGCTGTTGAAGCTGCTGTAAGGGCTTTCGATAAATGGAGAAACGTCCCTGTTACCACCAGAGTACAGTATCTCTTTAGAATGAAGGAGGTATTGGAGAAGCATAAGGAAGAGCTTGCTAGGATAATTACTCAGAATCATGGGAAGGCTATTGATGATGCTAGGGGAGAAGTAAGGCGGATGATTGAAAACGTTGAGACTGCAATAGCAATTGGATATACTCTATTAAAGGGGGAGCGTCTTGATCAGATAGCCTCAGGAATTGATGAATATGTAGTTAGAGAGCCTCTAGGTGCATTCGCTATAATAGGGCCATTTAACTTCCCTATAATGTCTCCATTCTGGTTTATCCCACATGCGATTGTAGTAGGAGACACGGTCGTAGTCAAGCCCAGTGAGATTACCCCAGTTGCTTTTTACTGGTTAAATAAACTTATTAATGAGATAAGGCTCCCACCAGGAGTATTCAACGTTATCTATGGACGTGCAGAGGCTGGTGAACGTCTTATATCACACAGGGATATCCAAGGGGTAGCCTTTGTAGGCTCTACGTCGGTGGCTAAAAAAATATATGAGTTAACGGGGAAGCTAGGTAAGCGATCGCTTCTTCAGGCTAGTGCCAAGAACTATGCCATTGTAATGCCCGATGCAAATATTGAGCGGACTATACCCAATCTCATATCATCCTTTTACGGAAATACTGGGCAAAGGTGTTTGGCGAATGCGGTACTAGTACCTGTGGGAGACGCATATGAAAAAGTGGTTCCCAAGTTTGTTGAGATGGCGAGTAAATTGAAGATTGGATACGGCCTGGATGAGAGCGTCGAGCTAACACCCCTAGTCACTAAAAAAGCTAAGGAGAGAGTAATATCATACATCAATAAAGGTGTAGAGGAAGGTGCAAAGCTATTGTTAGACGGGAGAAATGTTAAGGTCGAAGAGTATCCCAATGGCTACTTCGTGGGCCCAACAGTTTTTGATAATGTCACTCCTGATATGGTGATAGCCCAAGAAGAGATATTTGGGCCAGTCGCAAGTATAATCCGCGCAGATTCTCTGGATGAGGCCATTGAGATGGCTAACAGTACGAAATATGGAAACGCTTCAAGTATATTTACATCTAGTGGAAAAGTGGCTAGGGAGTTCAGGAGACGTATTATCGCTGGGAACGTGGGTATAAACGTCGGTATTGCTGCACCAATGGCTTTCTTCCCATTTGGAGGCATGAAGGAGTCTTTCTTCGGGGTTGTACATGGACAGATTACCGCATTAGAGTTCTTAACTGACACGAAAGTAGTTATAGAACGATGGTGGTAAACTAGATGGAGGATGAGCGCTATACATTCAGCTCCCTCCTAAACAAGATGATGGAGGTAGAGCGGGTACTCCACGATATTATAATGCCCCTCGTCAAACAGTCAGATACAAAAATAAGTAAACAGCTATTGATATACCTTGACTCCACTGAAAGGAGGGTATCTGATATACAGTGGGTAAAGGATTTTGTAGTTGTGGAGATGACTTTAGAACCAATAACTGGGCTTGAAATAGACGGAATACTAGGTGATATCCGTAGAATAGCGGAGGACAACAATATCCCCTTGGATAGGAAACTTACGGATATTATAAGTATCGTTGCTAGGCTATACGAAGATGTCGCTGAGAAACTTAGGTATATCTCAATAGAAGCCTCAGACGTATTCACCCAGTTTAGAGCAGACCTTCTCTCTATTCTACATAGGACTTGACATTCCTCATTTTTATATCATTATCATTGTCGCGACGACGATGGATGTAGCTGCTATAGCGAGTATTATGTATTTATATGTTTTTATGAAGTCTGCTTTAAAATGTTCTACAGTAAATACTATACATAGATGTACGGGTGAAAACATCACTCCTAGCCATCCCCCTGTATAGCTTATTAATAAGGCTGAGGCGTCTAATAGGCCTGGTGTCGGGAAGAAGAGGTTGAGTAGAAGGGGAAATGCTAGTGCTGCGAACATGAACTCATTACTTGTAACTGCACCGACGATAAATGGCACAGCATATGCAACTAGATACTTGTTTATATTATATGTAGCGAGTAGCTCGAAAATTCTCTGTGCCACCCCACTCACCACTATATACTCTCTATATATCATGGCGAAAAGTAGGATCGTGAGTATTTTAGGATCTGTTGCAAATTTTATAGCCTTTATATTTATCTCTTTATTAGGCTTGTAATACACTAGGACAACTGCTGTAGCTATTCCAAGTGTTACTATAATATCTAGTTTTACGATCAGGCCCAAGATAAATATCAAGAGGAATGGCCATAGGTTGATTAGTAGACTCTTTTTATCTGCTTTTTCCCTCCCCTCTACATGCCTTAATATCGTAAGAGCCATTACTCCCCCAACCAGTATGCCTGATAGACTAGCTGGATACGTTATCGAGAGTAGTTGGAATATGTCCATGTGAAGAATCGCTGCAGCCAATATAGCAGATTGATACAATGGCCAACTTGGTACCCACACATGTCTAAACCAATAGTTTATAAAGGCTCCCTCCTCTCTACCTATATTCAATTTATTGAAGTAAAGCTTTCTCACCATCATTGCAGACACAAGTGCTCCTCCAGGCATTGGTATTAGGCCTATCAATGCAGGAATGGATGTGGCTGCCACCTTATATCCGAGGGCGGTTATTCCACGGGTAAGTTTATCCAGGAGCCCTACTCCTCCCAGTATCCCAGCTAGATAAAGGGCTAGGATTATGGATGCCATCAGCTTATATGTTGATTCATTGAATATTCCCAATAGGGTATAGTATGGGAGTTTTGAAGGCTCCAATGTCAAGAGCCCAAATGTTAGTGTACCTATGACGATGGCATATAAAACCTCCTTCTTATAGAAGACTACCACCACTAGGACTAGGAAGCTTATGATATATGCGTAGATGGGGTCTAGCAATAATATTCACCCTCGTAATACGTACGTTGTATCAATTGACATTTATACCTAGATTATTTAAATATAATTAAATAGAATGTGGCATGGATTAATACATTGTAATATAGTTTGACTATACATTTTATATTGTTCTTTCTTCCTTGTAGAATGGCTCTCCTAGGGATGCTGGTGGTCTAAAGTATTTTTTAATAGGGGTTGCCATAAACATAAACAGTATTACTAAGGTAGCTAAATATGGGAGTGCACCGAGTAGATATGGATCCAGGTTATATGGTGGCAGTTGGAATCTCCATAGTGCTGCTTCTATACCGCCGAATAAAAAGCTGAATACTGGGGCGAGGAGGGGGTTCCAGGCAGAGACTATGACGATGGCGAGGGCTATCCACCCCCTACCCATTCCAGCACCTTCTGTCCATACCTGTATATAGCCTAGGATGTACCATGCTCCCGCTACTCCCCCCATAAAGGAACCAAATACTGTGGAGAGTATCCTAACTTTCACTACATCCACTCCAAGTGCCTCAGCAGCGTTTGGATTGTCGCCAACCGATCTGATGGACGCACCCAATTTCAGTTTGAATAGAATGTACCAGAATGCAACAGCTATTAGGATCTCTATTGCTATAAGCTCCATCCAGATATCCCCTACATATATGTAGGTGGGTAGGGGCTTGCCTACTTCACTTTTACCAATTAGACTGGCTAGTCCATAACTAAACATGGTTAGGGCAAGTCCAGATACAACCTGTCTCCCTCTAAAGGAGACTGATACAATTCCGTGCAGGAAGCCTATAAATGCCCCGAATATACCGCCTACTAATAGCCCTAGATACGCGTTGCCAGTATATAGTGTTGTAACGAAGGATGTTGCGGCGCCTAAGACAAATATCCCTTCTAGACCCAAGTTTAGTACACCTGATCTCTCTGTATATATCTCTCCTATAGATGCTATCAAGAGGGGTGTTCCTGCGATGATTGCCCTAGCGACGAGTTCTAGCATTATCTCACCACCTTCACTATAGGCTTATATTTAGATATGAAGTCTAGAGAGATTAGGCTTAGCAGTAGTATTCCTGTGACAACGTTTATCGCACCATAGGATATCCTAGATATTATCTGTAGTGTATATCCTGCGGAGACCAATACACCAATGAAGTATCCAGCTATCAATGCCCCAATTGGATTCAGCTTACCTAGCCAAGCAACTATTATAGCAGTGTATCCAAATCCAGCGGATACTCTCTCCGCTCTAATGAGCTGCCTATATATCCCCAGGACCTCTCCTACTCCCGCTATCCCCGCTAGCCCCCCGCTTATTATCATCGTCAGTGCAATGACTTTCCCAGTGTTTATACCCCCATATTCAGCTGCATTTGGATTTGAACCGACAACCCTTATCTCATATCCCCATTTTGTTTTGAAGAGGAGGAAGTACATCAAGAATGGGATTATCAATGAAATGGCTAGAGTAGGTATATTAACGGTTGTCCTCATATCACCAATGATAAGCTGTGGAAGCCAGACATTATCTGGGAAAATATCCGTCCTGGGATAACCATATTCTCTCACGCCTCTCCATGGACCGTACACAAGGTAATTAACTATCTGCATTAGGATATAGTTGAGCATTAGTGTCGACAAGACCTCATTTACATTAAACCTTGCCTTGAGAATTCCGGCAAGTAGCCCCAACCCAGCGCCTGCAGAGAATCCAATTACATAGAGGACAACCGCAGCAGTTACTGGATTCATATCAGGTGGGATATAGAATAGGGCCACTCCAGAGGCGGCTAATGCGCCGGCAAGGATCTGTCCCTCCGCCCCTATATTCCATACGTTAGCTTTATATGCGATAGCCAAACCAACTCCAGAGAGGATTAGGGGTATGGCGTATCTAATGCTGGAGAAGCTTAGGAATGAGTCTGCCAACACGATAAAGAAGACCATCGGATCGACCCCAGATAAAACTAGGAGTATGTCCGAGACAATTAACGAGATTATTATGGAGCCCATGGGTACGATAATATTAGAATAGGGTAGCTCTCTAGGCCTCCTTTTAATGGATAGCTCTATTTTCAATTTATTGTATCCCCTCCTCTCTAGGGACAACTCAAATTAATTGTGTATTGAGGTTTTTAAACAGATATCCTAATCATCGCATGGATATTCTAGTCCTCGTTCTGCCCTCTTATCATGTATTCCTCCATTAAATCTACGTCAACATCCTCTCTCCTACCCATCTCAATGAGCCTTCCCTCATACATTACAGATATCCTGTCAGATAATCTCAGTACCTCATCCTTATCTTCTGAGATAAGGAGGACTGCTTTACCGGTCTCTTTAAATTTATATAGGGTTTCATATACGAATTCGGTGCTGAAGTGATCTAATGCACGAGTCGGGTTTACTGCTACAATCAACGGAGGATCTATTGATATCTCTCTAGCCAAAACTAGTTTCTGTAGATTACCACCAGATAGGTACCCAGCATATACATCCGGCCCCTCAGCTGCAATATAATAATTCTTAATCAATTGAGATGAATATTCAATTGCTCTATCATAATCAATTATAAACCTATTTCTTATGTATTCACTCGTGTCATAAAGTTTTAAAATACTGTTTTCATAGATGGGCATGTCCAGAACAACCGCATCCTGTATCTTATCAGGGATATATCCTATAATCCTCTTAATCTCCTTCTTACTATACTCCCAGTAGTTCTTACCCATTATTTTTATATCTCCCTTCACAGGCTTCCTAAGTCCATATAATGCCTCTACAAGCTCTATTTGTCCATTACCCGCTATTCCAGCTATCCCATATATCTCTCCCTTGTGGATATGGAATGATATGCCGTTTACGGCGAGTCTACCATAGTTATCTTTAACAGATAGATCACTTATCTCCAGTACCCTTCTACTCGTAGTCTCCCCTAATCCACGCTTTAATATCTTTTCGTGAATCGCAACTGTTCTTCCGAACATCATCTCCATAAGTTTCTCATATGTGGCTTCTGACACATCTACAGTATCAACCACCTTTCCTTTTCTCAATACAGTTATTCTATCAGCGATCTCCAACGCTTCAGATAATTTATGTGTAATTAATATTATCCCTCTCTCATCCGCCTTAGCCTTCTTCATAAACTGATATATCAACCGTCTTTCCTTTGTTGTTAACAAGGTAGTAGGCTCATCCATAATGATCACTTTGGCATCTAGCATAATCGCCTTTATAATCTCAACTCTTTGTCTCTCACTGAAGCTTAGGTTCATTATCTCTTTCCACGGCTGTATCCTAAAACCATATCTCTCCGATATCTCGATAATCTTATCTCCAATTTTACTAGTCTGGTTAAATAGCCCTACATTATTTAGGCTAAGTGATATGTTATCTGCGACTGTCAGCTCCTCAACAAGTTGGGGATACTGATTTACCATCGCTATTCCATATTTAATCGCATCTCTCGTGGACTCAATATTAACTTTTTTTCCCTCGAGAAATATCTCACCTGAGTCTGGAGAATATAACCCGGCAAGAATTTTTACAAGAGTAGTTTTTCCAGCCCCATTTTCCCCTAAGATTACGTGGATCTCCCCTTTTCTTAGGTTAAACGAGACGTTATTCAGTGCCTTATTTCCATAGAAAGACTTTGAGATATCTTTCATATAGGCTAGGGCTTCCCTATATTCCTGATTAAAAAATAAATTTTGGGGGGTGGTTCCCCTAGACATTCCCCTCATCTACTCCTGTACAATGACGTTTTCTAAGAACCATCCCATGTTCCATAGGTCATCGTGACCTAGTCGAATACCCTCTGGCACCTCTACTATATCGCCATTTGAATAATCCTTGCCTAGCACTGTGCCTCCGCTACCTAACCACCACCTACCTCTTAGTGGCCCTGTGAACGGATCGAAGGCCATGTTTACATCCTTCATCTGGTTGTATCTTAGTTCTATTAAATCCATTAAGCTCATTGTCTCTCCAGTCAATTTATCTGTTACTGATGTCCCTGTAAATACGGATTTATACTCTGGACTAACCCACAAGCTATCGTCGTAGGATTGAGCCCCGACGTCTACCGCACCAGTATCGAGGAGATACCAGTAATCCACATTTTCTAAGTTCTTTGTTGTATATAGCCCTGAATAGATCTTTGCTAGGATATCCTTATAAAGCGGCCCCCATCGTACGACTTGACCACTTGGCACAACATCCTTTCCATAGGAATACATTGGACTATAATGGCTGAATACGGGGATCTTCACGCCATTCTGCTCGTAATATGATTGGGCAAACTGTATTGTACTTGGTGTGTCTTCTGTGAAGGATAGGACATCCGCCCCAATCTGATCGACTAACGTACTTGCAGCATCCTGAGCCTTGTCGGGTGCAAACCAAGCGCCTATCTCGATAACGTATACCTCGGCCTCAGGATTCACTTCAGCTATACCGATGCTAAAGGCATTTATATGCCTGATAACCTCTGGAATTAAGTGAGCAGCTACATAACCGATTTTATTGGACTTTGTAAGGGCACCAGCCATCAATCCGTTTATATAATATGTTTGATAGAGGTCAGCGAAGTATGTGCCCATGTTAGCTCTTCTCTTGTATCCCGAACAGTGGAAGAAGAATACGTCTGGGTATTGAGTGGCAGCGCTAAAAGTAGGGTTCATGTGATCAAAGCTCGTTGTGAAAATAACCTTATATCCCTGGTTAATGAATTCTTCAATAGCGCCTTCAGTCTTACCCTCATCTATATTCTCAACATAATTTGTCTCGAGCCATGGAAAGGCTTTCTCCGCCTCTTTACGGCCAATGTCATGGGCATGTGTCCATCCATAGTCTCCAATGGGTCCTACATAGATCCATGCCGCCTTCAGCTTCTCTCCTGAAGGCTGTGGCTGAGGCTGCGTCGGAACCTCTTTAACCTCGGCTGGTTTCAAGGACCATCCTGCGGCTGCACCAACAAGTAAGCCACCGACTCCAGCAGCTGTAATTTTTAGGAAATCTCTTCTAGAACTCATACCATATCCCCTTTATGAGATAAAATTGTAAAAAACATACTTAATATATAACATTTCTTTTCATAAAAATGTAAAAAACAGCGGTGTTTCAAAACGATAGATATATTGTTTAGGAGGTATTTATTATAATTATGAATATATCCATGAAAATTTATATAGGTTTTTTACTAAAATATGTAAAGAACCATGAAGAGGTACATTAACATATTAAAGATACTATATTTCTTGGAGTTGTTGAAGGTTGTTAAGAAGAATCATTCTTGGGTTGAGCTTACTCAAGTTACTGGAGAACCTGCAACAAGCCTAAGCAGGTATTTGCATGGCCATGTACTTCCAAATATATCCAAGGTGGAAAAATTACTTCCAATTCTAGAAAAAATGGCTAGACTAGACTTGGTTGTGTTATCTAAGATTAAGAAGGATAAAAGAACAGGCTTCATAAATAACCAGGCCTTGATTACAGACGTATCTCTCTTAAAGCTAATCGCTATGAGCTATGCTTATAAATATGCAGATAAGGTGGATGTGGTTATATCTCCCGCTGCAGATGGGGTTCCATTCGCCACTTTATTAGCTGAACATCTGGGTACGAATATAATTATAGTGAAGGATAAAAAGGAAATAGGTGTTACACACTTTATTGAGGGGACCCATATATCAGACGATGGACGAGTTGAGTCGTTGTATTTTCCCCGAAAACTGATTAGAAAGGGGTACCGAGCGCTTATTGTAGACGATGTTATCAGAACGGGTGCTACTCATAAAACCATAGTTGAGATGGTTTCAAAAGCCAAAGCCAGGGTTGTGGGTATACTAGTTATAATGGTATTAGGCAATAAGTGGAAAACGAGGTTAAAAGACATCCCAGTAGATTACTTAGTTAAAATTTAGATAGCTGATACCTTTGGGCCTGTATATTAAAACCGATTTTTAAAGAGCGTTCAATTGGAATTTTTTAATGTATATTAATAATCCTTCTATTAATTGGTTTTATTGAAGCGGATATGAGGTTTTTATTGACTGGTGGAGCAGGCTTCATTGGAAGCTTTATATTGAAATGGCTCATTTCAGAGGAGTCTTTTCCAGTTGAAAAAATCTACATAGTAGACAACTTGTCCAGCGGAAGGATTGAAAACATTGATCCCTGGATGGGGGATAACCGTCTTAGTTTCATCAGGGGAGACATTTCTGAAAAGGCTGTCTTTTCTAGCTTGAACGATGGTCTTGACGTTATCATACATCTGGCAGCGATAGTAAATGTAGATCAGTCGTTTAAAGATCCTATTCTCGTGGATCGTGTTAACATCGAAGGTACCTTAAATGTCCTAGAGTATGCCCGGAAAAAGGATGTGGATCTCATTATCTTTCCCTCATCGGCATCTGTATATGGGGAGGTTAATGTTCTTCCAATAAAAGAAGAGTATTGTTGTAACCCTCTATCTCCCTATGCAGTATCTAAAATAGCGGGCGAAGGATTCTGTAAGGTTTATAGTGATACATATGGTCTAAATGTAGTGGTTCTCAGACTCTTCAATGTATATGGTCCATATCCTTATATAACTGAATATTCAGGTGTGATAACCAAATTTATCCAACGAATATTGAAAGGCGTTCCCCCTATTATATTCGGATCTGGAGAACAGACTAGGGATTTCATATACATCGAGGATGTATGTAGGCTGATATCTTTGTTAGTCTTTAAGAGATTCAAGGGATACGACGTCTTTAATGTAGGTACTGGAAAAGCCGTGTCTATAAATGAACTTGCTAAAATGGTTATACAGATATCTGGGAAAGAGGTGAATATAGTATATGGCCCTCCGAGACCTGGAGATATAAAACATAGTGTAGCAGACATATCCAAACTCAAGAAGAAACTAGGTTTTGAGCCAGCAACTGATTTAAGGAGCGGACTGATTGAAACATATGACTATATGCGAAAATATTATTGAAGCTAGGTATTAATAATCAGTTACGATTTAATTGATTTGGATACATCGATATGGAGGGGGCTGGTGAAAGATGAGGGTGAGTCGGAGGAGGAGGTGGCGGGTCGAATATTTCAATGTGATAGCCCCCTCTATATTTGATGGTAAAGACGTGGGCGTGGTGATTGCGAAGCGACCGGAGTCACTAATAGGGAGGACGCTAGAAGTCCCTCTTAACTCACTAACCGATAATCCCTTGCACCAGTTTATCAAGTGTAAGTTAAAAATAATTAGGGTGGAAGACGGCCGGGCACACTCCATTTACTATGGACATGAATATTTTAGGGAGTATGTTAGGTCGCTCTTCAGTAGAGGATCGTCATACGTCGAGATAATTAGAGATGTCAAAACCTCGAGTGACAGTGTATACAGGATAATGGCAGGGGTGTTCACCAGGGGGCGGACAACTACCTCTAGGAAGAAAGCTATTAGGCGGCGTGTCTTTGAAGTGATTGACAGTTGGGTGGATAGGACGGATGACGATTTTGTTAAGGACGCTATCTATGGGGTCATCGACTCACGTATAGTTGGTGTGTCAAAGAAGATTTATCCCGTTAAATGGGCGGGTATTATAAAGGTAAAAGTTATTGGCTTCAACAGTCATACCTAGTATCAGCCCTAGAACATTTATCATTATTAGGGTTTATTATAACCCCTAACGTATAATTGTAGTTTGAATAGAAATGAGGGTAGGTGTCATAGGAATCGGGTATATAGGCGTCCATCACTTAAGAAATTTTAGGAGGCTGGATGACGAAGGGTATGTAGAGCTGGTTTCAGCAGCTGACCTAGATATTTCTAAAAAAACCGTTGTAGAGAAATATGGGGCTAAATACTACCCAGATTACCAGGAGATGCTCGACAAGGAGTCTCTAGATATCGTATCTATAGCTGTCCCAACGAAATTACATAGGGATGTGGCTATTGAAGCTATCAGGAGGCAGGTGAATATCCTAATTGAAAAACCTATTTCCTATAGTCTGGATGAGGCTATAGAGATAAGGGATGAGTCCAAAAAGTATAATGTTAAGGTCATGGTTGGTCATATCGAGAGGTTTAACCCAGCTGTCTCAAGACTAAAAGAAATTATTGACGAAGGTGAGTTAGGTGAAGTTATATCACTATCCTCACGTAGGCTAGGTGGTCCCAGGATCGTAGACTGCGGTGTAATTCTCGACCTAGCTATACATGATGTCGATGTAATGCTGTATTTAACAGGTAAACGGATTAGGCAGGTATATTCATCTGCTCTGACGAGATTGCCCGAAGTGACCAATGAAGATTATGCCGTCATAACGATGCTTCTTGAAGGTGGTGTAATCGGCCGTGTTGAGGTGAGCAGGATCACCCCAGTTAAAATTAGGGAGTTGGATATTGCGGGGACTCGATCCTACGCAAGGATAAATTATTTGGATCAGACAGGCAGGATTGTCGAGAGTTTCTTAAAAGCAGGGAGAGCTAGTTGGAGTGACTTTAGGGAGTTTGTAAGTAAATTTAGGCCAGAAGAGCGTATTTTAGAAATTGAGAGGGAAGAGCCTTTATATTTGGAGCTGAAGTCTTTCATCGAGTCTGTGACACTTAATAAACCAATAATCTCATCTGTAGACGAATCTATTTATACTATGAGGGTTTTATGGGCGGCGATTCAGTCTTATAAAGAAAATAAGGTCATTAGTCTCTAATCTTGGAGTAATCTTCCTTGGGAATATCATACTTAGCGTTACATGAGGGACACTTCATAATTACATAATCATCTTTTACATCTTCTTCTGCCAGTTTCTCTCCACATTTACATACAAACCCCCTTATTCTAGCTGGATTTCCATACACAAGGGCGTAAGGAGGAACATCTTTTGTAACGACCGATCCAGCTCCAATCATAGAATACTCTCCGATGGTTATACCGCATATTATCGTACTGTTAGCGCCAATAGACGCCCCTCTCTTAACTAATGTGGGTACGATCTTCCAGTCAGTGTTGAAACTCCTAGGCCTCAGGTCATTTGTGAAGACTACATGAGGTCCGACAAAGACATCATCTTCGATAGTGACTCCCTGGAATACCGAGACCCTATTTTCAAGTTTCACATTATCCCCTATCTTAACATTTCTCCCCACGTATACTGATTTACCAAGTACACAGTTTTTCCCTATGACCGCTCCCTCCCTAACTTGTGCCTCGTGCCATATTCTTGTACCCTCCCCTATCTCCGCGTCTGGAGAAACATGTGCAGTAGGGTGGATAAATACTTTATCTCTCTTCATAGTACTCATAAATCATATCTACGACTTTATTTAAATCCTCTTCGGTTAGTAGTGGATGTACAGGTATAGATAATACGTGGTTTGAAGCCTTCTCTGCATTCTCTAGATGAATTTCATACCCCAATTCCCTGTATAGAGGCTGTTTATAGATCGGCATTGGATAGTGGATCGCGGTTTGAATACCCTTGTTTTCAAGAAAACTCTTTAAACCGTCTCTCTCTTCTACCCAGAGCACGTATTGGTGGTAAACATGTTTTACATAACCTGGTGCGAAGGGTGTCTCTACACCACTGAGTTTCGAGAGTTTTTTGTCATAGAACTTCGCATTCCTTATCCTCATTTCATTTAATCTATCTAGCTTCTTTAGTTGCTGTATACCTATGCTGGCTTGGATATCGGTCAGCCTATAATTATACCCGAGAACAACGTGAGTATATTTGGTTGACTGGCCATGGTTAATTATTAGTCGGATCTTCTTGGATAGCTCTTCACTATTAGTTGTTATCATCCCTCCTTCTCCAGTCGTCATATTTTTAGTGGCGTAAAATGAGAACGTAGCTATGTCTCCAATGCTACCAACCTTAACCCCCCTATATTCGGCGCCATGCGCTTGACTCGCGTCTTCAACTAAGAACAATCCATGATCATCTGCAATTTCCCTAAGTGCCTTCATCTCACAAGGCTGGCCATATAAATGGACGACGAGAATTGCCTTAGTCTTATCGTTTATCTTCTCCACAACCCTATCTGGATCAATATTGTATGTTGCTGGGTCAATATCCACAAATACTGGCTTAGCGCCTACATAGAGTATCGCATTTGAGCTGGCCACGAAGGAGAATGGTGTGGTTATCACTTCATCCCCTTCACCTATCCCCAAGGCTAGAAGTGCTGTATGGAGTGCTGCAGTCCCGTTTACGATTGAGATCGCGTGTTCGACTCCAATATATTCTGCAAATAATTTTTCGAACTCCCTCGCTCTAGGCCCATATGCTAGGTATCCAGATGATAATACTTGTTCAACGGCATTTATCTCATCCACGGATATAACTGGCTTAGATATAGTGATCTTCATATGCGTATCACACTCTGCTAATGATTTTTTATTGGATTAACAATAAAATATTATTCATCTGGATATAATATTATGTAAAACTCCTTGTTTGGATGAAGGGGATGGTCAGTCGGATGAAGATTATAGTGACTGGCGGGGCAGGTTTTTTAGGGAGCCATATTGTAGATCATCTTCTGAAACAAGGTGAAAATATCTTTATAATCGACAACTTCTCTACTGGAACGCTGGAGAACATAGCCCATCATCTGGGGAAGAGGAACTTCAACTTCTCCAAAGCAGATCTACGTAGACCAGAAGAGTGGATGCAGAGCTTTAAAGATGCTAGAGTAGTGTTCCACTATGCAGCGAACCCCGATGTCAAGACGAGTGTGTTGGATCCAGAGACTCATTTTAATGAGAATATCTTGGCGACATTTAACGTCTTAGAGGCAGTTAGGAAGTATGATGTGGAGTATATGATCTTCGCCAGCAGTAGCACTGTATATGGTGAGCCTGCTTTGATCCCTACTCCCGAAAATTATACACCTATGGAGCCGATTTCAATATATGGAGCGTTTAAATTGGCGTGTGAAAATCTGATCTCTACATATGCTAGACTATACGGATTTAGATATCTTATCATAAGATATGCGAATATAGTGGGGAAGCGGTCTAATCATGGGGTTATTTATGATTTTGTAAATAAACTGAGGAAAAACTCTTCTGTATTGGATATCCTAGGAGATGGTACACAGAAAAAAAGTTATATGTATGTAGACGACGCCATAGATGCAACTATACATCTCTATAGTCTACTACTTCGCGGCAAGTTAGACGACTACATATTTAACGTAGGTAGTGAAGACTGGATAACTGTCTTGGACATAGCGAATATAGTTGTCAAGGAGATGGGTTTATCAGACGTAGTGTTTCATCTCAACCCCCAGACTGAAGATGGCCGGGGATGGGTTGGAGACGTTAAACTCATGTTACTCGATATATCAAAGTTAAAGAAAACAGGATTTACACCACGGTATTCTTCCTATGATGCTGTAACACAGGCTGTAAAGGACTATATAGGAAATATGAGGAAATGATCCAGCTATTTAGAATATATGTCAATCCGAGATATTTTAATTTAATATATGTAATCATTAATCACTCTCAATGGCGAATTTTATGAATTATAAATATATCAGATAATGGATAAAATTATTTAGTTGAGGTGTATCCACTTGAGTAGGGATCAATTGATCGGAGGACTGTTGATGATAGTCTCGATCGTCGTCATCATCGTCTACGGCTGGCTAGTATTCTTCACCTCATGGTGGGTGCTGATTCTACAGTTGACAGGTTTCATAGCCATACTCGGAGTCTTCGGCATCCTTGGATGGATAGGGTATACACTGGCCACGACTCCCCCTCCAAAGCCTATTGAAGAGATCGAGAAAGAGCTTGAAGAAGAGCTCAGAAAGTTGGAGGAAGAAGAGAAGAAAGCAGAAGGGTCGGAGGAGAAGGAGGGTTCTGAGGAACAGTGACAGTGTTCATTTATCACCCTATTTTTATATTTTATCCAGCTTTATGATACAATTTTTATAAGTTATTCTATATTATATATTCATTCAAAAATCCTATCTCACATGTGTCTTGGGGTGGTTATCGTTGCCGAGATATGTTTATAGTTTCGATGAGGCGGATTGGAAAAATAAAAAGCTCTTAGGAGGTAAAGGCTCTAGCCTTGCTATGATGACTCAACTCGGGCTTCCAGTTCCACCAGGCTTTACCATCACAACAGAAGCATGTAAAGAGTTCTATAAATGTGGAGAGGGGGAAATCACTAAGATTATTAGTCAGCTGGAGAAGCAGCCTCCGCCTGAGATAAGGGATAAGCTAATTGAGAAGCTATGGAATATAATTGACTCCTTGGAACTCCCTAAGGGGTTAATGGATGAGGTTGTTGAACATATTCACAGGCTTGAAAAGAAACGAGGTCGTTTATTCGGGGATCCCGATAATCCACTCTTAGTCTCGGTAAGATCTGGTGCTGCAGTGTCTATGCCTGGGATGATGGATACTATATTAAATCTCGGGTTAAATGACGAGAGTGTTGAAGGATTGGCTAAACAAACTGGTAATAGGCGTTTCGCATACGATGCTTATAGACGCCTCCTTCAGCTCTTTGGTAAAGTAGTTCTGAATATAGATGACAAGGTTTTTGATGAGGCAATGGATGAGATAAAAGAGAAGTATGATGTAAAAAGTGACGTAGAGATACCAGAAGAAGGAATGGTTGAATTGGTGGAGAGATTTAAAGAGATAATCGAGGAAGAAGCCGGAGGCTTCCCCCAGGATCCTTGGGAACAGCTGAGGATGGCTATTAAAGCTGTATTTAGATCCTGGATGAATCCACGTGCTATATTCTATAGGATAGCCAATAAAATCACGCCTGACATAGCTGACTGTACTGCCGTAAACGTCCAGTCAATGGTATTCGGTAATATGGGTGAGGATTCTGGGACTGGAGTTGTCTTTTCTAGGAATGTGGCTACGGGTGATAATGAATTATATGGAGAGTTTCTACCAAATGCCCAGGGTGAGGATGTTGTAGCCGGTATCAGGACACCCATGCCGGTATCGGAGCTAAAGAGCAGGTTCCCAGAGCTCTATAACATGCTTTATGAAAAGGTTAAGTTATTGGAGAAGATTAACAAAGAGGTTCAGGATGTTGAGTTCACGGTTGAAAAGGGTACATTATTCTTCCTTCAGACTAGGAATGCGAAGATGACTCCACTGGCACGGGTAAAGACGGCTGTAGACATGGCTAAGGAAGGCGTTATAAATAGGGAGGAGGCTGTTCTCAAGGTTCAGCCTGAGCATGTCTTACAGCTCCTATATCCACGTATTGATAAGTCATCGGGTGCTAAGCCTATTGCAAAGGGTCTGAACGCCTCACCAGGTGCGGTTAGTGGGCAAGTTGTATTTCATCCGGATACCGCTGTTGCTTGGGCTAAGGAAGGGAAGGATGTAATTCTAGTACGTGTCGAGACCAAGCCAGATGATGTCCATGGTTTCTATGCGGCCAAGGGAATCCTTACAAGCAGAGGTGGTATGACATCCCACGCCGCTGTAGTAGCGAGGGGAATTGGTAAGCCTGCTGTTGTGGGAGCCGAGATGATAAAAATTGATTATGATAAGAAGCTGTTTTCAGTAAATGGCGAAGTCGTTAAGGAGGGAGAATGGATAACCATTGATGGTAATACTGGGGAAGTATACCTAGGTAAGGTGCCAACTATTCAGCCGGAGGTTATTCCAGAGTTAAGGGAGTTGTTGAGCTGGGCAGATGAATTTAGGCGTCTAGGTGTTAAGGCTAATGCGGATGTTCCAGAAGACGCTAGAATAGCTAGGGAATACGGTGCTGAAGGAATTGGGTTATTGAGGATAGAGAGGATGTTCAGAAAACCAGAGCGTCTGGAGGTCCTGAGGAAAGTAATCTTGTCTGAGACTACAGAGGACAGAGAAGCAGCGATGTACAAGCTATCGGAGTTGGTGAAGGATGATTTCAAGGAGATGCTTGACGTTATGGATGGGCTGCCTGTCACGATTAGGCTAATAGATCCTCCATTGCATGAGTTCCTTCCTAAGCCAGAGGAGTTGCTGAAGGAAATTTATGAAATGGAGAGAGAAGGGGCTCCGAAAGAGGCTATTGAAGAGAAACAGCGGCTATATAAGAGAGTCGTGGCATTAACAGAGGCTAATCCCATGATGGGGCATAGAGGTGTGAGAGTAGGAGTTACCTATCCGGAGATATACAAGGGATTGGTCAAAGCCATGTTAGAAGCTACTGCTGAGCTAATTAAAGAGGGTAAGAATCCGGTTCTACAGATAATGGTTCCTCAGGTTGCTATCGTTGATGAACTGAGGTTTGTTAAGGAGAACGCTATATATCCAATAGCTAAGGAGGTGGAGGAAAAATATGGTGTCAAGATACCGTTTATGGTCGGTACTATGATAGAGACGGTGAGGTCAGCCTTGACAGCCGATGAGATAGCTAGAGAGGCGGAGTTCTTCAGCTTTGGAACCAACGATCTTACACAAGGAACATATAGCTTTAGCAGAGATGACGTGGAAAACAAGTTCCTGCCACAGTACCTAGAGCTTGGGATACTCAGGTTCAATCCATTTGAAACCATCGATAAGAAAGGGGTGGGCGAGCTGGTGAAAATAGCAGTTGAAAAGGGAAGGAAAGCCAATCCACAGCTTGAAGTAGGTATATGTGGTGAACATGGTGGGGATCCTGAGTCGATACATTTCTTCCATAAAGTAGGTCTTGATTACGTAAGTGCATCTCCATTTAGAATACTTATCGCAAGACTGGCTGCTGCACATGCTGCTCTTAAGGAGAAATATAGCTAGGAACCATACCATTTTTCAATTTTTTACACCTCCTCAGGGAGGCGGATATATAGATGGGCCTTAGGAGCCAAAATATATCTGGTCTCCGTAGCTTAGCATTGTATCTACTCACAACCTTTTCATCAGCCTATCTCCTAGACATATCCATCTACATTTATGGAATTAATGAGCAGAATATTCTATATCCCATTATGCTTACTGTAAGAATGTTTACCCCATTTCTAGGTGTGATGATCGTCGGAGTATTATATAAACAAAAAATAAGTAGTTATCTTCAGAATATGGGATTAAAGCCCGGCTGGTTAAAAATTATATTCCCATCTCTTATAGCACCATATCTAATATATGGTATTGGCGTCATGTTAGCCATTGCTTCAGGGATACCGGTCGAGAACCCAGTAAGTATTTTACTAATTAAATTAGGAGGAGCTCTGCAAGGGTTTGAAAGAGCTTCTCCATCATTACTCTTGGCTATTATGCTAGTCGCAGCTGGCATCGGAGGGATGACGATAAATGCTTTTACTGCATTAGGTGAAGAAATTGGGTGGAGAGGCTTCTTGATAAATACTTTATATGACCGATTTGGAGTAGTCCCCTCGGCAGTATTAATAGGAGTGATATGGGGCTTCTGGCATGCTCCTCTAATAATCTTATTAGGATATAATTATCCGATGCATAGGGATCTAATAGCTGTGTCTATTTTCACGATTTTATGCATTACATGGAGTATAACATTGGTTGCACTGAGGCTAATTGGAGACAGCGTTATATATCCATCTGTGATGCACGGCACTTTAAATGCATTGTCAGGCATGATGCTACTCTCTTTCTATGAGGTCGATAGGTTGATAGGACTGCCATTAGGGATTCTATCTATAGCCTCCTCATCTATAGTCGCACTAATATATGTAGCGTTGCTATGGAAAACAAAACCACATTATATATCGGTTATGATAAAGAAACCTAGCTATGGATAACGTTTATAATTTTTACCCATACTTTAATTATTTGTTTAAAATGCCCGGAGCATCCAGGAATAAATATGTCGAATTAACATCTGAGTTAGATTCTTTATACGATCTCATCCATATCTTTGACGGCCTCTCGGTCTTGAGAAAGGTTCATCCAGATGTTATCGACGATATAGTGGGTAGGACTAGGATTAAAAGGGTAAAGAATATTTGGAGAAAACTTAGGCCAGATGCAGAGGCTATAATATTCCATCCACTTAAAATACCCGGTGTAACTTCATTGATTAAAGCTGCTCAAATCATAAAGCTCATGATGCCTCTAACTGCGATATACATTGTGTTAGTAATAGGTCGTTCTCTTCATCCAGAGATGCTGCCGTTTGAGTTTCTAAGTAACCCAGTATATTTGATTGCTGCTTTCGTATTAATGACAGTGCTTGGCTTTATATACATAGGGATTGACCTCGCTATAAGACGTAGGGTAATGGCATGGGAGTCGGCACATGCAGATCGACTACAGCCATACCAAAAGAAGTTTAAGGATGCTACTCAAGAGTTGATAGACATATTCGTTAGAGAGAGCAGGCGTTTAAGAGTGGAGGGTTTGTCCTTGAAATATGAGTTTGAGCTATCATATCCAGATTACTCTGGTCTAGAGTTGATTGAGAAAAAAGATAGACACCTATTTTTATTTAAAAAGAAACATCCAATGTACATATACCTCTTAGAAATTTGAAATATCTGTTTAAAAGAAACCAAAGATTCTAAAGCAAAACTACACTCTATTTTACACGTAGCCTTCGTTTAAACATAGATTTTGTTGAATTTTATATGACACAATTAGAAAATCTTCCTAAATAGATAATCATAATATTAATCATTTTTTAACTTATTAAATGGTTTTACGATTATTATTTTTATATATGTACTCAAAAGAGTTTAATTAAGTAAAAAACTTTTTACATTTGTCAAGTAATAATATGCCTTGTTTTTTAATTGTATCTAGTTTTATAAAAATTTATAATAAAAAAAGTATAATATAATTTGTCATCCTACAGTTTTGGGGTGTATGTCTTGTCGCATGTGTTTGCGAGAAGGGCGAGTGGGCTTGTAAGAGAAGCCACGCTTCTAGATACTGTCCTCTTCGGAATAATGAACAACGGAGCAGCCGTCTCAGTGTGGTACTATATCTCAAGCGCCCCCTATCTCTTCCCAGGTTTGAACCAGACGCTGACGTTTCTACTAGGCGCTTTCCTAGGCATTATAGGCTTTGGGATGATGTGGGGGTTCTTGGGTGCAGCAATGCCTAGGAGTGGAGGTAGCTATGTGTATAACTCTAGGATAATCCACCCTGCTATAGGTACTGCCGTGAGCTTCGCTAATGCAGGGTTTGTCATGACTGCTTGGATATGGGTCTTGGCTCCATGGATAGCGGACCCCGGTTTACCAATCCTTGCCGGTGCCATGGGTCTTGATCCTAGTGTTGTGTCATGGTGGACCCAGCCACTGGGAATGTATATTATCGCGACATTAGCTAACTTACTCGGTCTATTAGTAGTCTTATTCGGGCTCAGGTTCTTCTTCAGGATACAGAGAGTTCTGATTGGCTGGAGCCTAATTGGTGCTGTATTAGCCGCTATAATCCTAAGCGTCAATTCTCATCAAACTTTCGTTGATGTATGGAACTTCTATGCCGCTAAATACTCTTCATTGACATGGGAAGAGACTCTAATGGCCGTTAATGAGGTGTTCCCATTACCTGATACATGGAATTTTGCATCGTCCGTAGGAGCTTTACTGCCTCTGAGCTGGGCTCTAATATACGGGTATGTAATTGCTTTCATCGGTGGAGAGGTCAAGAGCCCAAGGAAAAACATATTCATGGGGCAGGTGATGAATGCGCTTCTTATGCTCATCATCGTCGGATGGAACGCTTTCGCAATAGAGAGCCTAGCTGGATACAAGGGTATGCATGCCCTAGCATATATCGATAACGAGGGTCTAACTGGTTACAACTTCCCATTCTCCACTACATACCTCAACATAGCTGCAATGCTAGTACATATGAATCCATTCATAGGGTTCTTCTTCGGAATGTCATTCATATTCGCTGATTTCATGTGGATACCGTTTTCATACATCGCCTTCAGCAGAGGACTTTTTGCCTGGGGTATGGATAGAATAGGTCCCAACTGGTTTACCGATATACATCCGAAGTGGCATCAGCCTGTTAAACTACTACTGACAGAATTCATACTCGGCCAGATAGGCATTACCTGGTACGCAATCTCCCCCGACGTATTAGCTGGTTTCTCAGTAGAGGTAATGCAATTATTCTCAGTCTTCGGCTTCACTGCTATTAGCGCTATGATCTTCCCATATGTTAAGAAAGTAAGACATATCTGGGATACATCGCCTCATAAGGAATGGAAAATACTTGGCCTTCCCATGTGTGCAATATCTGGCTTCCTAACTTTCGTGCTGGTACTGACATTGATATGGGCAGCCTTTACATCCGAAGGTATGGAAGCAATTATGTCCATATGGACACCGATATACGTAGTCGTTTGGGTATCCGGTCTACTATGGTACTTCGGCTGGAAAGCATATAGGCAGAAAGAGGGTATTGACGTTACACTAGCATACAAGGAGCTGGCTCCAGAATAGGAACTAAATCCCCCTTTTTATTTTTATTTAACCACTTGAAAATGTATCTAAAAAGATATGGTGATGTAAATGGGTGTGTTAAAAATATTCTTCGCAGTAGATATCCATGCATCTACATACTGCTTTAAGAAGTTCATAAGCGCGCTTAGTGTATATGGTGCTGATATAGGAATACTGGGTGGTGATCTCTCTGGAAAGATGATTGTACCCATAATAATTGAGGAAGACGGGACCTACGTCTACGACTATCTCGGGGAAAAAGTGGTTACACGGAATAAGGAGGACCTCGCCGATATTGAGAAGAAACTGGCTTACATGGGTAACTACTATATGTATCTCACTAGAAAAGAGTTTGAAGAGTTGATGAAGGAGGGTAAGACCATTGAAGGTCGTATAGATGAGAAGGCAAGGAGAATCACATTGACAGCCGGTAGAGTGGAAGAGATATTTGTGGAGCAAGTAGCTAATAGAATGAGAGAGTGGCTGGAATATGCTGAGGAGAAACTTTCAAAAAGTAAAAAGAGGCTATATATAATCCCTGGGAACGATGATCTGCCAGAGGTAGATGAAGTAATAAAAGAATATGAATCTGACCACATCATATTCGCTGACTTAAAGAAAGTCGAGATAAATGGGCATGAGATGATCGGTTTGTCGTGGTCAAATAAGACTCCTTGGAATACGCCAAGGGAGAAGACCGAGGAGGAGCTTGAGGCCAAGATAGAGGAGCTAGCTAATAGCATAGATAACATGGAGACCGCGATCTTTCAGTTACATGTGCCTCCATATGGAACTCCGCTTGATGAGGTGCCTAAGCTGGATGAACAGTTGAGGCCATCTGTTTCCGAGACAATGAATGTGGGTAGCACCGCTGTTTTAAAGGCGATAGAGAAATACCAGCCATTACTCAGTCTACATGGGCATATACATGAATCCAGGGGGATAATTAGAATAGGTAGGACGGTTGTGATTAACCCTGGCAGTGAGTATACAGAAGGTATATTGAGGGGGGTTATGGTATACCTAGACAAAAATAAGGTGAAAAACTATATCTTTACATCTGGGTAAGGTGATGTCATGAGTGAGGATAATTTCCGTTTACCAACAGAGATTCCTCTAGAGATCTACCCATCTCCAGAAGAATTTGTCGAGGAAGCTAAATCCATTGTAAGAGAGGCGGAAGAAAAAGGCATTGTCCTAAGAGTAATGGGGGGCTTGGGAATATACATATTAATTCAAAATACAGAGTATGAAGACCTGTGGAGACGTATGGAGAGACTTGGTGAAAGAGTTTTTACAGACATCGACTTAGCTGGTTATGGTAAGGATAGAGAACGTGTACTAAAATTCCTTACCGAAGAGAGAAGCTCATGTGTATATCAAATTTGGCGGCCTTCACTATATTACTACAGAGGTTCTAGATACATCTTCTATGGATGTCCTGAGGGATGTGAGTTTCCTAAAGGGAAAGGCTGTAAGATTCCCATGGTGGAAGTATTTTTCGACAGGCTACAGATGAATCATACAATTGAATTTAAGGGGAGGCTTGAACACGGTAAATATGCCCTTCCACTGACAGAAATATTGCTTACAAAACTGCAGATTGTAAAGATCAATGAGAAGGATATAAAGGATGCCATTGTTCTCCTAAGTGCCTTCGAAATAGGCTCATCTGATAAGGAGGGGATCAACGGAGATTATATAGCTGGTCTAATGAGTAAGGACTGGGGCTTCTACTACACTTTTACAACCAATCTTAAGAAAGTAAGGGAATATGTCACGAATAGATATAGGGATAAGTTGTCTGAGGATAATGTTAAGAAAGTGTCGGAGAGGATAGATCATCTATTGAAGCTTATTGAGGATAAACCTAAGAGCATGGGCTGGAAGCTAAGAGCCAAAGTTGGTCCGAAAAAGAAATGGTATAATGAGGTTGACGACTGGTATTAGAGAATAGTTCAATACGGCTCCCTTATCTTAGGTAAGATAATCAGTATCAGTATAGATCCTACTAGTGATAATACTGCGGTGGTTAGGATTAACAATCCAATGTTTTCATTGGAGAATATCACTAGTAGTGAGGCTAGGAAATATCCTATTGAGGATGATATGGAGGAAGCGGTTCCATTTATACTGACTGCACGTGCCCTGTATGCCGGTGGAGTGGAATCCATGAAATATTTCTGGAACCCTGCTCTTCTAAGGTTCCATAGAGTATGGATAAAAACAAGACCGAGTAATATAGTTAAAGGCCCTCCGAGATAAAACAGCAGGAATCCTATTGATGAAAGAGAGTACCCTACTAGCATAAGTATCCTGGAATCCACTTCGTCTACAAAGGGCATTATAACTAGGCCGGTTACGATCGCTACTGATGATGCTATTGTTAGGTACAATCCATATGTACTATTATCTATCCCGTTTCTAAAAGCGTATCTAATTAAGTAGCTATTTGAGATCGACCAGCCGAGTTGAACTATTAAATGAAATAATATTATCCTCTTCGTGGACGTGGGTAGTGTCTTGAAACCAAGCAGTCCTTTAATATTTTCCTTTATAATTTCTTTAATCGGCTCAGCATCTACTGTCTCCAGAGTCTCTTCAAGCATAAACCATCTGATTATGGCTGCCGAGGCCGCTAAGATCGTTGCGATTAGGAACACCACCCGATATCCTAATGGATCTATATCGCCATACTGGAATATAATATATCCCATTATGTAGGCAGCGGGTAGGCTAAAAAACCTAGGAACTTGAGTGATTAGTATCATCCCCCTTGCCCGCTCTTCAGACTTCAGGCTATCCCCGACTATTGCTTGGAGCGATGGCCTATATATGCCGGCGAAACTACCTATAGCCATCCCCAGTAGGATTATCGACCAATCTGGGGCCAATGCATATGCGAGATAATTAAGGGCTATTAACCAAGTGAATATTATAACGGCTTTTCTACGCCCATAGTAGTCTCCGATTAAACCACCTATGAGTAGGTTGGGGATCTGTATTAGGGCTGCAACACTATATAATAGGCCTATATAGGCCTCCTCCCCGCCTAGTACTACGATGTAGTTGGGTAGATATGGGTCTGCTCCCCTATGTACATAACCAAATAACGTCCATGTAATGAGGAGCACATAGATGTTCTTATGATAGCCTAGGAAGATTTCCTTGAGTCTTTTCATAAGGATACCACTTCATACCCTTGAGGCGGAGTTTAGGCATCCTAATATAATTCCCTTGTTGCACATCTAACTCCTCCTCCACCGGCCTCAATATGTGGAATATCTACTTCAATCACATCGACGTTGAACTCCATCTCCAAATATTTATTCATCTCCTTATTAAAGCTGTCCACGACTATCCTCCCCCTACCTAGATTCAATGCATTAGCCATCGTTATTGGGCTCCCGCCTCTTCTAGGGGCCTCATCCAGCACAATACCATATTTCTTCGCGACTACTCCAAAGTGCTCGACTTCGAATGCTTCATTTACCCTATCGTATCTCAATATGGAATACATACCTATTCTCATAGGATCGATAACTGCATAGTATGTCCCATTTAAATCTCCTAAATATGTAAAAACTACATCAAGATGGACTGATCCGGTAATATCCCAGTGCTTCACATACCCCGATAACGGCACTCCATATAGTTCAACTTCATCTGGCAGGAAGTCAGCTAGGAACTTGAAAGTGCTTATGTTGCTTCCTCTAACCCCTATGCCGGTAAATAAGGCTATACCTTTCTCAGTCTTTATCAAGAAGAAGTTTCCCCCTTCCATCTTACTCCTTACCAATATATTTTTTCTTCTACTCCAGCTCGCTCTAAGAATAGGTCTATAGTTAATCATGTGATATACCTCGTTTATTACTCTCTCCTCACCCTTCCTAATATCAAGAGCCATATTCCCAATTATAGGCCTCTCCATCCATGTCACACTCTGATCCCGTGTATAACCGATCTTTGGCAGGTCTGGTGGAATATCAATATAATGTGTCTTCACGTTCTTAGGCGGCTCGTCAACCAGGTTCTCAAGCTCTTGATCAAGGAAGAGATCTATCGAGACGTTATAATCAGACAGAGCTTCTGATATCGAATATACGTCCCTCACCCATCCAGAAGCATACGGAGTCACTTCCCCATTTCTCGTATACTCTCTCCAAACCCATTCTAACCAGGAGCCCCTGACTATTGAGAACTGTTTATCGGATGGCGAGATCATCATGATACGTGTCTTTGGATGGTCTTCAGGGTAAAATCTCTCTCTTGACAAATCAATGGTTTTCCATAGGTCTACTAGTTGTGAAATAAATTTATAGTGTGGCTCTTGCCACCCCTCATTTATCAATTTCCGATAAAGGCTGTTAGGTAATAGCCCTATGATTTGATCAAAGAAGAAGAATATATCTAAATCGGGTATCCCCACCTTGTTCTTTACATCGGCTACATTAATTATCTCCTCATAAGGCTGTGGAGGTATATCTGGGTATCCCTTAAAAACCTCCTCATATTTTAGCCTTATGGTAGGAGGCCTTATCACTAGAGGTAGCTTGTCTAGGAACTCCCTCCATACCTCTTCTTCAAATACAGATACAAGTTTACTTATATTCAAATATGTACACCCAGCATTCGTCTTGGAAGAGCATATCAATATTAATTATAGTAAAAATAAATCGATACTATAAAGTTTTGTTGCAGTAAATGGGTCTCTCTAACCGCCCCAGACATATGAAAGTAGGTCTCTTATATTCGATACACTGACGACTGTGATGGTGTAGCCCTTTTCAGAGAGATACTCTTGTACATTTATAGTTCTAGGCTCATATGTTATTAAGTAGAATCCTGGAACGATTTCCCTCTCTACCCTCACATAAATCGTTACATTTTCTTGTCCATGCGGCACTATGAATATCTCTCCCCCATTTTCCGCTGCTGCAGTTCCCTTCTCAAGTATTCCACCTACCTTACCAATACTTCCATCTGGGTTTATGGTTCCTGTAACGTATATAGACATGTCTATACTCCTATTCAACAATAGGCTTACAAGTGCAACTGTGATGGCTGCTCCAGCACTTGGACCATCTACTACATCAACCGCATGGGGCGCCTCAATACTAAGTATGATGTCAACTTCGGAAAAGTTATATCCAGTGATGTCAGCAGCTACCTTACGTGCTATCTCGAGACTTGTCTGTAAGTCTATACCTATCTTAGGCTGTGTATTTACTAGGATTTTACCGGTTCCTGGAACAAGCGATATTGTGAAGTTTAGCACGATACCGAAGTACTCCCCTTCTCCTTTGGCTACCGCCACAGCATGATACTTTATGGTGCCGAAGCCACCATTGCTTACATTAAGTGTAGTAGTGTTTACCATGTAACTCGATATAGCCATGTAGTACTCCAGTTGCCTTTCCACGAGTTCAAGCTTGTTCTTTAAATCTCCTAACTTATTCTTAAGCTCCCTATTTTCAGTATATAAGGTTATTAGGAAGGTTATGCTTACCCCAAGTAGAATCATGAGTATAAGGTTCAGTGCAATGCTGATCTTAAGCCTCTTCGATGCCATGGCCCAGCCACCCTCACGAGCGGTTTAAATTTTCTGTGAAGAGGATAATTACCTTTAATTTAAAAAATATAAATGAAGCTTCGGCTTAACAAATAGAGAAATATAAAATGGGGTATAAAGTTAGTCTAGGACTTCTATGATCAATTGGCATTTCAGTGTATTTTTATCTATCTTTATAAAATCCATGTTCAGCTTTGGATTAACAGTCTGAAGCATTCCTAATAGTCTCTGCCGGACAAGGTAGTTTAATGGGATCTCTGGGTCAATATTCATCTTCTTACATGCCTCTAGTACTGGACACCATGCAGACATCTCTACAACCACCTTCTTTGGCGACGAATCTACTATTTTGAATTCACGCTGGCTATACAAGCCCGGGGCGAGTGTCTGAAGTCCAAGCCTTACTATCTCTGCGCCTGCGATTGCATCTTCACCCTTTATTCCTAGTCTAGAAAGATTTTCTTTTATCCATTTACGTCCCATTCTCCATTGTAATTTACCCAGCGTTTTCCAAGTTTTCTCGCCGTGTTCTTTACTTAGTTCGTTAATGAATTTAATAAGAATCTCTATCCACTCTACGATATATGATTTGAATATTAGTTCATTTAATGAGGAGCTCGTTTCGAACACCTCTCACCTATAAATATTATGTACACACCTCCTATTATCCTAATATCATATAACATAATGTTATGCCTATTCATAAAAATTTTGGGATTTAAGCATATATTTTTTATTTAAAAGTTAAGGAATATCTTCAATGCAAAATATAGGTTTGAGACGCCTATGGTTGCCACTAGGATCGTGAATCCTACCTTAAAGAAATCGATAAATGTGATATCATATCCCTTGTCCTTAGCTATATCCAGTGCAACAATGTTTGAGGAAGAGCCTATTATAGTCCCATTACCCCCGAAATCTGCTCCGATGACTAGAGCCCACCATAGTATGTCTGGGTTATAAGCTGTCGTCTGTACAATTTCATCTAAGATGGGTATAAATGCTACCGTAAAGGGGATGTTATCAATTAATGCGGAGAAGATCGCTGCTACCCATAGAACTATGGTAGAGGATATATATGGATCTACAGTGATATATGGTTTTATTATTAAAGCTATGTCATGTATTAATCCAGTTTTCTCTAGTCCACCGATTATTATGAATAGCCCTGATAGGAATATCAAAGTGCCCCATTCAACATCCTCAAGAACCTTGGGCATCGTTTCCCCTCCTGCGAATAATAGGAAGGCTGCACTTATCAGTGCTATAGATGCAATTGACAGGTTGAATGGCTGGATTATAAACATAACTAGTGTTATGATGAAGGTAACTATCCCGATATAGAATAGTTTCCTGTCTTTTATGACTTCAATGGGTTTAATTGGGAGCTCACCAATTATCTTGCCCTTATAGAATTCACCTCTATACATGTAGTATAGCATTATCATCATTACAGCTAGGCCAATTAACGATATTGGCGCTGCGTTTAATATGAAATCCATGAACTGCATGTGGGTATGTATGCCGACTAAGATGTTAGGAGGATCCCCAATTAATGTAGCCGCTCCTCCTATGTTTGACGATAGTATTTCTCCAATAATAAACGGTATAGGGTTGAATTTGAAGGTCTCAGATAGTTCAATTATTATTATTGTCATGAATAATACAACGGTTACGTTAGCTAGGAGAGCGGATAAAATGGCTGTGGTTAGGGTCAGCATGATAAACATCCTTAATGGGATAAACCTACAGAAACTGGCAACCAGCAACCCAATATACCTGAAGAACCCCGCCTCTCTCAATGCACCTACAATAACCATCATACCAAATAATAGGCCTAAAGTCTCGAAATCCAATGATCTAAGCATCTCTTCACCAGACATTATCCCAGCTATCCATATTAGTGTGGCTCCACCAATAGACGCGATTTGCTTATCTCTTCTACCTGAGGCTATGTAAATGTATGTAATGATAAATATAAGTAGGGCGATGACCTTGTCATTGAGTGTAATCTCGAATGGCAATATCATTTTAATTATTCCCCCATTCTCTTAACCAATGTATTTTTATAGAGGTATAAAAAAATAATACATCCATGAATTAAACATATAATTACAATAATCTAGCTAATAATGATTTAGCCTGTTTTTAATATAGTAAATCATTAATATTAAGATGACTCCCTCTCATAGGGACTGTAAAAGGTGATTATACCGTGGCTACAAGCCTTATTATTGAGCACTTTGAACAACTAATAGCATTGACTATAATAGCTGGTTTCGGATTGATATATGCTAGAAAAAGTTTGTAGTGATTATGCCTGGGCTAATGTTAGGTGCCCTAATTGCAAATGGCCTGGGGCTAGAGCTATATCCAACCTCTCATCGACTTCTCTGTATTAGCTGCAGTATTAATTGTATTTATTGCTGGGATAGAGATAGACAAAGATTTTTTGAGGCAGGAAAAAGAGCATATATTACTTGTGGTGGGATTTGAGTTCCTTTTTCTGCTAAGCCTATATTACTTTGTAAGTCTAGTAATGGAACCTTCATATGCATATGTTCTTATAGCAGCTACAGTAGCATCAAATGAAGCGTTTGCGCTGGTCTCCTCTAAGAACCCTGTAATAAAGAGTTATGGCATAGCGATCTCCGTGTTGGAAGACACCATGGCGGTTCTCCTCCTTGCACTAGGTTTCTTTACTAGAGGATTCGAGGGCTTATCAACCTTATCCATGTATCAATTCATTGCACTGGGGGGAATGCTCATCGCGGGACTATTCTTTCTAGCTAAACCCTTCGGTAAGCTGGTCAATACCGTGGAGAATATGGAGGCGAAAGTCCTCTTAACCCTCCTTTATATCCTTATCCCTAACATTAATAAGTGAGCTCTATAACATCCCTGAGGTTCTGGTAGTATTCCTAGGTGCTGTTTCTCTAGCATACCCTGGTTATGATCACGCGACGGCGCAGAGAATGAGCTCCTACATGTACTTAGCTTTAATGGGATTTGTAGTTTCTCTTCCATTCCAGATACATATCTCATTTTCATTAACAGAGTTTATCCTTACAGCCGTATACGGGCTTATCCTAGCCTTGGTAGCGTATGTCACCCGATTTATAATATTATCCGTATCCACTATCTTCGGAGGATTAAGAGTAGATTACTCTGTAACATTAGCGTTAACATTGGCTAATTCCGGTGAATTTGGTTTGATCGTGTTATCTACCTTGGCGCTAGAGGATTTCATTCCGCTTTGGCTTGTAATGACCGCCATGTTTGCATATGCATTTAATCTTACCCTAGTGTCTCATATAGCGAAAAATATAGACCGCTATAAGGTTCTAGTATATAAATGGGCTCCAGACAGGTTTCTAGAAATGGCTGATGATGTGAGTAGTGAGATAAGAAGCCTAACTGATTCATTGAAGTCAGATAAATCTTTCATGCAGGGCCTTTATCAAGTAGTGGTTTTGACGGGATTAATCTATGCTTTATCAGGTGCTGTTTACATAGCACCGACATATCTGGCATCGAATTTAATCTATATCGGGATGATAAGCACGATAATGGTCTCATTATATATTATTTTCAAGAATATCAGGGTCAAGATACCTCAAGAACTAAGTGGCAGGTCCATACTGATGTTCATCTTCCGGCTGGTACTTTTCTATATAGTCATGTCTCCAGCAATTGTCTCTCTTAAAGAAATGTATTCAAAAGGGTATCTCAAGATATTCAACCCCGTTACACTAGTCCTCTCGATATTGCTAAGTGCGGCATTATTAGAGTTATCATATTTTATCGTAAAAAATGTGAGGATAAAAACAGTTGAGGAAGAATAGTAGTATCCTTTAAATCTAATCTGGAATAATGATAATAATTAGGTGATTCCGTTGAAATCTGTATTCTTGGAGAAAATCGGAGGTCCGTTGACTATTAAAGAGGTCCCTGAACCAGAGCCAGGGGATGAGTGGGTTCTAGTGAAAATAATGCGGACTGGGGTCTGCTACCGGGACATATTGACAGTAGAGGGCTTCTTTCCACGCGTCACCCTCCCTATTGTCCTTGGCCATGAGATTGCAGGCATCGTAGTGGATAAAGGTTGTAAGGTTGATGAGGTAGATATAAATGATAAGGTAGTCGCTCTTCCCTATATTTCATGTGGCGAATGTGAATACTGTAGTAGTGGGAGAGAAAACTTGTGTAAAAATAGGAGATGGTATGGGGAAGTACTAAATGGATCCTACTCTGACCATGTTCTTGTGCACAAGAATTCAATAGTTAAGATGGATCCTGAGGTGGATTGGAATTATGCAGCCATATCATCATGTGTTATCGGGATGGTTATCCACGCGCTGGATGAATTAGGTGATATTGACGAGGGGATGAAGGTCTTGGTAACTGGAGCTGGCGGAGGAGTGGGGATACACGCTATTCAGGTTGCGAAGGCTTATGGAACTGAGGTCGTGGCAGTAACTTCTAGCGAAGATAAAGTGGATTTCATAAGACAATTGAACCCAGACCATATTATCGTATCTAGAGGTGATTTCAGCAAAGAAGTCAAGAAGACGGTTGGGCCAGTAGACATAGTCGTGGAGGCAGTTGGCGAGCCCACTTTTCATTCGAGCCTAAGGAGTCTAAAATGGGGTGGAAGGATGGCCGTAATTGGGAATGTTAATGTAAAACCTGCTTCACTACCATTGGGATTAATAATTTTAAGGGAAAACCTTATCCATGGAGTTATATCAAGCACGAAAAAATCGCTGAGGAAAGCGCTGGAAATGGGGAATAAAGGACTTGTAAAAGCTATAGGTATGGAAATGTCCCTCTGGGATGTGGAGAAGGCACATGAGATTCTCAGGCAGAAGCGTGCAAGAGGCAGGGTATTCCTCAGGCCATAGAGAGTTCTCCACTGTTAGAATTATGCAATACTGTTTTATGATATAGGTTATTATTGGTATTATAATATTTTATTTATATTATTGATGATAGAGTAGAAACTTCACAGGTGAGATTATGGCGACACTAAGTACTGGATATATTATCGTGGGGGCGTATGCCGACAAATTGAGAAGAACTTTATTTGCACAGCTCTCGGATAAACTTAGGAATAAAGAGATGGATCCAAAAGAGATTGCAAGGGCGGCTGCAGAGATAAACCAGCGCCTATTTGAGATACTAGTGAACAGATTGAAGATGGATAAAGGCGATGTCGTCAGAATTAGAATAGACTATGACATTGAGGATGGCAGTATACAGTGGAACTATGAAAGTCTTAAAATAGAGGCCTTTAGGAAAGTGGCTGAGGAAGAGATATCCAGTCTATTAAGTAGGAATCAGCCTTCTGCATAGATAATATCAATCAATCATTCATGATTCTATACCACTATCTTTCTTTATCTAGGCTTTGAAATTTCTATCTCATTTTCCCCGTCGACAGATCTGAGAATTATATGGAAAGGATTATAAATTGGTAGCTCCGCCCTACGAAGTATCTCGTTAACTATGTTGTTTATCATAAACCGGTCCCTGGGTAGTGTATCTACTTCAATAACAACCCTTATAATAATCTCTCCATCCTCATCTGTTTTATTGAAATTAAGGCTAGAGTGTGGAAGGACTTGTTCAGCGGCAAATCTAATCTTCTCAATCCAGATCTGCCAGTTTTCCTTCATCTTCTTTATCTCTTTACCCAATGGAAGATGCCCATTTCCTAGCTTCATTTTCATTACAATAGAGTTCCAAATCCTATATAAACATACATATATGGTTATGTCATTAAACAAACATAATTTTTTCTAAATTAAATCATATCCTATGGAACATGTTTTAATATTTCATAACTAGTTATGTACTAATTTGAAAATATGGATCTTAATATCAAATTTTATTTGGTATTAATCCCAATCCAGTTATATATCTGTGTGTCTAATTGCATGTTTTGGTGTATAGCATGAGTAAGAAAGTTGTTATCTTGGGTGGAGTAGGGGCAGTAGGGATTGAGGCTGTGATCGACTTTATCTCGACGAGTGATGCCGAGGAAATCGTTATTGCGGACTATAATATTAAAAAGGCACGGGAAATAATGTCTGAGATAAAGGATCCTCGGGTGTCCGCTGTAAAGATAGATGTAAATGATGAGGAGCAGCTGGTTTCCCTATTAAAGGAGTTCGAGTACGTTATCAATGCATTACCTTTTAAATATGATTACATCGTGACCAAGTATGCTGTTGAACTGGGTCTGAGTGGCGTCGATGTAGCGACAGATGAGGATCAGTTTAGTTTGGATAAAGATGCAAGGGATAAGGGAATCACTTTCGTTCCAGGTATAGGTGCAACACCTGGAACGACGAATTTAATGGCTAAAAAGGGTGTCGACTTGCTGGAAACGGTAGATACCATCGAAATTTTCTGGGCGGCCTTCAGGAGTACTGCCCCTAGCCCGGGTCTACTCCATGTCACAATATGGGAGTTTGACCCTGATCTAAAGGAGCGGGTGGTCTATGAGGATGGTGAGATTAAGCAAGTGCCTCCTTTTGTAGGTAATAAGGAAGTGGAGTTTTTTGATCTGATAGGAAAGAGGCTAACCGTATTCGTTCCTCATAGTGAGACATATACCCTTCCCCAATATGTAGGGAAACCAGTCCGTAGGGTATATGTTAGGGGAACTTGGCCCGACGAGACTATGGACCTCCTGAAGACGTTATTATATTATGGCTTCTATGAAAATAAGCCGGTTGATTTTGGTGGGGTTCTTGTTAAGCCGATGGATTTCATATACCGATTTATGTTGAATAATCCTAATGCTGATAAAACCGCTATATGGGGATACGGGTTGGTCGTTGACGTATATGGAACTAAGAATGGTAAAAAGGCAAGGGTAAGACTGAGGAACAGGCATCCACATCCAAATGAGTGGGGCGGTAGACGAGCATACTTTAAAAACATCGGGATTCCTCTCTCAATTGGTATGCAGTTTATCATGAGGAGTAAATGTAATGGACCGGGTGTGATCCCCCCTGAGGCAGCTTATGACCCAGATGATTTCTTCGATGAACTCTTAAAAAGAGGGATTGAGATTTCTTGGAGGATCGAATACCTTTAGGTAAGCCATATTCCTTGTTTTTATATTTCCATTGAACCAATATTATTTATATACCTCATTAACAATATGAAATTGCTGGATGAATATAACTTTGTTATGATGGGGGTGTGTGTTTTGGCTGTTAAGAGGGTTTTATTGGCCGTAGTCGTGATATTGTTTTTCCTATTACCAGTGTACATCTCCCCGCCATATGCCTCGGCGCAGACTACTACAGGCGTTGCAAACGCTTTTATAACCTTGTCCGCTGCGTCTGGTGGAAATTTACACCTCTCTACAGATGGATATGGGATGGCAACAGCACTGGTTAAAGAAGAACCTCATCAGGTATATGTAACGGCATACGGGCATATATCAAAACAATTTAATGTAGACTTCAGCACCACAACAGATGTAGAGCTCCAGCTGGATAACGCGCCTTTCATCTACGGTAAAGTGACATATGCTAATCAGCCTGTCGCCGGCGCATATATAATGGCTGGAGACACATGTATCACAGATTCCCAAGGTAACTATGCTGTTCCAGCCGATGTAAGCGTCGGCGCTCAGCTGGATATGTCGGTCTCCCCAATGTCTTCTATGGAGGCTTCGCACAAGGTTATGGAGTTTGCTGAAACCTACAAGAAGTTCATGAATATGGTTAATGTCTTAGGCTCTCCCATAAATTTAACTGGGATTTACGGAGGGTTCATCTCGACGGATTACACTCTGGGTATTGCTGGAAAGAGTTCTAAAGTGACTCTCAACAGCATGATGCATCAGTATAACATAGCGCTTCAGCAAGGTTTCACCATATCGGGTCATGTAACTAAAAATGGGGCCCCTCTTCCCAATGCTGTTGTAGCAGCATTCTCTATAAATGGAGATGGCTATTTCGATATTGCGGTTACTGACGACAATGGCTTCTATTCCTTGGGCACAAATATAGTTATGAATGTAAACTATACTGTAGTAGTTATGGCCGAGGGATGTGAGCTAAAGAGTACCTGGGTAGTCGTTAATGGAGATGTGTCACTAGACTTCGACCTGAGCCCCTCAGTAGTAGTTAATGGTGTTGTTAAGGATACTAATGGAAATCCGCTTGAGGGCTATATGGTTACCTTTATGAAGAATGGCTTTCCAGTAACCGCTGTTACTGACCAGAATGGCCAGTTTCAGATATCAACTGGGCTATCACCAGGAACCTATAACGTCACGTATGGGCCAGTGGATTTCATGCTGGGTATGGATATGGCGGATATCACATTAATGCCTGGAACTAATAATATAGAGTTGATTTATGATCATAAAATAATGGTCTTGACAGGTACGTTGGACGACCCAAATAGAAGTGGTTTACTAGAACCAGTACAGGTGACTATCGAGATATACATTACTGGTGTTCCCATGCCATTAACATATACTTTGACATTGAAAAATGAAGGGGTATTCACACTATATGTTCCATATTCATTTGGATACGGTGGCATCGTCGTAGATGCTTCTCAAGTTACTATTAAAGTTGGTAGCCAATATTATTACAACCAGCAGACGGTTGCGACAATAACTCCCACAAGCAACTTTGATCTAGGAACAATATCCCTGTCTACACCTACCCTAGTGGAGGTAACGATCAGGGTCGTGTCAGAACCTTCGACTGTTAGGCTTCCAGAGTTTAAACACGTGGTAAATGCAATGTATGAAGGGACTCCATATACATTCGTATTTGAGACTAACTCATCCCTTCAATTGGCTATGTACCAAATAGCAGGGGGCAAGGGAACAATAATTATTAATGTAGGCGGCCCCACAGGAACATCTGGCTACCTGAAGATCACGGTACCTAAGGCTTTCATAGCTCCACCATTTGATGTAAAAATAGATAACCGTAATGCAGGTATAAATGTCCTCAGTGAGAATGCGACTCACGTGGTTATCCTAATAGAATATTCCCATTCGTTGCATACCGTGACAATCGAGAGTGTAAATGCCATTCCAGAGTTCCCAATCGGACCATTAGCGATAATGACTCTAATAGCCTTTGTAATAGCGATTCTCCTAAGGAAACGAGTCATTTAGATTTGTTATCCCTCCTCCCCACCATTTTTTATTCACTTTATCCTGAAAACCTTACCATCTATCATCATGTGGATCCCCGGGTTTTCTCCCCTTCTCCATTTGACTATCGTATTGTGTAGCATTAGCCTCTTCATTTTAGGTGGCATCTTCCTATAACCTTCGACCTCTATGATCGGAGGAGGATAATAGTATATGATGCAAGCATTTGCATATTCTCCAATCCTCCACCCATATTCCTCATGTAGAATGCTATAATATTCCAGTATCTTAAACGCCTTGTCCCTAAACTCCATATCACCAGATATATAGTTATACAGGAGGAAGCTTTCTGCAATAATATTGTTCTCAACGAATGGCCTCCTCACTATCGTCTTTAGGAAACTTTTATTATCTAAAGGCAGATCTTCATAAGCGCCACAGAATTTGAATCTGCTATTCATCTCATCAACAACATTCCTCCAAATATCTAGCCATCCCTCTTCACCTGTCACGAAGTAAGCCTCTAACAATCCCCTTAAATAATAGGCATAGTCACGTAAATAGGAGGCGTCCTCTCCATTATCAATTATATGTTTAACCTCATCACTAGAGAGTTTCTCAAGTGTTTCTATAGCTAGCCTAACACATTTTCTAGATCCTGTTACTTTATATAACCTAATTAAGTTTAAAGCTGTATAAGCGTTAACATCCCAGAATTTTCTCCTATCTATCTCACTATCCCAATATATTCCTCTAACGAATAATCTCCTATTCTTATCAAAGAGTCTCCTAGTTAGGAGTTTCTCTAAACTGATAGTAATCTTATTGAATAACGGGCTCTTTAGGATCCTATATACAGCGGAGTATAAAGTAGCCAAGCCGGCGTTTAACTCCGTTAGAATAACTTTCTCGGGAGCAGCCCAATTAGGCCTCCTGCTTAATCTATAAAAACCCCTGTTTTCCGGGGAGTATAATTCGCTTTTAGCCATCTTCTCCAAGGTATATGATACCATGGATCCATAGCCCTTAATCCCAGTGTTTAAGAAACTGTTTAATAGAAAAAACATCTCATTAATTGGAGGAGACTTATATTCTCCGATGAATCCTCCATGGATCCAGTCAAACCTCTCTTCTAGCCTCCTAATAATACGGTATATAATGTCTCTACTTATGGTAGTTTTCCTAGGCTCCTCCTCAGATAACAGGTTTAGCTCAATCTTCTCTGTCTCGCCTCTCAAAACTCCCTGTAAAATTTCTATGAAAACATTGGGGCCCACATATCCGCTAAACCCGTAGGCTATCTTATCTCTCCCCTCTATAAAGGCTATGCTAGGGAGCCCACCAAAGTTAAACCTTTCCCACATATCGGGATGCTCATCAATGTCGACAAATATCAGGTTAAAATCTCTATTTAATATATTCTTGATATCAGGGTCATTATATAGCATATCTTGATGTTGTCTACACTCAAGGCACCATCTAGAAACAAGGTTCACTACATTAATTTTACTGGGATCTAAATCTATGTTCATCGTATTCACTTCCTATTTTTAACCATCCGCTCTCAATAAATTTTTGTTGGGTATAGTAAAAATAGTTATCTCTTTATCAATGGGGACAAGGAAGATGGTAATCTTATATATCGATGGAGCATCGAGAGGAAACCCAGGTCCAGCTGCAATCGGAGTTGTTATAGAGACTGACTATGGTGCTGTATTAGATATGTGGGGTGAATATATCGGGGTAGCAACTAATAATGTTGCTGAATACAGGGCGCTTATCGAGGGTCTCAAGAATATCTTGGTGTTAGGGCTAGACAAGGTCATTGTGAGGAGTGACTCTCAACTTCTCGTAAACCAGATGAAAGGTATTTATAAAGTAAAGAGTAGGAATTTACTGCCATTATATTTGGAGGCAGTATCTCTGTCTAAGAAACTCTCTTCCATAAAATATGAGTATATCAGCAGGGACACTAATGTTAGGGCAGATGCTCTAGCCAATAAGGCCTTGGATGTAAGGGGAAGATATCCTCCTATCATATAGTGGTTGTTCTAAACCCACATTACTCACTAGGTCTATTAACTGATAGGTTTATCGCGATCTCCGCTATCCCTGCGCTATATTCCGACACCCTTCTATAGCTCTCAACCGCCATTCTAAGTGCGGCGACCATCCTTGCTCTTCTATACATTGATAGCTTCTTGACGGCGATATCTTCAAGCCTCCTAATCCTATCCCTCGTAGATATTGCTCTCTCCGCAATCTCAGAATCTTTCTCTAGTAATGAGGTTATCGCAATACTTAGAGATCTCCTGACAACCTCATTCATACTTCTGAGGATCTTTATGTCATCGTGGTTAATCTCTTTCAATACTTCTAGAAGCATCCTAGAAATGATTGTGGCGTGGTCCGCTACCCTCTCCAAGTGTCTTACCACGAGTCTATATTCAAGACATTCATGTAAGTCGTTTATTCCAATATCATTCGATACCGGCGGAGAATATATAGCTGAGGTGAGTTGTCTTATAGACAGAAAATATAATCTATCCACATCATCATCCCTCTTAATGATTTCATTCAACAGCCTTTCATCCTTATACTCAAGAGCTTTTATAACATCAAAGTGCATATTGATGGATAGATCTGCCATTCTCTTAATAATGTTCTTAATAGGGAGGTTTACGTAAGGAGTTAAAATCTGTATTTTAATGAACTCCGCTGCTTCATCCATAAACTCTGCTCCAAATAATGTGCGTCGGACGAAGTCTTTAATAACATCTCTACAGTTAGGATCTAGTATTCCATCTGAAGCCTCAATTATAATTATATCGTACCCTACTGCATAATGAGATATCACCCGCCTTAAAATAGGATATGGATCGCACTCTCCTTCTCCAATTGTTATCCTTGCAACTTTAGGCCTCCTTTCAGATTCCTCCACTGGAGATATGAGCAGCATTCCATTTTTCAACTCTGTTATACGGACCAAACGCTTCTCAATAAGATCATTCTGAACTACCCATGACTTAGGAAGTGAAATTATATATGTAGATCCTCCTGTCACCTGAATTTTACGGAGATGCTCCTTCTCCACTTTATCTATCATTGTAAAATAATTTATAGTTACTAACAATTCTATATAGCTTTATATAGTCTACTAGAATCTTCAATATATTCGGCATAATTTTACATCGATCTCCTCTTTTGACAATATGCATATGGCATAGTATCCCTCTTCAAGAGGGCCTGGGTTAACTAAGATCATATCACCCGCCTTGTCGACACCCCGTCCTTCATGAATATGTCCTGAAAATACCAGCTTAGGATTAAGTATTGATACAAGTCTCGCTATATCTTCATGTCCTGCATGCCCACCCCAGACTAACTTATCGATTTTTGTTCCATATGGAGGCCTGTGGGATATCAGTATCTTCAATCCTTTACAGTCCCTGTTTTTAAGTACGCCTTCGAAAGTATTCTCAGTCAAGTCTTGTCCTCCTAATCCATAGATACAGGCTCTCAACTCACGGTCTTCTTTACATTTCCCATGAACATTATACAGTTTTCCCACAGAGTTTATCTTAAATAGCTCAAAAGGGTCACAGTTACCAGGGACAAAATATCCTGAAACATTGGCTAATGAGCTAGCTTCCTCCAAGATCTCCAGTGCCTCATCCAGTGTTCCGAAGGTGGTTATATCTCCCAGTATCAGTAAATAATCTGGGCTAGTCTCCTCCTTTAGGGCCTCTATATTATATTTATTACCATGGATGTCAGATATTATCAAAATATCTCTCCTCATAAATACCCCCTACACCTTCCTCATCTCAACATTAATGTCTGGAGGCTTCTTCACCTCAATAATTGCGTGATATCCATTTTGTAGTGGCCCGGGGTTGATGATCGTGGTTTCACCAAGTTTATCCACTCCCCTTCCTTCATGGATATGGGCGTGGATACCCAAGATTGGTTTTTCTCTCACTATAAATTCCCTAATTATCTTACTCCCTACATGTCTTCCTATCCATATCTTATCGAGGGCGGTATCGTAAGGAGGTGTATGTGAAACTAATATTGATGTGGTAGAGGGTGTTTTAAGCATCTTAGCTATCTCCTCCTCAGTATACTCAATCCATGTGTTAAATGGGGTGGGGGTCGACCCACCCACACCTATAAACTCTATCTCATCAAGTTCTCTAGGAATGAGTATAGATTTGCCGTGGATATTCAAGGCTCCCCCAAGCTCCTCATATTTGGTTAATTCTGGAGGGTCACAGTTACCTGGTACAAATAGGGTTTTCTCCCCCAGTCTAGAGAGGATAGATAATGTCTCTTCCGCAACGTCAACACCTTGGAATTGTGTAATGTCGCCACAGACTATAACCACATCAAACTTCTTTATTCCATATTCCTCAAATAGCCTCCTAGTCCTCTTTCTATTTCCATGTATATCTGCAACTATAAGGATTCTCATAATTATCCACCCACAGAGCTTCTCTCGTAAAATCAGCTCCTCTTAATAATTATACCTATATCCTTACCTATTTCAATAATGTCTAGGGCCAATTCCTCTCTGCTATCCACGTATCTTCTTATCTTCATGATAATCTCCTCTAATTTTTCTTCCCGTTTTAGAATTGTCACTATCACAGTAGCGGTGCTATTCTTAATATATGAAATTACTGATTCTCCTGGGTCTTCGTAGTGATGTATTGTGGTGAAGCTGGTGATAACATTGAACTGGTTTATTCTGATAGGTGGTCTCTCAGCATCCGCAACAATAAAGTCAGATATGATTTTCCCCTTTTTGTTCAGTGCCTTCTTAATACAGTTATAAGATAGATCTATTCCAATATAATACAGTCTCTGGGGTAACCACCCGACTTTATCACAGATATATTTGAGTAAAAGGCCTGTTCCACATCCAAGGTCAAGCCAATATATAAAACTTGGGTTCTCCACATTCAGCTCTTCATGGATTATCCTGTATTTTTCATACTGCTCCCCGCCGTACAGCTCGTCATAAGATTCACATGTCGTGTCATAAAGTATGGATATTGTCTTTTTATCCCTCTCTATCATATCCAAAATAGTTTCTACACTAGTTGTATATTTGTATATCTAGTTTTGAATATGGTTCCTACAGCCATCGCACCTGTATACTAAATGTATCATATAGTAATATATGCTTAATAGGCATATTAGATATTAGTTCTAAATGTCTATTATAATATTAAGGTGGGAAAATGAATGTTGAAATGCTAGACAGACCGGAGAGGCCATTAGGTGTTGCAATCATTGCTGTTCTGGACATTATCGGAGGTATATTGATGGTTTTTGGAGGACTGGTCTTGGTCTCACTAGGCCCAGTTCTATCTACAATGCCCTTTGAGGAAATGGGAGGATATCCAGGATTCGCTCAATTTATGGGTATCCTAGGGGGCGTTATAGGCAGTGTAATCCTGATAATAGGTATTATCGCAGTGGCATTGGGTTATTTCCTATGGAATGGCCATGAATTTGCTAGGTTGGTGCATATAGCTTTGGCTTTACTAAGCCTATTGGGAGGGTTAGCCTCTTTAGCCATGTTGTCAGTCGGGGGAGTTCTAGATGTTATCATAGCAATTATAATTGTATATTATTTGACAAGGCCCCATGTAAAGGAGTTCTTCAAGGCGTCAAAGGAGTAAATTATATTCCTCTACACCCCTTTTTTGTATGGGGGATTGAAATTTAAGTCTTTTCTAGAATATATTTTTCATGATGAAGATACGTAGTTGGTACATAGCTATAATGGGCGTTCTAACTCAGCTTCTGCTATCCATATATCTAATGTTCAATATTGGTGATATTAGCCCTTGGTTAGGGCTTTTTGTAACATTAATAGCTGCATACATGCTTGGATATTCAATAATATCACTGATTCCAATACCACTCTTGGCATTTAAAAAGACGTTAAAGCTAGGAGGAGTGATAGCCATATTACTAGGGGCCTTAGGTATAATTAGCCAGGTTGGTCTAATAGCAGGTATCTCCCTATTAGTAGCTGGTGTCCTAGCATTATTCAAGAATATATAGGTTAAACAGTTTCCTTACGTAAGGCTTAGTACCTTATCTATCTCCAACCTTTCTCTATCATATTTACGACCGATTAGAAATTGTCTTCTATTATATTCTTCGGCCAATAGCTTCTCAATCTGTAAGATCCCGATCCCCATGTTCATGAGTCTACTTAAACCCTCTCTTATAAGATTGACCGCCCTTTTTCTCGTATCATCTTTATCAGCCTCTCTACCTATTTCCCATAGCTGAATTATTCTCTCAGCGATATACTTATGGACATACTTTGTGCTATATGTAAAGTCTCCCACTACACATAGTTTGTTGGCTATCTCAGCCCCAAGCATTGATTCTGAATATCTTTTTATTTCATCTGGAATATAGTTAGGTTCATCTCCTATAGTCATATCCGTAAGGTTTCTACCTAAGCCAAGAAGCCCTCCATAGCCTATAAAGTTGTACTTTAACCCTCGCTCTACAAACCAATCCCTAACCCTATCTAGACCGTAGTATGTTACAAAACCGAGTATGACAAATTGAGTATCTTTTTTGAGACAAGGGCTAAGTCTATCAAGTAGTGTCAACATGGTTTTACCACTAGCCACGGTATCCCCGATAAGTATTAATCCAGTCTCACCTGCTTTTTTACATATACCCTCGTCACGAATAACTTTTGTAACCACGTCCTCTGGGTCATATAAGATTCTGCTCTTTATGTCTATTTCCCCTAGAAGAGGCTTATTCTCCAATAAATTATTCAACGCCTCATATACGTAATAGAATCTTCCTCCCTCTAATATTCTAATGACCATGCACCTCTCTCCTGAGGATATGCATAAGGTATTTAGCGCATCCACTACACTGTCTTTCAGTATATTAATAAACTCCTCACCACATAAATATGGGTCTCCATACTTCTTTTTGATGCCTTCGTTCACGAGGATAACCGTGTTCTCCCAGTCAGGATATTCGTAGACCTTCATAGTATATCAAAAAATTGGGAAGTAGAGATTATCAAATATACTTTGTTTTATACTAAATTTATTGATGGAAGTATTAACATATAGACTATATAACACCATAATATATATCGTTTTAATAATTTATCCCATCTCTTGGTTCACGACTGATTAATGTAAATTACTGAGAATAATGTGACAGTAATTTAAATTTAAAAAGGATATTCTTAACCAATTTCCCTAATTATGTACATTTTTCTTTACGTTGTAAAATAAAAACATTTACGTTTTATTTCCTAGGTTTTCATTGAACATGAGGATGTTATTAAAAAGTGTAATTTATATTAATGCTTTTTGGGTAAAAGTTAAAAAATATTTAAGTTAAGCAATTCCCGGGGGCTCTGGAGATGGGTGTTATAGCCTATAGTAAGATTGGACGAGAATTTGTATTTAAAGAATATTCTCCGAGATACCCCAGGGAACCTGATTATAAGATTGTCCATTATAAACTTGAGGTTTCTATCGACTTTAAGAATAAATCTATAGATGGAAAAGCCACTTTACAAGTGGTTAAACACGGTGAGTCGGTTAGACATGTGGATCTGGATGCAGTATCTCTAAATATAAAACGTGTTTATGATGGTAGGGGACTATTGAGATTTGATTATGATGGCGAGACTCTCCGGATCTATCTGAGGCGTAAATTATCGAATAGGCCTACTGAAGTGACTATCGAGTATAGTGTAAGGGAGCCAGAGCATGGTCTCTATTTTATAGATGGCGATGAAGACGCTTCCCCGATGGTGTGGAGTCAAGGTGAGGCAGAGTGGCATAGATACTGGATGCCCATATATGACTATCCAAATATGAAGTTCACTAGTGAGATGATAATCCGTGTAGAAAAAGGCTATAAAGCGTTTGCCAATGGCTATCTAGTTTCGCATTGGACGGAAGGAAACTCAGAGGTATGGCATTATAGAATTAACAAGCCCCATAGTAGCTATCTCATAGCACTAGCTGTGGGTAAATTCAGTGTATCCATTGACGAAGTTGATGGGGTTAGGCTAGAATATGTTGTTCCTGAGGGGATGGAGGAGTATATAGAAAGTACGTTTCGATATACTCCTGATATGATTAGGTTCTTCAGTGAATGGTTGGGGGTAAAGTATCCATATAAGGTATATCGACAGGTTGTTGTTAGACGTTTTATAGTCGGGGGTATGGAGAATATTACGACTACTCTATTGACCGATAGATCTTTGATGGATGATTTCGCTAGGAGGGATGACGATCCTGATGGCCTAATTAGTCATGAGTTGTCACATCAATGGTTTGGTGACCTAATAACATGCAAGGACTGGAGCCATATCTGGCTAAACGAGAGCTTCGCCACATTCATGCACACATTGTATTATGGGCATTTAAGGGGTCGGGACGAATTCATATATCAGCTTTATAGGAATCTGCAGTCATATCTAAACGAATATAGCTCATATTATAGTAGACCAATCGTTATTCGGCTATATAAATATCCCGAGGAGCTTTTCGATGCGCATTCCTATCCCAAGGGCTCGGTTATTCTCAATATGCTGATGAATATAGTTGGTGTTGACACATTTAGGAAAGCATTAAAAGAGTTTCTCACGATGTATGCGTTTGATAACGTAGAAACAGATGACTTGAGGAAGGTTCTAGAGAGATATTATGGAAAGCCTTTGGAATGGTTCTTTGAGCAGTATCTCTACAACTCAGGGCATCCGGTTTTAAGCGTCAAGACTAGTTATAATGAGAAGGATAAGATGCTGACTATCGAGTTGAATCAGCTTCAGGATACTGATGCACCTGAGGTTTATCGTCTTCCACTGGAGGTCATAATTGAACAAGGCAGCGGGAAAACTATTCGAACAAGAATTTTCATGGATAAAAGGACAAGGGTTTTGACCATTCCCATGTCTAAGAGACCCAGGTACGTTTATATCGATCCAGAGTTCAAGACGTTTATGGTTCTTAAAATTAATTATCCCCTAGAGGATAGGATAAGGATCCTTAGGAATAGCAAATATGTATATTGGCGGATACTGGCTGCTAGATCTTTATGTAAAGAGAGTAGTTCGAAGGCTGTAGATGCATTAGCCGAGGCTGTTGAGAAAGACTCATTCTACGGTGTCTCTATTGAGGCAGCGAGGAGCCTAGGGGATATTAAGACGGACTACGCCAAGTCAAAACTACTTGAATTGCTTGATAAAGTTTCAAATCCTAAAGTAAAGCGTGAAGTGATATTGAGTCTAGGGAAGTATAACGATGAGTCGATAGCGCCAAGGCTGATAAAGATCCTCGAGGATAGGGAGGAGGCATATACAGTGAGGGCCGCCGCAGCAAGGTCAATTGGAAAAGTCGGTTATAAAAAGACATTAGAGGTTCTTAAGAAATATATCTCTGTCCCTAGTCACGACTATAAGATAACAAAGGGTGTTTTAGAAGGTATTGCAGAAACCGGTTCGGATGAGGCGTTTAAGATTATCTTGGAATACACTACCCCTGATAAACAAGAGTCCTTAAGGGCATTAGCCGTCACTCTTCTCGGGAAATTCCCACATAAACGAGATACCTACAAACATCTAAAGGAATTGGCTTATGATAAGGAGGCTAAGGTTAGGAGAGCCGTTGTTCTCGCCGCAAGAGAGCTAATGGATCCAAGAGCACTACCGATTCTAGAGGTAATTATCTCGAGGGAGAAGATGGGATGGACATGGAAAGCAGCTAGATTAGTGGCGAAAAAAATAAGGGAGAACATTGAGAAGGGTGTTGAATGGCAGAAGCTTAGGGAGGAGATCGCTAAACTCCAAGAGGAGGCGAGGCGTCTTGGGGAGCGCGTTGAAAAAATAGAGAGTAAAGGCTGAAATAATCTGTTAGGAGAAAATAAAATAATAAATTATTTTTTGTAGTTGGCGTAAATACCCCTAATTATATCCTCGTGACGATGTTCATCTTCCTCTACATACTCAAGTATCTTTTCATATAGCTTCCTTTTAGACTCATCTTTTAGCCCTTTAAGAATGACCGCCCTATCCAACTCGGTTAGCATACTCTCGATACTCTCAAGATGTTCTACAATGCCAATAACCTCCTCCATGCTCTGGGCCCTCTCAATCTTCCTCAGAGTCTCCATGAGCAACCCACGCATTCCGTATGCTGCCCCAGAATACATTGAACACTCTTCTGAATCGAAGTCAGCTACACCATACTCCTCGGCCAACTCCTTAAATACCTGCGCATGCTTTTCCGAGTCGTAAGCGATGAAGAGGAATATACCCTTTATCCCTGGGTCTGTAATCTTCTCAGCAGCTTTAAAATATACTTTGGCTATGAGTTCCTCATTATATTCATGGCATTTAGCCATCTTTCCATAGTCTATCTCAGTCATGTGTCTATCACCTATTAATGTTTTATAAACAATATATCTTAAATTGAAGATCGATTAATTAAAATAGATGTATATAATTGAATATTCAGGAAACATATGGAATATGGTGGAGGGAGGGGCTATATGTCCATTGAAGAAATGGTTGTCCATATGCTGATCATATTCTCACAGCTATTCGCTATAATGAACCCTCTCTCCGCCTTACCTATATATTTATCGGAGGTGGAGGAATACACCAGTGAAGAGAGAAAGTATATCGCTAGAAGGATAACTATCGTTACTGGTGTTCTCTTAATTGTTTTTACCCTCGCTGGTGATTGGCTCCTAACATTTTTTGGAATAAGCATACCTGCTTTAAGGCTGGGAGGCGGTGTTCTACTCATGGCGATCTCCATAGATATGTTGGGTGGCCTGCCTAAGACAAAGTCGGTGGATATTGAGGAAGCTGCTATTGTCCCCTTGGCAACACCTCTTCTAGTTGGACCTGGTACAATAACCACTATACTGTTGCTTGAGACTGTTTACTCCACATGGGAGATACTTATAGTAGACATAATACTTACAGTAACAACCTTCATAATTCTCTATTATGGAGAGCAGTTGTTTAAATTTCTTGGAAAGAGCTTTATAGCCACATTAGGCAGGGTAATGGCAGTTATAGTAGCTGCAATAGCCGCCCAAATGATCCACGATGCAATTATAGAATGGTTCCCTAATCTTGTCTCTTGAATAATAATGTCGTATAACGTTAATTATATTCTCCATACTTAATACAGTTTTTGGGATAACCGATGGTAGAAGATAACATCTCTATTGCTGAGGCCGTGAGAAAAGTAGTCTTAAAACACCCCTCTATAATAGATGCATTAGTACTAGGCATAGGTAGCTATAGCCAGATATGTAGATATATTTACGAGGAGGTTGTTGAGGAGCTCGGAGGCCGAAATCCTTCTCTATATGCTATGAAAATGGCTCTGAAACGCTTTGTAGATACGCTTAAGGAGAATAAGATGGTTAATGAGCAGAAGATTTCCCAGATATTAAGAGACTCTCAGCTTGAGATGATTAACGACGTAATCCTGTTCACTTTCAAGAGGAAGTTCTTCTCCGAGATATTCACATTATTACTAAGAGAACTTGGAGAGGGGCATTTTATACATTTTACTCAAGGGAAGAGAGCTGTTACAGTGGTGATGGACAGGGTTGCCTATAATAAAGTCCGTAAGAGTATTAAACAAGAATATCTCATAGAGACATTGGAAAATCAGAGTGCAGTTATTCTAGTCAGTCCTTATGACATAATAACTACACCGGGAGTCGTCAATTATATTACAAGCACTCTCTACTATAGTGGTGTAAATATCACGCAGATCATCAGTAGCTATGTTGATACGATTATCATAGTTGATAAGAAAGATGGTGTGAAGACGTACTCCTTAATAGAGAGCGTAATTAGAAGATTTAGGGGAGAGTAGGAGAGTTCCCGCATCACATTACTCTAAATTCTCTTAAATCCCGAGGCTATTATCATAGAGCCAAACGCGTATTCCTCTAATTTTGTGTCTACAAAAAACTTTTTGATTATCTTCTCCAATATAGTATTTGGCGGCAGTTCTTCCACTGTTCTTGATAGTTTACTCCATGGGTTCCTAACGTTTTTATAGTAGAAACTTGCGATAACGGGGACGAGTATATCTAGATATAGTTTTAGAAACTGTTGAAATACTTGGGACACAGGTTTTCCAATGTCGACGTCTATCAAGAATCCCCCTCTCTTTACTGTTCTGCTTAAACTATACATCGCTCTTAGAAGATCAATAGAGTCTCTAATGGCATATGCACTGAAAATCCCGTCGAAGCTCTCTCCTCTAAATGGGGGATTCTCAAAAATACCTATAACAAAATCGATGTGTCCCTTTTCATCAACACTAAATCTTCTTCTCGCTATATCTACAAGGGCGAAACTAGCGTCTAGACACACAACATAACTGTTCCTATGATTATCCATTATCGCTCTAGTCAAGTCCCCTGGCCCACTTCCAGCATCTAGAAAATTCCCTCCCTCTTTAATCATTCTAACCCCCTTTCTCCTCAGATATTCTGATAAGCCTAGGCTTATCGCACGGTTAACTCTAGTATATAAATAGCTGGTCTCCTCTATGCTTCTAATTATCTCCCTCCATTGGTCCTTAAGACCAAATCTAGGTCGCCGTTGCTTCTGCAAGCTGCTTCAGCCTCCTAAGCCTCTTCACCATATTAGGGTGGGTACTGAATAGTTCGAATAATCGATCCATCAGCGTAAGACGCCGTTTTAGTATATCCTCGACCAACTTATCCTCCTTATAGTATAGGGCTCTAGAATCTACTCTATATGTATCGGGATCAGCGATGAGGAGTGCTTTGAAGCTACTAGAAGTAATTGTCTCCTTCTTCTTATATTTTTGCTCTGTGTATGCAGCAATTTTTGCTAAGGCATGCATCAGCTTCTCAGCACCCTGTTCGATCCTTGTAGCTGCTTCATAATCTGCGTAGTATTCTCTCAACCTACTGAATCCAAGGAGTATCAGGTTTAGTATGAAATAGAATACAAGTGACAATATTCCGATGGCCACAAATATGAGGGGGCTACTATCCCTATCTCGACCTCCACCAGTGAAATAAAGTTGATACAAAGCCATTCTAGATATCAGGTAGAATACAGAAGGTAATACGGATAAAAACATCATTATAGAGACATCTCTATGGGCCACATGACCCATCTCGTGACCTACAACAGCCTCAACCTCATTTTTATCAAGTGTATTGAGTAGACCCCTCGTCACAGCCACTTTCTTTTTGCCGAATACCCCTCCATATGCAAATGCGTTTGGCACATCTATATCAGCGATCATAACCTCAGGCTTCTTTATACCCATCTTTTTAGAGAGTTTTTCAACAACTTCATGAATATAGGGGGCATCATCCCTAGGCAGGGGCTTTACTTTATACATAGACTCGATTATTTTGGGTGCGAGTATCCACTGGATCAAATTGAATAGAACGGCTAGGGTTATCCCCATATATAGGCCCCATCCCAGATAGTCTGATAACATGATTATCGCTAAAGTAGATAGTCCTATGAAGATAGCTAAGGTTCCGATCATGGTCGAATATAGTTTTATCTTATACATTTCACTTCACCACCTATATTCCTTGATTCTTCAGGATTAAAAATCCCGGTATTCCGTTATACTTTAGTTATTTAACTGGGATTTAAAGATTTTCAACATATATTTCCGGGGGAGATATAAAAGGTACTGTAAACCGAAAATTTTCTAATACTCACTATACCCATATATTATATAATATGATAAAGATAGTCTCCTTCGACCTCTGGTTTACATTGATATGGGAGGATGATAAGGCTTCCTATGAATATAGGGAGAAACGTATTAATGCCATATACAATGTTTTTAGAGAATATAATCCGCGTCTCAAGCTGGAGGATATACATGCTCTTTACGACTTGACGAGTCATATAAGGATGATCATCAGTAACGAGGAGTTAATTAGGCTTATCGGATATATGGCAGGCATCGAAGTCGATAATGAGCTTGTAGAGCGTGCTGTCAATAAATATATAGAGGCAACGTGTTCCTGGAACCCTTATGTGAATAAAGAAGCTTTAACCATCCTCCCCAGGTTAAAGAAGGAGATGGGTCTTAAAGTTGTTATATTAAGCAACACCTCCTTCGCTGGAAAAGCCATAGAAACGATACTTAAAAACATAGGGATAGGTAATTACATAGATCACGTATTCTCTTCCGCCGACATAGGGTGTGTCAAGCCTATGCCAAAGGCATTCCAAGCCATATTCACAAAATACGGGGTGGAACCCCACGAGGTTATGCATGTTGGAGACACCTATCTAGATGATGTTATAGGTGCAATAAACGCTGGTTCATGGGGTGTTCTATACAAGGGTCTATGGAGGGAGTATGATAATTACAGGGAATATAAGACACGAGTCGCTCCTAGGATACATGGAGCCATATCCGTCATAGAGGATCTGAATGAGGTATATGGGCTTATAAAAAGTCTGGCGTGTAGTTAGTGAATAGAGGTAAAGCATTGGGATTAAAGATAAAAAAATTTTATTTTTATACTAGGTATGTACTTTAAAAATTTCTAGATTGCGATGAGGCCAAACCATATATTAATCGTATTTATAATTTTAATATTAATAGTTCCTGTCTTTGGCATGCCACGTTCACTAGGCGCTGATATTAATGACTTGAATAGGCTTAAAGGCCTGGTTGCAGCAGTAGACATTGGCTCATTAAAAGACTCCTATTTCCCAATAATATCCATAAACGGGAAAGATTTTATTAACTTGGGCCATGGATTCCTCTACCCCCTTGATAATATTAACCTGAATACATCAATTAAATCAGATCTAGGTAATCTGAGGATTCTTCCATCTGAATTATGGCATGTTAAGATTCCTATTATAATTAGGTATGAGGGACTTGTGGAGAGAGACGCCCTAATGAAGTTTATACCGAAAATTGGGGGCTCAGTTGAGAACGTATTTAAGGCTTTTCCTTTAATCTCGGCTAAGGTTCCCATTGAAAATGTGTCAAAAATATACGTCAGTAGTTTCTCAGCGGATCTAATGGTAGACTATAAGGTGCATATAAGGTTGAATGAATCAGTACCCATGATAAAACCCTCTGATGAATGGTCATCATTGGAAAATACTTTGGGGACTGAGATAAACGGATCCGGGATAATAATCGGGATCCTCGATACAGGCATATATGAGGAACACCCGGACTTCTACTTCCCCAACGGGACTTCAAAGATAATATATAGTGTCTCATTCGTCCCAGGAGAAGACCCTAGTGATGGGTTTGGACATGGTACTCATGTGGCTGGTATCGCGGCAGGTACTGGAAGAGCTAGCAACGGAAAGTTTAGAGGCGTGGCTCCAGGAGCTGCACTTGCGAATATCAAGGTTCTAGCTAACAATGGATCAGGATATGTAAGCTGGATTATAAAGGGTGTTGAATATGCCATCAATCAAAGTATAGATGTGATTAACCTGAGTCTAGGTGGTGGGAACAACGGTATAGGTGATGATCCCCTTAGTATAGCCGTTGATAAAGCCGTCGAGGAGGGCGTCGTAGTTGTCGTAGCAGCTGGTAATGAAGGCCCGTATTACTTCTCACTGGGCTCTCCAGCCGTTTCACATTTGGCGATAACTGTCGGGGCAATTGATAAAAACTGGAGTATAGCTGTCTTTAGTAGTAGAGGCCCTACAGGAGACCTTAGGGTAAAACCTGATGTGCTGGCTCCGGGCGTCGGGATAATCGCTCCATTGGCCCGAGACTCTTATTTGGAGAGGGTTCTCGCTAAGAGATACCCGGGTGATGTGGTTAAGGGCGATGGTGGAGATTATATAAAGCTTGATGGAACTAGTATGGCTTCCCCACATGTAGCTGGTGTCGCTGCATTAATCCTCCAGGCACATAAGGACTATACCCCTAAAATGGTTAGAGCCGCAATTATCTCAACCTCCGTATCACTAGGCTACGATATGTTTACTGAGGGACTTGGAGTGGTGAATGCATATAGAGCAGTTTCCACAGATGTTCTACCGTCAAATCCACTGCAATACATAGGAAATTACCTCGAGTCAAACAAAACCCTCATATATAGACTTAAATCCATGGATGGAGAGGCCCATTCCTTAACTATTTTAGATAAGAAAATCGGTCTCTTCTATAATTATAATGAGTCCGTCGACTTCGATAGCTTCATAAACATTACTATCCCATCTAATGTCCCCTCAGCAGGATATGCTGATATCGTGTTGTCAATAGATTCACCGCCATTTAGAGATATTTACTATGGGTCCATAACCCTAGCTATCGACAATAGCTATAACCTAACCCTTGGCTTCTCCATGTTCAATCTTCCAAAACTAGTTGTCAACGTTACTCTCGACGGAGCATATTTAGATGCTTACTTCGCTATGTATAGACACTCTGACCCAGATAACATCATACTCCCCTCTGGCTTCAGGTACAATCTTGAAGGAGAATTCAACTATTCTGCATGGTTCTATCTAACGCCTGGGAACTATACCCTGTTTGCCTTAGGCCTAAATATTAGTCAGGCTGACGAGTTTATACATGGCCCCATGTACATAGCTACTAAAGAACTCGTTATATCCGAGTTTATTGATATTTATTACCTGCAGTTAGAGGCTGCATATGGTGTTAAAACCACGCTCCCATTAGTTAATAAGGCTGGGAATGATATAGAGCCCTTCTTCACAATAGTATCCTTCTTGACATCATCAAATACGACGATGGTATTCTATATAGGTGGCTTGTGGAACCGTACCTCCGCTGATATGTATTTCTCCCTTGAATCGGGGGACAATCTATATTTAAATACCCAGTACTTTGAGGTACCCCCATATCCCTGTAATATCACAGAGGCTGTGAAATATGCATACAACTTCTTCTCTATATCCTGGCTCTTGAATAGGACGCCTGAAGAACTTGTTCTACCACACTATTATGGATATACAATAGATAGCCGTGGATTATTAGATGGGGAAATTGGTTATATCGGTCTCGCGGTCTTCCCACCTTATCAGGAATATACGTACTTGGCGTTGACGCCTTTCTATCAGGGAGGTACATATATGCTATACGTAACTGCTCTTAAGAATAAGGAGTATGTTGGATTCTTAACACTGGATCCAGAGGCATCTGGATATAGGAGTATCTCCTATGTAGATCCCGAGACTGATGACAGCCGGTTAATTAGACCAGTAGCTCCACCCTACGTACCTTTTATGTATATCACAAAGGGAGTAGAGGTATCTGGAGCCTACCTAAATATAACATCTGCTCTATTAACTTCATATGCACCCCTAGATGTAATTTTTGAAGGGAATTCTACGTTGGAGGTATATCATGATGGGAACCTTACTAAGAGAGTTGCGGAAACTGATTCCTTCAACTTCGAAAGAATATCATTTTTACCTGTCGAACCAGGAATATATACTGTAGTGGGAGAATATAGTTTGTCATATCCATTATACCACTTGGTCAATGTAACGGCTGTATTCAATCCTAAGTATAATGATCCATCGCCACCAATACCATATGAATTCGTCATTCCACCGGTAATAGAGGAAAATGAGACCATATATCTAATATTTTTAGATAAGTCTTCCCTGGATATAGTTAATGTATCAATTAGTTGGGACAATGGGCTTAGCTGGAATGAGAATAAGGTGGATGTGTGGAAAGGAGCTTTAGGTCTATATAAAAAATATACCTTAAAGATACCTGTATCACCCTATCCAGAGGCCTTGTTATCAATCAAGATACACGCGTCTGATTCATATGGTAATTATATTAATATAACTATGTACAATGTGTCGAGAACCTATTTTATGGAAGGAATCTCGCCTAAGATATATTTTAAGCCTAGGATTGTGGCTCCAAACCAGAGTACCTCGCTATATACCGATGAGCCGATGAATATAACATATGGTATTCCGATAAGCATCGACGGTCAATTCATGTTTAATATTCCTATTAATAAGACAGCTGCCTTCAATTTAACTGGAATCCCATTGTTCGACTCCTTAGGGATGCATAATATCAGCACTATAATTGATATCAACACCTTGAGGAAACCATCGTCAGCCGAGACGTCGGTATTAGTTACATATCTAATCCTATCAAATATAGAGGTCTCATATGGAGACAGGCCCTACCATGAAGTTAGTGATAATATGTTTATAAGGGTCTCGGTGGGCGATGACGTTCATCTACGCTACCATGTTATATGGGCGCATAACTCAAGTCCAGCATTGAATGCTGTAGTGACGGTGAATAATTCCGAGGCAATAGTGTCCATGGAAGGATACGCTGAACAAGTTGTCTCTAGAGATGAGGTCGGGGAAATTACCCTTACAGTGTCGAACATATCATTTACGGATCCATTATTCAACACTACCATAAATATGTACAGCGCTAATATCAGCAGCGTCTCAATTATCTGGGATATGATCATGTTTGAGATAGTTGAGCCGGAGCCAGGATCCAGGTATCCTGTGAATACGCAGGTCACTATAATAATCAAAGGATGGTATGCCTATGATAACACACCATTTAAAGGAGCTGCGGAGATAAATGGTCAGGAGAGGTATACAGAGGATGGCGTCTTAGAGTTTATCGTCTTAGAGGAGACAGTTGGGTCATTTAATTATACAATATCAAATGTGGTGGATGACTCATATGGTATTACAAAGTATAACCCGGTATCTATACCATTGATTTTTGATAAGGTAGATTTCAAAGCGGACATAACATATGTGGAGGAGAAAGACGTCTTCATGGTAGATATTTCAACCTTTTACGTGTATGATAAACTACCTGTATCTGATGCAATTGTATTTGTTAATGGATCAACTGCTAACATGACTTCTCCAGGGAGATATTCTGCCATACTGTTATCAAAGGGAGGAAGTCAAGTCATTGAAGTTACTGTTGAATTCGATGATTATCCAAAGGTTTCAAGACAATTTAATGTAGAGGCGCCGGAGAAGATAAGTTTCCCAATTGAGTTGATCGCGCTAACAGTCGTTATCGTAGCCGTCATACTTATATTCGTGGTTATAAGGAGGATTAAGAGATAATAATTAGGGTAATGGGTGATGACAGGGGGCCTAAACTATATTCACATAAATATAGGCAAAGGATATGAGTATATTACACCTCCGCAAATAAAATGTTTATATTTTTAAGTAAGATTATTGTAATGATTATAATCTTAACCGTCTAATTTAACCTAAACAGGAGGCGACTGAGATGATTGAAGTAAGGTGGCATGGCCGTGGTGGCCAAGGAACTGTTACTAGTAGTCAGCTGCTGGCTAATGCAGCTATATATGAGGGGAAATATGCTATCCATATTCCTGAGTTTGGTCCAGAGAGGCGTGGCGCTCCAGTGCGTAGCTATACAAGGATCTCCGATGAGGTTATAGAAATCAGATATGGTGTGATAAATCCAGACATAGTAGTGGTCATAGACCCGACCCTACTGGCATATAAGGATATTATATTAGCTGGATTGAAAGAAGACAGCATAATCATATTCAATCATACAGACCCATCTAATGCCAAGCCTTTGGAGGGATATGAATCCTATGCCGTAGATGCTTATCATATAGCAATGGAGATAATTGGACGACCCATATATAATACAGCCATGATAGGCGCGCTTGTTGGAGTCACAGGGATTGTGAGGCTTGAGTCATTGGAAGAGGCTGTAAGGAAAAGGTTTAGTGGAGTATTAGCGGATATAAATATTAAGGCTGTTAGAAGAGGGGCTAAAGAGGTGATTAAGGTTGAGTAGTTGGCCAGTTAAATGGGAGGAGTTGCCGATAGGTGGAGTAGTAGATAAACCTGGTAATTCACTAGAGGTTAAGACTGGTAGTTGGAGGGCTTTAAAGCCAGTTATTGACTTGGACAAATGTATCAAGTGTCTTTTATGCTGGGTATATTGCCCTGATAACGCTATTATCAGGAGAGACGATGATTATGTAGAGGTTGATTATGAATATTGTAAGGGCTGTGGCATATGCGCCCATGAATGTCCTACCAAGGCTATTGATATGGTTGAAGAGGGAGGTGAATAATATTGAATACTATTGGTAAGCAAGTTAGGCTGGGTTTGAATGGGGATGAGGCGGTTGCATACGCCGCCTATCATGCGGATGTAGATGTCATATCGGCTTATCCAATTACGCCTCAAACGATTATCGTGGAGAGGCTGAGTGAGTTTGTATATAATGGGGAGTTGGATGCAGAATTTATAGCTGTGGAGTCTGAACATAGCGCCTTGTCTGCTGCCGTCGGCGCGTCTCTAGCTGGTGCAAGGACCTTCACGGCAACAGCCAGTCAAGGCCTCGCTCTAATGTATGAAATATTATATATTGCTTCTAGTCTAAGAACATCTATTGTAATGGCCCTCGGAAATAGGGCGTTCTCCGCACCAATTAATATTCATTGTAGCCACGACGATGCGTATGCTGCTAGAGACGCAGGGTGGATACAGTTTTTCGCTGAGAATGTTCAGGAGGCATATGACCTTACGCTTATAGCATTTAAAGTTTCTGAAGATAAGAAGGTTCTATTTCCATCAATTGTCAATCTAGATGGCTTTATTCTCACCCATAGTGTTGAGCCGCTTACCATATTTGAGGATAAGAAGGAGATCAAAGAGTTCTTACCCGATAGAGAGGCTGTGAACAAAATCGATCCCTCTAACCCAATTACATACGGGCCTCTGGCTTTGCCTGATTATTATATGGAGATCAAGAAGCAGCAGGCTGAGGCCTTTAACTCAACTCCAGCACGTATAAAGGAAGTATTCAGTGAGTATGAAGAGTTTTCTGGTAGAAGCTATTCCCCCCTAAAGAAACTGTATGTTGATGACGCCGATATCGTATTTGTCGTACTAGGCTCTACCGCAGGCACGATGAGGACCATGGTTAAGAAGTGGAGGAAGAACGGTGAAAAAGTTGGTGTATTAAGCCTTACTCTATATCGTCCCTTCCCATCCAGAGAAGTGGCGGAGGCATTGAAGGATGTAGACACTATAGTGGTGATGGATAGGAGCTACAGCTTTGGTAGCCCAGGGGGACAGTTATATATGGATGTAGCAGCGGCTTTGAACAAATACGGAAGATATAACCGTCTCATTAATGCGATATATGGATTGGGAGGTAGAGACTTCACTCCAGAAATGGCCGAGGACATGCTACATGCCACTAAAGACCCTAGTATTAGGGAGATATGGGTTGGCGTAAGGGGATGAGATAAAATGAGTAGGATTAGAAGACTAAATGAAATACCTAGGGAGGAGCTCTTTACATCTGGGCATAGTTTATGCGCTGGATGCGGGATTCCTCCGATGGTTAAGATGGCTCTTAAAGCTATTGATGGGGATAAAGTTGTTGTAAATGCAACATGCTGTCTAGAGGTGGCTACGACGCTCTATCCACATACATCTTGGCTAGTTCCATGGGTGCATAATGCCTTTGAAAACGCTGCTGCAACAGCCTCGGGAATAGAGTCTGCTATGAAAGTTCTTCTACGTAAGAGAGATGGAAAGAAATATAAGATCATAGTATTCGGTGGAGATGGAGGGACATTTGATATTGGTCTACAGTCGTTGAGCGGGGCACTTGAAAGGGGCCATAATTTCCTGTATGTATGCTATGACAACGAGGCCTATATGAACACCGGGATACAGAGAAGTGGTGGGACTCCCTTGGGTGCAGCCACCACAACAAGCCCAGCTGGACGTGTAATACCGGGTAAGCCTGAGAATAAGAAGAATCTAATGGACATAGTGATAGCTCATAGAGTGCCTTATGCAGCAACTATAAACCCCGCTTATCCAACTGACATGTGGAATAAATTTGCAAAGGCATCTGAATTTCTAGATAAAAACGAAGGCCCAATATTTTTCCACTATTATAGCCCGTGTCCTGTTGGCTGGAGGATGGATACCTCCCTAAGCATTGAAGCTGCTAGGCTCGCGGTTCAAACAAGATTATGGCCGGTGTATGAGGTGGATCATGGGAAGATAGTTATAAATATTAGGGTTAACAAGCCGAAGCCTATAGAGGAATATCTCAAGATTCAGGGTAGGTTTAGACATCTGCTGAAGCCGGAGAATAAGGAAGTGGTTGAGAGGCTAAAAAGGTATATAGAGAGTAATTGGAATCGATTGTTGAAGCTCGCTGAGCTGGGCTCTATTTACTGATGAGGCGTTATAGCAACCCCAACCCCTTTTTCTTGTATCCGATAGGATAGATCAGTATCACGAACTCCGTCTTAGTATCAAGCTCCAGCAACTTATTCACAGGATCATCCTCGAAGGCGCCGATGGCACACGTTCCTAATCCCATTGCAGTGGCTACTAGATACATATTCATACCTACATGACCAATATCTAGTAACGCGTATCTATATGATCTGAAGCCATATTTTGAGGCCGTTCTATTATATACCATGGTTATCACAATATTTACGGGTGCGTCTCTAACATGTTCCTGCTCAAGGCAATAATCATATAACTCATCGTTAAACTCTCCTTTCTTCAGGAGAACAAGTTTATGTTCACCAGCATCATAATGGTATATCCCCTTCTCAAGGCCCTCCACCCTATCAACCACTACGTATGTTTCGACAGGCTGTAAGGCGCCTGCTGAGGGAAACATTCTGAGGGGATATCCGTGTTTATCTCCCTTTATCCCGACAGTATAATATAGGAAGGTCGATAACATCTCGATTGTCAAGCCTTTTTTGCTAAAATCTCTAATAGACTTCCTCTCCTTCAAAGCCTTCGCCAACGGCATATCCATGAGACTAGGATCGGGTTCTGGTAAAGATATCTCTATTCCAGTCATCTTCTTTAATAGACTAGGCCTCGTCCTCCTCCCAAACTGCTTTGGCCATTTGAATCCTGGGTATATTTTGGAGAACTCGTGATAACACAGCCCTGGATCGTCCTCGATTTTCTTTAGTATCCTAAGCGCCTCATTTCTATCCTCCTCATCAAGTCTCATTAGAAAATCCTTTAACCCATCATCTCCACTCATTTCACAGAGTCACCTTTTCTAAGAATCAGTATCGTATAATAAATAATAGCGAAGGTAATAGATAATTAAGTGGTTTTCCGTCACGCTAAAAAAATTGCTGGTATGATGAAATACTTATATAACGAGACTTCAAATAAAAAATACTACAAATATAGTCTAAGGTTGACACAGTTATCTAAAGTAAAATAAATAATATTTTACATTCATTAAGCTGATAATAGGGTGGTTGTGAATATGACTTCACATGACGTGGTGATAGTTGGCGCGGGTACAGCCGGTTTATCACTTGCTTATCTGCTCGCTTCTAAAGATGTAGATGTCGCCGTAATAGACATTAAACCCAAGAACCTAATTGGAGATAAAATATGTGGTGACGCCATAGCAGGCCATCATTATGTTGAAACTGGCTTGCCGAGGCCGGAGGATGACGCCATTAGAATTAAGGTCGACGGGATTTATCTCTATGGAAGAAGCCTCGATTATAAAGTTAAGATTGTGAGTAGCTACGGTGGATATGTAGTCGATAGACATAAATATGGGCAGCAGTTACTTAGGAAAGTGCTTGACAAGGGTGCCACTCTATATGACGGGTATCTGGCTCAAGACCTTATTATAGAAGACGATTATGCGAAGGGAGTTAAAATAAAGAAACAAGGTTTAGATGTGATCAAGGAGGTAAGGGGTAAGATCATCGTCGATGCCTCTGGGTATACTGCATCACTACTAATGAGGACGCCGGATAAGTGGATGATAGAAAAAGAGATTGAGAAGAGAGACATCATCCCTGCATATAGGGAGGTTGTGAAACTTGAGAAACCCATTTGGGATCCCGAGAATCTACATCTACACTTCTACAGCAAATATGCCCCAGGGGGATATGTATGGCTATTTCCCTGGTCGGAAGATGGATATTACCTCAATTTCGGAAATGGTATTATAGGTGGCGTAAAACTACCTAAGCCTAAGACCCTTCTATACAGGTATGCTGAGGATGTGCTTCCAGATCTACTTAGGAATAGGAAAGTTATTAAGGGAGGACAGTGGGTGATTCCAAACCGTAGGCCTAGACATATATTTGTTGGTAATGGTTTCCTAGCGGTTGGAGACGCTGCGATCATGATCGACCCAGCTACTGCAGAGGGAATAGGTTATGGGATGTATGGTGCTTATCAGGCTAGTAGAGTTATCTTAGAGTCTCTTGAGGCCAGTGACTATAGTAGAGAATATCTCTGGAAGTATCAGAAGGCTTATATGAGCGGGCCATATGGCCTGAGGCAAGCTAGATTAGATGTGTTTAGGATATTGTTGCAGGCTCATTCGGATCTGGATATAGAGTTTGTGGTTAAGACCAAGCTATTAACCTCTGAGGAGTTGGCTCGTGCTAGGGATGAAGATGATTTCATGAGCTCCTTCAGCAAGTTTATAAAAGCATCTAAGACAATACTCTATGGTAAGCATAAGCTCCTAAGGAATCTAATCTATGCGATTAACAAGATGAAGGAGGTCAAGAGACTTTATCTAGCTTATCCAGAGGCCCCGGATAAGGTTGGTGAATGGATCAAAAAGGAAGAGGCGTTATTTAGGGAGGTAAAGAATAGGCTAGGTATCTACATCCCTCCGGAAGTAAGGGGAATGGGCTAGAGGTTACTACACTAACCAGTAAAAAAAATCCTTTTTTAGACTATTGGATATTAGATATTATTTTAGGTGTATTCTCATGTCTGAATCAAAAGGTATGTCTATACATGACCTATACCGATTAGTCTTGGTGTCTGATCCTAAGGTGAGCCCCAGCGGGAGTAAGACAGTCTTCACTGTAACAAAGATGAATAAGGATAAGGACAGATATGAGTCTAGTATCTGGATACTGGATAATTTACAGGAGGCCTATGAGCCTATCACACAAGGTCCAAGCGATAAGTTTCCAATATGGTCTCCCGACGGTAAGAAAATAGCGTTTATCTCTAGGAGAACTATGGAAGAGAAGGAAAGGGGATCGGAACTATGGGTATATTCTCTAGTGGGTAAGCATGAACCACGGATGCTGTTAAAGCTGAAAGGAGGTATAGAGAATGTCCGTTGGAGTCCAGATGGGAGAAAGCTCCTGTTCCTATCTTATGTAGGCGAGCCTGAGGAGGACGTAAAAGTTATAGAGAGAATACCGATCTGGTTCAATGGAGTCGGATACACCTACAATATATTTAAACATCTATTCATCGTGGATGTATATAGTGGAAACTATAGCCAGTTAACAAATGGTGAGATAAACGTCACTATGGCAAACTGGTGTGGGGACGGTAGACACATTGCGTATTCAGCTAGCGAAGATATGCTGAAACCCTATATATCCGACATTTACTTATTGGATACTAAGACAGGGGAGCATGAGAAGCTTACAGATGGAGGCTTCTCCATCCGGGAGTTCTGTTGTAGCCCAGATGGAAGTCACATTGCTCTCAAGGGTCATAGACTAGAGCACGGTATCGCCACAATACCAAAGATATGGGTCTTATCTGTTAAGGATAAATATTATAAAAACATTTATGGCCTAGAGTATCCAGCTGAGAACTCTATGAACTCTGATGTCAGAGGCCCCTCCTCATCCCCGGGGTTAGCGTGGGTTGGTGACCATATTTATTTCCATGTAGCGATACGTGGAACGGTTCATCTCTATCGTATTGATATAGAAGGGAATTATGAGCCTGTAATTGAGGGAAACCTTGTGGTCGACAACTTTAGTGTCTCCAATAAATGTATCGCCGCAACTATAATGAGCTCAACTCAACCTCCAGAAGTATATCTAATGATGGATGGGCTGAAGAAAGTAACAGGCTTCAACGATTCCCTTCTCGCGGATGTAAAGCTTGTTAAGCCTGAACACTTTACATTCACAGCTAGTGACGGAGAGATAATAGATGGATGGATAATGAAGCCTCTAAACTTCAAAGAGGGAGTAAAATATCCTACAGTATTAGAGATCCATGGCGGCCCTGCCACAGCCTACGGAGAAGGTTTTATCCATGAATTCCACTGCCTCACTGCAAAGGACTTTGCTGTAGTCTTCTTCAACCCTAGGGGTAGCTCAGGCTATAAGCAGGAATTCAGGGATATAAGAGGCCACTATGGAGAAAGGGAGTATATGGACCTGATGGAGGGGCTTGATCATGTATTGGGTAAGTACAACTTTATTGATGAGGATAAGCTTGGTGTTACAGGAGGCAGTTATGGAGGCTTTATGACCAATTGGATAATTGGACATACCGATAGGTTCAAGGCTGCTGTAACTCAGAGATCAATATGCAATTGGATAAGTAAATATGGGACTACTGACATCGGCTTTTACTTCAATGCAGATCAGATAGCAGGGGGATTGGATAGGTATCCATGGGATGAAAAGTGGTATGAAAAATATTGGCAGCATAGCCCATTGAAATACATTGATAATGCTAAGACACCCACATTAATAATACACAGTATTGAAGATTATAGATGTTGGCTTGATCAAGCTATACAGCTTTTCACGGCTTTAAAGATCAAGGGCGTAGATAGTAGACTGGTGTTGTTCCCAGGTGAGAACCATAACCTATCTAGGACAGGGAAGCCTAGGCACCGGATCAAGAGGCTGGAAGAGCTCATAGGTTGGTTTGAAAAGTATCTCAAATAAGAGTATTATCAATGTAGATGGGGTGTTGTGTTAATAAATTCCTCTTTCTTTATTATTTTTAATTCTTCCGAATATAACATGGGGCCATCTATGGGGTGTATAGCTATTGAGCCATGAATATGATATAGTAATTAAAAACGGTCTTATAGTTGATGGAACAGGACAGCCTTGCTACACTGCCGATGTAGGCATATTCCAAGGTAAGATAGTTAAGATCGGGAAGATATGTCCCACTGCATATGATAAGCTAATCGATGTAGATGGGAAAGTAGTTGCTCCAGGATTTATAGATATGCATTCACATGACGACTTAGTACCCTTTAGAGATAAACACAACTTACCTAAACTCAGGCAGGGTATTACCACTGTTGTTGTCGGGAACTGTGGCATAAGCCCGGCTCCCGTTAATCCACGTACCCTTGGTATACTAAGGTCTCAGCTAGGTATCCTAGGGGCTGAAGTTGAGTTCACGTGGAGAAGCTACGGTGATTATCTCGATGCACTAGATTCCCTTGGATCTATTGGAACTAATATAGTTGGATTGGTGGGCCATGGAGCTCTCAGGATAGCCGCTATGGGTATGGAGGCCAGGGAGCCGACTCAGGATGAGCTTGAGGAGATGAAGCGTCTCTTGGATAACGCTATGAAGGACGGTGCATTTGGGATGTCCACAGGCTTAATATATCCACCAGGAGTATACTCAAAAACTGATGAGCTAATAGAGCTCTCTAAAGTGGTTTCTAAATACGGCGGCCTATATTCCAGTCATATTAGGAATGAGGGTGTTAAGGTCGTTGAAGCCGTTTCAGAGGCGATAGAAATCGGTAGGAAAGCTGGTGTATCGGTTCAGATTTCCCATCACAAAGCATCGGGTAAAAGGGCACGTGGGTTAACAAAAGTCACACTTAAAATGATTGAGGAGGCGCGTAAAGAAGGGATCGATGTCTCGGCAGATGCATATCCTTACACGGCTGGATCTACTTATCTCGCGGCCCTCCTCCCTGACTGGGTTCATGAAGGTGGAGAGGAAAATATGAAAAGGGTGCTTATGGATGAGGAGCTACGTATCAAGATTAAAAATGAGATACTTAAGAGAAGGAACTGGATAGATGCAGGAAACGGAATGGAGTGGGACAAGATTCTGTTAACATATTCAACTCGATACGAGGAATATCTAGGTAAATCCATCGAGGAAATATCTGCTATAGAGGGTAAAGACCCATTTGACTTGGTTTTTGAGATACTTCTAGAAGATGGGTATAACGCAAGTATGATAACCTTCTCTATGGATCAGGAAGATGTGGATAGGGTTATTTCTCATCCTGAGGTCATGATTGGTACAGATGGACTAGATACTGGAAAGGGCCTTCCCCATCCCCGAGCATATGGAACTTTTCCAAAGATTATTAGGAGATATGTAGCAGAGAAACAGGTTTTTGGAATGGAAGAGGCGGTTAGGAAGATGAGTGGATTACCAGCTAGGAAGCTGCTTTTAAAAGAGAAGGGATTCATCAAGGAAGGATATGACGCTGACATAGTGATACTTAATCCCAGAGAGGTCAAGGACAATGCCACATTTGAGAATCCCCGGCAATATCCGGATGGAATCGAGTATGTGATTGTAAACGGAGTAATATCAGTTGAAAATCGAGAGCTTACAGGCCTACTTGGAGGGAAGGTATTGAGAAGAGGATCAGCATAATAACTATTCCTCCCTCTCAAGTAGGAGAGCGGTTGCTCCACCCATGCCATGGCATATGCTTGCCACCCCTAAATCAGCGGATAAATACTCCATAACATTAAGCAGGGTCGTCGTTATCCTGGCTCCACTTGCACCAAGGGGATGCCCCAATGCAATTGCCCCGCCAAATACATTGATCTTCTTCCTCGGGACATCAAGTAGTCTTTCATATACTATGGTGGATACTGCAAACGCCTCATTATTCTCAAACACATCTATCACATCTATGGATAGATTATGTTTTTGTAATAGTTTCCTAACAGCGTATATCGGGGCCGCTGGAAATTTCCATGTCTCTAAGCCTCCCCAAGAATATCCCTTTATACTTGCCCTAGGCCTCCAGCCATATTTCGATAAGGCGTCTTCATTTACCAATAGAAGTGCAGATGCACCGTCACTTATCTGACTGGATGTAGCCGCGGTATGTAGCCCTCCCGGGAAAATGGGAGGCAACTTCGCCATTTTATCTATTGAGGTGTCTCCCCTAATACCCTCATCCTTATCTAGTATAACTTGTCCATCTACCTCAACAGGCTGAATCTCCCTTTTAAAGATACCGTCTACGGTAGCCTTATATGCTCTTTTATGACTCTCTAACGCCACTTCCTCCAACTCATCCCGTGTAACCCCATGTTCCTTAGCCAGCATATCCGCCTCTTGCGCCATTATCATACCGTTAAAGGGATCTGTTAATCCCTCATAGACAAGAGCGTCTATAATAGGGGTTTCTCTACCATATAGGAGCTTCACTCCCCAGCGATATTCCCATGGTATTATAAACGGAGACCTACTCATACTCTCCATACCGCCTACGATAGCTATATCTACGTCACCAGCTTTAATCAGGCTAGCCCCAGTAATTATGCCAGCCATTCCAGATGCACATACCATGTCGACGGTCATGGCGTCAACATGCTCAGGAATCCCTGCTTTAATACTGGCTTGTCTAGCGGTATCCATGCCTGTACCTGCTCTGATAACATGCCCAAATACAACTATATCCACATCACTTGGGTCGAGGTTATTCCTCTCTACAATAGATTTTATAACCATCGAACCTAATTCTACAGCTGTAAACCTCGCAAGTGTCCTACCAAATTTTCCAATAGGGGTTCTAACCGCATCAACAATATATACTTTTCTAGCCATATTACTACACCTTCGGCACAGTCTTATTATGCTTAGGATTAAATATAGGATATATCACTTATCAACATTTGAAAAATATTATCTATACTATGGTTTGTTCTTATCAGCAATCTTAAACATGCCCACTGTATAAAAGCCCCTCCCCCAGTTATGCAGTGGAATAGGATTATCAGCAACGTTCCAACCCTTCCTTTTATTGAAATAGTGAGGATCTGCAGCAGCCCTAACAACTCTACCTATGAATAGTGTAACATCCTCGGCCTCAACATTGTTCTCCACCACACATTCCAACACTCCTATCGCGTCTTTTACAATCGGCGCATCAATTAAACTGCCTTTTGCTGGAATAAACACCTTTGTCTTATCAAATTCACGTCCAGACACGCTTCCGACAGCATATATTCTATTGATATGCCTCTTGTCAACTACATTAATCGTATACTGCTGATATCTCTCTATTAGTTCATGGGTATAAGACTCAACATCTATAGCAACGCCCACAAGTGGAGGCTCCTCTGCTATGGGGGATACCCAGCTAGCGGCCATAAAATTTATCTTTTCACTCCATTTCCCACTACCAATCACATAAGCAGGACGAGGATGTAAAAGCATATAGTATCTCTCAATCTCAATCAATTTTAGTCACCCCAAAAATATTTGATTAAAATCTCGACTTATCTACTTATTCTGGAAAAGGGCTAAAAGTGCTCAGGATATTTTCTCAATAAACTCCTCGATTTTATCCATAGCCTCCCCTATCGTATCCTCTGGAGGCAGTGTAACGGCTCTGAAATGGCCCACACCTGTTTCTCCGAATCCACTTCCATATACCACGAAAACACCCGTATCTAAAAGGAGCTTCTTCACGAATTTTTTGTCGTCTCCTGAGAATATTTCTCGACTAATTCTCGGGAAGATGTAGAATGTTCCTTTAGGCTTCACGACTGAGATGCCTGGCATCTCACTAAGCCGCTTATACATTAATTCCGATCTCTCCCTGAACCTCCTATTTATCTCCTTTATATGATCCTGAGGACCTCTCAGGGCTGCCACTGCACCGTATTGAGCGGGGGTGTTTGCCGATAACCTGATCATCGCCATCTTCATAATCAAGTTTATCGCTCTCTCACGATTTTCGCCTGAGGGGTCATGTATATAGATGTATCCAAGCCTCCATCCAGTCATCAGATAAGCCTTTGAGAAGCCGTTTAATACAAATACTGGAACGTCTTTAGATATCGAGGCTGGTGAAATAAACCTGCCATCAAAAACGATTTGATTATATATCTCGTCCGAAACTATAGGTATTCCATATTCCCCAGCAATATCTATAATATTTCTAATGACCTTCTCGCTATATACAGATCCGGTAGGATTATTGGGGTTTATAATGGTTATAAACCTAGTTTTATCGTTGATCTTTTTTCTAATATCATCAACATCTGGAATCCAACCGTCTTCCTCCACCACATTATATTCAACGGGCTTCGCATGATATAGTTCTGGAACATTAATATACAATGGATATGAAGGTGATGGGACGAGAGCCTCATCACCTCTATCAAGTAGGATCCTACATATAAAACTTATCCCCTCCGATACACCCTGTGTAACTATAATGTCATTTGGAGATATCTCCACGTTATTAATCCTCTTCTCATGCTCAGAAATGGCCTCTCTAAGCTCTGATATACCCTGCGACTCACCATAGTAGTTCCTGTTATCCCTCATACTCGCATTGTAAGCCGCCTCTATAATATGTTTAGGGGTCTTAAAATCATATTTCAAAGGATCTCCGATGTTGAGATATATGATTTTCTTACCCTTCTTAGCCGCCTCCCTGGCCAGTGGGACAAGGCCCCTAATCGCATACTCAATATTATCTAGATCCTCAGTGAATCTTATCTTCATGGTTCATCAACAAAATTATTTTCATAGAGTCTCAATTTGAATTTTTAGCATATATACTATATGAATACAATCCTTCGCGGGCTCACATTCTGGAAGAATAACATCGGAATTACACTGTATTCTATGCCGATATCTATTATGAATAAAGGAAGTAATGAGGATGAATTGAAGAAAGGAGATAAAATTAACTCGGAAACCTAGTTTCTACCTTTTAAATTATTTAAACCATTAAGTTTATCGTGTAATGTTCTAAGCATCTCATCGTGAGGATACATCCATCTACCTCCGTTGAACATCTTATAGGGTATTGTCTGTCTCCTACTCGGCTCCGTAGGCGATGCTAGGTAGTATTCAAAGCTCTTTAAGAAACCTGCTACCACCAAGTCATTTAACATATTTATGAACTTTATAAGCTCTGTCATAGGTATATAGCTGACCATGATCAATTTATACTGCTCCAAGATTTTTCCTAGCACCTCTGTAAATGGCTTATCTCTAAAAGTATTGGCCACTTTTGCTAGGGAAGTATAGTTGGGGAACTCGAGTATAGCATATAAGATGAAGGACTCCTCAGGTGGGAACTTCATAAAGAGTATCTCATAGTCCTCAATAAGGAAGTTCTTTTCTATATGCTGTTTAAAGTGATATCTAATATTCTGCGGGGTTGAGCCTAGGTATTCTGCAAGCTGTGTATACGATATTGTTGCATCCTGTTCAAGATACCTTAGTATCATAATGTCTGTCTCGTCAGCTTTTATGGGAAATTCATCAGGATCCCTGAGTGTAATTGGAAGTTTTGTATCTGCCTCCTCAATTTCTCGGAGAATGTTTTCCCATGGAAATACCCATGTCTCGTTCTTAAGGTCGTACCAAGTCGTAGTAGGGTTTACCCTATGAAAGCATGTAGAGTGGTATACCTTATAATCTCTGAGGATGTCTAGGTTGACCATCTCATCTAGAAAGTCATTTAGTTTAGAGATGTGCTCCACTGGTATCGTGTATAGAGTGTGTACAGTCTCCCTATTCCCATGGAGCTTAACCATGTACAACCAGAATCCATTGGCATCCATGAAATCATATATGTTTCTCCAGTGCTTTGGGTTAATATCGGCGAATACCACCGCTTTCTTGAGGCCAATATTCGTGTGATAGACGTTGGTGTACAGCCTAAGCAATCCCTTCTTCCTAAGGATATTTATCCTGTATCTGACTGTAGACTCTGGCATATTAAGTTCTCTAGCTATTTTGAATATGTTACGTGGGCTGTATTTTGCTAAAGCCTCAACTATCATAAGGTCAATATAATCATATTTCAAATTCAATAATTTCCTGATGCTCATTTTATAAAACAATTTAATGTAGGAACTTATATATAAATTACTAAGTAAATAGAAAAACCTTACGTTTTATTAAAAAGTTAAATCATTGATAAAAATTGTTGATCGGGTGCACTCTTTTAACCAACGTCTTTGGATCTTATCCTGGTACCCACGGGAACTCAAACTCATCTCCATATCCAGTGGTCTCTAAACCACCATCGGTCGCGAAGACCATCTTAGGCATGTCGGTAAACATCGGTAAAACAATGTTCACCGTAGCCACGGTAACTGTGAATAGCAACCCCGTCAACAATAACACTATTACAAAAATTTTCTTTACGTCCTTCATATTATACACCATACAATATATTTTTCCTTTTTCGTAAAATAAATCTTTCTCTCATTAAGAATAATAAAAAGAATTTATGTAGGCGTTTATACGGATATGTTCTTACACTAAATTGCTGGAAAAATTTATATACATCCATTGTTTCCATACCTGTTCTTCCCGGTTTTTTCATGTTACTTCTCCTGAAACCCATCTCTTTCCCGATGGTTTACGAATTTTAAAATAATTTGACTGATTTGAGTAGGACTATACTAGCTATGCCCTGTAATGCCACGCTATACACTATTGCTGACACGATGTTCCCCGAAGTCAGCATGTATCCGAAGACACTGCCACTTATTAAAAGCCCTAGGCCATAGAAGCCGTTGAATAATCCATATGCAGATCCCCTCGCCTCAAGAGGAACCAAATCTGCAATGGCAGCCCTATAGATAGACTCCTGCATACCATATACAACACCAAAAAATACGCCAGCAACTATCAGGTTACTCCATCCAGATATCATCGTCAATGCTGTTGGAATGATTGAGAGTAGGAAGGGGACTATTAGAATCTTCCTACCCATCTTATCATATAAGTATCCAGACACGGGTGCAGTAACCGCATCTATCAGCTGGATTCCTACATATAGGAATGTGACTACCCACGCAGCTTCTATTAGACTTGCTTGATGTAGTATGAGTGACCAATGTATAAGACCAATTGTATTTAGGGTCACCGCCAAAATATACATCTTGGACTCCATAGGAAGGATCCTAGTGATCTCTCTCAATCCTATATGCTTAGACCCTCTTATAGCTGACTCTAGAAATGGCCTGATCCTCCCATAAGTATAGATAACAGCAAATAGTAGCCCTAGATATGGAATAGCAAGTACTGTGAAGGCAAGTTTATAGTCTCCGCTTGTCCATAGAAGTATAGCCCCTAATACAGCCGGCCCTAAGACAGCGCCTATTTGATCCATAAGCTCGTGGAAGCCAAAGGTTTTTCCAGCCCCAACTTCCTCAGAGATCATCGAGAGAAGAGTATCTCTTGCAGGGCTTCTGAAGGATTTCGCAAATCTCTCGATGAGTATTAGTAATACGACTATCCACCAACTATCTGCGATGGCTAATAGTGGTATAGCTATAATGAGTAGGTATCCAATGGCATATAAAGTCCAGTATGCACGGGTTTTGTCGGCTATTACTCCACTGAATATCCTGAGGCCAAAGCTAATGAACTCTCCTAGGCCGAATGTAAGACCTATTACAAAAGCCGATGCACCTAAATACCCTAGGTAGGATGGGGTTATCCCCCTCGCCCCCTCATATATAACATCTCCCAGCAAGCTTACTAATCCAAATAATGCTATTGCCTTGTAAGCCTCTCTCCTATCCAATGCTTTTCACTAATACCCTTAGAAAAGAAATGTTCTAATATAGATAGTGTTTCTCTAGCAACCATCGCCATAGCTACTATAATATATTCTACATTCTATTCTCTTTATTTCCATAGGCACGTATATCTTCAAGAATCATTTGATTCAGTGAAGATAATATTCCAGTAATATAGGATAGCCTCTCCTCCTCCAAAGCCAGGATCCTCGACAATTTCTCCTCAGCGACGTATATTAAATCCTCTATCAAGGGCCTTATATCACTATCACTCCTCAATTCATCCAATATAATATATAGGTCGATGGGTTCTAATACCTTATTTTTAGACCAATGACACTCGTCGCTGGATTTGATAAGCATCCAATTATAAGTCTCCCTTGTGAAGAAGCGTCCCCAACTTAAACTTGGCAATTCCTCGATGCATTTACGAATAGGTTCTTGTTCTCCACTCTCTAAAGCACTATGAAGCTTCTTCAATATAATTATAAGCCTTTGTAAAGGCTGGTAAACATAAACTGGATCAATAGCCCCTGGGTTAAACCCATCTATATAAAACAGATTTTTCAAAATTATTTCTCTAACCTTCAACATACTCCTCCTCAGTATCCTAATTTTAGCTTCGTTGAAAATCTCCTCTCCCCTATTTAACCCGGTTATTAGTCCATATAGCGATTCACCCTCCGCCGTCAGTTTACTGTTGATATGAAGAAAACCTTCTCTACTTATCCTCTTCACCAAGGTTATATTGAGATCCTTCAATATCTTAGACCCGATTCTCCCTATGTTATAGGGTGGTATATGCATAGAGTCTATAGTATCTATTATCACCCGTGTAAATCCGTAGAATGATCTGAATGTATCCTCATCCAATAAAGCTGGTACATCCCTATGAGTATGATAGTATTTGTTATAAAACTCTGTATGGCCCCTATTGGTTAGCGCAATACTACTTAGGCCATGGTATACGCCTGGCCATTGATCCAGCCATAGACTTGGTTTATCGCTTAAACTGACTCCAGCCCTCAATCCACCAGAAATTTCCCTTATTATCTCTATTAGGAAATCCTCTACCTCTGGTGTATATATCAAGCCTATCGGCCCACCTGACTCTCCAATTCCATCAAAGTTGAGATATAGCCATGTATCCTTCAATTCTTCTATCCTATCTTTGAAGAAATAATAGCTTCCAATCAAATAGTCATATATAGTGTTTATCTTACCATATTCCTCTGCTGTAAACGATACAAATACAAGTGTCTTTTCTAGCTCTTCACACTTCTCTTTATATACCTCAGCTAGAGACAATAGTAGAGCGACACCAGACGCATTATCAATGGCCCCAATGTAATGAGCATCGTGATGAGCGGATAAAATGATTTTATCCTTCTTCTTTCCTCTGATTATACTTATTACATTATATCCGTATCCTTTACCAGTTGAAGCCTTAATACCTATTGATCCCAAAACCTCTCCATCCTTAAGCAATTCCAGAATTCTACGGAAATCCCTTCTCGATATATGTACAACAACTGGAAATCCATCGAAATATTCTCCATCGCAAGTATATCTCGTGTCATCAAGCTCCGACGAAACACCTGAAGATTTACGGTGTGTGACTATCACGCCCCTGGCCCCACGTATATGAGCCTCGTAAATCGGTAATATCGTCGATTTATATAGTGATAAGTCTATCTCGATAAGGGCGATCTTTCCATTAACATCTATATTTCTATAATCTTCAATTGTTCCTCTACCGGCGTATATGAACTCTCCATCAACCGCCCCTGGCTTATAGCCGGCGTATGCGGTGGCTTCGAGAACCTCTTTAACAGGCGACTCAATCGATACCCAAGCTTCCTTGAGTATCCATTTATCTACTGGAACCTTATGTAACTCAACTTCATCTATACCCATTCTCTTAAACTCGTTGTATATAAAACTAGCCAGTTTATGTTCAGCGGCTCCCCCAGCCAGTCTAAATCCAAAAGCATTGTCTCTATATGAGGTTATATTACCAATGGTGTTTTTGATATTTTTCCAATCTAGCTCCATATGGTAATCCCGAAAAACCTGCTCTAAATCCCGTATTCCACTCATTGCCATAATAGTAAAAATATATCATGTAATGGATAAATTGGAAGATAATTATTTGATCACCAGCATCTCTTAATCAAAAGTTTAAAAACCGGCCTTCTAGAAAGTGTATTATGTTATATAATGGTACTGTATTTACTATCCGTTGAGACGCTGGTGTTTTGAGATGTACGCAGTCTCTGTTAATAACCTTGTAAAATATTATGGCTCGTTTCAAGCAGTTAAAGGAATATCCTTCAGGTTTGAAGAGGGTATTATATATGGGTTGATTGGGCCCAATGGTGCTGGGAAGTCGACAACATTAAAGATACTCGCCACGCTTCTTACACCGACAGAGGGTGAAGTAGAGATATTTGGTTATGATGTTAAACGTGACGCCAATAAGGTTAGGAGATTAATAGGTTATCTGCCTGAGGAGGCTGGTGGATACAAGTATTTAACTGGATATGAATATCTAGAACTTAATGCAAAACTATACTCACCTGATAACTATGCTGATATAGTGGAATATGGAGCCAAGCTTAGTGGCCTTGGGGAGAGGCTCCACAATAGGATAGGTGAGTATAGTAGGGGAATGGTTAGGCGCCTACTGCTTGCCAGGGCTCTTATGATAAGGCCTAGGCTAGCTATTTTGGATGAGCCTACTTCTGGAATGGATGTAATCCATGCTACACAGATTAGGAGGATGATTAAGGAGATTGTTAATGAAGGCGTGACGATCCTATTATCAAGTCATAATATGCTCGAGGTTCAGTATCTATGTGACAAATTATCACTTATATCTGACGGCGTCATCGTTGCCAGCGGTACCCCGAGTGAGATCATGAGTGCAACTGGAACAGACAATTTGGAGGATGCTTTTATCGAGGTGATCAAAAATAAATAGCCTGCTAATTCTCGTTAAGAAGGAGATAAAGGAGACTATCAGGAACCCGCGTTTCCTTGTTTTTACAATTGTCCTCCCTCTGATACTGTATCCAGTTATGGGCTTCATTATAATGGGCGCGATGTCCACCGCCACTGAAAAAGTTAAACACGGTACTGTCGGAATTATAGATGAGGATAACTCGGAGTTAAGCAGTACCTTAATAAATTTTATTAGAATGAGTGGGATGAACGTCGTCCAAGTAACTAGGGATGTTCTTGAGAACCCTCCTGAGAGCCTATTAGCGGTGATAGTCATCCCAAAGGGATATGGTGAGAACATACTTAATGAGACTCCGCCAAATATCACGATCTATACCTTCCTACAGGGCATAAACGTTGGGGAGCAAGGTGTTATGGGCGCTGTAACATCGGTGATCGAGTCTTATAAAAACTTCCTAAAAAGCTATATTGCAAAACAGCACGGGGTGAATCCGGAGATAATATCTAATCCCATCACTGAGGATATCCATATATACGTCCGCTCATGGGAGAGAGAGTTCACCAGCCAGGAGCTTAATACCATTACCATGCAGGTAATGTTCTGGCCATGGCTAATATTCTCACTAGTAGTTTCTGTTGTCCAGCTATCCGCTACTTTCTTAAGTGAGGAGAAGGAGCAGAAGACTCTAGAGATATTATTAACCCTACCAGTTAGGAGAACCACAATCCTATTTAGTAAGGTTCTTGGGAGTGGTGTCCTGGCTATTCTAGCTACTATCTCGTATACCGTCGGCTTCATCGTGTATATAATGGCGTTCTCCAGTTATCTGGAGCAATATGGCATGTCTATATCTATATCTATGGACCCATTCTCAATAATCCTCATGGGAGTGATCTTCTTCCTATGCCTCCTATTCAGCTCTGCATTAGGTCTATCCATATCCGTGTTGGCTCAGGATACAAAGAGTGCAGAGAGCCTGGCTAGCACGGTGATCTTCCCCATAATGATAATCGCCTTTGTAATAATGTTCCTAGATATCTCAAGCCTACCCACGTATCTCCAGATACTAATCTACATCATTCCATATACCTATCTGATGGAGGGCATCAAGTATATGTTCATAGGGAGATACGAAGTCTTCCTAGCAGGTATCGTAGTAAACCTACTCGGTGCCCTCGTTATGCTAAGTATAGTATCTAAGATATTTACTTCCGAAAGGATACTGACTATGAAGGTGAGATTCGGTAGGAGGAGAAAGAAGAGGGCGTAGTGCCTAACCAAACTGAAAATATACTCCATATCCACCTGGAGGATAACTCCATTTAACCGAACCATGGGTACAGGCTATCCTACATGCTCCGCATTCAAAACAACCCTCGTAATTGAAGGATACGTTACCTTTTTCATCAAGTGTATATAGCCCAGCTGGACATACCTTGGTACAGTATTTCTCTATACATCCCTTACATTTTTCCAGATCTATCGTGATATGAGGTTCTTCATGTATGACAAACTTAACTAGTGTAAGTCTTTTTTCTACACTAAGCCTATCACTCACTATATACCACCCCTGGCAGCCCATAGATCCTTGAGTAGAGTAAATAGTGACACCCTATCCTTAGTAGCTTCCTTCAAAGCCTCATATGCGCGCATCGGCATCTCTTCCACGGTATATATCTGTCTTAAGCTGTCGCATATAATAGATGGATAAACAGTGTATAGCCTCTCGTTGGAGAGAAATCTAGGTGTATTTCTAAATTTGTGCAAAGCCCTTGAGATTATACTCTCATCCAACAACTTCTTATAATAAGACAATGTGTCTTCCGAAGCGTCTCCTTTTTCATGCGCATAGACAATGGTTTCCGCAGCCAACCTCCCTGACTCCATTGCGAAATCCACTCCACGGATAGTGAACCCGGTGTTCAATAGAGTCCCAGCAGCATCACCAACAATAAGATATCCCCCTCCATAAGGCTTATCAAGTAATCCTCCGAAGCCTTCTTCACTAACCAAGTGTGCAGAATACTCAACTATGGTGCCGCCCTCTAGCAGCCTTCTTAGATATGGATGCATTCTCAAGTCCTCCACTATATCCCTCATATAAACCTCCCCCACCCTAGCATGATCTATCTTTACTACAGCGCCAATGGTCACATATTCCCTCATTGTATACAGGAACCCACCGCCTCTTACTGTGTTTAATGGGTGCCCTAGAAAGAATTGTGCAACGCCTTCATCGTCAGATAAAGTGAATCTTTCATTAATTAAATTCTTATCCAGCTTGATCACTTCCTTGATCCCTACTGCCACAGCCCCTGGAGTATGCATTTTTCTAAACCTATATTTCTCACTTAGGAGAGTATTTACCCCCTCAGCCACTACAATATAATCGGCCACTATCTTTTCTCCCTCAGCGATCACGCCCTTAGCCATACCCTCCTCAAATATAATCTCTTCAACCTTAACACCAGGGATGACAGAGGCCCCTTCATTCTCTACCCTCTCACCAAGCCATGAGACAAATTTCGAAAGGAAGGCGGTGAAACTATCGAATCCATCTTCACCAGCATATCTCCTATATTCTATAGTTACGCCATCCTCCTCACATAGGAGGCTCAACCGCTCGCTCCTAACCCATCTTTCAATTGGCGCTTCATTCCTCCATCCATCAAAATATTTATCGAGGAAATAAGAATATATCCTGCCACCAAATACGTTCTTGGCGCCTAACTCTGGACCTCTCTCAATTACTAATGTCTCCAGCCCTCTCTTAGCTAAAAAATATGCTGTTGATAAACCGGCTGGCCCTCCGCCTACTACTATTACATCAAATTTCTCCTCTGACAACTCTGTTCGTCACCCTTCCCTAAGCTTCTCAAGTATCTTTGGAATAACTTTATACAAGTCACCCACTATCCCATAGTCTGTCTCCTCAAAAATAGGTGCATTGGGATCCTTGTTGATAGATATTATTATCTTAGAGTTTCTCGCGCCCATCATATGATGAGGCTGTCCTGATATACCTACTGCAATGTATATCTTGGGTGAAACCACAATGCCGGAGATACCTATCCATGAATCCGCCCATCCATAATCCGCAGCAAGTGGTCGTGTAACGCTCCAGGCTCCCCCCAGGGCTTTGGCCAACTCCTTAATCATCTCCATATCCTTCTCATCCTTCACTCCCCTGCCGGCAGCTACCACTACATCAGCCTTAGTAGGATCGTTTTCACTTACTTCTCTAGGTTTAAACACAGTCTCCACATCAGGCATTGAAACATTTACCTCGATAACCTCTCCAGGCTTATCTAACACATTCTCCATCTTAAAATAACCCGGGGATATACATATAGACAGAGGCGGATGCATCTTTAGCCTAGCCTTCGCTGTCCCACCATACACCAGTCTCTCCAAAACCATAGATTCTCCCTCCAACTCGATCCTGATCACATCACTTACCCCGGCTGCGTCAGTTAACCCCATGAATGTCCCTGCGACGGCTCTCCCCTTATTTGTAGAAGGCGCCAGCAATATATCGGGATTATATTCCTTAAGTACCTGTTTAACAGCCTCTCTAACCGTGTTTAACTCAAATCTCTCTATCTTGGCTAGATAAACCTTATCGAATCTCTTTACAGCTGTCTCGGCCAATTTTTCATTTAGAACAAAGGCGGTTAACTCTCCTTCAATGTCTTCAACCGCTCCTAAAATCTGCTCTATCCAGTCCTCATCAGGAATATATGCCAGTATCTTCATCCTAAACCCCCTCCCTCAACACACTTAAAATATTCTCCAGAGCCTCAGCAAGCTTATCTTCGGAATCCACCTCCCATATCAGTTTCTTCCTCGGAACAATGTACTTCTCTATCCCCAGGACATCAACCTTACCTATATTCTCAACTAGGCTCTCCACTGAAAGCTCTTCAAACTTCATCTTCTTAGCCCTTAAAATATCCTTAATCGTCGGTATCCTGGGAAGATTAGCCTCAGACGTTACAGATAGTAAAGCGGGGGGCTTCAGCTTATAGGTATAGGAGCCGTCTCCATATGTACATACAGCCGTTATCTCTCCATCAGCATATTCTAGTTTGTCGATCCCCACCACAGTTTTGATGCCTAGCTTAGCACCTAACATAGGTGGTAGAAGTGATGAATGAGTGTCTGTTGATCCAGCGCCCATAATAATCAAATCATATGGCCCGGTTGCCTCTACCAAAGCCTTAAAGATCATCGTAACAGTGTTCAAATCGATTTTATCATAATCTCCTGTTGAGACAAGGTACCCTCCTGTGGCACCCATTGCAAATGCATCTCTTAACATCTTACTATGTGTTCGGGCTTCTCCAATGGTTACAACGACAACTTCTCCCCCTATACTATCTTTAATTTTAAGAGCCTCTTCCAGTGCACACCTATCGGCTTCCCCCATAGACCTAGGGACCGCATCTAAAATAGGTTCGCCAGTATTAGAGTCAAATTTCATTTGCCCTACATCATAACAAAGCTTTATTGGAACAAGTATCTTCATCATATCCACCCCCAATAAAATAAAAGTAGGGTGTGTAAGGGAGTAGACCCCAACTACTCCCTAATGTATTCGCCGCCTAATAAGTCTCTGGCAATGATAAGCCTCATTATATTCTGTGCCCCTTCGGCTCCGATTACGTATGAGAACGTCCCTAGCCATCCGCGGTATATGTTGGATTCTTTCATGTATCCATAGGCACCGTACCACTTCAACACCTCTTCATATATCCTCACCGCTGCCTCAGGAGCCTTTAGCTTTGCCAATGCCACTGGAATATTTAGGTCTCTCGGCTTAAGTGTCGGGTCTTTCTCCATATATAGCTTGTCAACTAATCTAGCCGCCCTATAAGTAAATAGTCTAGCGGCCTCCAACTCCGCGTAGAGCTCTGCATATCTAAAATGTATCCCTTGGAATGATGACAGTCTTCTTCCATTAAATAGCTTCCTATTCTTCAGCCACTCAGCTGCTTGATCCAATGCCCACTGTGCACTTCCAAGGCATGCAGCGGCTACGAGTATCCTAGCTATGTTGAAACCTTCCAAAACATAGTAGAATCCCTTGTTCTCCTCCCCAATCCTATATTTATCCTCGATTTCGAAGTCTTCTAATATGAACCCCCCGCTACTTAGTCCTCCTCTCCCTATTTCCTCATACAAAGTCGGCTTAAAACCGTTTTTCAGTTCTCCATTCCATTTTGGTAGAAGTGCAAAGGCCGTAATATTCCTGTGTCCCCAGTCGAGGCTACCCGTCTTAGCTAGGTAGAACCAGCCTCCACCTGCTGGTAGCTCCTGAACCTCTCTTACACCACTGATAAACACCTTCTCCCCATTGGCTATCCATACATCTCCCTCTTTCTTAGCGAATGACTTGATGCCTGCTACATCGGATCCTCCATGGCTTTCTGTAGAGGCAATTCCGAAGAACGCGTCTCCCGAAGCCACTTTAGGCAGGATCTCGCCTTTAGCCTCGTCAGTCCCATACAGATCCAGGGCCATCGGCCACCCATTGTTTAGCAGCATATATACTGCTATGGCAACCGCTGGATCATAATATGCAATAACCTCAGCCGCGATTGTAGTCATCATAAATGAGCCGCCCATACCACCGTATTCCTCGGATACTGGGATTGCGAATAAACCTTGTTCACCCATTTTCTTGATCAGGTCGAAGGGAATAGTGTTCTTCTCATCGATATCGACCCATATCGGCTCGATGTATCTCCTAGAGAACTCCTCAACACTCTCTCTAAAAATCTCCTCATCCTCAGTAAATTCAAAATACATGCTTGTCACCACGGAAACATCCCTATATAATTAAGGTATTGCCTACAACTAACTTAAACGAGAAAATTAATATAAGTATATGTATTAAGAAATAGCCAATTTTTCCCTTGGATAATCAACCTAATATCCAATATTTTACATGATTATAATCAAAATTAACGCTCTATATATGCATGTTTAAGCCGCTTAAAAAAATATTGTCGAATAATTAATATCATTATATGGAAAAAATATATATGGGTGATGGGTATGCCGATAACAGTTAAGGTTAGAGATGCTATGGATAAAACGGTGATCCTTATAGAAGGCAACAAATCTTGTATGGAAGCACTTAAGGAGATGATAAAGAATAACGTATGGTCCGTGGTAGTTACTAAAGAAGGTCTCCCAGTAGGTGTCCTCACTGAGAGGGATATACTTAGGCGTGTAGTGGCTAAGAACCTAAATATAGAGAAGGTTAAGGTAGAGGAAGTAATGTCTTCACCAATAATCACTATAGCACCTGATGAGCCTATAGGTAAGGCCATGGAAATGATGGCGGTGAAGGAGATCAGGAGACTCTACGTCGTCGAAGAGGGAAAGATCATTGGAAGACTGACACAGACAGGAGTATTCAGATTCTTACTGAACGTAATGCTTACACTCAGCGAGTTCCTATAAACAAAATCCTCTCAATCCTCTTTTTCTCCTCTATTTAATTACTCCAAATCTAAAAATTATTAATTGTATGAAGATAGTTGCTTCAGCCCCAGGAAAAGTTACTTTATATGGTGAACACGCTGTAGTATATAAAAAACCTGCTATAGTCGCTTCTATAGACCGTAGAGTAACCGTGTCTTGTGAGATTAGGGACGATGATAGAATCACTATCCGGGCTCTAAACCTCGAGATTCCAGGTGTAATACTCACTTACAACAAAGATGGAGAGATAGTGTTGGAGACCGACTATGGACGGGTGTTGTCTGCCGTAAGTTATATCAGGGAAGCAATATCTCTCGTAAGTGAATACACAAATGAGTTTAAGGGAGCTGACATAAAAATAGAGTCCTCGATGCCTGTAGGCGCAGGACTGGGTACATCCGCAGCAGTATCAGTCGCTACAATCGCAGCGTACTCCAAGGCGGTTGGCCATGAGCTTAGTAAAAAGGAGATCGCAAGCCTTGCTTGGGAAACAGAGAAGAGGGTGCAGGGCCTAGCAAGTCCGATGGACTCCACCATATCCACGTTCGGGGGAATAATCTATATACAGCCTGGTGAAGACTCCTTCACACATGAATCCCTCGATATCCCAGTTGAGATGCCCCTCATAATTGGATATGTAAAAAGGAAGTACAAGACCAAGGATATGGTTGCATTGGTAAAGAGATATAGGGATAAGTATCCAGATATTATTAATCCTGTGATTGAACTGATCGGTAGGCTGGTTCTAGAGGCTAGATCAGCCTTATTAAAAGGAGACCTCATAGTGGCCGGTGAGCTAATGAATATCAACCATGGGCTATTAGACACGCTGGGGGTATCTTCAAAAGAGTTAAATGACTTGGTATACGTTACAAGGGCCTTTGGGGCATATGGATCTAAGCTAAGTGGGGCAGGTGGTGGAGGCGCAATGATAGCGTTAGCCAGTAAAGAGAGGCTGAAAGAGGTATCAACGGCTATTAGCATCTCAAATGGTTTACCGATCGATACAGTAATCGGGGGACAAGGGTTACTGTATTTAAAGTGATAAAGGCTTTAGGACAGGCCTCTGCCGTAAACCACATCTTTATCTACAAGCTGTTTAATTTCATCATCGGTATATCCCAGTTCGACCAATATCTCGAGTGTGTGTTCCCCAATGAGAGGAGGATGCCGAGTAGGTTCCAACCTTTCTCCACATATCAATGCTGGGTATAAAATTTGCTTAATCATACCTAGAATGGGGTGTGGGACGTCGACAACTATGTTTGCGTCTACTACGTAGGGGTCTTTGAAAACTTCATCTATGGAATACACTGGACCAACAGTTACCCCATGCCTATCAAGGATCTCCACCCACTCTCTACAGTCTCTCTCCATGAATCTCTCTTCTAATAGAGGGATTAAGATGTCTCTATTTTTCACCCGATCTTTGTTTGTTCTAAACCTCGGGTCATCAATCAGTTCAGTTAGCTCCAGCGCACGACAAATATTCATCCACATGGCATCGTTGAAAGCCCCCACGACAAGATACTTCCCATCTCTACATCTGAAAGCCTGATACGGCGCTAAAGACGGGTGTGCAGATCCCATTTTCCTAGGTTTTTTCCCAGTCATGAGGTATATCAGTGGGATATAGCTCATTGAAAATAATGCGGCGTCATATAACGACACCTCGATGACAGAACCCTTTCCAGTAGTCTTCCTATTATATAGGGCTGAGGCAATTGAAGTGGCTGCGATCATTCCCGCGAATATATCGAAAAGGGCGAACGCCACTCTAACTGGTTCACCTTCTTCAGTCCCCGTAGCGTCCATTAATCCACTCATCGCTTGAATGACGATATCCGCACCGCCCTTATCCTTATAAGCCTCGGAGAATCCAAAGCCCCTAATACTACAGTATACTATGTCATCCTTGATGCTACGTATAGTATCGTAATCGATTCCAAGTCGTTTAGCGACTCCCTCCCTAAAATTCTCTATAACAACATCACTATTCTTCACTAATCTATAGATAATCTCCCTTCCCTCGGGTTTTTTGAGGTTTACAACGATGCTTCTCTTATTCCTATTTGTACTCATGAAGTAAACACTTTCCCCGTCCAGATACGGGGCCCAGGTACGTGTATCGTCCCCCTTTGGAGGTTCGACCTTAATTACCTCAGCGCCTAGGTCCCCAAGCACCATCGTAGCAAAGGGACCCGCGAGAATCCTGGAAAAATCTATTATCCTGACCCCATTAAGGGGCTTGCTACAGCTAGATACCATGGATAAATAAATTTGGAAACTTTTTTATATAAGAATTCAACAGCCAATTTTCATTTATATCTCTTAATCTTTTTAATAATGTATATTGTAGGTGGCATATTATGCCTGATAAAAGTTCTAGGATACCTGGGTTCTATAAGAAATCCATTGAGGAGCGTCTTAAGCTAGTCGTTGACTTCTCAGGGCTATCTAAAGAAGAGGCTAGACTCTTATTTAATATGGGTAACCTTGGTCCAGAGATAGCCGATGTAATGATTGAGAACGTAGTTGGTGGAATGACGTATCCATTCGCCGTGGCTACAAACTTCAAGATTAACGGTAAGGACTACCTGGTACCCATGGTTATAGAGGAGTCATCTGTAGTGGCTGCAGCTAGCAACGCCGCTAGGATTATGCGTAGAGATAATGGAATCTCCTCAGTAGCAACAGACTCTATAATGATTGGACAGATACAGCTGGTTGACCTTCCTAATCCCTGGTATGCAAAGCAGATTATCTATGAATATAAGGATGAGATCCTGAAAATAGCTAATGAGCAAGACCCTATTCTAGTCAGCTTAGGAGGCGGGGCTAAGGATATAGATGTCAGGATAATCGATACTGCTGTAGGCCTGATGGTCATAGTCCACCTCCTTGTAGATGTCAAGGATGCCATGGGTGCAAATGCAGTCAATACAATGGCTGAGGCAGTAGCCCCTTACCTCGTTGAGTGGGTCGGGGGACGTGTATATCTGAGGATCATATCCAACTTGGCCGATAGAAGGCTTGTGAGGTCCAGAGTCAAGGTCTATGCAGAAGACATTGGGGGAGAGGAGGCAGTCGACGGGATAGTGGCCGCATCAGCTTTTGCAGAGGCGGATCCATATAGGGCAGCTACCCATAACAAGGGTATAATGAACGGTGTCATCGCCGTTGCATTAGCTACAGGCCAGGACCATAGGGCCCTAGAAGCTGGGGCTCATTCATATGCTGCTAGATGGGGTGTCTACACATCTCTATCGATGTGGGAGAAGACTCCAGATGGAAACCTAGTAGGTACCCTTGAGATGCCTATGCCAGTGGGGATAATAGGTGGTGCCGTTAAAGTACATCCTATCGCGCAGATTGCTTTAAAGATAATGGGTGTCAAGACTGCTAAGGAATTGGCTGAGATCATGGGCGCCGTAGGCCTTGCACAGAACTTTGCAGCGTTAAGGGCTCTAGCCACTGAGGGGATTCAGAAGGGACATATGAAGCTCCACGCTAGAAACTTGGCTGTTATGGCCGGTGCAAAAGGCGAATTGATAGATAAAGTTGCAGAGATAATGATTAAGGAAAGAAGAATAAGGTTCCACAGGGCTAAGGAGCTGGTTGAGGAACTTACTAAATCCAAGAAGGCCTAAAGGGTATCCGTAATGGAGGACTTCACCCCCTATTTCCTTTTATACAATGATATAATCAATAGGCTTAAGGAGATCGAGAGGACTGGATGGAAAATATCGGGTATAGAGGATGCCGAGACTGTTGCAGAACACACCTTCCATGTCTGCAGCGTGGCTTTACTCATATCCCGCTTGATCTCTAAAAAAGTAGATTATGAAAAGCTGTTTGTAATGTCGGTTTTACATGACATGCCTGAATCTATATATGGCGATATACCTACCCCCAACAAAACGGAGGCAGATAGGGATAGAGAGAAAAAATGGGTTGCCGATACACTTAGAAAGCTGGGGTATCCTCCTGAATGGGGGGATGAACTAGAGAATCTATCCTCATTAGAGGCTATGATAATAAAGATATCTGACTGTATCTCAACGATATTCCAAGGGTTATCCTATATGGAGGAGCATAAACACATACATTTAAATGAGATCATTGAAAACAATCTAGAAAGGCTTAGCGAGATAAAAGACGTTGTTGATGAACATTCTATCAAAACTCTTATAGAATTTATAGAGAATCTGGTGTTTGATAGATTAGATAAGAGAAGGTAGTGTCAAGCACGGAGCTTTTTCCTCATCCTCAGTAGTAGTGCATCCACAACTTTAGAAGTCGATGTATGGCTATATGGAGTTGGTAGCCTAGGTTCGTTCCAGAATATCTTGTATGCATCCCAACGTTTATCTCCGAATACAAGTGGGATTAGAGGCTTACTACTCTTGCTATCTATATAGGCGTCTCTAATAGCCTTGGAGATGGCGATAGGATCCACGAATGAAGGAGGCACGTGTAAGGCTATAACTATATCTGGCCATTTTTCTTCAAGAAGAATTTTCAGCACGTGATAATACAAGTCTTCATTACCATTTGCAGTTAGATCAATTGGGTTTTCTCTACCCATAAAATCAGGGAGGAACGACAGCTTGTTCTTGATATTCCTTGGCGTGACTTCAAGTGGAATGCCCCTCTCTTCAAGCTTATCAGTCAGGACAACACCTGGGCCTCCGCTGTTCGTCACTACAGCCACATCATCTCCATTGGGTATAGGAAGATATGCAAGCCCCTCTGCAACGTCCACAAGTTCATAAAATTCATCTACTAAGTAGACTCCCATCTGCTTCATTGCAGCTTGATATACTTGGTATGATCCGGCTAATACACCGGTATGGCTCTTTGCGGCCCTAGCCCCTACAGATCCCCTGCCTCCTTTTAGCATCACAATGGGTTTGTCAATAGATCTAACTACTTCATAAAACCTTCTCCCTTCACCTGGCTTAAATCCCTCGACATACAGCATGAAAGCCAGTATAGAGCTGTCATCCTTGAAATAGGATATTATCTCTTCATCACTCACGTCTATTTTGTTTCCATAGCTTACAAGTAGATGAAGCCCTAGGTATTTAGAGTATAGGTATTCTGTTATCACGGCAGTCATCGCACCGCTTTGAGAGAGGAGTGCAAGGTCTCCGTCTCTGAGGCCAGGTACAAAGGCTCCATATAGTTTGTGTCCATAATATATTATTCCCGCACAGTTTGGCCCGATAACGCGTATATCATGTTCTTTAATTAATTTATACAGTTTCCTCTCCAGTTCTACATTACCTATCTCACTGAATCCCGCAGCATATATAACGGCTGCACCCACATTTTTCTCTCCAAGTTTTTCTATAGTATCGAGTATCATGCTCGAAGGTAAGGCGACTAGGGCTAAATCAACGGGTTCATCAACATCATCCAGTGATTTATACATCTTAAGCCCAAGCACTTCTCCACCCTTGGGATTTATAGGGTATATCTTTCCATCAAACCCCTTGTCAACGAGGTTATAGACAAGTTCATAGCCTACTTTCCCCTTGTGTGAAGAAGCCCCCAATACTGCTATGCTCCTAGGACGGAATAACTTGTCTAGTGTCATACCCACTCATCAAAAACAATAGTAGAATTATAATTAGTAATAAACTATCGTATAATAAGGGCATCTACCTCAGGAGCCATATATTCCCTATATACACATCCTTCAGACCAGCATCTATCGCCGCTTTATAAACACTATCCATCTGACTCTGACTTGTAGTAGGCATTTCCTTCATCAGATGCTGAGGAGCAAAAGCTAGTAAGACATAGGGTATCTCCTCATCAATCTCAGCTAGATACCTTGCAATCCCACCGACCTCATACTCATCTATATAATGAGGGACGACAAGAGTGCTGACAACTAATAACGGAACCTCCCTCCTTACACGACCGATATCGCATATCAGTCTAATGTTCTCCTTGATCCTCGATACGGCTTTTTCTCCATCGACTCCAGTTAAAGCCTGATACACTCGAGGATGATATGCTTTCCAGTCGATTTTGAATATTCCTCCAGTCTCCAGGCTTAGTCTAGCCATTCTACGGACGAGACTAGGGTTTTCCAGTCCATTTGTCTCCCAACATATCCTCTTAAGAAGGTTATCCTCCTTACTAGCCTCTGCAAATCTCTCTGATAATTTAATTGCATAGACTATATGTGGAGTAGGGTCTCCTCCAAAATAGCATATACAAGTTATCCTCGGGTCTAACCCGTCTCTATATATCTCCCCCAGCTTATATTCATCTCCATATGCTGCTGAGCGTCTCTTGATATAATTAGATACCATGTATTTATGTTCGATATTCTGACAAAACAAGCAGTCTAGGTTGCATCCTCCGAAGAACACCGCCATATTATAGTATCCCCTCTCGATACCTCTAAAGGAGGTATACCTTGGATATCCTGCAGAGGTATTCGCTGGACATACTGGCCCGGCTACACAGTTAGTGGGATGTGGATCTAAGTACCAATGTAAGATAGCCTCCTCAAATGAGCCAGTAACATAAGTAAGCCTGTTATCTTCATTTTTGACGACGCCGCAGTATCCAACTCCATCTTCTGGAATTACGCATTCGTTTATGCAGAGAACGCACTTCACATTTCCCTCTCGAGGTGGCTTTTTAGGAAGACCTATCCTACTCCTCCAGATATCGCGGTTCTTAATGACATACGACAAGGCATAATCCGGACCTTTTCTAAGGCAGTGTACACATACCCCTATAGATATACTAAGCTCTTGTGATGAATATCCACATACTTGGCATACGGGCATAGTTTCTCATATTAATCTATTTCTTTACTAAAAAATAGGTATACCTTTGTTATCATGGGAATTAGTCATTTTTAAAAGAATATCTTAGGGAAAAACAATAATTATACTAAGGTGATGGGATATTGGCAAGTATTTCTAAAATAGGTGTGGTTGGAGCGGGGACGATGGGTCATGGAATCGCTGAGCTATTTGCATTATATGGATATAAAGTCATTCTATCTGATATTAGTAAAGAAGCCCTGAAGAATGCTCTGGATAAAATCAGGTGGAGCCTCGATAAAATTGGTAGTAAACGAGGAGTACCCGGGCTTGCTGATATGGTTTTGGCGAATATCGAGTCCACCACAGATCTAAAGCATCTAGCATCCTCCTCTGACTATATAATAGAAGCGGTTACAGAGAATATCAGGGTTAAAAAAGAAGTTTTTAAGACATTGGATAAACACTCGAATAAGGAGTGTATATTAGCTAGCAATACGTCTTCCATTCCCATAAGTGAATTGGCTGAGGGACTCAAGAATCCTGGGAGGGTCATTGGCCTCCATTTCTCCAATCCTCCTATATTGATACCTGCAGTAGAGATCGTTTTGTCCCGGTATACTGGTAAGCATGCATTAGATACTACTGTGAAGCTAGTGGAGTCCATAGGAAAAGAATATGTGTTGGTGAAGAAGGATGTGCCTGGTTTTATCGTTAATCGTATAAATCTCAGGATATTCAGTGAAGCCCTTAGGATGGTTGAAGAGGGTTATCCCCATGATTTAATTGACAAGGCATTTATCCACCGTCTAGGCTTTTTCATGGGGCTATTCGAGACTATGGACTTGGTGGGGCTGGATGTAGTTAGAAATGTATTGAATGAAATGGTGAAAAGAGGCTTTGAGACTCCTGAGTTGAAGACGGTGGACGAGATGATTAAAGCAGGGAAACTCGGGCTCAAAACTGGAGAGGGCTTCTATAAATATCCAGGTCCAGGTGTCTACTCAAGAGTTAGTAATCCACCTACTGAAGAAATATATTCCATAGATATCACACGGATTATTGCTACAGGTGTAAATGAGGCGGCTTTCCTCATTAGGGAGGAGGTCGCAGATCATAAATCCATTGATAAAGCTATGAAGCGTATCATGAATCTCCCAATGGGGATACTGGAATATGCTGACGAGGTAGGAATCGATATCGTCGTAGAAAAGCTAAATAATCTACATGACAAATATGGTGACTCTCATTATCAACCAGATGCCTTACTTGAAGAGATGTTGAAAAAAGGATACCTAGGTAAAAAACGTGGAAGGGGCTTCTATAAATGGATATATGCAGAAGAGGCCTTCGGTCCTGTAAACTACTATAAACATCATGATTATGCCCTGATTAAGATGAATAGACCGGATAAATTAAATGCATTAAATGAAGAGATGTGGATCGGTTTAAGACGTGCGCTGGAGCATGCCGATGAAGATCCGGACATACGGGCTATTGTAATCACTGGTGAGGGCAGGGCTTTTTGTGCAGGAGACGATATTAAGGTAATGGGTGGATGGAAGGATATATCAGACGCAGAGGATTTCTTCCATAACAAAGCTGCACCTCTACTAACCAAGCTTCTAGAGGTGAAGAAGCCTGTTATCATGGCTGTGAACGGCCTTGCCTTTGGCGGTGGAATGGAGATACTATTATTCGGCGATATTGTGGTCTCCTCTGATAAGGCTGAGTTCTCTGTTCCAGAGGTTCTGATCGGTGCGATGCCGCCGATGGCATCTACCCTAGGCGTATTACTATTGGGGAGGAAGATTCTACCATACTGCCTAACTGGTGATAGGATAAGCCCGTGGCAGGCTAAAGATCTTGGTGTTGTTGATATAGTTGTTCCACATAGAAATTTCTGGCAGGTAGTGTTGGAGGAGATTGAAAAGATAAGGAGAGCAGCTCCCTTAGGCCTTATTGGAGTTAAGAAGGCGTCTAATGCAATAAAGCTCTTAGCAATGTCTTCATTAAACATCGGGATATCTGAGCTGATAAAGCTTAGCCAGACACGTGACTTCAAGGAGGGAATGTCTGCATTCAGGGAGAAGCGGAGGCCGAAATGGGAAGGTAGATGACCGATTATGCCGATGGTATATAAGATATATAGAAAAAATTTAGGTAAATTCAAATGAAATATTATAAACATTAATGGCGTGTTTCTATGGTCCTCGGCTGGTGTCTAATGTGCATAGGAAGGAATCATATAACTTAGTCACGATATACGTCAATGGTGTCCCGTTATCTGTTTACAAAGGGCTTCCATTGGCAGTCGCTCTATATAGAAACGGGATCTATGGCTTTAGCAGAAGTTATAAATATGGACGTTTAAGGGGATTTTACTCACTTGACTGGTGGGGAGCTGAACGAGTTGGAATAGAAGATGGTTTTGAAGAGAACCCATATGTTTTACAGACAAGAGAAGGTCTGAAGGTATCGTGTGAAATGAATGTCACCATGTTGAACAAGCTTATATGGGTATTCAGAAACCTGTTTAAAGTTGGATTTTACAACAACTGGTTCTTTCGAAGTCGATTTGGATGGAACCTTCTTCTAAATACAATCAAGAAGACTCTTCCATACAATACCCCACCATTAAAAGTGGTGGATATCCCTCCTCCACCCAAGAATATTTCCATTGAGACAGACGTATTGGTTGTTGGAGGCGGGTTAGCTGGTTTATCTGCAGCTGTTGCTGCATCAAAATCGGGGGCTAAAACCGTTTTAGTAGAGGCTACCTATTCGGTCGGAGGAAGGTTGAGATACATCGACGAGCTTAATTTGGAGGGCTTAGGCTCCTCAGGCGAATTGATAAAGAATCTCGTAAATGAAGCTGTAAATAATGGGGTTAAGATACTGGGGGAAACCGTGTTCCAAGGAATACTAGATGATGCGTATGTAGGTTACAGTCTAACAAATAATACCACCATTCTATTCAAACCCAAGGTAGTAGTCGTTGCAACTGGTTCTAGGGAGATACCTGCCATTTTTGAGGAAAATGATCTTCCTAGGATAATGTATCTTTCAGCGGCCACACGTCTACTAAAAATATATAATACTCTCCCCGGGAGAAAGGGGGTTATAATAGGGCTTAACAACGACTCCATTCATATTGCGGAAGAGTTTATGAGGAGAGGGATTAAAGTAACGATAGTCGATAAAAGAAGAGATGGTGAGCTACGTGATCTTGTTGAAGAGGCTGCTGAAAAGAATATTGAGGTCATAACTGGAGTCACAAGGATAGCGGCGAAGGGTGCAAATGGAGTCTCATCACTTGAGATATCAGTTGATGGTGGAGCCCGTCGTAGGTTGAATACCTTCTTCGTTGCGATGTCTCCATATAGAGTTCCAGATATGGAGGTTTCGGGACAGTTTAAGATAGCCTCTGCATTTGACGTAAGGATAGGCGGTTTCGTCCCTCTTCATGCATGGAATGGCGAGACAAATATGGATAACATCTTAATCGCGGGATCCGCTGGAGGAATCCTGCCAATGGAGGTAGAATATCATCTCTCAAGAGCTGTGGGATACTTAGCGGCTCATAAGGCGGGTGGGAAACTGGATGATGAATATGATAACGCCCTAAACATGGGTAGAAAGACATTGGAGAGTAACTACCCAGAGACCCTTAGTGCCTTAGAAGACATGGATAAAGCATTCAAAGAGGGGAATGCTTATTCATATTATAGCTGGAGAAAACCCATTACATGGTATGAAGGAGACCCATCTAAGCAGTTCGTATGTTACTCAATGGATGTCACGGTAGCAGATCTAATTCATATGGTTGAGGATATGGATATGTATAGGATGGAGCTCGTAAAGCGTTTCAGCGGTCTTGGGACGGGCTCCTGTCAGGGTAGAGACTGTATTTTCAATGCAGCGGTTATAATATCTTCTCTATCCGGTAAGACGCCATTGGAGGTAGGGCGTTTTAGAACCCGGTACCCGGTTATTCCACATAAGCTATATAGCCTAGCTGGTGTTGAGATATGAAAAGGGACTATGTAATCGTTGGGGGAGGAGTTGTAGGGCTTTCCATAGCATATTATCTATTAAAGAAAAAGCCTGGGCTAAAAGTATCTGTACTTGAAAAAAATTACATTGGATATGGGGCAAGTACTAGAAATGGCTCTCATATCCGGGTCCATTTCTGGTCGGAGGAAAACGTTCGTTTTGCAATAGAGTCCCGTAAACTTATGATAAACCTTGGTAAGGAATTAGGCTGGAACCCAATCTTATATTTAGGAGGCTATCTCTGGCTCATATTTGATGAGCATACGTTAAAGGCATATGAAGAGATGAATAGGCGAGTATGGTCCAAATATGGCTATCCGGTCATATTCTTGGACGAGAAGGAGGTTAAACAACGTTATCCATACCTGAATATAAGTGGTCTGGTGAAGGGAGTTTTGGGCCCTCAGAATGGAAAGATTCACCATGATTTCGTGACATTCGGATACTACTACGGGGTAAAGAAGAGAGGAGGAAAGGTGTTTGAATATAATCCTGTGGAGGAGCTCGTCGTCGATGATAATAAGATAAAAGGCGTTCAAACAAAAAATGGATTTATTGAAGCGGATAACGTTATTGTTGCAGCTGGAGCATGGAGCAAGCTGATTCTAAAGACCGCCGGAGTCGATATACCACTCACGCCTGTGAGAAAGGAGCTTGGTGTCATGGAGCCTACCAAACCATTTATAGAGCCGCTGATTATAGACATGCGGCCAGAATCCCAAGGATTATACATATGTCAGACTCCAAGAGGAGAGGTTATGGGAAGCGTGGACTATCCTCATGTAAAGAATGAATATGAGTTTACAAATACCATGAAATACTTATCCACATTCGCCCGACATGCAATTAACCTAATACCAGCGCTAAAATACCTTTCTTTCCTACGAATCTGGTCAGGAGACTATAACATGTCCCCCGACCATAGCCATATCCTAGGTAGGGATGATAAATGGCCTGAAGGCCTATATGTAGCAACAGGATTTAGCGGCCACGGTTTTATGATGGCTCCCTATGTAGGTGTTGTAATGGCTGACCATTTAATTGATGGAGTTATCCCAGAGTTGATGAAGCCTTTCTTACCAACTAGGTTCGAAGAAGGACGTTTAATTAAGGAGATGATGGTCATCGGCTAAACACTTTGTTTAGGATTCGTGGCATGTCAATCATCTAATTCAGGTATTTATCTAAAAATATGTATTGTAAAGTTCAACCTATACGAGTCTATAAATATGAATATTAACCACTTTAATATTGAGTGGGGGGTATGTTGAAAGATAGGCTTGGCCATACGAGCTTTAAAATTCTAGGTACAATTCCACTGGTTGTTATTATAATTATAGTCATTTCTATGATTTTGTCCCCCACGCCCTCCAGTACTGTACCTGTGGCAGTGTCCCAGGTACAGTCCCTTTATTGGACAACTCTGGGAGGGGATCCGGAGAGAACAGCATATATCCCTATATCAATAGGTACTGGAGCAATAGCTACACCAACAAATAAATGGAGTTACTCCTTTACATTAACAGAGGGACAGTTCGCTTTTAATGTTGATCATCTAATTGTAGACATAAATGGAGATGGACAGGCGGAAATAGTTACAGTGGACTCGGGGGGTAGGCTAATAATCCTTAGAGGATCTGATGGTACCCGATTAGGTTATTCATCTGTTGAGGCCAATCCATTCTCCGCTCCTGCTGCAGGTGATATTGATAACGATAATCTACTGGAGTTCGTAATGGGTACCAAAGATGGGTGCGTGGTCGCTGTAGATGTTGACCCTGCTAATTGGGGGATAACGATCAAGTGGAAAAGCGCTCAGATAGATGAGGAAGTCTCTTCGAGCCCATTATTATATGATTTGGATGGGGACGGGTCTCTGGAGATTGTAGTAGTCACAAAATTTGGCCTTATATCACTATCTTCATCCGATGGATCTATTGTGTGGGAAACAGATGACAGGGGTTACATAATTGTAGGTAGCCCTACACTCCTCCCAGATATAAATGGCGATGGTGTTAGGGATATCGTATACAGTGACATGTATGGATATGTTTATGGCATTTCTGGGTCTGATGGATCCGAAATATGGAAGACGGATTTATGGCTAAATCCAACTCTTCAATATAAATTTGTTATACATACTCCAGTAGTGGCAGACGTTGATGGAGATGGGGTAGAGGAGATAATTCTATCTGTAGGTAAGGAGACATTTGCATCTTCAGGAGGTAGAATGGTGAAAACAGGGGTGGAGGGGTATCTAGCCCTATTAAATTGCCAGACTGGAGCTGTTGAGGCAGTTGTTAATCCCCCCACTGGTAGAGCGTTGTTTGCATGGGTATCACAACCAGCAATTGCAGCTGGAGACGTGGATGGAGATAATATCGCTGAAATATTCTTGGGGTCGGGCGATGGATACATTTACAGGATTGAGTATTCTGCTGGATCCTATAATGTTACTAGTCTCCTTATGGCCGATCCATATTGGCCAACTATATTCGGATCTGATGGGGCCCCGCCTGTGGCGGTAGCGCTCATAATAGTAGATATAGATAACGACGGTTCATATGAGTTAGTTGCAGTTAGCACTGACGGTGTAAGTAAAGACCAGAGATGGGGTGGCCCTCGGTACAAGATATATTCTATTGATGCTCAGAGTGGAGCCGTTGAATGGTCGCTTACAGTATCGTATAGCACCTTCAACTTAGCTGGTGTTGACGATACAAAATTCAGTTGGCCAACATTGTCTATAGGAGATGTTGATTCCGACGGGAATCTAGAAGTCGTGGTCTCCACTTTCCAATACATCTATTGTATTGATTAGGGAGGTGGTTGAATGAATATCAGAAAGTTAATGATAAGTCTGTTTTTAGCGACTCTGATAATCGGGGGACTGTATATTATACTCCCCCCTCATGTGTTTGGAGACTTGGTTCAAACCACCTCCCATGACGATGGTCTATTCCTAACCTCTAGAACCATATTATTCTGTAGATTCTGTCATGTAGGCTTCCCATCGAGAACCGCCCAGGTAAGTGAGGACACCAAGGTATTGGAGAATTATAGGTGTATAGCGTGCCATATGGATGTAACCAATACCCAGACGCTTGTACACGCGTTTTCAAACAGCTCTCACAGAGGGATAGGATGCTCATTTTGCCACGATACATATCATGCTGGCCATCAAGACTATGATACTAGGGATATAGGATACTATGGATGCCGTGACCACGAGATAGTTACCACAGATCTAACCCCGCCATCAAATCCAACAGTATACTTCCTTAATACATATGTGGTTAGAAGGGACACTTCTCCAGTCAGCGATATGATTGATGTGATAAGGTGGTTCTACACGACAAACATAGGCACAACAACAACCGATATATTCCCATATAACTTTATAGACCCATATACAGGTTCCCCCACGGACATACCCTCAGGCAAGAGATACTGGGTATGTCAGAAGTGCCACTTCACGGTGGAGACCACTAGGGACACTACCACAAGTAATTATTGGGTGACACATCCAGATACATGCTATAGCTGTCATAGTAATACATCTGGATATGGGGCGTCCACATATAATCTAGAGCCCCATGCAGTAGATAATAACGCTGAGACATACACGTGGCAAGCATGTGGCTCTTGCCATAGTGGAGTCTCCCAGTCTGTATCCACGTCAATTCATGCGAATGTCGGTTGTAGATGCCACTCTACTCTCCATATATCTAGATACAATAGTACTGGATCATGGCTATATATGTATTGGCCCGGCTCAGGGTTATATGCGACGCCTACAAACCTAAACTTTGGCGACTGGAGGAATATCTTCTTCTATAATGGAAGTAACTCTACAACACTTTCTGTGCCAATTAAACCAGTTGATGTAGCCGGAGATCCAAGGTATTCGCTACCATTTTATGCTATGAGAGACGGCGATGCTTCACTGATAACTGGTCAGAGCTTTAGAATACTAACCTGCTTCAATTGTCACTTTGTCTATGATCCTGCTACTCCAGCCTCAATAGAAGATGCCGAGGGCTTGATCCCCATCCCGTCGACGGCATTAAAGAATATGGATAGCCCTCATACAATACAGGCGTTGAATCAAGGAATTGGTTCGGGTGCTAATGGAGAAAATAACATGCTTTTATTAGCTGTAATACTACTAGTTTCATTACTCTTATTATCCATAATAATCTTGGGGAGACGGAGATGAGTCGCTATATTAGGCGTCGTATTGGCGTCAAAAACTTTAGAAACCTTATATTAGTAGGGTTTTTAATAGGCCTGATGCTACTTAACACAGGCCTAGTATATGAAGGCGTCTCATCATCCCCCAGCGACATATATAATGTTGGCCTCGCTATAGGCATAGCCGTTTATGAAGATGAAGCTTTCCCAGTAAAAGTAGAGGTACGCATATCCGATGGCTCTGGCTGGGTTAGTGTAGAAGGAGTATCCTATGATAAATTATTTTATGACTCTATTCGAGGGGCAGTATATGAGGCAACATGGATACTCGGAAAAGTTCCTTATGAATACAACTATACTATATATGTACATCCAAAAATGGAAGTGTCGTATTTCACTGGCACAAGCCTCTCACTGGCCGTGTATATTGCAACCCTATCAGCATTCACAGGGATTTCATATCGTCAAGACATATTGCTGACAGGCACTATAAACCCAGACTCAACGGTGGGGTTCGTAGGGAAGATTATGGAGAAGGTAAGTGGAGCGGAGGAATATAATTATTCGGCTATCGTTATCCCCATGTATCAGGATAGGAAATATGAGATTAAAGAAGAGACCATCCATATAGGGCCTTACGTATTCTCGACTAAAGAAGTGGAGGTAGAATTTATCGATTTCAATTCTACGAAAATAAAAATTATTCAGGTGGCGACTGGTCTAGACGCCTTCTTCATAGGGATTAACGAGGTGCCTGAAGATTTAATGTTAAGGCCATATACAAAGGTAGATACCACGGATAAAGCAATAGATGATAGGGCAAGCGTATTATATAATTACCTCCTTCTTATTGAGAATAGAACCTCACATTTATATGATAAGATTGAAGATATCCGGCAAAGTAAAAATATCCGAATCCACCTCCCGTTATTCGATACTTGGGTTGAGAATAGGCTGTATAACATCAGTCTATACCTAGATTCATCGGCATATATGAGGGAGAAAGGTTTTTATTTCGCCGCTATGGACTACCTAACTTTGGCCTATGGCACAGCTATTGAGACGTATTACTTGTTACAGATGGTATTTTATCCACATGACGCTATAGATTACATCGTGGTTGACTATAAGGGCATGGAGGCTAGGGTATATAGCCTGATCCTTCGGATCACTGAAAATTACCTCAATCCTGATAGCATGCTTCTCCTATCAGAAGCATGTAGACTGTTTTACCAGGCTAATAAAGAATCGCGAATCTATATTTATGGCCTTTATATCATAAACAATAATGGGGCTTTTAACTCTGTAGCGGTGAAGTCATCTATAGCAAACGCATTGGCAAATGCTGTTATGAAGTTAACGCAGGCCGAAGCTTTAGCTTTAATATGTCTCTCAACTAATCAAAATGGGGAAATGGATCTAAATAAGGCGATAACGATAATGCTAAACTACGGATCCTTCCTGTCTAAGTACTCCTATGACTATAGCGCCTATACTCGGGTGAGGTCAGATATAATTAGCCTTAGCCTAGGTAATATATGGAAAGGCAGGTCGATATGGGATAATGGAAATGGTAATGCCACCATCTATAGAGAGGCCACATTAGGCTACATCCTTAAGGGAATAAGCTATGCCAGTTTATACTTTAATCTTCACCCAGGTTTCAAGGATATTCTGCCCAGTAAACTTAATGCCACTCTATACACACTGACCTATTATCTGAATATCACGGGTGGCTATAAGCCTACCATGGTACAGAGTATGTTGGAGAGAGCATTGATATATGAGTCCGATGACTCGAGGGTGTCTTTTATAGAAAGCGCAATAACATATCTCAAGGCTTACCTTGTCTTGAAACATCTTTCGAATATTAGAGAAGTATGGGTTGGGAATGGAGGCCAGTCTCAGTCTAGTTCAGCGTCTGGCTCCGATAGCGACTCCGCCGCTACATCTAGTGGCGGGTGGTTTGTAGGAGCTATCGAATTGCTGAGGGAGACTGGTGTATATGCTGTAATCGCATCTATAGCGTTTATAATGCTTGTCTCAATAGGGAAATATTACAAGGGGAGGAGGCCAGAGCCCTCCAAGGCCGGGAGATCATAATCTTTTATGGGTATAATCAATTCATTATATTATTTTAGACTAGGGTCATATTCCTGTCTTGGGGTGTGGTTTTGGTATGGTATTAGTAAAAATACTCTCGGGGGATGACCTGAACTCTATTGTAGAGCCAAGAGACCTCATTACGGCATTAGAAAAATGCTTTATAAAATACAGTGAGGGAAAGACAAAAGTACCCAGCAGGACTGTGATGTGGGTAAATGGAAACTGGTGGGGGGTAATGCCTTCTCATGTTCCTGGCTCAGGTGTAGGGGTAAAAGTAGTCAGCGTAATACCCTCCAATCGAGATAGGGAGCTACCTACCATCCCTGGAGTTGTCATACTGTTTGATGACGAAACAGGTGTACCAAAGGCAGTCATGGACGGGGCTGTGCTTACAGGGCTACGCACTGCGGCGACTTCCGCAATATCAGTTAAATATCTCAAGCCTCGGGACGGAGGGGTAGTTACTGTTATCGGCGCTGGATACCAGGCCATGTACCACCTATGGTTTATAGGCTCTGTCTTCGGGATTGAGAAGCTAAAGATATATGATTTGATCAGGGGTAACGCTGAGAAACTTAGGGATTACGCTATTGATAAGGGTATTCCAGATGTGGAGATAGTTGATGGCTTGGAGAAAGCTATGTATGGTGCCGATATAGTGATGGAGACATCGACTACAACTACACCTGTTATAAAGAAGAGGGGGCTAAAAGAAAGAGTACATATCGTGAGTATTGGTGCACACACAAGAGAGTCTAGGGCCATAGAAGACGAGGTATTGATTACATCAACACTAATAGTTGTAGATTCTAAAGAGGCCACATTCAATGAAACTGGAGATATCTATGATCCCTTATCAAAGAGGCTTATTAGAGAGGATAAAGTAGTGGAACTAGGCAGGTTCTTGAAGAATATAGACCTGTATCGAAACATAAATGGGATAACCGTTTATAAATCGGTTGGCTTAGCCATCCAAGATGCCTGTGCAGCTGCATATGCATACTATAGAAGTGAGGAGATGAAAGTTGGAAAGCTAGTTGAGTTATAGAGGCCTTTCATAAAAATTTTTATTATATAAAAGAATGTGGGGGATGAAACTTACTTTTTCTCCTCACTAACCGACTTCCTTATCTCTTCGATGGTCTCTCTTGGCACCGTTAAAACTGGTTTTTCAGGTAGAATGCCCTGAGGCCTTACTAAGGCTATCAACACTATAGCCAATCCAACGAGGATATATTCAAGCCATACTGGTGAAATGGGTATCACTGCGGTTAACAGCTCTTTATATGTATAAATCAGGGTTCTGACCGTAGAGAATACAAATGTGCCTAGTAATACACCCAAGTTGTTGCCAGTGCCTCCGAGCATCATGAAGGCCCAGGGCCAAAATGTCCAAGTGAGTCGAGAGAACGTGATAGCTTTCATACTTCCAGTATATAGAGTCCATAAGGCTCCTCCGATACCTGCCATCGCGCCGCCTATAATGAGGGTCTGTCCCCTAAGTTTAACTATATCCTTTCCATAGACCCTTGCAGCTACCTCGGAGTCTCTCATCGCCTTTAATGCCCTTCCAAATGGGGCTCTAGCCACGAGATCTAGGAAAATATATGACAGTATTGCAAATCCAAGTAGGGTGAATGTCGCACCGATGAATCTCCCTTCACCTACACCGATCCATCTAAAAACATCTGGGACGTTAACACCTTGTGTCGCGCCTACAAGTGGATCGTAGTTCCATGCAATTAACTGTAGCACATCCCCGAATGCAAGTAGGGTGATACCAAGGTATGCCTCCTTTAGTCTAAGAGCGGGATATGAGCTCAGGTAACCTATCATTCCCCCGAATATCGCTGCAAGTGCTAGTGTAACGAACAGTATTGCAATTGACAACAGTGGATTCGGCGCCAAGACGTTTGTTGTAATAGCATTCACAATTCTGAAGTTATAGAGATGATTAGCATAATCAGCTCCGTATCGTTCTCCTATCATAAAGGCTAGTATCCTACCTGGTATTGCTCCAGCTACTATGGCACCGGCTAATACAGCTAATACCCTACCGAACTGAGGAATACCCGCGTATCCTACTTCAAGGTTTAGGCTGAGCGTTACGATGAGGAAGATTGCGAAATACAGTATTATTTGGATTATTATAGGTGATATGGTCAGTACCATATTTATTCCCCTCCTCTCAGCTTCTTAAGAATGTCTCCCCAAGGTATTCCGCCGAGACCCTGCGGATAGAACAGCAATGTGATTACCATGATCGCTAGTGGGATAACTAGCTTGTATGCCACGATCCATGAACCCAGCATCTGTGCGAGGATGTATATTCCAACTTGCTGGCTTATTCCAATTAAGAATCCACCTAATAGGCTTCCGAATATGCTATACAGTCCTCCCACGATCGACGCTGAGAACAGTGGAACTATAAAGACCATTCCAATCCTAGGCTCACCTGGCACTACCATCGCTAGGATTGCTCCTCCTAATCCTGCAAGAGCGCCGCCTATGAACCACGATACTAGATACACCATCTCTGGATTAATACCCAGTACTGTGGCGAGCGTCGGGTTTTCCACCGTTGTTCTCATCGCTACACCAAATCTGGTTTTGAATAGGAATGTGTGTATCGATAGGATGACTCCTATGACTATTACTAGGCCTAGTATGTGTATCAATTTAATGTCTGTTGCCCCTATTGTCCCTAGTTTTAGATCTAGGCTTGGGAGTAGGAAGTATCTTGCATCCTTCTTGAAGGTTAGTGTGAGGTTGTCAGCAAAGGAGTTGAGCAGTCCATATAGTATTAAGTCGATACCCAATGTAGACATCATTAGTGTAACCATGGTTGCACCGGCCTTTAAAAGCCATCTATTGACGGTGAAATATATAATTACTCCAAGTAGTCCGGAGAACAATGCAGCGGCTGGGAAGTACAGGTAAGGTGTTCCTCCGAAGAATAAGTGTAGAGTGAATATTACGTAGAATGCCCATGCAACCATAGATGCGTGGGCGAAGTTGAACGTCTCTGTGGACATGTATATCATCGTGATACCTGCAGCTGCCAAGGCCATCCCGCTTGAAAGTGATATCGCGGTTAGCAATACGTCGAGCATCGCTCCCACCTAATTTAATGTTTCAACATTATTATACTATGTTCTGAAATGATTAGTCGTCGTTAATTAAACTTCTATGTAAATATATAATGACGTTAGGATGATTATAAGTATGTATATGTAAATAGTCTCTTCCCAAATGCAAAGTCCTTTTAGGAAAAAAATATATAATATGTAGGGAATAACTATAATAATTTTGAGGTGAATGTAAATTGTCTATGGCTACTAGCAAGGCTTATACTTTAGCAGCGATATTACTAATCGTCGGTCTACTACTCGGATATGGAATAGCGATGATGACGGCTCCACAGCCAGAAGTCCCGACTGAGACACCTACACCAGGTCAGGAGGTTCCGACACCAACAGGGCTCACAGGAACCGTTAAGATCGGTCTACTCGTTGATTTATCTGGAGGATTATCTACCTATGGTGAGAACAGTAAGGTTGCAGCTGAATTAGCAGAGAAAGAGATAAATGAATGGCTTGCAGCAAGGGGAGAAGACTGGAACATCAAGGTTATTGTTGAGGACACAGCAGTAGACCCAGCGACTGCCTTGGCTAAGCTACAGTCTCTACACGGCCAGGGCGTTAAATTCATAGTGGGTCCGATGTCTAGCGCCGAGGTCAGCGAGTTGAAGAGCTATGTCGATGCAAACGGTATCCTCCTAATATCAATGTCATCAACATCTCCAGCCCTAGCTATACCTGGCGACAATATATTCAGGTTCTGTCCAACAGACGTTATCCAGGGGCCTGCTGCAGCTGAGACTGCATGGTCCATGGGAATCAGGCACCTAGTAATCATCTGGAGAGGCGATACATGGGGTGATGGTCTAAAGGAGAGCGTTGCAGAGTCCTTTAAGGAGTTGGGAGGCACGGTACACGAGGCAAGCAGGTACAGCCCAGATGCCACAGAGTTCTCTTCAGAGGTAGCTGACTTGGCTAACATCGTCCAGAATCTAGTTGATCAGTATGGCGCCGATCAGGTAGGTGTAGAGCTGATAGCCTTCAAGGAGGCCGCTTCACTATTCCAGGCGGCTGCAGGGTATGATGTACTACGACAGGTGAAGTGGATCGGTAGCGACGGAACAGCTATGTTGTCACAGTTGATAGAGACCCCTGAGGTTGCGCAGTTTGCTTATGATACCAAGTTCGTCAACCCAATATTCGCTCCAGGTGCTTCTCCATACAACCAGAAGTTAACAGACTATGTAAAGCAGAAGCTAGGTAGGGCTCCAGACTCCTACGCATATGCTACTTATGACGCTATATGGGCAATTGCAATGGCTATCGAGCAGGTAGACAGCGACGACCCAATGAAGGTTAAGGAGGTGCTGCCGGACGTTGTTTCAAGGATGGTTGGAGCAAGCGGAATATTCCAGCTAAACGAGGACGGTGATAGAGCATTCTCAGACTACGACCTATACGTAGTCTGGCCCAAGGACGGAGGCTTTGAGTGGAAGAAGGCTGGCGTATACAGGGCTGTAACAGGACAGGTCGAGTGGGAAAGCTGGTGGACAGGCTAAGGAAAACCCCTAATCACCTCCTTTTTATAAATCTATGACAAGCGATTTTAGGATACATCTAATTGTAAGAATTTTTTAGTTTTAATTGTTGATTAAATATAAGTTTATCTTCATTTTATTATTATAAGGATTTATGTATGTAAAAGGAGGGTCATAACTATGTCTGGGCCAAGCAACAAATATATCCTTGAAACCCATGACCTGACCAAAGCCTTTGGAGGGCTGGTTGCCGTAAACCATGTTAATATAAAACTAGAGCGGAACAAGATGACTATGTTGATGGGTCCAAATGGCGCTGGTAAAACGACTTTTGTAAACGTATGTACAGGAGTCCTAAAACCAACAAAAGGCAAAGTAATATTTGACGGTGTGGACATAACTGGGTGGGAGCCTCACAAGGTATATGAAGCAGGATTTGTACGTACGTTCCAAGTTCCTGAGCCGTTTCTCGGCCTCACAGTATTAGATAATGTCTTGGTGGCATTAGGAGGCTCTGGTGAAAACCCTATAAAAGCGGCTATAAAACCACTTTGGATCAGGGAGGAGAAGGAACACATTAGAAGGGCATTCGAGATACTGGAAAAAGTTGGGTTAGCGGATCACTGGGATAAGGTAGCTTCATCGCTCGGAGCTGGTCAGCTGAAGATGTTGGAGGTGGCGAGGGCGTTAGCAACAGGGGCTAAGCTGATTGCTTTAGATGAGCCTATCGGAGGTACTGACCCAGCATACGCAGGGGAGATTCTGTCATATATCAAGGGGCTATTGAATGTATGGGACGTGTCATTCCTATTAATTGAGCACAGAATCGATATAGCTCTCCCATTTGCAGACTATGTCTATGTAATGGATAGAGGAACCGTTATTGCTGAGGGCTCTCCTGATGAGGTGGCTAATAATCCAAAGGTAATTGAGATCTACATAGGGTGATTAATATGGCTATGTTAGAGACAAAAAACCTATATTCTGGCTATGGTAAACTAAAGGTTTTGTTCGATATAAACTTCAAGGCTAGGGAGAAAGAGATCACAGTAGTCGTAGGGCCAAATGGTGCTGGTAAAACCACCTTGTTAAATAGCATCGCGGGAATTGCCACCATTCATGATGGGAAAGTCATATTCGAGGATAAGGATATCACAAAAATGGCTCCGCATAAAATAGCCAAGCTAGGAATATCCTACCTCCTTCAGATGGGGAATATAGTATCCAGCCTTACTGTAGAGGAGAACCTGACTATCGCGGGATATCTACTTCCTAAGGAGGAAGTTAAGGATAGAGTTGACGAGGTTCTAGATATGTTTCCTAGGCTCCGTGAGTTTATCAAGAGAAAGGCAGGGACATTGAGTGGCGGAGAGAGAAGGATGCTGGCTATAGGAATGGCTTTAATGAGGAGGCCAAAGATACTTTTACTCGATGAGATGACAACGGATCTAGCGCCTATACTGGTTAAAATGGTTCTAGATAAGGTCGTCGAACTAAGGGATAAACATGGCTTAACCATTGTCTTGGTTGAGCAAAATGCTAAGAGAGCCTTGGAGATCGGTGACAGAGCCTACCTACTCGTCAGCGGTACAATTAGATATGAGGGCGACTCTAAAGAGCTGTTGGAGCATCCAGAATTCTCAAAGCTCTATCTGGGAATAACCTAGCTAATTATATGTCTATCTCCAAAAATTATTTTTAAATGAAATCCATATAGTCAATTAATTATTCACTTTAAAATCATCATATTATTCTATCTATTCTATGGAGAGGATGTATAGGGATAGGCTTAAGCTTGTAAAGGATATTTTTAGGCTATATGAAATAGATGCTGGCATAGTATTAGCTGGCCCAAACATGTTCTACCTATCGGGGTATACAGCATCCACATATGAACGATTATTATGTCTCTTTATCCCCACTTATACCGATGAGGTATTTGTTATCGCACCCAAATTGGAAGGAGAACGTATTACTGAAAACATCGGGATTGATCCAGAAATAATCCTATATAGGGATCATGAAAATCCGATTCACATACTTTCACACCTAATCCACCGATATAAAGTGGGTGTCCTGGGTATAGAGGGATGCACTCCATATAGATATATCAATGGTATAGAGGAGTCAATAGGGCGCATCGTTTTTAAAATAATTGATGAGCATCTAATGGGTATGCGAGTAACTAAGTCGGAGAAGGAGATATCATATATAAGGAAGGCTGCTGAGATAAATGTTGAGGCTATTATAAGTGGATTATCACACCTCTCAGAGGGTGTTTCCGAGCGTTTCCTCTCTAACTATATCCGGGAAAAGGCGTTTGAACTTGGAGCGGATGATGTCCCATTCACTATAGTCCAGAGTGGCCCAAATACGTCGAAGCCCCATGAAAGAGCTGGAGATAGATCTATAAAGAAGGGAGACCCTATTTTGTTTGATATAGGCGTCGCATACCGAGGATATGTTTCCGATATTACTAGAACCGTTGTTTATGGAGAGCCAAGTAAGATGCATACTAAGGTATTTGATATTGTAAAAAGGGCTCAGGCACGTGCTTTAGAGGCTATTAGACCAGGTATAGCTGCGCGTGAAATAGATGAGAGGGCTAGGAATGTCATCGAATCAGAGGGGTTTGGTAAATATTTTATACATAGAACTGGGCATGGCATAGGCATTGAGGTCCATGAAGAACCTTACATCACGTCGGAGAATGAAGTTAGGCTATCAAAAGGCATGGTATTTACAGTTGAGCCTGGGATATATCTACCAGGAAAGTTTGGTATTAGGATCGAGGATGATATAGCAGTTACCAAGTCTGGGCATGAGATTCTAACTATTATTCCAAAATCACTATATGTACGTGATTACGGTGTCTAAGATTTATACTTTTATAACGGGAATCACGCCAAATCTCTGTACATCAACTTTATCCTTCCCAGGCTCGACCGGGATAAGTCTAGTGCCTATCGTCACCCCTTTCCTCCTAGCTATATAATCCATATCTTCTAAAGTCTTGATTAACAACCTCCTATCCCTCTCTAATGCAACCATATCTAAGCCACTTATACATACATTGGCTAAGCCTTCCAATACACCGAGTCGTAGAGTCCCTTCTTCAACCCTCTTTTTCAATAAATCGTCCTCTCCAACTGCTAACATAATCTCATTAAACCCTAGTGTAGGAACACTTGTCTCAGATGCCAATTTACTAATCGCTTTATTTATCCTATATATCCCCTGATACGAACCCGGTTCACCAATCACTGTGTCAAAATGCTTCTCCACAAGCTCCGCCACACTCTCTTCCATCCAGGGAGAAAGGGAGAGATCGACTCCGTAAAATTCTTCCTCGTATCCCTCTACTATCCCTCTGATATCCTCTAAATAATCTATAATACTCCTGTTTCCAGCGAGATACTTGTCAAAAAGATCTACATATCTCAAAGCTAATGCAAATCCAAATATATTGTCAACGTTAGCTGTCGAGGGGAAATAAGGGGTCTGGAGCCATTTTAGGTGTGTCATGGATATGCGAGTGAAGAGTGAATAATCCCCTTCATACAGGTATATCCTATCAACTAAACGATCGATATGTGTCGAGTCCCTAATCAAGATTGTTGAGAAAAGTCTATTGGTCTCACTCAAGATATCCATTATTCCATCTATAATTTTACTGTCACTTGGTATTGCCGCTGCATGTAGCATCAAGTCTTTAGACGGTCGTCTATCATAGAATTCTAATACTATGTTCCTATATCTCTCTAGCTCTATCTTCTTCTCCAAAGGTGGAAGTACTAGCCTTATAGTCCACGGAGAAATATTGGTTTCATTAGCAATATCAAGTGATCTATTAATATATTCCTCATATTTTTGGAAGTCTGGAGAACTCCAGTTTTCCACTGGGATGAAAAAAGTCATAGCCCTTACAATCGCCATTTTATCATTCCTCACATAGAGCAGTCATATAAAAAGTAGTTCGTGATAAGCTAAAAAATATTGACGTGTCTTATTTAGAAACTTACTATGATATTTTTTATTCTTAGGGTGATACGTAGATGGTATTTGAAAATGAGGGTGTAAAGGAGTTACTCGAAAGGTATCGAGTTATTTGGGCAATCTCCCACGCGACATCAGTGCTACACTGGGATTCAGAGACCTATATGCCTAAAAACGGTATTATGGAGAGAAGTGTAGCCATAGGAGAGCTATCGGTACTTTCTCAAAAGCTCCTTCTTGACGAAAAACTTGTCTCGCTTGTCGATAAGCTTGATAAAGCTGAGGGTCTGAATGACTTTGAAAAAGGCGTTGTAAGAGTGTTGAAGAGAGATATTAGGATAATGAAAGCTCTCCCACCAGAGCTGGTTAGGGAGCTGGCTAAGACCGCACAAGAGGCTAGGCCCTACTGGAAGGCTGCTAAAGAGAAGAATGACTTTAATATATTCAAACCTTATCTAGAGAAGATTGTCGAGTTAGAAAAAAAGGTTGTGGAATATCTGGGTTATGAGGAACATCCATATGATGCTCTCTTGGACTTCTATGAAGAGGGTCTATTAACTAGGGATGTTGATATGATGTTTAGCAAGTTAGAGCCAGAGATAAGAAAGGTTTTGGACCAGGTTTTAGAAAATGATTATTACCCCCAGAAACACCCCCTGGAAGATGTGAAGTATGACGTTGAAGCTATGAGGAAGGTGAATATGGAGATTCTCAAGCTACTTAAGTATCCCTTCGACAGCGGTAGGCTAGATGAATCAGCACATCCATTTACGATAAACATGGGCTTGAAAGACGTCAGAATAACAACTAGGTATGAGGGATATGACTTTAAGAGGTCGTTATTGGGCACGATACATGAGTTTGGCCATGCCTTGTATGAGCTTCAGATAGATGATAAGCTCATGATGACTCCTATCGCCCATGGAGCTTCGCTAGGTATACATGAGTCACAGTCACGTTTCTGGGAGAACATGCTAGGCAGATCCAAGGCATTTATAGAGGCTACTTATGAACTTCTAAAGAAGCATCTTCCTTTCTTAAAAGACTATAGTCCAGAGGAGATATATCGTTATTTCAATACTGTACGACCTAGTTTCATTAGGACAGAGGCCGATGAAGTAACTTACAATATCCATATTCTACTTAGGTTTAAACTTGAAAAACTCCTGATAACCGGCGAGATATCTGCTTCAGACGTCGCCGAACTATGGAATGATGAGATGGATAGACTACTTGGGATAAGACCAAAGTCATATAGTGAGGGAGTCCTCCAGGACATCCACTGGAGCCAGGGCTCAATAGGATACTTCCCCACATATACTATCGGCACATTAGTCGCGGCTCAAATAAGGCATCACATGGTAAATGAACTCGGTAGCATTGAGGATCTAGTCTTCAACAAGGATTATGATGCTATCAAGAACTACCTCAGGGAGAAGATACATAAGTGGGGGGCTACCTATCCGCCGAAGGAGTTGCTTAAAAGAAGTTTTGGGGAGGAGTTCGACCCAACATACTTCACGAGATACCTTAGAGAGAAGTATCTCTCCTAGCTCCTCATCTTTATTCTCTTCTACATAATAATTGGTTGAGTCACTAAATTTATATGGTGATTGAGATGGATGAGATAATGGTAGTTACAACTCCAGAGCTACCTGGTTACCGTATTAAGAAGGTATTAGGAATCGTAACTGGTTTAACCGCTAGGACAAGAGGTGTAGGTGGAAAGATAATCGCTGGAATACAGGGTGCATTAGGTGGAGAAGTATCGGCGTATACTAATGAGATGATGAAGGCTAGAAAAGAGGCCTTGGAGAGGATGATCAATGAAGCAAAGGCATTAGGTGCAAACGCTGTTATAGGTGTAGATCTAGAGACATCTGAAGTTTTCGAAGGCGTGGTATTGATTTCAGCAACAGGAACCGCGGTGATAGTTGAGAAAGAAGGATAATTATCCCTCTTATTTTCAGATATGTCCTCCAATGATTATCTCTCTTCCCCTCCAGTTTATCACGATCTTATTCTGAGTCTTTCTCCAAGCGACATAGAGAAGCCACCCGACTAGAAGGAAACCAATAGGATATAGAACAATCGAATATACCCTTGGTTTCACAACTCCAGATAAGATCTGTAGAATGGGTACGGACCAGATCGAGATTAGAAACCCTAGTCCCTCGATAAGTGTAAGGTAGCCTAGGAATATCATTATTGGTAGGAGATATATGGCTATATTTATTGTTAATGAGACAGCGATAAGTAAGAGTGCCTCCTTCCTACCGATCTTTATGAACATCATAATTCTCGTAAAAAAGTTCTCTAGATCCCTGTAGCTCGGTCTCCATATGGTATACCAGCCTCCACGTATAAAACTGATTTTTAGACCCTCTTGATACGCTATCCTTCCAAGCTCAGCATCTTCAACCACGGTATTATAGACTCTTTTATGGCCACCTACTTTATCATATGCTTCTCTCCTCCACGCCATGACTGCGCCGGCGAGCCATGGTTTACCGCCTTCACCAACTCTCCATGGAGGATAGAACATGCTTACAAGTATGTTAAATGCAAATTCAACTAGTGAAGACAGTAAATTTCTGCATTTAAACCTTGGTACCCCAGATACGATATCGAAGGATTTAAGATGCTTAACTAAACAATAAATGTCTTTAGTGGATAATACAGTGTCTGAGTCAAGAAAGACAATATATTCTCCACTACTCTCTAGATATCCCATGTAGCATGCATATGGTTTGCCCATCCAGTCACTTGGCTTCGATACACGTATGGCCTTACAATTTTCATAATCTGAACATATCTTCAATGCTTCTTCATAGGATCCATCAGTCGATTCATCATCAACTATAATGATCTCTATTCCTGGTCCATGTATCCCCTCTACCAGCCTCCGGATATTTTCCCTCTCATTTCTAACCGGGATAACTACACTAATACTCCCTATTTTCTCTTCCTCCTCATTTGGGCAGCGGGGAAGACGTAGGTAGCCACTTTGGGCTATAAGTATCGTTATACTCATTATAGCCAACACAGCGTATAGAAACTCTATAGCTGAAGATAGGATTCCGCCGTCCATCTCCCTTCATCTATAACAATTGATGAAGATAGTAAAATATATCTGTCTATAACCGATTAAGTAATTATTAAGATGACCCGAATAAAGGCTTTTCCCCATGACCTCCATGAAGAAGAGCCAAAGATGGTTAGGAACCCAGATATTTTAGAAAACTATCTTAAAGATGAGTCTAATATAGGAGGTGGTAGTGCAGAAGCCGTTGTGTATCCAGAGTCAGAGGCGCATATATCAAAGTTACTCTATAAAGCACATGTTAATAGGATAAGGATCGCGGTCTCAGGTGGTGGTACAGGATTAACCGGCGCCAGAATCCCACTAGGCGGTTATATAATGTCTATGGAGTATATGACTAGGCCGGTAACAACATGTAGAGAGGGAGAGCGTATCGTTAAGGGAGATTATCTAGGTAAGGGATATGTAATCAGAATTGGCAGAGATTCTGAGGGGCGTCCTTATACGGTTGTTCCCCCGGGGATTCCCCTGAATGTTTTGATAGATATGATATCGAGATATAAGCTGATATATCCACCAAATCCTACTGAGAAAAATGCATTTGTAGGGGGTAATGTAGCTACAAATTCATCAGGTGCATGGACATTCAGGTTCGCGCCGATAAGGCATTATGTTAGGAGGCTGAGGATCGTATTGCCAAATGGAGATATAGTTGAGATAAATAGAGGTGAGTATAATCTATCTAGAAGATATTTTGAGTTGGAGACCTCTAGTGGAGAGATTATAGATGTTCCTCTCCCAAAGTATAGAATGCCCTCGCTGAAGAAACACTCAGCAGGATATTATGCCAAGGATGAGATGGATTTGATTGACCTGTTTATAGGTGCGGAGGGGACCCTCGGAGTATATAGTGAGATTGAGATAGGGTTGGAGCCGATGCCTGACGTCATTTTCCCCATATATGCTCACTTCAGTAATATGGATGATCTACTTGGGTTCGTGGATTCCCTCAAAAAGTTCTCTGTTGAGAGCTCTGCATCGATCTTCTCAATAGAGTTCTTCGATGGATATTCCGTTGACTTCATCAGGAGGAAATATCGTCCTCCATTAATCCCCGAGGAGTCAAAAGGGATTATATTCTTCGAGATAGCTGGTGAAGAGGAGGATGTGTTTGATACGATGGCGGAAGTAAGTGAGATCTTGGATGAGTTCAATGTTTTGAAAGTTATGGCTTCAGAGGATCCAAATTGGATTGAAAAGTCTAGGGAGATGAGACATGCGGTTCCAGAGGGAGTATCTATCTTCGTGAGACGACATAATACACATAAAGTCTCAACGGATATCGCTGTGCCGGAGAATAGATTTGGGGAGATGATGGACACATATTTGGATATTGGAGAGTCGTCGGGAATACACTATGTCATGTATGGACACATCGGAGACGACCATATTCACTTCAATTTCCTCCCAAGAAATGTTGATGAACTTAGAAAATCACTGGACCACGCCGTGGAGCTGATGAAGAAAGGCGTTGCCCTTGGGGGCACAATATCAGCTGAACATGGTGTCGGTAAAAAAGTGTATTTTGAGGACGGTGAGCCTGAGCCAATATTAAAGATTCAATATGGCGAAAAAGGCTTGATCGAGTCTGCTATGCTTAAAAAGACTATGGATGAGAGCCTAATCCTGAATATCGGGAACATAGTATCGGAGAAATATCTTGTTACATGATGTTTTCACTAAATAGGTTATTTATAGACGTATTCCTCGCTGGGATATATGCCTCTACGCACCTCATCTCTAAACCTAACCACCGCCTCCCTTATCACAGTCCTCAAGTCAGCGTATCTCTTGAGAAACTTGGGGGAGAAGTCATAGTCATAGCCCAAGAGATCATTTAAAACAAGTACCTGGCCATCACAATACCTACCTGCCCCCACACCAATTGTCGGTATTCTCAGCATACTGGTGATCTCCCGTGCAACACCCTCCACTACAAGTTCCAGTGCAAGTGCAAAGATACCTGCTTCCTCCATATCTATGGCGTTGTCAATGAGCATCTTTCTTTCTTCAGGGGTCCTCCCCTTTACCTTTATCACATCCTCTGTCTGAGGCAGGATACCTAGGTGACTCATAACTGGTATGCCCACCGAAACAACTTCTCTGACTATATGAGGCTTATATCCCTCTATCAATACGCCTGATGCACCGGCTTCAACAAGCTTCTCAGCGTTCTTAATCGCCTCATCAACCGTATTATGTGTATTAACCGGCATATCCGATAATACAGGGGTATTTTTCACACCTCTAGCTACACACTCTGTATGATATATCATATGCTCCAGCTTTACGCTCTTAGTATTATTATGGCCTTGAAACACCATGCCTAGGCTATCTCCAACTAATATCAAGTCAATATTACATTCATCAAGTATCTTAGCAGTCTGATAGTCGTATGCCGTAACCATAACGATCTTCTCTCTGCCTTTCTTATGAATAATCTTCTTATACCACATTGTGGGTCACCAGATATACAGTATACCCTGATTATAGAAACTTAATATATGGTTTTAAAGCCATTTTTTACTGAGGAAAATGCATAGCAAAGCTGTTTCTAGAGAGAATAATATGGCTGGCATAATATACTTTCCCTATCACCTTTCCATTCTAATCCTATTCATAATATTAATAGTATTTGTTTTGGGTCTACTATACGTGGGTTTACTTGGGCTCGCCTTTAGAAAACTTGGGTTACCCACATACCTTATTTTCACACTATTAATATCAGCCTTCGTTTTCAGCTCTATAAATATCCCAGTTTTCAAGATGAAGACACGGAGAATCGCCATAACATCAGAATATATCAGCTTCTTTGGAATAAAGTACAGGGTTCCAGTAGTCCGTGAAGTTGAAGATGACATGGTCGTAGCCATAAACGTTGGAGGTGCATTGATACCTGTTGCCTTCAGTATATTCCTCATCTTAAAGCTCCCTTTCTTGATTAATGATTATCTCATAGGTATCCTCGTGGTCTCAATAGCCACTTTCTTGATGGCTAAACCCGTTAAAGGTATAGGGATAGTTACCCCAGCGCTTCTCCCACCTATTGTAGCCGCCATCACGGCACTCCTAATATCTCCAAGTTATAGCAGTTTCATCGCATATGTTTCAGGTACATTAGGCACACTTATAGGTGCTGACCTATTGAACATACCTAGATTCAAGGATCTAGGCGCATCCATTGTTAGCATCGGTGGGGCAGGGACATTCGATGGCATATTCCTTACAGGGATAATCGCCGTACTGCTTGCATAAAATCCAATTTCATCCTTGTATCCATATGAGACATTCAACAATATTCATTATCAAATTCTCCACACTCTGGTGTAAACATATGTAAACAATGGTTTTACAAGCTAGTGTCCCGACTCGATCAATATCGGTGAGCCATGATCATCAAATTAAAATTACCTAGGAGGATGTTTATAGAAAATTAATAAATTATTTATATTTTTTCAATATTATAAGGGCCATAAATTTTACAATTACATGTTATTTTGATTTAAAAGATATGTCTCTATAATATTATTTGCTGGTGTAATCATGGCCAGCGATCCTATCAAGAGGCGTGATTTTCTTAAGGTTTCTGCCGCTGCTCTCGGTGGTTTTCTCCTCGGGGTTGGCGTTGGATGGGTTGCTAAACCAGTTCCTGAAACTGCGGTGAAACCAGGTAGCATGGAGATCAAGGCCTATTTCATTCCCTCAACTCCAATTGAAGAACCGTGGGTGGGTGTTGTTCACGAGGCGCTTCAAAAGGCTGCAGAGACTTATCCGAATGTATCTTATGACTGGACTGAAAACGTTCCCTATTCAGATGTGCCACGTGTCATGATGGAGGCTGTCGACGGAGGATATAACCTCATATTTGCCGACGTCTTTGGATGTGAAGAAGAGGCTAGGGATGTTGCTGAGAAATATCCAGATGTCTTCTTCGTCTTCGGCTCTGGATTAGGGCCAATGGAGCCCAATGTAAGTGTATTCGACGACTGGATACATGAACCAGCATATATCATTGGGGCTATCGCAGGAAAACTAACTGATTCAAATGTTGTAGGCGCAGTCGGGGGATACGCGATTCCAGAGGTAAATAGGCTGATAAATGCCTACAAATATGGCGTTAAAGACTATAATCCAGATGCAAAAGTGAAGATAACATTCATCAACAGTTGGTTCGACCCGCCAACCGCTGCGTCAGCCGCCCAGAGCCAGATAGATGAGGGCGTGGATGTCATGTATGCAGAGAGATATGACCCCTTCAGCGTTACCTCTCCACTAGGTATCCCAACCTTCGGCAATCTAAAGGATCAATATTCTCTAGCACCCAACGTCGTGATCACGGGACCTGAATGGGATATGTGGCCAGCTGTAAATGAAGTTATTTCAATGATAAATGAGGGGCGTTGGCAGGCAAAGGATCTGGCTGAATGGACTATGATGGCTAAAGGCGGTGCTAGGCTTGCAGGCTGGGAAGGTCCTACAGATAGTACTTGGCATAACTATAAGGAGCGCCTAGATCCAGACATCGTGAAAAAGATAGAGGAGAGAGGGATTATAGACCTGGTGGATAAGCTTATCAAGGATATACATGAGGGTAGATTCAGGGTTCCTGTCGACGAGACTGTACCGGTCTCCGACTAGGCGCCCTCCATCTATTTATCACAGAGACACGCCTAGAAAGAATTAAATAAAAGGATAGTTTATGATGTAGAAAAAGGCATCCTGTTGGCGGTGGCTGCTGATGTCAGTAGATGAGTATGCTGTTGTTATGAAGGACATAGTTAAGCGTTTTCCAGCAGTCACTGCCAACGATCATGTATCTTTAACGATTAAAAGAGGAGAGATCCATGCTCTTCTTGGTGAAAATGGAGCTGGTAAAACTACTTTAATGAACATTTTATATGGATTATATTCTCCTGACCACGGCGAGATATACATATATGGGAGAAGAGTGGAGCTACATTCTCCTAAAGATGCGATTAAACTCGGGATAGGTATGGTGCATCAACACTTTACCCTAGTTCCCACTTTTACTGTCTTGGAGAACATTATGCTAGGGATGGAAAATAGTTTTATCTTGGATAAGAACCTCGTGAGAAGGCGTATAATACATTTGGTAGATAAATACAAACTTGGTCTTAACCCAGATGATGAGGTCTGGAGCTTGTCAGTAGGGCAACAGCAGAAAGTCGAGATCTTAAAACTCCTTTATCGTAATGCTAAGATACTCATACTTGATGAACCTACAGCTGTTTTAACCCCTCAGGAGGTAAAGTCGCTATTCAACTTTCTCAGGCAGATGAAGAAAGAGGGTAGGTCAGTGATATTCATTAGCCACAAGCTGAATGAAGTTATGGAGATAAGTGATAGAGTTACAGTGCTTAGGAAGGGGCGTGTAGTGGGGACGAGGGAGGCCAGTGAAGTGGATGAGCATGAGCTTGCGAGGATGATGGTCGGCAGGGAAGTTATATTCAGGATAAAAAGACCTTCCAAAAAGGCTGATGGTAATACGGTGTTGAAGACGGAAGGTATTTGGGTAATGGGCGACCAAGGGCTACATGCTGTTAAAGGGGTTTCCCTAGAGATACGTAGTGGTGAGATACTGGGGATAGCTGGTGTATCAGGTAATGGCCAGAAAGAGTTTGCAGGCGCCTTAATAGGAGTGAGACGTGTTACCAAGGGCCGTGTATACATAAATGGATTGGATGTGACAAACAAATCTCCCAGTGATATTCTCTCTCTTGGAGTAGCATATATCCCTGAGGATAGAGAGGAAGTGGGCTATTTCCGGGATGCATCGATACGCGACAACCTTGTTTTCAAGACTAGATATAACTTCCTCGTAAGATCTCTATTCCTCAATTATGATGGGATGAATAGATTTGCAGATGATATAATACGGGAGTATGGAATAGATACGCCCAGTAGATCTCTACCAGCTAAAAACCTGTCTGGTGGTAATAGACAGAAACTCGTTATAGCACGTGAGCTGGCTATAAACCCTAAACTACTGATCGTGAATCAACCTACACGTGGATTGGATGTGGGGGCAACAGAATATGTTAGGAGGAAAATAATTGAGCAGAGGAATAAGGGAGTAGCTATCCTATTAATTTCGGAAGACCTAGAGGAGGTACTGATGCTAAGCGATAGAGTCGCTGTATTCTATGAGGGAGAGGTGATGGGGATAGTCAATCCTGAGAAGACAAGTGTTGAGGAGATCGGGCTTATGATGGCTGGAGTTAGGAGGATGGAGTTCTAGGTGGAGTAATAATGAAGTTAAGATACAGAATAGTGAGGAGGATAACGCCCCTAACAACATATGAGATCATAGCTCTAATGATCGGGGCGGTAATCTCCTCAATGATTATGGCTACGATATTAATACTACCCCTCGGGGTTAATCCACTCGAAGCGTATTTTCAGATATTCAGGGGGGCGTGGGGAACTAGACTCGCTCTAAGCGAGACGTTTGTAAGATTTACTCCCCTATTACTATGTGGAGTCGCCGTGGCCCTCGCTTTCCTAGGCGGCTTCTGGAATATAGGGGCTGAAGGCCAGCTATACATGGGCGCGTTATTCGCCACATACTTCGGCATAACCTTCTATGGCGCCCCGCCATATGTTATAATACCCTTAATGATAGTATCAGGGTTTTTAGGAGGCTCGCTTGCAGCGTTTGTACCAGCTATTCTAAAGAGTAAGTATGGTGTGGACGAGGTGGTGACGACACTTCTCCTGAACTGGATAATCTTCTATATCGTCCAAGCCATAATATACGGCCCTTGGAGGAACCCGGTGAGCGCCTGGCCCGAGACCCAGGCGATTAGTGAGACAGCAGAGCTACCTACGATCCTCCCAGGGACCAGGCTTCATGCAGGTGTCTTGATAGCATTATCCATAGCGGGAATATACCTCCTAATATACATGAAGAGTTACTGGGGTTTTGAGATAAGGCTCATGGGTATAAATCCTAGGGCGGCATATATCCAGGGGCTAGACACCGTTAGGAACATGGTATTAATAGCCACTATCAGCGGTGGGATAGCTGGTATAGCTGGGGCTATAGAGTTGATGGGGATACATTTCCATCTGAGGGAGGGGATCTCCTATGGATATGGATATACTGGGATAATAATAGCTATGCTCGGCCTACTTCACCCAGTAGGCGTCGTATTAGCTGCTTTCTTCATGTCCACTATAGAGACAGGTACGTTGGCTATGCATAGGACTACTGGCTTACCATATCCACTTGCCTTGATTATAGAAGGGCTTATACTAATATTCGTGTTGATAGCGATTTTCCTGAAGGACTACAGGATTGAGAGGGTTATGGAGGGAGAGAAGTAATGCTGGAGGAGTTCTTAGCTATCACGTTCTGGACGAGTGTAATAGCACTGGCCTTCAGGGAGGCTGTGCCACTTATATTTGGAACAATCGGCGAGGCATTTTCAGAGAAAGCAGGTATTTTAAACCTAGGTATAGAAGGTATGATGCTGATGGGTGCATCAACCGCATACATAGTATCCTACTATACTGGAAATTACTGGCTTGCATTCGTTATCGCCGGTTTAGTTAGTGGATTATTCGGGTTAGTGATGGCCTTCCTATCAGTAACGTTAGGAGTTCAGCAGCATGTAGCTGGATTAGGCATTACGATATTAGGCTCAGGCCTAAGTTTTTACCTATATAGGGTGAGTGTCCCCACGCCAGGCGGCGTGCCTCCACATATAAATCCATTTCCCCCTATCTACATACCTGGTTTATCGGATATGCAGTTAATAGGACCCTTATTTTCACAGCCTCTCCCTGCATATATCGCGCTCGTAATAGTTGCTCTATCATGGTTTGTCTTTAGTAAAACGAGTATAGGCCTTAATATTAGGGCTGTCGGGGAAAATCCTCGTGCTGCTGATGCCGCGGGAATTGATGTCTACAGAACTAGATATATGAGTCTATTCATAGCGGGTGTCTTAATTGGCTGGGGAGGCGCTTGGCTATCGACAGCATACTCCAGTCTCTTCTTACCAGGTATGACGCAGGGTCGAGGCTGGATATGTATAGCCCTTGTTGTCTTCGGGATGTGGGATCCTAGGAGAATCCTATTAGGAGCTTTTCTATTCGGTGGTATAAACGCGTTCCAACTCTCCCTACAGGCCCTAGGGTATTTCAACATACCTTATCAACTATTCTTTACACTACCATACATATTTACAATAGTCGCTTTGATAGCAGTATCCAGGAGAATCACTTATCCATCGGCTCTTTTAAAACCCTATAGGAGGGAGGAGTAGTTGAGTGTAAAGCCTTTTAAACTATTTGGCAGACTAGGCTTGTCGGAGCTATTATATACTGTATCCATCCTCACGGTTGTAGTAGGTTTACTTTATCTCCAGTTTAGTGGAGTAGCTACGCCCCCCTCTGTTGAGATAGAGGCGTATGTAGAAGGTAGGAATATCGTCATTAGAGTTGTTGATGGAGATATCCCGAGGATGGACTGGCAGTATATAGTGTATAATATACACGGTAATCCCCCACTGATCTGGACATCTTCTTCAGAGGCATTAAAATCGGGTTCTCAAATCGTTCTTGCAAGTAACCTCCCACCGGGAGTCTATAAAATTGTAATAATGCACAAGCCGACACAGAGAATAATCTTCGAAGAAAAGATAACGGTTCCCGGCTAGTGTTTAAAATTGTAACATCCCCTTTCTAAACAGTAGTTACATCATCAATATAGAGGTTTTCATCTTATATTTGATGGCGATGTCCTCAGATTATTCCGCAGTAGCTTATTACCGTGTGTCGACAAGCGACCAGACAATCGAGAACCAGCGTCTCGCCATTATGGAGTATGCACATAGACATAATTATAAAGTGGTTAAGGAGTATATCGATGAAGCTGTGTCTGGATCTATCCCGCCATTGAGGAGAGAAGGCTTCGGAGGCCTCGTTCAAGACCTTGAAAAAGGCGTTGTAAAACCCGATGTCATACTAGTGTATGAGGTCAGTCGAATAGGTAGGACGTTGAGAGAAAGTCTAGATGCGATTTGGAAAGTTGAGAGATACGCTCCTATAATACCGGTAAGCAGCAAAGAATCATGGCTACAGACCCTGGATAGAAGTATAAGGGACCTCGTATTAACGGTCTTGGCCTGGGCAGCTGAGAGGGAGAGGGCCCTACTGATAGAGAGGACCAAAGAAGGTATGAGGAGAGCCAGGCAGATGGGGAAGCATATTGGCCGGCCTAAGAAGAGGATTAGTAGGAAGGAGATCGAGCGTTATCTTAAGAAGGGTATTCCCAAGAGCACTATCGCAAAGATATTGGGTGTATCTAGAACTACTTTATATACACGTCTCAAAGAATGGGGTTTAGAGGACTAGCGCTTCACTGCCTTATATAAATTATAAATAATTTTTAATTATTCCTTAGCCCGATTAATTACTTTGAAATGAGCTATTCCGAAAAAAATGTTATAAAAGCCTCAAAGGGAAGTGAGTTGCTCGGTAAGAAGATTACATTGTGTGTGACTGGTAGCGTATCAGCATATAGGGCTATCGATCTAGCTAGGGAACTAATCAGACACGGGGCAGACGTATACGTCGTTATGAGCAGAGATTCACAGTTAATTGTCCATCCATATGCATTTGAATGGGCTACGGGAAATCCTGTTGTGACCGAGATCACGGGTAAAGTGGAGCATATTTTCTTGGCTGAGGAGGTTGACCTGATTCTCGTCGCCCCCGCAACTGCCAATACGATAGCTAAGGTTGCCCAAGGGATTTCAGACACGCCTGTTACCCTTACGTTGACAGTGGCTTTGGGAGTGGGCGTCCCTGTCCTCATGGTACCTGCCATGCATGAGCCTATGTATGAAAACCCGATTCTTATGGAGGCTCTTGAGAGGCTGAGGAAGATCGGTGTGAGGATAATGCCTCCTAGGAGGGAGGAGGCTAAGGCAAAGTTCCCTGAGATAGAGGACATAGTGTTTGAAGTAATGGATATGTTGTATATTAAGGATCTGAAGGGCCGTAAGTTCCTGATTACCGCTGGCCCTACATTGGAGTATATTGATAGGGTGAGGATACTGACCAATAAGAGCTCGGGTAAAATGGGCGTCTATTTAGCGAGAGAGGCGTATCTCCGGGGCGGGGATGTAACACTGGTAATTGGGAACACGGATATTGACGTGCCCTCAGGGATAAAGAGGATAAGGGTTGAGACCACAGAGGAGATGCATAAAATGGTTCTTGATGAGGTTGAGGGGGGAGAATATGATGTGTTTATTTCAGCAGCTGCCCCAGTGGATTATAAACCGGCTAAGGAGATCAAGTCCAAGATAGATTCTAGGAAGAAGAGGAGGCTTGAGATCGAGTTCGTGTCGACGCCCAAGATAGTGGAGGCTGTTAAGAAGAAAAATAAGGATATCTTTGTTGTCGCGTTCAAAGCCGTATGTGGATTAGGCGACGAGGAAATAATTAAAAAGGCTGTGAAATATGCAGGTGAACGTGGTTTTGAACTGGTGGTGGCTAATGACGTATGTAGGCCCGGTGTAGGTTTCGCTGAGGAGAGTAATGAAGTATTTATAGTCGACTCCAATGGTCTTGTAGAGCATATTCCTATTACGAGTAAGAAGTTGATTGCCTCGAAGATCTTGGACATTGTTAGGAAGAACCTAAAGTCCAGGTAAACGCGGGATGTCGTGAGATAAGTTTAGGTGTCTAAATGCCATGAACATCGCTATCATCGGGCCTGGGGCAATAGGATTATTCATTGCTTATGCCTTGGAGAGAGCGGGCATAAAGGCTACTCTGATATATAGAGAACGTTTCCGCAGGCTCCTAGTAGAGAAAAGCGGTGGCCCCAAGTTTAAAATAGGCTTTAATGTCTTTCCACTATCTCATAAGCTATCATTTGTGACCGCTGAAAAGAGTAAGTCATATGATATTGTGTTCATCACTACAAAGGCATATGACTTTAAAGACGCTATAATGGAGGCGGCTAGGATCCTTAGTGATGGGGGAGTGGCTATTAGTATGCAGAATGGTATTGGTCTCCTTGAACAGTCTGAACGCCTAATTGGTGAGGCGCGTTCGATAGCCGGCATAATCACTTATGGAGCGACTAGAATAGATATTGCCACCTCCGAACTCAGGGGAACTGGTAATATCTATCTAGGTCAGAGGACGAGGGAGACCAGCCCCCTTCTAGATGAAGTAAGGAGTCTCCTGAATAGAGGGGGCCTCAATGTAGAGGTTGTGGATGATATAGATGGGTTTAGATGGCTTAAGGTTCTTGTCAACGCGGCTATAGGGCCGATAACCGCTATATTTCAGGGAGAGAATAGGATCCTCCTGGAGAATAAATATGCTAATCACTTAGCTACCTCGGTTGTCAATGAGGGGATGGAGGTTGTTAATAAACAGGGTGTTAGGCTCCCCAGGAATCCCATGGATGAATTATTTAATGTTGTTAGGTTAACGGCGGGCAATAAATCCTCTATGCTCCAAGATATAGTTAGTGGTAGACGCACTGAAATAGATTATATAAATGGCGCGATTGTTGAATATGGGCGTTTACATGGGGTGCCAACTCCTATTAATGAGGCCCTTATATTTATTATTAAGGGGTTAGCAGGGGAATGAGGAGGGTAACAATTAGGGATTTCTGGAAAAAGAAGTCTGAGAATGAGAAGATAGTCATGATAACTGCATATGACTACATGACTGCAAAGATAGTTGACTCCATTGGAGTAGATGGCATACTTGTCGGCGACTCTGTTGGGATGGTGTTGCTAGGCTATGAAAACACTCTGCCTGTCTCAATGGAGGAGATGCTGCATCATACTAGGGCTGTTGCTAGGGCGAAGCCAAGGGCCCTAATTGTAGGTGATATGCCGTTCATGAGCTATCAAGTGAGTAAGGAGAAGGCTGTGGAGAACGCAGGTAGATTTATTAAAGCTGGGGCTGACGCAGTTAAGATAGAAGGTGGATTTGAAGTCATAGACAAAGTGGAGGCGATAATCAAGGCAGGTATCCCTGTAATGGGTCATATTGGGCTTACTCCACAGCGTGTCCTCCAATTCGGTGGATACAGGCTTATGGGCAAAGAATATGAATATGCTATAAGGCTTGTTGAGGAGGCGATGATGCTTCAGGAGGCAGGGGTATTCTCAATTGTAATTGAGTTTACAACCGCTGAAGTAGCTGAGGAAATCACTAAGAGACTGGATATCCCCACTATATGCATAGGATGTGGCGGGGACTGCGATGGCCAGATAATCGTTATCAATGATATAATTGGTTTGTCGCCGTTTATACCCTCCTTCGCCAAGAAGTATGCTGACGTAGCTGGCGTAATAAAGGAAGCTGTTGCCAGTTATAGGGATGAAGTGAGGAGCGGGAAATTCCCAGCTAAGGAGCATACTAGGTATATGGATAAGGAGGAGTATAAGAAGTTCTTGAAGGCCCTGAGGGAGAGAGGCCTATAGGCTCTCTGTTACTCCAGCCTCAGCTAGGTTACCAAGCCTCTCAATCATATATCTCAATACTTTTTTCAGGGTCTCTTCATTATCATAGTCATCTAGTATTTTCTCCAGCTCTTCCCTGCTCTTGTTCTTCATCTCCTTAGCTACCTCGATCATCTTTGGAAGAGCCCTCACAATATTATCCACTATAGTTATATTAGCGTATCTCGCTGTTCTAGATAGAGGATTAAGATCCACTGTTATTACTGTCTTACCCATTTTCCTCAAAGCCTCTGTCCTATCTCCATCCTCAAGGGGGACAAACACTACATCTGCTATAAATATACCTCTGCTACTCACCCGCCTCCTCTCACTCCCCAACTCTGGTATCCTAGTATCGGCATCCTCACCTACACCCAGGACTTCGTCAGCCCCATGCTTGATAAGCTCTTCTTTAATTGCTTCTTCCCTATCTCTCCTCCTATAAAAGAGGTTCACCTCGATCTTTGCACCTACCTCCCGCGCTAGACGAACTACTTCACCTGGAGTTAATGCTGCTACATTCCCGTTTACAGATAAAACTGGGTGCTTCGCCAGTAGGAGAGCGGCTACAGCTGCTTTGATCGCATCCATGGCAGGTGGAATCGTTTCCTCACCAATAAGATAGTCGAAACACTCGCCTCTTCCATGGGCTATAAGACCCTGAGGCACCGCTATATTTCTTTCGACTCCCTCAACTATCTTTTCTCTATAAAGGAGGGACTTGTACCTTGGGTGTGTCTCCGGAATCTCTATATCCCTCTTCATTTTACCACATATAATTATATAACCCTACATCCACTAAAATTAAGCCTGAATACTTTTGGAGTACCCAATGTCGATATGGCTCTATACACCTCTGCAGAGGCGTTACCCTCAGACACTACTACTAAAAGCCCCTTCTTAACAAAGTATCCAAGGACCCGCCCCTGCCTGATATAACCACCCAATAACTCTTTTAGCCTTGTATCCATCTCCTTCGTCAACATACCGGTCTCCATACTAAACCTATGAGATAAATGTAGGAATGACTCGATAGACGGCGCTTTGATAAACTCCTTATACACCTTAATCCCGCTTTCCCTTATTTTATCCCCATATCTCTTAAACATATCAAGTGTAGTATACCTATCTAGCCCCACCGTCAGTACATTTATATCAGAGGAAACCGGCACTCTATCTACAACACCTATGCCCGGGGCTCCCGGCTCAATACGTAGCTCAAGCCCCCCTCCATATATTTCTGCAATGACATCACCATAACCAGTCACGTTCTCAACTTCAGCTTGATGGGCGTATCTACCTATCTCCAACCAGCTTTTTAATATACCCTTCTCCCTAAAGGATATGTACAGGCCTCCCAAAGCAATGGCTGCACTAGCTCCATACCCCCTACCCAATTCAAATGGACTGGATACTTTTATCGGGACACCCTCTATCCCCGCGTTGATATATGCCGACTCGAGGGTATTTACACTTATTACCCTGCCATTAAACATGAGTTTCTCATTGTAACCCGGGTTACTAGATACTATGAGACCTGGTTCAATAACTAACCCAGCTCCAACCGTACCAGTATGTAAGGGATCCTCTCTCTTATACACATACCAAAATCCAGATATGTGCCCCGGCACCTCAACCTCAGCATCCTGTTTCATAGCCTAAATTATAATTTTAAATGCCCTCTAAATATTAATGTAAGTGGATAAAATAAGAGACCATTGTTTTCTAGTCTGTTTAGAAGGTTGTCCCCCATGTATGGATCATCTAGATCAATAGAAGACATGAAGAAGGACATTATTCAAATCCTCATCCAGACGATCGAGGATATGAATCCCGCAAAGCTAGTTAAATCGAGTTTGAGACTCAAGGGCTCCCTTCTAAAGATATCTGGAGAACATGTTATTGACTTAAGAGAATTCTCGAACATATATGTGGTTGGGTTTGGAAAGGCCTCGGGATATATGGCTACTGGTATAAAAGAGGTTTTAGATGGATATATAACTGATGGACTGATCTTGGTTCCCAGAGGCCAAGGAATGGCATATAATGATCTCGGAGGGTTTTCAGTGTATGAGGGTGACCATCCTCTACCAACCGAAGATAATATAAAGGCATCTAAAGCCCTCATAGAGATATTGTCCAAAGCCGGTAGAGACGACCTTATAATCATATTGATATCTGGAGGAGGCTCCGCTCTCTTAACATATCCTAGAGACGAGGTTCCTCTAGTAGACTTGGCAAATGTAACGGAATTACTTATGAAGGCTGGGGCTACGATAGATGAGTTGAACACGGTTCGTAAACATCTTTCTAAGGTAAAAGGTGGAAACCTTGCTAGATATATTTATCCAGCTAGCGCAGTCTCCCTAATCATATCGGACGTAGTGGGAGATCGGCTAGATGTAATTGCGTCAGGACCAACTACTCCAGACCCATCTACATATATGGATGCATATAATGCCCTACGTAAATACGGCCTCCTAGATAAAGTATCTGAGAGTATCTTGAATGTGTTAAAGGCCGGGATTTCGGGGAAACTGGAGGAAACACCGAAGCCTGGTGACAAGATATTTGACAGGATTACGAATATCGTGATCGGCAATAATGAACAGGCACTTAGGAAAGCAGTGAATAGAGCCAGTGAATATGGGTATAAGGCTAGGATCCTATCCTCGTTTATAGAGGGTGAGGCGAGGGAGGCTGGGAAGATTCTAGCAGGCATCGGTCTCGAGATAAAGAATTTTAACAGGCCTTTTAAGAAGCCAATAATCCTATTTGCCGGTGGAGAGACGACTGTAACGGTGAGGGGCAATGGAATCGGGGGCCCTAATCAGGAACTCGTCCTTTCGGCTGGATTATCTATAATCGGACATGATGACATTATCATTGCCGCTGTTGGCACGGATGGCATAGATGGTAACTCACCTGCCGCTGGTGGTATCATATCGGGTAAGGATATTTCCATGGCAATAAGAGATGGAAGAGACCCTAAAGCATATCTCTTGAATAATGATTCATACACCTTCTTAAAGGAGATTAACGCCGTGATCGAGACTGGCCCATCAGGTACAAATGTAAATAGCATAATTGCCCTAGGGATATTCTGACCATTAGTTTTTGGAAATAAAAAATATATTAATTAAAGCCTAACGGCTAGAAAAATAGTCTAAACAGTTTATTTTTACTTAAAAATGTAAAAAAGATATATATAGAAACCTCTACTTTAAATATTTATTTTAACTATGTTATTGAGGTGGAGATAGTGGCTGATAATAAGCTTGCTTTAGCCGCTGTAGTAGTGATCCTAGTCATAGTTGCAGGTGCATGGTGGTACTTTTCACAACCCGCTCCTACCCCAGAGGTCCCTGAACAGCCTACACAGCCTACTACCCCAGGGGGTGAGACAGGCACTGGGGAGACTGGTGAGGGAACCACTCCAAGCGAGCCCTCTGTCTCATTTGCCGGGCAACTTGTGATCTTGAGAGACGATTCGCCCAAGTCTCTTGATCCCACAAAGACTACATGGACAAACGACTATGGTATTATGGCTAACATATATAGTAACTTGGTCTCATATGAAAGAGGAACTAGGAACCTCGTTCCTGATTTAGCCGAGAGCTGGGAAGTATCCGACGATGGCCTCGTCTATACATTCCATCTTAGAAAAGGTGTTAAGTGGCACAAGGGATGGGGAGAGTTCACGGCTTGGGACGTGAAGTTTACCATAGATAGGATACTTAATCCAAATGTAAGCGTTATCTATAGAAGTCTATTCTCCAGTGTAGAGTCCGTCGAAGTCGTTGATGATTACACGGTTAAAATCACCTTGAAGAACCCTGATCCAGCTTTCCTATACGTATTGGCTCCATATAGAAACGGATTCATCGTTTGTAAGGCATATTACGAGTCTCTTGACGACCCTGAGACCCAGTATGGAAAGAACCCTGTAGGCACAGGCCCGTATGAATTTGTCTATTGGAACGAGGAGACTGGCGAGGTAAAGCTTACTGCGTTTGAAGACTACTATGCATGGCCATCAGGCTCACACGTTAAAGATATTATCTACAAGCCGATAGAAGACGATGACCTTAGGTTCAACGCATTTATTGGAGGCGAGGCAGATGTCTATACAATGCCCGATCCCGAGAAACTCGCGTATCTCAAGGACATGGAGTCTAGGGGGGAGGTAACCATACTCATTGAGACCGGAACCGGTATGAATAGCTTGATATTCGACACCGAGAGAGACCTATATCTAAAGGATTTGAGGATTAGAAAGGCGATAGCCCATGCTGTGAACAAGACCTACATAGTAAAGGAGATTCTTGGGGACACGGTTATCGAAGCAGTGGGATGGCTTCCTGTAGGAGGCTACCTATATGCTACAAATGATGTACCACAGTATCCATATGACCTGGATACTGCACAGGCACTGGTAAATGAGTTTAAGGCAGACACTGGATACGACACAATCACAATTGAATTCTACTTACCACAGGCATTTCCATATGTAGAGATTGCCGAGTATGTGCAGTCACAGTTGGCTAAGATAGGTATAACAGTGAATCTACACGTATTAGACTTCAGCTCATGGTACGATGCGTGTGTAGTCCAGGGTATAACAAATATGACATATCTGCCTTTGGGAGGTAGGCCTCCAGAGCCAAGTGTCATAATGAAGACAGTATTCTCAGTAAATTCAATCCCGCCGGGTGGAATCAACTTCGCCAGGTACAAGGAAGTGGATCCACTTATTAATCAAGCGGTGGTTACAACAGATGAAGCGGCTAGAGGTGAGTTGTATAAACAGATCCAGGTTAAGTTGATGGAAGATCTCCCGCTCTATCCACTTTACTACTATAAGGTAATCGTTGTTACAAAGCCTAATGTAAAGAACTTTACAGTTGACAACTTTAACAGCTATGGAGACTGGATGGAGTACGTATACATCGAGGGTGCATCAGCAGCTTCTGCCCCTGCTCAAGTCATAACGTCTATAATCTCTTCATTCACATTACTAGCCCCACTCGCCGTACCAACAGTTTCCCCATCGATCGAGACAAGGTTTATCCGTGTTCCAAACTAGGAGTCTCTCTCCCATCCACTTTTTTATTTTTCTTGATATAGGAAGCACATTATCCTATGCCCTGAATTTACCTCTATTTCCTCAGGCTCCATCCTATTGCATATATCCATCTTATGAGGACACCGTGGGTGGAATCTACACCCAGGCGGTGGATTAGCCGGGTCAGGGGGCTCGCCTACCACAATCCGCTCTCGCCTAGCCTTCTTGGGATCCGGTATTGGCACGGCCTTAAGTAGACTCTGTGTATACGGATGTAGTGGGGATTCTAACACGGTTTTCGTATCTCCTACTTCAACTAGTTTACCCGCATACATGACTGCAACCCTATTTGAAATATATCTTATGACGCCCATGTCATGGCTTATGAATAGGTAACTTAGGTTAAGCTCTTTCTGTAAATCCCACATCAGGTTTAGTATCTGAGCCTGGATACTAACGTCAAGTGCAGAGGTCGGTTCATCCGCAATTATCAGGTCGGGATTAGTGGATAAGGCCCTTGCTATAGCGATCCTCTGTCTCTGTCCACCGCTAAACTGGTGTGGATACCTATTTAGGTGGTGAATACTCAACCCGACTTTTTCAATAAGCTCCTTGGCAATAGCATCATAGTCAATATCCTTGGTGCCCATGATCCTCAACGGCTCGACAATTATATCCTTAATCCTCATCCTAGGATCAAGGCTGCTGAAGGGATTCTGGAATATTATCTGTATCTTCATCTTCACCCTACGCTGCTCCTCTCCCTTGAGAGCATATAGATCCTTATCTTCTATATAGATATGGCCAGAAGTAGGGTGTATTATCCCGGCGAGGGCTTTACCAACAGTCGTCTTTCCCGAGCCAGACTCACCCACGAGGCCCAGAACCTCCCCCTTATTAATATAGAATGAGACACCATCAACAGCCTTAATATACTTCTTACTTAATGATAATAAGCCTGTCTTTTTCTCATAGTACACCTTTAAATTATCTACCCTGACAAGATGTGATGCCACTAGCCCTCCCCTCCTTCATATAAGTGACAGTATACTATATGGTCTCCCTTAGAGTATGCCCTTACCAACGTATCCCTACATTTATCCATTGCCATAGGGCACCTCGGATAGAATCTACATCCCTCCTCTATCTCATAAGCACCCTCTACACTCCCAGGTATGTGCTCCAGCCTAGGCATATCGATGTCTACACGGGGGATGCTCTTCAAGAGAAGCTTTGTATAGGGATGAAGTGGCTCATAGAAAACCTCTTCTACCCCACCGATTTCAACTATTTTACCTGCATACATTATCGCGACCTTATCACACATCTCGGCTACCAAGCCAAGGTTATGGGTAATCAGTATTATAGAGACATTGTACTCCTCCTTCAACTGTTTCATAAGGTCTATGATCTGAGCCTGTACAGTTACGTCTAGAGCCGTTGTCGGCTCATCAGCTATTATTAAGTCAGGCACGTTTGAGATGCTCATCCCGATCATGATCCTCTGCTTCTGACCTCCACTAAACTGATGTGGATAATCCCTATGCCTATCCTCTGGAGTCGGGATACCTACCTTACCAAGTATATCCACAACTTTTCTTAGAATACTCTTTTTATCCATCTTTTTTGGAGCGTGAAGCATAATCGCCTCACTAAGCTGCCACCCAACTGTATAAACTGGGTCAAGGCTGTTATGGGGATCCTGGAAAATCATACCTATTTCTTTCCCCCTTATCCCCCTCATCTCCTTCTCGCTTAGTGCCAGTAGGTCTCGACCCTTGAAATATATGTGGCCATCAACTATCCTCCCAGGATGTGGTATTAACCTCATAATGGATAATGCCGTTGCACTCTTGCCACATCCCGATTCACCTACGAGACCTAAGACTTCTCCACGTCTAAGCTCGAATGAGACACCATCAACAGCCTTGACTATTGTTCTCTTCATGAAGAAGTACGTCTTTAGATTTTCCACTTTAAGTAATACTTCATTCATACGCGTCTCAACCTCGGGTCTAAAACATCTCTCAACCCGTCTCCTAGTAAGTTGAATCCTAGGACCGCTATGGTTATCATTATACCTGGTGCTGTTAACATCCATGGTGCTGTATAGATGTATCTCCTCCCCCTATTTATCATGTCACCCCAAGAGGGTGTAGGGGGTTGGGCGCTTAGGCCTAGAAACGCAAGTGAAGACTCTATTATGACGGCTGAACCAAGTGCCAGGGTAACCTGCACTAATAATGGGGCTATTGAGTTTGGGAGGATGTGTCTAAGCATTATATACCATCCCTTACCACCCATCGCCTTGGAGGCAACTACATAATCTTCCTCTTTTACTGAGAGTACCTGTCCCCTCACTATCCTAGCTATTCTTGGTGTGAATGCCACGCTTATAGAGAGCATGGCGTTGGTGAGGTTAGGACCTAGCATCGCAGTTATGAGGATGGTTAATATAATTGCTGGGAACGACAGGAGTATATCGATTATAAAGGATATAGCCTTATCTACAGCCCCACCATAGTATCCAGCGATCAGCCCCATCGGCAAACCAAATAATGTTGCTACACCTATTGATAGGAATGATACGTAGAGCGTTATCCTACTACCATATATTAGCCTACTGAATACATCCCTGCCCAACTCATCGGTCCCCAATAAATGTTCAGAAGATGGAGGCTGTTTCGGTCGAAAATCCTGTGCAATAGGGTCATATGGCGCAATATATCCCGCGAAGATAGCGATTAATATTAGGGAAACAAGTATAGCTAACCCTGTAATAAGCAGCTTACTCTCCATTAATATCTCTAGATGCTCTCTCTTAATCATGTCTCATCACTCCAGCCTAATCCTTGGATCAAGGTAGTGGTAGAGTACATCGACTAGGATATTCACTGAAATAAATAGTATGCTGAAGACGAAGACTGATGCCTGTATCTGAGGATAATCTCTTTGGAAGACAGCTTCAACCAATAGGGTTCCTAGACCCGGTATCCCGAAAACATATTCTATTAGGACTGTTCCACCTAATAATGCACCAAAATTGAGGCCTACGATAGTAACTACAGGGATAAGCGCGTTTTTAAGGGCATGATAAAATATAACTCTACTACTCGGTGCACCTTTTGCCCTTGCAACCATGATATAATCCTGATGCAAAACCTCTAGTATACTCGCCCTAGTCATCCTCGCCGTGACTGCACCAATCCCTATAGCAACGGCTAAAGACGGTAGTATAAACCTCCTCATATTCTCCCAGAAGGGATAATTTGGCCCTGGACCTAGTACCGGGAACCACTTGAGATATATGCTGAAGAACTGGATAAACAGTATACCTAAATAGAATACTGGGACGCTAAAGCCTAAGATTATAAACACCATAATTAGATAATCGATAACTGAGTTTCTCTTGATTGCTGCAATTGTTCCAGCGACTACTCCTATCAATATCGCAAGCCCAGTGCCCAGAACGGCTAGGGTCAGAGTATATGGAAGCCTACTCATAATCCGTAGCATGGTGGGCTGGTCATTTGTAATCGACCTACCAAAATCTCCGTGTAACAATACGTTTGACATAAACCTAATATACTGTTCATGGAGAGGTAGGTCAAGACCCCATTCCTTATGCAGTCGAGCTATATCTTCTGGATTCGCCATATCCCCCAGGGCTATAACGGCGGGGTCTCCAGGGATCATCCTTATAGAAAAGAATAATATAGTTAATACACCGAATACTGTTATCGCTCCAAGTAGTATTCTTTTCACGACATAAGTTGAGAGACCCATCTATATAGCCCCATCCACTCTAGTTGTATTAATTTTATGAATAGTGAAATAATACTTAAATTTTTTTGACATTAGGTGTAAACTATGGAACTATCTCCTTACGTTTAGCAATAAAATCTATTCTCTTTCCAACTCTCTCGAGACTTTCTTGATAAGGTTTATAGAAGCCTGATATAGGTTATTATCCTTCTCCAGCCTAACCTCTCCACTGTTTTCAGCAGTCTCCTCCAACTTTTCAAGAAATATCTTCTCAGCGAGGAGTTTAACCATGAGCATCCTACGTGTCTGGATCTTCTCCGTATATTTATTGCTTGATCTGATATAATCTAGATGTTCTTCAATAGTGTCGGCGAGCTCACGAATCCCCTCCCCCATTATAGCCGAGGTTTTAAGGAGTCTAGGCTGCCAACCTCTTTTATCTACACCCCCTAATTCGCCAAGGTCTAGCGCAAAGTCTAGATAGGCATATGTTTTGTTTGCCTCCGGCTTATCGCTCTTATTCAGCACGTAGATATCTCCTATCTCCATAATACCTGCCTTCAACGCCTGGATATCGTCTCCGAGTCCAGGGGTCGTTACAACGACTATTGTATGCGCCACATTCATGATATCGATGTCGGTCTGCCCCACGCCTATACTCTCAACGATGATCTTGTCATACCCCAATTTATCAAAAACCTCTATCATAGTCACGCCCGAAAAGGATAACCCTCCTTTTACCCCTCTAGTCGGGACGCTTCTTATAAATACATTTGGGCTTGTTGCATGCTCCTGCATCCGTATTCTGTCTCCCAGTAAAGCTCCTTGGGATAATGGGCTGGTGGGGTCAATCGCGATAACCGCGATTTTAAGACCCTTATCCTTATAGTGAGATATGAGTCTAGAGATCAGTGTACTCTTGCCTGAGCCGGGTATCCCAGTTATCCCAATTACATGGGCTCCCCCCTCCTCATGGAGGATCTCAGATACAACCATACTTGCCTTCTTAGGAGATGTCTCTATAATAGTCAATAACCTACCAAGCGCAGCCTTATCTCCCTTAGTCGCCTTACCCAGGACTTCCTTGATACTATCTCTCTCACTCAATTTCCTCTAGACCTCTTCTTCTTCACTGCCTCAACCGTGTATTTAATTATATCATATAGCGGTGTACCTGGTAAAAATACTTTATCCACACCTATTTCTTCAAGCTTAGGTATATCGGGTAAGGGGATGGTGCCCCCTAGGAATACAGGTATATCATCGATCCCCTTCTCCCTTAACAGCGAGATAAGCCTCTCCATAAGGGGTATATGCGCTCCACTGAGTATACTTACTCCTATGATATCCACGTCTTCCTGAATAGCTGTTTCAACAACCTGCTCAGGAGACTGCCGTATACCTGTGTAGATGACCTCCATACCAGCGTCTTTCAATGCCCTAGCCACTACCTTAGCTCCTCTATCATGCCCGTCTAGACCTAGTTTTGCGACAAGGACCTTGATCCTTCTGCCCCTGATTTCCTTAATCAACTCTAGTATATCGGCGGCTCCACCCATATTCCATACACCTCCTTAAGCGTATTCATTATCTCCCCAAGAGTAGCATATTTCTTTACTGCCTCTAATACATATGGCATAATGTTCTCGCCTTTTGAAGCTGCTTTCCTCAGCTTATTCAAAGCATCTTTCACAGCCTCGTTATTCCTCTGCCTCCTAAGCTTTCTAAGCCTCTCAATCTGCCTCTTCTCAATCTCCCTCTGGTTTATATCGAGTAGAGGCACATTCCTTATCTCATCCTCCTCTTCCTCAACGAATATGTTTACTCCCACAATATACCTCTTCCTCTCCTCCACTTCCCGCTGGAACCTGAAGCTAGCCTCGGTTATCTCCCTTTGGGGATACCCTCTTTTAACAGCCTCAGTCATACCTCCCATCATCTCAATCCGGTCGATGTATTTCCAAGCCTCCTCCTCCATCTTATCTGTAAGCCACTCTACATAATAGCTTCCAGCAAGTGGATCAACTGTATCAGCAACCCCCGTCTCATATGCAATTATCTGCTGGGTTCTCAATGCAATCTTTGCAGCGAATTCCGAAGGCACTCGAAACGGTTCATCCAGGGAGTTTGTGTGGAGACTCTGGGTTCCACCCAATACAGCAGCCAGGGCTTCGATAGTAGTCCTTATAATATTATTGAACGGCTGCTGTGCAGTGAGTGACACCCCTGCAGTCTGGGTATGGAACCTCATCCAGAGGCTTCTCTCCTTCTTGGCGTTGAACCACTCCCTCATTATCTTCGCCCACATTCTCCTAGCGGCTCTAAACTTAGCGATCTCCTCGAAGAAATTGATATGTGAGTCGAAGAAGAAGCTGAGTCTTGGGGCAAAGGAATCTACATCCAGTCCTCTATTTATCAGGTGACGGACATACTCAATGCCATCTGCAATAGTAAACGCAAGCTCCTGTACGGCGGTACTACCCGCCTCCCTAATATGATATCCACTAATACTTATTGGATTCCATTTAGGGAGGTTTTTAACACTCCACTCAACAACATCCATAGCGATCTTGACAGAGGGTTCAGGTGGGAATACATAGCTTTTCTGGGCTATAAACTCTTTAAGAGGGTCATTCTGCGTAGTTCCACCAATCTTAGAATAAGGTACTCCCTGCTTTTCAGCAGTCGCTACATACATCGCTAGTAACACAGGCGCCGGCGGGTTAATAGTCATATTCGTTGTTATCGAACCCATGTCAATACCGTCGAAGATTGTTTCCATGTCTAACAGTGATGATACCGCGACGCCACATACACCGACTTCTCCCTTGGCAAGTGGATCGTCAGAGTCTATACCCACTAAAGTTGGGTAGTCAAACGCGAGGCTTAACCCGGTTTCTCCATGTGAAATAAGGAATTTCAGCCTCTTATTTGTATCCTCAGCCGATCCGAATCCAGAGAACATCCTCATCGTCCATATCCTTCCTCTGTACATAGTGGCGTGGATCCCCCTTGTGAATGGATATTCCCCTGGAAGCCCCAGCTTCTCCATATAACTTGTGTCTTTTACATCTAGAGGAGTATATAGTCTCTTTACAGGGATCCCAGATAGGGTTGTGAACTCTTCACTTCTCTCTGGGAAACGGCTTAGGGATCTTGGGAGGGTCTCCTTCTCCCATTTTTCCAGCCTAGCCTTTATCTCGTCCAAGGCCTTATCGTTATATAATTTTGTCATATCCATCCACTTCAATAATTTATTCAAACACTATATAATTTTAACTTTAAGCATATGCATTAGTAAACCTCAAAAATATTATTAGTTATTGAGAGGTGTCTAAAGGGGGTAGGTTGATGAAAGTATATAACGATATTTTAGATGTATATCTTGAGGTACCGAGCGATCCACGTATTGTTAGCTTGGCTCCATCAAATACAGACATACTCTATCAACTAGGTTTATGGGAGAACCTCGTCGGCATAAGTACTTATTGTAATGTGCCTGTTAATATGACTGGAAAACCACGGGTAGGCAGCTATATAAATGTGGATTATAAGAGACTGGATGAATTGAAGCCAGACATAATATTCACTACTACTGGGGTTCAGAAAAAGTTGTCTATAGAATTGTGGAAAAAGGGGTATCCAGTATATCCCATACCCCTCCCACTATCTATATATGGAATACTGGAGAATACAGTCGTCATAGGCAGTATTCTAAATCGGGTTGAAAAAGCTTATGAGAAAACACAGCTTTATCTAGAGATGATCGAGGAGCTGCCTAAACCTGAGAAAAGAGTCGGCGTATATTATGAGGTTGAACTAGGTGGGCCGATCACAGTCGGCTCCCTATCCTATATAAATTCATCTCTCCACATGCTTGGGCTGAGGAATATATTTGGGGATGAGCCTATGTCGTACTTCAAACCTGATCCTGATAAAGTGGCTGCCATGAACCCCGATCTAATAATATATGAGGTGAATAGGAAGGAGACGGTAGATGTTGATGTGGCGCTAGACATGTTTTTGAATAGAGGGTGGGGAAATGTCAAAGGAGTTAGAGAGAGGAAGATCTTGGTATTACCCCGTGATTCACTAGCTCATTATGGTCTTAGCCACTTTACAACGTTAAGAGATATCGCCTATAAACTCACTGAAATATTATAACAACCGGCTAATGCTTCTCTGCCTCTGACAGTATCCCCATAAACGCGAATTCAAGAAGCAGTTTTAAAACAGGATAGTCCTCCGCCTTCTCATATAACTCTGAAAACTCCCTATCCTCCTTCCTAAGTCTCGCTACAAAGAAATTCTTCTCTTTAACATCCAGATCCCTAGCTATCCTAAACCAGTTCTCCACCTGTCTTAAATGGTCCCTTAGCCTTTGTACACCGTTCTCTACTACGCCATAGTGGGGATAGAATAGATATTCAGGCCTATACTCAATCATCTTCTTCAGGCTCTCGATATACAACTGGTATTTAAAGGGATATAGCGTTGTTGGGACGACGTAATCCAGCTCCCTTATATATATGCCTGCAGCATCCCCCACAAACATTGCATTGTAATCGATCCAGTATATAGACTGATGATGACTAGCATGCCCCTCAGTATAGATAAACTTAAACCGGTATCTCCCCACATCAATTTCCTCCTCATCATTTGTAACCCTAATTCGGTGGCCTGGAGCAGGATCTGGCCTCTGATATAACTCTGCTACCCACCCTAAAGCATTTAGAGAACCTTTCCAGAGTTTTTCAGGGTTAAGCATGTGTTTAATAGCTCTAGGGTGGACATATGCCTGTGAATTCAGAAAGTTGTTCAACAAGGTTCCAGCTGCACCAGAGTGGTCTAGATGTATGTGAGTTACAAAGAGATGTAGACGTTCGTCTGTATAGCCAATTTTCTTTAGGGACTCTATCAGCCTATTGACAGTGGATTTTGGCCCTTGTTCAACCACTATAATATTCTCCTCATCGTGTATAATGTATCCAGAAATAAATTTGACATTCATATCCTCCGGGGTTAAATCCACTAGATATACATCCTTAAAAATTTCCTGAAGAAAAGGCTCCATACCCATCTCTAGATTAAGGAAATAATATTCGGCTTTATATTAATATTTAAGAATCTCCGCCTGCTAGGGCTGGAAATACCGCGATTACATCACCATCCTCTAATCTCCTCTCCAAGCCCCCCGCGAAATCTATGTAGACACCGTTTACAAATATCCTATAGTGTTCATGAACCTTACCCTCACTCGTGATTACCCGCTCCTTGAGTTCTGGAAACATGTTTATAACATCAATTAACCTTGCATGAGACAGCTCAAGAGTCTTCTCTCTCCATCCAAGCTCATCTCTCAAGGTTGCAAACACCCTTATAGTTATCTTCATTCCACCCATCCCAAAATTTAGAGAACTAGATATATTCATAAATTTATCTCTTGTTTCCCCTTTTTACAGTGGACACCTAACTAGGTCCCTTGAATATGGACAATGGCTACATGTCGGGCTATTACCCCAGCAGTCAAACTCGTTTGATAAAGTCATGCTACAACTCTTCTCCAGATTACAGTCTAGGCAGGAAGGCATGACTGAATATTTTGTTATAAACCTAAACCTCGCATACTCATCTCCACGCCAGATGGATAGAAGGTCGGTCTCCCTTAGGTCACCGAACCTAACGGCATTGATGATTCTCGTTATGCCGTTGAATGTAGATGACCATGGATGGGCATAATAGATACATGGAGCCACGTATCCCTCTGCAGTAACATATATGGCGTCTTCCTCCATAAACGGGCATCTCCTCTCCGTCTTGAGAGTAAATTCAGGGAGTCTAAAGTTGATGTTTGTCTCCAAGGCATGTCTAATAAGGTGATAACGTATCTCCTCAAGCCTCTTTAGGCAGTCCTCTTTTTTTAGGCATGAGATCTCATTCTCATGATTTGGAGACAGGGGTATTACATTAGACATGATAATCTCCTTCACCTTTAGCTCTGCAGCCAACTTAGCTAGCTTTAGGATATTATCTACATTTAGAGTCGTGATGGTAAATTGAAACTTGACGATAGGCTTAAACACTGTTTCCTCATACTTCTTATCCCTAAGTTGCCTCAATCCCTCTATAACTCTAGACAAGTCTCCCCCTAACCTAATGATTTTATAGGGATCCTCTTCACCAGCATCCATACTGACAACAACTTCATCGACACCTGTATCGACAATTAAGTCAACATAGTCGGTTAGATAATATCCATTGGTATTTAGTAGAAGTTTAAACCCCTCTTCCTTTATCCTCTTAATATACTCAGCGATATACTTATTGGTTAGTGGTTCTCCCCATCCACTAAGCGAGAATTTCCTGACACCTGATTTCAGGGCTTGGTCAACAACTTTATTGAAAGTATCGGGGTTCATCTGTATAAAATACTCGTTCTTCAAGCCTCTTCTAAAGCAGAATATACAGTCATAGTTACACTCCCTAGATACTTCAAGCATGATCTCCTTTGGATGCGAGTCGCTCGAGATCCTAACATCAAAACCATCGAGTCTCAACTGCTACACCTAGTTTATGTAATAATACAACTCAATATAACAGTGGTAATACGGGCGTTTTTATAAATCTTTTGTTTACATGGTATCTGTAAATTACAGATTTATATTTTTTATCAAATTTAATTTATTTATGTAAAGTAGTAAGGTGATTCTATGGGTTTAGGCGGTTATAAAAATAAATTTCTTAGAGTGAACCTCTCAACGGGGACTATCAAGACCGAGTCACTGCCGGAAGATGTTTTGAAGATGTGGATTGGAGGAAGGGGGTTGGGCGTATATCTGATGCTTAAAGAAGTGGATCCAAAGGTAGATCCCTTGAGTCCAGAGAATAAGCTGATGATATTAACAGGCCCGCTGACAGGTGTGGCAGGTACACCAGAGGCAGGGAGATGGTGCTCTGTTACAAAATCGCCTCTCACGAATACTGTTCATGATGCACAGAGCGGAGGAAAGTTTGGTCCTGAACTGAAATTCGCTGGATATGATGGGATCATTATTGAAGGCGCCTCCGAGAAGCCGGTGTATCTCTTTATAACCAATGATAAGGTTGAGCTGAGAGACGCATCCCATCTCTGGGGTAAGGATGTCCATACAACTACTGATATGCTGGTTAAGGAATTAGAAGCCGATTTGGGGGAGGATGCTAAGAACACGAAGATAGCTACAATTGGCCCTGCAGGAGAAAACCTTGTCAAGATAGCCGCTATTTTAAATGATAAAAATAGGGCTGCTGGTAGAGGCGGTCATGGAGCAGTAATGGGTAGTAAGAAGCTTAAGGCGATTGCTGTAAGAGGATATGAAAAGCCTGATGTGGCTATTGAGGATGCTTATAGGGCGGCGGTGAAGAAAGCATTGATAAAGCATAGGGAGAGCCTAGTTACAAGCGAGGGATTACCAACCTATGGTACTGCAATCCTAGTTAACATAATAAATAATGCAGGTGTATTCCCAACTAGAAATTTCCAAACTGGAGTCTTCGAAGATGCTGAGAAGATCAGTGGTGAAGCGTTGGCAGAGACGTATCTTGATAAGGAATTGTCGAAGGAGGAGGCGTGCTGGGGATGCGCAATCAACTGTGCTAGATACTCTATTGTAAAGGAGAAAAGGTTTAGTGGGGAAGGTGGAGGCCCTGAGTATGAGACAATATGGGCATTGGGTGCCGAGACAGGCACCGGAGACTTGGCTGCTATATCAAAGGCTAACTTTCTATGTAACGAGCTAGGCCTCGACACTATCTCGATGGGAGTTACCATAGGAACACTCTTTGAATTAGTTGAGAAAGGTAAGGTTCCCCCTGAGCTACTACGGGGTCTAAACGCCACATGGGGTTCGTCGGAGGCTATAGTAGAGCTGGTCTGGAGAACAGCATATAGATCTGGTATCGGAGACGACTTGGCTGAGGGCGCCAAGACGCTGGCTGAGAAATATGGGGCTCCCGAGGTTGCGATGCATGTACGTGGTCAAGAGCTACCTGCATATGACCCCCGTGGAATACAGGGGCATGGCTTGGCATATGCAACCAGTAACCGAGGTGGATGTCACCTAAGGGCATATATGGTCTCGCCAGAGGTCCTCGGAGTACCCACAATGGTAGATCGGTTTGAGACAAAAGGTAAGCCAGAGCTAGTAATACACTTCCAAAACGTATTCGGCGTCATAGATTCCCTAGTGATATGTAAGTTCTCATCCTTCGCAATATGGCTTGAGGAGTATAGAGAGTTATTGAACGCAGTGACAGGATGGGACCTCTCCGACGCTGAGGTGGAGAAGATAGGTGAGAGGATATATAATGCTGAGCGTGCATTCAATGCATTGAGCTTCGGCGATGGAGTTGACTATGACACCCTACCTAAGAGATTATTAGAGGAGCCAATGCCTGAAGGGCCTAGTAAGGGTCACGTAGTTAAACTAGGTGAGATGCTACCAGAATACTATAAGCTACGTGGATGGGTGGATGGAAGGCCTACCGCTGAGAAATTAGGTGAACTTGGGCTTTCATGGATAGCAGATATGATGGATAAAGCAGGTGTATTGCCAAAGTAGCCCTTCAACATCCAACTTTTTATTATTTTTTATTTTGGATTTAGGAGGTAGATGGGATTATGTTTACGCTTCCTAGGCAAATATATGAGGGTGAGACTGCATTAGAGGAATTTATAGGTTTTCTTGAGCAGGAGAATCTGAGGAAAATTTTTATAGTCACGGATAAGAACTTAGCGGAACTAGGACTATTAGAAATATTACTAAATGCATTAGAGAGCTTTGACACCAGGGTATTCGATGGAGTTGTGCCAGAACCCACTCTAGAAGTTGTGGAGGAGGGAGGTAGATGGGCTCGTGAGTTTAAACCAGATGTAATTATCGCTCTAGGTGGAGGAAGCGTTATAGATGCGGCCAAGGGAATATGGATAAAATATGAGAACCCGGAGTTTGATCTAGAGACTATATCACCATTTAGGAGGATTGGTGTAGGGAGGAAATCCATATTTGCATCTATCCCGACAACCAGTGGAACAGGCAGCGAAGTAACACTGGGCGTGGTATACACTGTGGAGAGAGAGGGGAGGAGGGAGAAAATTGCCCTCGGCAGTTTCGAACTAATATCCAACATCGTTGTTCTAGACCCCAGATTTGTAAGGAATCTACCAAAGGGCTTGACTATTTTCACTGGGTTAGATGCACTGACTCATGCTGTTGAAGCGCTGGTGGCAACTACTGCAAACGACTTTACAGATGCATTGGCGATAAAGAGTATCATAAATATATTTGAGATATTGCCCAAGCTTGTTGAGAACCTAGATAATATTGAGTTGAGGCGTAGGATGCACTTGACGGCTATGATGGCGGGAATGGCTTTCAGCAACAGTGGATTAGGCCTTGCACATGGCCTTGGGCATGCATTGGGAGCGGTTCTCCACGTTCACCATGGTAGGATCGTATCATTAACACTGCCTTATGTAGTCAAATATAATATGAGTGATGAGGCTTCAAAAGAGAAATATGAGTTGATAAGGCGTCTTCTAGTGCTACACGGGCTGGCTGAGGACACAGAGTTCTATAATCAGCTATATAGCTTTATCAAAGGCATTGGTGGAGACGTATCCCTAAATAAAATCGTCTCTAAAGACGTTCTTGTAAATAAGCTTAACGACATCGTTGAGCTGACTATCCAGGATCCAGATGTCATATATAATCCAGTTACACCTGATGTCGAGGCGATTGAACAGCTGGTTATGAAGATGTTCGATGGTGAATTATAGTATAATGGAGGTGTCAAGCATGTTTAAAACCAGAGTCACTGAAATGCTCAATATAGAATATCCTATTCTCCAAGGCGCTTTGAGTGGACTAGGCACGTGGGATTTTGCAGCTGCAGTGTCAAAGGCAGGGGCACTTGGATGCTTCACAGCAGCAGTTGCTAGGACCCCAGATAAACTTAGGAGACAGATAAGGCTTCTGAAGGAAGAGGCTAAGGGAAAGCCGTTTAGCGTTAACATCAGCCTATTCATGTGTCCTCATCAGGAGGAGATGTTTAAAGTCCTTATAGAGGAGGAAGTACCCATAATCGAGACTTCGGTATATGCTATACCTGATGAGTGGGTGGATATGATGAAGGCAAACAACGTAACATGGCTTCATAAAGTCACTACGTTGAGGCATGCACAACACGCTGAAAAACAGGGTGCAGACGGCATTATAATAATAGGGCTTGAGGGCTTCGGGTTTAAAAACCCCCGTCAACTACCTACTATGTCGCTAGTTGCCTGGGTCAGTCGCCATATAAAAGTACCTGTTATAGCTGGTGGAGGCGTTGGGGATCCACATACATTCTTAGCCGTCCTAGCTTTAGGTGCTGAAGCTGCATATATCGGCAGCGCTTTTCTAACAACTAAAGAGGCTCCTCTCCCCTCTGAGCTTAAAAAGAAGCTTTTAGAAGTAAAACCTGATGATCCCATGATGATATATAGAATATTGGCGCCACCCCGTAAAGAGGATTTTATGGAGGTTATGGCTCTAAGGGGGAAGGTTTCTATGGAGAAATGGGTTGCGATGATGGAGAGAGTCCTCCTGAAGGACCCTGATTGGAGAAACGCGCCGTATGTATGGGAACATAACATGGCCGATGAAAACATCTATAAATACGTTTCATTTGCAGTGGCATATCCAAACCAGATAATGAGTGTAAAAGAATTCATCGATTGGATTATAAAGGGAGCCGAGAAAATAATCAGTAACATAACAAAGAGATAATAAAAAGGTAGTTGCATTAGGTTGCTTTATGCCCAGAAAATTGGGATTGTGTAAGCTATGATATCTGTTTTTTGAAGATCCATATTGTTATTGTAATTGCCACGATACCTATTAGGAGGATGGTTAAAGGCCATTTCAATATTTCCCTATTAGAGACGACTTCATTTGAGACCTTAATATCAACCGAATCCTCATATTGGGCCGTAGTCGAGTCGATCTTGTCTACGCCAATTAATGGTGTTATCTTGAGGATGTCTTTATCTACAAAGCAAAATATCATGGAATATCCTCTTGGATTATCTCTCTTACACCGGTTATCCATTGTCTAATCTCATCATTCGTAGGATTCGGCTTGGGTACAACAATAGCCATACCCCCGTCAGCACCAATGATATAATATACACGGGCCTCGGGAAACTCCGGGTCCTTAAGAGGGTTCTCTGGAAAACTCCAGCCTTGGAAAACCTCACCCGCCAAGTCATATAATGCCCTAACAATAGTTATGTTAGTCACGATAGCCCTCAACCTATGCTGCATAGAAACCGGAGTAAGCATCCTATAAAACACATACGTATAATTATAATAATCTCCACGATACTTCTCCAACAACGAGGCTATTAACTCAACCTTAGCTGGCGTAGGATCATAGATACCTACAAGTAAGATAGGAGGCTCATAACCACTATGCCCCAAAATAATAATATCGTCTGACAAGTTGTTCTCTCTCAAGATAGGCTCTATAATACACGTGACAAGGCTAAGAAGGCGACTACTCCTCTCCTTAGCCACATCCAACGACAAGTTAACAGGGGTAAATGATGATAACAGCCTCTCCCTTACAGAACCATCGCTCCCAAAGACAATATAGTTCTCACCAGGAGCATCAGTAAAGACCATGTCGTAAGGAAGTTCCTAAACAACCAGAGAGCCAAGGGCATACACAATAATTTTTAAATGATCTTTCATGTTTCTATTGAAAAGAGGAGAATTTAATTGTCTCAGCGATAAGTATTAGTGGTCTTAAGATATCTTCCAACACTGTTGTCGAGGTTAAGCTCGTCATAACGTATGATGCTAGAAGAGATCTGGCTCCAAAGGAATAGTCTTTGACGTAAAAGAGTACAACTCATTAACACCAGATGGAGGAAGACTATATCTACGTTGAGCCGAAGAATGGCATCACATACCTCTATATCAACTTCACACGGACATTTATAGACGCAATAAAATATAATGTGATCAAGCTAGGGCGCACAGGACTCCAGTCTCTACGGGTATATGTCTGTACAACCGCCAACAAACCGCTTGAAAAACCCTATAAATATGTATGGATCACGTGGGAATCTGATGGGATAAAGATAAAAGCGTGATAGATGTGCTTACTCCGACGTAGGCACTTGCTGAGCAGTTTTTACCATGTTTATGGCGGCTAGTGTGAAACGCATTATTGTGGCGATGCTACCTTTCTTTATCTTCATCTTTTTAGTTATCAATGCCTTGATTGGATCTAGTTTACCGCTAACTATCTGGACCCAGTCTTCATAAGTAGCCTCTAAGATATAATCGCCATCAGCCTTATCTAAATCATTAAACCACTGCATGCCTCGACACTCGCCATGCCATAGGTCAAGGAGGAACCCGACAGAATCACGTCCACCATGCAATTCTCTAAGGTTATCTGGTAGGTCGGTGACGACAAATAATATGCTGCCTTCCCACTTCTTGGCCGAGTCACGATACTTGGGGTTTTCATTCAACTTGACGCAGAATTCTCTAGCCCAATCCTCAGATGGGAAAACATACCCGCTCATGACTAGAGCACCCACATATAGAACCATCTAATATTAAATATATCATACGAATAATCAAAAATAAAAGTGAGGAGTTTAGAAGCCCCTATACATCTCTTTGGAAGCGCCGCATACTGGGCATTTATCAGGTGCAGAGTCTCCTACATGAGTATGGCCACAGACGGAGCATATCCAGACCTTACCCTTTAAAGGCCAGTCCTCCTTCTTGTCAACATATTCCTTAGCCTCTTTATATAGCTCTGCATGGATCTTCTCAGCCTCAAGCGCCCATATGAAGCTTCTCACTGTTGACTCGTCTCTCTGGAACTTAGCCACTTCAATAAACACAGGGTACATCTCTTCAACCTCATAGTTCTCTCCATTTATCGCATGCTCCAGGTTTTTGGATGTAGAGCCTGGGCCTATGGGCGCACCCGCAACTACCTTGGCATCTTCATGGAAGTCCCTAAGTCTATTATGATGATTTCGTGCATGGACATATTCTGCGAAGGCGATCGCTTTAAATAGCCTGGCTACATTTGGAAATCCTTCTTTCTCAGCTATATCAGAATATATTAGATACCTCATATGCGCCATGGACTCTCCGCCGAAAGCGGATAAAATAACATCTTTAGTCATCGGTCTAGGAGTCGCCATATAGAATCACCAAATAAATTATTAGGTATCCCGCTCATAATAAATTTACAGTGTTATATTGGGCTAAACCTAAGAAAAATAAAAAAGATATTATAGGTTCCTAGCTAAGTCAACTGCAAAACCTATTGTCCTAACAACCTCATCGATCGGAACCTTATCCACAGTATCCCAATCAGTATTCCAGTATAACGGTGCAGAAATGAAGCTTATCAGTGGATAACCCGCCTCAGCGAACTTCGTTGCATCAGTTGGAACACCTAACGGGGTGTCTGTAGGCAGCATTATAGTTCTCCTCATATCATGCTTCACGATCATCCTCTTAACCAAGTTGAATAGCTCCTCCTTCTTCGACACAAATATTGCTCGTGGCTGCAACTCGTCTGTGACAATGATCTCACCATCCTCAACTAAGGTTTCCTTAGCTATATGCTCCATATGTATCTCGACAAGCATATCTTTAAGGATATCTTCTTTATGCCTGTCAATGAAAGCCTTAGACCCCATTACATCTATCTGCTCAGCGGCGTCAAAGAGAAAAACTATGCTATGCTTTACATCTTTATGATGTTTTGCAAAGTATTTAGCGGCTCCTAATATGACGGCTGTTCCAGACGCGTCCTCAGTCCCCCCTTCCCACATAGAGTCGTGATGTGAACCCATTACGATATACTTATCCCCATCTCCTTTTACCTCGGCCAACACATTACTGGTTGTGGTCTTGATTATCTCGCCTGCCTGCACAAGCCTTGCCTCCTTCACACCGTTTCCTAATCTCCTTTTAAGGCTCTCACCTTGGTTCTTAGTCAGGACAACCCCAGCTACAGCACCATATCTACCATTATAGGGATCTGCCTCGGGAGATAAGATATATGGTCTCATGTTAAACGGGTATATTAAGACTATTCCAAGAGCATCTTGCTTCTTCGCCTCTTCATAAACCATTCTCTCCATCTCATTAATCCATGTAGCTGGCTGTTTATAGGTCGATAAAGTATTACCGGGATCATAAATCCATTCTGAGAATATCCTTAGGAAATCTATCGATAGCTCTCCATATCTTATGTCAACCACAGGTATCTTTCCCTCGATATCGTATTCACTGATTTTTGTGCCATCCTCAATATACACCATTTCTCCCTCTACACCTTCTGGCTCAGTAAATTTAGAATATTGTAGAGGCTCACAATCGAGGACGAAGCCATCTGAAAGCCGTAGCTCGACTGTCTTTGGATCCCACATGCCGAACTCGATCGGCTCAAGCCATACCTCATCCAACCCAAATTCTTTAAGCATCTTAACCAGATACTCCTGAGTCCTTTGATCCGCCTCTGTACCAGGTCTTCTATATCCGAACCCGCATAGATCACTTATCCATTTAAATACCTCGTTCTCATTCACCATATAACCCACCTCACTTGATAATCTATACCACAAGCACCTCCTTAGTCGAGGTTATTCTATAACCCTTCCTTGTAATCGCCTCCAGCCTAACTCTAAACCTCCCTGGAGAACCAAATACATGGGGGACGAAGAGCCCCTCAGCATTGTTTCCATCACCGAGATCCCATCTTACAACTATAATTATATCATCTATATAGGCCAGGTCACTGACGAAGAATAGAGTTGGATATCCTGACACAGCTGGTCTAGGGAGATAGCTAAACGAGATGCTCATATCCTCCCTATCCCTTATCTCACCCTCGAGTAATTCACTAAAGTTTCTGTAATCAATCTTTCTATCTTCGGCATATAACTCGTCCCTCTCCAGCTCATCAATACCTTTAATAATCTCGATATAGGCCTTTGTAGCTTCAAAGAGCCTGTCAAAATCAATCTTATCTATCGTATCCCATTTTGTATGGTACCAGGGGGGTTTCCCAATTATCATGAGAGTAGGTATCCCCTTACTATAGAACATGCCCTCTAGGTCAGGATTGAATATAACGTGTTGACAAGGCACGTACGCAGCTGGATAAAGGCGATATTTTTCCACGGCTTCAAACGCGATACGCAATAAGTGCTTATTTCCTGAGACGGAGATCCCTCTTTTCTCGTCGAAGCCGGTCTTAAACACGTTCCCATCATAGGTAGCCACATATCCGATTGATGACAATCCATCTACAGTGATATAAGCCACTGTCTTATCTAGTATGTCTCCATGTTTCTTCACGAAATTCCTTGCTCCAACTGAGATCTCGTGCCCCGATGAGGCTAGGAACAGAATGGTTTTACTCGGCCTGTTTCTACAAAAGTATCTCGCCATAGATAGGAACCCAGCGACGCCTGCTGCATTGTCAGTAGCGCCTTCATATACAGAGTCGTAGTGTGTGCCCACGACTATCGTCTCATCACTATCTCCATATACATATCCATATACGTCCTGTGTATAGCCTTTCTCAACCCAAGCATCTAGGTAGAGCCTGACACTACCTCCTTTCATAGCCGTTTTCTTTATCAGCTGCCCATCGTCACCTCCGACCAAGAACCCGGGAATAGGTTTTTCGCCCTTATCCTCATCCTCGGTATAAATTGGAACCAAGTTATGGGGTACATTGACTATTGCGATAAACGCGAGAGCACCGTTTGCAGCGGCGATTTCAAGGGATTGAAGAGCCTTGTATGAGGGGTAGTAGTTTAATATCGGCAGGCTATCTACTACAACAACCTTATTTTCAACATCTACACCCATGAATTCACTTAAAGAACCATATCCAACGTATACAGTTTCTCCAGTAAGTTTTTCCTTGATAGGCTTTGAATACCATATTGGATGGCAGTTGACCTCGTGATAACTTCCTCCATACTCAGCCTCAAGTGAAAAGCCGTTTAAACGCCATACATTTATAGGGAACTCCTCTAATACAACATTTTCCAGTCCAGATTCCTTGAAGAACTTCTCGATGAATTCAGCAGCTAGTTTATCCTCTCGATAGCCGCATCTCCTAGGGCCGATAGCTACAAAATCCTTAGTTAATCGATAGATATCTTCTTTAGAAAACAAGGTATCTTGAGGGGGAGGTATAGTTCAACACCTCGTAATAATAACTTATATATAAAATAAATATATATCTTTTTGTATGCTAGAACTATTTTCTAGGAAGAGACCGTCTTTTATAATAGGGTTAATAATTGCGGTTGTCTTTGGTTTATTATATTTAGTTGGACTGGCGATGCCCAACTTAAATTCTGGACCACCTTATGCACCTGGCCGTATAGTCCTTGGATACTTTTATTATGGGATTCTATTTGGACTGACACTGATCATGTGGTCCTACTTCAGTTCGCATGTTGAATGGCTGTATCCGTGGCAAAAGCCTAGTGAGAAGGTGGAGGTTTTTACAAGTCGTAGGATAATCAATATAGCTGTCACTGGTGTCGCCACAATAGTGTTTGCATTTATCAAGATCCCTATCCTTGGCTGGTCTATAAGGACATCTGCACCATTATTCGCAGCTATGTACTGGGGCTTCCCAGAAGGCGTGTTGGGAACAGCGATAGGATATATTCTAAGCACGTTAATCGTGGGAGGATATGAAACACCTTTAGTTCTAATCCCAGTCTCTTGGATCCTAGACGGCTCTATGATCGGTTTAGTCTCGATATTCTACTTTAAATGGATTAGAGGACGCCCTGCTAAGACTAGATCATGGAGATATGTAGTGATGGTTTTAACAGGCTTTGCATACTGGTATGTTGTGGCAGTCAGCGAGATACCTGGTTTAATAGGATACGCGCTTTTCCCAACATACGCTTTCCTATACTTCTTAGGAGGCATAATACTAACTCCAATAATAGTCGCTATCGCGATTGGTGGTGTAGAGGCGCTTAGTAAAACAAGGACTAGGAAATAGGGGAGGACTAAACTAATATGGCTAAGACCGTATTGAAGATAGATTCAGTAACCTTTACATATTGGGGTAGCGATGAGCCAGCGATTAGAGACGTTAGTCTAGACATAAGAGAGGGTGAGTTCGTTGTAGTCCTGGGTCCAACGGGGGCTGGTAAAACCACGTTACTAATGATGCTAAACGGCTTAATCCCAAATATCATTCCCGGTGAGCTAGAAGGTACAGTAAAAATATATGGGATGGATACCAAGAAGCATCAGGTGTATGAAATAGCTAGATATGTTGGTCTAGTCTTTGAGGACCCGGATTCACAGATTGTCTCGCTTACTGTAGAGGACGACGTGGCTTTTGGACCATGTTGCATGGGGTATACACCAGATGAAATAGAAAATAGGGTGGAATATGCCCTCTCTGTAACACGTCTAAAGGGGCTTGAAAAAAGGACAACCTTCACGTTATCCGGTGGCCAGAAACAGAGCCTCGCCATAGCAAGTGTATTATCTCTACTCCCCTCAATAATTGTCTTAGACGAGCCCCTTTCAATGCTTGACCCAATCGGTAAGAAAATGGTGATATCCATTCTAAAGGAATTAACAAAGGAGGGGAAAACAATCGTCATGGCTGAACAGAATACCGATCTCATATTAGATATGGCCGATAGAATCGTGATGATGGAAAATGGACGGGTCCTCTTCGACGGGAGAAAAGAGGATGCGGTGGATAACATCGATCTAATGGATAAACTGGGTATCAAAATTCCAGCTAGATACATCCTAAAAAACTGCAGTAGATTCCTCGGGAAAGAAGACGGTCTAAAGACCCCCACGTTAATTAGAGGGGGAACAGAGGGGTATGCCGTTGAGGTCATAGACCTTTTTCATGAGTATGAGAATGAGGTTGTTGCTTTAGATGGGGTTACAACCAGGATTTTAAGTGGGTCTATGACCGCGATAATAGGGCAAAATGGCTCGGGGAAGACCACGTTCGCAAAACACCTATGTGGATTGCTTAAGCCGACCAAGGAGGTGTCAAAGATATATGTCGACAGTAGGCCGATAGAAGACTATTCCACAAGGGAATTAATCCAGAAAATTAACTACGTGTTCCAAAACCCAGATGACCAGATATTTAGTGAGACCGTTAGGCATGAGATTGAATATGGCCTGAAAAACCTGGGTTATTCCGAGGAGAAACGCAACTCGATACTCAATAATGTCCTAAGTTTATTTGGCCTAGCGGGATATGTTGATATGAATCCAAAGTTCTTGAGAAGAGGGCTCAGATGTAAAGTAGCGATCGCATCAATAGTAGCTATGGACCCAGATATCCTAATTGTTGACGAGCCTACTACCGGTCTTGACTATAGGGAATCACTGGAGATAATGGATCTCCTCCTAAGACTGAATAAAGAGGAGGGAAAGACGATTGTCTTCATCACACACGACATGGACCTTGTTCTTAGGTATGCAGATAGGGTAATTGTATTCAATGAGGGAAAGATATTGTTAGAAGGTTCTCCCAAAGAAGTTTTTAAGGAGAAGGAGATCCTTGAGGAGGCATGGATAGACCCTCCAGAGATATTCCAGATAGCTGTTGAACATGGTATCGAGGACTTGGAGAACATCAAGACGCCTGGAGACCTATGTAAGCGGGTATATGGAGGTGGAGGATATGGTGCTCCTTGAGTATAAGGATAGAGATACGATTCTCCATAGACTCTCCCCTATAACAAAATTTATTTGGCTGGTTTTAACGGGGGTAGTCTTGTCTATCTATATGCACCCCCTTCCCCTCCTGCCTCTATTTATTCTCACCTTATTCCTATTATACATCGCCGGCGTACCCTGGAGAGGATGGCTTAACCAGCTTATAATAGTCATTGCAATAGGTACGTTAAGCTTCTTCTTTATAGGGCTCTGGGTAAACCGCCCAGATATGTTTATAAAGACCCCATATGAATTAGCTAACCAGACATTTATTGAGATAGCTCCAGAAGACTTTATCCTGGGTAGAGTCGCGGTTACATACGGAGGCCTACTATATACCGTTGGCCAGAGTTTGAGGAGCACTACCCTCCTACTGACAATATCGTTATTTGTATTTACAACATCGCCAACAGAGATAATATCCCTTCTTCAACAGCTTAGAGTCCCACATAAACTCATGTTTGTAATTATGGTTGCTTATAGATTCTTTCCAGAGGTCTTTAGAAAGTTATCCACGGTTGTATCTGCACAGAAACTGAGGGGATGGGAGGTTAAAGTAAGTAATCCCATTAACATTCCTAGACAGTACTTCCCCCTCGCTGTCCCTCTACTGTCAGAGGCTATCAGGCTCTCCGACAGGGTGACAATATCCGCCGAATCAAGGGGATTCGGAAGTGGGGTATTCACTGTCAGGAAAAAACTCAGTTTACATGCTTCAGACTACATATTCATCGGCATATGGGTATTCATAACCACTGTATACATCACATTATTCCTTATGTATGGATTAGGCCTACTATAACTATGCTTTTTCTACTATTTCTCTAAGTACACTCTTGAGAGCTTGGAACATCTCCTCTATATCCTCATCGGTTATATGACCCATATGCCCTATACGAAATGTAGCCTCTTTCAACCTACCATATCCCTTAGCTAGTTCAAATCCCTTTTCCCTCATCTTATTATAAATGTCGAGACCAGAGCATCCTTCAGGAGCAAAGACGACTGTAATAGTGGGGCTTTCAAACCCCTTTTTAGCCAGGATATCAAGGCCTAATTCCCTTACTCCCCTTCTTATTTTCTCCGCCCGGTCACTATACATCTTTAGCCAGCTATGTTTCCCCATCTCCCTAATCATCTTAAGAACAACGTTTAACCCCATTATCTGGGGGATTGGGGGTGTGGATGGAGTGCTTTTCTTCTCATCCTGGAATTTCTTATATAGATTTAGATCGAAATACCATCCCTTGCTTGGCATCCTCTCAGATACTTCCAGTAGCCTATCGCTAACTGCTGCAAAAGCTAGGCCTGGAGGCACGCCAAAAGCCTTCTGAGAACTGCTGAAGACCATATCTATACCCCAGGAATCAACTTTTATATCAGCTGCACCCATGGCGCTAACAGCATCTACAAATAGGAGCTTATCATATTTCTTAACAATCTTAGCGAGGTCTGGAAGGGGGTTTAATACACCGGTTGAGGTCTCGTTATAAGTGATTGTAACTGCCTCTACATCTGGATTTTCATCTAACGCCTGTTTAAGTGTCTCTGGGTCAACTGGACTACCTAAATCAAATTCAAGTTTAAGCGGTTGCCTGCCGTTTGTCTCAACGACCTCAGCATATCTCTTTCCAAATGAGCCTATTATAGTAACTAATACTTTACCGTTCGGCGATACACCGCATCTAATCGATGACTCCATAAAACCCGTCCCTGAGCTGGGGAATAGCAAGACCGTCTGCCTAGTCTCCAGAAAATTCATGAGTAGTTCCACTGTCTCCATATGCAGCTCTTGATACTCCCTACTTCGATGGCTGAACATCTGGCTGGACATGGCCTCCAAGACTTGTGGGAAACAGGCTACTGGTCCAGCGGTAAATAATCGCATATACATCACCCTTTTTACAAAAATTATTATTTCAATGGTACATGAATATATAATGCAAGAATACCATGAATTACCTGGTGAGGGCCATGGAGGAGAAAAAGATTATAGAGGTTGATATGAGGGGAGTCAGGTCTCCAAAGCCTTTATTCGAGGTTAAGAAAATGCTCAAGAGGCTTAAAGAAAATGAGGTTCTCGAGATCCTAGTCACCGATAGAAAATGTATTGATATAATTCCAAAGTTTATCATAGCAATAGGATATAATCTCCTTGGCCTTGAGGAGTGTAGGGATGATAGTGGTTCATATTATAGGATAGTCGTATCTCTAGACTAAAGCATTGTGTCTGGAGGAGATTAAATGTTTAAAAATTATCTAATTGGGCTTGTATTCTACTATGTATATGTTTATCTTGTTCTATATGTCGTAGGCCCGCTATTACAGTCAACGATATATGTTGGAAACATCTTGGGAGACCTCCTTATCCTCAACTTAATTATACTATTACTATATTTGTGTGGAGCCCTAGTCTCTTTTAGAATCAGGGGGGAAGACATCAGCTTTGAGAGATTTGGATTGAGAGAATATGGCATTGGAAAAAGCTTCATCTACTCCGCCGCTATATCAGCTCCAATACCATTATTCTGGCTTATTGGAACGCAGATTGTGGGGATAAACACCATAATGATAGCTGTAAGACCTTCATGGTCAGATTTAGGAGTGGCAATACATCTCATGCCTAGCGCGATACTTATATGGCTCATGACAAGTATAATTGCCTTTGTATTCTGGATAGCGGTCCCATATGAATTGGCTAAGAATTTCTCCATGAACCGTGTAATACCAGCTATAGCCATTCTATGGGCAGGTCTATATAATACTCCTTTTTTAACTGGAAAGATAGATGTTATTGATGTATTCTTCTTCGGACTGTTATACTCGATAGTATATCACAGGACAGGGAATATATTGGGTTCCATATTCTCCTATTTAGTTGTTGAGAATCCATTGTGGTGGGTTGTATCTACAATCCTCCCATTTAATGACGAAACTATTTTTCTATTTCTACTCCTTATACGTACAACCATATGTATAACTGCATTAGCGATGGTCTTCATCAAAGAAATCAGTGTTCTTAAAGGAGGCGGATAAAGATTTTATGCCTCCTCATCTAACTTCCTTTTAAGGGTGGTGTTTTTGTCCTCGCAAAAAAAGTATGACGCGATTATCATGGGAGCTGGGTCAACTGGTTCTAGCATAGCATTCCACCTAGCTAAAAAAGGGTATACCAATGTCCTAGTTATAGACAGATCCTGCGCAGGATGTGGTCAGACAAGTAGAAGTAGCGCATTGATCAGACTACATTATACAAATGACGTCATAAGGGATATGGCGGTATACTCTTGGCGTTTCTGGAGAGATAGGTTCCAGGAGGAGACTGGATGTGAATATAGTATATTTACAAGGATTGGAATAGGGTTCGCAGGGCCTGAAGAGGGTCGTAAGGCAATGGAGTATGTAGTTAATGATCTAAAGAGAAGAAATATTGATGTAGAGCTTTATGATGCAGAGGAATTTAAGAAAACCGTTTTTAGACATATAGATACTAAGGGGATCTCTGTAGTAGCGTGGGAGCCCGAGAGTGGCTATGGAGACCCAAACACTATTGTACAAAGTTTCCTAAGCTTTGCTCGTAGAGAGGGGGTGGAGGTATTAGAGTATACTCCCATAAAATCATTAATCAAGGAGGATAATCAAATAGTGGGGGTGAAGACTGATAAGGGTATCTTCAAGGCAGAATATTATATCGATGCCCTAGGTGTATGGGCAAACGACTTGTTGAAGCCAATAGGGGCAGAGCTTCCTATAGAAATTGGTTTGGAGGAAGTCCTCTTCCTAAGAAATCCCCCAGATAGAGGGGTTGTACCCCCTGGTTGGGCTGATTTATCACTAGGCTTCTACTCTAGGCCAGAAGGCTCCAGCTACACTCTCGTAGGTGGATTAGGGGCAGAGTTTAGAGATATTCCTCCAGAACCAGGAGAATATTCAAGTCCTCCGGTGGATGTAGTTGTAAAGAGATCTGAACCATATACAAGGAGATTCCCTGGCATGGCTAATGCATCGCCATACAGCGTATGGATAGGTTTCTTTGATATAACTCCAGACTGGCAACCGATTATAGGCTTTGACCATCGTGTAGAGAACTTGATTCATATGGTTGGTTTAAGTGGCCATGGGTTCAAACTCGCTCCAGCATATGGTGATGTAGTGTCGGATATAGTGATACATGGTGAGGCTAAGAAATTTGATGTAAGTGGATTTACATTGGAGAGGTTTACCAAAGAAGAGAGTAGACACAGTGCATATAAGTACGGGATAATAGGATGATGGAGACGTCTATATAGGCCGAAAACGATTTAATACAACACCTCCATCATTATATTTTTTATGTCCAGAAAACATGGTGGCCTCCTAAATGGTAAAAAAGCGATAGTAACAGGTGCAACATCTGGAATAGGATATGCTACTGCATATCTATTTGCAATTAATGGTGCAGAGGTAATTGCGACAGGAAGAAACGAGGATAAGGGTATGGATCTGGTCTCTAGCATTAATAAGTCGGGGAGAAAGGCTTACTTTATAAAAGCAGATCTCACAAAACGCGATGACCTTGATCTACTAGTTGAGGAGGCAATTAAAAAACTTGGTAGGATAGATATACTTGTCAATAACGCTGGTGTTGAGATCCTTAAGGATATTGATGAAACAGAGTTGGACGAGTTTACATCTCTCTATAAAGTCAATCTATTCGCGCCTTTTTACCTTATGAAGAAAGTAATTCCCCACATGCGTGAAAATAATGGTGGGGTTATCATAAACGTGGCCTCTACAGCCGGTCTAAGCCCATATCCAGGTGGAGGGGCTTACTGTTCTAGCAAAGCCGCGTTAATATCCCTATCGAAAGTAGCAGCGCTTGAAAACAGTAAATATGGAATAAGGGTCGTTGCATTTGCTCCAGGACTTGTACAGACCAGAATGTTCTTCGAGGGGGTTCCGGAGGATAAGAGGGAGGAATATGTTAGGGAGACCGCTAAAAAGGTTCCTCTGGGAAGAATAGCCTTACCAGAGGATATCGCCGAGATACTCGTATTTTTAGCCAGTGATAAAGCCTGGTATATCACTGGGAGTATCGTGGTGGCGGACGGTGGTCTAATCACGGGGAGACGTGAAAGCGGCAACGTCCCTCCTGAGGGAAAAAAGTAGGATTATAGTTATATATAGTCCTATTGATGATTTATACAAATAATATATCATAAGGTATTAGGAATAGGGGAGTATTGAGAATATTTGTTAAGGAGTGATGCAGAATTGATAGACCCTCTAGTGGGCGTAGAGATCCCGCTTTGGATGTGGGCGGTCTTCCACGCAATGGTTATCCCAGCTATTATTATAGACCTTTATGTAGGCCAGAAAGCTGGCCATGATATGACGTTTAAAGAAGCAGTTGGATGGGTTCTTATATGGGTATCACTCGCCGTAGCCTATGGCATATTGATTCATATCCAATTTGGATTCGAGGCCTCAGCATTATATTTCACTGCATATATCGTCGAATACACACTTAGTTTCGACAACTTATTTGTATTCCTAGTTATATTCGAGTACTTCTCAGTCCCACTTAAACACCAGCATAAGACACTATATATAGGAATATTATCTGCCATTGTCATGAGAGCTGCCTTTATATTCGGAGGACTTTCGCTTCTAGAGACATTTGGATGGACTATCTACATATTCGGGATTATCCTAATCATCTCCGGATTTAAACTTTTACGTAGTGGTGATGAGAAGGTAGAGCCTGAGAAGAATCCAATTGTAAGGCTTGCAAGGAAATATTTCCCGATAACCGATCACTATGTAGGTTCAAAATTCATTGTGAAGGAGAATGCTAAACTATATTTTACACCCCTTGTCATAGTGTTACTTGCTATTGAGAGCACCGACTTAATGTTTGCCGTCGACTCCGTCCCTGCGGTCATCGCTATAACACACAACTTCTTCCTAGCCTATACCTCTAATGTAGCGGCTGTAATGGGGTTGAGAAGCCTATATTTCGCATTGACGATATTCATGATGAGGCTGAAATACCTGAATGTAGGTCTCTCTGTTGTCTTGATATTCCTTGGTGTAAAGGTAATACTCGGCGAGCTAGGATTTAAACTACCGCTTTATCTCTCTATTGGCATTGTTTTAATGATTATTTTGGTTGCTGCTGTGGCCTCGATATTGAAGAAAGACTAGTAACTCTATCTCTTTTTATATGTGAAAGATTATTAGATAGATACTACAAAGTTACAGATATTAGAGATTTTCAAAATAATATGCTTACTCCAGCAAGAGATGAATAGCCATGCTGATCACGATCGAGACCAGAGATCTAGTCAGGATATTTAAACATGGAGACAAGGAATTTAGGGCCCTAGATAAAGTATCCATACAGGTACCTGAGGGAGTTATATACGGTTTACTTGGGCCGAATGGGGCTGGTAAAACAACGCTTATCCGAATACTGACTACCCTACTCTTACCAAGTGATGGTGATGCGTATGTAGGTGGTTACCACGTTGTTAGAGACGCCAATAAAGTCAGGAAGATAATAAACTTGGTATCCGGCGGTGAACGACCTGGATACGGTATACTTACTGTACGCGAGAACCTCATGTACTATGGTCAGGTATATGGCTTATCATGGGGAGAGACTAAGAGGAGAATCGAGGAAGTCAATGAACTTCTACACCTAGATGAGTTCCTTGACAAAAGGCTGAATAGCATCTCAACGGGGATGATGCAGAAATATGCCCTGGCCAGGGGATTATTAAACCATCCACAGATACTTTTCTTGGACGAGCCTACATTGGGCCTCGATGTACAGAATGCTAGGCATATTAGAAGGGTTATAAAACATTTGATTGAGGATAAGGAGATAAGGACGATACTACTTACATCCCATTATATGGCTGAGGTTGAGGAGCTCTGTGACATTGTATCTATAATTGATAGAGGAAGGATAATCGCAACTGGGTCTCCAGATGAACTGAGGAAGATGGTTAAGGATGAGATCATATATAATATCGATGTGAGGCTAAGCGATATCGATAGGATCAGGATACTCAGGAGATTTAGAACGGTGGTGGGATACACTATAAAAACTAGGCAGCTGACCGGTGAAGCTAGGATAAGGATGATACTCTCCGGGGAAGACATAGCTAGGATAATTAGGACACTAGAGGAGGAGAATATTCACGTCTTGAGAGTAACTAGGGACGAGGTATCCTTGGAGGATGTTTTCCTAAGGCTTGTGGGTAGGGGCTTGGAGGATGAGTATGAGTAATAGGCTCAGCTGGTTCATAAACAGGTTCTTGAGGCCAGCCTTTGGAAGAGCCTACGTAAGGATAAAAGGCGGTAATAGAGAACCCAGCTGGATCCTATGGGAGATACTACTGCCTCTTATCATGATTACAAGTGTTATATGGGCATATGAAAACATGGGGGCTCCGGAGTTTTTCAAGGGATTTGTAATTATAGGAGGCGCCATGATGAGCTACTGGTACAATGTACTGTGGGGCATGGGAAGGACCCTGTATTGGGAGAAGGAAACTGGGAATTTAGAGGTATTCCTATTATCCGACGCGCCTCTACCCAGTCTATTACTGGGCATGGCGTTAGGAGGCATGTTCAATACTACCCTTAGGTCAATAGCAGTGATAATACTTGGTGTGGTTGTCTTTAAAGCGGAGTTTAACGTCGATTATCTACCCCTGGCTATACTCATATTCATACTTACTTTAGTTGCCCTGTATGGAGTCGGGCTGGCGTTAAGCGGTCTACACATAGTGTATGGTAGAATGGGTGTGCGTATAAATGAGTTGCTGGATGAGCCTATAATGTTTTTATCGGGGCAGTACTATCCCATCTCCACATTTCCTATGGCTCTTCAGTATATAGCTGGTTTAATACCTCTTGCTGTTGGCCTCGATGGAGTTCGCCGTGCACTGTTATTCAGCGAGGGAATCGATGCTTTATGGCTACATGTACTTGTTTTATTTATCCTAATGATTGTATTCTACCCCATTGGATTAAGAATCCTAAACAAGATTGTTGAGAGAGGAAGAATGGATGGGAGGCTGATACTGAGATGGATATAGTTAGGTGGCTAACAAGGTTTAAAGCAGTTGTATGGCTGACTTGGAAGGAGCAGAGTGGATGGACCAAGCCACCATACTACTTTGGATATATAATAATCACCCCGTTCTTCCAGTTGATACTCTATGCATATATGTATATTGTAATAGCATTTTACAGTGGGCTGGTAAATGTTGAGATGGCCTATTATCTCGTAACTGGAGTCTCACTCTATAACTTTATAGGCGCTGGACTTTATGGATTGATCTGGACCGTACATAGCGAGAGGGAACACTTTAGAACCTTGAAATATACTTATATGGCTTTCCCAAATCTACAGCTCTATCTCTTATCAAGAGGCTTCTTCCATTATATCACAGGGGCCTTGTCTACACTCGTAATGCTGTTATCTGGTCTTATCCTCACTGGGGTCCCGCTGGGGACACTATCAGTTAAACCCATGTTGTTAACAATATTAATCATATTAGGCTTTCTATGGAGTAGCCAGCTTGGGATAATGGTGGCTGGATCCAGTATATTTAGTTCAGAATATGGGCCATTGATAAGTGAGGCGGTGGGTGGTATTCTATTTCTCCTAGGAGCAGTATTGTATCCAATCGAGTCGTTGCCTGAGTACATACGGCCCTTTGCAGATGTTTTCCCTATGAGGGAATGGATGGAGCTTATGAGATATGCTTTAAACCCTGCTTATAACGTTGCTGACCCCAATCAGCTTCTTCTCCAGCTAGTGGTAAAGACGATTATCTATGTCATCGCTGCAGTGATATTCTTTAGGTTCACTGAGAAGCTAGCGAGGAAGAAGGGGTTGTTGGAGGCCACGTTACATCATTAAACATATGGTATTATTACATATAGGGCTTTAAACATCTAAAACAATTAAAATACTTCATGTAAAAATATAATATTTAATTGATGGCTATACGCCCAATTTGATGAGGTGTTTTAATAATTAGAAGGAAGAGTTCCTTGGAGAGTGGCATGTTCTATTGAAAGCATCTACCTTTATAATTATAGTCCTGATTTTTCTCGCTGCGTTCACATTCTTCTCGGAGGACGTATCTTCATTCGTAGGAAAATTTGAAGCTACTGGGGACTTTACATACACCTATTTAGAGGGAGATACACCAATTACGCAGGTAACCTTCAATATCGATCCCGAATTAGCTGAGAATATAGAGATAGATACGGTGCCCAGTGGATGGAGCTATGCCATGGAGGATTCAACCCTAGTCTTGTCGGGGGGTTCTCTGGCTCCTGGGTCAATGGTAAACATCGGATACCATCTGAAGAGGTACATGGAGCCTAGGGATATCCCGATATCTGCTGTAGGCGTCACCACCGATGGGAAAGGGGTTCCAGCCTCTGGAACAGTTATTGTGACAGAGACCATCATCCTCAAGATAATCTATATCTTCATAATCTACAAGATTCCCATCCTCATTGGAATAACCCTATTAGGAACTGGAGTCTTTATAGCAGAGAAGCTAAAGCCTCAGCCTAAGCCTGTCCCAACAGGTATTCCAGTCGATATTCCCAAGGATAAGCCTCCTATTGATACCCCCGAGACAGGTGTTCCGACAGAGATAATATCTGCATGTGGATGCGGCTATGAATGGATACATAGGTTTATGCAGATAAATGTGTATCCAAGTAGCTCCGCGGGCGGTGTGTATACAGTGAGGAGGCTACCGGACGATCCCATGCCCCTGAAGGCGTTGGCAATCGATATGCACGGCCTTATACATAAATGTACATGTAAGACTAAGGAGGGAGAGCAGATAGGTAGGGAGATATATGATTTTAAGGCGAAAGTCAGGTATGAATGGAGGATAGTATCTGGAGAAGGGGGTTTCATTAAGATTAACGATGAGGAGCCTAAGAAAACAGATAAAGGGGAGCAAGTGATTTATCAGCCCCCAGATATTCTCAATGAAAATGAGGTTAAGAAGGTCACTATAATTGTGACTGCATATCACGATGACCCCACTAAGCATCCAGATCATGCTCCAATTACTGCAACTATATCTATGGAGATAACGAGAGAAATCAAGGAAAAGGGACCGGGAAGCGAGAATAATCTTGAAGTAGTGGATCCAGGGGATATCGAGGATCGCTATGTCTATAAGATAACTGTCCATAGGGATGAGCCTATGGGGAGGATTACGCCATCAGAGGGTATATGTGAGTGTGTACAAGAACATAGTTGGGAAATGGGCACACCGATTCAAGGGGATTTAGTATATGTCCCTGACGAGGTTGCCTATGGGGATTATGTTAGGCTAGAAGCCACTGGGTCAGATATAGATAGGCTGAAGCTATTCTGCGTCCCGACCGGGGAGAACTGTATAGAACCGGCTTCCGTCTCACTGGATGTCATGGATAACCTAGTATTTGAGTGGGAGGCCTCCGCGGGGCGATTCCCGAGGGGAAATATAGGTAGGGAAGTGGTTTGGCAAGCTCCGGATATAGAGGGACCGGTAGGAATTAAGCTTATTATAAAGGATGAGGGTGGACAATTCAAGGATCAGTGGATTGTATTTGAAAAACAGATCTTTGTCAGGAAGCTTGGAATAGACTTGGTGAAGACTCCTAAGGCATGGCTTCCCGTTGCTACTGCGGGAACCCTTTCACTTAAGGCTAGGATATATATGTGTAAAGATGGTAAATGGATATATCCAGGGCGTAAGAAATACATCAGGTTTAGGCTTAAGAAGGTGTCCAAAGAGCCTGGTGTATGCCTAAATTATCCGAGAAACGGTAATAGGAATCCAGATCTATTCTTCTATGAGGAGAAGATTAAAGACAACTATATTTCAAAACTTGATAAGACTAAATCTAATGACTGTCCAACTGAGATACTTCAGCCGAATGATAACCCGAGGCATGAACATCACTATCTAGGAACGGTTTTGAAGAGGCGTGCCACCGAGGGCAATCCGGTCATACGGTGTGAAGACTATGGAGCGATTGGATATCTAGTTGCGGAGGCCAATCATTGTATACCTATACCCCCGAGGGACGATGAGAACACTGTTCATAAGGACTGTAAGACGAAGACTAACATGGTTAAGATACCGAGGGATGATAATGATAACGATATTGCTGACATAGCTCCTCAGGATGACCGAGGCGCGGCTCCTAATAAGGATGAGGATAACCAGCCTGTTGGCGATGGATATAAAGGCGATGGGCTAACCAACTACGAGGAATACAGAGGATTTATTGTCGGTGGATATCGGACGTTTAATGTGCCTTTCCTGCCTTTTCCGATTAAGATAGGTGCAAGAAGGAGGCATATCAGAACTGATGTCAAGAAAAAGGATGTGTTTATATATGATGAGAACAACATTGGAACAGGATACCTGAATAAATCAGGCCTTACTATTCACCTAATATACGATCCTGATTTATTCAATGGGACTGGGAGCAGGGTGATCAACTTCAATAGACAGAGGCATACAGGTGGTGAGCAGCATGGGCTATGGCTAAGAGACAGGGATATGCCTGGTCTATATGGAATGTCCTGTGGAGTAAATAATGGACCGCCGAAAAACAAGACACACGTATGTATTAACGTTAAACTGTGTAAAGGGAGGGATGAGCCTAGAGAAAGGCTACCAAACACTATTGCTCACGAACTTGCCCATGGCCTCAATGTCTGGCATCATGGAGAAGGTGGGAACCATAATTGTGGTGGACGTACACATAACAGTCAAGGGAAACTTACAAGTGGTGTGGAGAATTGTATAATGAGATACGATAAGTATGCAGCTGGATGGTGCCATGGAGATCCACATCATAGACATAGCTACACAAACGCTGGAGGCGACTTGGTGGATATAACAGGGACGGTATTCTGTACATCGGCGAATGCCACTGGGAGAAATAATAGGGGAGCTGGCCATATTAATAATGCGGAGAGAGGGAATTGTATGGGTCAGTTTAGGGTGAAAGACTGGTGATCTAGATGATAGACGGAATAGTATTTCAATTAACTGTAAATGATGATATAATGGCTACGATATATGATGGGGATGTCATCATATTCACATTGACAATTTCATATCCCGATGCAATAGAATCAAGATACCACAACATATCTATAGATGAGAGGATTGCTGAGGCTAAAGAGAGATATGAGGCTGGGGAGCTTTCGGAGGAAGAATATAGTCGTGAAGTCGAGGATCTAGAGAAAGAGAAGATCGAGGTTAAAAGTATAAAAATAGGGGTAAAGGGGAAGCCGTGGATTGAGTCTGTAGAGTTTCTAACTATGAAGGGTGAGAAATGGACCCTACTAAAATGGAAACTAATCACGTTAGACTATAGTCCGGAAGGAGATGTCGTTGAGTTATCTGGAGATGAGAATCTCTATGCAGAGGTCGCTGTTGACCCCGAGTACATTATGAAAAAGATCCCGGAGGGAGAATACGCGGTTAAAGCTAGGATATCTGGTTTAGAATCTAACGCCGTTGCAATAAAGGTGATACATAAAGAATCAAAAGAGGATCTAGAGAATAGACTGGGTAGAACCGCAAGATACCATATCCTGAAAGGCAATATAGACAAGGCTAAGAAGGCAATAGATGGTATACTTAGTGTAGCCCCTGGATCCATACTCGGCTGGATACTGATGGCAGAGCTATATGAGAGGATGAATGAACTTGATAAGGCTCTAGATGCGTTGAAAAAGGCACGTGAAGAGTTCTACAGGCAGAATCCAGATTTCTGGGAGCCGCCTAGATACATAGATACCAAGATAACTAGGCTGGAGATAAAGAAGACAATGGAGGGTGAGGGAGAGAGGGAGTAGTAAGATAGTGGAATAACCTATTTCCCTCATTTATTTCTACATTTATCTTATCAGGACTAAATAATCTATTTGTATCGAGGTTGATTGCGATGCCTCTACCTATGGCTGATGTCATCACCATGATTAAGAATAATATTTCTAAAAGGGGTACACCACTACCCATATCCACTGGAGAGGCAACTGGCTGGGCTATGGACTTGGATATTCCTCATGGGGGAGAGACGATTTTATACACAGGCCTACTTTATCAATTAACCCCATTTATAGAGTCTGTCGTGGATAGACTTGATAAACTTGATGATGAGTCATTGGGTGGATTACTAAAGGCGGGTAAGGTATTCTCCGGGATATTGGATATAAGTAGGTTCTTCGTCAAGCCAGATAAGGATGAGATTCGGGAGCAACATAATAAGATCAAGAGGATAGCGCTCCTACTCAGAAAGGCCGGGGTGGAATTCGGCTACTTATATAAGGACGAGATGTATTCCGGCGTCCTTTTATATGATCTTGGCCTTGAAGATGAGTTTAAGAAACATGCAGAGAAGGTATTCAATAAATTTAGGAAACATGGGGTTAAGAAGGTAATTACCATCGATCCTCATTCAACACATGTTTTGCGAAGCGTCTATCCCCAGTATATCGAGGGATTTGAAATTGAGGTCAAGAATTACCTGGAGATACTCTCTGAAAGAGGCCTATCACCTGAGAATAATATCGAGGAGGATATCACGATTCACGATCCATGCTACTATGCCCGATACGAGGATATTATCCAACAGCCGAGGAGTCTCCTTGAAAATGGCGGGTTACATATTGTTGAGGCTGAGAAAAGCGGTCGGCTAACACATTGCTGTGGAGGGCCATTAGAATCGCTTTCTCCTAAAATAGCGGCTGAAATAGCTAAATATAGGGCTGCAGAGCTTAGCGGCTACTGTGATAAAGTTGTCGTCATGTGCCCAATTTGCTATTCTAACTTAAAACGGGTGGCGAGGGGGATAATTGAGTTAACGGATATATCCTCTATTCTATGGAAGATATATGGTGATTAGACATGGATATGTTGCAGAAGGCTTCGGAGGAAATACATAGGGCACTTTATATGAAGAGTCTTAGGAAAGGCCTGTCGCGATCCGTAAATAGACTCGTCCCCGCCCCATACCGTATCCTGGATAGATGGAGATATCTGCTGGGATATACGGAGGAGATTAGAGAGGCTAAGGAGAAGGTGTTAAACGACATCGATTATTATATCGATGCCACTATGAAGATGGTTGAGGAGACGAAGGGACATGCATATTATGCAAAGACTAAGGATGAAGCTGTTAAACTTGTCAAGGATCTGGTTGGTAAGGATAAGCTTATAGTGAAGTCTAAGTCTATGGTCACAGAGGAGCTCGGCCTCCGGGAGGAGCTGGATAGGGATAATACTGTTTTCGAGACGGATCTAGGTGAGCTACTCATACAGTTCTCTAGGGATAAGCCGATGCATACCACCGCCCCCGCTATCCACATCACCAGGGAGAAGGCTATCATGCTTTTAAAGAGGCATGGTGTTAAGGTCAGAGACAATATGAGTACAATGGAGATCGTTGGTATGGTCCGCCTCTTCCTGAGAGAAAAATTTGTAAAAGCTGATGCGGGGATCAGCGGGGCAAATAGCATAGCTGCAGATACGGGATCCATATTCCTCGTCTCTAACGAGGGGAATATCAGGAATACAACTAGCCTACCCCCAATACACATAGCTATAACTGGCGTCGAGAAAATAATGCCTACTATGGAACTAGCATTTAAGCAGGCGGTTACCCAAGCTGCGTACGCCGGACTATATCCACCTACATATGTATCTGTAATATCTGGACCGAGTAGCACCGCGGACATCGAGTTTGAGAGGGTATATGGTGTCCATGGCCCGAAGGAGGTTCATGTAATCCTATATGACGGTGGCCGAGTAGAGGCTCTTAAAGATGAGGTGATATCTGAACAGTTATACTGTATTAGATGTGGTAGGTGTCAGGCTGAATGCCCTATTTGGCAGCTTGTGGGCAATACATGGGGCGGTAGGGTATATGGTGGGCCTATGGGCATGGGATGGACTGCTATCATAGAGGGAATTGAGAAAGCCTCGTCCCTATCTCATTTCTGCCTATTATGTGGAAAATGTAGGGAAGTATGTCCGATGAAGATTGATATGCCGAGGATAATCAGGTATCTGAAGATGTATTATTTTAAATATGTTAAGTAATGTTATATCTGGCTGATAAGGTAGTGTGAATTGCCTACAAACCTGATATGGCTTAGCGCCGAGGACATTAGAAATGGTATTATTAGGGGAGACTTTAGTGTACATGATGTGATTGACTCACTACTAAATCATATTAAACGGGTAAACCCCTTGTTGAATGCGATAATCTACTTAGATGAAGAGCTGTTGTGGAAAGAGGCGGATAAGACTGATAAGTTGGCTAAGAAAGGGATTAATAAGCCTCTCCTAGGAGTTCCAGTAACGATAAAGGATAATATACATGTTAAGGGTATGCCCACAACGTATGGGAGCAGGTTATTCAAGGACAATTATCCATCGGAGGACGCCGTGCTTGTTGAGAGGCTGAGGAAGGCCGGGGCTATTATAGTCGGTAAGACAAATCTACCTGAACTAGGGCTTCTAGCCGTTACAGTCAACCCATTGTTTGGCGAGACTAGAAATCCGTGGGACCTGAGTAGGACCCCTGGTGGATCTAGTGGAGGAGCTGCCGCTGCAGTGGCGTCTGGAATGGGGCCTGTGGCTATTGGAAACGATGCAGGGGGATCCATTAGGATACCCAGTAGCTTCTGCGGCACATATGGATTCAAACCCTCGCCAGGCCTAATCCCATCTCATCCAAGTATACCTATATTTGAGGGGCTTAGTGTCGATGGACCCCTAACCAGATATGTTGGGGATGCGGCTCTAGTCTTAGACGCCATATCAGGCCCTGATATAAGGGATAGGAGGAGCTTATGTATACGTGGAGAGAGTTTTTATGATGCGTTGAAACAGGAGAGTAAGCAGGTTAGAATAGCGTATTCCCCCAGCCTAGGCTACACAATAATAGACGATGAGGTAAAGCATGTAGTGGAGGAAGGTGTTTATAGATTTAATGATATCGATATTGAGGTTGATGAAATCACACTTTCCCTTCCTGATTTAGGGGAGGAGCTTAGGGTAAAAGCGATCCTCGAGACAGTGGAATACCTCAAGTCAATAGGCAGGTATAGAAAATGGATCGAAGTTGCATTCAAACCCTATAGGAAATATGTTTCACTATTAGATGATAAAAGAGTATATAGCATCTACCCTAGAATACCAATGAGAACAGGGGAACTATGGAAAGAGGTACAGATGGTCTTTAAGAAATACGACTTCTTGATTACACCGACTGTAGCAGTTCCACCTTTTGGCCTTGAGGAGGGATTGGGGCCTAGGGAGATTAATGGGGTTCCAGTCGGGCCAGTAGGCTGGATGGGATATACATATCCCTTTAACTTTACAGGCCAACCGGCTGCTAACATCCCGGTAGGGTTTACTAAAGAAGGGCTTCCAATTGGGATGCAGATAATAGGAAAACCATATGACGATATAGGTGTTTTAAAGCTATCAAGTGTTTACGAAGAGCATTTTCCATGGCATATAAGGAAGCCAGTAGCGGTAATTAGATAATTAATTAGCTGATGTAATCTATACTATTTACTATATGAGACAAAAGACAATATATGATGGAATAAGTATAGTGATACTTTCCATAGCCTTGGTGCTGGAGTATTTATTTGATTTTTCAAGGGACTGTGTAGTGATACAGGTTATATTAAAAGATACCTTTCCAGAGCCTATTGCCCAGATTGATAAGATGATTCTTCTATGGATAAATCCAGGGCTCCTCTCAAAGTACCTTACCCCGGTAATGACCTTTCTAACTCTATTTGGGGGAATAATATTTATAGCTGGATTACTCTCTGTAGTAGCCGTTAGAGAGAGAAAAAGAAGCGTCTCACTCATCTTTATATTAGTGGTTTCCATCGTATTAGCGTATCTCCTCAAAGAGTTATTCGCCCGCCCCAGGCCGTTTATGACGATCCCAGGAGTATTGTTCCTAACTTGCTCGTTTAGCCCTAGTTTCCCAAGTGGACATACGATGAGGATAGCCACTGTTGCAGGCGTCTTCCATAGGCTATATGGAAAGTGGGTTGGTTATATAATGCTCATTTTATCAACTTTGGTCGGCTTCAGCAGGCTATATCTGGGCGTCCACTATCCCTCGGATGTAATTTTCAGCCTATTAACTGGATATGCCTTAGGATATGTGTTGACACCCTATGTAGAGAGAAGGCTGTTAACGACTTATGAAATCAAGGATACTTCTTCTACCCCTAATATCCCGCAGTAGTTTTGAGTGGGATAGCCATATAGACCCGGGTATATCAAAGAACTTCAGCTCGTGCTTAAAAGCCTCAATCAGACCATCGTATTTTCTCGGCCTTCCCCTGAGCATCCTCTTAACGGTCTCCCGTATATGCCAGTTACCAACTGGAGCGTAGTAAGTCGGCTTGATCTCACGATATATAAAGACAGTAGCCTGTCTATTGACGTTATATAGATACTCTAAAACAGCTAGTCTTGCAGCCATATATCCACCGTCCATATACTCATATCTCCCACGTACATCCTCGGTTAATACGCTTATCGACGGCATCTTGGACTTATACCCCCATAGGCTACGGGGATGCCATGCCTCAATCCACTCCAGCTCCAATGGCCCAGGAGTCAGTATTACGAGGAATCTATTCTCGAGATATTCTCCAGTATAAGCCAGGGTATCTGATATGTATGGCGCCTTCCTAATTTTCTTCCTAAAGTATGAGCCTAGTATCGAGTCTACAGCTGTTATCGCCCATCTAGTTGGGACTATCTTCCTATTTCTAAAGGTGCCTAACAACCCCCCGCTCAAGGCATGTATTAGGGTGTATATGTCGTAGCCTCCCTCATACAGCTCGACCACTACATCTGCAACCTTCACATCATCATGAATCCTCTTCTCAAGGAGCCACCCAATTCTCGGTGTTGATGTAACCCGAATATCCTCCGCCTCCGCCAATAGCCCCACCGGCTTTGTAAATGCATTGAATCTTAGGTGAGGCCTGGGTTTCTTACGTAGCCTAGCCTCGCTATCAACAGGTTCGAGGCTAACCGCAGAGATGTTAATCTCCTTCTCATATAGCTTCCAGGGATCGTGGATATCCAGCCTCACTACTGAGGCTAGAAGCCTACTTCTAAACCTAATTATATCATCGAGACTGTATCTCCCCCACCATAATAGAGGATCGTCATATATCTTAGCCTCGTCTCCATATACAGCTGGGGGGATATTCAGCATTACCCTGACCTTGGGATAACCATATTCACCTACTAATAAACTTGGTGGCGTGGATCCATCGACAGACTCGGATTTTATATGGTGATATACCCTAAAATGGCTTCTAGTCCTCTCTAGTATCGGGCATGTATTTAGGCCACAGAGTCGCCTATATCCCTTACATCTTATGCATAAACTATTTGATGTTGCCTTTGGCATATTCCCATAAAAGTATATCTTATGCCATAAATCAACGTTATGGTTAATTAGCCTTTTTTACCCTAAAAATAGAATTATTTTAATTATGAGTAAATTCTCCTGGTATCCTCCTAAAGAGCTTGTAGAAGAGGCTAATGTAAAGAAGGTTATGGATAGCCTTGGGATAAAGACATATAGGGAGTTCGTAGACAAGTCTGTGGATGAGCTTGAGTGGTTCTGGGGCTCTGTAAATGATTTCCTGAATGTAGAGTGGTTCAAGGAATATGATGAAGTCCTTGACGTGTCAAACGGGATTATGTGGGCCAAGTGGTATAGAGGGGGGTTAATCAACCTCGTGCACAATGCACTTGATAGGCATGCCGGTCCAAGGAGTGGAGAAACAGCCTTTATATGGAGGGGAGAAGACGGAAGTGAAGAGAGGTATAGCTATGACAAGCTGTATAATGAGGTTAATAGACTTGCATATTCACTCCAGAATGAGGGTGTGAAGAAGGGTGATGTAGTCGCCCTATATATCCCCATGCTACCCGAGACGGTTATAAGCCTCTTCGCCATCCTTAAGATAGGGGCCATTGCGATGCCAATATTCTCTGGTTTCGGTCCGGAGGCTGTGGCAGTCCGTTTAAACGATTCAGGAGCGAGGATAATGATAACTGTAGATGGATATCTTAGGAGAGGGAAGCCTATTGAGTTGAAGGATACTGCTGATAAGGCCCTCTCAAAATCCCCCGGTGTAGAGAAGGTTGTAGTCGTGGATAGGCTAGGGCTAGATATCAATATGAATAGAGATAGAGACGTATATTACAAGGACTTTATCTCTGGTAATAATGTGAAGGTTGATTCTGTTGAGATGGATCCAGAGGATCCAGCCCTTTTACTATATACATCTGGCACTACTGGTAAACCGAAGGGTGCAGTTATAAGCCATGCCGGTGCTCTCCTACAGCCTGCTAAGGAGCATTTTTTCAACATGGATATGAAGGAAGGAGACACATTATTCTGGATATCGGATATTGGGTGGATGATGGGGCCCTGGCAGATAATTGGGGCGCAGCATCATGGATTAACACACTTTATTATGGAAGGTGCACCGGACTATCCTGAGCCTGATAGGATCTGGAGTATTGTTGAGAAGTATAAAATTACACACCTTGGCTTCTCAGCTACATTGATAAGGCTTCTCAAGAGATATGGCGATGACTATGTCAAGATACATGACCTCAGTACATTGAAGGCGTTTGGAAATACTGGTGAGCCTATCGATGAAAAATCGTGGTGGTGGCTTCTGGACGTCGTGGGAGAGAAAAGATGCCCAATTATAAACCTATCTGGTGGAACTGAGATATTCGGATGCTTTGTGTTGCCCTCGCCTATAATGCCTCTCAAGCCATCAACACTGGGATACAATGGCCTGGGTATGGCTACGGATGTGGTAAATGAGGATGGAGAGTCGGTAGTGGGTGAGGTGGGATACTTGGTATGTAGAAAACCCGCGCCCTCGATGACGAGGGGGTTATGGAGAGATCCAGATAGATATATTGCTACATACTGGTCTAGATTTGAGAATATGTGGTTCCATGGTGACTGGGCGCTTAGAGATGAAGATGGCTACTTCTACATACTAGGTAGGGCTGACGATGTGATTAAAGTGGCTGGAAAACGCGTTGGCCCAGCGGAGATCGAGACGGCTGCTAATAAGCATCCAAGTGTAGCTGAAACCGCCGCCATCGGTATACCGGATCCAGTCAAGGGGGAGGCGATAGCCTTGTACGTAGTTTTAAAACCTGGGCTGGAGCCTAGTGAAACGCTTAAAGAGGAGATCTCGAGTTATGTGGTCAGGGAGCTGGGTAAACCATTTAGGCCATCAAGAATATTCTTCGTAAAAGACCTTCCAAGAACTAGATCGGGGAAGATCATGAGGAGGCTTATAAAGGCTATTGCAACGGGTAGGGAGGAGCTTGGAGACACATCTAGCCTAGAGAATCCAGAGTCGCTTAAATATGTGAGGGAGCCAATTGCCTAGATTGTATTACAAATATAGACGTCATTCAGACACTATTTTTATCTCCCTAGTGAAGTGCCAAGCCCTATATTCCTGCCTGCTAGTATCCAGTATCACCCAGATAACTGGCCATAGCCGCATATTCTCCATGTCTATCTGACTAGGATACGCACTTGAGGGATGTGAATGTATAATCCCGATTATATCCTCGTCAGCATGCATTGCTTCTATTGCTCTAGAAAAAGTTTGGGCATCCAGCTCAAACCTAACCGGGCTTTCCCTAATATTCTTACCTACAATGAGTTCTCTCACCCTAGCTTTGTCGCCCTCCAACTTCCCTATTAATAGGCCTCCCACCTCAACACTTGTCTTTAGAGCAGCATCAATAAACTTATCCATGAGATGTTTAGGAATGATGATTATGTTTATCCTCTCGAAACCAGATCGACTCAACCCTATTCACACACGTTATCTATAACTCCTTGGCATTCCAAGGATATGATGTGCGATATAGTTTAGAGCCATCTGCTGAGTGACAGGGGCCAGCCTTAGTAGATTGACTTCACGCCACCACCGCTCAACATGAGTCTCCCTAGCATATCCATATCCGCCGAATACCTGCATAGCCCAGTAAACTGCTTTGATAGCGTTTTCCACAGCCACTACCTTAGCCATATTCGCCGTATCCCCTATCTCCTTATATGACATGGCTTTCTTCATCACAGCATCCCCATTCTTAACATCCATCGGCGGCTTGTGCTTGACGTCATATAGCCAAGCAGCTTTATAAGTTAGTAGCTTTGCAGCTTGTAGATGGGCATATGCCTCTGCTAGAGGATGCTGGAGTGATTGATAGCTCCCAATTGGATCCTGAAAGACACGCCGCTCCCTAGAATACTCCACAGCCGTCTTAATAGCTAGCTCAGCCGTACCCACCGCCCCAACAGAGAAACCCATTCTCTCTGGATTCAGTATGTCTAGAAGCACATACCATCCATAGTCCAGCGGCCCAAGTATATCTTCCTCAGATACCCTCAGGTCATTTATACTCACTTCACATGTATTTGAATAGTTTATCCCATGCTTCGGGATCTTGCTGTAACTAACCGCTTTATTAGGGAGATCCACGAGGAATAGAGTTAACCCGAGTGTCTTCCTAGGGGCTTTTTCCCTCGGCGTCGTCCTAGCCACTAGAACCATCGCCTTTGCTCTGTCAATGCCACTTATGAATATCTTGCTTCCATTTATGATATACTCATCACCATCCCTCTCAGCTATCGTGGATATATTCAGCGTGTTTGTCCCTGCAACTGGCTCGGTCAGTGCCATGCACCCCTCGTATTCACCTGACGCAATTTTTGGCAGATACTTCTCCTTCTGAGGGGCAGTTCCATATCTCGCTATGGGTAGGCCAACGAATATCTCCGTTATCATTAGATACCATACACCAGCCAGGCCACATCCATTTGACGATAGAGTCTCCATGATCGTCAGTAGCTCTTGGAGACCCATTCCAGATCCACCGTATTCCTCTGGGATAACGGCGCCAGTAAACCCTGCCTCGCTTATGGCTTTCCAGAACTCGAATCCAAACTCATTCTTCTCCTCCTTCTCCATCCAGTATTCTGGTGGGAAGCTTTCAGCGATCTCCTTAGCAACCTTTTGAATAAGCCTTATATCGTCTGAAACTTCAAAGTTCAACCTTAGGACACCTCAAACATAAAATTATTACGCCACAAATAAAAAGAAAGAGTTCAAGCCAGATCTCCACCCACTTTATTCAATCGTGAGAAGGATGTTTTGAACGTGAATAAGAGGATGGTAAACAAGTGTTTTCAGATGTAAACCATGGTTTTCACTCCAATATCCAGGTATAGAGCTAAGTTATTGATATGGTTAACCCTGTTGTTATAAAAAGGCGTGTAGAGTCTTTACATCCATTTAAAAATGATTTGGAAAAATTAGTTTTAGTGAAGACTATTTTATAAGGTGATCCTCTTGGGGAGAGACGTAGCTATAATAGGAATTGGATCTACAAATTATACTCCGATGACAACTGAATACTCCTATAAAGAACTTATGTTTGAGGCAGCGCTCAAGGCGTACGAGGATGCAGGGATAAACCCTAGGAAAGAGCTGGATGCACTTGTCACTGCTGCAGAGGATTTCTGGGAGGGCGTCAGTATCTTCGATGAATACATCCCAGATCAGATGGGTGCGGTTCTGAAGCCAGCGTTAACTGTATCAGGCGATGGACTATGGGGCATTATACATGGATATATGCTTGTTAAGACGGGATACTTCGATATAGTGGCTGTAGAGGCCCATAGTAAGGCCAGTGACATAGATAATATAATGGATGTATGGAGAATCGCTCTAGATCCTCATTACCATAGGCCGATTGTAGACAACGTACACATGTTTGCAGGGCTTGAGATGATGAGATTCATGGAGGAATATAATGTCAGTAGAGAGGCGCTTTCAATGATCGTAGTTAAAAACCGATACAATGCATTGTACAACCCTATGGCTCCATACGGTACTAAGACGGATATTGAAACCGTCAGTAACTCAGAAGTCGTATCCTATCCACTTAGGAAAATGGATATAAGCGAGTACTCAGATGGTGCAACCGTCGTGGTCCTCGCCAGTAGGGAGGTTGCAGAGAAGTATGACAAAGAGCCTATTTGGATAGAGGGAGTGGGCTGGATCTCCGACTCACCAAATATAGAGGAATGGGACCTGGCCTGTCCGTCACACGTTGTTCTTGCTGCTTCAATGGCATATAGCCAGGCCAACATAGATAATCCATTTAAAGAGATTGACTTGGCTGAGGTCGATGACAGATACTCATATAGAGAGTTCCAGAGCCTAGTTGCACTGGACCTGACTAATGGATATATGATGGATGAGCTTGTATTCGAGGGAGTCATAAGCCCATCAGGGGAGTTGCCGGTAAACCCATCAGGGGGATACTTGGGAATGGGGTATCCACTGGAGGCAGGTGGCCTTGTAAAGCTTTACAATGCAGTTGTACAGCTACGTGGAGAAGCAGGGCCGATGCAGGTTGGTGATGTGGAGAAGGCGGTTGTAATGACGAGGAGGGAATTCCCATCCCCATCGTCCGCTGTAGTTGTGTTAGGGAGGTGAATATGGTTGAGGATGAACATTCATTTTAAGAATAGGGTAGCATGTATTGGAGCTGGCTTAACCCTATTTAGACGAAGACTGTTTGAGACACCTAGAGAACTGGCTTGGGAAGCAGCTAAACAAGCCCTTGAAAACGCTGGTATGGAGCTTAAAGATATTGACTGTGTAGTCTTCGGCTCGGCGCCCGATGCATTTGACGGGATACACATGCAGGGAGAATACATGGTTGATGGCGCAGGCGGGTATAAAAAGCCTTTTACAAGGGTCTATGTAGGCGGAGGCACAGGCGTATTCAGCGTCATAGCCGGTTGGTGGCATGTGGCTTCGGGCCTATGCGACAAGGTCTTGGTCGTAGCCGAGGAGAAGATGAGCCCTGCATTACCCCATCCACAGTACGTGTTCCACCATATTTTCGACCCCATAACTGATAAGCCGCTTGGCGTAAACCTAATATGGATATTCGCCCTCGAGATGCATAGATACATGTACAAATACAATATCAAGAAGGAGGATATCGCCCTTGTATCCGTTAAGAATAAGAGGAATGCATTAGATCACCCGGCTGCACAGCTAGGCGCCAAGATCACTGTAGAAGATGTCTTGAACTCCGAGGTCCTTGTATGGCCAGTTCAGAGACTCGATATATCGCCTGTATCAGATGGTGCTGGGGCCCTTATCCTCACAAGCGAGGAATATGCTAAACAGTATACAGATACGCCGGTCTGGATAGATGGAGTAGGCTGGAATCTTGATACAACCTATTGGACAAATAGGGATTTGGCGTTTCCAAAGTATCTCTACTATGCTGGTAAGATGGCTTACAGGATGGCGGGCATACACAATCCTAGGAAGGAGATCGATGTGGCTGAGGTATATGATCCCTTCGATTACAAGGAGCTGCATCATATGGAGGGGCTACAGCTCGCTAGGAAAGGAGAGGCGCCTATATTGACACGTGAAGGAGTTACGGAGCGTGATGGAGACCTACCAATAAACCCATCTGGAGGGCTACTCGGCGTCGGTAACCCGATTGCTGCAGCAGGTATCATGAAGGTTGCAGAGATATTCTGGCAGCTGAGGAAAGAAGCGGGTAAGCGGCAGGTCGCTAAGGACCCGACTACAGGGCTTGCACAGGCATGGGGGGATCTTATGCAGATTGGTACCGTTGTGATTATGAGGGTGTAGGATGGAGGTGTATGATATGGATAAAAACGTAAAGTTACCTGGAACCCCATATAGCTCAGATGATTTTAAGAAGGGTAAGATCCCGTATGTAGAGGATGTTCCAAAGGCTAGATATACGTGGAGCGCGGGCATAGCGATGAGCAGGTTCCTAGAGGAGCTTAAAAATGGACGTATAGTAGCGAGGAAATGCCATGAATGTGGCAGGGTATATGTGCCACCAAGGATGTTTTGCTCATACTGCTTCAGGCCGACTGATGAATGGGTATATGTCAAGGACACTGGCAGAGTCAATACAGCCGTCGTGAGCTATATAGGCGCGGATAGAGGAAAGCTGGGAGAGCCTCTTGTAGTGGCTGTGATCGAGCTTGACGGTGCATCAGAGGGCATGGGCATACTTCATAAACTAGGTAATGTAGATCCCGAGGACGTGAAGAACAGGAAGGTGTTTAACATGAGAGTAAGAGCGGTTTGGAAGAAGCCAGAGGAAAGGGAGGGAGCAATTACCGACATACTATATTTTGAGCCTATTGAATGAGGTGGTGGTATGAGTATAGATAAGATACGTGATTTAAAATCTGCCAAGGTAATTCCAGGCGACATGGAGGTTGGTAAATATGTCTATACACTAGGACTAGCGGGGAAAAAGTTCTTCGATGGACTCAAGAATGGAAAGATACTAGCATCTACGTGTGAGAAATGCGGCATAACATATCTACCACCGAAGGCGTATTGCGAGGAGTGCCATGGAGCCATAGATGAATACAGCGAGGTCGGCAAGGTTGGAATGGTATACTCCTACACAATACAATATATCGATGGATCTGGGAAAAAGCTGGGCGAGGGAGTGATCTGGGCTTTAATTAAATATGAGGGTGTCCGCGGAGGCATAGTACATAAACTTGGTGAGGTGGACTACGACCAGCTGTACATTGGTATGCTTGTAGAGCCGGTCTTCAAAAAGAAGGGTGAACGCGAAGGAAAGATAACGGATATACTATACTTCAGGCCGATAAAGCCATAGACATTAGAGAGGAAACTTTCCACCCCTATTTTTCTATTACATCTGGAATATAGATGATTTATTTCTATACCCATCTATATGAATTAGTTGGTGAGTACTGCTATGGAGATAAAAATCGGGGAGGAGTTTAGACCTTCACCATATCTAAAGAAGGTCTATTACATCTATTTTGTTATTGCGGTTTTGACGGGGATCCTTACATGGTACATCCCCCTTATAATAGCCTCTCTAGAATATTGGTGGTATGTATATCCAGCTATAATCCTAGTAACACTGGGATTAGTCTTATCATTGGGGTTCGTTCTATACTGGCTACCAAGGTATTATGAATCGATAAGATATGTTCTGGAGAAGGATGAGATCGTTTGGAAGAGGGGTGTATGGTTTAAGAGAACAGGTATTGTTCCATATAATAGGATTACCAACATAGATATTGTCCAGGGCCCGATATACAGGCATTACGGTATAGCAACTCTGAAGATACAGACGGCGGGATACTCTGGGAGACCTGGGGCAGAGACTAGGATAGATGGGGTGGAGAACTATGAGGAGCTAAGAAACATGATTCTTAAAATGGTGCATAAAAAGAAGGCTGAGGCTGTCGAGGTATATGATGAGTCTGACGATAGAAATGTTTTACGTGAATTAAGGGCTATAAGGAAACTTTTGGAGGATATCCATAAAAAATTGGGTTAGGACGCTATTTCTTGGATAACCTCCACCTCTCAACGACATAACCGTCATCCTGGAAAACAGGGTCTCCCATCATCTCAGCTTTATAACCGTATTTATCAAGCAATGCAAACATCAATGCTGTAGAGATATGGGGAGGGACCCTGCCTTCTTTAATTAGACGTTTAGCGCATCTCTCGATTATCGGCCTAAGCATCTTATACTCCACACTGTCGTCACCGATCTTCTTAACATCTATATCCTCTATATAACCTACTTTCTTTAGCCAGGAAGCTAGTTTCTTCAACGCTGTAAATGGATCACCAACCTCATCTAGCCCCAGTTCACCACTAATCTCGTTAAGCACGATCTCCCCAGCCTTCCAAACGACGTTCCACGCCTCTTCCCTGATATAATCATATATGATGTGGTATACGGCATATAGCTCTAGATCAAAGAAGTCGGGGTCAACACATATCTTGTGAGACACGACATACACCTCTAAAAATAATTTACGGGATCAGCGGCTTATACAAAGATTTATATAATATAACAGTGTTAAGTTTTAATTGTTTATCACTATAACGGTGTTAGGTTATGATCAGAGTTGGTGATAAGGTTCCTGATTTTGAGCTTGACGCTTATCACGAGGGGCAGATTAAGAAGATCCGATTAACAGACTACAAGGGCAAATGGCTTGTTATTGCTTTCTATCCAGCTGACTTTACATTTGTATGTCCAACGGAACTTGAGGAGCTGGCAGAATACTATGATAAATTCAGGGAGGCTGGTGCTGAGATAATCAGCGTGAGTACGGATACAGTCTATGTTCATAAGGCCTGGCACGATACCTCACCGGCTATAAAGAAGGTTAGGTATCCGATGGTCGGCGATCCTTCTGGGAAGTTAAGTAGATATTTTGGTGTATATCTAGAGGATGAGGGAGTGACTCTAAGAGCAACGTTCATCGTTGACCCCGATGGAGTAATAAAGGCTATGGATATCCATGACAATAGCATTGGGAGAAGTGCTAGGGAGATACTTAGAAAACTATTGGCATCAAAGTATGTGAGGGAGCATCCGGGGGAGGTCTGCCCCGCTGACTGGGAGCCTGGGAAGGCTACCTTGAAGGTTGACCTCAGTCTCGTGGGCAGGATCTAGTTTCGACAGACTCGAACACCACCCACCCCCTCCTCCCCCCTCCACTTTATTTATCGGCTACTTTTACCATATTTATACATGATAAACCCATTTTATAGTTGTTTCTCGGCAATTTTTGCCACGTTAAGCGACGCATTCAGTAATTATTGCCTCCAATATTTAATTTTTATGGAAATTATATAGAATTTAGTTATATAGCTCCATGGCTAGTGGTGTATGTTTATGAATGTAGTTGAGGTGCTTGATAAGGCTGAACTAAAAAAGTTTCATTATATCATTCTCGGCATAACATCACTGATATACATGCTTACAGCGATGAACGTCATGTTAATTGGATCTGTAGTGAGGCCCATCGCAGCTGAATGGGGCTTAGACGTAGTTACAATTGGACGGTTGATCAGCATAGGCTTTCTAGGAATGTTCTTCGGGGCATTGATATTCGGCAGGCTCTCCGATATATTGGGGAGGAGGAAGACGATTGTAATTGTACTCGCTATTGAAGCGGTCTTCACAGCGTTGCATGGCCTCGCATACGACCTTACAAGCATGGAGATACTCCGTTTCCTGGCTGGTATAGGCCTCGGCGCCGCACTTCCACAGCCGGGGATATACATCTCTGAATATGTCCCGGCTAAATATAGGGGGCGCTTCCTAGGCCTTGTAGAGACCGCCTGGGTATATGGCGCCTTATTAGCGTTATTATTCCCCTATGTTATGATCCCGGCATACGGATGGAGATACACCTTCCTAGTTGGGCTACTACCACTGGTATTAATCCCACCAGTATTGCTATACCTGCCTGAGAGTATTAGATTCTTGATTAAGAAAGAGGAGTATAATGAGATTAAAGAAATCCTTGCTAGGAATAGATTAGCTGACAAGTTGGATGAGATAGAGTTTACCATGCCTTCAACTAGACGGTACAGTGTATGGGACCTATTCTCAAAAAGATATATCAAGAGGACTATTCTCCTAGCAGTGTTATGGGCGGCGTTAGTATACACCTATTACGGTGTGTTTATATGGCTTCCAACGATATATTCCAGGGAGTTCAGCCTTACAATAGTTAAGTCGCTTGAGTGGGTATTGATAATTACCTTATTCCAGATACCGGGATACTACTCGGCAACATTCCTACTCGACAGAATTGGGAGGAAGAAAGTACTGGGAATCTATCTCGTGCTTGCAGGAATAGCGTCGATGGCATTAGCTCTTAAGATAGAGATAATGTGGGTATCTATCTGGAGCATTGCAATCTCATTCTTCAACCTCGGTGCATGGGCAGGCCTATATACATATACACCTGAGCTCTATCCCACAGACATCAGAGGACTCGGAACAGGGTTTGCAGCAAGTATTGGTAGGATCGCAGGGATACTAGCGCCAATGATAACTGGATACCTATATGCAACCTCAGGCTTATTCGGGCCATATGCGATAATAGCATTCACACATATCATAGCAGGCGCTATTGTAGTGTTAATTGGAATTGAGACCATGGGCAGAACCCTAGAGGAGATATCCGAGGCATAACACTCCTCCTTCCCTAAATATTTATGCTATATACACTTACCCGGGCATCCCTATCAAAATGACGTTTAACGACAAGCCTCTTATCTATCAAGAGGTTAATTGCATATCTAACCGTTCTAGGCGGGAGCCCAGTCTTACTGATTATCTCCCTTGTGGTTAACGGCCCCTCATACTCTAACACCTTATATACAAGCTTGGCGCTGGGAGGCAGGTCTTCCAACGACGCGGTAATTGTTTGAGAACCAGCTCTCCTAGCAAGCCTCCTATCAAAGTCGCTTCCAACGTCAATCCTTAGCCTCAGGAATTTTGCATCATGATCCGCCTTTCGAATAATAACTGTCTCTGAATTTATAGGATGCCTTATTTGTCCATCTATAATCAATATGTCTTCATTAGGCCTAAGATCATCTATAATAATGGTATTTGATGACGACGTGATTATTGGTTTATGAGTCGGTATCAGCGAGTTCACTGGGACGATCGCGAATACATCACCGTCCTTTATAATGGGGCCTCCAGCTGACAATGCATGGGCCGTTGACCCTGTTGGAGTTGCTATTATGACTCCGTCTGCATTATCCCTCCATATAAACTCCCCATTAATTGTTAGGGTATACCTGATCAACTTACCACTATATTTTGAGAATATTGCTAGCTCGTTTAAAGCAGGTGGGAGGATGGAGTTGTTTGCCATAGCGGATAGCCTGATCCTATTTTCAACTGAGTAGTTCCCCCTAATTATCTCCTTAACAACCTCAGGTAGGTTTTCAACACCTGATATTGATAAAAAGCCTTTTGAACGTCTACCGTTTAAACTAACTAGGGGAATAGACTTATCAGGCAAGCTTAATAATGTCCGGAGGATAAGCCTGTCGCCACCTACCACTATTATATAGTCAGAATCACCTATGTCGACTAGATTGTTTTGGGATAGCTTTATCCATTCATAATGGATATTCAGCCTATTGAGAAACCTCTCTATCTCAGATACATCTTCTTTAGTGACTTCTCCCTCGTCATAGACAATTTTAATCCTCATTCTATATAACAAGTATAAACCGCTTACATTAAAAGTAAACACATATAGTGGCTATTTCTCCAGTTCTAGACTCAGTTCTCTATCAACTATTTTATACCCCGTCTTTGTGAACACCTTTATAGCGGGAAGATTATTCTCATCCACCATTAAAACTGATACCGCCCCACTCAATACAGCTCTCTTAGTCAACTCTGACGTGACTACAGTGCCTAGCCCGAGGTTTCTATAATTAGGGTGTGTGAAAACATCTCCAATTGCCCATACATCAGGCAATCTGATGTAAGCAGCCCCTATAGACACAAGTTTATCATCTAGGTATATCCCCATGTAAAACCGCTGGCTAAGGAGATTCTCCGCATCCCCGGCATCCAATTCTTCTCCCGCGGCTTTTTTCAGATCGATAAACGCCTCAACATCATCCATACCAAGTCTTTTAACATGGTATCCGCTCCGACCTAGATTTGATATGTCAGAGCTAGCCATATAAAAGAAATAATTCTCATCACTGATCTCATATTTACCTGAAAGAGCTTCCTTCACGGCATGCTCCTGGTTCTCCGGCACATTAATCTTTATACGGTCAACACCTAGATCCTCAATTACCTGGATAAGATTATCGATGCAGCTTATCCCACCGTATATCTTTAGGCATGGTTCACCTAGTAACCTATGGTAGAGGATACATTCCTTTAAATGATCTTCTTCAACGACAAAATATACCTTCGAGTCCCTCGGGAGATACCATAGTGTATAGAGTAGCTCAAAGTACCTAGTGGGCCGGTTCCTATAGATTTTTAGAACCTCCTCATATAAGGAGAAATCCATTGACTGGAAGTCTATCAGCTTCATAAAGTCGGCCACCATATATTAAATGTCAATGTTCAATACAAAAATAATTTTGTGTTTCACATCTATATTTCTCAGTATACAAACTCGTCTATATCATATTCCGCGATGACAGGCTTATCCCTATGGAAGACAAGCTTCTTATTTATCTCATTAATTTGCCTATCCATTTCCTCCTGGCTCAAGGCAGTTATTCCATATTCTTCAGATAACCTTGCATATGCTGAATCCGGCCTTATTTTAAGCCTGGAATAATATAGTATATCTCCTTTCCCCAAGGGCATCCTATTCAGGATATCGACTGTATTCGCCACATGCTCGTTATAATATTCCCTGCCTCCAGCACCTATTAGGATAATTACCCCAACGTTGATATCAGCAGCCTTAAGGGATTCAACTAATTTAACACTTTCACTGGGTGGCCCGGGCTTATTAAGAATACTTAGAACCTCCATACTACCCGATTCTAGGCCTATATATACCCTTCTCAGGCCGTGTCTCCTTAGTTGAATCAGTTCCTCAACCGTCTTAGGCTTATGAAAATAGTCTATAAACGAATAGATTCCATCAATAATACCGTGATCGAAGTATTTCCACGTTATCCCCATATATTTTAACAAGAGATCCGTCGGGGCTATGAGGGCATTTGCATCTGCGAAGAATATCTTTCTCCGCATATAATATCCCTTACCCACTAGGAGCTTAATTTCCTCTACATGCTTCTCAAACTCATCAACCGATTTAAACCTGAACCTCCTATCCCTGTAAAACGTACAGAAGCTACACATATTATATGGACAGCCCTCAACAGGCTGTAAAACAATAGAAAGATACTGGTCTGGAGGCAGGATACTTATAGGTTTATACACTTCCCTAAACTTTCTCTCTTCGACCTCTAGCCTAGCCACACCCCTATCCAGGATATAGCTTATAAAACCGCCTATCCTGCTGTCGATATCCAGCTCCAATATTCTCTTTAGAACCTTGAGAGACCTAGTGAGAATAGCAGCATACTCCTCTTTATCCCTTAATACGCGTGAATATCTTCTTGGAGGCCTTATACTAACCCATTTTTTCTCGACCCATATACCACTTAGCCCCCTTACATACAGCTTTCCATCGAGGTATAGAAACACTGGACGCCCCTCCAAGTCATAAATATAGACCTCGTTTCCCACATTAACTCGGAGGCTATCCCGATATAAGCCTACTAACCCAGGTGATCCATCGTTATACTTGAATTCATGGATTATTGGACTACCTAGACTATGGGACATTCTAAGAATAGGAGATAAAGAGGACAATAAATATATTATACCTAATTCTAAATATGGAGAGGCCCAATTTATATTCAGGGTGTCTATGTGAATAAGAACAAGGGTCGGGGTTTTGAGATTGAGATAATTGAGTATGATAAATCGATGAGGGAGGATGTCTTGAGATTCTATAGGGAGCTCCCCGCCGAAGACATTTATAAGAGATTCTTCGGTGTATGTAAGGACTTCGAATGCTACGTGGATAATCTGGAGGGAAAGGATGGGATAATACTTGTTGCTAGATATGGGGAGAGGATAATAGGTGTATGTGAGGCTTATCCAGTAAACGAGAGTGAGTGGGAGGTAGCCATTATAGTGGATAAGGAGTTTAGGAGGAGAGGTGTAGGGCGAAGGCTTCTAACAGAGATAGCTCTTCGGATAAGGGATATGGGAGGGAGAATATTATTTGGCATTATAAATAGGTCTAATACCGAGGCCATAAAGGCATGCATGAAACTAGGCTGTAAAGCCGAGTCATATGATTATCAGACCGTAAAACTATTTTACATCCTCCAATAAATTGCCGCTATCTTATTATCCTAAGCCGGATTTTAATTATTAATATGAAACGGTTAAAAGGCAAGAAGGTTGCATTCTTAATCGCCGATCTAACTCATGACGAGGAATATGCGTTTCCATTATATTGGCTGCTATGGGAGGGCGCTGAATGCATTACAGTAGGAGTGAAGAAGGAGCATACATCTAGATTCGGAAGATTATTGAAGGCGGATAAAACTATTGGTGAGGTAGATAGTAGTATCTTTGATGGCGTGGTTATACCTGGTGGCTTCGGCCCCGATAAGATGAGAACCAACGATAAAGTATTGAGGTTTGTCAAGGAGATGATGGAGAACGGTAAGGTTGTTGCTGCCATTTGCCATGGCCCCCAGGTCCTTATCTCTGCGGATGTGTTAAAGGGTAGAAAGTTAACTTGCGTCAAGAATATCGCGGTCGATGTAGTGAATGCAGGCGGTGAGTATGTTGATCAGCCCGTGGTTGTTGATGGCAACCTCATTACATCAAGGCATCCATATGACTTACCCGCTTTTACACAGGCGATTATTGACAAGTTATCTCAGTAACCATCTCCCTTTTTTTATCTCCGTAGTTCTTCTAGGAGTATATGTATCCTGTCCTCGTTGATCGCCTCCTTTATCTCCTTGATTACCTGGAACACTTTCTTGTTGTTGATCCCCTCTTTAAGCATCTTATAATAGACTATCTTTATACAAGTCTCCCATCCACGTTTATACTCGCTTGACAATCCCTTCACCCACTAAACTCCGTTGTAGAGAGGTATATAATCATCTACATTATTGATGATCAGTGATAGAAAAATGGAGGGGAAATGGCTTTATGGAAAGAGGTCGATGAATTTAAACTCTACTGTATCTACTAGGCCCTTATCTGTAAGCCTAAGCTCTGGCAACACTGCTAAGGCGAGGAGTGAGAATGTCATGAATGGCGAGACCCAGTTACACCCCATGTCCCTCCATAGCTTATACATATCCTCAAGTTTCTTAGCTACTTTCTCAACAGGTTCGTCGGCCATTAATCCAGCGACAGGGAGCTCTACCAGTGATAGAATATTCTTATCCTTTACCGTGACTATCCCCCCGCCTACCTCAGCTAGTTTATTCACCGCGATAGCCATATCTTCATCGCAGCTTCCTAAGACAAGTATGTTATGGCTATCATGAGCGACAGTTGAAGCTACAGCACCTACTTTAAACCCGAAGCCCTTCACAAACCCTAGGCCAATGTTTCCAGTACCTTTATGCCTTTCCACCACCGCCAGTTTATAGATCCATCTATCCATATCGGGAAGGACATATCCTGACTTGACATCCAGTTCTTCAATAATGTGTTTTGTCAATACATTACCCTCAAAAGCCTCAATAACTCTAGTTTCAACCCTTCCCTCCTCCACCGGAGCCTTTATTCTGAAGTCCTCTGGCTTGATTTCACGAGGTAACCTGACAGATTTTTTAGCAGACTCTGGATATGTAGGGGTCTTGATATCCATAACCATCTTACCGTCTTTGGCGACGAGCCGGCCATCCGCAAACACTGCCTTCACCCGTACTTTACTAAGGTTATCTAAAAGCACTATATCCGCATATCGCGCCGGAGCTACGCTCCCAATATCCCTTGATAACCCATAGTGTTCAGCTGGGTTTAACGTAGCCATCTGAATTGCGTGAATAGGATCCACACCCTCTTCAATAGCCCTCTTAACCACATGATCCATATGCCCCTGATGAATAATTGAATCGGCTTCACGGTCGTCAGTAACTAGACATACATGCCGTGGATCTAGCCTAGCCTCGGTAACCGCTTTAACAGTCTCCGCGACATCAAGCCATGCAGAGCCCTCCCTGAGATATGCATACATACCTAGGCGAAGCCTCTCAATAGCATCTTGTTTGGTGGTTAACTCATGTGATGAGGAGACTCCAGATGCAGAGTATGCAGTTAAAGCCGTGCCCAATAATCCAGCGTCATGTCCTTCGACGACCTTACCCAAGCGGTGTGTAGCGTTTATCTTCGCCATCACCTCCTTATCTACCTTCAATACTCCTGGGAAATTCATCATCTCTCCCAATGCAATTACTCCATCCCACTTCAACATCTCCTCAACTTCCTTCGGCCCTAGATATGCTCCTGCAGTCTCAAACCCTGGACATGCAGGTACACAAGAGGGGGCGGTAACAAATACTTTCAACGGCAGGCCCTTCGCTTCATCAAGCATGAGCTTCACACCTTCAAGCCCCAGTACATTAGCGATTTCATGCGGGTCTATAAAGACCGTGGTTGTCCCTCGGGGAAGAACAGCTTTTGCGAATTCCGTTACAGTGAGCATACTACTCTCAATATGGACATGTGCATCTAGGAACCCAGGGACTATATATAGACCTGTTGCATCGAAGACCTCTGTTTCAGGACCGATACAATGCCCAGCGTCCCCGATCAGGGCTATCCTGTCACCCTTGACCGCGACATCAACGTTTTCCAATACCTCTCCAGAATTCACATTAACCAATGTACCATTTTTGACAACGAGATCAGCCTTAAGCTTACCAAGCGCCGTCAAAACCAACTCACTAGAAACTTCATAAATCTTGGATCTAACCATGTCAGATACCTCCAACTATAAATGTCATAAACAAGTAAAACCCAATCATTTAAAATAGAGTTTTTATCATACACATTACAAATTTATTGATATATTGAGGTTCGAGAAGAGACGCTACTAAAAAATCGGTGGAGACAAATCCTACTTCAGAGATGTTTAATCAACCCTATATTAATGTGAGGCAGGAAAATATTAATTATATTGGGAAATCAGTGTGTTTTCCTTGTTTGGTAGTTAGGTGATTCATTATGGCATCTAAGGATTTACTGGATCTACTTAATGAGGCTATAGCTAGGGAGTTACAAGTAGCTATTCAATATATGTGGCAGCATGTTATGTGGAGAGGTCCTAAACATTTCAGCGTGAAGGACGAGCTAAAGAAAATAGCCATCGATGAGATGAAACACGCCGAGATGATAGCAGAGAGACTATTCTACCTGGGTGGAACTCCGACAACCAAGCCCAGCCCCATAACTGTGGGTGAGACGCTGAAGGAGATGCTGGAGATTGATGCAAAAGAAGAGGAGAAGGCGATTGAGCTATATAAAAAGATCATGAGCAAGGCATTGGATGAAGGGGACATAGTGACAGCCAGGATATTTGAAGACATATTGAAGGACGAAGAAGAGCACCATGATACCTTTACAAGCCTACTAGAAGACTATCAATAAAAATATGGAATCACTCCATTACCTCCTCTTTTTTCTTTAACTATTCCAATTGGGAATATTGGTTCCTGATAAAATTAATTTTCCAAATACATCAAATTATTATTGATATGAAGAATACTATTAGAGCCATATTAGCCTCAATAGGGGCTATCCTAATAATCATAGGCTTCTTCACTCCATGGCTGGGCTTGGGAACCTATGCTTTAACTCCGTATGAGATCTTGACTAAACTACCAGATATTATTAAAACCCTAAAGGATATTCAGATGCATGAGGCCTCAACTGCTCTAAATCTGATGATGGCGTCGGTAATAGTGTACGTCGTATCCCTAGTGCCTATGGCCGTAGCCATACGATATAGATTAGGTTTTTCAGTAGCCATTATTCTACTGATCTCAGCTGGAATAATTTTCCATGTATCTGTAGAACAGTTTGAAAGTGCATTTGAAGGGATGGGGTTCATCACCGAGATGATAAAGATGGCGATAACGACATCTAGATACTCGTATATCCCCTTTGCTATTGCCGCCTTAGCCGCAATAGGATACTTCATAGGAGAAGAGGAAGAGGACTAAGAGAGATAGTTGTATGAGACAAGAATTTCCGTACAAAATGTGTTCAGAAAGGGAGGGATTTATGGACAATAGAGACAAGTGTTCAGAAACATAATTTTTTGAACAGTAACTGTTCAAAAACCCCGCCTGAGATTTATGGACAAATTGGAAAAAAGAGGGTTATGGGAGGATGACTTCAAATATACAGTACTCATCTCCACATACCGTACATCCAGTATGCCTTACGATCACCCTCTTCTCATAAAATTGTTCGAAAAACCCAGCTAAACAACCTTCAAATAAACTTGCTTTAGGCTCCTCATTGCTATCCTTATACACCTCACACTCCCATAAGTCCTCAACGTTAATTATAATCTTATCACCATTCTTGACGTAGCTCTTTAGTCTCCCCCAACCATATGAAGAGAACACTGCATCTAAGAACCTCATCCCATCTTCAAGCTCCCACCTATCTACGTTATCCCTAAGATACTCATATAACGACTTACCCATGGCATATCCGATGTGATAAAGAAGGTTAGCAGATGCAGCTTCGCCTAACAACTCCCTGGAGTAGAGTATGATTCCCTCCATCATTGGAGGGCCTATGGCTACAACCCTATCGTCTCCAATTAGAATTGGGAATAAATGCCTACTATAGATGAACTTATCTAGAAACTCGTCCGCTTTAGTTACCTCTAAAACATACTCCTTATCTTTTATGAGCGATATAAGATCTTCAAGAGAGACTGTTGACCTTTCAAGGTCTATAACAGTAAATAATAGAAGCCTCCCATTAACCACCTTGGTCCAGTCCAAGTGTGATAAGGCAATACCCTTGGATATAAGGATATCCAAGAGATCCTTAAGGTTATCCACCGAGTATTCAATGAATATATTCAGACCGACTTCAGTCTGCGACCTCTTCTTTACAAAATTATGAATTTCTGCAGGCAAAGTGATAATATCCGTCCTAAAAATCACTGCCACTAAAACCACCCCATACTAAAAAAATCAAATTTAACTCGCGAAATTTTATGAATTATTACGTGGATAATTTAAATTCCAATATTAGATTTCCCAATTTTCGATATTTAAACTTTTAGGAACGCAGATTCCAAGAAAAACACCTTAGAACACTTGGAAACGAAGGTAGTTAACCGGCCTACATAACCAGGGATAGTAAAAATTTTTATACTATTTAGTATTATACTATTTTGTTAGAGATGAGGAAGTATTTTATACCTACCTTTATGGAAAACACCTTGTTAAAGGGAGCCCGTAGATACCTGATGAACCACCTTTCTTTAGTAGCTTTTTTACCCCCTGGTTATGAGTTTCTTGATGTTTCGAAGTATTTTAAGGAGAATAGTTTGGTTGATGACAGCATTGACTTTAGAATTCTTGGTTTTCGCTACCCCAGTTCTAAAGTAAATCGGCTTGCTAGAAACTTAATATCTAGATGTAAAAAGGGGTCATTGATATTATTATACCCCGAGTATCTATTCACTGGATATCCTAAGTCGAGGAATGTCCTAAAAGAAATGTTTATTGAGGTCAAGCAGTATCCGTGTGTCATCATTACCTCGAATAAGGAGGTTTTTGACTACTTTGTTAAGATTGGCTACTCCTCATACATAGTTAGTGAATTGAGTATGGAGGAGCTTTTCCCTAACCGTGAAGGGCGTATAAACCCAGAGGTAATTGACGTTTCCGAAGGGAACCTTGGTGTGCTACATCTATTGCTTGAGGATAAGCTGGAGGAGGCTTTTAATGTTTTGGCAGAGAAATTCAGTTCACTGGAGTCTGGCCAGAGGTATTTACTATATTACTTATCAACTCATTTAGGTATTGGAGGCCTTACGAAAATGCTGGGTGCACAGACATACGTGTATTTAGAGAGACTAATGAAGAAGGGGGAGGTCCTTAGACTAGGTGGTAGAAGAGGAAACTATCTTGTTAGGAACCCCTTACTTAGAGTCTTCTTAAATAGGCATCTCCGTAGAGACAAGCCTGATTGGTGGGTCTCCGGCTATCTCTATCTTATCCTAAAGATGCTATTCTCTATTGAAAAAGAGACAAGTATAATAACCTTAACAAGATCTCTTTACATGTCTCCATTGTCGAAGATGAAGAGGGTTGATAGGAGTAGAGTTAGGCTATTGGATAAGACTAGAGCAACATACACAATATATTTTTCTTATGATGAGGAGGTTCCCGCTATAAACAGGATATACACCTTTGAAAATGATGTTAGGATCCTGATATATCCATATAGCCCTGATCCTAATTTGGTTAGGAGGCTTAAGAGAGGCAATGTAGCTTTATTTGACGTTTCTACACTATCCAGGTTATCTGAGGCCCTTGGGTTTCCAAGAAAAATTTAGAGCGAGGCTTGAATGATGAGATATCCAAGAACCTTTTTCAATGTCTCTTGAAAAAATCCCATATAACTTTACACGCGTCTATATCCCGGTTAGTCTTCCCAATAATGTTCTCGGGGAGATATTGATACCCGTTTGGCCATGTATGGCCCCCGCCTTCTACTCCATATAAAATTACTTCGGCTCCTGTCTCGGGATTTATAAATTGTTCGACCCATACCCGGGATTCGTCTTCATCATCTATATCTGGAAGATAAGTTTTATCTATATAAATGCTACAGTTATTATGAATTACCCAGTATCTCACAGTATCAGGGATAGAAAGGATTTCTCCCAGCTTTAGCCCCCCAACATGGATATATCCTCCCTCCCACGGGACTAGTGGGTCCTCTAATCCATTAATCATTAGTATAGATACTTGATTATCTGGGCTATATTTCTCCAAGAGGTTTACTGGCATACTCCCAGCAACTGCAGCGACCGCGGATATTTTATTCGATAGCTCTAGGGCTAGTCTAAAAGCCATTAAGGCCCCGTTGGACATACCTGTCACATATACTCGGCTTGTATCAATATTATATTTCTGGGATAGATAGTCTATCAACATCGATATGAAACCCACGTCATCAACGTTCTCTCTATGAGCATAGTATCTTGTCAAGTTCCTACCGTCATTCCAATGCCTCTCTACCCCATTGGGATAAGCTACCACAAAGCCCTCTTCATCTGCTAACTTGTTAAAACCTTCTCTAGTAAGTTTTATCATGGCTTTACCCGATCCACCGCCCCCGTGGAGGGCTATTACTAGTGGTAAATGCTGTTTTATACTGTAATTTTTGGGGAGATATATTATTGTGGATCTCTTAAGCCCGTCAACAACTATCGTTTCCACAATCTCTTTAGACGTATGTTTCTTTAAGGCTATGAACCCGAGGATAGCAGATAAGAATAGGATGGATACGATGACTCCAGTTAGGAATATTTTTCTCGAGGATTTGATACTCATAACCTTCATCCCTCTAAATTATACTATCGGAGTAGCTTGCTATATAGGCTGTTTATAATGGCGATATGAAGCCCTAAACTGTAAAAAAATGGTAAGGAGTGTTTGAACATAAGATAGCTCGGGCATCCTCGCTCCATATCTATTAATTCCGAACCATGATATGTAGCCTATTTAAGGTACGTCACCTCAAATTTACAGGCATCGTAACCCAATACGAGACACTCTGTCTCACTCACGACTACCCTATGATCTAAGTATCCCTCGAATATTCCTGATAACATTCCCCTAGATGTATGGCCGGCTGGCTTATTCACTTTTCCCTTAAGACTCTCGCATTCCCATACCCTCTCGAATCTTAACCACAATTTATCATCCACCTCGATATAATAGTCCTTCATAACACCAATCCCTAGGGATATTAGGTGTGCATCAAGAAGCTGGATTAATTCCTCTAGGGAATTAGGCTCCAAGGGTTTTAATAGACGTTCATAGAACCTTACTCCAACAGCATATCCCAGATGGTATAACATAGATGTTCCCATGTCATCCCCAAAATGATCTTTAAAGATTTCAAACATCCCCTCAGCCACTTCCACTGGGAGGATAATCCCTCTTGATTGAGAGACTAGTAGGGGAAATAGAGATCTTGTGTATATGAGTTTTCCGTTTACAACCGGTGAAAATTCTGCTTCAGTAATGGCTCTGGACACTGACTTTAATTCTCTAAGTATATTTTCCTTGGGTTTTTTATAGTTCCTAGTATCAATTATGACAAAAAGCCGTGATTCTCCATTGACAAATCCGGACCAGTCAAAGTGGATTACTTTTATACCATTTTCGTCCAAGTACTTCATGAGATCCGCAATTCCAGTAATACTACTCATTACAAGGTCGATGCCGACTTCACCAGGACTGTCACATATACGAAATCCTTCATGTAGTTTAGGAAAAATCGTCATTCTCGTTCATCTCAAAATTTAGACTCAATATACTAACAGAATAAAATAATGTTAATAATGCTTTAATAAAGTTCTTAACATTTACTTACATAATATTACGATAAAACAACATAATTTCTATAATTAAAATTCCCTTCTAAAGGGAATGGAAGCGGGAACATGTGTTAAGAAATATACTCATAGGGGTAATTTGGTTAATATAGAAAAGGAGAAAGAATTAGATTGAGGGGCTTTACTTCCTTACCCAGCCCCTGTCCTTCATAGCCTGATATACTCTCGAGACAGCAACTACGTAAGCCGCGTCCCTCATATGGATATTCTTCTCCTTGGCGACCTTGTATACATCGTGGAAAGCCTTGGTCATCTTCTTGTCCAGCTTCTCATGTACAACTTCTAGTGGCCAGTACTCACCAGTAATATTCTGCACCCACTCGAAGTAGGAAACTGTTACGCCACCGGCGTTACATAGGAAGTCAGGTATCTGGAATATTCCCTTCTCCTTAAGTATCTCATCAGCCTCCGGAGTAACTGGACCATTAGCGACCTCTGCAACTATCTTTGCCTTAATATTGTCCGCATTACTGCCTGTTATGACCTCTTCTAGTGCAGATGGTGCTAGAACATCTACTTCTAGCTCTAGAAGCTCCTCGTTAGTAATATTGGTGGCCTTTGGATAATCCTTAACAGTTCTATTCTGTCTCTTCCAGCTCAACACATCATCTGGGTCAAGACCATCTGGGTTATAGATAGCGCCTCTAGAGTCGCTTACCGCAACTACTTTCATACCTAGGATCTCCACTCCTAGTTTAGCCATGTAGTAACCAGCGTTTCCATATCCTTGAACCGCGAGAGTTGCACCTTTAAGGTTCATGCCTAAAACCTTAGCCGCCTCTCTAATGGTGTATGCTGCACCACGTGATGTAGCGTCTTCTCTACCTAGGCTACCACCTATGCTCAGGGGCTTGCCCGTGATGATGCCGAATGCAGGCGCCCTCCGCCTCACTATAGTCTCGTATTCATCCATCATCCATGCCATAATCTTTGGATTAGTATAGACATCGGGTGCAGGGACATCAGAATATGGATTGATAATGTCATAAATTGCCCTTATGAAGCCTCTGGAGAGATTTTCAAGCTCGTTATCACTCATTTCCTTAGGATTACATATAATTCCTCCCTTCCCCCCTCCATATGGCAGCTCCATAACTGCTGTCTTCCACGTCATCCAAGCTGCAAGAGCCTTTACGGTGCTTAGGGTCTCCTCAGGATGATATCTTATACCACCTTTTGTAGGGCCTCTGGCCCAGTTATACTGTACTCTGAATCCGGTGAAAACCTTTACAGACCCATCATCCATTTTAACAGGAATTGTTACCTCAAGAATTCTCTGCGGCCTCTTTAAGAATTCTAGAGCCTCATCGCTGATCTCCATAAACTGAGCAGCACGCTCAAGCTGCTTAACAGCGATCTCAAACGGATCGGCTTTAACCATAAATGTGACACCTCGCTTAATATATAATTAGATTAAATATATAACACAACAGTATAAACAGTCTATACAGCTTTAAAAAAGCAAAAATAACTGTGCTTCAAAATAGTATTTTTACATATTTTTATACTCAATTATCAAAGATTAAACGTTATATTTTTTACTCTGATATGTAGAATCTTTTTGTTGGTAAAAATAAAGCTTAACATGATTAATTATTATGACTATTTATTATGGTATATTTGAATTAATTTCTATGTACTACTGTATTAATGAGGGGATTATAGACCATGTTGGGGGTCATACTAGCTGGAGGATACGGTAAGAGACTTAGGCCCCTTACGAATAAATTGCCTAAAAACCTTATTCAGATCAATGATAAACCCATTATCCACCACCAAATAGAGTGGCTTAAAAATCAGGGTGTAAAACGGTTCCTTATACTCACTGGATATCTCTCAGATAAGATCGTAGACTACCTAGGAGATGGTTCGAGACTTGGTGTTGAAATTACGTATTCCAAGGAGGAGGAGCCTCTAGGCACAGGGGGAGCAATAAAAAATGCAGAAGGTATTCTCTCTAAGGAAGATGAGTTTATCCTTGTGAACGGAGATATTATAACAAATCTAAATATCTACTCATTAATCGAGGCCATGGAGAAACATGACGAGTGCATAGGCGTACTATCCTCTGTCCCCCTACCCAGCCCATACGGTGTCATTGAGTTTGATAAAGATGGTAGGATCGTTAAGTTTGTTGAGAAGCCATTGATAGAAGATTATTGGATCAATGCAGGTGTCTATCTTTTCAAAAGAGAGTTGCTGGGATATCTGCCTCTAAAAGGCGATCTTGAGAAGACCGCTCTACCGAAATTAGCTGATGAGAGAAAGCTACTGGTAGTAAAATATATGGGGGTATTCTGGAGGAGCATTGACTCTCATAAGGATCTTGAAATGGTGAGTAATGCGTTAAAAGCATATGATCAGCTGATGATGAAATAGCCTTGTAGTTTATCCCCATATTAATTTCTTTGCTATAGATAGTAGCTTCCACCCATTCTCGAGTATTTTTATGCTACCTTTATTGAAAACCTCTCTCTCACTGAATTTTTCTATACCATCTGGTTTTCTAAATGGGCTATAAATTATAAATGGCACGGGATCATCCGTATGGCCCTTGGCAGAAGGTGGTGTGGCATGGTCACATGTGACTATAAATGCAGTGTGATTCAAATCTATTTTATCCAATAGAGGGCCTAAGTAATACTTATCCACCATCTCGATAGCCTTTATTTTAGCTTCTTGATTCCCGTCATGCCCTGGTTCATCCGGGCCTTTTAGATGGACATACACCCCGTCAGCCATATCCATTAACGATATGGTTTTCTCGACTCTAAGAGGATAATCTTTCGATTTATCTGGCGTAGGTGGAGGCACCTCAGCCATGGCCAGAGCAAGGAGGTTTGCAATGCCCTTTTCAACAGGCATCTCAACTACAGCACCCATCTTAAATCCATGTAGATGCTTAAACAATGGGAGGTGTGAAGGCCTCATCCCAGCATCTCTCAGAAGGATGGTATTGCATGGAAGTAGGCCTTTTTCCTCCCTCTTTCTATTAAGCGGATGATTAATCAGGTGTTCCTCAACTTTCTTGACATACATGTTTATTAAATCCGCAGTTACCCGAGATTTCTCACTTGAGTCTAGTGGCTTAGCCTCTTGAGGATACGGATCAAAATCTTTGTTTGAATGAGAGATTTTCCCAAACCTCTCATATGCAGGATCAGTATTAGATACGTTGTCAGACAACTCATAACGATAACTTCCTATAACCACTGCTACTCTATAGCCTACGCCCACATATGTCTTTGCATAACCATCATGTATTTCTAACTCGATTTCAGCGATATCTTTGATCAACTCCTTGGACTCACCAGTAGATATATTTCTACCACATCTCCGGTCTAATATCATTTTTGTCTCAGGATCTATTGTTGCAAGGTTACCCCTCAAAGCAACTTCCCTATCTGGAACCATAGAAAAACCCAAGCCATAGACCTCCACAGGGCCTCGACCTACATAATATTTGTCTGGCCTATATCCCAATAGACTAAAGACAGCTACATCGCTTTCAGGAGCAACACCCTTTCCAACTACATACATGAGGCCTCCTATAGATTTCCGTGCCAACTCATCTAAGTTAGGAGTTGAGGCAAGCTCAAAAGATGTTTTCATATCGTTTAAAGAATCAGCACCTCCATCTATAACAAGATAAATCAATCTGGGCACCGCATAAGCACTCATTACATGATCACCATGAAGGGTAGAGGGCTATACTTACTACTCTATTAATAAAATTGATTATAGAAACAGTAATTAAAAAAAGGAACTACACTTTATTCTTTTTATTCTTCTCTTTCAACTTAACAAGAAAGATAAGCGCCGCACCAATCTTACTCATTCCATTCACCTCCATAGCTAATTATAGCTCAGAGGAGTATATAAAGTTAAGATTATCTTTACATATGTAAAGAAATCTAGATATCAAACTTTAAAAATGAAAAGTATGTAAAAATGCCTCAAAATCCTGAATTTATCGTGAAAAAACACTAAAAATGGGTTTGATATCACAAAAAATTTAGTGATATCACACTAAATAACAATGTTATTATATTAAAAATCCGGTCTAATCCGTTTAATTCGTCGTTGTTCCGATTCTACGATAAAAATTATGTGAAAAAATTTTAATAATGTAAAATAATTAGAACTTTAGATTAGAGTAACTTACATGGAATGAATAAAATGAAGATAGAATGTAGAATGTTAGAATAAAATAATATTAACCAAAAGAAAATGGTTATTGCCACACTATAATGGATGCAGGTTGTAAAAAGGGTGTTTTAACCTACCTTCTCTCGGGTTCCCATGGGAAGCGTCCATGTTTTTTATAGTAGTTTACTATACCGCCTTCGTGTAATAGCTCTTCCATAAATCCTTTAACGGGCTTGAATCTTAGAATCTCACCGGTTCGAAGTATCTTAACTGTACCCTCTCTTAGATCGATCTCCACCTCATCACCTTCCTCGACTTTCTCGGATATCCCTGGGATTATCAATGGAGGCAATCCAATATTAAATGCGTTTCTATAAAATATCCTAGCAAAACTCTCTGCAATGACAGCGGATATCCCTGCATATTTTATAGCTACTGGAGCCTGCTCCCTACTAGAGCCACAGCCAAAGTTTTTTCCAGCAACTATGACATCACCTGGTTTGACCTTCTTGGAGAACTCTGGGTCTATGCCCTCCATTGCATGCTGAGCAAGTTCATAAGGGTCATTAGTCCTAGCCTTATATTTGTATGGGATTATCACATCAGTATCGATGTTATCACCGAATTTCCAGACTCTCCCCTTTATTTTCATCGCCGACACCACACATACAAAAATGTCTATTACAAATATTTAAGAACAACCGTATTATAAATCAAACCCAAAAAACTGGTCGAAGATATGTGAGATTATGGTTCTATCATTTTACCGAATTTTTTTGAGAGGCGATATCCTTCCAATGTAGAGATGCCCTCCTGAACTAGATCCAGAAATTGATTGTAAAAAGACCCCCATACATTGGATTCTGTTATTGCCCTGAAAACAATGAAGTCAAACTGCTCCCACTTTAATGGCTTGAACTCTAGGCCATGAGATAATGCATCTATGCGGAGCCCGAGAGTTACATCAGCTGTCCCATCGACTATGCGAGACACTGCTTCCTTATGGGTATCGACTTCATCGTTATAGCCAGGGATATTCGTGGTTATTTCCCTAATATTTATTCCTTCCTTTTCGGCATAATTCCTGATCATGTTGTCAAACAATATCCTTATCCCTGAGCCCCTACACCTATTTACAACTCTATATTGATTCTGTATTAGGTCTTCAATAGACTCTACAATCATGTTTTTCCTAAATATAAAGCCTACCTCCCTTTGATATCCATATAATAGATATACATACCCTTCTAAGCCAAGTCTTCTTACATATGGAACATTATATTCCCCGGTATTAGGATCCATTAAATGGATTGGAGCTATATGTGAGTCTCCTAATAGAAGCGACGATAGCCCCCTTAATGACCCAATTCTGGAATATAAGATGTTTAGACCACTTTTCTTTCTTATACTGCCTATTACAGACCCTAGCAACATGTCATCGCTACCAGCGATATGGATATCCACATCATAAAAATCTGCTAGGGGCTTGAAACTACCACGGACATTATTTTTAATATACCTTACAATCTCTTGCCCCTCAGGTGTAAGCTCTAACCCGCCTCCTCTCCCACCACGCTTCACATGTATGATATCTATCTTTAAAGCTCTCTCTAGTTTGGCTATATACTCCCATACCCTGGAATAGGGTATTCCAAGGCTTTTAGACGCCTCCAACAAACTATTTACATTATCTAATATGGAGAGGAGACGTAATCCACGCGGGTCCAAAACTCTTTTTCCGTCTACATATAATACAGGCTCGCTTCTTATACTCAGTCTATCAAGTATTTTATGCAATAACCATCCACCTAAGAAAAATTAATTATAAAAACGAACCTATAAGATACTAAAAACAAACGTTAAATGCTTATAAAGATTTCCTCTGAGAGGATTGGAGATACCTACATCGGCATACTCGATATAGAGGCAGGTATTAATGAAACTATCGTCATGATATATGCCACTGATCTAGGAACATGATATTTAACCTAGTAGCGACCTGCCTACTATATTCAATGGTTGAAACTGGGATTTTAGGCCGAGATAAAATGATAATAAATAGATTATTTTCATCATTAAGTGTCTCTCCTATCTCATTTATCCAACATGGATATGGAGGGGATGTTCCACGGCTATCCAATGAATGTTTATATTACTAAGGAGATCCTTTGTATAGAGGGTTTAATGGAGGAGGAAGTAGTTTCATCTGGGACTTTGTTGGATGAAGTTTTAGGAGGGGGCTTTAGAAGAGGATGGATAACCGAGTTTTATGGCTGGAACTGGCGTATTATGATTAGACTGATGCATAGATTATTATATAGGCTTCGGCATCTATATCCAGACTCACGTCTCACATTAGTCTACAACCAGTTATTTGGTGGACTTGACCCCTATAGCATCTCCCCATGGTATTCCGACCAACACATTATGATCGTGAGAAGCTTTGCCGATAAAGATATAGTGGAGATACTACGGCAATATTCCAAAGCCGATGTAGATTTCCTGGTAATAGTGGATCCTTACCTACACACTCTCCAAGAAACATATTTCAAGGGCTTTAAGAGACATGCTATAACTAGCAGCCTAAGGAATATGCTGATGTCCAACGCCGTAATCATGTTGTTCAACAGAGGAGGGAATAAGGAGCTTTCAGTTGGTGGAGCAATGCTACATCATCTTGTTCACGTCATGATCAGAGTGTTACAGCCTAGAAATTATAATAAGCTCATTCTTGTGGAGAGGATTAAACACCCTCTCCTACCGTATAAGTCTCTTTGCATCGATATAGATACGTTACTAGGAGGAGTGCAGACTTTATAGGGCTTCACCTGAATATTATTTTCACATTATCGTGTGTCTCCTCATACTAATAACATATGCATAAAATATGGGATTCTCTGGATCCATGTGGAAAACTATTTAAGTCACCACATGCTCCTATGTCATGCCCTACTATGGGTAGAATATTATATCCAGGGGTGTTCTGACATGGGTAGGACTTTCCCATCATATACACAGGTGCTTGAGAAAATTCTGAGGAGAATTGAGGAGCTCGGGAAACAGTGTGGGCCGGAGGAGGAGATAGCTGCGAGAGAGATTGTTAAGGCCTCACGTACATTCCAAGGCCCGTTATTATACGAAGATATACAGGATATGGAGAAGATTGTCATCTTCGCATCCCTTATAGATATTTACAAAAGGCTGGTGAAGATTGAAAGATGCTTGTTAAAGGATGGATCCTCAGGCTAGATATAGATGTAGGTAGGGATCTGCTTTTCCTCACAGTTAAGACCGAGTCAGGGGGATATAAGGAGATCGGGATACGTTATAGACCGAAGCTATATATAACAGGGCCACGTGAAGAATTACAGAGCATTGTTAAGACAAATGACGAGCAAATACTCGATTTTGAGGTGGAGAAATGGTTCCTACCCCCATGGTATGATATTGAGAGAGATATGTATGTATTAACCGTAGCAGGCCCTTGGGAATATTATAGACTTATAGATATGTTTAGACGGGACGGGAGGTGGATATTATGGAACCTGACTCCTACATTGGGTCAGCGATTCCTATGGGAAAACGGGATATCTGTCTCTACATATCTCGAGATAAAAGTCTCTAAAATGGGAGGAGGCGTTAGGGTCAGAACATTAGAGGACTTAGGAGAGATCAATTATCGTGACCCCCCTTTTAAGAGGCTCGCGATTAGGCTTATGGATTGGTATGGCGACGTCCTTAACCCGTGGCTTAAACCACCTAAGTGGTATGAAGTGTATTATGAGTCAGTTATACTGCGTTTTAGAGACATATGGGAGCTCCAAGATTTTATACGCGAGGTGGATCCCGATGTCATCGAGTATATGGGGAGGCATACTCTTAGGTGGCTTATGAAAAGACGGGGGTTGAGACGGGTTTTGAGTGGGAGAAAGAGGGTGTATATCAATTACCATGACAATGTCTTTGATTTCAGGGATTATCATGGTTTGGTTGAGCTTAGCAGACTGTCTAGGATAGACCTGCATAGGATAAGTAGGTATAGTATTGGGAAGATCCTTACGGCTATGGAGGCTATAGAGGCTTTTAAAATGCGGAGGGCTATACCTGAGGCACGGGTTGATGCTGAGAATCCTAAGACTGTAGATATGCTTAAAACTGCTGATAGAGGAGGATTATACCTTATACCGAGGCAGGGCCTCTACTGGAACGTTGCCCAATGTGATTTCTCCAGCTTCTACCCTACTATAATCTACAAGTATAACATAGGAAATGAAACGGTTAATCGACCTCAGTGCGCCGAATATATTGAGGCGCCTAGTATCCATCATAAGATATGTCAGGATATAAGAGGAGTAGTTCCAAATACTATAAAGAAGCTGGTTATGAGGAGACTAGAGTATAAGGAGTTATATAAGCAGAGTGGAGACGGGGTCGTTTACTCCAGGCAGAACGCTATAAAATGGATTCTAGTCGCATGCTTTGGATACCTCGGCTATAGAAACGCTAGGTTCGGCAAGATAGAGGCATATGAATGTGTCACGGCATATGCGAGGGACATACTTGCTAAGGTAATTAGATACGTAGCTAGAAAAGGGTTTAGGGTGATACATGCACTTGTAGACAGTATCTGGATATATAAAGATACAGCGACTGTAGAGGACTATCAGAAGCTATGCAGAGATGTCACAGGTGAATTTGGTATCAAGATGGACCTCGACATGCATTATAAATGGATATATTTCCCCATGGGAAGATCCAGGGCTCCAGCCCCAGCCGTAAATAGATACTATGGAGTAGGCTATGACGGCTCTATTAAGATAAAGGGTATCGAGGCTGTTAGGAGAGACTCTCCAGAGATTATCAAGAAGTTTCAGATGGAGAGTATAAATATGCTTGGAGAGGCACATGATATAAATGAGTTTAGAGAGATCTTTGTTCATAAACTCAAGCCTCTTTTCAAAATATACTTGGAGAGGATTAGCTCAGGAGACGTTGATATCCGTGACCTGATTATAACAAGAAAGCTTCATAGGGAGCCGTCTGAATACATCGGCAATTCAATTCATGTAAGGCTAGCCACGGAATATGGATTCAGGGAGGGGGATATAGTCAGGTATATCGTGTTAGACGGGGGAGAAGCTATCCCAATTGAGAGTTGGAGAAATGGATATAGATACGATAGGGATTACTACATGAGTAGAATATCCGAGGCATTTAAAAGCCTCCCCGTAGAGTATTTAGAGAAAACTAAAGTAAATCAGGCTGATGCCCTTGGCTTAGATAGATGGATATAAGAGACTACTTTTTATATGCCACCCAGACAATCCTACCTATCCTAGACCTAAGTAAATTATACAATTCAAGGCTTTCTAGTGGGAGGGAGCTAAAAGACCTTCCTCTAAATGCATATAGTATCTCAAAACCCGCGTCTTCAAGCATCTCCTTTAGATTCTCAGGTGGGTATATTGTTATAACAGCCTCAATCTCATCAACTTTTAATAGCTTTGAATACTCTGGATCCGTATCGTAAAGCCTAGCTCTATACCTGAACTTATATTTCTCAATCTCCTCCAGACTGGATAACTCAAGATACTTGTCACTATGTATGGCCGCCCTGAAGATAGGTGACCAATGTGTAGGGTAGTCGATTATCAATATCCCCTTATCCGTCAACGCACGATTAAAATTCCTTAGAACCGTCTTGTTCTCCTCGTCACTAAAGTATCCAAAGGAGGTATACCAGTTTAGCACGATATCAAACTCCTCATTATAGGATATGTCTCGCATGTCCAACACGTTATAATATTCGGCGTAATCGGGGTGATTCTTCTTACATGACTTGATGAGCTCCTCTTCAGCATCCACCCCATATACCTCCAAGCCATATTCACGTAGATATTTATGATGCCTACCTACTCCACACGGTATATCCAAAAGCCGCCGATATCTCTTATTTAATCTCCTATTTGCCAACTGTATCAAAGAAAATATATAGTGAGCCTCGAGATAGTTCTCTTCCTCAGGGAGATCCAAGTGCCATAGAAACTTCTTACTACTCATATAAATGGATAATAACAGAGGCCTTTAGAAAAATCTTTTACAGATTATCCAGCCGCTTCTTAACAGCAAAATAATGACCAGGCATGCTTTCGGTATCGTATACCGCCTGCATAGTTTCATAGTCGTTTATAAGAGCGTCAGGATCAACTCTGACCACGCGTGATATTCTAACATAGTCTTGTACAGACATCGCATCGGCTATTCCATATCGACTTAGACTTGTAATCCCTCCGAAGTATTCAACATAAGATGGAGGGGAATATCTTCCAATTGATATTGTGCTGGCATTTCTTAGATAGTCTAGCAGCCTATATTGAACGTCTCTCTCCGCCATTATCTCAAGGAAATCTGGTGAGAGCCTATTTACTATGCTTATCGCTTCATCCCAGTCCCTTGCAATGACGATCGCTGTCCGCATATCTAGGATGCCTGAGATATTCTTTACAAACGGGTTGTTCCTCATCTCCTCATTAAGAGACGCCACCGACTCAGCTAATGCCCTATCCACTGATACTATGATAGCCTGGGGATCCGGCCTGTTTTCTACCCAAGAATAGATATCCCAGAGAATCGCCTCGGCATCACCCGTCTTATCAGTTAAGATCACTAATTTTTGAGGTAGCCTTAAAGCCTGTGTCTCTACAACGTCGGCCACCATTCTAAGCGCAGTCGATACGTCCTTTCCTATCCCCAAAATCTTCTCAACTCTATTTATGCTCTTGGTACCATATGCAAAGGCAGCTATGGCAGCGGGCCCACATGATCTAAAGACTTTATGTATACCCAAGATATCTAGCGCCACAAGTATACCGGGATGAATACCGCCATAATATGATGGAGGTATGCCCACGATTATGTCTTTTACACCCGCAACTGTAGCTGGTGTAAGACTGGCTACTGCAAGTAATGGGCTGTTACTAGGGAGATATATGCCTACTTTATTCAGTGGTTTAACCATATACGCAACTTGAATCTGAGATGAGGGTGATGCTGAAAATATCAATGATGATAGTCGTTTTCTCTCTATATTCCTAACTCTTTTAATAATCTCCTTAAGAGAATCTATGTATTCACTCGATAGCCTGTCATATGCCTCACTATAATCTTCACGGGTTATAAATAGACCAGTTGACCTAGTATCAATGTTATAATAAAGCCTATTATAATGGTGTATAGCAGCATCCCCTGATTTCCTGACATCTTCCATAACCCTAACGATATCCTTTATACCCACACTGGTTTTATCCTCTAAGCCTCTGATCCTTGACAACACCTCTCTGCTTAGACCTATATATATAGGTATCATATTAAAAACACCCATGTTTATATGCAATATAATATAATTAACATCCTCCCTTCATAGTAGCAAATCAATGACAGGATGATCCGCTGCCAATTCTATTATTTAAACATCTGGTTTTTATAAGTTTTCAATTTTATATTCATTATCCGATAACGGATAAATTTATTAAGGAGGATCTATAATGTTGGTTTATGTGACCTCCTATGGATAAGAGGATCATTATCATGGGAGTGGTTTTAGCCATCCTAGTGTTCGGCGGATACATTAGCTATACCATGTTGACTCAGGGAGAGACTCTGAGGATTTCCACAACTACTAGTCTCTATGCAACTGGTTTACTGGATAGGCTTGGTGAAGAGTTTGAGAAGACACACCCGAATGTGGTTATACAGGTTATCGCCGTTGGTAGTGGAGAAGCGTTGAGGAAGGCGAGTATGGGAGATGCCGATCTAGTACTGGTGCATGCCCCAAATTTAGAGATAAAATATGTTAACGATGGCTTTCTGGTGGAGGGGGCGATTTTCGCGTATAATTATTTCGTTATAGTTGGGCCTCCCGATGATCCAGCGGGTATTAAGGATCTGAGAAACTCTACCATGGCCTTCATAAAGATAATGGAGGCGGGTGAAAAGGGCGAGGCATTATTTGTCAGTAGAGGAGACAATAGTGGTACCCATAATAGAGAAATGTTTATCTGGAGTAAGGCATGTATCAAGCCAAGTGGAGGCTGGTATATAGAATCGGGTACAGGCATGTCTCAGACATTGGAAATTGCAAATGAGAAAGGCGCCTATACATTAACGGATATAGGGACGTATCTCAAGCTGAGGAAAACGGGTGTTCTTAACAATCTGGAGATAATGGTCTCTGGAGACCCGAATTTAATTAATATCTATAGTGTCTACATAGTCAATCCGGAGAAAGTAGATGGAGTGAAATATAAGTTGGCCAAGGAGTTTATGGATTTTCTATTGAGTCACAATGGGCAGGAGATTATAGAAACGTATGGACTTGATCTATATGGAGAACAACTGTTTTACTCTGCTGAAAACACGGATGTTAACGAGCTGAAGGACATTTGGAACTATTTTGCAACTTCTTAATAGGGGAGGATGGTGATAAGCCTATATACACTGCTTGAGATAACGATACGGTCAATATCAATCTCCGGCTTAGCAACCCTACTTTCCGCGTTATGGAGTATACCCGTTGCAATACTATTGTCTATTAGCCAGTCGAAGATGGCTAGGCTGTTAACAACCATATTCAATGCGTTAGTCGGTATACCAACGGTGGTTATAGGCCTCGTTCTATATCTCCTTTTATCCAGGTCTGGGCCACTGGGAATAGTAAACATGCTGTACACACCATATGCAATTATATTTGGCCAAGCTATACTAATTACTCCCCTCCTGATCTCCTTTGGAATAGAGGTTATAGGTGTACGGACAAGGGATCTTATTGAGATGTCTCTAACATTCGGAGCTTCAAAGAGACAGGTCTTCACAACTATATTTGAAGAATCCTCCTCGAGAATATTGGCGATATCCATACTGGGATTTCAAAGGGCTGTAGGTGAACTAGGTGTCGCGTTGATGTTAGGAGGGAATATAAAGGGATTAACAAGGGTTTTTACCACTGCAATAGCTTTGGAAATACAGAGAGGGGAGTTTGAATTAGCCATCTACCTAGGCCTCATCCTGATCACTGTCGACTTCATAATAATATTGATACTCAGGTTACTAGGGTGGAGAAAATGATAGAGACATTCAATGTAGAGCATGCCTATAATAATGAGCCTGTGATTAGAGGCGTCAGTATAAAGATCAAAAAGGGCATAACCCTATTCAGAGGACCAAATGGAAGTGGAAAAACTACAATGGCAAAGATTATCAGCGGCTTACTCCGGCCTACAAAAGGAAGGGTCATGGTTGATAACATAGATATATATAGCGGTGATAGTAAGGCGAGTGAGAAGCTTAGGGAGATCGTTTTCATACATGATACTCCAGTGATACTCAAGGGAAATGTATATAGAAACCTTACATATGGCCTTAGGATAATGGGTAAAACAAATTACACCGTCTTATCCGAACTTATAGAAAGGTTTGGATTGAAGAGACTAGTCCATAAAAACACCAATGAACTCTCGGCCGGCGAGAAACAGATAGTGTCACTTGTCCGGGGACTGGCAGTGTCCCCCAAATATCTGATTCTAGACGAGCCTCTACAATATCTCGATGATGAGAGGAGAAGACAGGTTATCTCTTATTTACTCGAGCTTAGAGACCTAGGTGTAACCATCGTGATTGCCACGCACGAGCATGTTCTTATGAAGTATGCTGACAAGATATTTTATATTAAATATGGCTACGTTGAGGAGGTAGAGGTCCTGGACTAGCCAGAGAATTATTTAAGTTGAATTACTCATAGACGATACTCATACTGTGTAAATATAGGTTAATTATAACCATTGATAATCAATTAAACTAATGACCCGTTGTTGGAGATGAAGACCATGAAGAAAAACAATATGGGATATAGTAAAAAGATAGCTTTAACATCTGTGTTTGGAGCGCTTGCCTTAGCAGTTTCGCTGGCAACAAGTGGAATCCCGTATCCAATTGCACCCTTCTTAAAAATAGACTTCTCGGAGATCATTGATCTACTTGCATTCTTTATAGGAGGAGAGTTTGTCGGTATACTAACCGTCACACTTCATTTCCTAGGTTTGATGATTAATGCAGAATTTATAATTGGGCCTCCACTTAAGTACATCGCTGTCCTCAGTATGTTTCTAGGTCTCTATATCTCTAAACTATTGTTTGGAGACTATTGGAGTTGGACTAGGAAAGCCACAGTTGTAGCTACGTTAATAAGCTCTTTAGTTAGATCCGTAGTAATGATATTAGTTAATCTAGTGGTTATATTATATGTTGCACCTGAATTCTACGGGTTCTTCGAGTATCAACTGGGTGCTCTTGGTTTTTTGGAGGTGAACTTCTTTACTGTGATTCTGTACATGTCGCTCATAATTGGGAGCTATAACATGATACAAACTATTTTCGCTATGGCTGTTGGCGAGGGTGTCTTCAACGCGGTTAAGAGATATTTTTATAGAAGATGAAGTAAATGGCTATAGAACTGCTTCAATGAAACGGTCGATGTCCACTCCCTCCTCTATAGCCTCCATAATAAGCTTTTCCTTCTTTTTAAGTGAGTAGGATGTTATTCTACCATGAATGTCCCTCAGTCTCTCAACAGTTGCAAACGTGTCGTATGGAACAAGTAGTATAGGCACCTTTTTCTCTCTAGCCTTAGTCAACACCTTTAGGGCTGGATATAGGTTACCAGTCAATACCAATCCACTTGGTTTAACCTCTAAGAGTGTTAATAAGAGCTCAGTCCTATCTCCCCCTGTAATAATCACAGGTTTCTTTGAGCGCCTCAGCCATTTCAAAGCAGCTTCCGCACCCATTGCACCAACCAGAATCTCCTCAACTAAGTTATCTAGATAGTCCTCTCCTTCCAATACCTCCGCATCCAGGACTGATGAAATATCGAGAAGTGTAGGAGCCATAAACTCACCTTTATCTGGTATCATCCCAAAACTAGAGATTCCACGGCTTTCTAAAAATGGTGTTATAAACTCTTTTACACGCTCCATTAAATGTATAGGAACCACGTTGAATATCACTCCCAGTGTCCTTATATCTTTAGCCTCAAATTCCTTCTTCCAGAATATTACTTCATCCACTTGAGCATCCTCACCGTCTTTTATAATGAATAATACGTCGCTTCTCAAGAGCTTTGTAATTGTGTATCCGGAGAGGCCTATACTATATAGATAGTATGGAGCTAAATACGACTCGACAAAGACGATGTCTTTATCCCTTGACAGCCTCTCATATGATGATTTAATTGCTTTAAGAATGTTTTCTATGTCTTCAATTAGCTCCAAAAATCTCCTGCGAATCACTATGGGCGATATTGTTTTATGATCTTCTTTTAGACCCATTGCCTCTTTAATCGCTAGCACGTCGTCATCAACCCATTCATTGGGCCCAATCTTATTAAGCCCTCGGGATACGGGTTTGAAATATCCAACTTTGTATCCTTTGTTACTAAGAAGCTTCATTAATCCATATACCACTATCGTTTTTCCAGGTGCACCAAATCCCGTTACATAAACTGATTTTACCATATTCCAACCTACACCTCCTTAGAGAGAACCATTTTAATATCTAAGGCGATTGCGCCTCTACCCGCTTCATAGACTCTTAATGGATTTATATCTAATTCGACAATCTCGGGGAAGTCTATTATCAACTGATTTATCCTCAGGAGGATATCTTCAAGCCTCTTGATATCTGAAACAGGCATGCCTCTATAACCTCTCAATATATTAAATATCTTGGTCCTGCCCATTAAATCCTGAACCTCCTCTCTTGCCATTGGAATCAATGAGAATGCAACGTCCTTGAATAGTTCTGTATAGATTCCTCCTGAACCAAACATAATTAAATGCCCGAATTGGAGATCCTTGGTAACACCTACTATGGTCTCCACGCCTTTATCAGCCATCTTCTCCACAAGGATGCCGTATATCTTTGCCCTCGGCACGTATTTTGTAACATTCATTATAATCTCTTCATAAGCATCCTCAACTTCTTCACTGGATGATATACCCGCCTTTATACCGCCTACATCAGTTTTATGTAGAATATCTGGTGACACGATCTTCATAACAACTGGATAACCAATGTATTCAGCCGCTGAGATCGCGTCTATCGGGGACTTCGCAAGATAAAACTTGGGAACGGGGATTCCATAGGCAGCAGCGATACTCTTGGCCTCAGATTCCAGCAGCACGGTACGCCCTTCCTTCCTTACGATGTTGATAATCTGCTTTACCCTTTCTCTATCAACGTCCTCTACACTCACATATTTATACCTTGGCCTATCTAGATACTCCTTATACATAACCAACCCCAATACAGCTGTGGCTAGGCGTGCAGGCATATTGTAAAATGGGATCTTATTATCCATTAGATACTCCACTGCATCATAATAACTTGGTCCCCCGACAAAACCTGCTAATATTGCTTTGTTAGGATACTTTTTCTTCAGCTCAACAATACCTTTTGAGATGTCGAGAGGGTCTATCAAAGCCGTCGGAGCTAAGAGGGTTAGAACCGCGTCTACTGAGTCATCGCTTAGCAGGGTCTCAAGAGTATTGAGATATCTGACTGCATCGGAGTCGCCAACAACATCCACTGGATTGTATATTGCTGCTGTCGGAGGAAGTATTTTCTTGAGCTTCTCTATCGTATCACTTCTAAAGGTAGCTAGTGATAATCCCTTCTTGACAAGGATATCTGCGGTTAAAATACATAATCCACCTGCGTTGGATAATACAGCTATTCCGTTCCTCCTAGGAGGAGGTTGGGATGCAAGGGCTACGGCATAGTCAAATAACTCTGACAGGGAAGATGCCATTATTACACCTGCTTTCCTAAACCCAGCCTCATAAGCGGCAACTCTCCCTGCCAATGCTCCAGTGTGGCTAACGGCGGCTTTTGCACCAGCTTCAGTCACTCCACCTTTAAGGATTATAACTGGTTTCTTCTTGGTCACTTTAGATGCTCTCTCCACAAATTCCACGCCATTATCAATAGACTCGACATATAGTAATACTGCGTTTGTATCTGGATCCCTTGTGAAATACTCTATGAAGTCCAGCTCCGTCAAATCCGCTTTATTACCTATACTGACTATTTTAGAGAAGCCTATCTTGGCCTGAGCGGCCCAGTCCAAGACAGCGGTAACTAATGCCCCGCTTTGACTTATGAACGCTATATGCCCTTTTCTAGCCATTCTCTGTGCAAAGGTCATGTTAATAGGGGTATGTGTATCAATCACCCCTAGGCAATTTGGGCCCACCATGTTCATATCATATTCCCTTACTACCCTGAGGAGCTCTTTCTCCCGTTTAATGCCCTCTCCACCTACTTCTTTGAATCCCGCTGTAATCACAACCAGGTATTTGACACCTTTCTCACCAGCCTCTCTCGCTACATCTAATACATATTTAGATGGGACTACGATGACAGCGGTATCTACATCACCAGGTATGCTTTTTAGAGATGGATAGGCCTTTAGACCCAAGATCTCCTCGGCGTTTGGATTCACTGGATATAGATTACCTGAGTATCCACTGTCTATAATGTTCTTCAAGATAGAAAAACCTATTTTGCTGGGATTCCTTGATGCACCGACTACAGCGACGGAAGATGGTTGGAATAGTTTGTCCATGTGTCATTCATCTCCATTAGATATGGTGGGCCACATAACACCATAAAACTCTATGATATTTTATAAATCATAATTAACCTATAAAATTATCCCTGACTCACTCTAGAGGGTACAGTACTGGATTTAAGGAGGTTTAGTATTATATAAAGTTCATACAAACACTCAGTATATGGATTCACCTACCTTTCTACCTCTAACTGCCTTCTCAAGTTCGGAGGCAAGTAAATAATCTTGGAACGCTATTTGAGAAGGAACGACATTATTCTCAATAAGATCAAGGATATCCGAGGCTTTATCTACCCCGTATTTCTCCAGTATCCTCTCAAGCTCCTCCTCAGCATTCAAAATTAACAGTTGCATGTCAATCACGTTAATAAATAGAAATTACATCACTATATAAATTTTTAGCCATATTCATGGTAAAAATTACCAAATTAACGTAAAAGTGCTTATTAAACAGTACTATGAGATCCGATTGAGATATATGATTAATCAATTGCGTACAACCTGCGAAGAATAGGTTTCACTGAAAACACAATGAAAAAATATGAAAAGAGTATGTAAATAAAGTTAGAAAAAGATCGGTGGCAAGGGCGCTAATCTAGGATATGTACCTCGAATTGACAGACATCATCTCCTTTGGCAATACACAGTGTTTCTTTTACCTCCACATTTTTCTCATATACCCTTTGAAAAAAGCCTGCTAAAATCCCTCTAAAGTAGTTACTACCCGCGACATCTCCATTTTCCTTCTGTATCTCACATTCCCATAGATCCTCGATATTGATAATTATGCGGTTCTCCCCCAGTGAAAAACTAGAGACCTTCCCCCATCCATAGGACACTAGGATAGCGTTAACCATGTCCATAATCTTATCTATATTCCTAAATGTATACCCCTTCGTCTTTATGTAGTAGTTGTAGATATATTCACCTATGCCAAACCCCATGTGATAAAGGAGGCTCAGGGCCATACCGTCTCCCAGGTTCTTCCTTAGACCATAGAGGAAGCCATTCAGATTTGCTGGGCCAAATAAGATTGTTCTCTTGCCATCCACCTGTAGGGGGAATAAATATGAGGAATAATATACTGGTCCAGCCTTCTTGGCAAACTCCGCCTCTAATACAAAGTCTGTATTGTTTTTCAGGTGTTCCAGGAGCTCTTCAGGAGAACAGTCCGCAGAGCTGAAGTCACCTACTACGAATACCGCTGCTTTATCTGCTTGAGTATCCGAGTGGGCAAAATGAAGAATGTTCACATTTTTCTCTGCAAACTCTTGCCCAATCACGAATATAGCTCCTGGCTGATTTTTAACTAATAATTCAAATGCAAACCTATTTTTCTTCTCATTCATGACAAACGTCCCCACATCTCTAGTGTATTTTTTTGACTTTCTATTGTCATCCTGATCATCGAAACTAGATACTGTCTCACCATCCACCCCTGCCACCACAAATAAAGAGTGATTTTACCTTATATAAATTTTTTATTTTTCTTAAATATTGTGTTTAGATATCTGCGAAGAATAATATTTAACTCTTCGTATTTACTTTTATATACTATTTTGATAGTGTCAGGTCATCATCCTCGACCTGCAACCGTAAGATGATAATTTTATTTTAACTATATCCATGGGATTATTAATTTTGTATGAGGTACATGAGGTTTTGGCTTAAAGGAGATAGGGAAGAAATATTTGACGTGTTAATTAAGTGGGCTAAAGCATCTAAATTGGTATATATTAGGAGTGAGTTAGATCCTAGGTTGACGTTGGTTACGCCGAAAAAGAAGGTTTCCAAAAGAATGCTTGATTTCCTTTTCGGCGGGTTTCCGAGGGAGCCCTCTGGATATCCTTTTCTAGATATCCACTTATTTGATCATGGAAACAACCTTATAGAGGCTGTATTTAGGGTTGTTGAGGATTATGAGGATAAAGCGTTGATGGTGAGGAGGATGCTGGAGGACCTATTTCCATTAGAGGATAAAAAAGAGAGCTAATAAACCTAATTTATAGTTTCAGATGTTGTTTCTGGCCAGGTCTCCTCTTTTGGATAGATATAATGTGCGCTTCTAGATACGAATACTGTAAAGAATACCCATAGAATGCTTGATACCAGCCAGTTTCCTGATGCAATTCCAGTTATCACAGAATTTATAACAAACATCATAAGTAGCCATATGAGGTATTTTCCCCAGCCAACCTTATCGATCAATCCTAAAATCTCTGAAAATGCGAATATCTTCCCGAAGTCTCCAGTCTTGATCATATGTATAATGCCCATGGCGCCGAAGACGGCGAATAGGAAGCCTACGAGAAAAGCTACTGTAAGTCCTAGAGCTACTGTAGCCCTGAAGAATATTGATGGGAAAAACGCACCCTGCATCCATGCAGATGGATTAGTAAGTATACCAACTCCAATTGATACTCCAGCAATTATACCTGGAATTAAGGAATATATTATAATCGCTATCAATACTTTGAGGCCTTCTATAAAAGCCTCTCCATAACTCTCGATCTCAGGAGGTTCTTCAAATGCATCACCTAACTTGATTATTTTAGCGCCATATCCAACGACAATCAGATTGGCGACAGGAATGACATTCAAGATTATTAGAATTAATAGCCTTCCTACGTTATTAAAGAGTCCAAGCATAAACTTCCAAGATTTAGAAAAGTTTTCTTCAAGTGTAGTCATAGTAATAAAATTATCATCATCTTCAATTTAAATAAACTGGAGCTGAGGAGTAACACATCTAGAATCGTGTTAACAGCAGGGAAATAGCAATGTATTAAAAAACATTTTTAAGTATATCGCTAATGATAATTTAAGGGACAACATTGACTGGAGATGACTTGAAGCTGGGATTAACGTTTGATGACGTTCTCCTAATCCCAAGAAGATCCAGCATAAAATCAAGAAAGGAAGTGTCGACTAAGACAAGGTTCACAAGGAATATTATAATTAATATTCCTCTAGTTTCTTCACCGATGGATACAGTTACAGAGGAGACCATGGCTATCACGATAGCTAGACTGGGTGGAATAGGGGTTATACACAGATTTACATCTGTAGAGAGACAAGTGGAGATGGTTAAGCGAGTAAAGAGAGCCGATAACATTACCGTCGACCAGCCCTATTCAATATCTCCTGATGCGACGATTGGCGAGGCTAAGAAACTTACAGAGAGACACGGCGTTACGGGCTTTATGGTGGTTAAGGATGGGAAACTAGTGGGTATCGTAAGTAGGAGGGACATGCTCTTCCAGCCCGATGATAAACTTGTAAAGGAGATTATGACGCCTAGAGAGAAGCTTGTAGTAGCTCCTCCGAATATTAGTATGGAGGAGGCCCAAGAACTATTATGGAAGAATAGGGTTGAGAAACTACCATTAGTAGATGAGAACTGGAATCTAAAGGGGCTGATCACCGTAGCAGACATAATTAAACGGATGAAATATCCAGATGCAACCCGTGATGAGAAGGGTAGGCTTATGGTGGCTGCTGCCATCGGCATCCGAGGAGATTATCTAAGGAGGGCAAGTGCACTTGTTGATGCGGGAGCTGACGCACTAGTAATTGACGTTGCAAATGGTTATCTAGACACTGTAATAGAGAGAGTTAAGGAGCTTAAGAGAGAGTTTCCAGACATAGATGTTGTAGCTGGGAACGTCGCCACTGCAGAGGGTGCAGAAGCATTAGCCGATGCAGGCGCAGATGCTATAAGAGTAGGGATAGGCCCAGGATCTGTATGTACAACAAGGATCGTGGCGGGAGTAGGAGTTCCGCAGTTAACCGCCATAATGGATACGGTGAAAGTGGCTAGGCCATATGACATTCCTGTAATGGCTGATGGAGGTATTAGGACACCTGGAGATGTGGTTAAAGCTATTGCTGCAGGAGCAGAGACAGTAATGATAGGAAGGTTGTTCGCTGGCACCGATGAAAGTCCTGGGAAAGTTGTGTTAAAGAATGGTAGGAGATACAAGATATACAGGGGGATGGCCAGCTTCTACGCTAGGCTGGCTAAGGAGGCGCGTGAACGAGGAGAACTCGATTTCTCCGAGGAACTTGAGGAATATTCTTATACCGCTGAGGGTGTTGAAGCATACGTAGAATACATAGGTAGCGTAGAGGAAGTAGTCAGTAGACTCGTTGCGGGTTTGAAGGCGGGAATGGCTTACGTAGGAGCAAGGACTATAGCTGAGTTACCGAGGAAATCCAGATTCATACGTATAACGAATGCCGGCTTGAGGGAGAGCTATCCTCATGATGTGCATCAGGTATAAACTCTTCTCCACTTTATTTCCTTTTAAATGCTAGTATTAGATAAAGAACACTGATCAATACCCCTATTACACCGCTGGGGACAACATTTACATAGAAACTGATTAATAATCCAACTATACCAGACGCGAGAATCATGACGAAGGATGTAATACTTGCAAGGATAAATTTCTTCACTAGCATTAACGATATTGCTGGCGGGATTATCATAACAGCATAGATCATTATCGAACCTACAGCTTTGGTCGCGACTACGATTGCAAGGGATGATATGAAGATGCTTAGATAATGATAAAAAGTAACGTTATATCCAAGCGCTTCTGCTCCCTCCATATCCATGGCGATATAAATGAATTCTCTTTGGAAGAATAGGAATATAACAACTGTGAACACTACGACTATGGAAAGGATAATTATATCGTTTAAAGTAAGCAACAAGATATCTCCAAGTAGGTACCCCCATACTTTTGGAATATCTTGGCTTGGGAGTATGCCAAGGAAGAGTACCGCAATAGACATACTTATCGCCATGGAGATGCCTATCGCCGTTTCAAGTTTCTCTGGACTTCCTGTCTTACCGCCGTATCCAGCTAGCATCCCAAATGCGACTCCAGAAACGATAGCGAATAGGAAAGGATCGACCCTTACTTCCATTAGACTATTTATAAAAACACCTAATGCAGCCCCTCCTAATGCTGCGTGGGCTACTTCTGCTGTTAAGAAAGTCATTCCTCTACTGACCATGAGTGTACCTACTGTTGCAGAGGCTATTGCAGTTAGTATCAGGCCTGCTAAGGCCCTTAGGAAAAATTGATTTATAAAGATATTAGTTACATCCAATTTACATCACCTTTGTCGATGAACATCACCTAATAGTGGATAACATATCTTGTCATGTTCTAAGATCTCTACTTCAGCGCCATAGGCTTCCTTAATTGTCTCTTTCTTGAGAACATCTTTTGGAGACCCGTAGGCCACGACTCTTTTGTTTAGGAGAAGTATTTTATCTACATATCTAATTATTGGGGCTAAGTCATGTACGACTATCAACATCCCCACATTATTCTCAGTATGTATTTTATACAGGAACTCTAGTAACTCTCTCTGGCTCTTCACATCAACACCTGTAAATGGCTCATCCAAGATGAGATACTTTGGTTTTCTAACCATTGCCCTAGCTATCAAGACTCTCTGCCGCTCTCCACCGCTTAACTCATGAATATATCTCTCCCTATAACTCACCATGTCAACAACTTTTAACGCCTCCAAGGCACTTTGGATATCTGTTTTAGAGGGGATTCGAGGGGGTTTTTTCTTTGCAAGAACGCCCATTAGCACCGCCTCTAAAACATTCATGGGAATAACGTCGGAAATCCTGATGTATTGGGGGACATATCCAACGATCTTTCTAATATGTTCTCCTTCATGAAGAGGATCGTGTCCAAAAACCTCGATTACCCCTTTTGTGGGGTGAATTAACCCTAGTATCGATTTTATCAAAGTAGTTTTTCCCGCTCCATTTGGTCCAATCACTACAGTGAATTCACTAGCGTTAATATCCAGAGAAACATCCTGCAAGATAATTACTTCATTAAACTTTACAGACATGTTCTTCATATGGATAACGTCCTTTTTCATATTCTAAACCTCCCTCAATCGGTGAATGTACAACGCTTCAACTATGACTATAGATGTTAGGGCGAGGGTTAATACTAGGAATATTGTTATTATTTCCGGAGATGCCTGAAAAGAAAATCTTGGGTAGTTGGATAATGAGGAGGATAAGACGCCAATATTATACATCATTAGGGCTAGGTAGCTATCTCCAACAGATGAGTAGAATTTTAGGTGAACTACTTTAGCACCAGCTTCGCCTGCAATCTGCTCTACAGGCCCTCTTAAATTTAGATATTCAAATGTCTCTGAGACGATGACCAGTGGAAATTCACTTTTTTTGAGAGCCTCTGTGGCCATGGATAACTCTATCCCAGATACACCTGATCCATGCCCCCTTGCCAACACGCCTACAATGGATACGTTTAACAATGAAATTATATACTGGATTTCAGGCGAACTTATAACTACATCCGCTTTATCCAATTTATACTGTTGAGCTATTTTCATGAACTCGCTATCTATTCTCGCTACATATTCTCTAAATATTTCCAACCGAAGTCTATAGTAATTTTCATGCTGTGGATCTATTTTTATTAGTTTGTCTACCACGGCCTTGGCTATTGCTAATGCATTATCAGGATACATCCAATACCCATGAGGATTGTAGCCAGATGTATTTGGCAGGCTTAGGAGCTTAATATCATAACCTCCAAAGGACACTGAAGCCCAATCTAGATAAAGATATTCTTTATCTGGATATTCCTCCATGATCCGCTTCTCAAAATCTAGGTTGCCCGTGAATACGAAGAGATCGGTATCTTTTAGACTCGTAAGCTTTTCAGGCGTTAACTGGAAGATATGTGGTTCACCGCCTACTGGGACAATATAGATTATCTTAATGAAATTCCCACCCACGTCGTTAACTATCCATCCTATGCTGGGCATTGAGACCGTTATCACGATCTTATTATTTTTTAAAGATGCATGCACAGGTATCACTATGGAAAACAATAAAATCATGGTGAAAACCACTACGATTATCCTGGGGATAATGCGATTCATGGCAATCAACCAGCGATTGAATCAATAAGGGAATATGTATTTCAACACCCAATCGACATACCGTAAATTAATATATCTAAATAATACTATTTCCCGTATTAGACTATGAAGATTTAAACACCGAATTATCATATTTAATATTCCTCCCTTGGCTCAATATATATACGGTTTAATTTATTTATACTAAAGTTATTTGATGGACATAGTATATATGCTTAGTGGCTTATCAAGCTGTATGTATATATTTAATATTTGTAAAGTGATGAAATATGAAGCGGATCGTTATCCTAGGAGGAGGGACAGGGGGAATAATAACCCTTAACAGGCTCTACCAGAAACTAAGGCATGTTAGTACGGAGAAAAATACGGAGATTATTCTCATCGAACCAAACACGCGCCACTATTATCAACCTGGGTTTCTTTTTGTGCCCCTTGGTTTAATGGAGCCATGGGAGACGTATAGACCCGTATCAACACTTATCCCAGAAAACGTTAGGTGGATAAGGGATAAAGCTACTTTAATAGACCCAGACAATAGAGTCGTGAAAACCACCGAGGCAGAGATTAAATATGATTATCTGGTAATCTCCACAGGGTCTCACCTAGATTATGATGCTGTGCCTGGCTTGAAGGAACATACACACAATTTCTATAGTTATGATAGCACGATGAGATTTAAGAAAGCTTTAAACGAGTTTAAAGGCGGAGACGTTGTTATAGGAGTCGCAGGGGTACCATATAAGTGCCCTCCAGCGCCTATCGAGATGACACTAATGCTCGCTGACTACTTCAAAAGGATAGGATTAAGTGATAAAGTTAATATTAGATACATCTATCCATTGCCCAGGGTATTCCCAATAGAGTCGGTAGCCGAGTTATTAGGGCCAATAATGGACGAAAGGGGAATAGAGACCAACCTAATGTTTAATCTAGAGGGTCTAGACCCTAAGAAAAGGGAGATCTACTCACTCGAAGGAGAAACAGTAAAGTATGACATGGCAGTTATAATACCGCCTCACAAAGGAGCCCAAGTGATAATTGATTCAGGACTAGGAGACAGAAGCGGATGGATACCAACTGATAGACATACACTTAACATGAAAGGATATGATGATGTATATGTAATTGGTGATGCAACGGACCTTCCAGTATCTAAAGCCGGTTCAGTCGCTGACTTCCAAGCAGAGGTAGTTACATCCAGGATACTAGCAGATATAGAAGGCTATATACCAACAGCCCGATACAATGGAAGGGTAATGTGCTTCGTGGTAACTGGGTTAGGTGAAGGCACAACCATTGTATTCGATTATGAAAACCCGCCTAAACCGAATCCTCCCAACTTCGCCTGTTATTGGTTAAAACTCATGTACAATAAACTGTATTGGACGTTAACCGCGAAATCTATCCTCCCAGGGGTGATTGTATGAATAAGGAGAAAATCGAGAAAATAATTGAGGAGACATTGTCTGATGAGGAGAAGTTGAAGGCAATTGAGGAGATACTAGAAAGCCTTCCGAAACTCTCGAAGAGCATCGAGATACTTAACAAGATGGTTGAAAGCGGCTCTCTAGAGACACTCGCTAACCTACTATGTTTCTTAAACGTATCGAAGGATATGTTGTCTGATGAAATGGTTTCAGGAGCGGCTTCGTTGGCCACGACATTCCTTGATTTAGCAGCAAAGATGAACTCCCCACATCTACAAAACTTGATCTCTGCAGTTGCGGATCACCCGCTTGAGCTTAAAGAAGAAGTGAAGAAGACACAGATAACGGGCCTGCTCAGCCTTATGAAAGCTCTACGGGACAAAGATGTGCAGAGAGGCCTCACTCTCTTAATTGCTTTGACGAAACTTATTGGTAGATACGCTTATCCGGAGGATATTTAAAAAAAAGGATATATGGGGGATAATCACCCAACCCTTATTTTTTCTTTCTGACAATAAACTCGGTATATCCCTCTCTCTCGAAAACACCAATTAACTCGTGACCAGCTTTTTCAACCCAAAGCGGGATATCCCTCTTACTTCCCGAGTCTGTGGAATATACTGCTATGACCTCGCCTACCTTGGCGTCTCTAATTGCCCTGATTAGCTCCATCAATGGACCAGGGCAGAATGAGCCTCGAGCGTCTATAACTCTATCTGGCTGGACATCCATATATGGTCACCTCAGATAAACAATGTAATATCGGCCTCTTTAGCTTTATCCAGGTACTCGCCGGCGCCGACAATCTCATCTACTATATCGACGAGATCTTCTTTCTTCATTCCAAACATATCGAAGGTCATCGCACAGGCGTAGACCTTTACATTACCGAGTTCTTTGGCGGTTCTAACCATTTCAATCCAGCTAGGTACGTTCTTCTCCCTCATGATCTTGAACATCATTTCACCCATCTCTTCATATTCCTTGCTGATCTTCATGTTCTTTTCAGCCATGTCTTTCTTCATTGCAAGTAGGCCCCAGAAAGTGGCGAATATCTCTACCTCCATTCCTATGGCCGCTGCAGCAGATGCAAGTACTCCTACTGGCATCAGTTTATCCACCGTACCAGAAAACAATATAATAGATATCTTTGGCATTTTTCAAATCACCGTTAATATTATTATTCCGTTGTTGGCTATAACCTTATATGTATAGTGCTTTAGTCTAATATATAAAATATATATTTTTTGAAGGGTGGAAAATGAGTATATAATTTTGATAAATTGGTATACATTGTAAACACATCGTATAAACTTTAGGTAGCCCCATTATAGAGTAGGACTCCACTGGAGAGTGGAGTTCTAATAGAAACTGTTAAATCTCATATATAGAATTAATTAATTATACCATGAAATTTTTCGGGCTATACACTGGTGGCAAGGATAGTACAATGGCAGTGATAGAGGCATTGGACAGTGGGAAGAAATTAGACACCTTAGTAACGTTTATCTCGGCTAATCCATATAGCTACATGTTCCACACCATAAATGTGGGATGGACTTATTTACAGGCTGTATCGATGGGGATGAGACATGTAGTATTCCGTACAGAGGGTATCAAGGAAAAAGAGCTTAGAGATCTAAAGAAGGCTTTTCAAGTCATGTATAAAGAGGGGTATGAGGGGATAGTGGTAGGGGCTATAGCAAGCGAATATCAGAGGAAGAGGGTTTTTAGAGTAGCAGAGGAAGTCGGCTTAACGGTCTATACCCCGTTATGGGGAGAAGAACAGGAGGAGCTCTTATATAGATATCTTAGGGACGCTGGAATGAAGTATATGATAGTAAGCGTATCTGCATGGGGATTATCTGAAGAACATCTTGGGTGGGTGATAGATGATGAGAAAGATATTGAGGAGCTGCTTAGACTAAGCCGGAGATATAAATTCAATCCTACTGGAGAGGGTGGAGAATACGAGACATATGTTCTCGACGCAAAAATATTTTCGAACCCGATAAAGGTTATAGAAATTGAGAAAAAGTGGCTTGGCGATTCTGGCTACCTAATTATAAAGAAAGCAGAGTTGGAGAACATAAGGGGAGGTCTATAGTAGTTATTGGATATGGACATGACTTAATGGTTATTATGGGTAATGATCAGAATGAAAGACAGAGAAATGGCTCTTATGATAATCGAAAAATATAGGGAGATAATACCAGAGTATCATCATTTTGTAGAGACTATATTTAGAGATACGACTAGGGTTGTCAGAATAAATAGGATTAGGGCTAGCACCAGCTATATCAAAGGTAGATTGAAGGATCTTAATATTGAGGCTAGAGAATTACCCTGGTATAGGGATGCGCTCCTTGTTTTTAGTGGTAAAGAGAAACTAGCTAAGACTCTGGATTATCACTTAGGCTTATATTATATTATGGATCTTACTAGCCTCATTCCACCATTAATCCTAAGAAAATACTTAGGGGATATTAGCCTTGATATAGCTGCAGCGCCTGGCGGTAAAGCACTGATGATTGCCGAGTTCTCTCATGGAAGAGGTATTGTCATAGCGAATGAACCTGATTCAAATAGGTATAAAGCACTTATCTCGAATATAGATAGGATGGGTTACTCGAATATCTTTGTGACCAAACTGGATGGTAGACGATTTCCTAAAGTAGAAGGAGTGGGGACCGTATTATTCGACGCCCCGTGTTCTTCGGAGATCCATATTAAGAGAATCAGTGAGATAAGGGATTATCTTAACGGCAACATATATAAGCGATACTCTAGACTACAAATAGCTATACTATATAGATTATACGAGATCCTTACACCTGGGTCGATCGTACTATATTCAGTATGTACATTCAATCCATTGGAAGCAGAATATGTTGTCATGAAAGCTTTAGAGACGGGATATGAAGTCCTTTCTGTCCCCTCCATTCCACTTAAATTCACCAGTGGCATCGAATCTTGGAATGGCATCGAATTTCCCCCTGATATAGAGAAAACAATTAGAGTATATCCCCACTTAAACACCGAATATGGTAATCCTGGGTATCTTTATATTGCTCTCTTGAGGAGGTAATGGTAATAATGACTTACAAATGCCATTATAATATCCCGGGGGAGATAGGAAGATTCCTGATGGACAGATACGGTATTAACCCTAGATATTTAGATGGATATTGCTTTATAGTTGGACACGCTAGAAGAGAATCTGAGGTAAGGGGGGTTTGGATCGCTCCATGTAATGCATGTAAGCTACTGGCTTTTTCTAGAGTTATCAGGAGATGGGGAATGAAAATGCTTATTATAACTCCTAAAAAGGAATATGTCCTAACAAATACATTTGCTCAGGTATATGGAATACATGCTACCAGAAATATTATTTCAATTAACGACAAACAAGTTTTAGAAAACCTTGTTAAGAAGACATTCATATTAAGAGAGGAATATGAGGGTAAGGTTCGGGAAATTAATCACGATGACTATCCTTATAAACTACTTAAATACGGTGGATCAACTCTAGGTCTAATCAAGAAGCATGATAAGGGATATTTATCGATGCTCCCTGAGAAGTTCCATGATATTACTTATATCTAATCCCTCTATACTTCCCTTTGATAAGCTCCTTATCTTTATCCAGTTCTTTTGAAACCCCCAATAGAACTACCTCATCGCCTGTATTCAGCACGAAATCGTCATCAGGATTAGGTATAATAACCCCTCTCCTCTTAACAGATATTATCTTGCTAGTTAACCCTGCTTTCTTCAATTCTGATATGTGCTTACCGTCAAGGGATGAGGGGATAGTCTCCTCACTCAGGTCCAGATTACCCCTAGATATTAAGTCTATAGCCGCCTCAGCCGCAATAGGCTCGAACACTTGATTAGCTAGTAAACGCCCACCTATCTCAGGTATGTTAACAAGTTTAGTCACCCCCGCCTGCTTCATCACATCCTCCAGCTCCCTCTCAGAGTATGCTGCTATAATAGGGATACTGTTATTTACCTTTCTGATCTTAAGCGTATGGAGAATCGTCTTGGAATGGTCATCTGAGGCTATTATGATTGCCTTTGCCTCTTGAATGTTTATTTTACTATAGAGGTTTGGATCAGCTAGGCTGCCTACAACGACATTTATCTTTTCTCTAGCTAAGTGCTTAGCTAGGTCCTCGTCTTCAACTACAACAAGTGGTTTTATACCATTTGCAATAATCTCTTCATAGGCGTATTTTATGTGACTGTTCCATCCGATTAATATAACATGATCCCTCAATTTCTTACCACCATCTGCCATGAAGTATGAAAATAAGGTACGGACCACCTTCTCTTCAGTTATAAAGGAGGATAGGACGGTGATGAAATATCCAAATAGTGAGAGCCCGAATATTACAAGGAGGATAAATATTATCTTACCATAGATAGTTGTTGGAGTAATATCACCAAATCCAACAGTGGATACTACAGTTATAGTCCAATAGAAGCTATCAAAAAACGACAGGCCTTCGGCCATAGAAAACGCTATAGTCCCAAATATAATTAAGGTCATCAGCCCCAATAATGGTATGGCTGATTCTCTAATTAGTCTGAAAATTCGTTCTTTCAGGCTCATCAATAGAAAATCAACATTATATCCTACTCTTAAATATTAATCTCATCTCGATTAATTGGAATAAATTTGGTGGAGAGGGATGATGCCTCTGAACAGGTTAGTCTTCAATGATTAATGTGTTTCTGTCTCTATCTCTTCTGCTAGACCTTGTGGCTGTAGATAAAGTGTTATTATGTTTCTGGACGGCGTTGCTACATGGAAGAATATCTCGAAAGTCCCAGTGTACTCAAATAGAGTACCATCTGCTAAAACACCTTGTATTACAAGGGTTACATTTAGATAACCACCTACAGTGGCGCCGCCTCCAGGATAGCCCTTTCCTTGATCAATCTGCTCTTGGATATAGTCATATATTAAGTCTATGAAGTTGGTTGACCCTTCATCTGACATAAGAACTGGGTCGTATACAGTCATAGTATCCGTTTCAAATTCTAGTTCAGGCCCTCCGTAGCCACTATGGTTCTCGTACTCGAATTCCTTTACATATTCGACAACAGTACTTGGCATTATATTCTTTGTAAAATCTAGTTGAATTACAGTTCCATTAATAATGATCTGAGTAGGATTAACTGGAGTACCTATGTTTGTGGCTACAACAGGTTTATTCGTTCCATCGCCTTGAACATTTCCACTAATAAATACAAAAAGATCTAGGTCTCTTCCCGATAGTTTGAGGATGTTCACTGGCACCTTAGTAGATAGTTTGTAAACCGGGTTAAAGAAGAACTTTTTTCCATTATCTGTAACCAGGATCAGTGAATCCGCAATATTTGGTGTTGGTAACCCTAGGGCATCCCAACTGATATCTATGTATTCTTGAGGAGGGATCTCAAGGTTTACACTTGAATTAATTTTCAGAACCCTTCCACTAACACCCTCTATTAACATTGCGGTGGATATATCTACTTCATTAGGGCCAAAGTTATATATCCGTATACCTTGTATACCAGGAGTGACATCGACTACTTCCTTCACTGTTTCGCCAATTAAACTAATTTCTCCTGGCTTTTTTTGTATAAAATATGAATTCGCAAATATGGCTGACGACGCCATTATTATTAACATGATGAATATGATGCTAGCAACTAAACTCGACATTCCTCTCATATATGTTTCACCCCTCTCCATCTATACCCTATAATACATTGGATATATAAATATATAGAACTCCATGTTTCATTATTTAGAAGAAACAGTTGGTCATTTAAAAAATTTAAAAAACGGAAATAAGTATAGCTCTATCTTGAGAAGTATTATAAAAAGTGCTTAACGGGCCATTCTAATCATGATGCCCGTGGTGTTCATCACCGCTCGTGATTTGTACTAATCCAGATGGCTGGATATATAGATTCTCAACTTCAAGCTGTCCATTCTTATACTCGATCTCGTCGAAAATTATATCAAAGGTACCGGTATACTCGAAGAGTCTACCATCAGCCAATACTCCTTTTATAGTTATGGTTACATTGAGATAGCCGTGTTCATACTCTATTTCATCTTCATGTTTACAGTCTCCACATTCATGTGGCTCCATGTTATTTGTTATATAGTTTATTATCCACTGTACTAGTGTGTCCTCACTCGAGTCTGAGATAAACGCAGGGTCATTAACATCCATATATGATGTTTCTTCTATTATATACTCTTCCTCCTCATGTTCACATTCATCATCCTCAAGCTTCAACTCCGATACGTACTTGACGGTAGTTGATGGAGGCAGTGACGTTGAGAAGTCTAGATCTATTTTAGTTCCATTGATCTCTACATATGTTGGATTCACTGGAAGCCCTATGTTAGAGGCGATAACCAATATGTTTTCAGAGCTTCCTTCACCATTGATATATATAAACAAGTCGATGTCTCTACCTGATAACTTAAGTATACTCACGGGAGACTTCGTCGATTGTTTATAAACAGGGCTAAACACAAACTTTTTACCACTTTCAGTAACTAATATAATCGAATCGTCTATATTGGGGGTGGGGAGCCCTATATCATCCCACTCCACATCAATATATTCCTGTGATGGGACAGTCAAGCTCATACTTGAATTTATTTTAATAACACTACCATCTAACCCGTCTACTAACATCGCTACAGCGATCTTAGCGTCATCAGGACCAAAATTATATATACGTACTCCATCTATACCAGGTGTTAAATCTAACATTTCCTTTAAAGTTTCACTTATTGCTTTGATTTCCCTTGGATTATACTGAGAATAATATGAGGTTACATATATGGCAGATGTAGCCATTACTATCAACATTATGAATATCACGCTAGCTATCAAGCTAGTCATTCCTTTCATATATCGCCACCTCCCAAATAATTTAGAAACATTAGAAGTATATATCCATATGGAATTATTGTAATAAAAAGTATATACTATGATTTAAAGCCCCATGAAGATTTCGAAGACCTGGACAAAATAGTCTGATCCTAGTAATAGTGTTACGAGTAAACTTAGGAGGATAGGCACGTGTATGTATGTGCTGTAAAAATAGTTGGAATATGTGGTGCTTACTATAGAGCCGATGGTTATACCGAGTACTATTGAGAAGACATATAGATATGGTAGGAGGGCATCGAGATTAATGGAGAAGGTAGGTAGTGGTAAGGGGAACGATGTTGTCTCGGGGCCGAATACCGATATAGTATTTACAAACCATACCCCGATGCCTATCGTAAGTAGGACAATGAAGGGAGTTATCATTCCCAATACTATAGCAGGAAATACACTGCGTTTACTTTCTTCAATCGTGTTTTTAATCTTATACAGTATGTTTACATTCATATATAGAAGTTCTGGAGACAGGGCTCCAGACACAATGCCTGTACTTACGATGTGTAAAGTATGAGTTAAGAATGGGGTTGGGGCTTTTACTGATAACTTCCCAGATTCAATGCTATACGTCATTTTGTTGATCAGCCTTAGAGTCGCTCCCTCTTTAATCATCTCTCTAGCCTTTTGAATTGCGTCTAGAGGAAGGGAACCTGCTAGCATATAGTGCATCGCTGTCTCTAACCATCTTAGAACACCTCTGTCAAGGCTCTGTACACCATAGCTCCACTTCATTTCAAATGGTAATAGTACCATCCCCATGACTACAAGGAAACCAACTAATTTTGAATACATATTATTGAGTGTAAACAAGGGTATTATCCCGAGGCCAACTGCTATAATTAAATGCTTTATGTTAGGGATGAATTTTGGTGTAGATGCCATTCTAGGCTTAACAGATGACATATAGACCATGGGAATGATATATAGCATTACTGGGAAAATGAAGATAAGTAACTCTAGTAGGAATATACCATATCCGGGACTTAGGAAAGCTATTAACAGTACTGCTATAGGGCTTACCGCCGCCATTATAGCGACCTCTGCGAAGACTAGCATACGCTCATAGTAGCTCCTTATTCTATCCACCCAGAGGACTTCTTCCTCTTCAAGCCATCTCTTTATATAAGCCTCTATATTTCCTCCTGCTAACCAAGTGTACAAATATCCTTCCAAGAAGTTTTTTATCTTCTCGGGCCCCTTACCATATTGTATCCACTCACTGATGACTTTATCGACACCATGGCCGGTCATCTCGCTCTGAAGGAGTAGGCTCTTAGTTAGCTTACTCCATGAAGGAAGGTTCTCGTCGCTGTTAGCAATGTTTCTAAATACCTCGGTTATTGTCTCTCCACTTCTGTGGTGAATTAGGAATAACTGTAGAACCTGGGGCAGCTCGTCTAATAGACTAGATACATATCCTGATCTGATTACCAACACCGTTAAATACGGCATTAGAACGACGATTAAAAATATGCCTACCAATATGAGGAATCCATAGATAAACAGCCCCATCACATACAGGGGGAAAGCGATTATAGGCCCGAATATAAGGAGGAGATATGTATAGAGTGTAAGTTGTCTAGAAAAGCGTTCTGCGTCGATATATTCTAGTGTCCCTGACTTTGCAAGCCAGATTACATAATATCTCCTTGTATCTGCGTATATTTCACGAAGTAGCCTAGGGAATTCTCCAGTGGCAAATGGGAGTGATACAGATAATACAATTACTGCATATCCTACAAGAGTCACTTGAAAGAGATACGTGTATCCTACTTGAACATATAGGGCTATTAATGAGGGAAGTGGACTTAATATTGTTGTAAGAATAGTATACTCAACGTATTTCTTTGGTCTAGTTAAGCTGAAATAAAGCCCTCCGGTTAGGAGGACTACGCTCAATGCATAGTAGATTTCTAATGGAATATCATATATTGAAACCATTTCCTACACCATATCCACATTCCCTCAAATTTATCTGTTAGCCTCACGAAACAGATGTTTTTCCATCCAATGAATAGCCGGTTGAAAACATAATTATATAGGTAATCTCAGTCTCCGTAGTAACCGAGTTTGAAGTAAATATAATGGTCACATTATTTAATCCATTTTCCAGATAGAAAACCTCCCCATTATTATAGACCTGATCATTGATAGTAATTGTAACGAGACTGATATCACCATCACCATATAGGGATATCCTTTGGATACTCACACTACCAGGATCATATTCATAGAGATATCCTGTCCAATTGTAGTATCCACCAGTGGCATTATAATAACAATATGAATACACAACCTCGACAAGGGGAGCTGCCTGTGGCTTACTGATCGACTGGAGTAATGGGGTTACAGAGGTCAGTAATAGGAAGCCTATTGACAAGACTATGATGATCATGAAGAACTCGATGAAGACTTTCTCATCCATTATTCGATCACCGACTTCTCGGCATAGTACTTAACTAGCTCTCTAGCAAGATCCTTATATTTATAAATCCTTTTGTTAAGCATGTCCTTAAGGAACTCAACCCTGTTATGATATTCGTCCCTAACTTTTTCCCCTAGAATCAAGAGAGTTCCTGCCAGGCGGATTCTATAAGTCCCAGCGGGATCCGTAACTGCCTTAAGTGTATCTTTCTTGCTCTCTCTTTGAAATACCTGGACTAAGTGTCCGTCCTTATCTATCTCAACAACGTCGGTTACTCCCCTCCAGCCGCCAATGTTACGCAGCTGGACAATTGCCCATATACTTGGTATCCAATGCTCAGGTAAATTAAGTGGGGGTGAAATAAGCCTGTTAATCAAATCTTGTGGAGAAGTTGCGTGAATAGTCGTAAGTGCACCGGTTCCAAACAGGCTTTGCTGAACCAAAGCGGTTACCTCCTCTCCCCTAGCCTCTCCAATAACCACATAGTCACCACGGGACCTTAGACTCCATATGGCAAGATCCCACAACGTAACTGGTTTTAACTGACTATAGAAGGGGATTTCACGGGTATACATTCTCTGCCAAAGGGGGTGGGGAAGATTGAGCTCCGGCGTCTCTTCAAGGGTAACTATTTTTCTCCTCGGATCTGTTAGAAGTAAGAGCGCGTTGAGCATCGTAGTTTTACCAGTCGCCATCGCACCCGAAACAAATATAACTCCCTTCGCCTCATGGAGTAACCATAAATATGCAGCGGCCTCAACAGAGATAGCGTCCACGGCAATTAGCTTAACGATCGTCCACGGCTCCTCGGGATACTTTCTTACAGTGATACTCGGTCCTCCAGATACTTCCTCACCATATACAAGTGTAAGCCTACTACCATCCGGCGCTCTACACTCAACATATGGGTTACTTGGACTAATGCTTTTACCACTAACAAGCGCCAGTCTCTGGACATAACTATTTAGTGTATCCTCATTAGGAAAACTTATATTTGTCCTCAGCCACTGAAGATCAGGATAACGCCTATGCCTTACGAAAACCTCATAGTTGACATCTGGGATTGTTATCTCCTCAACACTTTCGTCTGCAAACAATGGGTAGAGTATCTGGTAAGGGTTAGTAAGCTTATATAAATAATGATGCACTTGTTTCCTAGTATCCTCATCTATCTCCAACTCCAATATATTCAGAACGTATTCGATGGTGTCCATCAATTTACCCTCGGATATGTCCAAGCCCAGTCTTCTAATCACCTCACCAACCACGTTGGTTAAATCTATTAGATACGGTGAGACCTCCTTTTCCGAGAGAATATAATATCCCTGACCCTCATAGAGATAAAGCTCTACCTGATACTCTCCATTCAGTAAGTCATATGACTCAAGTAGCTGAGCATCATCCGCAATTTCAGGCGGCCTCTTGAGGATCATCCAGCTGATATCCCATAAAGTGTTTTTCATAACAGCATAAACATCCTTATAGACCTCAAGTTTATCCTTCTTCTTTTTCTTCTTAGGCTCTTCAAACTCCTCAGGAGGAAACTCTTCCTCAGACTCTTCAGGCTTTACCTCAGGTTCCTCCAAAACAGTGGTGGTATCGCCGCCCACTTCACTAACTTCTACCACCTTCTCCATATCAGGGGCTTCAGGCTTAGCCTCTTTTTTCTTGGATACTACTTCCCTCTCCCCTGAAGGTTTTGGCTTCGATTTCTTCTTTTTCTCCCTTGTTTTTTTAGCCTTCTTTTTACCTTTACTTTTATCTACAGATCTCTTTTCTCTAGACTCTACAGATACATTTTTCTCCTCTTCCTTTTTACTAGATTTTTCACTAGAATTTTCCTTTTTGTTTTTGTTAAATATTTTGAAAAACCACGACATTTACAACCACTCAACACACATATATAACATCTATTTTATAATATATACGATGCCCAATATAATAATTATTTGACTCTCACCTTACACATTAATGACTCTTTTAACCGGGAAACTATTTCCATATTTTGTAACTAAAATAACGGCATAGAGAGGAGGATCATAAAACAAGTCATTATAGAGGTTAAGAGAAATCGCATTAGGATCCCCGGCTTTCTGATTAATCATATCCCTCGTAATATTCAATGCAGTTAGGGTAGGGATAGTGATATATTCTTGTAACGGGATCTCTTTAATTATTGAGCCGTTCTGAGCTACAATCAAAATATCAGTGATATAAGTATCGTCGTACCACATATTCTCAACATATATGGTTTTATTATAAATACTAGTACCATTTATCTTGTAACAATCCAGCTCTTCTTTAATGTGCCGCGTAATCAGGTTTATCCTATGAGGATCGTTTATCTTAACAGATGTCATAACTAGATTCATATACGTACCAAAGCTTAGTACGATAACCAGCATCAATATGATAAGCGAAAGTGATGATGAAAACCCCATGTTTCCCAACCATTTTAATTAATTTTATTATCGCAATCTCATATACTAATGTATCAATGATGATATATAACAATTTACACTCCCAAATATCTAATAGTCATCATTCATGCTTGGTTATAAGGAGATTGATATTTAGACGAGCAGTTTAATCGTGAGTGTTTGAACCTCCTTATTTGTATCTGGATCAAGAATGCTGAGGACTACAATCCAATAACCATCAGGTGGATCCTGTCTGGTCCAATGAACTTTTATTGTGAATCCAGTACTCTTACCTACTGGAGGGAGAAACTCCAAATCCCAATAAATATCACTACTCTTATTTGCATAAGGAACTAAATCTCCATTTGGAGTATATATAGAAATCTTCCTATAATCAAGCATATACGTTTTTGAACCCACAAGCCTATTAATATTAATTGACATCACAATTAAATAGTCGCCTGCTACCCCAGTTTTACTAGCTGTTCCAGTGGCCGTAAACGCCACAGTATTTTGGAGAATAGGAAAAGATGTCTGAAAGAAGGGAAACACCACTACAACAGCTAATGATAATAACGATAATGACATAAATAATCCTAATATGGCTATTAGTGGTTTACTGAAATATGGCATATTTCTTCCCCTCCATCCATAATTATAATCAATTAATTATATAAACTATTGTTATTCAAAAGATATACTCTCGCACATTTATTAATTCATTAAAATATCAATCTTTCAATAATATTTTTTTCGATTAATTAAAATAAAGTGAAATATGCTGACTATATTCTCCATGTACTATTTTATAATGTAAAAAATTGAGAAGGGGGTAATATGTTTTCAAGATCTAACTAAGTTTTAGGCAACTTCAACTTCTAAAGATATTGTTTGTACAGGGTTTCCATCACTATCATCAATTGTAATAACGATTACCCAAGTTCCTGTTGCCGTATAACCTGTTGTATCTACCTCGAGTACGAATCCTTGAGCTGTGGTTCCTGAGCTAAATGATACTAGTGTAGGGCTCATTGCAACACTAGTACTTCCTCCTGTTGCTGAATCACCGTTAGGATAATAAACAGTTACGTCGCTCTGAGATATCTGGTAATTTCCAGATCCTACTAATTTTTGAACATTTACGGTAAATATCACCTTATTACTAGATTGAGCAGGAGATGCTGTTGCAGAGAATGATGCTTGTTGTGTTGTTGATGATACGCTCTGCTGGAAGAATGGTAAGAAACCTGCTACTGCAATGAATAGTACTGCTACTGATATTACAACACCTAATATCGCGATTAATGGCCTGCTTAATTCAGGCATTTTCTACACCGTTTAAATATAATGAATTATTTGCTTATATAAATATATGTAACTGAATAGTATAAGGCTGTATATAACACAAATTATATCATCCAAAGTAGTTACATCAAAATTTGATTTATGTGCAAAGAAATGCATTATTTTCGATTAAATTACTGTCAAAATAAACTTTTGTTAGATAGTCTTCTCAATGGAAGATCGAGATGTTCCTAGAAGATTTTAAATATACACCTGTGCGGTAAGCTTCTTAATCACCGAGCCACTATTAGGCTCTATTATATCCATTACTATAGTCCAAGATCCTCGAACCACCTTAGGATCACTTATTATTATTGTAAAACCTAATCCGCTAGATATTCTTAACTCAGGACAATTTATTACCGCTAACGTCTTACTCTGAGCTGGGCTGGAGAACCTCTTCATCTCTGCAGCCTCTTTCTCTAACGATTTATTAAAGCTATAGCTAATTATCGGGATCAACGTTCCATCGGGGGCATATATTTTTATTGAGGAGCGGTTGACAACATATTCGCCCACCCCCACCAATTTTTTAATATTCACTACTATGATAATTTGTTTACCGTTATATATTCCCGAGGTATCAATTACAAAGTCTGCAAGCTGTAGAGTCTTTGCATCAATAGAGTGGAATAGTTCATTGATTACTGGATAATATAGGGGGTAGAATGTTAATATTGTGAAGATGATGAGCAGTGCGACGATAGATTTGCCTGACGACAATCACTATACACCTCTGGATACTCTGGAATACTGACCGGCAGTTCGTAGTTTATTCTAATTAAATCCAGTAAATTTTATATTACAATAGTACCAAGATTGTAGTGACCAGTGGTTACACAAAATGTCTATATAAATAACATGTTTAACACAATCATTTTTAATAAGCGATAGAGATATAATCAAGGGGATAGAGATGAAGGTACTGGTGGGAAGCCTGAATAAAGCCAAGATAATGGGCGTTGAAGAAGCTTTTACACGATATTTCGATGAGATCGTTATAAAGCCTATTAAGGTAGACTCGGGAGTGGCTCCTCAGCCAATGTCATTAAGTGAAGTGATAAAAGGAAGTAAGACTAGGGCCGTAAAAGCTGCTGAAAAGGAGAGAGAGTGGATGTTCAGCGTAGGAATCGAGGCGGGCATATATAAAGCTAACGACGCATGGATGGATGTACAAGTGGCCTATATCATTAGGAGAGATGGAATGAAATCGATGGGAATGTCACCAGCATTTCCCGTACCTAGACACTTTGTAGACAAGCTATTAAACCAAGAATATGACGAGTTAGAGGACATTATAAATGAACAATATGCGAGAGATAACATTGGCGAAGAAGAAGGGTTCATCGGGATCCTAACTAAAAATATAGTTGATAGGAAAACACTCACTTATTATGCTGTGGTTATGGCCCTCACTCCATTTTTAAACGAGGACTTATATAGGTAGATCCGTTTTTATTAGAAGCCTACCTGTAGCTAGTAAGGTCTGGGCATCTACCACTCCTTCTAATCCTCTTATGGTATTGTTTATCCTGCTAACATCATCCATATTTCTAGCATGAAAGATGCAGACAATATCGTATCTCCCAGTAATCTGAAACATATGGTGTACCTCCGGCATCTGAGAAATATAATCGAATATATCATCTAGAGATTTATGGTCAATCCTGAGTAAAAGTATCATAATTATAGGGAAACCGAGTTTCTCAGGATCCAATACCGCTATAAACTTCTTTATATATCCCTCTCTAACAAGCTTATTGACTTTGAACCTGACGGTGGACTGGGGCATATTTAGTCTCCTGGCAAGTTCTGAATAAGAAATTCTTCCTTCTTTTTGCAGAATCCGTAATAACTCCATGTCCTGGCTGTCCAGTGATGACATTTTTTTCTCAACCATAATTAAATTTTTGTTTTGGACACACTTATATTTGAAATATTAGTTACATCCATAAAAATACTGGAAAAATATTATTTTTAATCGAAAAGACACCGCTACAATGTTAAAAAATGAAGGGAGGGAAGGGATTTAGCTATGTGCCTTTACTGAGAACACAATTGTAGTACCCTCTTTTGTAGCGATCCTAATCGTATAGACCTCGCCGGGATTCAGGCTGGCTGACACTGTTAGCTGAGTTACATCGCCTGGACCAAGCGTATTACCAGTTGTAGGCGAATATACAGTAACTAGGCCTCCACCGGCTTTCTCGATGTAGATACTATCTATGCTTAACGCTACTCCACCCACGTTCCTTAAGTAAATTGTCAAGGTGTCGGCACTGGCATTTGCATCTGCATAATCAACAGATAACTGCCCTTGTACAACTGTTGTGCTTGTTGTAGCGCTGCCTATCCAGCCTGCTACAAAGACATATGTCATTACACCAGCAGCTACCGCGATGAGGATGAGTAGGAGCACGGATATGATTGGAGAAACGCCTTTCCTCTTATTAGATCTCATACTCGATATCCACCCCAATACATGGTAAATAGGCATTCTGTAATTAAATATTGCAGTTAAATAATTGTATAGAATGTAACCAACGAACCTACTGGGGTAGTAGTTCATTTTGTATCACTATAATATAATGTCTTTGGCAACATAATTTATAATGAGTTTAAATGACGAATATACAATATAAATCATAGAATAAAGGTGTGAGTTACCCGCATATGTGTTATATATGTAATAAGAACCTAAAAATAGATTATACGGTGTAAACCTAATTATTATTCATAGAAAATTGGAGTTAGGGAATTGAATATGAGAAGGGGAGTTTCAGAGATAATAAGTGCGTTGTTGATGATCTTGATAGCCGCTTCACTAGGTGTCACTATATACCTATTCTTCACCATACAGTTTTCCACTGAGGTGAGCAACCTGACAAATCTATATGAGTATAGAAATGACGTGCTTGCTACGAAATTTAAAGTTACTTGGAGTTATTATCTGTCTACCAACAATACCCTTGTCATCTATGTCTATAACTATGGAGACAAGGTCGTGGAAATAGACTCTGTCTACATTGATGGAGATAGATATGTGTTTGACCCGCCTACAAGGGTATTGGTTGATGAGGTTGAGAAGCTTACTATTATGGTCAGTTTAGACTCTGGATTTCACGATATACGTGTAGTTAGTGATATTGGTGTTGGATATGAATTCTCCATCTCGATATAGGCATAAGGGAATAGGATCTCTGATAGCCGGCCTATTCATCATAATGATAATTATCTCCTTTATAGTAGCATATATGAGTATCCAGAGGATAGAGACTGAATACTCCAAAAAAATTATGGAGGAGTTTAAGGAGCAAAGCGATATCCTTGGGATAAGTATCAATATTCTTAAAGTCAAGGTCACATCCTCTGGAGAATTAAACCTGACTGTTGAAAACTCGGGATCTGCCCCAGTAATAATAAGATATATCGGTGTCTTTGAAAAAAACACGAGGATAGGTGACTATTACAACGCTAGCCTATTTGGATATAACACTAGATATGTACTCATAGATCCAGGTAGTATAGAAACGAACATAACGACATACGAGTCCCTGAGGCAAAACATGTCTGTGGGTAGATGGATAATACAGCTGATAGGCGGGGAGGGGGTATCGGTATCAGCACAGTATCCCCAGACAGCCTCTAATATTAGCGTGGCTACGTGGGCCCAGGGATCCTACGCTCCAAGTGTCCTCCCTGCGGGCTCCAAGGCTACATTAGGACAGCTTACAACCATCGAATACGAGTATCCCAACATCATATCTGTCTATCGGGGAACCTATGTATCTGGAGATACGGATAGCGTTAGATACAATGACTTTGATTACTATACGGTAGACAGTGGATCCTACCCGTCTAAAGCCATGTACGACCCAGATACATTCAATGTATTGGAAGGCTCCTTTGTTGGAGGGGGATTATCAGATGTATTTTCTAATAATGGTGTATATTTAATGGTGTCCTCTCAACCATACACCTATACGAATATCTTATACCTGCATCAACATCCTTACACTGTCTCAGGCTCACAGTTTCATCAGATGCTTACCATACCTTCGAACGATACAGGCACGTATTTATCGACAACAGTTTCAAATGATGCCCCCTCGCAAATAGGTAGATTCATATATAAACTGGATGGTATTACTCTCTCTGCATCTACGTGGGACGTATATTATAGAGGGTATTTCAACGTCACAGGGGGTAATTACTGGAGATATAGAAAAGCGATATATGTAACGGAGCAGACTGGGAATACCTTAACCAATTATCAGCTGAAGATAGTCCTGAACTCCACTAACTTCGATTTTACAAAGGCAAAATCAGATGGAGGAGACATAAGGTTTACGGACTCAGCTGGAAACCTCCTGGATTACTGGATACAGTACTGGAACACCACTTCAAGCAACGCCACTATATGGGTTGAGATCCCGACTCTTCCAGCGGGAGCCACAACAATTATATATATGTATTATGGCAATCCATTGGCATCCAGCCAGAGCGATTTACTAAGTATAGTTGAAAGCCTCCCATCAAGCGACGGGCCAGGATATAAGATCTACTATGAAGAATGGATCATGCCGAACAGTAGATTTACATATACAGGAACTGGTATGGGGTGGAACGCGGATGACAATACTTGGACATACAATCTCCCATTTACGTTTCCATACTATAGCAGTACATATTCAAGTGTCGGAGTATGTAGTAACGGATTTATAGGGACGACGTATACAGGTTCAGATGGAAGTAGTACATTACCCGAGTTTAGGGCTAGGGGAATGATCGCTCCATTCTGGGCTGACTTGGCAACCTACTCTTTCGTGGGAGACATTTATATAAACAGTACATACTCAGACGAATTTGGATCTGGGGTCTACGTAAGGTGGAGAACCACATTCTATTTATTAGGGGGAGTCCAGAATTTCGCTGCGGTACTATATCAGAATGGCTTGATTAGATTCGACTACGGATCTATAAGCGGTTCTTCAATTACAGACGATACCCCAGTCATTGGAGTTTCTTATGGAGACGTATCTCATTATACAATCTCCAGTTACAACGACGTTAGATATCCCTCTAACTATCCCTCTGTCCTATTTTGGCCGAGGAAGGTAGCTGATACAGAGCCTGTTATCAGCTTCTCATCTGAGGAAATCCTCCCGAAAGCCGCCTTCACGATTAGCGTGTCGATAATCGACTCCCTAGGCGGTGAAACAGCCTTATTATCAAGCGTAGCCACTGCACCAACGTATGACTATGTATCAACCACCGCATCCTCATTTTCTTTCCCTGGCTATGCATCGGGACCTGGGGAGTTCCTAGTTATTACAATATACTTTAAACTAACCGACTACTTAGGATCACCACTCACTACAGGCTATTTATCGATAGATAACTCGTCCCTCCCGTCCACTCTACAGTCGAGAATCGAGGCTGGTGCAAATGACTTCCCTGATAAGCACGTGTCATCAATAGAGTTTATAGGAGATAGTAATACTGCTCCTACCTGGATAAACTTAACATGGGGAGCAGATGTTAATATAGACGTCAATTATGTAAATGTGACTATACAGCTCTATAACTTTACTGCTGACGCGTATCAGGTTAATGGAGCGGGGTATTTTAGTGCTATATATACCTCAAGGGATTTAGACATGTATCTTGATCCACCGGTGATTTTGTCCCCCGATGATTTTAGGAACTCCAGCGGATACTGGCGATTTAAGATAACAACAACTCACGACACGGTGTTTAATGAAAAACACACTTTAAAAATAGACTATATACTTTTCAATCCCTCATTTAACACTCAATCTACAGGTGTTCAGGCAGAGATACCTCTCCCCGCCCAATACACGAGTATAGTTAGGTATAATGTTACAATAAGGCTTAGACATAGTGTAGACAATTTAGTTGTTAACTTATATGCTTACAACTGGTCTAGTTCAGGCTGGATCAGGATATTCACCGGCTCCTACACGAGTTTTCCAGCGGAGGCCCAATATGACATCACTATATCCACTTTAGTAGGTGACTACCTTAGTGGGGGAAAACTATTACTAAGGATAGAATCCCTTGACCCATCGGCAAGCGTCTCCTCATACACGTTATACCTTGATCTTGTAGAGATCACGTTTTACGTTAGTAGCATAGATGCCCTATTTGTGGGGAAGGGTGGAGACTCCAGCTTCTATCTATATAAGCCTAGTATTGACACGTGGTATACATTATCAGGAGCACCCTTCATATGGGATAACACGACCGCCATAACATATGTTCATAGTCAGGGGAAGATATATGTGGCAGACCAAGCCTCGCTTTATGCATACGACATTTTATTAGACAGCTGGAGCGTAATTACGACATTACCTATACAAACGGGCGAAGGAGCGGCCCTAGTCTACCTCGGTGAATATCCGTATAAACTTATGTATATTCCAGGTGGAACATATACCACGGTATATCAATATGATATACTAACAAATTCATGGATGGCCATAGCGACCCTCCCTGAGACAGTGTCCCAATATTCTATCGCCATCGGGTTAAATGACTCCCTATATTTACTTGTTGGTGGGGCATCGGATGGGTTTTATAGATATAACGTTACAAGTGGCGTCTGGACTCCCCTAGCTAATCTCCCAGCGTCTAAGTTAATCGGTGTAGCATATTCAGATGGATATATTTATATGGTGGACAACGGTGGTGGGGTCCATAGATACTCTATCGCATCAGATTCATGGACTCCAATGACGCCTAAGGTAGGTATATATATATCTGATATAGGAAACCATTTGTTTACTACTGGTGGAAGGCTATATCTTGTTAGAATGGATTATACCAGTGAGATATATTATATAGAATTGTCTAACTTGAGCACAGCAATATAGAGGGTCTATATCTTTTTCTTAAGCTGTTTAAATAACTGTTTAAGAAGACCTATGCCCCTCTTGGTAGGGGCTCCCCTCGAATCTATAAATCCTCTATTTTTCAGATAATTTAACTTATTAACCAGCTCTCGTTTCGTTAGGCCAAGTAGATACGCGATCATGTCGAAGGGGATCTTTTTGTAGAGCATGTAAACTATCTTAGCCTCGGTGGAATCTGGCTCTGGGTTATTTCCACGTTGCCCTATCTTTGCATTCATAATCACATTATCAATGACACTATACACGTTCTCAATTACCCTGGGGGAACTTACAAGGTAAAGCTCATCGAAAGTTCTTTCGATATTAATGTATTTCAAACCAAGCAGGTTACTCTCTAATTCTGATTGTCGATTTATTGAATATATTTGGGTGTATGGTAGGGATGCTAGGAGAGAGGAGCCTTTGACGATGCTTAGGGAATCCGATGTTAGGATTATTTGACCAGGTCTCCAATAAAGTTGTTTATCAAAGGTAAGAGGAGAATATTGTATATATCCCTTTAATAGGATACGACGTGCCATCGAGGCATCCTCCTCCCTAATAATAAAAAAATTAGACTCATCCTTTATTAAAAAACGTAAATTTATACAGGTAGTTTTCCTTAAATATAAAAAATATGGGAAACTGCAAAGTAAAGTTTATGGTTTCTAATGTTATCTATTTGAAAAAAACCTATTAGTGCATAAATCATATATTGAAATTTAATAAGTATATTTTGATATATAAGTTATTAGATAGTAAGTATATTAAGTAATCTGAGATGAATTAATATGAGAGCGGAAGAATGGGAATACGATACTGTGTTTTTCGAGGGACATATCAGGAGAAGTGGGGGTAGCCTAGTCATTACTGTCCCCACCGAATTAAAGAACCGTTTTTTGATTAAAGAAGGACAGAAGGTAAAGATAATTGGACTTATAAAGAAAGAGCCATATGCAGAGGGGGGATTCTTAGTTTATTTTGGTAGATTCAAGATCTATGAGGATATTAAGGGTATCAGGGCAAAAATAAAATTACCCTCTGATAAAGAGACTGAATTGATTGGTGAGATCCACGACTTCTTCTCAAACAAATACCAAGCAACAAATATTTTGATAGAGAATGTTGAGAGTAACGAGTATTTTGTGGAGGCATATTTCGGATCGATTACCGACAGTGGCGTTATAATAAGAGAGAAAGACCTCACTGAAAAGATAATGGATGACTTCAAAAAATTTGCCAAGAGGAATAGCTTTGATGTACTTGATGTTAGTGAAGTAGAGGATAGGGTTGTATGGCGATCTGTGGATCCATCGGTGATCAAGAGATATGTTTTCTCGATACCTGAGAATATAAAATTTGAGTGGGAGATACCTTAGAACTCCTCAGTCCTGGGGCTCCCTAATATTTTTTATTAGGGTTTTGAACAGAGGATGCCCCTCTAGTTTATTTATAATATTTTCTAAGTCATCCATCGACTCAGTAGCCTCATTGCCGGATGTTGGGGTATTCCACTCATCATAAATTTTTCCAAACTCTTTGCAAATGGTCTCTAGCCTCATAAGGACTATCCCTATCGGCAGCTCGCGATTTTTATATGTAATCACTAGGTAATACGGCTCTTCATCAACGTTAAGGCGGTAAGAGATAAGTATATAGTCCTTACTTTCGAGGATTGAGTAGTTAAGGCCCTGTATCACGATTTCAGAGAAATAGGAATCGGTGAGGATCGTATAATTTCCAACTGCTTTCATGAGTAGATACATACGTTTATTATTTCCCTCAACAATGTCTCCGATAACAAAACCTCTTTTGTCAAGTAATAACAGTGAATTGGCACCTATTTCACTCTTCAATTTATTCAACCATGACAATACTCTTGACAACGCTCTGGATTTCATTTCCCACCCCCCATGAAATAAGTAGAACTCAAATAATATAAAAATCTTACTAAAGTAAGTAAAAATTTATATATGAATTGTATTTTCCTATTATTTTGGAGGTGGCCTATCTTGTTTGGAACGTCAAGGTACAGGAAGTTCAGGAAGAAGCAAGGGCTCACCGGTATAGAGACAGCGATAATCTTAATTGCCTTCGTCATCGTAGCCGCGGCCTTTGCATTCGCCATCCTAAACGTCGGTTTCCAGACAACACAGAAGAGTCAATCAGTGATCAGTGAGGGAATGCTACAGGCCTCCTCATCAGTAGAGCTAGTGGGAGCAGTAATTGCAAAGGGTGACACAACAACGAATAACGTTACATATTTAGAGTTCACTATACAGCTAAGTCCCGGGATGACTCAGGTTGACCTAAGCCCAGGTAAACTCATAGTCTCTTGGTTCGGCGACGTATACTCAATGAACATCTATTCCGACGATATTAATACAACAGCGGTGACAATTACGGCTCTAACACCCGGCGACACAGACTTGATCCTAAAACCTGGTGAAAAGTATAAGGTTGTGGTTGACTTAAGCAAGATACCTGGTGAGTCGTTGGAGGCCTATGACAGTTTCAAGATAGAGTTTAAGCCTCAGAAGGGTGCTGTCCTAACAGTAGAGAGGATGCTGCCTGCCAAGATAGAGTCTGTGATGTTCCTCGGCTAAACAAGAGGATTTTGATGGATCGGCGCCCCCCCGGGAATCCAGTTACACCTCCCTCTTTTTATCTTTTTTATATACATGGGCTGTGGAGGGGGAGCGGATAGTATAAATACGGATAGTGCAGGATAGTGATAAGGCGGTGAGGTGTGGATGGCTGAGGAATATAGAGATGAAGAGATGGATGAGAATGGTGAAGATCAGGAGAGTCTGGAGGAGGAGATTAGGAAGTTAAAGAAGATGGTGGAAGACACACTAATGGATGTTAGGATACTAATCTCCGAATTAGAAAATCCCTTTCAGTATCTCGCGAAATACGTGGCTAATCTGCCTGAAGTCGAGGAGCCGATTAAGAAAAGTGAAGATAAAGATATAGAAAAAACGCCCCCCGAAATAAAGCCTAAAACAATGGATAAACCTGATGTAGACACATATAAGCCTAAAAAAGAAGAGAAGAGGAGGATTAAGAAAGTTGAGAAGGGGCTGGAGGGAGAATTTGATATTAAAAAACCAACTCCATACTCAGAGGAATTTTTTGATAAAGGTATTGGATTACTATTACCACCGTCTCGTAGGGTTCATATGCCTACACTTATATATGAAAGAGCCTTGTTAGTAGGAGACTTCCTATTAAAAACATTTGGAAAGGACTCTGTACATAAGATGCTCCATCTCTTTTACAGGAGGGGGCTGATAACTACTGAGATATATATGACTATGCTAGACATAATTGAGAACCTTAATCTCGAGGGAGACTTTGTATTTATAGAAAATAAGATTACTCCTGAAGACTATATTTTAGCCCTGTATCTATTGAATAAGATACTGGATGTCAGTGAAAGCGAGTTCTTTCTAATACTACTACTTGCCCTTAAAAAGACCTATGAATCACGTGGATCATCTATTGAGGGCGTCCCACCCATTTTAACACCGATACAGAAGCCTCCTAAGGAGGAGGGGGAGGAAGATGCCTAGCATAGTATTCAGTGAAGGGTTTATCACTGTTAGCGCTATAATCTTAGCCACAATCTTTACAGCTGCAGTAGTAACTAACCTCCAGCAAATGAGCTATATTCAGGTAGCCATGACGCAGAACATGAAGGAAAAGCTGTCAACGAAAGTTGAGATCATATTTACCACAGTCAGCAATGACACTGTCTATGTATGGATTAAAAACACGGGGTTAAACCATATACCACACGATTTAATAAGTCGGGGAGACTTGTACTGGGGGAAAAAGGGCGGTGAAGAATATATTCCTTTTAATTCTACAACTCCCCCTACTTGGAACTATAATGCGGTGAATGACGTGGATGGAGACGGATACTGGGATCCTGGTGAGACGGTCTTGTTTACCATATATTTGGGAGTAGCACAGTCCACGGGTGATTACCATGCTATTTACATCACTTACAATGGAGAGAAAACGGAGTATAGCATTGCATTATAGGTGAGGGAAATGGGAAACTACGGGGCTATTCTAGTAATTGGTGTACTAATGATATCAATATTCCCGTTTTTCCTGAATTACATTGACACGCAAACAAGTCTCCAACAGGATCTTAAGACGGTAATTGCGAGGGATATAATCAATGAGAAGGAAAAACTCTATTCTTCAATCGAGATCAATCGAACGAGTATCTCATGGATCGATAACACTACATTCGAGATGAGTATCCTAAATAATGGTAAAGAAAGTATATTCCTGAGGGATTTTAGATATATAACCATTGTAGTCACATATTATACCAATGGTGTAAAGAGGTCAGCCTTCATTCCCTATAACCAAAGTGGTACAAAAGGGAATACTGATTTTTGGGTGGTAGTTTCGGCCTATGACGTGGATATAGGTAGGGAAATTCTTAATCCAGTTAATTTATCTGATAGTCCCTCAGGCGCGTGGGATCCGAACGAGGTTCTTAAGATAAGGATATACCTCTCGACAAGATATCCCCGTGACAGTCTCACGGAATACTTGATTGTATTTACACTCCCAAATGGATGTTCAGACGTGGCGGTGGGTGATCAACCGTGAGCGAGGCAGAAGGTGACGTGGGAAACATCATTAAACTAAATCATTTTGAGTTGGATAGGAGAATCGGCGGATTTCCTATGCCGACTCTTACGGTAATCGAGGGGATGAATGATACTGGTAAAAGCGTGTTAGTTCAGCAGGTGACATATGGAGCGTTAAAAGGAGGTTTTAGAGTAAGGTATATAACTACTGAGAACACAGTTAGGAGCCTGATTAAACAGATGAAGGCCCTGACATTCGATGTAAAACTCTATTTCTTAGCTGGGAGACTGATGGTTACAGAGCTACATGTATCGGGTATATCGTGGAATCAGTTGATATCGAAGAGATATCTTAATATGCTTCTTAGACTTATTGAAATCGACGAAAAAAATAATATCTTTATAATAGACTCCCTAACCTATATTGTCACCCATGCCGTGGAGAAGGATATCCTCGAATTCTTCTCAACATTGAGGAAGATAGTAGATGAAAATATTAAGTCTGTATTTATCACAATACATCCATATGCATTTGATGAAGAGCTGCTGATAAGGATTAGATCCATATGCGATGGACATATATCCCTTAACATGAAGGAAGTAGGGGGTAGAATGGTTAGGTTTATATCGATTAACAAGCTCCGTGGTGCACTCAAACCTACAAACACTATAATAAGCTTCGAGGTAGATCCAGCATTTGGTATAAAAGTATTACCGTTTTCACAGGCTAAAGCCTAGGGTGATAATATGTCTGAGACCGCAAAGCTTGGACTAGAGTCATCACCAACATACAGAGACGCATTAGACAAGAATAGCCATCTCAGAGAATACGTAAATAATGTCACACGTGAGCTCGGTAGCGAGCCCATTTATCTAGAGCAGTTATCAAGGGACCTTAGGTACCTTAAACGTATAAATATAATTTATCCCGTGGGAGACCCGATATTCATCCATATCTATACTAAGACGATTGGAGACAGGGCTATATATCATCCTATTGAACCATCTATACCGAAGTCACTTAAACGCCTTAGAGAAACTGTAGAGGACGCTATAGCCTTAGTAATTGATGAGTCTTATGACTTCAGAACATCTGATGAACAGAGAGAATTGTTGTTTAAAGCGATTGACAAGGTCATCAAAATAGATGGAAAACTAAAGAAGATGGAAGACTATCGTGTTGAGGATAAGGGGGATCATATCATAATCCATGTTAATGAGGACGGATATAACGCGATTAAATATACCTTGGAGAAGGAAAAGATCGGTATTGGAATTATAGAGCCTCTGATAAGGGACCCATACATTGAGGATATATCATGTAGTGGTGTAGGGCCTATTTTTGTGGAGCATAAAATATTTAGTAGCTGTAGAACAACTATAGAGGTTGATACTGAGGAGGAGTTAAACGATTTTATTATTCGATTATCAGAGAGAATAGGCAAGCCTGCTAGTTACCGTAGGCCCATTATAGACGCTACTTTACCCGACGGCTCAAGGATAAACATAGTCTTTGGAAGAGATGTCAGTATAAAAGGAAGTAACTTCACGATAAGGAAGTTCACTGGTAAACCGCTTAGCATTATCCAGTTATGTATGTGGAACACGATGGATTTCTTGGAGGCCGCATATATCTGGATGCTACTAGAGAATGGGCTGAGTCTATGGGTATGTGGAGAGACCGCCTCTGGAAAGACGACGACGCTAAAGGCTATTATTCCCTTTATACGGCCGAATGCCAAGATAGTGAGTATTGAAGACACGCCAGAGATACTGTGTCCACATGAGAATTGGACTAGGGAGGTCACGAGGGAGGGAGAAGATAAGTCTGCTTCAGTACAGATGTATGACTTGCTGCGTGCAGCGTTGAGGCAGAGACCGAACTATATTATCGTAGGAGAGATCCGAGGAGTAGAGGGGGCCGTAGCTTTCCAAGCCATGCAGACAGGTCATCCAGTATTGTCGACGTTCCACGCCGCTTCTGTGGAGAAACTTATTCAGAGACTTACTGGATCACCTATTGATATTCCCAAGACATACATTGATAACTTGAATGCCGTGATCATACAGAGTGCGGTCAGGCTACCTAAAACAGGGATGGTGGAGAGGAGGGTCCTAAGCATAAACGAAATCATCGGCTTCGATCCGATTGAAGAGACATTCAACTTCATTGAATTGTTTTCATGGGAGGCTGCCAATGACACCCACATATTTAGGGGAGAGGGGATGAGCTATATCCTCGAGGAGAAAATAGCCACTATGAAAGGATTATCTGTACGTGAAAAACGGAAGATATATGAGGAGTTGTTCCTTAGGAGAGAGATACTTAGGCTCATGGCTGATAACGGTATAATAGACTATTACGATACGTGGAGCGCGTTCAGAAAGATACATGAAATAGGTGTAGGGGAGGCATATAGAAGACTAAGGAGGGAGGGGAGTCTATAAATGCTTAGACTATTAAAGAAAGAAGAAGAGAGGAAAACACCTCTAAGGATAAGCCTAGAGAAGCCCAAGGGTATAAAAAAGATAAAATATCTTCTGAGTAGGGAGAGAATCGAGATCAAGAAGAAATTCATATTCTTCATGGTCTTCCTATACTCCCTAACCACTTTCGGCATAGACAGTAAAGCAGTATATAAATTCGTTGGTGAAATGGATAGGTCTCTAAACCCTATATCAAAGTATTTTAGGAAGATCGATTTACTCGTGAATAAATGGGGTTACAAACAGGATAGGGCATGTTTATTAGCGTCCCTAAGAGTTCCCAGTAAACTCCTTAAAGACTTCCTATATAGGCTTGCATATAATATATCTATTGGGGCAAATTTCGTGGATTTCATCAAGATAGAATATAATAAATTTACTATTGATTATGATTATTATTTTCAGAAGACAATCGATAAACTCAGGATAATAGCCGATGTTTATACAGCTCTCCTGGATGCGGCTATAATCGTCTCAATGACGGCGGTAATGGCCAGTATATTATTCGGCGCTGGAAACACATATGGAGTTATGGCGTTAATTATACTCATTACAGTCACGTCTTTATTTACGGCACTCTCACTTATCAAGATCAATATTCCTGAGGATATAATGCATGCTCATTCAATGCCATATAGGCCTAAGAGACTAAAGACTCTAGATAGGATAGCTAAGCCAGTTTTATATGCGATAGGCGTAGCCTCGTTCATTCCCGTTTTCCTAGCTTACTTCGTGTTAGATAATGAGCTTTTTATCACAGATACTGTGGTATATAGCCTGCAAGTATCTTTATTCTATATCATTCCTGGAGCCGCTGGAATCGTTATAGGTAAATTAGGGTTATCCGAGATTAGGAAGATCGAGGAGTACGACTCTATATATCCCATATTTATCAGTACCCTTGGGGAGGCAGCTTCCCTATCAGGATCATTAAAAGAAGGGTTGAGAAGGATACTATATAATGACTATGGTAAACTCACTCCTCTTATTAAGAGGCTATATGCACGGCTGAAAATGGGTATAGAGCCGGATGTAGCATGGAGACTCTTTTCGGAGGAGACTGGGAGTAATTTAGTACTGTACCTCACCTCTATCTTCACCAGTGCAGTAAATAAGGGGGCCATCATAAGGGATACAGCCAGGGTATTGTACGAGACATCAGTTAGATTCTCCAAGAGAAGGCAGGGGAGAAACCAAATATACAATTATTTCAAAGGAATGGCGATACCCCTCCAGGCAACGTTCGTCGCAGTGTTAACACTGATAGTTGTATTAATAAGCCTGTTTACCAGATTCGCCGCCGCGATATCAAAATTTATGCAGTACATTGAGATGCCGAGTGTATCCTTCCTACTCATATTTCTATATCTTATGGTCGCAGTAGTATCGATTGGGAACAGTTGGGCTATATACATTCTAAAGGGCGACTCGATATACACATTCATATATCACCTAGGCCTAACACTCCTGATCTCTGGAGGAGTATTCTTTTTAATGGCTGGTGGCTCCGCAAGTTTACTTGGCTCATTCGCGAAGTTTGAGAGGGGTGTTGGAAGTGTCTTCATCCCATAAAAATAGGATTAGGGTTATTGGAGACATAAGGGAAAACAGGCTTCTTAAAATAAAAATAGTCATGTATACCATTATGGTACTTGCAGTAGCTGCCTCCATATACTATCTCTATACGGTAAACAGGGAAATAGGTATAGATACAATGCTAGGTAGACTCCATAGCCTCGACTATAACTACTTCACTATACTAATACTACTAATAGGGATAATTGTACCTGTTATAGTCGGGATATACATAATAGCATTCTATATATCGCAGTTGAAAACAAGGATGACTAGGTTAGAGAGGGAGCTTTTCTTCCAAGTAATAGAAATAAAGAGGCTGATAGGGGAGATTATGGGGATACTTCAGGAAATTTTTGAGGAGAGAGGGACACAGGCGGAAAACTTGGATGAGCAGGTATCTGAAGTGGGAACTAATAATAAAGGTGGAGATGAAGACGAGACACTAAATAGTATAAGGGTGGAAGAAGATCTCGATGAAAAAAAGGATATCAAAGAAAATGGGGACAATGTAGAGCTTTTACGTGAACTACTCGAGGGATTAAAGGAGATGGGTAGAGAGCTTGAAAGGCTGAGGAGAAAGCTTTAAATCACGTAACAATTTTCTCTATCGGGATATAAAGAGGACTACCATCTTCTGCCACTAATTTCACGGTATAACTACCATATAGGGCCATATTTAAACCGTCGCAGTATACGTCGATAGCCACTTTTTCCGAGCTTGGTACTAGGACTTTCTCATAAGATATATATCCGTCCCCAGATTTTGTGAACACATCGATTTGAATAGCCTGCCGCGATATGTAACCGCCCTCAGCATAACCCGTTAGCGCACCACTCACGGCAGTATTAATACTACCGCCTCCTAATCCATCGTTCAATACAACTGCCGATGAAATTAATGTGCCGGAGAGTGGACCATCCATTCCAAACAATATATTTATATATATAATTGTATCAACACCATCGTTATCAGATGAATAATTAACGGTTACTTGTAGTGTAACTCCCCCAGGTATTATGTTTCTTGACTCCATTATCTCAACTGAATATACATCCTCACCATTATAATTATCATATAAAATAGATACTGTAAACAACTGCCCTAATTTCGCTGGATAAACCTCTTCACCAGAGACTTCCAAATATGCGGAGTCTAGAACTACATCCAATTCTGCAATATTTCTTACCCATATCCTAAACGTACTTAAGTGCCTAATTCCATATGCGTTGTCATAAGTAAATAATGGGTTAGGGATGTTCACATTCTCAGACGTATTACTTATCCAATTAAGCACAAAGCCATAATAAGCTAGAGCAGCGGCAACAGCAACAAGTATTACAAGCAATATTGTGATTATGGGTGATACACCCAGTCTTTTTATTCTCATTCGGGCTACCCCCCAATATGGGAACTACTGGCCGTGGTTACAGGCTGTGATCTCGCTAGAAAAAAAAATTAATAATTTGATTTTTTATATAAATCTATATCCACCTTCAATCATTATGAAAAACACAACGTATATAATTATATTCATAATGATTATATGCTTTACCCCAGGCCGCACACTGCCAGTTGCTAATTTACTGGATATCAATGCAGATGAGAAGGCTATTACCAGAGATGCATAGAATAACGCTGCCTGATAAAAGTATTTATCGGAATATACTGCTATGCCGAGTAGCTCTAGATTCATTGTAGCAGGTAGAAACATTGTAACTAATATATATCCTGATACAAGGAATATTGCAATTGAAACGTAGGATATATAAATAAAGGGAGCCATCCTAGTCAACCTACTCTTTCTAAAACGATCGAGATCCATGAATGCCTTCGCGGCAATATCAAGGGTCTCTACAGGGGTTCCTCCGCTTATAAAGGCAGCTGTGACTATCGACGCTACTCGTCTCGCCGATTTGGTTCCAAGCTCTTCAGCGAACAACTCCAGCGCCCTGTTCATATTAATACCCATGTATATTTTTTTAAGTGCTTTCTTGCATGCCTCTCGTACCGGTGAATCTCCCTTTGATGCTACTTCCCAAGCGCCTATAAAATCCATTCCCGTCTTGACTGCATCGCTCAGCGTCGATAGAAACATGGGTAGGTCGTCGTCTATATCGACAAGTCGCTTATACATCAGGTGTTCAGCTACCGCAACAGGTACTAAGGCACATGTTAATGTAATGAGAAACACCTTATTAAAAGCTGGATTTACTATTATCCCAAACTCAATCCGGGGATATAAGTCTAGGAAAGAGAAGCCAAAAACTACTATTGATATATAGAGGGTCACCCCTCCTACTACCAATGAAGCAAGGTATAGATACTCCCTCAATACCCTAACATCCATGGTTTACTCACCAGTCGACAATATTACTATAAACGCCAGTGACAGCGGTATCAATAGATAGACTGTTAATGAAGTGAGTATCACTGGATTTATACCGACTAACGCGCCTCCCATCATAGCGATGATGACCAACATCGTTATCGCAAGTACCGGCAACACCACCATGAGAGAAATATATATCTCTGACATAAAAGTGAGGGAGTTGATCTTCGCCTCAAGCTCCAGACGTTTTTCAGTAAGAGTCTTATTATATAACGTCTCTATCATTGGAGTTATGTCCTCAGTAATTACAACCGCATTGGCCATCAGCTCTAGTATCTCTCCTAACTCATAATTCGGGCATCTTTCAGCCGCCCTCTTCAACGCCTTAGAAGCGTCCCACCCCATAACATTCCTGTAATATAGGTATTTCGAGAAGGCTATTGCCTCATGCCTATCAAACGACTCCACGATAAACTCTATCATATCATCGAAACTGGTTCCAGATGAACTCAGTGCATATAGAAAAGCCATTATACTTAATAATGCAGATGATATCTTTGAAGAGAGATATATTCTACGGATATGGGGATACATTATATATGCTAGTAGCACAAGGATACAAGCTACGAGGGAAATTGGTGCAAACCATCCGAATAGAAAAAAGAACTCAACACCAGGGTAATCTATTACATATGGAACAAAAACGAGTTGGGCAAGTGCATATAACGATAGAAATACTAGGACGGCGTTCCTGATCCCATGGGCCATGTAATCCCTTGCAGTCGTCTGAATCTCGCTCCTGTCAATAACTTCCCTAAAATTTGGAAAAATCCTGAGAAAGACCCCTGCCATATACTCGAAGAGGGTCACTAAGATCCACCTTCGCCACGTAGCATCTCAAGCAGTCTCCTACCCTCGATGTGATATCTCTCAATTAAGTCCGAGAAACGCTTCCAGTCAAGGTCTTCCATCCTAGAGAGATATGCTAAGAACTGTTCTCTATTGGAGAGTTCCTCATAAAGCTCATCGATAGAGATACCATGTTCAGCGGCGATCTTCTTAAAAACGATACTTTCTCCCACCATCTCGATCGAATCCGTTTCAGGGATATACCTAAAAACTTCTCTAAAAACTATCTCGCCCTCTTTCAACGCCTCGACCTCCTGAACAGTGATAACCCTTCTCCTAACCTCTCCTCTCTCGGTCACAATCTTAGCTACTTTAACGAACGCGGACGCGAGGGAAACTAGGTAGAGGGGTATGTCAAGAGGTTTACTGGTTAGACGCTTAATTGCTGACTCCACATCATCAGCATGGAGTGTCGTCAAACCACCATGGCCCAAGGCAATTGACTGGAATAGAACATAAGACTCTCTACCCCTCACCTCACCAACGATAACATAATCGGGCCTCTCCCTGAGAGCCGTCTTCACAAGCTCGAACAAGTCAATTGACCGTACGTCTTCCCTGATACTTTCTCTGGTGATTTTCTGGGACCAGTTTTCATACCCCTCTAACCTGATTTCTGGGGTCTCTTCAATGGTTATTATTTTAGATGATTTTCGAATAAATCCTAGTAAAGCATTTGACAAAGTCGTTTTACCAGCGCCTACCTCACCTATGACAACGAGAGACTTCTTGTTCTCGATTAAGATCCAGAAATATGCAGCGAGTTGCGCGGATATCGTATTCATCTTAATGAGATCAGCCACACTCAGTGGAACCCTAGTATATTTCCTTATGGTGAAGGACGGGCCTTTAAGGGATACCATGCCAAGGTTACATACGACACGGGACCCGTCTGGGAGAATTCCTTCTATACTTGGATTTGCCACTGAGATCATTTTTCTAGCCAAAACGGATAGTTTGTATACAATGGATTCCAGTTCTTCCTCCGAACTAAATACTATGTTTGTAGGTATATAGCCGTGTCTGATGTGCCATACATATACGGGGACTCCGACTCCAGAGCACGAAATATCTTCAATAAAATCATCGTGCATAGGCGCATCGATCTTTCCTAAGCCTGCTAGGTCACGGGATATATAGTACCTTACCTTATCCCATTTATCCCGTGGAACCTTTAGTTTTTCGAGGAGACGTTCTGTCTCCTCTTCAATATACTTCTTCTTCAGCCGCTCATCCTTTAAGACATCCAGCGGAATACTCTCGTCTTTGTACTCGATAATTTCCTTTATACGATTTATTATCCTAATATCATTCTCGTCCAAAGGAGGTTCGATAACTAGATATCTCTTTCGTCCATATTCACTCTTTATCACAATCTTTTGAAAACGAGATAAAGAATACTCTTCTAACACATCTTCTCTCAAAACTTCGCTTGGGCCCACCACTTCTGGTTCATGAATCGGCTCTACCTTGCCCCCACCATCTTTCTTCGACTCTATCTCTGTCAAATTAAAACCCCCCTTAAATTAAATCTATGATAATATCTAAATTCAAACTTTTTTTCAACAACCTCCAAATTATTCATAAGATTATCTTCGTTATTTATTAACATATCCCTAATCATCTGTCTATCTATTATTTGCGCCTAAATCTGAAATATTATACCCTATTCTGAGAATTATATTTTTACATGTCAATATAAGGTTTCATAAAATAGTTATTTATATACAGGGTTCCTCCGTCAAATATATTAATATTATTTTTTAATTTCAACCTTGTGGAAGCAATATTTTAAAAAGATTTTATTTACTCTCTGTACGCTCTAGTGTAGCCATATACTTTTCGTTCTCGTACGTCCAGCCACCCCTCTTATAAAGACCATAGGGCAGTTTTTTCTTGCAGTCTAATAGATTCTTCTCTAAGAAATAAAACTTATATTTCTTTATGAAGCCGTCAGCCAATAGACGATCGAGGAACTCTACGTATCCAAGGAATGTACTTATTGGCATAGCACCTATTTGAATCGCCTTATTTCCTCCGAGTACATAACCTATAAATTCTAGGGCATGTAGGTCATCGACAGTCCTTGTCAGAATCTCCCTCATATCAGCCTTTTCAAAGTCGATGTATATCACTGGATATAGGACAGGAGTATTGAGATATTTCGCGAAGTGCATTATATATGCCTCAACAAGATCCTCTCCAAGTATGTGCCTGTGGAAATGATAATGTAGATTTTGAACAGTTGTATTAAGTTTATGGGACAGGTCTGATAGGGATATGTCCCCCATCTCCTCCATTGCCTCAAGGAGACGTATGTCATACATATCTTTAATCTTATTATAAACTTTCTCCTCGAGTAATAGCTCGACCCCCTCTTTATAATATTTCTCGCGTTCAGATAAAAACTTCTCATATAATTTTTTCCAATCGAATCTCCACTGTTTCCGCCGTCCATCAAACCATTTATAATCCATTTTTACTCTCTTCAATTGGGTCATCCAAAACAGTTTATAGTCATATGCTAACCCCATCTCCAACATTTTGTCCAAGTAGTATACAAGATATTTCTTACTTTCAATAGGGACGGCATAAAACACGAATATCTCTGGTTTAACACCGTATATCTTCTGGATACAGAGGGCATAGGGATTCTCCTTCAACGATGACATTAGCTTACTCACATATTTCGGATTATATTTGATATGTAACACCGCTGTCAACATCCCTAGATAGTCATATCTAGGGTTGATGGACATCTTCAATAGGCCTAGCCTAAGCATCCTATTAATCCTGTGTCTCAGAGTCGACTCAGGAATATTCAAGACCTGGGAAATTTTGTGTATCTTCCTAGGTGTATACTTATTTAAGCCGGCAACGATCTTAACGTCCATGCCATCAAATCCATGTCTACCCAAATAGTAACACCTCCTATAAGTATTATGATAAATTAATATTAATAACAATGATTTATAAATAAATATACAATTAATAGTTTAAATATCGTAAAATTTTTTTAAATACTCTTACCAATTTTTAACATATTCAACTTTTTCTCTCCTAATTACAAATCATTATTGCTAGATTAGCAACTGTCTATTGTCAAATTAGAGTCCTTTTCCTTGAGATTTATTTAAGTAGATGGAAGATATACATGAATTATTTGTAATAATGTTACAAGTGAGAGCTAGACAAAATAATTATGTTATGCGTGTCACACGCAAAAACAAGAGGTGGCATTGATAATGTCTAATGGAATCGTGGTGATTGCGCTAGGGGGGAATGCGTTTATTCAGAAGGGGCAAAGAGGGACCATAGATGAACAGTGGGCAAATGTGACTCGCGCAATGAGACAGATAGCTGACATCATCGAAAAAGGTTATAAAGTTCTACTTACACATGGTAATGGGCCTCAGGTCGGGAACATACTGGAATGGATGGAGGCGTTAAAGGATAGGATTCCCCCTCTACCTATGGATGTTGCGGGGGCCATGACCCAGGGATGGATCGGGTATATGATACAACAATCACTCGCAAATGAACTTAGGAAGAGGGGCCTAAACCAGAACATAGTGTCGGTTGTAAACCAAGTACTTGTAGATGGCAATGACAGGGCATTCAGGAATCCAACGAAATTCGTGGGCCCCTACTATACAGAGGATGAAGCCAGGAAACTGATGGATGAAAAGGGATGGGATATGAAGCCAGACCCCCGAGGAGGCTGGAGGAGGGTCGTGGCATCACCCTCTCCAATAGATAATTTAGAGAAGAATGCTATTAAGACACTCCTAAACAATAATTTTATAGTAATTGCATCTGGAGGCGGGGGAATACCAGTAGTTGAGGAGCAAGGACAAATAGCGGGGGTCGAAGCGGTGATAGATAAAGATCTTGCTGGAGAATTACTGGCATCATTAGTAGGTGCCGACCACTTCATTATCTTGACTGATGTCGAGGGTGCCATGATTAACTATGGTAAGAGAAATATGAGGATATTGAGGAGGGTGACTGTAGATGAATTGGAGCGATATTATGAGGAGGGACATTTCCCACCCGGTTCGATGGGGCCTAAAGTTTTAGCGGCAATTAAATTTGTCAGGAATGGTGGGAAGATGGCGGCAATAGGCCATTTATATAAGGCTCTCGACCTCCTAGAAGAAAAGACTGGAACCATAATTACCAGATAATAATATGATTTGGTTTGTCTTCGGTGGTTAAAATGGTTTCTGGAGAATACTCTTGGGAGGAAGACGCAGTGAGACTGCGGGAAATGGGTTTGGAAAAACTACTAGAGTTGTTTAAAATGCAGATTAAAAATATTTGGAGGGTTGATGGCCTATATTTTCAGGGGATAGAGAGAAGATTCGGAGTAAATGCCGCAACAGAGATAGACAAGGAGACATGGAGGATACTGGCTAGAATAGAAGCAAGGGATTTAAAGAGGCTATACGGCTTGGAGAAGGTTGATGACATCAATATTTTCATGGATATGCTCTTGAACACTAGCTGGGCATTGTACCAAACAAAGAAAAAGGTTGAGATTAATAAGAATGAGGGAGTGTTCAAAGTTGTCTCGTGCAAGGTTCAGGAAGCTAGGATAAAGAAAGGCCTTGGTGTCTTCCCCTGTAAACCAGTTAGATTAGGATATCTAGAAGAATTCGCAAGAGAGATGAATCCAGAAATAGAAGTAAAAGTAATTTCCTGCCCGCCAGACGAAAAGGATCCAGAATTCTGGTGCGGATGGAAGTTTATATTGAAAAGTAAATAACTTAGTGTCTACATCAATTCCTCTCTATTTTCGATGGAAGGATATATCAAGCGGATTTGTTAAGATTTTAAAGAAATTAATAGAAAACTCTAGTTCCACTAAGTTATTATTGAGATCTCAAATTCACAATATGGGTCTCCATTCGCTACACATTTTGTTTCTTTAACAACGATCTCCTTCCCGAGGGCCTCTTTTATGAAACCGGATATTATACCTCTCACTAGGTGACTACCGCGGCCACTCATATTATCTACATCCCTTTGAGATTCACACTCCCATAGATTCTCGAGATGTAGTAGGATTGATTTATCGTCATACTCATATCCCTTTATATTTGCCCATGCATGTGCATTAAACAACGCTTTTAACAGCGAGATTGAATCCTCCAAGCCCTGTATCTTCCTATTTTCAGCATAGCTCCTAAATAATTCACGGCCCACACCGATTCCATAATGATAGAGAAAAGACTCTCCAGCTTCCCTACCGAGAACATGTTTTATCCCAGTTGCAAAGGGCTTCATCAATTCTTCTCCAATATAAATGTATCTACTTTCACCTACCGTCTTAACATAGAATTTAGACGGATATATAATATCCTTTAGAGAAGGAGCAATACTCGCCTCAATAATATAACCCTTACTCTCCCGTAGTTCCTTAAGAAAATCTTCTGGGGAGATATCGGTATTAGTCATATCAATAATCATAAAAAGTTCGTATTTATCTTCTGATTTCGACAACGTCTCTATATAATCTATATTAAGATTCAGTTTCTTGGGAATAGAGGCTAATTGACTGAGACTCCCTGGTCTATTGTTCAATGTAACCTCAAAGCCCACTAGTTCTCTGCCTTTCTTCAACACAAAAACCATCCTCCAGCTTCACCGTTAAAGGCTTGTCTCCATCCTATATTTAAACATTTTTAAATATTTTCTTTACATATATACATAGTATTAATTAGATATTCTCCTCATATATCAAATAATATGATGTAGAAATTAAAAAAATTATTATAAAATTATATATGGCATATATAACGCAGGTTAAGCAGTACTGTCAAACGATGGTTCAATATGGACGGTCACATCAATATTATATTTTTTCTTAAGAGCCTTCTCTATTTCATCGGCTATTAAATGCGCCTCTTCAACAGACATCTGTGGTGGAAGGCTTACAGTCACATCTCCATGAAAAACATCTTCAACTACCCGCCTAACCCTAATCCTCTGGATCCCTACGCCCAAATCATCTAGTTCCATCTTTATGTCCCTGATTATCTCTTTTGAAGTCTCATCGCTAACAATGGACATGATGTTCCTTGTACTTACATAGACCTCGTAGAGAATAAAGGTGGAAAGTAGTATGGCGCCCATAAAATCTATGATATATGATAAGAGGGCTCCTGAAAGGGAGGCGAGGATAGTCACTATACTCTCTATGAGTTCGCCACCAGTAAATTTGGCATATATTCTAAATGAGACATCGACATCCTTACTTAGGAGTATGGCTCCTAAATAAACCACAAAACCGATGAAGGCCATAACAGGGGCATACTTAGAAACGACGTATTCCCTACCAAAACTAAACAGTAGCTCTGTAGCAACTATACCGAATACAGCTGAATATATTACCACAGTATAAATTGGACCTGCGATAGTGAGTCTATAATGCCCATACATATGATCCTTATCTGGAGGTCTCATAGCCTTATTATAATAGTATATGACGAGAATCGCTGAAACTATGTTGGCGATGGATGTAAATGCATCTACCACAAGAGCCTTGGAGCCATAGAATACTCCACCGACTACCTTTATTATTCCTCCTAATATGCTTAGTATCAGTATTGCGAGCAACCTGACGTTCATCAAAAATGACTTTCGAGTAAAGTAAGATATATAAATCTATCTCTATATAGAGGTGCTAGAAACATCTCCAAGATATCTATGTATAGAATTAACTATAGCCTCGTAATTGGCTGAACTGGCTTCAGATAGCTTCCTTATCCCAGCTATTATCGCTCCAACGATTGGATGCAAAATGTATTTACCTATCTCCAACCCATGTCTCCTAAGCCCATCTAAAAACAGGTCTCTATAATGTTGACATCTAAACAAGCCCCCGGTGTAGTGTACAGGTAGATGAGAACCGAGTTTGGAGGATACTGTTAAGACGCTTATCAACGCCTCACTAACCGCGTTCTCGAGAATACTCCTCGCTATATCGTCATGGTGATAAAGGCTACACACAATAGGCGCAACGGAGGCGATTTGACTGGGTGAGGCATCATATATCCAATTAACCAAATCATCCTTATCAACCAACTTGAGGTATTCGAGAACAGCTTCATAAAGCAGTGTCCGAGGGCCTCTACCATCGATAAACCGGAGTACATGCCGTAGAGCCTCCCTCCCAATTGAATAGGCTGACGGCTCATCACCAACCTTCCAACCCCAGTTCCCAGAATACCATTGATTTACACCGTCCCATCCATATGCATTGAAACCTGTGCCTGCTATGACCACGATACCTGGTTCACCGTATGAAGCTGCGTATAAAGTCATCTTCACATCATGCATCAAGACATAATTTCTATATGTGTTATCAAGGTATTTCCTCCAGATACTCCAGTCATATTTCGAGTCCAATCCTGCAAGCCCAAGCACTATCAAGGGATCTACATCCCTATCTCTTGTTAGAGAATCTATGACATAACTTAGATTTCTAACAGCCTTCTCAAAACCCACGTTATGATAGTTTGTAGAGCCACCGACAACATATTTGACAGGAGTATAGGATGTTGCATTGAATAGAATGCCTCTGGTCCCTGATCCACCTCCATCTATACCCACGATCCACTTTATAGTCTTCATATTATTTAGACCCAGCTGAATCTAGGCATAATTACTATAGATGGTTATGTGTGTAGGCGCGATGTACCTTCTATACTTTTTTCCATAGTAGTAGCCTATTACGAAGCCGCATAACATGCCGCCTAAATGTGCCCATATATTAACATTAAATCCTAAGTTGATGATGAAGATGATAAATCCATATGCTATTGACTGGAATATTTTACCACTCATAATAGCCTGGAAAATTAAGAGTACACCAAATATCCCGAATATAGCTCCACTGGCCCCTAGACTGACCACGTACGGTGGTGATAATACTAATGTCATTAGGTTACCAGCCAATCCAGAGAGAATATATGTAAATAGCAGTGACTCTCCACCAAATATCCTCTCATATTGTGTACCGAGGATCCATAGCCAGAACATGTTGAATAGAAAGTGGATTATACTTACATGCATAAACATGGACGTTATTAACTGCCACCACCAGCCGTATTTCCAGACCAATAAATTATATTGTCCTACGAAAGCCATTACACTCTCATTTATGTAGATAAAATTACCTCCACTTAAGAATGTCTCTATAAGGTATCCGAATGTATTTATCCCGAGCAGTGTATATGTCATCGAAGGCGATGGTTTCTTGAACGATGTTACGCCTGAATACATTTTACCTACGTCACCACGCTACAATACAATTCTATATTATCCGTCCTCTTAATTGAATTTGGAAATAGAGAGTTTATATTTTTCTACGGGCTTGATTTGGGATATCCTTTTTCATCCCATCCCCTGAGGCTATAATATGTCTTAAGCATCTTGTCCAGCTCTTCTTTAGTCACTGTATATTCTCGCCCATCTACTGTTTTTACCGATTCATTGAGAAGTTTAGGTGGCAACATATCGTCTTTTTCAGGCACCACACCCGCCTTTACATTGAATAGACGTATCATACTCCTCACTTCATTAGCTGTTTCCCTAAGTTCGTCGATTGATCTATCGAAGCCAGTAACATGCCTGATCATCTCCTTGGTTAGATCCCAGTCATAGAGCATTCTAGCGAATCTACAGATTATTAGGCTATCGTGTAGGGAAAGCAGGTCCTCACGGTCAACAATATACTTTACCTTCTCCTCACTAGTATCATCCGCATCGATGATGCCCTTAACCTCATAGATATATGCTGTTGTCCTTAGGTGCCCGCCACCCCTTGTCCCAATCATATAAGACAGTGCCATACCCTTGAGCCTCCTAGGATCATATCCGCTTAGAGAAAGGCCTTTTACATGGACAGCTATATCCTCGAGCTTCAACTTCTCAGCCATTATCTTGATTCCCTCGCCCATTAAATGCCCTATGCCCTCTCTATGAACCATCTTCTCAAATAACCATAATACGCTTTCATAGTCTCCGAAGTCAACTGGACGCTCAAGCTTGAGTCTTCCATTTTTATAGGCATATATTACAAAGGATATAATGTTACCAGCGTCTATGGTGTCTACACCATATCTATCACATAAAAGATTTAGGGCTATGAGCTTCTCATAGTCCACGATCTCTGCATTCCCTCCAAAGCTGAAGATAGTCTCGTATTCAGGGCCCTTTGTCTCTAAGCCTTTGAATACACCCTCTTTTACAGAGCTTATTTTTCCACATGCAAATGGGCAGTTGTAACACGCTATGTTCCTGTCATAATACTTATTAAGGAGAATATCAGGGTTCAACCTATCATAATATTGGGTCTGGCCATATTCCCAGTACCTTACTGGGAAGAAACCCATCTTCTGGCCAGCGGTGAGGGCAGCTGGTGTCCCATATTTCCTATATGACGCAGCTCCTACAGAAGGGTCACTAGCTATCTTCCTACTTATTTTCTTAACAAAGTCTCTTAATCCAGCTGGGTCATATACATCCACATCCTTTCTACTCGCCCGTATAACGATTGCCTTTAGATTCTTACTGCCCATTACAGCGCCGCCACCAACTCTACCGGCCTTAGACTCCCTCTTTCGGCCGCCATATCCATGGCTTATCGCTGCGAAACGTATAAGCTTCTCCCCTGCAGGCCCTATTTCAGCCACCTCAATGTCTTTTCCAAGCTCCTCCTCCAACTTCTTCTCTGTCTCCATCGTGTTTAGTCCCCATAGGTGGCTGGCATCCCTTATCTCAGCAGTGTCTTCATCAACATAGATATAAACTGGGTCGCTGCTCCTTCCAGTTATAACCATATAGTCTAGCCCAGTCCATTTAAAGGCGGCTGGAAAATTACCTCCCATAGTAGTCTCTCCAAATATCCCTGTCAAGGGACTTTTAAAGAAGAAACTTATTTTCGACGCTAAAGGTACGATTGTCCCCGACACTGGCCCTGATACAACAAGCAGGATATTATCCGGTGAGAGGGGATCTATCATAGGATCTAGATTCTTATATAGGTAATATGTAGCAAACCATTTCCCACCTAAGTATTTCTCCATAATATCAAGAGGCGTCTCCCTAAACTCGACACTGCCTGTAGATAGGTTTACTTCAAGATATTTACCTCCATATCCGTTTCCAGCCATTTACGTATTCACCTCTAAATCCGCTATATTGTAAAATAAAAACTATTATGTGAGTGTAGAGACTCTATAGAGGCTCATCATACTCGAGGTACTCACTTATCCTCTCGAGATAAACCTCTAAATCACTTAGTCTAAACTTGTCCCCAAGCTCCTTAATTCGTTTAAAGAGGGCTTTACCATTTTTGAAGACAAATGGATTATAATAACGATAGATTATTGAGTTTTTACTCTTCTCAACCAAGTATCCCTCTGTGTATACAGGCATCTCCAGATAATTATCCTGCCCTGGGAAGGGAATTACCCTACCAATGAACACATACGATTTTACAAGTCCATCCTTAAACTCTAGAATCACTGACGCGGTTACGTATCCTAGCCTTATAAATGTTGAATAGAGGACGTCTCTATATCTCCTCCCTCTACTAGGCTCGGGAAGCCTTGCAAGCGCCTTCAAATCCCTAATATTAAGTAGATCGTTTTCTAAGTGGTCGATAAGTTCTCGAACAGAACCCTCTTCAAACACTATCTTCATGGCTGTAAACACCCAAAATATTAGTATGTTTTCCAAAACATATAAAGTAAGAGCAAATATCAGAATCATGGATAACTGAGGCAAAACAATGTATATTTATGACTAATTATTTTTAAACAATAAAAAATAATTTTTTATAAATTTATTAATACATTTAAACAATATTCAGTATTTAATGACGAGGTGCTTTAGGGATGCCTAGGAAGGAGAATCCTAAAAATAAGGATGATGAGAAGGATAACTCTATGGTAGATGAAGTGGACAAGAAGATCCTCGAAATTCTGCAGGATGACGCTACAAAATCACTGGAGGAGATCGGTAATACCCTGGGGATGTCTAAGACGGCTATCCACTATAGGATAAACAAGCTGTGGGACAAGGAGGTGATTAAAAAAATAGTCGCTCTTGTGGATCCAGCTAAACTTGGGTATGACATATATGCTATATCGCTTATTAAAGCCAAATTCGGCCCCAACTACCAGCGTATAGTGGGTGAGAAACTTAAGAAGATAAAGGGTGTATGGGCCGTTTACTTCCTCCTTGGAGACATAGATTTTGTAGTGCTACTTAGAGCTAAGAACAGGAATGACTTGTTGAGAATAATAGATCAGTTTATTAATATACCCGAGATTGAGAGAAGCAGTACACACCTTATACTGGAGACAATTAAGGAGGATCCCAAGCTTGAGCTTGACTAAGGTTGTTTCAGGCTTTTTAAACACTATATTTACCAAATATTTTTTGGTTGTGGATGATGAGGGAGGTGATCTGGGACAAGTATCGGGATGACCAGGCCCCTACTTCCTGACACAACCCCTCAACATCATTTTCTAAATGATTTATGAGGAGGCCTCCAGTTATAGAGTATTATAGTAAGACCGTTATTAGGAGGCCTATACGATATGTCGTTCCTTAAAGCAGTGAATATCAAGAAATATATCCCGGTTCGTGAAGGCATATTATCACTGTTCACCAAGCCTAAAAAATGGATAAGGCTCGTAGATGACGTTACACTCGAGATCAATGCAGGTGAGATACATGCATTGATAGGGGAGGCTGCCTCCGGTAAAAAAGCATTAAGCAGAATCCTGATAGGATTGAAGAAGCCTTCAGGTGGGCAGGTGCTTTATAAAAATAAGGATATCTTTAGGATGACTAGGGATGAGCATCGTGTGATGAGGAGAGAGCTTCAAATAATATTCGGAGACCCATTTTCATCACTGAACCCGCATTTCACTGTTAAGGAGATCATTGAAGAGCCGTTGAGGCTGAATGAGATTGAATACAACGATAGCATCATAGAAGAAGTTCTAGGGGAAGTAGATTTAACTCCTCCAAATGAATATCTATGGAGAAAACCGTTTCAATTAAGCGGTATAGAGAGGCAGAAAACTAGCCTAGCAAGGGCCTTAGTCCTAGACCCCAAGTTTATTGTAGCGGATGAGCCCGTGTCACTCCTAGACACACCTTATAAAGACAGTTTCCTTGAACTGATTAAGAAAATAAATCGTGATAGGGGCATCGCATTTCTTTTAATCACTTCTCATCCTCAGTACGCCTTCCAAATAGCGGATAGGATAAGTATAATGTATCTAGGTAAGATTATTGAAACCAGCCGGAGAAGGGATATAATGGAGAATCCTCTACATCCATATACCCAACGACTATTTAGGAATTATAAAGAACCATATAAAATAACTGGAGAAATAGGTATAACAGATATACATCCATCTCCAGACATACCTGGGGGATGTAGATACCATCCTGACTGCCCATATGCCATGGATAAATGTAAAGTGGAGGAGCCTAGGTTGATGGAGGCGGAGAATGGTCATAGGGTCGCGTGCTATCTACATGAATAGCCCATGTAGAACCCTGGAGACTATATACTGATGATACTGTATGTGACGCTGGCATTGATCTATTCAATTAATATAGGATTTTGAAAACTATTATTTGGTTAGGAATCATGAGTGAAAAATACTTCTGGTCGGGGAACATAGCAGTTGCGGAGGGGGCGTTGAGAGCTGGAGTAACGTTCTATGCGGGATACCCCATTACTCCAAGTAGCGACCTCATGGAGTATATGGCTAGGGAACTGCCTAAGAGAGGAGGAGTATTCATTCAGGGTGAAGACGAGCTCTCATCTATAAATATGGTGATAGGCGCAAGTATAGCTGGGGCAAAATCCATGACAGCCACAAGTGGCCCTGGATATAGTCTCATGCAGGAGGCACTCGGCCTTGCTGTGATGTTGGAGGTGCCCCTGGTAGTCGTGGATGTCACGAGGCTTGGGCCCTCAACTGGGCAAGCCACCAAATCAGGGCAGGGGGATTTGATGCAGGCTAGATGGGGGAGGCACGGCGACCAGTATACGGTGGTTTACACGGCATCTACTCCCGAGGAGGCATATATAATGGCTATTAAGTCATTTAATACGTCGGAGAAGCTTAGGGTTCCAGTCACGTTTATAATTGATGAGTTGACTGCTCATCTATGGGAGACCGTCAGGGTTCCAGATAATATAGAGGTCGTAGATAGGCGTTTAACGGATGCCAAGACAAGGTATTTTGACTCCGATAACCCGTTGGAGGCCCCTCCCATGCCCATGTTAGGTAAAGGCTTGAATATTCTATATACCAGCTCTACGCATGATGGGTTTGGATATAGGAAGACACAGGATCCCGAGGTTCATAGAAGGCTTGTAGAGAGACTTAAGGAGAAGGTCATTGGGAATACTAGTGAGGTCTTCGAATATGAAATAATTGGGGATCCTGACGGTGGGGATGTAGGTATAGTGGCATTCGGATCCGTCGCCAGGGTCGCTAAAGAGACCAAGACTATCCTAGAGAGAGAAGGGATTAAGACATCCGTCCTAAACCTACTGACTCTTTGGCCCATGGATTATGAGCTCCTAAGGAGTTTCACAGAGAACATGAATGTAGTTATAGTTCCTGAGATGAACTTAGGGCAGCTCGTCTACGACATATATCAAGTTAGGGGTAGAGATTCAGTATATCCCTATAATAAAATTGGGGGAGGAGAGCCGATATACCCCCGTGAACTAGCGGGTTTCATTAAGGAGGTTGTGGGTAGATGAAACATCCATATCTTAGGTATCTAAGGCCGGAGAATGTCCCCACAGTGTTTTGCCCAGGCTGTGGAATCGGTATAGTGATGAAGGCGCTTTTTCAGGCGTTTGACGAGCTTGGTTACGAGACTTTGGAGGAGTTCGTATTTGTCAGTGGGATTGGCTGCTCTGCCTGGATTCCCAGCCCACATATTTTAGCTGATTCAGTCCATACACTCCATGGAAGGGCGATTCCCGTGGCGACCGGGATAAAGCTGGTTAAACCAGATTTGAACGTGCTTGTAATCGGCGGAGATGGTGATATAGCTGGTATTGGTGGGAACCATCTCCTGCACGCTGCGAGGAGGAACATGGATTTAATGGTTATAATGATTAATAACCAAGTATATGGGATGACTGGAGGGCAGCTTGCACCGACAACACCCTATGGAATGAAGACAACCACAACCCCATATGGAAATCCAGAGGAGCCCATGGATACATGTGATATAGTTGCTTCAGCAGGGGCAAATTACGTGGCTAGATGGACAGTGGGACATTATTTACAGCTTAAAGACGCCTTTAAAAAAGCCATGGAAAAACAGGGGTTTAGGTTTGTTGAGGCAGTGTCCCAATGCCCCTCGAGGGTCTCAAGTAGGATTGGATTGAGTCCAGCAGATCATATAAAATATTACCTAAGGAATTCGGTGGACATTAGAAAAGCAGAGGAGCTCTTGCCAGAAGAGAGGATGGAGAAGATAATTGTAGGGGAATATGTCGATAGGAATAAACCAGGATATCTTGAGAAAATAAAGATGGTGATGAGGAGATGAAGAGCATTAGAATACTTGGGATAGGCGGCCAAGGAATAGCGTTTTCAGGATGGCTACTAGGATATGCAGCTACACTATCAGGCTTATACGCCTCCGTCCACCATTCATACGGGGCTGAAGTGAGAGGAGGCACAGTGACATCAAATATATTAATTGATGAAAAACCAATTGAGAACCCCTATAGAGATGTTTTCGACGTGTATTTAGTTCTACACTCCTTCGGATGGAAAAATGTAGATACAGATCAGGAGGCTCTGATAATAGCTGATGAGGATATCGCTATGAAGAACTCTCCCAGCGACATCGAGATAAGTTGGAAGCCTTTTGATAAGATAGCCCATGAAAAAAGGCTTCCCATTAATATGATTGCATTAGGATACCTAGCTAAGATAGGTGTAATTGAATATACCTCGCTTAAAAAGGCTGTTGAGACACGGGGGAAGAATATCAAGGAAAATATAATGGCGTTGGACATAGGATACAACTTATGATAATGAACCTTGTATGTATTCCTAACAATACCCTATTTCCTCACGACTACTGCGAACTCAGGACAGTATCTCTCGCATAGATAGCATAGGACACATCTGGATTCATCGGTAACGATGGCCGGGTGATAACCTAGTTTATTAGCCTCTTCGGATATCTTGAGAATCTTCACTGGACAAAACTCTACACATATACGGCATTCCTTACAGATATCCCTATTTATGTATATCTTTGGCATCCTTCACCACAAATAATATCAACTTACATGGAAACAAATATATCCATTAAACTATATTTTTCAACTCTCTCCGAGTCTGGATAAAAACACTACCCAAGAATGATAGGTTAGATTTAGGGGATAAACTAGATAAAAATTGGGGGTGTTACGGGTTATTTACCTCTATACTCGTCTCTCAACGCCCTTTTACTGATCTTCCCAGTCCCAGTTTTAGGCAGCTCTTTCCTGAACTCATAGTGGTCTGGAACCCACCATTTAGGTATCTTACCTTCTTCAACGAACTTCATTAGATGACCTTTTATGTCATCGGCAGTTATCTTATCTATCCAATCTGGCTTTGGAACTATTATAGCCATAGGGCGCTCCCCCCATTTTTCATGGGGAATGCCTATGACAGCAACTTCAGACACCCCTGGATGAGTTGATATAATGCTTTCTAGAGTTATGCTACTGATCCATTCACCGCCACTCTTAATGACGTCCTTAAACCTGTCGACAATCTTAATATACCCATCCTCAGTCCATACTGCAACGTCGCCAGTCCTAAACCATCCGTCTACAAATGCCTCCGCGGTCTTCTCCGGGTCCTTATAATATTCCGTCAAGACCCATGGCGCCCTTACAACGATCTCCCCCATTGTCTCACCATCCTTAGGAACATCCTTGAACTCACTATCGACTATTCTAAGCTGAACCAGTGGCCATGGGAAGCCAGTACTCATGTATATCTCATCTTTCTTCTCTTCAGGTAATGTCTCCATGCCAGGCTTCAGGTTTGATAATGTTAGTATTGGGCAAGTCTCTGTAAGCCCATATCCACTGACGACTTTAATCCCCCTCCTCTTAGCCTCTTCATATAGGCCTTTTGGCAATGCAGCTCCACCAATGACCATTTTAAGCCCTGATAAGTCATAGTTCTTTGATTCTGGATGATATAGGAGCATATGTAGTAGAGTCGGGACACCCGCCATGAAGGTTACCTTCTCCTTTTCAATCAGCCTTAGTATAACACTGAAGTCAAACTTACCTGGGAACACTTGCTTGAATCCTAGGAGTGTAAATGTATATGGCAGGCCCCATGCATGTACATGGAACATGGGGACTAGGCTAAGCGCCACGTCCCTATAGTCTAGTGTTACACCTGGGTATACAAATTGCAGAGGAGTTACAAGGGAATGTAAGACGATCTGTCTATGTGAGAAGTATACACCCTTAGGCAGCCCCGTTGTCCCAGAGGTGTACATAAGCGAGGCAACTTTGTTCTCATCCACCTCAGGAAACTCATACGACTCATCTCCATAATCCCTGAGTAGGGACTCGTATTCATACACCTCTTTACCCTCAATCTTAGGTGGTTCAAAATCTTCCTTATCAGTGAGCACGATGATCTTTTTAATCGTCTTAACATGATCTTTAAGTATCTCTACAAATGGCAGGAAGTCCTCGTTTATGAGTATAGCATCGTCCTCGGCATGGTTTAGAATGTAAGCAATGTCCATCGGGGCGATACTTACATTTATAGTGTGGAGGATGTTACCCATCATCGGTATAGCGAAATACGCCTCGAAATGCCTATGTGTATTCCATTCGGCTGTGGCGATCCTAGCCCCATCTTTGAGGCCTATCGCCTCCAGTGCGGAGGCCAGTCGCCTAATCCTCTTATACGCCTCTCCATAGTTATAACGCACCTTATCCTTGTACACTATCTCGACATCGGGAAACTGGTCGACAGCCCTATAGAGTATTTTATCCAAAGTCAGCTGATATCTAACAGGAATTTTCTCAAGCATAGTCTCACCTAGTAGATAATTAAATAATATATTATGTACATGCCTTTTTAAAACTACAAATGTTTATTTGGATTAGGCAAAAATATTCTATTAACATCAATCACATAAATTTTTCACAAAGTTAATTTTAATGGATTAATCAGGCATATCTTATATATCCATAGCATGAATATTCCATTTTTGAGGTGGTTTTTTTGCATACTCTAACTGGCGGAGAGATCCTCGCGAAGGCTATGGTTAGAGAGGGTATAAAATATGTGTTTGGGGTGCCTGGTGGAGAATTGACCCCATTTTTAGACGCTCTAAGAAGAGAAGCAGGCATTGAGTTTATTCTAACTAGACATGAGCAGGCGGCTGCACATATGGCTGACGCATATTTTAGGGTTACTGGAGAGCTCTCTGCGGCTGTTGGAACCGTCGGCCCAGGTGCCGCGGACTTGGTTCCAGGGGTATATCCCGCATATGCAGATGGGATACCTATGGTTGTATTGACTGCCCAGCACCAGAGCTGGAAGGCATACCCCTCTCATGGGAGCATGCAGGAACTCGATCAGTATGAATTATTTAAGGCCGTTACAAAATGGAATGCAGTAATCAACAACGTCTCAAGAATCCCAGAAATATTTCAACGAGCCGTTAAAATAGCATATAGAGGTAGGATGGGGCCGGTCCACCTTGATCTCACAGTCGACGTACTCTTCAAGAAACTTGAGGTACCTAATATAGAGAACTTCATCCCGCCCAGGGATAGGTATAGGGCGTTGAAGAACCCGGTTGGGGACATGGAGCTGATTAAGAAGGCTGCGAAGATGCTTGTCGAGGCCGAGAACCCAATTATACACGCGGGGGGAGGAGCGTTATGGTCAGGGGCCTACGAGGAGGTAAGGGAGCTGGCAGAGTACCTCTCGATACCAGTCACGCCGAGTATGATAGCGAAAGGCATTCTCCCAGAAGACCATCCACTATACTTGATACCGGGTAACGTGTCTGCAATGATGGCTCAGGCATCTGCTGACCTAGTGCTTCTAGTCGGATGTAGACTTGGAGACCTAGACTTCTGGGGGAAGCCACCTGCATGGGGTGAGCCAGATACACAGAGGATTATCCAGATAGATATCGATCCTGAGAACATTGCATTAAATAGGGTTATCGATCTCGCGATAATTGGGGATGCTAAGACGACGCTTAGGCTACTCATAGATGAGGTTAGGAAGCTAACAGATAAGATGGATAGAGATATCTCAACATACAAAGATATGGAGAGGGAGTGGATCCAAGAATATGAGAAAATGGCGATGGAGGACTGGGGCGGGATACATCCACTTCGAGCAGTATATGAAGTAAGGAAATTCTTCCCTAGAGACTCTATCGTCGTCCTAGACGGTGGAAACGTCCCGGTGTGGGCACATTATCTAAATAGGATATATGAGCCACGGACATTTCTCTGGGCAGGTGACTCGGGGCACTTGGGTACGGGGCTGCCATATGCAATAGCCGCTAAGCTGGCTAAACCGGATAGAGAGGTATATCTATTGACTGGAGACGGCTCATTCATGTTCAACATACAGGAGATGGAGACTGCTATGAGGCTGGGTACAAAGATCCATGTTATCATATTAAATGACAGGGCCTATGGAATGATTAGAGGAGTTCAGAAACAGCTATATAAAGGAAACTATTATGGAGTGGACTTCAGCGACGTGGATTATGCGAGGATAGCTGAGGGAATGGGATGGTTCGGGATACGTGTTGAGGAGCCAGAGGGGATTAGACCTGCCTTGGAAGAAGCGTATAAACAGGATAAGCCTGCGTTAATAGATGTTATAACACCGAGGGAAATAAGTATGGAGCCTCCTGACCTAGCGATACTAGGAAATCTATGGATGGAGGGCGTCGAGTTCCCAGAGTGATTACTCCCCCATCCTATTTTAAGGTGGAGGCGCATAGTATGATGATCGACAAAGTCGATCAAATAGGCCTAGTAGTATATAACTTGGATAAGAAGGTTGAGGAGCTTGAGAAGATGGGGCTAGGACCATTTACAAAACTGGAGATTCCTAGTCTAGAGGTTTTGTATCGTGGAGAGACGAAGAAGATTAGGATGAAGATCGCCATGGCACATACTGGAAATATACAGTTGGAGCTGATTGAGGCTGAAGGCGAGTGTTTCTACACAGATTTTCTAGAGGAACATGGAGAGGGTCTTAACCACCTTGGAACATATGTCCAAGACATTGAGAAAGAGAAACGGAGATATACTGAAAAGGGAGTGGATATACTCCAAGAAGGAGAGATATATGGTGTGAAATGGGTTTACCTAGACACATATGATAAGATAGGGTTTGTGATTGAACTCATACAAGTCCCATAGTAAGGACTAGGATCCACCCCCTCCCTTTTTTATATAACTAGCCTTGGGATATTTATCCCCTGATATATGGCTTATACACTGGATGCCCAATCTCCTTGTATAGGCCGAGTAATAGGTCAGTTAGGTATTCCTCACCAAATAACTGTGCTACCTCAAATATTCCTACGGGGGCGTTTACACCCAGCTGATAAATATCATTAATCTTCCTCTCGTCAGCCACACCCTCATCGAGTATCCTATATGCCTCGTTGATGACAACAGCCACAGTTCTAGTTGGGTCTATACCGTCTCCCACAGGTATAACAGCCTTACCACCACTCCATGAATAAAATCCTTTGCCGCGTTTCTTACCCAATTCTCCCCTCTTAATCCTATCATCTAGAATATTCTTTGGATAACTATATCTATCCCCATACGTCTCAACCAGGTTATCAAGTATTCTCTTAACTGTATCCAGTCCTATGAGATCCATTCCTTCTACCACACCATATGGAACACCTAGGTTTTTTACGCCATGATCCAGGTCCTGAGGCTTAACTCCTTCCTCTAGCCTTATTAGAGCATCTACAAAAGCGACGTAAAGCAGACGATTAAGGACAAAACCCCTGCATTCCTTGTCTAAAACGACAGGAGACTTCCCAATCTCCCTACCAATCTCAAGTATCCTATCTATGGCTTCGTCCGACGTCTCAAGACCGCCCACGACTTCCACCAGCTTCATTAAAATCGGTGGATTGGAGAAGTGCATTCCCACAAGCCTCTGGGGATGCTCCAGGGGCCTCCCAATCTCCGTAATAGTGTAGCTACTGGTATTCGATATAAATAGACTATCCCTGTCGAGATACTTCTCCAAGTCTTGGAACAGCCTCCTCTTGATAGAAACATCTTCTATAACTGCTTCAAAAGCTAGATCCGCCTCTCTAGACCTAGATATATCCAGGGTATACCCTATATTCTCATATGCATTCTCATACCTCAGTATCCCGGCCCTACGTAGATCATCAATACCCTCTCTAACACGCTTCTCGGCTCTCTCCAGGGCTTCTCGAGAAATATCGAATAAAATCACTTTATACCCTGCGTTTGCATATAGAAGAGAGATATCCGTTCCCATTAAACCTGCTCCTGCAAGAAATACAGTCTCACCCATCATCATATAGAAAAATGTTGTTTAGATAAAAATAAAGTGGTTAGGGAGAACCTGTTTTTAGACGTGGATATAATACGCTGCCTATAAGGCCGCCGCAGAATGCGGCTATTATTGAGACGACTATCGGAACATATAGTAAGGGACCTGTTTTAAACATGACCATAACGCCATATGGATTTAATAAGTAGTAGTAGGCGGTCATAACTAGGTAGAACAAGAGTACTGAGGCTATGGCCATGCATATACTTATCGATGCCTTCTCTTCTCTATATGATGCTATCAACCCTGCTAAGAACGCCCCAATAATGACTTCATACCCACTCAGATATATATTTAGCGTCGCTAGCAATATGAACATCCCTGCAACTAGGTTCGATACTCTAATGATTATACGCCTCATCTTCATCCACCTCCCCTAAATACAAGCATATAGTCAAAGTCCTGCAGCTCACTCAGGGAGCCTACCATAATTATCTCGTAATACCCCCTGTTTACCCATGTCTCCAGCTGATCATAATAATGTTTGTTAAAGGGATTGCCACTATTACCACCCGGTAACACTATATAGCCCCAGAGACTGTTTTCACCCGCTGGCTGTAGATTAGCTATATACCTAATGCTCGATGCCCCGCCAACTATGTACGGCATCTTCTCCGGGTTAAAACCAGCTACACATACCGTGTATAGACCGCCCTGCCCATCATATTCGGGATAATTCAGCCAAGAGAGTATGTCTCCTACAGGATGTTTTATACGGTATCGTAAAACATTACCCCACCTCCAGTTATCCACGTCATCTCCAAACTCGCTCTTTAGTTGATTGATTGCTTCATTAAGGGCATTGGCAAGGAGTATCCTAATATCGCCGCCAATCCACCGGGTGTAGCTAATTGGTAGGCTGTTGTCGATAGCCATTCTAAGGTAGTATTCAGTGGTCTCCATGGGTATCAGCCCCACTCCAACACCAGCTTTCTCCGCCTCGTCGCCCCAAAGCCCCCTATGGAGGTTGTATAGCCATGCGACGTATATACTCGGGGCAACCTGGCCTGAGTTCATCTCCCTATCCCACCCACTCAGTAGGTTAAGCGCCTGCACAGCATCCTCCGTAAGCGAAGCTCTATTTACTAGCTGTAGCATCATAGGTAATAGATAGTCTGCGCTCAGACTATGTATATCCCTTTGTATGTGCATCATATCCTCTATCGATATCCTCCCCTTCTCAGCCAACGTCTCTTGGATAAGAGAGGCGATCCTCTCATATCTATATCGATCTGCCCAGCGCCAACCAAGGTAGTATGGATAATCACTGGGGACAAGCCTATTATTAGCTGTAGCGACAAAGCCCTCCTCGGGGTTAATTGCATGGGGAATATCCTCGAATGGTATAAAGCTAATCCATTCTCCCTCTCCAGCGCTTCCATTAAACGGCAAGAAGCCCATGTTAGGAATCTCGATATCTCCTATTGTGATCACTGGACGGTTACCTCTAATCGGGTATAACCCTGCTGGATAATATAGTATATTGCCTTTGTCATCCGCCGCTACGAGGTTCTGGGCTGGGACAGAGAAGTACCTGGCTCCATTTATCATGTCATAGATGTCTTCCGCGAAGTTATAGTAGTAGAAGGCGACGAGCTCCAGTGTAGGAAGATGCCCAGTCCATTGCATGGCGTATTTTATCCCTTTATATTCATATAGTGGCCCGTGAACCGTGATGTTCACCGTAAACGGAATAGTCTCGAGGACACCATTATTATTTACATTTATATCTTCATGGACACGTTTGGGCTCGAGCCACATCCCGTTATAGAGGTATCGCTCACCATTCCACTTGTAGTAGTAGAAGTCGAGGACGTCTGCACCTACATTTGTAAAGCCCCACGCTACATGAGTGTTTCGCCCTATTATTATGAAAGGTATGCCTGGAAACGTGACACCAAAAACCGTCGTCCTACCCTTGAATATCAACTCAGCCTCATACCACACGGGAGGAGCTTGGAGGCTTAAATGCGGGTCATTTGCCAACAGCGGATATCCAGTGTCGGTAATCTTCCCAGACACAACCCAGTTATTTGACATCGCCAGCCCAGTTATCCTCCTAATAAGCATCTCATTCTCTTCAAACACCCTGATTAACTCCTTCAATGAATCCAAGGTATTCGGGGGTGCCGCGTAGGATGTATGGGCAAGCACCTTACTGGAGACGCTGAAGGAGCTTAATATTGGTAGGTTTAGACTGGCGTTTAATAGATCTAGCTCCAGTAATGCTTCATAGCCATTTGCCTCAAGAAATGATAAGAGCTGTAGGTCTTGTGTGCCTCCAGCTAATCCCCATGAGATAAGCCTTCCAATTGCAAGAGAGTCTACTGGAGTCCATGGCTCAGGCTCCGCACCTAATAGGTAATATTCAGGCGGGAGTGCATGCCGTTCCTTTGCATACTCTATAAATAGATTGACTCCTTCTGTATAAGCCAGCATGTATGTTAAGAGATCCTTGAAGGATGAATTAGATACTATGGCATTATATGATTCACCAGCGGCGCGGTGTAATCCTATCACCTTGAAATGCTTGTCTGTCTCTATGAAGTCTGGGCCGAAGAGTTCGCTTAACCTGCCTAAGGCGTATCTCCGCATCAGATCCATTTGGAAGAGCCTATCCTTAGCTTGAATAAAACCGAACACGAGATATAGATCTTTTGGAGAACTGGCTTCTATATACGGGATCCCGGTGTTGTCATACTTGACAATCACATCTCCTTCAAGATAGGGGACTAGTATGTCTATGTTCATTGAGCCTGAGACAGGGATTACGCCCAGTGGACCTAGCACTGGATTAATGACTTTCTGCAGTATAGAGACCATATTAACAGCTCCGAAGAGTAGGAGGAGTATAACGACTCCAACTAAAACCTTGGCCAAAACAACTCTATTACTCATATTAAATAAAATAATATCCTTAAATCAATTTTAAGTCCATTTTACATAATTAAAATAATGAAAAAAAAAAAGGGATCTAGGATGTTTTTCCTATTCTGCATCTTGGGACCTACTCCTATCCAGTAATTCCGCGATGTCGATTACCTCAATGTCATCGCCAGCCTCGCTCTTCAACATTATTTTACAGAAAGGACAGGCTACGCATAGCCTCTTAGCTCCAGTGGATATAGCTTCATCGGTTCTCATCCTACTTATCCTCTCTCCCCTCTTTATCTCGAAGAACAAGTGTCCTCCACCGCCTCCACAGCAGAAGCTCTGCTCCCGAGATCTATTCATCTCAATCAGCTTATCCCCCACGACTTTCTTAATGACCTCCCTAGGCTCCTCATATACATTGTTCCATCTTCCAAGGTAACATGGATCATGATACGTCACATTTTCGTCGAAGCTATTTAACCCGGTTAACTGTCCCTTGCTGATTAACTCAGCCAGAAGCTGTGAATGATGCACTACATCCAGCTCTACACCGAAATAGGGATACTCATATTTGAAGACATTATAGCCATGAGGACAGTTCACCAATAGCTTGTCAAAACTATATCTGCCAAGTAGTTCTTTATTCATGTTCACCAGCTCTTTGAACATCAACTCATCCCCGATCCTCCTAGCTGGTTCGCCGCAACAGTTCTCCTCGGGCAATACAGCGACTTTCAAACCACTTGATACAAGTAGTTTCAACAAAGATTTGGCGATCGTCTTGTCGGCGGGGTCATAAGATGTCTGGCAACCCATCCAATATATGTAGTCATATTTCTTACCTCCTTCAGCTATTTCAACGCCAGTTTCATCGACAAGCTCTTGTATAAACTGCTCTCTATCCGCTGGATTACTACCCATTGGATTACCGTATCTCATCAAGTTGTATGATACCTGTAGAACCTCTTCTGGAACCTCCTCGCCCTTTCCAAGGAGATATCTTCTAATGTCGACGATGGATTCTACGTGATGTATCAGCATTGGACACTGATATACACACGCCCCACAGGTGACACATGACCATATTACGTCATCCTCGATATACTTGGGCACTAGTTCATCATCAAATATACCCCTGTCCATCAGCCTCCTAAGGCTCAGCATTAGATCCATTGGGCTCAGGGGTTTTCCGCTTAAGGCAGCTGGACAATTGTCTGTACACCGCGCACATTTTATACATGCATCATAGTCTAGCCTCTGTTTCCACGAGAAATCCATTAACTTACCTGCACCTGGTGTCCCACCCTTCTCAACAACTTCATCTATATCCGGGATAGGCTGGAACTCCTGTGGAGCATATGTCCTGGCAAAAAAAGTGTTTAAGACACCGCCTGCAATAATGTGGAATAACTTTGTATAAGGAAGATAAGCCACCATAAAAACCGCTAGCAGCAAGTGAATAGCCCATATCGTTTTATATATAAATTGGATATCTGGTAGAGACGAAAAGTATTTGACTAGTGTTATGCCCACAGGATCCCATCCATTAATCCAGTCCATTCTATATGCAGCTGTGGATATGGTGTCCAAGACATATCCAGTGGATAAGATCACAAGGAGTATGAATAGAATCAAATTATCCTCGACATCATTCGGTAGGTATCTTGACTTGAAGAATATTCTCCTTGCGAAAGCCATTAGGATACCGATAATGGCTAATATCCCAGCTATATTCAGAGCAAGCTTGAATAATAAATAGGGACCGTCAGTCAACAGCCTTATTCCGAATAGTTTAAGAGTTAAATCCGCTTCTAAAGCCCTTAATACTGTTCCTATAAGAAGAATTATAAAACCTATGTATATCAGTAAATGCATAACACCCTCATAAGGCCTATATAACACCTTTTTCTGTAGTAATCCATATTTTATAAAGTTGTTTATCCTAAGACCTAGATTGTCAATACTCGGCCTCTCCCCTCCATAAGTCCATCTATTATAGGCTCTCCATATCCCATATAGGAATATCACTGTTCCCAAGATTAGGGATATATAGACCAGTAGCTCAATCTCCTCGACATATAGGAAATGCTCAATATAGATATTATGGCTCAACCCCAACCCCCTCCTTAATACAATATTTCTGTCTAAGCCCTTAAAAGAGCGCTACACGTCATCCCCAGTATGAAAAAACAAAATATCTCTAAAATATATAATAATAAAAAATAAGGATTAGACTCCCTTCTTCTCCTTAAGCTTTTTGATAAACACTGGCAGGAACTGATATAGATCCGCGACGACTCCATAGTCAGAGAATGTAAAGATCGGCGCATTCTTATCCTTATTCACAGCGACTATTACCTTGGTGTCACTTGCAGCCATTATATGCTGAGGCGCGCCTGATATACCTACTGCAATGTATAGCTTACCCCTTATCTTTTTACCTGAGATACCGATCCATCGATCCTCTCCTAGCCATTTGAAGTCAGCCGCCACCGGCCTCGAACACCCAACTTCGCCGTCTAGAAGCTCCGCTAACTCAAACGCCATCGCCAAGTCATCCTTCGCTTTGAAACCTCTCCCAACGCCTACAATCACATCTGCAGCCTCTAGATCAACGGCGCCCTTCTCCTTAGGGAGAACCTCCACCACCTTAGTGACACCATCTATGACCTGTAGTTCTTCAAACTCGGGAGTGGCTCCAGACTCAGATGCCTTGAATTTCTTAGCTGGGACAGTAACCGCCATAGGCGTCTTAAACCTGTATAATGCGGTGGCTCTACCACCCATTATCGCACGCTCTAGATACGTATTTTCCCCAGCCTTTGATATTCCAGAGACCTCGGTGATCATCGGCATGTCATATACAGAAGCAACTCTAGAGAGTATCTCTGTACCGTTTTTCTCAGCGGGCGCTATGACCATCTCCAATGTCATTTTCTCAATTAGTTTTGACACCGTGTTAGCCACGGCCTCTGGAGAAGCCTCTGGCATAGAAAATATCTTTGTAAATCCCTTTGTCTCCTCAGCCCCTCCACCGTATAACAATCCATATGCCTCTATGGAGACGCCAGTCTCACTGCTTAAAGCTTGTATAAACCCGAGTCCATCAACCAAATGAGATGTTTTGTTACCGATTACCAACGCCTTCATATCCTACACCCTCACCACTCCTTCCTCAATTAATTTATCTATAAGCTTCTCAGCGATCTCTTCGAGGTTCTCACCCTCGATTATCATGTTCTTCCTAGAGACTGTGACCAGTTTTATGTCGTCGAACGGGAATAGTTTCTCTGGCGTATCCATGCCAATCTCACTAATGGTGTATGCTTTATAGGGTTTTGCAAATGACTTCCTGATCTGTAGTAAGGTGGGTAAACGTGGCTGGTTTATCTCCCCAGTAACACTGACTACCGCAGGTAGAGGAAGCTCAACAACCTGAAGAACATCCTCAAGATCTCTTGTAACCTTTACAGCACCATTTATCACATCAATTTTCCTCGCGAATGTAGCCACCGGATACCCCAGCTTATAGGCTATTCTTACAGGAAGCTGTGCCGACATCATGTCCATAGATCCTTCACCAGCTAGGATAAGGCCGAAGTCCCCCGTCTTTTTGATCAAATTACTAAGTGTCTCAGCGGTTACCGAGACGTCGCTAGGTAGTATTGCGTCGTCAACAACTACATGCGCCTCGTCAGCTCCCAAGGCCAGCGCCTCTCTCATCACGTTCTCAATTTCTTTGGCCCTCTTATCAGCCGGCCCCCATGTCAACACCGAGAACGCTACAACTCTCCCCCCTAGTTCACCCTTGATCCGAACAGCCTCTGCAACAGCGTTTCTGTCATACTCGCTAATCGCTAGAGGAATTGAGTCAAGCAGTATTCTCCCCTCTGAATCAGCCTTGATCATGTTCACATCCAGGGAAGCTTTTACTAGAACAGCTATATCCATTTAAGTAATCACCTCATAAACTCCTCCATTACACACCTTAAAATATTAGAGGTTAACGAGTAAACAAAAAAAGATGACTATATGTAATAAATACATAGGCTAATATATAGCCATGTAAAAACTATTGGAAAAACATTACATAGAAAATTAAAAAATAAAAAATTAGAGGAGTTAACCAGACTTCTTCTTAATCTCTTCCTCTCTCAATACTCTCCTAAGTATCTTGCCTACCGTGCTCTTAGGCAACTCGTCTCTGAACTCGATGATCTTCGGCACCTTATAGGGAGCCAGGTTCTCCTTAAGGAACTTCTTAAGGTCTTCATCAGATACCTTACCTTTATACTCAGGCTTCAGAACTACAAATGCCTTGATTATTTCACCGACCTTCTCATCTGGAATTCCTACTACAGCTGCTTCTGCAACAGCCTCATGCGAATATAAGACCTCCTCAACCTCCCTTGGGTATACGCTGTATCCCTTATACTTAATTAAGTCCTTCTTCCTCTCCACAATATAGAAGTATCCTTCTTCATCCATGTACGCCATGTCCCCAGTTCTGAACCATCTAAACCCGAATTTCTCGAAGAACACAGCCTCATTCTCTTCAGGCATATTATAGTATCCAAGCATGACCTGTGGCCCTGATACAACGAGTTCACCCACCTCTTTGGGAGGTAAGAATACCGGCTTATCTGGATCAGCTATACCAGCTAAGGTGTTTGGGACTGGTAGGCCTATGCTACCAAACTTGTATTTACCGTAAATAGGATTGACATGAGTCACTGGACTGGTTTCAGTGAGGCCATATCCCTCTCTTATCCTTCCCTTTGTTATCTCCTCAAACTTCTTGGCAACTGCAACTGGCAACGGCCCCGCTCCGCTTACACACGCCTCAACACTACTTAGGTCGTATTTAGTTATATCATCATAATTGATTAACAACGAGTATAGTGTCGGTACACCGTGGAATACATTCGCCTTATATTTCTGGATGGACTCCAGTAGCTCCTTTAGGTCAAGCTTGGGGAGTACAACAATCGTTCCAATACTATTGATCGCTGAATGCAAGACTGTGGTCTGGCCATAAATGTGGTACCATGGCAGTAACCCAACATAAATATCTTTCTTCTTCCTGCCTCTGAAGAGCCAAGAGTCGATCTGATACACGTTTGCCACTAGATTATAGTGGGTTAACATCGCACCCTTAGGGATACCCGTTGTACCACCAGTATACATTAGGGCTGCGATATCCTCCTTCGGCTTAATAGGGGGTCTGGATACCTCTGGTGATGCTGATTTCATGAGCTCCTTAAAGGAATAGAATTTCTCGCGGTCGATTTGAACCTTAACCTTCTTCATAAAAGTCCGATATAGAATTGCTTTCAAGCCAGGTAGATAATCGTCGACGCCAGTATATATAACTGCATCAATATCGACCTCTGAAATCGCTTTCTCGACATTCTCTTTGAACAGATCTAGGGCAACTAGTATCTTGGCACCACTGTCCTTAAGCTGATGGGCTACTTCCCTTGCGGTATAAAGGGGGTTCATAGGCGTTATTATGGCACCAGCCTTTAGGCCCCCATAATATGCTATTACAAACTGGGGTGAGTTAGGCAGGTAAATAGCTACCTTATCACCCTTTTTAATATCAAAGGTATCTTGAAGGGCTCGGCCAAATCTCTCAGAGTCGATGTAGAGCTCTCTATATGTAAGCTTCTTACCCATGAAGATCAGGGCAGTATGGTCAGAACCTTCCTTATAAGCCATATCTAAGAGGCCGTATAAGGGGATCTCCGGTATCTCTATCGTCTCTGGCGTGCCTTCATCATAATTCTTGACCCATGGTTTGGATAATATCCATTTCTCGAATATACCCTTATCATCAGCAACCTTCTTCTTTCTAGGACTCATACAAAACTAAATAGTATAGTTATATAATAAAGAATTATCTAGAACAATGAAAAAAGGAATAGAGAAAAATTTCTACTCTTTAATTGCCTCAAACATCTTCCTCAGATTTACAGTCTCCATAACGTTTCCTGTAATCTTCATCATGCCCCTCATAAAGGCAGCCATGGCGTCAAGCTCGCCATTTAGAATCTTCATCAATACATCTTTCTCCATCATCAACGTCGCCAGGGGACTTGGATGCTTACCGCTCTCAAACTTCAGCTCTCCGCCTTTGAACTCTATATAGAACGGATCCATACCCGTAATCTCGAACTGAAAGACTTTGTTCCATGTAGCCATCTCATCGCCCATCTTCTCCTTAGCCTTCTCATAGACCTCCATAAACTTCTTGGCAACCTCTTCAACCATCTACAATCACCTTACAATAAATAAGATATGAATAGACTGATTTAATTGAAATAATACATATAAAGTATAAATAATTGGGCAAGATATATCAAATAGACGTTCTAATTGAGTCATACCTGTTTTCAAAAAGGCGTGAAATATATTTAATTGGTTAAAAACCACTTTTAACTAATATTTAATTTGCATTTGAGAAAACTGGGTCAATAATTTCCTGGGGTGTAAACATAATGGGTGAAAATGTAGCGATAGTCGGTGTTGGACATACGAAATTCGGCGTTAGAAACGATGTCAACATGCCAGAACTAGCATGGGAGGCTATTAAACAGGCCTTACTGGATGCTGGTTTAGAGCAGAAGGATATAGAATATGTCGTGGTGAGCAATGCTGGGGGATGGAGCAGTGAGCCTCTGCCGGCGGTAGTCATAGCTGAATATAGTGGATTGGCCCCAAAGGGAACGGTGAGGGTCGAGGCTGCATGTGCATCAGGAAGTGCAGCGGTGAAACTTGCCCATGACATAGTGGCTTCAGGACACGTAGATATAGCGATGGCGGTCGGTATAGAGAAGATGAACGAGTCGCCTACACCTACGGTTGTAGAGTTTATCGGTAGGGCAGGAAACTACTTCTGGGAATTCCATAACTTTGGACTAACATTCCCAGGATACTATGCATTATACGCCACTGCATACATGAGTAAATATGGTGCTACAGAGGAAGACCTATGTAAAGTGGCTGTGAAGAGCCATTACTATGGAGCTAGAAACCCGAAGGCTCAGTTCCAGAAGGAGATAACTGTCGAGAAATGTATGGCCTCTAGATATATCGCATGGCCCCTTAAACTCTTCGACTGTTCCCCGATCACAGATGGCGCCACTGCAGTCATAGTGGCTAATGAGAAGGTGGCCAAGCAGCTAACAGATACACCGGTGTGGATAGCTGGAATCGGTCATGCGACGGGAACTTCTAACCTGAGTAAGAGGACTACGTTCACCAGCTTAGAGGCGGGTACCCTAGCGGCTGAGCTGGCTTATAAGAAAGCAGGTATCGATATGGATGACCCCACTAAGGTCATAGACGTTGCCGAGGTACATGACTGCTTCACAATAGCCGAGATCCTGGCCTATGAGGACCTGAGATTCGCAAAGAGAGGAGAGGGGGTTAAACTAGTTAGGGAAGAGCAGACGTATATAGGTGGTAAGATACCAGTGAACCTAAGCGGCGGATTAAAAGCCAAGGGACATCCTATTGGAGCCACGGGAGAAGGTATGATAGCTGAGCTAACTAATCAATTGAAGAATAGAGTCGAGAAGGATAGACAGGCACCTATTAAAAATGGTTATGCACTAGCCCATAATATAGGTGGAACAGGGCACTATGCATACATAACTATATTATCCCTATCTAAGCCAAGGGGGTGAATTGGGGTGAGTGAAGATAAGAAGACTCAAAAGGATATGATGGAGGAGCAGATGAAACAGTTCTATAGTTTTGTAGAGAGCATGAAGAAGAGCATGGGACTCCCAATGGTACCGGACATGAAGACTGGACAGGCATTATGGGTGGATCAGCGTGAAGTCACACTTAAGTTCATTATTAGCATTGATAAGATTAAGGAGTTTTTCAATGCCTTGGCAGATGGCAAGCTATTAGGCACCAAATGTAAAGAATGTGGAGAAGTGTTCTTCCCACCTCAAAAGGACTGCCCAAAATGCATAGATAGCGAGGTTGAATGGATAGAACTATCAAAGGAAGGCACACTACTTACATTTACTCAGATAAATGTTAAGCCATACTCATTTGCACATTATGATGACTACATAGTAGGCATCGCAAGACTTCCAGAGGGAGTTAACGTCACTGCATGGATTAGGGAGAAGGATCCGAGTAAGCTGAAGATAGGGATGAAGCTAAAGCTAGAGATTGTTAAGAGGGAGCCAGAGAACTACTATACTTACGAGTGGGTTCCAATAGAATAAATACCTTGTCTCCCCTTCTTTCTTTATTTACAACTTTAATAATTTACAGGATTTTAGAATGATTATAAATATTATTCTAATAATTTGTTTCAAAAGGATATTTTTAAAAATATTTATATATTCATTTTAAACCATTTCCTATCATTTTAGTAAATAAATTATAAACTAATCAATTAATTTATTTTGGATACTTATTATAGTATATCTGAGGTGTTGTAGAAGATGGTATTTCCATTTGGGAACATAAAGGATTTCTCCATAACCTTAACAGACGAGGAGGAGCTTTTCAGGAAGACTGTTAGACAGTTCGTTGACAATGAAGTCATGCCGAGGGTGGTCGAGGTAGAAAAAAGCGGTGAGATACCTGAGGACTTGATACAGAAGGGTATTGAGATGGGCTTCACAGGCGTCGGAATACCTGAGGAATACGATGGACAGGGCGGAGGAACTCTGTTAACCGCTATACTGATGGAGGAGTTGTCCAGGGCCTTACCAGCATATGGAACAGGCCTACTGGTAAACGGCCTCTTTACCTATCCAGTGCTGAGGTACGGTACAGAGGAGCAGAAGAAAAAGTATATCCCACCTGTGGCCAGGGGAGAAGTATTTGCTGCACACGCAAGTACAGAGCCGGCTGCTGGTAGCGACGTAGCAGGTATACAGACAACAGCAGAGAAGAAAGGAGATAAATACATTATAAACGGCAGGAAGATATTCATAACAGGAGCTGATAAAGCCAAGTATTTCGTCGTATCAGCAAGAACAAACCAACCACCTGATAAGAGAAAGAGATGGTGGGGAATAACCGTATTCATAGTAGAACGAGACTGGCCAGGAGTTGAAGTGGGTTCTAGGTTTGATGTCATGGGATTGACTGGAGAACATCCAAGCGAGGTAATTCTTGACAATGTAGAGGTTCCCGAGGAGAACATAATACCTCCGAAGGACGAAGGGTTCAAGATACTACTTGATACATATGACCATAGTAGAGTAGGCATCGCAGCACAGGCAGTTGGAATAGCACAGGGAGCCTTTGAGAAAGCATTTAACTATTCACTACAGAGAACAGCCTTTGGTCGTCAGATAATAGCCTTTGAAGGAGTCAGTTTCAAACTAGCCGATATGCTGACTGAGATACAGGCGGCTAGGCTCCTAACATATTGGGCGGCCACCCTAGCCGATCAAGGTAGGGAGGAGGCGGTGTTCGCAGCCTCTATGGCTAAGACATTTGCAACTGAAGTTGCTGAGCGCGTGGCTAACTTAGCTATAAAGATACACGGTGGAGTCGGTGTAGATAAGGAGACAGGTGTAGAGCATTATCTAAGGGATGCTGTTATAACAACGATCTATGAAGGTACAAACGACATACAGAGGCTTACAACGATAAGGCAGTTGCTTAAGAAGACATTGGGAATAGACGTCCTAATAAGATAAAGAATCGTATAACGGTGAGGAGATATGTCGAGTGTAGAGACTATAAAGAAGATTGCGGTTATAGGCGCTGGCACAATGGGACATGGAATCGCCGAAGTCGCAGCGATAGCTGGATACGAGGTCTGGATATACGATATAAAAGATGAGTTCCTGAAAAACGCCGTTGATAAGATCAGGTGGAGTGTCAATAAACTAGCTTCTAAGGGGACTGTAAGAGAAGATGTTGAGACGGTGATGTCGAGGATACATACAAGCCTTGACTTTGAGGAAGTCGTCAGGGGCGCCGACTTCGTCATTGAAGCAGTTCCTGAGAAAATCGAGTTGAAGAAAGAGATATTCGCCAAGCTTGATGACCTTACACCTGAACATGCAATTCTAGCTACCAATACTAGTAGCCTTCCAATCACTGAAATAGCCTCGGCAACTAAGAGGCCAGATAAAGTAGTTGGGATGCACTTCTTCAATCCACCGCCTTTAATGCCATTAGTGGAGATTATAAAGGGAGACAAGACTTCAGACCTCACAGCGAGGATAACATATGATCTTGCGAAGAAATTCGGTAAACAGCCCGTGATGGTCAATAGAGACGTACCCGGATTCATCGTAAACAGAATATTAATGAGGTTCCTCAGTGCAGCTTGCTGGATGGTAGCCAATAAGAAGGCTACTGTAGAGGAGGTGGATTCAGCGGTAAAGTATAAACTCGGCTTCCCAATGGGGGCATTCGAGCTGTCAGACTACTCTGGAGTAGACGTCATGTATCTAGTTGCTAAGGCAATAATGGAGAGAGGAACAGATATTACACCATGCCCGTTATTCGAGGAGAAGTACAAGGCCGGTGAATATGGCGTCAAGACTGGAAAAGGCTTCTACCAGTATCCACAACCCGGAAAATATTCTAGACCAAATATTCCCAAGGATGCCGGTGAGAAGGTCGATGAAGTAGAGCTTATCGCACCAGCGATAAACGAGGCCGCATGGCTATTGAGAGAAGGGATAGGCACTAGGGATGATATCGACAAGGCAACGGAACTAGGCCTGGGATATCCTAAGGGCATATTAAAATACGCGGATGACTATGGAATTGACAGAGTAGTTGAGACACTGGAACGTATGAAGAAGGAAACTGGCTGGAAAGAATATACACCAGACCCACTCCTTAAGAAGATGGTGGAGGAGGGCAAGCTAGGAAGAAAGACCGGTGAAGGATTCTACAAGTATCCTAAGGTGGAGGAGAAGAAGCTGGAGAACCTTATAGTAAGGTATGAGCCCCCCATAGCTTGGATAGTCCTGAATAGACCTAGGAAACTCAACGCCCTCACAATAGACCTGCTTAGAGAACTGAGTAACGTTATGGATGAGTTGGAGGAAGACGATAAGGTAAGGGTAGTGGTTATAACAGGTTCTGGAAGAGCATTTAGCGCCGGCGCCGATGTAACGGCGTTCATGGGTATAACGCCATTCAAGGCTGCGATATATTCAAGGAGGTTCCAGGAGATAACCAACAAGATTGAGTATTATACAAAACCGGTTATAATGATGCTCAACGGATTCACTCTCGGCGGCGGGATGGAGCTGGCAATGAGCGGTGACTTTAGATTCGCGTCTGAACTTGCCATGCTGGGTCAGCCAGAGATAAACCTAGGAATAATACCTGGTGCAGCAGGGACTCAAAGAATGCCGAGGCTAGTGGGCCTTTCTAAGGCTAAGGAGATAATATACACTGGAGACATGATCCCCGCGTCAGAGGCATTAAAAATAGGGCTTGTAGATAGAGTCGTTCCACCGGAGAAACTTGAAGACGAGGTAAGGAAGTTCGCGTTGAAACTCGCGGAGAAACCGCCATTAGCATTACTAGCAGCAAAATACTCCATACAATTCGGTATGGAGACAGATCTATGGCATGGAGAAGCATTAGAATCAGTATTCTTTGGACTCACCTTCAGCACCGAAGATGTTATTGAAGGGGTAACTGCCTTTATGGAGAAGAGAAAGCCTAAGTTCAAGGGTAAGTAACCTTCCCCCTAATTTTTTCTTCTTCTGGAAAACAAATAATACTGTGCCAGGCTATCTTTTTATGCTTATACTCAATAAGTTTTATAGGTTTATAGAGGTCATCCTGATATGGTTATAGAGTGGCTAATAAAATCCATAGAGACTCTTAGTATGGGGAATCTATATATAGCTGCATTCCTAGCTGGAAGCATCTGTCTACTACTAACATTCCTAGGTACGCTACCGTCCATATTTGGAAGGAGAGTTACCCAAGGCTTGATCGACGTTGGACTCGGATTTTCAGCGGGGATAATGATCGTGACCTCATTCACAAGCCTACTAATCCCTGGAATAGAAATGGAGGGAGTAATAAGCGTCTTAACAGGCTTTATCCTAGGGGCATTCACTGTTCTAATTATTGAAAAAACCATGCCACATCACCATGTATTGAAGGGGGAAAAGGGTTCAAACCCGCTCATCGAGAGGGAGAAGGCCGTCTGGATGATTATAATAGCGATGATGATCCACAATTTTCCAGAGGGACTAGCTGTAGGAGCCAGTATTTCATATAGTATTAGAGATGGTGTGTTAACCGCCATAGCAATCGGTATACAAGACATCCCAGAGGGACTCGTGGTCGCCTTACCATTAGTAGGGCTTGGAAAAGATATTAAGAAGGCTATGGGAATCGGATTCTTAAGCGGCGTCTCCGAACCACTGATGGCTGTGATACCTGTATTCATAACCTCTACTTCCCTAGCACTACTTCCCCTCATACTGGGTTTTGCAGCTGGTTCAATGATTTTTGTAGTTAGTCATGAGGTGATACCCGAGACATTTAGGCATGGAAATGAAGATATAGCCACGATAGGATTAATAATAGGCTTTGCAGCAATGCTTCTACTAGAGACTTTAATCTAGATATTTATTACCTAAATGATAATATAACGCTGTTTATATTTTCTAAATCAATATATCTATTGTCCTTTATTTCCCCCCTTTTGATAATGATGTTTTGGTGGTGATGTTGAAGGTAGTTGTAGTAGGTGGATCTGCCGCGGGGATGGCTGCAGCAGCCAAAGCTAAGAGGATGAAGCCCGAACTAGATATAACCATTTTTGAGAAAAGTCGATATGTTTCATACGCGCCATGTGGAATTCCATATTATTTCCAGGGAATGGTTAAGAGCCTAGATGACCTTACCTATTACCCTGTTGAGTATTTCAGGAAGAAAAGAAGGCTGGATGTCCAGATACGCCATGAAGTTATAGATATAGACCCGTCTGAGAAGAGTGTTCTGGCCATTAGCCTAGATACGGGAAGAGAAGTTAAGGTATATTATGATAAACTCGTGTTAACCACGGGAGGTAGACCCTTGATACCTCCTATAAAGGGTGTTGAACTTGATGGAATACATACCCTGAGGACACTGGAGGATGCTGAGAAACTGTATAAGGAAACGCTGGGAGCCAGTGTCATAGGGATCGTGGGCGCAGGCTATATTGGCCTAGAGATGGCTGAGGCATTCCGTGCATTAGGTAAGAGGGTAATTATGATAGAGATGTTGGATCAGGTCCTGCCAAGCTTTGACCCGGAGCCCTCTGAAATAGTTAAGAAAGAGTTGATAGATAAAGGTGTAGAGCTCCATCTATCTGAGAAGGTAGTTGCATTTGAAGGTGGAGAGAGAATAAAGGAGATAGTTACTGAGAAGGATAGTTATAAGGTTGACTTAGTTTTACTCGCAACGGGAGTGAGGCCTAACACAGCGTTTGCCGAGAAGATAGGCTTGGAAATTGGAGTAACAGGGGGAGTTAAAGTGGATAGATCTATGAGGACTTCAGATCCAGATGTATATGCTGCTGGAGACCTTGTTGAGACGATACATTTAGTTACGAATAAGCCAGTTTATAATCCACTGGCGCCAGCGGCGAATAAGATGGGGAGGGTTGTTGGTGAAAACATAGCTGGAGGACGTGCCGAGTTCCCAGGTGTAGTTGGGACGTCAATTATGAAGGTCTTTGATTTAGAAGTAGGTAAAACGGGGTTATCGCTTAGAGAAGCATTGGAAAATGGGTTTGACGCTGTTGCAGTGGATATTACACATCCGAATAAAAGCCATTACTATCCAGGGTATGGAAAGATGAATATTAGACTTGTGGCTGATAAAGACTCACATAGAGTTCTTGGCGCGGAGATAATAGGCCCAAGCGGTGTGCTGGCAAGGATAGACACTATGGCGGCTGCGGTAACAGCGGGTTTCACCACTGAACAACTTAAGATGCTTGATCTCGCATATGCACCTCCATTTGCACCTGTATGGGATGGGTTGATAGTCGCAGCAACAGTTATAGAGAAGAAGTATTAAAATACTATTTACCTTGATAAATAAGGGCCTACATCATTTAGTATATTGAGAAAGAGGAGGGAATAGATGTCAGGAGACGATTGGTGGGAGGAAGACCCTTTTGAGAAGATGTTTAAAGAGATGATTAAACAGTTCGAGAGGATGTTTAAGGAAATTGATAAGATTGAACCCAGTAAACCAGTTGTGAAAGGCTTTTCCCTTACAATTGGGCCAGATGGGAAACCAGTTTTTAGAGAAATAGGTGGTCCACAGGGCATTAGGCCGGAGAAGAGGAAGCCTGAGGCTGATATAATTGATGAAGGAAGAAAGTATCTTGTTGTAGTTGACTTACCTGGAGTCGATGAGAAAAGCATTTCACTTGATATAGTGGAGGGGAAGCTTATAATAAAAGCAGCTGGAAAGAATAAGAGGTATATCGAGGCAGTTGCACTTCCTAAAGATGCTTCAAACGAGATACTATCATTTAACTATAATAACGGTATCCTTACGGTTGAGGTCAGCAAGAAGAAAGGTCTTAAAAAGATCCTTGGGCTGGATTAGAATGGAGGATAAAGCTCCAAATAACAAAATTAGGAAGATAATTAATGTAGTTGTTTCATCCAAAGTTAAGAGGATCATATATAGGGGAAGAGAATATTTCTATATATATAATCCTATATCCACTGGTGTATATCCTGTTGAACCAGATGTAGTTGACGCAATAGCGGATATTATGAGCATGGAAATGAAGAGACTGGGAAAGATTGATTACATCCTTACATTTGAGGCGATGGGAATCCACATAGGAACTGCATTATCACTTAAAACAAGGATTCCACTCCTTATAGCCCGAAAAAAGAGGTACTTGGATGAGATGATAGAGGTGAGGCGTGAAAGTGACTCGCTTTATTTACCTGCCGCGGTGGCGGGAATGTCTATCGTTATAGTAGACTCTATATTATCTACTGGAACAACTATCTTGGAGACAATAAAAACTCTTAAGAAGCATGGTTCAGACATTAAGGGAGTTTTCGTCGCTATCGAGAGAAAGGATTATAATGGTGCTGAGAGAATTAAGGAAGAAACAGGCATAGATATTTGGAGCCTAGTGAAGATAAGAGTATCAGATGAGGGGGTAGAACTCTGCCGATCCCCTTCTCACTAGGTTCAGATAAAGTCGTCTAATCCAAATTTTCCCTCTACAATAGTCTGCCCACCATCCACAATAAACACCTGACCAGTAATGCCGGATGAGGCCTCATCCGCGAGGAACAGGACTACCCGAGCGATTTCCTCCGGCTCAAGTATCCTACCTATTAATGTATGGCGTTTAGCCCATTCCCGTGACAGTTCCTCTATCTCTTTACCCGTGGCTTGAGATAATAGGTTGAAGATACTTAACCCAAGTTTAGTATTTACTAATCCAGCTGCAACAGCATTTACAGTAATATTATATTGAGATAACTCTATGGCAAGTACACGTGTTAACCCAATTAAACCAGCTTTGGCAACACTATATGCAGATAACATACTAATTCCAAGGATGCCCGCTACAGAAGATATGTTGATTATCCTTCCCCAACCCCTGTTAATCATGTATCTAGATGCTCGTTTACTACATAAGAAAGCAGATCTAAGGTTAATGGCAATCAATTTATCCCATAAATCCTCAGGAAACTGTGTAAAGGGATATGCGAGCCCCAATCCAGCGTTATTAACGAGGATATCAACACCACCCAGCTCTGACTCAATTACCCTGAACATATTATCCACATCCTCGCTTCTAGATACGTCAGCTTTGGCCAGCAGAACCTTATCCGATATTCTTTTAAACTCTTTATACGTCTCAGCCGCTACATCATCCTTCTTCCTATAATTCAATATAACAAAGGCACCTTCCTCCAGAAACATCTTGGCTATTGCCTTCCCAATCCCCCGTGTTGAACCTGTTACAAGAACATTCTTACCCTCAAAACACCCCATATAGACTCCACCCTAAATAATTATAATTACCTCCTCTCGGGAATAAGTCAATCGTATTAGAGACCACTATTTAAGAACTTTACCAGTCTCCATATACCATAGGTATAAGTCAAGTTCACCAAGCTTTAACCCGACTTCCAAAGCGATATCCCTCAGCATATTCTCTATCTCGAGATATTTGGCTCTATTCAGTCTCTTAGGCCTATCTATTACATTATATTTAACAAGAACATCAACTATATGATAATCTATTATAGCGACATCTAGAAAACCGATGTTTCGTAAGAAGTGACTCGCCTCCTTATAGCCAAGGCCCTTAATGTTCTTAACGAGCCACTCACGGATACTTCGTGCATCATTTGATGCAAGTACTTTACTCAGGTCTTCGAGATGACTTCTAGCCTCGACAATATACCGTGCCCGTACATTCGGATACCTATGGCCAAGTCTTCTAAGTTCTCTACTCAAACGCTCCTCGCTGTAGGTTAAGAATCCATCATCTATCTCCCTCTGAATCCTAATACTTTTCTCGGCATTGAAATTCGCTGTCAAGATACAGAAACATAGCTCTTTAAATAATACGTCTAGATTCTTTGAGTTCATCTCGATAAACTCTCTAACCCGGAGATCTACAATGTTTTTAACTTTACCCTCGAGGAGTCTACGGAGGTCTTTAATCAAATCTTTTTTAGTCATTTTCCATTCAAGAATTAATTATCTATTCCTAATCTATAACTCGAAACTCCACTTCCGCACCGTCAACTTCCTCTATTATCTTTGATATCCTCGTCTTCAGCCCTAGATCGTCTAGAATATATATTAGATCCTCAAAGTAGTCGTAGAATCCACATGTATGGCAATATGTCCCTCTAAATTCAACGACAAACATATTGTCAGACGCCTTCTTTAATCTAGCCACGGCTTCCGGAGACCTGTATCTATTATATTCCGTTATTCCTTTTTCAACCACATTTTTCCAGCTGTCCATATCCAACCACATCTATTTATGATTGAATAACTATGTTATATAAAAATGGAGGGAATGAGAGATTGTTTATTCAATAAAGCCCTTTACAAGATACAGATATAGTAGTCCAATAAATATCAGTAACATTGTAAGAATTGGTATGAGTCCACTTGCGATGTTACCCAGGTTTAGGGCTACGAGTTTATTGACAAATAGCTCAGCGGGATACCCAGTGTCTCCAGTGATAACCATATAAGGTAGACGCCCATAGTCATGAGTAAACTCTCCGAATATAAGCGTTAGGACCGCGAGGGGAGCAAGGGCATAGCCGAAACTCCTTTCCTCTGGATTTGAGTGGTATATGAAACCTAGTATCAGTAAGGTGAAAGCTAGGATAATCATTCCAAAGAATGTTGGTGAAACATTAGTTTGAGATGCTCCAAACCTCATTATACCGCCCATGAGGCTTCTAAACAGATATCTAGAATACTCTCTGAGAGTTATCCAGAACCAGAATCCAACGATTGTCTGGGGTATTATCAGGATAGCGCCCCATAACGCGGCTTTACCAGCCCATTCCGTGAGAAAGCTATTCTTCTTTGACGCCCATGCAAATCCAGTTGCAGCTGCAAAGAATCCTATGGATGTAGCTCCAATCAAGGTATGTAGGATAAGTGGGGGATATATAGGGTTTCCAAGGGCCTTAATCTGGTCGCCAATAATGGGTGACACGCTCTCTAGGCCTAGTGGATAGTCGATTATAGCAAATATGTATCGGAATCCACCGGGGATCATGAAGCTGGATACAACCATAATTACGCCGATTATTATATGTATATGGTCTCTCACCCTACCCCATGTATACCAGAATCCAATTATCGAGGTTAGCCTCAGGATAATCCCTATGATACTGACATATATTGGGATAAATAGCACGATTGTAGCTATATTAACCAGCGTAGTCCATAGTCCGGCCAACACCACTGTGATTATAGTACCGAATACGCCAGATACTATCTCCGTTGCAACAAGGAATTTAAACGCTCTCCTAGCAACGTCCTCCAACTCCCTCTTCTTCAGCGACATCCATCTGAGTATAAGCGTGAAGACGCCTAGTCCAATGTTTATATTGACAAAGGTAAAGTGGGTTAAGACTACAAATGCAAGTAGATAGAGCGGGGTTGTTATGTCGATCACTCATCACCACCTCCAAGTATCCTAGGGGGCTTGGTCAATACAATGTAGATTGTATAGAACATTAGGGATATTCCGATTATGACGCCGAGAATTATTCCAATTGCAACAGGCGAGTTTATCTCCACCGGAGTGATTAGCTCCTCTGGATATAAGAGGCCATATACAGTCCACGGCTTCCTTCCAACTTCTCTAACAGCCCATCCCAAGCCGGCGATGGTAGGCATTAAAACACCGTATAATATTCCTCCATATAACAAAAACTTCTCTCTTCCCTCCCAGAATCCCTTTAAAATAAGGGTCGAGAGGAACATCAACGCTATTAACCCCGATAAGACGGCTATAGATATCTTGGCCGTGTATAATGGGAAAACGATTGGTAGCTTCTCCAAAGCCTTTAAGGTATCTGCTACAGCAATCTCCTTAACAGATATACCAGCTATCGTTAAATCAGGATTTGGATGATTTTGGGCCATTACCAGTAGCTTGTCAAAACCATCAAATACATAGTTGGGATCTCCAAACATGGTTAGACCTACAACAGGATCTGGGCCAGATGTTTCCAGCCCCGCTATCATAGCGAATTTAGTAGGCTGATAATTAAAGACAGCGACACCCATTTCATGTCCTTCAAGCCCTTGGAGGATGAGGAGCAACGCGGCAATTACAGATATTGTCTTAAACATCTTCATGTAAAATACCCTGGTTGAGGGGTCTTTCAAAGCCTTATACGAGACTCCCGCTAATACCCATGATACTCCGACTAGTGTGGTTGCGATTAACTGGTGTGACACGCTAGGTAGGGCATATGGGTTCTTCAATGCTATAAGTGGATCAGTTAATAATGTGCCATACTTACTGACGAGGTCATCTATCACAATTGGGTTTACCAATATAGATCCGGTGGCCCCTCCAACATAGTTTGTCACAAGGGCCTCTTTAAGCGTTAGGAGGAACTCGGGGTTTAAGACCGTTGGTCCATAAACTGGGGCCCAGGGATAAATCGTCTTGACTAGGTCCCCAACGCCCCATGGGACTTGCATCCATGCGTTTACCGAGGTTATGAAGACACCTGATAATAATGCTCCGGTTGCATATCCAACTGTAATTATCCAATGTACCCAGGGGTTACTAAACTTGTTCCAAGTATAGAGTAGAGCTACTAACAACGCGCCCTCTAATATAAAGGCTACCAGCTCAAGATATAGTGGCATAAAAGCTACCGATGCTATAGCGATGAGAACACCGTTCCACACCTGTACCAAGCCGAATTCAACCAAGGTTCCTGTTGCAGCCCCAAATCCAAAGGCTACAACCAAAACTCTAGACAATAGCTTAGCCATCCTAAGATAATCTGGGTCCTTCTTCCATAGCCCTATAAACTCTAAAATAGCCATTAAGACGCTGAATCCAATGGCTATTGCGATGGTAATCGCATGTATGTATATTCCAAAGGCAGATAGCCATAATGCATTTGGTACATAGGACGAGGTAGATAATATTACCGCAGGATCAAGCACAAGCACCACCTAATTAACTATGTTTAGAAAAATACTTCATCGTAAAGATGAATCTAGAGTTGTTTATATAAAAATATGACTAAATAAAGGTGTTTTCAATATAAGTTACATATTTAGAATATATATAACAGTATTATACTTTAGATTTTTTTCAACTTAATGTGTTATACAAAAATAAAATTTGTGGAGGGTCACTTTTTTAATAAACGAGCTAAAAGTGCTGCAAATGGAGGTAAAGACCTAGTCTGGACGAGGACTTTACCAGGTCCTTCCAACTCGATCACAATTCCCTCTCCACCTAGTATAAAGCTTTTCCAGCTCCCGAACTTCTTTACATTGTATTTTATGGTCTCGTCCATCGCAACAAAGTGAAAGTTATCTAGAATCATCTTCTCACCCGGCTTCAACTCCCGAGTCTCGATAGCGCCATAGCTGTTCAGCCATGCACCGCCCTTGCCCTCCAGTTTTAGCCAAACTAGGGATCCCTCTGCAAGGAGCCCCCTAAAACCTCTCCAAGCCACAGTTATATCGACATCGCCATGTGACGCAATATAACTCATATCCTGGACTATCAGGGGAGAGTCGATCTCCACATACTTGATGTCCCCTGGTAAACTAGGCGCCAGCCATATTTCGGATGAATTCCTAGCTATATACGTATTTAGAAATATTGACTCGTCCCCGGCAAAGGCACGTGCAAGGGCTTTTAAAACCCCGCCTGTATGTGTCTTAATCTCATAGTCTCCAAAACCTGCTACAAAGGCACCTGCTTCAGACGTCACCGATTCACCTGGGTTAAGAAACACCTTCAGCATACTATATGCAGGGCTTGCTATAACATCCCATTTCATAACCTAATCACCCCTAAAACAATTATATAATGCATATAGTCATATTACATGCCATATTATTAAATAGTCTTCTTACTAACACGATAGTATACCTCAATAATCAGGTATCCAATGAAAGAAATGACTATTCCAAGGAGGATATATACTCTATAATCGTGATATATGTCTGAGAGAAACCCGTTGACGGCGGAGCCGATTATCCATGATAAGGCGTTAACCATATTTAGTAATCCCAATGCAGTCCCTTGGATCTCCTTAGGAGTATTTTCGATTATATATACATTGGCACCGGCATATATAGCTACCCATGATATGCCGAGAATCACTTGGAAAGGGAGTATATGCATTACATGTGTCGAGAAGTAATAGGAGGTGAATACGACTACCGACAGCAATATACCTATTTTAAAAACTTGAAGGCCACGGCCCTCTGAGATCTCCCCGATCTTTCTGAATATGAGAACCTGGGTAAATGTGTTTATAGCCTGCAATATCCCTACATAAAAGTTATTCCCACCAATCGTGAACACAAAGAGGCTGAATAGGCTCCATATACCCCCTGCAGCGACATATCTCAGGAAGAAGGCTATATAGATTATCCATATTGAGAGGGATATCTTTTTCAAATAAGATATTTTTATTCTCTCGGCTCCTACCGAGTTATAAGCATCCTTAGGTAGAAAGAGCATATTTAAAAAGCCAAGTGCAACAACTAACCCACTTAGATAAAACAGTGGGACATATGATATGTAATCAGCTAGAAAACCTCCTATTACTCCTGCGGTAGCGAATCCTAGTGCACCGAACATATTTACAGTCCCTACACCCCTACCAATTCCCATCAACCTTGCTCCAACTAAGTTAACCAATGGAATGATAATCGCTGTAGAACAGCCTTGGAGAACTCTAATGAATAATAGATAATACCCGTCTTCAATCAAGGGAGTTATGAAGTTGGATAATGCTAATAGAGCCAGGGATAGGAGGAGAAGGAGTTTGGCCTTACCATATTTATCGATTAAATAGCCTCCGATAATTGATGCTGGAGCGTTACTAGCGAAATATACAGTGGCTAATAGGCTAACCAACAGGTTTGTAGCTCCGATAACGTAGAAGGCATATAGCTGTAGAAATAAGCCATATATACCTATTGAGAACCAAGTCCCATATAGGGCGAAGAGCAACGCAATTACTTCTCTTTGTCGGATGCTCATCCTAAATCAAATAAATCTACTTTATTAATAAAGTTAAAAAAAGAGTGTGACAATCATCTAACGAGTAGAGACGATATTAACCCTATCACAAGCAGTATCGGTGGAACTAGGAAACCCATGGTATAGCCAAAAATATCTGATGTAAGCCCTACAACAATTGGGGCTACAGTTACACCTAGGCTGACCATCATGTTAAAAAACCCGCTGTTGGTACCTACCGTAGATGATGTAGAGCGTTCCCCGAGTAATCCCGTGGCAGAGGGAAAAATAACTGCTCCCGATACTCCAAATAAGAACATCATTATACTGATCATGCTAAAGCTAGTTGAAAAAGCAACTCCCAACATGGCAATGAACGTGACACCGAGACCCATTGGAATTAGTTTCCTCCGCCCCACCTTATCAGATAATTTACCGAACAGTGGCTGTAGAAATGCGAAAGTAAGACTTGCAAGTGACAATAAGACAGCTAATTCTCTAACACTAAATCCTAAGACATCTAATAGAAACTTAGGATATATGACGACCAGGGTCCCCATACTAAACATGAGAGAAAAACCCACTATAGAGAGTAGGAGGATATTCCTGTCATTGGGTATTTTAAAGACATGCTTCACAATATCCGAACCCCTATAATCTGGTAGTTTAAGTGCCAACACCGCAGATGCCATGGCAAGGGCTGAAGCGAAGAGGAAGGGTATGTAAACACTTGTTACAGCAGCAAGCCCAGGCCCTATAACTGGGCCTAGGGCCATACCCAAACCAAATGATGCTCCAAAGACTCCCATAGCCATACCCAGAGACTCCTCAGAGTATATGAGGGGGATCAACGCCATTAAAATTGGCCATGTAGATGCTCCACCAACTCCCTGTAGAGTTCGAAATAAGGCTAGGAAACACGCAGATAGACTCCATTCCCCTATCACTGGATCACCTATAACACGTGCAAAAACAGCTGAAAAGCCAATTGAAGCTACCGATATCCCAACTATAATAGATCCAAGAACTATGAATATACGTCTTCCAAATCTATTCGATAAGTTAGAGAATGGGAGCTGTAATAAGGAAAGAGTTAAACCTTCAAAAGCAAATATCAACCCTAGAGAAAAATTTGGATTCCTACCCAGATATATGCCCTCTATATTAATGAGAACTCCAAGTAGTGGACCCACCATTGATATTGAAAACATAACCGAAAACGTCACGATACTTATGAGAATAAGTGTCTTACGACCCATAGTTAAGAATATACCTCTTTATATAATATAAGAGGAGATAATAACAAATATTATTTATACTAGATTAGTGAGAGTAAAAGCCATGATTTAAATATGATTACTAAAATAGCCCTTTAATACTAATTTAATTGCTAATTTAGCAAAAATATATTAAGAATATAGTTGATTATATACTAAATAATATCCATATACTGTGGATTTGTTTATATTTTGGTCGTTACAGGGATGTAGTGGCTAAGGCGCCATTGCATTCCCTTATAGCATCATTAGGTGGCACAAGATATGTTTGATTTTAATATAAAGCCAATACTGGTTTTTTGGGAGACTACCAGAGCATGTCCATTGGAATGTAAACATTGTAGGGCAGAGGCGATTAGGGATCCGTTGCCTGGCGAGCTTACTACGAAAGAGGCTATTCAATTTATAGATAGCTTAGAGGGGTTTGGGAAACCTTATCCAGTGTTGATCTTCACCGGTGGAGATCCTCTTATTAGAAGAGATATATTTGACTTGATTGAATATGCCGTGAAAAAGGGATTTAGGGTCGGTATTGCCCCCGCTGTCTCAGACCTACTCTCAGTAGATAATATTAGGAGAATGAAGGAATTGGGGTTAAAATACGTGTCTATCAGCCTCGATGGAGGCAAGGCTGAGACGCATGATAGAATAAGAGGGATTGAGGGGCATTATAATATGACCGTAAATGCATTAAGACTATTGAGGAAACACAGGTTTATTACGCAGATAAATACCGTAGTTACGAGAGAAAATGTCCATGAACTACCGTATGTAGTTGAACTTCTAAAAACGCTTGATATAAGGATATGGGAAGTCTTCTTCCTCATTAGAGTGGGTAGGGGCACGGATGTCAACGACATCTCTCCTAGGGAATATGAGGATGTACTCCACTTTTTATACGAGGTAACTAGATATGGAATTGAGGTTAGGACGGTTGAGGCCCCATTCTATAGGAGGATTGTGTTATGGAGAAAGGAAGATATAGCTGACTACACCGATTTAGACATAGAATATGTATCACGTAGATACTCTTTGACACCATTGTATAAAGAACTTGTCAAGAACCTAATTGAACTTGTTGGAGAACCAGTAAGTAGTCCAGAGCCTAAGATATCGAGGACAAGAGATGGGAAAGGAGTTGTATTCGTCTCATATAATGGGGATATATATCCCAGTGGATTCGCACCATATAAGGTGGGTAATGTAAAACAAGAAGATATAGTTAGAATATACCAGGAGAACAAGGTTTTACGCATGATTAGGAAAGGTGAATTCAAAGGTAGATGTGGCTATTGTGAGTATAGAGATATATGTGGGGGAAGTAGGGCTAGGGCCTACGCCGAAACTGGCGATATACTGGGTGAAGATCCTGCTTGTATATATATTCCTACTGGCAATCGTTAACTCTCTCGATCAGCGGCCCAAAGCATCTTTCTTAACCCAACTACTTCCCCTACTATTATTATAGCCGGTGGCTTAACCTTATCAGCTATTTCCATCGACCTCCCCAGCGTTGTTGTAAGAGTATATTGGTTATCCGTCGTACCATTAACGACCACCGCTATTTTTGTGTCGGGGGGTAGAACGTCCAGCAATTCATTCATGATCTCCTTGAACCGCTTGGCACCCATTACAATTATCAGGGAATCCACTGAGCTAGCAATAGCCTTAATGTTCACACGCCGGTTTCTTTTTTCAGCGGCCTCCTGACCAGTTACGACCGCAAATGATGAAGAGAGTTTTCTATTTGTAGGGGGAATACCTGCATAGAGTGGTGCTGCTAGAATGGAGGATACCCCAGGTATAACCTCACAATCGATGCCATTACTTATCAGATACATACATTCTTCTTCTCCACGTCCATAGACATATGGATCTCCTCCCTTCAGTCTAACAACTACCTTTCCTTCCAAGGCCTTTTCCAATAAGAGTCTATTGATCTCGTCTTGGGTATATGTATGTTCTCCCCGGGCCTTACCAACATAAATTAATTCACAGTCATCCCTGGCATATTTCAGGAGTTGTTTCGAGGCCAGTCGATCATATAAGATTACATCTGCTTTTCTAATTACATTCAAAGCCTTTAATGTGATAAGTTCTGGATCGCCTGGCCCTGCGCCCACGATATAGACTTTTCCTGCCATATCAATCCCTTACTCCCTGAGCATTCCAAATACATCATTATATGCTGTTATCGTCTTCTCCAAAGCATCCTTGTTATGACCGGCGGATAAGAAGCATGTCTCAAACTGACTCGGTGGAATAAACACCCCTTTCTCCAGTAGAAGGCTATGAAGCTTTACATATAACTCCTTATTAGCTTTCTTAGCGTCACTGGCATTCTTTACCCGTGACACGCTCCTAGGTACGAAGAAGACCTGCAGCATACTAGCTATTTGACTTACATATCCATCTATCTTATATTCCTCCAGTAGTTCTCTAATGGTTTTAGCCAGCTCCTCAGCACCTAGATTTGCAATTCTATATGGATATCCTTTCTCCAGCTCCTCTATAGTGGCTAATCCAGCCACCATCGATACAGGATTTGCATTGAATGTACCTGCGTTGAAAACCTTGCCAAGGGGGGTCAAAACACTCATAATCTCATGGTTTGCGGCTACTGCTCCAATGGGAAAGCCGCCTCCTATAATCTTCCCCAGGGTGATCATATCCGGATTGATAGAATAATATTGTTTTGCTCCTCCTAATGACAGGCGGTAGCCAGTGACAACCTCATCAAAGATCAGTAGCGAACCATATTTTTCAGTCTCTTCTCTAAGGGTTTTTAAAAACTCTATATCTGGTAGGATTAGTCCGGTGTTAGCTATTGCTGGTTCTAGAATTATAGCGGCTATATTCTCTCCCTTCTCCTTCATTAAATTGACTAGGCTATTGATGTCATTGTAGTCCAATACATATGTAAGCTGTGAAAGCTCATTTGGAATGCCTTGGGAAGCGCTGATTCCATAGTGGCTAGCTGCACTCCCCGCCTTTACTAATAAACTGTCGTTGGCACCATGATAACAGCCTTCAAACTTAACAATATACTTCCTCCCTGTATATCCCCTTGCGATCCTGATAGCCGTAACCGTCGCCTCTGTACCACTATTAACGAACCTGACCATGTCATATCCATAGTGCTTCCTGATCTTCTTAGCCAGCTCTATCGCTGCCTCATGCGGCGCCCCATATATCCATCCATCCGATAACTGGGCAGCCACCTTTTTGTATACAGCTGGATGAGCGTGCCCCAATATCAGGGGGCCATACCCCAGTACATAGTCTATGAGCTTATGCCCATCAATTGTCTCGATGTACGCTCCATATCCCCTCTTAACGTAAAACGGATATGGTTTAACAGCTGCTCTTACAGGGCTATTTACCCCACCTGGAAAATACTTTCTCGCCTCTTCATACAATTCACGAGACCTATCCATCCTCATACTCTACACCTCCTATACATATTTAAAATGGATTATACCCATCCCTCAGAAGCCTAGCGGCTTCCGTAGCGTGGTAGGTGAGGATCAAGTCTGCACCCGCCCTTCTAATGGAGTATAAAACCTCCATAACCACCTTATCCCTATCCATATATCCCTTTGATGAAGCTGCCTTCACCATCAGATATTCCCCGCTTACATTGTAGGCTGCAAGTGGCATCCATGGATAACTAGTTTTAACTAGGTGAATAACATCGAGATATGGTAATGCCGGCTTCACCATCAGTATATCCGCTCCCTCGTCAATATCAAGAGAAGCTTCTTTCAACGCCTCATACTTATTCCTTGGATCCATTTGATAACTCCTCCTGTCTCCAAATGCGGGTGCAGACTCTGCTGCTTCTCTAAATGGACCGTAGAAAGATGATGCATATTTGACTGCATAGCTCATTATACCCACGTACTTAAAGCCATTGTCGTCAAGCCCTTTCCTAATCGCTCCTACAACACCATCCATCATATTCGATGGAGCAACGACGTCGGCACCTGCCTCAGCATGGCTCACAGCCGTCTTGACGAGGTAGTTAAGTGAAACATCATTATCTACAAACCATCTCTCTACCCCGCCATGAACCACCTTGGATATTATGCCACAATGTCCGTGGGATGTGTACTCACATAGACACACATCTGTAAAAACAGTGATCTCGTCTCCAAACCATTTTTTTATCATCTGAATCGCCTTCTGAATTATCCCGTCACTAGCATATGCCGATGAACCTATTTCGTCTTTAGTCTTTGGAATTCCAAATAAAATGACATTTTTTAGCCCAAGCTCCAACAGCGTGTTTATATGATTCTCCAAGTATTCAATAGGATACCTATAATAACCTGGCATCGCAGATATCTCCTTTGGAGAATCTATGGTTTCATCAACAAATATGGGAACAATGAAGTCACTTGCTGATAACGTGGTTTCCGCCACCGAGTCCCGGATATGCTTTAAATACCTCAGTCTCCTAGGCCTGACAAATGGATATTTCATAAAGCCCACCTCTTATAAATCTCCTCAACATCAATATGACACTGAGGGTCATCGGCGTATATGGATCCGCCTAGATAATATGCCCTAATCCTATCCCCACCCTTACATATGTGGTTAAAGGGACATGCATGACACTTCCCCTCTCGAAGATATGACTCTGTATTCGAGAAATATTCTAATGCTGGGTGGTCTGGAGACAGAATATCTCTTAGTCTACTCTCCCTAATATTCCCCAATACGAAGAAATCCACAAATTGACATGGGTAAACTGTTCCATCAGGATATATTGAAATTATCTTCCTACCACATCCCCCCTGTGCCTTTACAACATCCATAAGTGTCCAGAACTCCTCCTCATTCTCAGCTATCTTATCAGCAATATATATTCCGTCGAAGGGCGAGAGAGTTGTCTCTATTTCAAGAATATCTGAGTATTCTTTAGCCGATTTAATCAGGAGATCCATAAACCAGCGATACTGCTCTGGAGTAAGATACCAGTCTCTATTCATTTCTTGTGCTCTACCCGCTGCAGTTAAGTGGTAGAACGTCACCCTCATAATTCCATTCTCCACAGCTAAATCCAGTATTTTACTTGCATCATATACATTGTATCTAGTTATTGTATACCTGATTCCAGTAGGTAGACCCACGTCAATCGAGTTATGTATACCTTCCATCGCTTTATCGAAAGATCCTTCAACGCCTCTGAACATATCATGCCAACTTGGACTAGGTGAGTCAATGGAGACACCTATATACATGAATCCAATGGACTTGAGTATATTAGCCACGTCTCTGGTAATCAATACTCCATTAGTGCTCAGGGCAAGCCTCAGGCCCTTATCCGCGGCATATTCAGCAATTTTGATAAAATCTCTTCTTAACAGAGGCTCTCCACCTGATAATATAAGTAGTGGTGAGGAGACCTCTGCTATCTGATCGATGAGATCAAGGGACTCTTCATAAGACAACTCGCCCCCACCTTTTTCTCCCGCATTGATATAACAGTGGATACATCTAAGGTTACATGCATAGGTCATGTTCCAGACAATCACCGGCCTAAAAACGCTGCTGAAACTACTTGGGTTACCAGGCCCAAAACGGCCTTTGATCCTGTGAGACACAGTTCCTTTTCCCGTTACCATCACAGTTACTGGAATCATTTGTATGGCCTCCCCAGATCCCTAAGACTATATAACCTCATGTACGAATCCACACCCAGCATGTTCATTATGGAATGGATCCTTTCATCCACTAGTTGGCGTTTAACCCCGTGAATCATGAAATATATGTTCCAAGGCCATTCTCCATAGATAGTCTTTCTTAATACTACATGTGTAGCCTCAGGAACCTTCTCCACAACATGCTTACAGGTAGGCTCATCTCCCTTAAAAACAACCATCGCATTATACTTAAACCCAATATTACCTCCATCTAGCCAAGCTCCAAAATCCACAGCAACTCCTTTATCCATCATCTCCCTAAGAATATCTATAAACTCAGCCTCTCCAAACCCCCATTTGGCGGCGACTTCCTTGAAAGGCCTCTCTTTAACAGGTATACTTCTTAGTTGCTTCATAACTTCCTTATCCAATCCAAACTCCTTAATATGAGGGGGAGATTTCGAGAGAAGCTTAGATGGGCTCCACGATATACCCTCAACTAGATTATATTTAACACTAAGCTTACATGTCCAGAGAGATTTTAATACAACATAACTATCAGCATGAAACCGGGACGCTATTTCCCCAACCTTATTAAGGATATCCTCCTCATTAACCCCTCTAATCGTAAACCAAATATTATATACCTCATGATCCCTCACAAAGTTATGTTTAACACCACCTACCCGGCTCATAAACTTGCTATATTCTCTAATGAGACGGTTATCCAGAGACATCCCTACAAGGGCTGATATCATCCCCGCAGATCTATAGTTGAAAGCAAAACCAATCCTCTTGATAACACCCCTTCTAACTAGTCGGTTTACATCTGCTAAGAGTCGTTTATAATCAATATCCAAGTCTTCCGAAGCCTTTATATAGGGATCTTCCACAATATTCATATTATACTGTAGGTGTTGAAGCAGTTCAACAGCCTCTACAAAGTTGATAGTCAATTAATTCACCAATTAATAAAAAGCCAAAAAAGGCTTAATAACATTACCATATTAGCAATATTAACTAAATATAATTATTATATTATTAATCTTTATTTCAGTTGATTACCCTATCAATTCATGATAGGATATGAATACTTTACACGTGGATCAGTACTATGCCGCTATAGTCACCTATAAGATGGTGGGGCTGGAGGGGCTGCAGAAATATTTCTTTAAGGATATTGAGGGACTCTATAATAAAGCCAGTATACTGGGTTATAAGATGGTTGTTATACAGACGTGTAATAGGGTTGAGGTTTATTCCTATGGATTCAACCCTATTAAGGTATTGTCTAAGATCGGGATAAACAGACTCTTTTGCAAGGAGGCTAGGATACTAAGGGGAGCAGATGTTTTAAGGCATTTGATATGCGTCGTATCCGGGCTTGACTCACTTGCTGTTGGTGAAAACCAGGTGATGGGTCAGGTTAGGAAGACATACACCTATTGTAAGGAAAATGGTTTGCTTCCAGAGGAGTTGGAATGCCTATTTAATGAGGCGTTTAAGACGGGGAGACGTGTAAGGTCGAAAATAATGTTTAAGGTAATTGATTATGCTAGGGCAACTATAGACATCATAAAAGAGGAAGCTGCACGAGGAAACATATTATTAATTGGCACAGGTGATATGGCTAGAGACATACTCTCAATTCTAACCAGGGAAATTAAATATTCTAGGCTATATGTAGCCGGTCGACGGGGAAAAAGTAAGCGTCTGACAGATAAATATGGTGGAGAACCTGTTGAGGTTAGTGAGCTAGAGAAAACTCTACCACTGGTAAACGTGATAATTACATGTGTATCTACTAAGAAACCTATTTTGACGAGTGAATACAGTGATTTAATACAGGGAGGTGCCTTGGTAATCGACCTAGGTATGCCTCCAAACGTCTCTATAGACAAGGATAGTGTTAGAATATACAGTATTCTGGATATTAGCGAGTATATTAAGAAGAGGTATAGCAATGTAAAAGAGCATCTTGATTACCTATATGCATATATTGATGAACAGGTTCAGGAGTTTAGGAGGCGGAGAGAGGATACTGTAATTGAGGAGATAATTCGCAGAATATACAATAAAGCAGAAAGAATTAGAAAAGAAGAGTTTGAAGAAGCCACTAGAGAGTTGAGGAAGATCCTTGGAGAAACTAAGACCCTGGATGAAGTGTTGAGAGTATTAAATATCTTTTCATGGTCTCTCATAAAAAAGCTGTATCATCATCACGTCGATGTATTTAGACGTCTTAGAGACCAGGGACAGTTGGACAAAGCCACAATTGAATTAATTTCAAGACTATATCTACTAGGAGATGATGAGGATGAAGATAACAGTGGGTAGTAGAGGAAGTCGTCTAAGCATTGCGCAGGTCAATGAGGTTATATCTATCCTGAAGGAGAAGATGAATGACATCCAAGTAGAGATTCAAACTATTAGGACCAAGGGAGATATAGATAGAACAACACCACTCTATAGAATGAGTGATAAGGGTGTCTTTGAGAAGGAGGTTAATAAGGCTTTACTAGATGGATGGATAGACATGGCGGTTCACAGCGCTAAAGACGTTCCTCTAGAGACGATGGAGAGAGAGCTGGAGATATTCATACCATCCCGCAAGAGTCGATATGATGTATTAGTGTCATTAGATGGATATGCTCTAAACGAATTACCACCGAACTCGGTGGTCGGCACTTCTTCATTAAGAAGGATCAGTTTTTTGAGGCTATATAGGAAAGACTTGAAGACAAGTAATATCAGGGGGAACATCGATACTAGAATAGAAAAACTCCATAGGGGGATGTATGACGCTATAATCATCGCGGAAGCAGGGATTGAGAGATTGGAACTCGATGTAAGTTATAAGAGACTACCGCTAGACAGGTTTGTACCGGCTGCGGGACAGGGCGCGCTGATAGTTACGGTTAGGAAAGATAACGATTGGCTGATTGAAATGCTTAAGGGGGTAAACAATGCGAGGGCATATACTGAAGTGTTTGTCGAAAAAAAGGTTATAGAAAGGATTGGGGCGGGCTGTAGAGTTCCAGTAGGAGTTACATGTATCTATGATGAACATGCGGGAGATCTCACGGTATACATGGGTATAGTGGATAGAAACCTGGAAAGAAGTGTTACTATCAGGAGGAAATATCCAGTAGCTTCTTCTGACTTGAAGTCGTTATCCAATGTTATAGACGATGTTTATAGAGAGTTTAGACTGGAGGGGGGACTTGATATATTGAATGAATGGAGGGAGACCGATGAATTCTAAGAGAAGCCGCATTCTAGTCCCAATAGCATCTAGAGGCACGATAGCCAATATCAAAAATTTTATTAAGGGCATTGATATTATGGATAGGCCGTTGATTATAATCAAACCAGATTATAATGAGCTTCGAAGATCGCTGGATAAGATAACCAGTTATTTGAATAGTGATGGGGATATGGTCCTCATATTTACATCAAAAAATGCAGTTGAGATCCTCGTCGGGTATCTACGTGAGAACAATATTCTGGGTAAGTTTATTCACATGTTTAACAAAGTGATATGTATAGGGCCATATACATTAGATGCTTTAGTTTCCTCCTTAACAAACTATGTCTCTTCAGCGGAATGTGGATGTTTCTTAGTGCCTAAAATACATAGTTCTAGAGGGATAATCCATTTAATTGAGTGGTTTGAGTGGAAGCCAGTCCTCTTTTGCTCGAAGCATGTCGACAAACAACTAAAGGAGACGGTGTTACTTAATAACGGTGAAGTGGTGGAATTATATGAACTTGGTATTGATAATGAGGGAATTGAGGAGGTTCAGTCTATTATCAGGAGCTATAACGCTGCATACATGGTATTCATGTCTCTCCAGAGCCTGAAAACCCTGGATTATTTTCGTTTACTCCGTGACAAAATGGAGTTATATGGGGTCTTCTTGAGTAGGAGGATATTTGAGAAGGCTGACACCACGATCTTTAGGGAAGTTTTTGTGTATGACAGTGGAGAGGTAGATGAGTTCTATAAGTTTTTAGAGAAGGTGGTGAACGCTAGATGAGGATACCTATGTATATAGATATTACAGGCTATAAAGTGTTGGTTCTAGGCGGTGGATATGAGGCGACGAAAAAGGTTAGACGGTTTATAAGATATCGGCCTATAATCACGGTATACTCGCTTGAGTTCTCAGATGAATTGGTTCGGATGAGTAACGAGGAAAATGTTAGTCTTGTTAAGGGTGATGTAAGGGATATTGACAAGCTGGAGAGGCTAATCACTGAAAACGATATAGTTATATATACTGTTCCTGGTCTAGAGGAGGTGGAGAAGAAGGTTAGGGAGATATGTGTAAAGCATAGAAAGTTACATATCCTATCTACTAATGCCCAGCTAACACAGGTGGCTATGCCTGTGGAGATAGAGATCCATGGACTTAAATTTACGGCGTACTCCGCCGGCAGATCCACGTTAGTCGCATTACTTGCCCTAGATGAGATAGAGAAGTGTCTTAAGCCCAAGAGATACCTATCCATTTTATTGGAGGCGATGAGTTACCTCAAGACATACATGAAGAAACGGGGGATACCGTATAAGACTAGGATGAGGATGTACAGGGAACTGATAAATGATGAAAGACTTTGGAAGCTGGCCACCGAGGAAAAACTAGATGAAGCCATAAGCTACGTTAAAAAGAAAGTTGATACACTTGTTGATTAAAGACTAGATTAAATGTTGCTGTATAGATTTAATTGAAATTATTAATTTATTATTAGATATCTAACAAATGTTATTTACATCATATCTGATGAGGAGTGTAGCTTCTTATCAGCATATGAATGTAAAACAGGCTGAGGTGTTGTTTATTGGCACCTAGTAAGGCTGTAGTCGCAAGGAATATCACTAAGATGTATGAGGATAAGACGGTGTTGAGAAACATCTCCTTGGATATAGAGAATGGGGTGATATTCGGATTACTTGGGCCGAATGGAGCGGGCAAAAGCACTTTGATGGAGATTATTGTCGGGCTTAGAAAGCCTAATGAAGGCAGGGTTTTTATCAAAGACTATGAGGTGGGTGTCGATGAGGATGTAAAATACGTTATTGGATTTGTGCCTCAGGAGCCTATGTTGTATAGGATGCTGACTGGATATGACAACATTAAGTTTTTCGCAGACCTATATGGTTTATCTAAAAAAGATTTCATTGATAGACTAAGTGACATAAGGGCTATTCTGGATATTAATGAAGAAATACTTGGGAAGAGGGTTGATAAGTTATCTGGGGGACAAGTTAAAAAGATAGCTATAGCAGCATCCCTCATTACCGACCCCGATGTCTTAGTATTGGACGAGCCCACTACTGGATTAGACCCCAATGTAAGGAGAGAATTCTGGAACTTTATACTTGAGCTGAATAACAGGGGTAAAACTATAATCCTCTCTACACATTATATGGAGGAAGCTGATGAACTATGTGATGATGTAGCGATAATTGACATGGGTAGGATAATTGCACGTGGGCATCCAGATAAGCTCAAGGAAAAGTATGGTGGAGGGATCAAGCTATGTCTAAGGATAAAAACGGTTTATATGGATGAGGCCTATATGCTCCTAGAGGAGTATGATCGAGTGAGGTATCCAGATAGGATAGTTCTCAACAACTCTTCAGAGAGGGATATTCCTAGGATTAGGCAGTTATTTAGAGAAGGGGGTATACCAATTGAAAGTATAGAATTTAGGAATCCTACGCTGGATGATGTATTTAGAAACTTGACTGGTAGGGGGTTGATCGAGGATTGAAGAGGATAGTCTCAATAGCAATAAAGGACATTAAAGTTATGCTTAGGACGAAGGAGATGCTCTTTTGGAACATTGCATTTCCTATAATAATGATGCTGTTATTCACCGCTATATTCGGTGGGGAAACACAGTTTACTGTAAATATTGGTGTTGTGGACTATGACCACTCCAACCTATCCAATACATTCATAGATGCTTTAAACGCTACTGATGTAATGAAGATAAAGCTGTATGAAGATAATCAGACGCTTTTCGATGAGATAATTAATCACAGATTAAATGCATACGTAGTTATTCCAGAGGGATTTGAGGAAAACATTACGAGTGGATACTCCTCCTATGTTAAGGTATATGTAGATAACTCTAATCCGCAGATAGCCTCAGTCGTCGAGGGGCTTTTAAACGGATATGTCCAGAGATTCAATGAAGAGATTAGGAATATCTATATTGAGAAGATGGGGGAAGGCCCTGTTCCACTCGATCCCTCTTTATTGGAACATATCAAGGCTTTCGGGAAACCCCTGGATATAGTCTCAATACCAGTTAAGGGAACGGAGAGGGTTGGATATAAGGAGTATATGCTTGTAGGGGCAATAGGATATGGATTCCTATTTTCTTCAATGGCCTCAGCAACGATGGTGATCGTAAATGAAAAGACTATGAAGACTATTAGGAGGATAAAGCTGTCTCCCACGAGCCCTATAGAGATGCTGTTGGGTAAAACGATAACCATCTTATTGAATACCTATCTCTATGTTATGATCGTATTGGCGGTGTCCTTCATATTAGTTAGGCCAAACGTGATAATACAATGGCCGGAGTTCGTTTTAATAGTTACACTTGGGGCATTATCGGGGATAGCAATAGGGCTTATAATATCTATATTATTCAAGACACCGGAGGGAGCCTCTGGAGCTGCTGTTACAATAGCGGTTCTGCTTCAATTCCTAATCGGCCTGTATTTCCCGTTGGAGATGCTGCCCCCATTCCTTAGACAGATAAGTTGGTATATTCCCATGACATACGCCACCTCTATACTGAGAAGCATCACAGTCTTCGGCGAATCACTATGGAGGTTTACAGATAGCATTATCATATTATTCGCAGCGGATGTTATCCTTTATACAATAGGTGCCTTAGCGTATAAGTTAATTTTGGAGAAAGAAGAATGATCATTTATACTATAATCCACCGGTAGATGGTGTTTATACGTTCATCGCAACGTATATTAACATTGAGACAGCGTTTATACAGTGGCTATACATAGTTATACATCGCTGGATTCGTTTATACTTAAATTAATTTTTTAGGATTATACCTAAAAAATGTCTAGGTGTTTAGCTAATGACAATGCTCGATGCAAGTGTCGAGGCATTCGCAATACTAAATGAAACGAGGAACAGACTGATGGTGATATACAATTTTGTTGAAGACATTCCCGAGAGCAAGAGGGAGAAGATTGAGAGGGCCATTAAATCCATTGAGGAAGCGTTAAAACAACTCTCTAAGTAGATGCCTATCCACATATCTCATTATTTTTTTCCTATTGAAATAGTTAGCTCTACTTAACGTCTTTTGCCATCTGCATCATTTTATCTAAACATTATAGATATAATATAATTTTAGGTATCGATAATGCAGAAGAAAACACATATAACTTTCGGATTATTTTTAGGCTCTATAATGTATTATTTCGGTCTTCCAATCGAGTATATTATACTCATTGGTGTAACTGCGTTTCTACCTGATATAGACTGGTATATGGATAAGGTGTGGTTTAGAAAAGAGGGGTTAGCTAAAAAGATCTGGTATAAGTTTTCAAGAGGTAGAGGAATGCATAGGACAATACTACACAACTTGTGGATACTGATTCCATTGCTCATTATCCTCGGCTATGTCTCCAATTGGGATTTATACACTTTATTAGGAGGCTTCACTGGTTATACAAGCCATCTGTTAATGGATTCACTAACTAAGACAGGGATATATTGGCTATGGCCATATGGAGATGAGAGGATATTTGGAAGGAGGAGATTTTACATTAGAGGTGGATTCGTCACAGGAAGCATAAGCGAGAAGATCCTACAGTCAATTATGTTTATAGGCTCGGTAGGGGTATTCGCATTATCCTCCTCAGACATGGATAGTATATCGAGCCAAGTGAGGGACATTTTAGAGAAGCTAGTGAGATAACTAGGAGCAATAATGTATAGCACCGATTTAAATCATAATTTAAGGAAATATCTAATAAATTAATTTTTATTACACAGATGTTTATGGTGATCCTGGTTTATTGGGAGATGTGAGATGGATAAAATGGATGTAATTAGATATGCCGAGAAATCTCTTTTAGACGAGTTATATTCCAAAGAGATCTATAGGAAGATGGCGGAATTCCATAAAGGGAAGTCAGCATCCGAGAAGCTAACTAGAATAGCTGAGATGGAGGAGGAGCATGCAGAGTATTGGAAGAGATTCCTAGATAAAAGAGGAGTAGATACACGGAATATCAAAGTCAATAGAACGAAACTATTCCTCCAAGTCCTATTACTGAGATTACTGGGAATAAGCCTATCACTAAGGATACTAGAGTTGTCGGAGAATGACGCTATAAGCATATACTCAAAGCTCTTGGAGAGCGATGAGTTAAGTGGAGAGGAGAAGAAAGAGTTGAAGAAGATTCTTGAAGATGAACTGCTACATGAAGAGGAGCTTGCGGAAGAGGAGTCGCTATTCCAAGACTTTATTGATCATGTCAGAGATGCAGTACTGGGGATGAGCGATGGATTGGTGGAGATATTATCCGTCTCAGCTGGATTAGCGGGGGCATATGGATCCCCTTTCCACGTCGCGTTGGGAAGCACGATCGTGGGGATAGCCGGTGCATTATCAATGGGGATAAGCACATATACCAGCGTCAAGGCCCAGAAGCAAGTTAGACAGGGTATATTGGCTAGGGTTAAGCTGGCTTCCAAATACGTAGCTGGAGTATTTATATCTAGGATCCGGGAGTATATGAAGAAAAAAGGCTTCAGCGAGGAGACTGCAGATAGGATATCCACCGAGGCATCGAGGGATAATGAGCTATTAGGTAAGATGATCGCGGAAGAAGAATATGGTCTTAAAGAGGAGGCTTTAGAGAATCCGTTTAAAGCGGGTTTATACACAGGTATCTTCTATATTATGGGTGCATTAATACCTCTTACACCATATTATCTTGGCCTAAGCATATCACTTGGCATACCGATATCGTTTCTCATAGCCGCGTTTATGCTAGGAATAACCGGGTTTATAATTGCCTTAGTTGCTAGACTCCCCATTCTACGGAAGATGATTGAGCTCGTCATAGCAGGCCTTGGAGCAGCGACGATAACGTTTCTAATAGGGTTAGTAGCCTCAATCTTCTTTGGCATTTCAGTTGCGTAGAAGACCTATAGAGCTGAGTATGAGATATAAAAAGGAGACGGTGAAAAGGCTTAGAAAGTCACTCTACATCGATTTTCTTCCTAGCCTCCCACAGGCCATGTAGGTTACAGTATTCAACTGCATAGAGTATACCACTCTTCTTAAGCCTCAATGTAAAAGTAACATCGGGATCGGCATATTCAGGTGTAAGATGTATCTTTGCTAGTGATATTGGGTTGAAAGCCCTTCCATCCTCATAGAAGTAAAGCTCGATATATCTAATTGAATGCGGTACAGTATTTGGATGTGGTCCTACGCTGACCCTCACTGTAAAGGCCTCACCAGCCTTGACCTTTTGAGGCGCATCAATCTTGGGAGTATGAGTCTCTACTTTTCCAATGGCTTCTCCAGAAGCCTTATCCTGAGAATATATTAGACTTCCAAAGTCTGTCACAGAACAACACCAAGAAATAATATTCTACTATAGCCTTATTTAAAATTTTAACAATGTTATATAAACCCCCGGCTTACATTATTTATAGGTACAGAAGATATAGTGAATTTTTTTTGAGGGTGGCAGAAACATGAGTATTCCAAGGGATGGTTTAACTGATGACCAGATTAGAGAGATATTCAAGCTAAAGAGGATTGCTGTCATAGGAATGTCTAGAAACCCTGAAAAACCAGCTCATTACGTTCCTATGTATCTTAAAGAGAGGGGATATGATATCATACCAGTGAACCCGGTTGCTGAAGAGATCTCTGGGATGAAGGTATATAAGAGCATTAGTGAAGTCCCTGGTGAGGTAGATATTGTGGATGTATTTAGGCCTAGTGAAGAAACTCCAGATATCGTTAGAGAAGCCGTTAAGAAGCGGCCGAAGGTAATTTGGTTGCAGGAAGGGATATATCATCCAGATGCTGTTGAGATAGCTAGGAATGCGGGGATAACCATTGTATGGAACAGGTGCATGAAGAGAGAATACAGTAGGTTATTTGAATAAATGGGTGCAGTGTAAGTTGCATACCAAGCTTATAGAGACAAGCGTTTTTCCCGGGAGATTAGTAAAGAGACTCAATAGGTTTACAGTGGAGGTTAATGTTAATAGCAAGGCTATCAAGGCGCATTTAACAAACACAGGTAGACTGGAGGAATATATAGTTAGGGGTAAAACGGTTCTCCTAACTAGGATAACCGCGCCTAAACTAAAATACAGGATAATAGCTGTTGAAGACGAAGATGCATATGCGATTATAGATACATTAACCCAGGCTAAGGCATTTGAATATGCATTTAGCAGTGGATTAATAGAAAGGTTTAGGGACTGTAGGATAATTGCTAAGAACCCGAGGATATACGGTTCAGTTCTTGACTATATCATTGAATGCAGTGGAGTAAAGTATTATGTGGAGATGAAAAGCGCTGTTCTCAAGGGCCCAGATAGAGAGGCTATGTATCCAGATTGCCCCAGCCTACGTGGTAGAAGACATATTAAGACGCTTATGGAGATCGTTGGGTCAGGGAAGAAAGGGCTCCTGATTTTTGTAGCAGGATTCCCAGGGGCGAGATGTGTAAAACCCTATGAAGAAGGCGATCCTCAAGTGGCTAGGCTTATGAGGGAAGCGTATGAATCTGGAGTTGAGATAATGGGGGTTTCCATATATATGAGTAGTAGTGGAGACATTTATCTAGAGAACGCTGATCTACCCATCTGTGGGAGGTGGCTGGACTCTTTTATCAAACATAGGTAGACTTGATTCCGTGACATTCTTATTAGAATGTTAGCATATTAATCACATTTATATAGGGGATTAAGGAAGAATCGAGGATGTGAAGGGATGAAAATCGAATCAAACATTTATTTACTCAGGGTATCAATTCCAATCCCAGCTTTGAAGGTAGTTAACTCCTATCTGATCGATACCGGTGATGATCTGGTCATTATAGATCCTGGGATAGGCCTCCCTGACTCTATAAAAAGCCTCGAGAGACAATTAGATGAATATGGATATAACATTGAAGATATTAGACATATTATCATAACTCATCTCCATGTAGACCACATTGGAGGAGCATATTATCTACAGAAGGTTTCAGGTGCAGAGGTATATATCCATGAAACAGAAGTCCAGAACATAAACGAGATTGTCATGGCACTGGATGACACATTAACAGTTTATAGAGAGGTATTGGAATCAAATGGGGTGCCCACAGAAGTTATAGACATGCTTGCAACACATCATCCAGGCTTTGTAAATAGGAAGATCTACTCCGAGATCAAATACGATAATCTATTATCGGATAGAGATAGGATAAGGGTCTCGAACACCACGATTGAGACTGTATGGACACCTGGTCATTCAAGAGGACATATATGCCTCTACCTACCTAAGACAAGGATGCTCTTAAGCGGAGATCATATACTCCCCAGTATAACTCCCAATATAAGGATACCGCTTAGAGAGGATGAAGATCCTTTAAACGAGTATTTTGAGAGCCTCAAGAAGGTTGGTGAAAAGCCAATAGACATTTATCTCCCTGGACATGGGGATCCGAGTAAAGACATATTCAATAGGGTAGATGAGCTCAGAAGACACCATATTGAGAGGCTTCTAGAGGTGAATAGGTTAGTATTGAAAGGTGGAAAAACGATATATGAGATGGCTACGAAAATGGATTGGGATATTGACCTTCCATGGAAGGACTTTCCGCTCATCCAAAAGTTCTTTGCTTTCAGCGAGGCCGCCGCCCACGTGATATACCTGTATAAAAGAGGATACTTATCCAGGGAGATGACGGATCAGGTGTATCTATATAGGTCTATTATTGAAGAAGAGGAGTTGAGGAGGAGGTTGGAGGAGGATATACTCCTGTAACACCCGCTTAGATTCCTCCCAGTATCCCAATAAATACCTGCTGCAGTATATTGGGTATCACCCTAGGCATTATAGTCCCTACATCACCATATCTAAAATCTAGAGATAAGTCGTCTAACACACTAACTTCATCCGGATCTAAGCGTAGGTCCCCGGCACTTGCATTGTCTCTAGCCTGGGAGGGGCGTTTGGCACCAGGTATAGGATATGCTCCCTTCGCCACCAGCCAGGCGAGACTTACTTGGGCCATAGACACCCCATGTTTATCGGCTATTTCACGTAGCTTATTTATTAGCCCACGGGCTTTCCTAACCCTCCTAAATCCAGAATCCATATATTTAGCAGGTGCATCCGCCTTAAATTTACCCGCCAAGACTCCTTTATCCAGAGGGCTCCATGCAATTAATTCAATGTTGCTTTCCTTCATAAATGGATAAAGATCATTTTCAACCGCCCTATGTAGAAGACTATACCTCACCTGATTACTCACCACCTCATATTTCCGCATATATCCCATGAACTCCTCTAAAATATCACGGGGAAAGTTGCTCACACCGATATATCTTACCAGCCCCTTATCCACAAGCATCTCTAGCTCCCTAGCAACTTTTGGAAGAGAGGTGTATATGCTGGGAGGCCAGTGAACCTGATATAGGTCTACACATCGTCTATTCAGCCTCCTTAAACTCGCTTTTAGAGACTTCTCGATCCTACCCGGCCTAGCATTATATCCAGAGACCTTAGTCGCTACAAATATACTGTCTCCCCAGGCCCTAAGGACACGGCCAAGAACCTCCTCCGACCTACCCCCGCCATATATCTCCGCGGTATCCACAAAGTTTATTCCCTCCTCAAACGCGGTTTCAATTGCCTTCATAACATCCTCAATAGTATAGTTTTTCCCCCAGCTCTTCATACCAGCCTGCCAAGCACCTAACCCAATAACACTAAACTTCATATCGGTTTTTCCAAACCTTTTACACTGCAACTGAGACCACCGTAAAACCTCTATTAAATTATAATCCCCTGTGATAATAGATATTTTATACTGATTTTTTCGTGGGGATTCTTATGGCCGATATATTACTGGTGGGAGCTGGGAGGATAGGTATTTATATGGCGGAGAAACTGAGGGATGCTGGGCTTAATATAGCTATAGCAGATATCGACCCAAGGAAACTGGAGTATTTCAAAGATGGTTTTGAGACGAGGAGGGGCGATATACTTGATAAAAACGATGTTCGTGATATGACTAGGGATGTTGATTGGGTTCTAACCGCGTTACCCGGTTCGATAGCCTACAGGGGGCTTGTGAACATACTGGAGAATGGTAAGAATATCATTGACATATCATTCTATCCAGAAGATATGTGGAGGCTTGGAGAGATCGCTGAAAAACATAATGTCTTGTATATGCCTGATGCTGGAGTCGCCCCAGGCTTATCAAACGTCATAGCAGCACATCTAGATAGAGATTTAGGGGGAGCGGATAAGATAGAGATATACGTCGGGGGGATATCATATAAGCCAGACGAATTCCTAGGCATGGCTTTGACATGGTCTCCCATAGACTTACTTGAGGAGTATATCAGGCCTGCTAGGATAATCATAGATGGGGAAGTCGCTGAAGTCGATCCACTTGAGACTACAGGCATGATCCATATACCTGGGGTTGGTGAGATGGAGTATTTCGCCAGTGATGGATTAAGAAGTCTATTAAAGACCATGTCGCATGTCCCTAATATGAAGGAGTTTACATTAAGATATAGAGGCCATGTATTTTTAATGAGGTTCCTCAAATGGCTCGGGCTACTAAGCTATAAAGATATTAGGGTTGGAGAAACTGTCGTTAAGCCCATAGAAGTTCTTGCAGAAATCTTGGAGACATCTATGGAGAATAGATTTAGAGACAGGGTGATCCTCTATATACTCGGTGAGAAGGATGATATGAAACGGGAATATCTACTTCAGCAGTCATTTGATGAGAAGCGGAGGTTTTCAGGAATGTCTATCGTGACTGGGAGTACTGCCGTAGCAATGATCCTACTCGGATACAGGGGAGAAATAGATTCATCTGGATTATATCCACCTGAATATGTGGGTATGGATGATAGGCTTTATAGGATGTTCATGGGGTATCTAGAAGAAATGGATGTGAAGGTGGAGAGGATAAGCTAATCCCTCCACCAGTTATAATCTACCTTATTAAGGGTTGTAACCATATTTATTTAATTTGATTTAAAATGACTGAGTTCGACCCTCCTTTTCTAATGATACCCGGTCCTGTTGAGCCGTATCCTGAGGCGCAGATGAGTCTTACATCAAAGATCATGGCACACTATGGAGATGAATGGGTTAAAATATACTTTAGGGTGATTGATAAGCTAAAGAAGATATTCGGAACTAGGCAACAGGTACATATCTATCCTGGGGCAGGGACGTCTGTCGTGGAGATGGGTATAAGCACTGTGCTTGAACCTGGGGACAACTTCCTAGTTATAAACAAGGGCTTCTTCATAGATAGGTTTAGGGAGATCGCTGAGATACATGGGGCGAAGACATATCAAGTTGCCCCCGAGAAATATGGAAAGAGAACCGACCTGAAGGAGATAGAGTATGCTATTAAAGCCATCAAGCCGAAGGCGGTTATGGTTGTACACAATGAGACCTCGACAGGTGTTTTGGAGGACATAGGGGAAATATCTAGCATTATACCGGAGGATACATTCTTTTTTGTAGATGCAATCTCCTCCTACGGGGCGTTGGAATTAAAATGTGACGAGTGGAACGTCGACTTATGTATAGGGTATTCTTCAAAGGCGTTGGGGGCGATAAATGGCGTCGTCCCATTCATGGTCAGCGAGAAACTGTGGGATTATTCTGATCTTAAGAGACGAAAGCCAAAGTCATTCGCCCTTGATTTAGGTATGTGGAGACACTACATTGATCTATGGCCTATGCATCCTTATCCGATATCAATATCGACACCCCTGGTTATAGCCCTTGAAAAAGCTGCTGACATAGTTTTAGAGGAAGGTATTAAAAACGTTGAGAAACGTCATTATAGGATCTCTACATTGGTTAAACAAGAAGTTGCTGACATGGGCCTGAAGCTCATACCAGATGAAGATTGCGCCAGCCCAACAGTGACTGTGGCGGAGCTGCCTAAGGACATCAACTTCGTTGAAGTTATCAAGAACATTAGGGAGGAATATGGGATATTAATATCATCTACATGGCTTATCAAGATAAATGGGATTAGAATTGGTCATATGGGATATACGGCTAGAGAGAGATTTGTTGTTCCCACGATATATGCCTTGAGGAGAAGCCTTGAGAAACTAGCGAGTAAATAGTTTTCATGGTGGAAACCCTCCACTATCATATTTTAATTATGTTGAGCCCATTATTACCAGAATTATCCCAATGAATATTATGATCGACGCTAGAAAGTTTCTAATGTTGATTATTTCAATGTCCCTGTTTATCAGATATGAGAATATGATTGTCAATATAGGGATAGTTGAGATCAGTGGCGAGGCGACGCTAACCTCTATCAGGTTGAGAGCGAGATATCTAAATAACTGCCCGAAGTTAACGAGGACTCCTGAGACGAGAATATAGGTGAGGGTCTTACGTGGAATATCGTTCATCTCCCTCCTCATGACCTTTGTCGATAGTAGTGAGATGTATACTGGTAAAGCGGATAGATAGGATATTAGTACTCCTAGTATCGGAGAGTTAAATACGATTAGACCGTATCTCACGATTAATGCCGAGGAGGAAAATACTAAGGCGGATGAGAATGCTAGTACAACTCCCTTCTTAAACCCCTTTATATTTAGACTCATAGAGGCGATTAACCCGATTCCAATGGCGGCTGTAACCAAGCCTAGAACCTTAAATGGGGTAACTGTTTCTCTTAAAATGGGTATCGCGATAAATGCTGAGAATACATTGCTTGTAGCAACTATAGGCATCGTTGATGAGGCCCCGATATAGTGAACAGAGGAATACAGGATATATCTCCCTATTACAAAGTGGATTATCCCAGCCAGTATAAAGGGTAGGATAGTCTCTAAGGTAAGCATAGGTACATTATCTATCTCATGGAAAAGTAATGCAGCAAATAAGTACATGGGGATACCTATCAGGATTGATATCAGTACTGTAGAATATACATATCCGTGTAGCACTCCTCTCCTCGTAGCAACGCTACTTAATGAAAAGAAAATTGCTGCTGTAAACGCGAAGCTCGCACCGATATAAAGGGGCTCCAATCCCACTATCTCCAACCGCCTCCTTCACGGGTTTTAATTTACCACCGAATTAAAGAAAGAAATATGCATATGGTTAATATAATTTTCCTTGGACACATGCATAGGCTTAACCCCCCCATGATAGCCTGGGGCTACCGTTCGCACAGGTATAGCTATTGAAGTGGCTGCCAGATGAACTGGGGCAACCTACTATTCTCTGGGAGAATAGTTTTTGACTGGATTGATGCGTATATAGTGGGGTATTGATATATATATGACTCTTATTTAACCCTCTTTTCCATCACTTTCCAGAGCATCTTTTATCATGGATATTCTTCTACATGCGGAGCAAACATCTCCCATGCTTGGCCCCCCACATATCTTACAGGTTTTATAGGGCGTATCCCCCTTTCCATTTATAAGTGGCATAAGTTTCTTTGTAAAAGTCGATAGCAGCTGGAATTTTATATTTCTCTCCGTTTTCTCCCACTCATCAAGCAGGCGTTTTCTCCTGATGGAACGCGCGGTATTATAATATGGGCAACTTACCCGTTTAACAGGTAAATCATTGTACATGGCATAGAAGAAGTTGTCCATTTCAGGGCTCCTAAATAGGGGCTTGACTTTCCAGACCTGAGATGGATGCTCTGGGGGCAACACGGGTTTAAGCCTCCTAAGCTGATCGAATTCACCTGTGATAAATAGGTTTAACATGACCTCTACCAAGTCATCGAGGTTATGGCCCGTCGCCAGTACATCTACACCCACCTCCTTAGCCGCCCTGGATAATGCCCATCTCCGTATAATCCCACATACAGAACAGACTTTATTCTTATACCGAGTGTACTCTACATCAGGTATGGTGATACCCAGCTCCTTCTTATAGTCGAAGACATGGAGCTCCACGCCCAGCATCTCGCTCAGCTTCCTAGCCTGTTCATAACTATCCCTCGAGTATTCTCCAATACCGTGATGCAGGTGTATAGCTACTAACTTCTTCTTTGGATATAGCTTTTTAAGGCTGTATAAAAGGGCGGCGCTATCCTTTCCACCGCTTAGCCCCACACCCACTACATCTCCCCTAAACATCCTATACTTCTCCACAGTCTTCCTAACCCTATTCTCGAAGAACTTATTGAAACAATCTAGGCATAGATACTCTCTAGAGTATGTTAGATACACATCCGCCTTGTTCACCCTACAACGTCTACAGTATTTAGGCATCTCCCTTCTACCCCTGAAACAACATCCTTCTGAGTATCTTAAATATAGTATTGTCTATTAACAATGTTAAAAAATAAATATGTCTTGAAGTATTTGTATTATTCCAATGTCTAGACCTAAGATCCTCTATGCGTCCTCGAGTGTTGGATTAGGACATGTCACGAGAGATGTTCATTTATCTAAATATATTGATTGGGGAGATATCATATGGTTATCAGCTGGCCAAGCCCTTAAATATCTAGAGTCTAGGAACCTCGATGTACTGGATGTGTCGCACAGGCTTATTGACTTGGGTCGCGCCCTAGACCACGTGTTTTCAGAGGGATATGTAAAGGGCAGTTATCGGAACCTCAGGAAGGTATATGAAGTTATAAAGACTAACGCTGGGATCGTGGAGAGTGAAGTCGATATTGAGGAGTTTGACCTCTTGATTGTCGATGAATTTTGGGAGCTTCTAATGCATAGGAGGCTTAATATACCCAGTGTATTCATCACCGACTTCATCAGGTTTAAACCCATTGGCGGGAGTATTATCCAGAGGATCCTTCTTCCATTTGTAAATAGATGGATCCATAGGCGGATGAGGGGGTTTAGCCTAAGGATATATGTAGGTTTTGATTGGAGGGATTATCAGGGCTTCGAATATTATGGGCAGATATTCACCCACGACCATGAAGCCGCATCCTTCGACGGTGGATACATCCTACTAAACATTGGAGGCACGGATGTAGGTAAACCCATACTAGACCTCATCCACCCAGTTCTAGAGAAACATGGCCTAAAATATAAGACGATAGGGGGAAGCAACGGGTTTACACCGAACCCTATTAATGCCATCGCCGGGGCAAGTCTAGTCATAACCCTCGGGGGATATGGGAGTCTACTAGAGTTAGCCAGGTATGGTAAAAGGGGCATTATAATACCACTGGGTAATCATTTTGAGCAGAGGGACAACGCCAGGCTATTCATGGGCAGGAGTGGCTATCGTGTGATTCCGCTGGAGGAGCTGTGTGGAGAAGCCTTATACAAGGCTATAAAAGAGGTTTTGTCTGAGGAGGCCGACCCACCTATATTTAAAGATGCTTCAAAGGAGATAAGTATGAGGATAAAAAGCCTCTTAAACTAGAGAGACGTCACCATAGTATTTCCTGACGTATTCGATGGTTATCTTACCCTCCTCCAAGTCGTTCCTTATCATATTAATCTCCCTCTTACTGGGTATGCCATAGCCTCCTCCACCGGGGGTATTAATATATACCTCGTCCCCTGGCTCCAGCCTGACCGTGGCTTTACTAGGCAGAATGACAGTCTCCCCACCCCGTCTAACTATATAATGATTTCCCGGCAGCCCCTCTAATCCCCCTCTTAATCCCCATGGCCTTAGCTTTACCCGTTCAGCCATTATGGTGAGTATAGCAGGCTCCCTCACTTTAAAAGCCCTTGTTATACCTAGGCCGCCTCTATATTCACCCGCGCCACAGCTGTCCGGCCTAAGTTCGTAACGGAGGAAGAGGATTGGATACTCCCTCTCCACGACCTCAATTGGCGTATTTAGAGTGTTTGTCATATTCGTATGTATGCCGTCGACGCCGTCTAAACCCGGTCTACCACCGCTTCCACCCCCAATCGTCTCGTAGAACGCCCAAGTATTGTCTATGCCCCCTATCATGATATTATTCATCGTTCCACAGCTGGCTGCAGGCACCCTATCTGGATAGGCCTCTGCAAGGGCCTTAAAAACTACATCCGCAATCCTCTGGGTCGTCTCAACGTTTCCACCTGATACTGGCGATGGGGGAATGGGGTTTACAATAGAACCTTTATCCGCTTTTATATCCACAATCCTATAGAAACCATGGTTTATAGGCATATCCGGGTCAATGACGCTCTTCAATGCATATGTTGACGCTGCCACTGTTACACCATATACAGCATTGACTGGATATGGAACCTCACCCGATGACCCGTGGAAATCTATATCGATCTTCTCCCTGCTAATCTCCACAGCGACATTGATATTCGCCAACTCCTCACCCGGCAACTCCATATGGTCAATGGCTGTATACCGTCCATATACCCCGAGGTTTCTAACCCTATTTACCGTATATCTCTCAATATAGTCCAGGGTCTCCATCATCGATTCAATGAACGCCTCAACTCCATATTTCTCAACCAACTCGAGGATCCTCTTCTCACCTAGGTGGAGAGCCGCGACCTGAGCCATTAGATCACCCTTTAGATACCTAGGGGTCCTGACCCTCCCAGCGAGGCTCTCGACGAGGGCCTTGTTGAACACACCTTCTTCAACTAGCTTAGATGGTTTTATCACTATCCCCTCATCCATAAGTGTCTCTACATCGCCTCCAATGCTACCCGGGACCGAGCCGCCGATATCCACGTGATGCGCCTTATTAGCCACTAAGCCAATAATTCTATTCCCCCAATATACCGGCTTTACTAGGGTTATGTCATTGAGATGCGTCCCCGCGATATATGGGTCGTTTACAATCACGATATCTCCCTTTCCAAGTTCGACACCCTCCTTGTCAAGATACTCCAGTGTGTTTTTCACTCCCACAGCCATGCTGCCTATGTGGACCGGTATATGCTCCGCCTGGGCGACCAACTCCCCATTAAATGTGAGAACCGCACACGTGTGGTCGAGTCTATCCCTTATATTGGGGCTATAAGCTGTGTTTCTCAGCGCTATACCCATTTCTTCAGAGACGTATATCAATGCGTTTCTAATTACCTCTACAGTGATTCTATCCCTATACATCCCTACCCTCCCCTCCTAATGTGTATAGCGTGATACTCATCCACATATCCATGGTATTCAGGCGGGATCAGCACCGTACTCTCGTCGCTGGTGATTAGAGAAGGGCCGTCTAGAATCGCCCCTGGCTTTAGGCTACTCCTCAGATATACGGGAGTAGCTGCCCAACCCGTATCCTCATAATAGACATCCCTCTCCTCCACAGGCCGGGGACGATATTCCTCCATAGTTGAATGGGGGAGACTGGGTTTCTCCATATTCCCCAGCGCCTCAACCCTAGCGGAGACTATAGCTACTGGCTCGTCCCTCATGGAGTACCCGTATCTAGCCTCATGCATCTCATGAAACTCCATGATTGCTTCCCTAACACTACCCATATATGGAGTCGTGAGGTGATACGCCTGCCCCCAGTACATTATATCCAGGTATCTAAGGGTCGTTATCCTATCCTTATCCACACCATCCTCGATGAGCTTCTCCACCACATAGCTGGTAAGCTCTATAAAGATATTGTTCAGCTCGTCATCATCCAACTCAGCAGCTTCCTTAACGATACTCTTCACGGCCTCATATCTAAAGTCTGTGGCCAGTAAGCCGAGGGCGGAGAAGACTCCGGGATACGGAGGTATAATGACTTCCTCCACACCTATTTCAGAGAGCTCGGCGGCGTGTAACGGGCCTGCGCCGCCGAATACGAACATTGTGAACATCCTAGGGTCATGCCCACGCTCTATAGATACAAGCCTTATGGCGCGCATCATAACCTGATTAGATAACTTAACTATGCCTAAGGCGGTCTCCACAGGCCCAAGCCCAAGCTGGTCACCCAGCTCTTTAACCGCTTCATAAGCCGCATCCCTATCTAAAATTATCTCTCCCCCTCCCAGGACCCTCGGCAGCCTACCTAGGACGAGGTTTGCATCCGTAATAGTCGGTTGAGCGCCTCCTCTACCATAGCATACTGGCCCTGGATCGGCTCCCGCGCTTAATGGGCCTATCCTCAAGGCGCCTCCCTCATCAACCCAGGCTATTGTACCGCCTCCCGAACTCACCTCAGCCAGATCGATATGGGGAATACGCAAGGGGTATCCAGAGCCCTTCATCAACCGCCCCATATGAACCTTCCCACCAACCTCATATTCTGGGACTATATGCGGCTTTCCACCTAAGACGGCTGAGGCCTTTGCAGTCGTGCCACCCATGTCTAGGCCTAGGGCATTCTCTATATTCAGTAGACGAGATACATAGGCTACTGCAACAGCGCCTGCAGCCGGTCCACTCTCGATGAATGCAGCTGGCTTCTCAACAGCATTCCCAACACTCGCTACGCCTCCACTGCTCTTCATAACCAGGAAACGTCCCCCAAACCCCTTCTCACTGAGCAATGTGTTTAGCCTAATGAGATATCTTGATAAAACTGGTTTTAGAATCGCGTTCACCACAGTAGTCACAGTCCTCTCATACTCCCTGGGCTGGGGATCCACCTCATGACTCGCGACTACAATGGCCTCTGGATACTCCTCAAGTATAATCTCCTTTATCCTCTTCTCATGAACCGGATTTACATAGCTGTGGAGCATGGATATGATAATTACATCAGCTGCCCTCCTCAGACGTTTTGCAATCATCCGTATCTCATCTTCATCGAGCGGCTCCAGCTCCCTCCCCCTATGATCTAATCTGCCTGAGACGCCTATTCTAAGCCTCCTAGGTATAAGTGGCCTGGGCCTCGTGAAAAACGGGTTGTATAGCTCAGGCCTATTCTGCCTCCCAATCTCTATAACGTCCCTAAACCCCCTATTCGTAATTAACGCTGCTTTAGGAGGCTCCAGCCCCATCTGGCCTAGGAACATATTTGTCCCCAGGGTTGTGGCATGGATAATCATACTAATATTTTCAACCGGTTTGCTGAAGCGCTCGAGAATCTCTATAAAGCATTTAGTAGGGTCTCTAGGCGTCGTGAGGATCTTACGATGAGTTATTAACCCAGTCTCCTCATCCAAAGCCACTAAGTCGGTGAATGTCCCTCCAATATCTATCCCGACCCTAAGCCCCTTCATGACATCCTCATCCACTTATCCATAGTCAATATACCGTTGGATAATATCAACCTGTATTTAGAATAATTTTTATCCCTAGTCCAATATATAATCCATAGCAGGCTGATCTGAGTTGAAGTTGGATAAGCGTATCATAATTCTAATTATAGCGGGATTGGCTGTAGCCACAGTAGGAATAATGTATCTCCAGGGATATAACTCTGGTAAAAACGTGTTTCAAGAGCCTCCTAAGGAGATAGCCAACTATATTCTAGTTGAATATAGGTCTGGCGAGGAGGCTATGGCGAGCCTAGCGAAGATACACTTCTTCCTGACAACCCAGGAGTCTATAGTCGATGGCCTGGTAGCGATCTATGCTAAGAACCATGACGTGGCTCATATATGGGCAGTTGCATATGAGACACCGGAGGAGGCCCAGATGATGACCCAGCAGATGTATAGTAAGATGACTCAGGCAGATACACCCTATACCCCGCCGGAGGAGACTGTTGTAAATGGCATAGTTGTCTATACTGGCACGGGGAATAACATGTACTACATATTCTATAACAAGGATAATAAGGTCATATGGATCAGTATAACTGGCAGCCAAGAAGACATTATGAGTTTCACAGGCCAGGCAATAAATAGCCTATAATATTATTTTATTCGGGGAATATGGGAAACAATAAAAGCACTGGACATAAACATATTTTTTATGTCATGGCTTGATGAAGCTAGGGATTGTCTTCCCTCCATTAGAAACAAGATATATCTTAATAACGCCAGCACCGGGCCCCTTCCCCAGCCCGTATCCAATGCTGTTAAGAACCTAGTGGATTATCGAGCTGAATATGGGGACCCATGGGAATATGCGCTTGACAAGATTATGGAGCTGAAGGAGAGGTACTCTAGGTTTATAGGCGCGTCTAAGGATGAGGTCGCCTATGCCCCTGGCGTCACCTACGCGTTTCTAGTCATACTCTCCTCCCTAGACATTGATAAAGACTCTAATATAGTGGTTAGCCAGCATAATTTCCCTACTTCCCTCGCTATGGCTAAGGCCATGGAGAGACGGGGCTTGGTCAAGGAGGTTAGGGTGGCTAGGGATAGAGGGGGATACACGGAATATAGTGACTATGAGAAGCTGGTGGATGAGAATACATCCCTCGTCATAGTCGACTACGTAGGCTGGTTATCAGGCTATATCGAGGATCTCAAGGCATTATCCGACCTAGTGCATAGCAAGGGAGGGCTCTTGGTCAGCGACATGTTCCATGCAGTCGGTGTAATGCCTGTGAACGTCAAGAGACTAGGGGTGGATATCGCATTCACCGGATCCTATAAGTGGCTGATGAGCCTATACGGGGCAGCGATGATATACGTATCCAGCGATATACTCGGGGATATAGAGCCTAGGTATATGGGCTGGCTATCCATCGACGACTCAGTCTTCCAAAGGAGACAGAGGGGTGAAGACGAGTTCCAGAGACCCTTCAACGCCCTCAACTATAGATACCCTAGCGACGCATCCAGGTTTGAACTGGGGACACCTGCATTAACCGCATTCACCGCATTAGACGAGTCGCTGAAATTCCTGATAAAATACGATGCACCAGGGAAATACGGGTATCACACCAAGAGGATAGCAGACTATCTGGCCGAGGCCCTAATAGACAATGGATACCAGCTATACAGCCACATAGAGAGACACTCGCCAATCACGACATTCAGACATAAAAACCCACAGGAAACCGCGAGGAAACTACTCGAGGAGGGAATCGAGGTCTCCGCAAGACCCGGTCTAATCAGGGTATCACCACACTTCTACAACACAAAAGACGAAATAGAAGAACTAATACACAGACTAAAAGAGATTGACAAACAATAAAAAACAACGGAAAACACTGGAAGAAAAATATAAATAACACAACAAAACAAAATAATATGGAGACAGCGGGGTGGGGCAGCCAGGAAGCCCGCCGGGCTCATAACCCGGAGGTCCGAGGTTCAAATCCTCGCCCCGCTACCATTAATTTTTTCTAAAAAAATCATAGGTTTTGTTAAAAATAAAAAATATTTATGTCAGAGCCTGTATAGATTATATTCTTCCCCTCTGTAGATGGGCTTTGCTGTTGGAGGGGGTTTCATGCCGGTTGGTATTATTAGGTATAGGGGGGTGGTGGGGTCGCTTGGTTTCGATCCTGGTCTTAAGATGGGTTTATCCAGTATGTATTCAGCCCAGTATTTCTCCCCGGGGTGTCCAACGTAGATTATCTCGGCGGGCTTGTCTCCGATTATATCTTTGATTGTGTATAGCTCATGGTACTGTGATGGTGTTATGGTTGGGTGTAGCCTGGCTGATAATGGTACTGCGGCTGATATGGGGTATGAGAGTATAAGGACTGCTATTAAGAACTGGGGCAGGAGTTTCTCGATATAGTGTATTAAGTATCCGGTTATGAGGCTGATCGGTATGAAGGACATGAGCATTATCCTGAAGAGCCACTCCGGCCTCCAGGGTGTGATTAGGAATATCTGTAGGATTAATAGTATGAATGGGAGTCTCGACTCTCTAACCCGCCTATCTTTATATAATGCTATGAATAGCCCTCCAGCTACCAACGCCGATGCAAATGCAGGGAGATATATATTGAGGCCCATCGGGAGAATGGTTTCTCCTCCGACTTCAACCACGTCACTTACGAAGCCAGCTCCCTTACCTAAGTCCCCGAAATAGAATGGTAGGAGGAAAAAGCCCACTAGATAGACTAGAGATGGAATCAGTATACAGAGAAGTAGTTGCAGAACCTCATCCCTAGTAGTCAGGATATCGTGAATGAGGTATGCCCCTAGGACCAGGAGAGTTAAGCCGAAATCCAGTATATGTGTTAAGCCAGCTAATACAGTTGATAATGTGATATAGATGTATCTCCCTCTCCCTAAATCCCTTTTAAACAAATATAGTAGAGTGAAACCAATAAACACTATCCCAAACTGATTCTTGACGAAGTCGCCTAGCATCCGTATATAACTGGGATAATAGAGGATTAGTAGTAGGGTGAGGAAGGCAGGTAGACGCTGTCCGGTCACTTCCTTTACGAGATAATAGGAGGGGACTCCCGCTAAAACCGCCAAGAGAGGAACAGAGACGGTAAAGCCTGTTTCTATGCTTCCCGATAATAAGGCGAATACTGTTAGGATATAAAATACTAGGGGAGGATCACCGTATTTCATGAAGCCACTTCGCAAGATCTCTCTAACTTGTATCATATAATACGGTGCATCGATACCGACGGCGAGCCCGCCCCTAGTAATTATGCTGATATAGAATATTATAGTTATGAATATTGTGAGAAATAAGACAACATATTCCATCCAATTTTCTCGGTATTTCTGATACATCAAATATTAGAAACATCATTGGATACTATAAAAACTACACCCAAAGGAAGATACCCCTAGGCTGGATCCTATTCATAGGACATATGTTTAAACCGACTAAGAGACGTCAAATGTATAGTCCAAATTAAAAATAACATGAGAAAACATCAAAAGATTTATGAAGTTTAATATATTTTTCAATAACGTGGTTATAAATGTAATCCTTTTAATTATACATATTAATTGTTAATATAATCGTTTTACTATAATATTATTTTATGAGTTCATATTTAGGTAAACGCGTAAAAGATGTGATGACTCCGAGGGAGAAGCTTGTTACTTTATCCCCCTCATCCACAATAAGGGATGCTGCTATGAAGATGATTGAGAAGAAAGTGGGATCAATATTGGTCACAGATGGAGATAAGCTGCTGGGAATATTTACTGAGAGAGATGTAGTTAGGTGTGTCTCTGAAAACACATCTATGGATGAGAAACTAGATAAGGTTATGACCCGGGACCTCATAGTAATAGGTATAGATAAGCCATTGAGTAAAGCCGCTTATCTAATGAGCGAGAATAATATTAGGCACCTACCAGTAGTCGATGAAGAAAACAAATTAATGGGGATATTGTCATCTAGGGATGTAGCTAGGTTCTATGCAGAGGTAATTGAATCTGCAGAATATCGAGAATAGAGGGCATGTATAGAACAGTGATCAACATCATCCTCACTAGTAGGAAGACGCTTAATTTTTGGAATCCATACTAGATATAATACATCCATACATTTTTTATATTGGGGAAGATTCTATGGCACGTATTACCAGGATATTTGGCTCATTAGGGTTCATCCTTTCTGCGATGACAAACATTCTTGTAATGGGTGGAATAACTGCTTTATATGCATTATTCACATATCCAGTAAGCATTTTATTTAGGGGACTGGCATGGATAAAACTAGGTAGTGAGGCGCACGAGGGATACTATAGGATAACGGGTATAGTTACTCTGATATTAGGAGCCATTGTATTCCTGATATTCCTTCCCCAGTCTGATATTCTAGATGTATGGGGGTCGTCAGGCGCCTTAAGCAACCTAGCCATTCCAATAATATTATGGGCGGTATACTCTCTATTTGAGTTAAGAGCATATCATAGGTTGAGGATATACACAAAGATGTTCTCAGTAGCCCAGGTCAGTCTGGTAGGTATAATAGTCATCCTAATAGTGGCGTTCGGTATACCAGGGTCAAACACCGAGATGCTTAGATATGGTATACTTCCTCTACTTCTCTCATCGGTAACAGCAACAGCAGGATTCTTCAAACTAGAATTAGGAGATGAATCGGGAGACTAGGAAGATTATTATATTCAACAGTGTATGTATGAATATTTAGACATGGCCGAATACATATATGGTGGAACGTAAATGTATAGACTTCGTGATGAGTATAGCTTCCTAGAGAATGAGTTGATTAGAGTAGAGGATGAGCTATCAGTAGACTTTCAAGTCGCTAAGAAAATTAGAGAGGCTAAGGGAAGGCCCATACTATTTGAGAATGTCATCCTAAGAAATGGGACGAGGTCATCTATACCAATACTGGCAAATATAGTAAGTACGAGAGAGAGGCTTGCAAGCTACCTAGGTGTCCCACCTAATATGGTAATACATTATCTACTGGAGATAATGAATAGGAGGAAGAGGCCTAGTATAGTTGATAACGATATGTATATGGAGGTGGAGCCTGATCTAAATAAGCTACCAATACTCCAACATTATCCTAGAGATGGTGGGCCATATATAACATCAAGTATTGTAGTTGCGTATGACAAGGAATATGGATTCAACACGTCATATCATAGGATGATGCAGATAGATAGGAATAAGCTAGCTATTAGAATCGTCCCCCGACACCTACATAAGTATGTAGAAAGAGGTCTAAAGAGGTTCGCGATATGCATTGGAAACCCAGTTGAAGTCCTGGTGGCCAGTGCAATGTCACCGGAATTGGGAGTCAGCGAACTAGATATTGCAAACGCCATCAAAGAGATTAGGCTGGTGGATTTCGACGGAGTAGTAGGGACGATGGCGGAGATTGTGATGATTGGAGAGTTGACGGGTGAGGAGCATGACGAGGGGCCTTTCGTAGACTTGACGGGTACATATGATATAGTGAGGAAGCAGCCTGTCGTAGAGATAGAGAAGATCTACATTAGAGAAAACGCTTTCTACCACGCTATATTACCAGGTGACTATGAACATAAGCTCCTTATGGGACTCTCGAGGGAGCCGACTATCCTCAAGGCGGTGAGGGAAACTGGCGTGGATTGCCTAGATGTATATCTTACTCCAGGCGGCTCATCATGGCTACATTGTGTGATTAAGATAAGGAAGAGGAGTGAAGAGGATGGTAGAAAGGCTATTGAGGCAGCGTTTAGAGGACACTCCTCCCTAAAGCTAGCTATTGTAGTGGAGGAAGATATAGACATTTATGACCCTAACGAAGTCGAGTGGGCAATAGCGACGAGGGTACAGCCCAATAGAGATGTATACATCTATCCTGATCAAATAGGATCTTCATTGGATCCATCCGCTGACCAAAAGACTAGAAGGACGGCTAAATGGGGGATAGACGCCACCATCCATAACCCCGAGAGAAGAGGGGATTTCGAGAAGGTGATTTAAGAAGTGTATCTAACGCCTGAGGAGGAGAGGATACTCGCAGGTGAATATGGAGAGGGTATGCGGAAGGCGATGGAGATACTCGTGGCTATAGGAAAGATATATGATGCTGAGCGCCTCATACCAATATCCTCAGCCCAAATATCAGGCGTCTCATACCATAACATTGGTGACGCCGGCCTAGAATTCCTCTGGGACTTCTCCAGAGGAGCTAGAGTGAGGGTTAAGGCAACACTGAACCCTGGAGGAGTAGATCTTGGTAAATGGCGTGAGATGAAGATAGACAGGGAGTTTATGGAGAAGCAAGGGGAAGTAATCAAGATATTTATGTCTATGGGTGTTGAACCAACCCTCACATGCACCCCCTATCTAGTAGGCAACCTACCTAAGAAAGGTGAGCATATAGCTTGGAGCGAGAGCTCAGCAGTTGCATACGCCAACTCAGTATTAGGAGCATATACAAATAGGGAGAGCGGCATATCAGCGTTAGCCGCGGCCATAATAGGTAAGACACCGATGTATGGATTACATCTAAAGGAGAATAGGAGGCCTGAGGTGAGAGTGGTTCTAAAGACAGAGTTGAATTACAGGAGCGACTATAGTGTCCTAGGATACGCTATTGCAAGTAAAGCGGGGCACAGCATTCCATACATAGAGGGGATGGGGAAGGCGGATTTAGAGGCCTTGAAACTATTTGCAGCCTCGATAGCGACATATGCTGGTGCGGCGATATTCCATATAAAGGGGGTAACTGCTGAGTGGATGGACTTCGAGCCCCCCGGGGAGACTATCGAGATTACAAGTAGGGATTTGGAGGAGGGATATGAGTACCTTAGGGATGAGTTTAGGGAAGTCGATATGGTATGGATAGGCTGTCCACACACCTCACTCAAGGAACTTGAGGAGATTGCAGGGCTGCTCAAAGATAAAGAGGTAGCCGCTGAGCTATGGATAACCACGTCCAGGCAGGTTAAGAGGATGGCTGAGGAACTAGGATATATAGAGACCATTGAAAAATCGGGTGCGAAGGTCATTATAGATACCTGTGTTGCCGTAGCTCCGCTCCTAGGTAAATTTAAGACTCTAGTCACAAACTCCGCTAAAGCATTCTACTACTCACGTGGAGTCAATAGGTTTAGAGTAAAGGTGGCAAACCTAGAGAAATGTATTGATGCGGCGGTGAGGGGAGAGTGGGTATAATGGAGTTTAGAGGAAGAAGCATATCCAAGGGATTCGCAAAGGGGGAGGTGCTCCTGAGTAGGGAGCCAATATCCTTCTATGGTGGAGTAGATCCAAACACAGGGGTCATCGTCGAGAAGAACCACCCTCTTGAAGGGAAATCGATTAAGGACAAAATACTTATATTCCCCAGGGGAAAGGGGTCGACAGTCGGGTCATACATAATATATAGGCTTGCTAAGAACCATATGGCTCCTAATGCGATCGTGAATATAGAGGCGGAGCCAATAGTAGCCGTAGGAGCAATTATATCGGGGATCCCCATGATTGATAAAGTGGATGAAAAGATATTTGATTTATTGGAAGATGGGGATGTTGTCGAGGTGGATGGGGATAGAGGTATATTGAGATGGGTAGAAAAAAGATAGTTGTAGGCGTCTCAGGTGCCTCTGGCACTCCATTGGCCCTGAAGTTCGTTAGAGAGGCTAAATCACTAGATATTGAAATGCATGTGGTCTTAACCAAGGCCGCTGAAAAAGTCGCCTACCATGAAATGGGTATAGACCTAGCAGGAGAACTAGGGGATTATGCAGAGAATTTATATTATGAGGATGATATAGATGCGCCGATAGCATCTACATCCTATTTGACGGATGGGATGGTTATCATACCGTGTTCGATGAATACTGTCGCGAAGATTGCAAATGGAGTCTCGGATAATCTACTCCTGAGAGCCGCGGACAACCATATAAGAATGAAGAGGAAGCTAGTTATTATACCTAGGGAGGCCCCGTTGAGCCCCATACATCTTGAGAACCTCCGTAGGTTATCATCGTTATGCAACGTGTATATACTATTCCCAGTATTGACGTACTACCACAAGCCGAGCTCGATAGAGGAGATGGAGAAGTTCATAGTTGGTAAGATACTGGATATCCTGGGTATAGAGAACAGCCTTTATAATAGGTGGGGAGAGAATGAGTGAGAAGAGACTATATATGGTTAAACTCGGTGGAAGCCTGATAACGGACAAGAGAAGGCCATATACACCTAGATATGAAGTGATTAGGAGATTAATCAAGGAAATAGGAGACTCAGTCTCACCAAATAAGAGGATTATAATTGGACATGGCGGAGGCAGCTTCCCACATGTCTCAGCCTCAAAATATGAGACGCATAAAGGCTTCATCAATAGTAAAAGCAGGTATGGAATGGCAGTTGTCCATCATGATGCTGCTAGACTCAATATGATACTGATGGAAGAACTTCTCAAAAATGGTTTAGAGGCGTTTCCAATCCAGCCATCAAGCATATCCCTAGCCAGGAAATCCAAGATAGTGGAGATGTATATAAAACCCATAAAGACCCTATTGGAATATGGTATGATCCCGGTTGTTTACGGCGATGTCGGCATCGATTTAGACCAGGGATGCTGTATAATGTCGACCGAAGAAATATTTAGGTTCCTCTCATTATCTCTAAAGGACGAGTATAGCATCCGAATAATTATGTGCGAAGAAGTAGATGGGATATACACAAGAGACCCATTAAAATATCCTGACGCAAGGTTCATCAAGGTTGTCTCCAGAGAGAACATAGGTACTGTGATGAGCTACCTTAGTAGTTCTCATGGCATAGACGTCACCGGAGGTATGAAACATAAGGTTGAGGTATTATATGAATTGGCTAGAGAGGGTATTGAGACTCTAATTATAAGTGGATTAGCCAAGGGAAGGCTGAAGAAGGCGTTAAAGAATAAGGATGTAAAGGGTACATTGATAACATACTAGGTCTTCTTCACACCAGCGTATTTTGATAAGATCCTGAGGATCCTCTTAAACAGCCTCCCATTATATAGGACAATTATCTCAAAAGGCTCACCCACACCCTCCTCAATATGCTCCTCCTCAAGGGTAGCCAATAGATTATATAGTTTAACAGCATCCGTAACATCCAAGAGCTTCAGGATTAGATTAAAGTCATATGGATCCAGAACTATATGGCTCTTGTTTCTAATTGCATCTTCAAACATATTAATTAGCTCATCAATGTTACTCATATAAATTATAAAGAAGTCCTCGGGTTAATTAGATGAACTAGTCTCCAATTAGTCATCGAAACACAGGTGCCCTGGATCATCTAAACTAGGCGAATATGGCTTAATGTCAATCACGGGAGAACCATCATATGCATCCAAGCCCACAACCCTGAGTATGCTACCTCGTCTCTCGATCAACCTGACTAGGGATAACATTATATTATTTACTCTCAAAGGACTTCTAGAAGCGAATACGCCTATTTTAGGCCTAGATACATCGCCCATCGGATGCACTTCCAGTATATCCGTATCTCTAGACAGGTGTGCAAACCATAATACCCAGATAAAACTGTTTTCCTCAATATGCTTTAGGCCATCCACATATTCTGGAAAAACCTCTATTATGGCAATAGATCGTCTTAAAACCTCCATATCACCCTGTTTATTAGGGTCCTCACGCCTGACTATACCTATGGGGGTAAACTCTATTTTATCCATCCACAAATTCTGATACACACCCCATTTCCCGACCTAGCTATGAAATATATATATTTATATGAATTATTTTTCAAAATTATATATCTCCACCATAATAAGCTTATGTTCTTTTATATAAGCGGAATAGTTGATTGAAATGCCGAGTTATATTTGTGAGATGTGCGGAGACGAGATAACTGGAGCGTCGCATGATGAATTGATAGAGAGGTTTGAAGCCCATGTTAGAGACCGACATGGAATAATTAAGCTACCTGAGGAGATGAAGAGGATCCTTAGAGAACGTAAATAACCTAATACCAATATTCCTATAGATATGGAGAGGGGATATATTGGTGGAGTAGTCTATGGGAAGATTCATAAAACTAGGTAAACAGGAGCCTCTACTAAGCCCAGAAATGTTTACCAGGGATAAATATGTCCCTGAGAAGGGCCTGATTATATTTACGGAGATAATGTTAAAGGCAATCAAGGAGAAGGTTGATAATATAAGGGAATTAGAATGGATCCCTGGACATACCGCCTTCACCTGCCGCTACAATAATGTAGAAATATTCGTGTTGAAACCATATTTTGGTGCACCGGCTACCATTATAGCATTTGAACTGGCTATTGAAGCAGGTGCGGAGAAGGTGATTGCATATGGGGAAGCTGGCGCATTATCCGAGGAGCTTAAGATTGGGGATTATGTGGTTCCAACATGGGGAGTTAGAGAAGAGGGCACCAGCTACCATTATATGCCCCCGGAATATATCCCAAGGCCCAGTGAAAAGATAGTTAAGAAGATTGTTGAAAAGGCAGGTGGAGCTCTAAATAGGAGGAAGGTATTAGAAGGGGGAATATGGAGTACAGACGCTATTTTCAGGGAGACTAGAGACAAGGTCATGGAGATGAGAAACAAGGGAGTGCTCTGTGTAGATATGGAGGCCACAGCTTTAATGGCAGTTGCGGACTATAGGCGGATAGAGTTTGGCATGCTGGTTGTGATATCCGATGAATTATATCATGAAAAATGGAGGAAGGGATGGGGATCAAAAGAACTGGAGTATTCTGAGGAGGAGGGCGTTGAGGTTGTCCTCGATACCATAACTGACCTATAGTTATTAACAGTGTTAAGATTTATATATTCTATCTGCTTATCATCAATAGTAATATAGCAATGAAATAACTTGTTCAATGTGGTGAAGATGCTATGGATGAGAAGGAGAAGATGGTTTTAGACGCATTTGTAAAGGCAGGTAAACCACTACGACCTGGAGACGTCGTTAAGATGACTGGCCTCGACAAGAAGGAGGTTTCAAAGATAATTAAGAAGCTTAAGAACGAGGGTAAGCTGATAGTCCCCAAGCGATGCTACTACGCCGTCCCATGACAACCCGTTTTCCACCCACACTTTTTTACTGCCGCTTCATAAGAAGGCCTTTCCTCGCTACTCCCCTTAAAAATAGTATGTAGGTCAACGCGATTCCCATAGCCATTATACCTAGCATAGGCTCCACTATAAAGGCCAGATAGATATTGTCATATGGATTGGGGATATAGTATCCCGGTGGATTACCCAGCATATACAGGTTTATCCCGAGCGAGGCTCCTATATACCCAATTATTGTTAGGTATCCAGCTATTTTAGACAGCGTCCCTCTATTAACCTCCCCTAGGTAGATTATGGCGAGGACTACGCCCCACGTCGTGAGTAGAATATGCCAGTGCCCGATGTTATACGCTAGTTCAGCCCAGTCCCACAATGGATCCCTGAATGCCGGTGTAAAGAAACGTGGTGATCTTAGGCTGACGGCGACCAGAGCCCCGGGTATGGCGACGCCTATCCACATGATTATATTGCCAGCGACTAAGGCTGTTCTAAGGACCCTCCAACCCTCAACTCTAAAGCTCAGTAATAGTGTCGCGAAGATGAGGAGGAGTGCAGCAGGTGTAATAGCTAGATGGGCCACCTTACCTATAAACCATACTGAGTAGGACGCTAGGGCCATTATCAGCTGCCCAAAGTAAACAAGATATAGTGTGGCCTTCGTCAAGCGACCCTCTTTAAGCTTCAGCCTTGAGACAGCTAGGAGGAATACTAGTGTAAGGGCTACAGCTATCATTGCATGCTCATGGCTTGTGAGACTCCTCCAGAATATATTCTCCTCACCGAGATCCGGGTTAAACCTTGAGGCGATTAAAGCCTCTATAAACGACTCGTGGTTCTCAGGATTCATGAAGCTTGACCCCAGCCATCCGCCAATCGCCCCGCCAAGTAGTAGGAGAAAGCCGGATAGCTGGATATTATATCCCAAGATATTGTTAGGCCTAAACCTTATTAGGAGTAACAATCCTGCAAGGAAACCGAATGCCAGGCCGGAGATGAAGACACCGTGCCAGAAGAAGTCCCTATATAGGTAGGCATAAATAATGCCACCTGACACCGTGAAGATAGTTGATATGAGCATCAGATCCAGTATGTCCCTCCCCCTCTCCCCCATATACTTTGAGATGAATAAGATTAAAGTAGCGTATAGGAGGGTTAAGAAAACACTATGGTAGTAGAGCGTTATTCTAGATAGAAAAGCTTCAGCAGCCTCTGGATCCGGATTGATTATCTCAGCCGCCCCTACAGCCGGGTTGTATCTAGAGCCGTATAGGTCTATTGGAAGACCAATCATGGACCTAAATCCTCTGAACGGGGGAGATAGGAGTATACCAAACCCTATTATAGCCACAGCCAATGTAAATGCGATGAGCATGTGCAGCCTAATCCGGCTCATGAAAAATATGTTTTGTATAACACAGTTAAAAAACTTCCTAAATACATGAGGACTACAATATGGTTAAATCACATATGGCATGAATATTATTTGTAGGTGGTGTATTTGAAGCAGTTCTTCCCAGGCCTGATATTTGAGTGGGAAAATGGAAAAGCATATCACCTCGAGATATCTGAGGGGGATGTGGCACCATATATCCTAAACGCCGGCTCGCCTAAAAGAATAGAGATGCTCACCGAGTATCTGGAGGACGCCTCGGCTTATGTGCCTAGACGGGGGTTAACCTGGGTGAAAGGCATCTATAAAGGTATTCCAGTATTCGCCTTTACAAGTGGAATGGGGCCTCCCAGCATGGCCATAACCCTGGCTGAGGTCATGTACAAGATATGTGAAGGAGGGGGAGTAGGATATATAATTAGAATCGGTACTTCAGGAGCTATGCAGGAGTATATCAAGCCCTATTCACTGGTGGTCGCCGACTCTGTCGTGAGGGACGAATCCACCTCATCCAAGGTGGTCTTCCCAGAGTATCCGGCTAATATGGATCCAATAATATATCTATCGTTATTGAAGGCCGCTGTGGATAAGGGCTTTAAATATGGGGAGGACCTCTTCCTAGGGAAGATACAGTCTAAAGACGATCTATACTTCTATGAGGGCTTCCATAATAGCCCGGTTGGAGAAGGGAGTAGGAGGAGGTTTGAGGCGTTGATGGAGATGGGTGTCCTGGCTAGTGAGATGGAGGCGAGTATACTCCCCATATACAGAGACTATTTTAGGGAGAGGTATAGGAGGATGGGTAGGCCTGTCTCACTATATGTAGGTGCAATACTAACTACGTTGACAGCCCCGATGAACATGGATAAGCTTACTGAGGTTGAGGGTAAGATGGTGGAGACAGCCTTGGAAAGCCTATGCATCATCGATAAATATAGGAGGGGAGAGACTACTCTAGATGATATTCTTAGGATGATTTAGGGAGTTGATGAACATGAGTTATAAACCGTTAATCGAGTTGATTTCACTAAGAGGGAGGAGGGCGCTTATAACCGGGGCTGCAATGGGCATTGGGAAAGCCATTGCACGTAGATTCGCCGAGGCCGGGGCCGACCTAGAACTTGTCGACATAAACCACGAAAAACTATTAGAGGCCGAGAAAGAGCTATCTGAATACAATGTTGAAATAAATATACATAAGGTGAATCTGGAGAATAAGGCTGAGGTAGATGCCTTGTGGGATAAAGTCGGGGAAATAGATATTCTGGTTAATAATGCGGGGATATACGTGTTTAGAGACACCCTGGAGATAGATGAAGAATTCCTCGAGAAGATCATGAAGATAAACCTGTATAGCGTCCTCTGGATGTGTCAACACATGATTAGACGAAGACTCGAGAAAGGCGGCGGTGTAATAATAAATGTAGCTTCTATCGAGGCTATAATGCCCTTCGCCAGAAACCTAGTTCACTACGACATCAGTAAGATAGGTGTCATCGGCTTAACAAGGGCCCTGGCCAGGGAATATAGTGGGAAAGGCTTCAGGATAAACGCCCTAGTACCAGGGGGGATAGAGACGGAGGGAGTTAAGAAACTCAGGAGAAAAGCCATAATGGGTCTGAGGATAGACATGATTAAAACAGCTTATGACTTCAAAGCCAGACTCCCACTAGGGAGATTTGGAGACCCTGATGAAGTAGCTCGTGTAGCACTCTTCCTAGCAAGCGATCTATCAACATACATAACAGGCGCATTAATACCAGTAGACGGGGGATTCCTATCATCTTAGCTTGAGGCCTATGAACTATAGATACTTAGATACGCCTTTCCTAAAGAAGTTAATTTTAATTTATCGTCAATTAACCCAATATATTTCATATCTTTGATAAGCCGATGAACAGTAGCTAGAGATATTCCGTGTATTAACTTTCAACTCTCTATGTGAGATTCATGGAGAAAATCCTGAGGGAGATGGGAGAAGTCCACAGCGTTAGACTTTCAACTCTCTATGTGAAATTCAGAGTTAGAAGTTAATGACAATACTACAATAAAAATCTATCTTTCAACTCTCTATGTGAGATTCTGAAGACCGTCCGTCCGAGTATGATTATCGAAACTACTTTCAACTCTCTATGTGAGATTCTAAGAGATTTGGTTGTAGAGAAGTAATAGGCTGTCCAGTCTTCCTTTCAACTCTCTATGTGAGATTCTTAGGATATAGTTAATCTCGTGATGAATTATGTTGGGCGGTTCCTTTCAACTCTCTATGTGAGATTCGAAACTATTATGCCCGTAAGAATTCTCCCTCTTTCTTCACACTTTCAACTCTCTATGTGAGATTCCGTTATTGTTTTTGGGTTTTTCTATTTAATAGGATGATATTTTTGGATATTTTAATTTTGTATGTGTGACAAAAGACAACCCGTCAAAATAACAATGTCAATAGACACCTAAAGATGTTTTTGAAAAGGGAATTTTATTAACTTTTTCAGTATTTTTATAATATGTTGAAATGGTTTATTTTGGCTTTTCATGGTAGCTAAAATTTTTGTTGAGGGATGTTCGTATGAAAGATAAAGTTATTATTATATGCCCATTGGGCCTCACTCCATCAGTTGTCACCGAGTTTTTTTTGTTTATTAGAGAGAGAACCCGTTACTATCCTTCGAGTATAGTTTTGATCGGCTCGATGGATGATTTAGTTCTAGGCGGGATGGAGATAATTGATAGGGCTGTTAAATACATAGATCCGAAGGTGAGGATTAGGCGTTTGATCGTGAATTATCCTGACATTTATGATGAAGAGTCAAGTAGGGATTTCTTAAAGACTGTTTTCACAACATTAGTTAATATGGTTAACTCAGAGGATACTGATGAGATATTTATAAATATCGCTGGTGGTAGAAAAACAATGGTGGTTATATGTACTTTGACCGCCATGTTTATAAGACCTTCTAGGGTTTTCCATGTGATAAACAAGAGGGTAGCTTTATATAATGATATGCTTGTTAGGTTGGAGAACAAGATAAGAATGTTCTCAATGATGAAAACAGAGAATGAGAAAAATGAATATTTCTCTAAACATAGGGATGAGTTTTTAAGACTTCTATATCCTCCTCTTAAAGATTTAAGTGTTATCGAAATTCCATTGATACCCTATCCACGAGACTATATAGAAGTATTGGTAAAAGTTTTAGAGGGCTCTCTATCTCCAGAAGATGTTGATAAATACAGGATGTACTTATCTGAATTGGAGAGAAGTGGCCTAATTGAGAAGCGGAGAGTGAGAGAAGGTTTCATCCTAAAACTCGGTGAAAGAGGAATGTGGTATAAGGATATAATAGTAAGATCCGGGGGATATGATGAGAAATAAGGTATTGATAATAGCTCCTTGGGGAAAACCGCATTGGGAAGAGGTAACTTATCTTGTAGAGGATACAGGAGATAGACTTATATCTAAAACTACGATATTACCACTTGTATATCATGCTATAAGAAACGGATATGAAGTTACCAGAATCTGTGTTGTTGTCCCTGAGAGCTTAATAGTTGATAGAGTCACTAATGCTGGCGATCTGGTTAAACTGAGCTATAATGAGATTAGGGATAGAGTCAGAAACTATATCTGTGAGAAGATGTGGGAATTCAACGAAATTTTCAGAAATAAGAATCCTGGGGTGGATATTAGTAAGGTTCTGAGAAAAGCCTTGAATGTTGTGGTTACTCCCGGGATAGGGAGGTTCACTTTGAAAAAAAAGGATATAAATATCGTTTTTGACGGTGATTTAGAGCTTGTGAGGCTATACGTATATCTACATACCCTTAAAATATGTATTGAGAATCCAGATATAGATGAAGTTTGGCTGGACTTGACACATGGGATAAATTATATGCCTGTTATAATCAGTATGGCGGCTAGAGACTTGTATGAGAGTATCGTGTTAATGAAATTGAATAGGAGAAACACCATTCTGAGAATATTCAATTCAGACCCACATACATATGGCATTAAAATGCTGCGGATAAATAGGATTGTAACTATTGAGAGCTCAAGATTTGAAAATATCTCGGAGATGATTCCAAAAGAGATTCCAGATAAGGTGATTAGTAAACCCGAGTCATGTATTAGGGGATTATCCAATGATGAGAAAAGATTTTATAGGAATATTTTAACTCTGGATAAAGTCGGTGAGGGTTACACGAATTATGTAAGAATTGTCTATTATAGCCTAAAGCATTCTCTACCCCTAGGCTTATTGGATATGATCCCAAGGTATTTTAAAAAGCTCGACCCTTCTAAGGCGAATTTAAGATATATTACTAACATGATTTCAACTATTGATAAGATGCTTGATAAAGCCAAGCCTATAAAAATAGATGATGACACCCTTCTTCTTAAGACTAGAGATGTCTTTGAAAAAGGCGTTGCCCTCAAATATATAGATATCCTAAAGACATTGTCAGTTGGGTTAGGCATAAAATGTTTTCTAAATGAGAAGGGATATATCGAAAGAGATGTGGAGTCTGAGGGCGTCAGCTTCTCAGATATCGAGGTTATTACAGATGAGGTTTTGTCTAAGTTTTCAAATGTTGTCTCCTCATTTGTACAGAGAGAATTATATGGCGAGATTGGAAGAGTCGTCTATGAAAACTATAAAAGTGTCGTGCTTTCAAATATGGATAGATGGAGAATATTAAATGATATGATAAAAAAGGATAGGTGGAAAAAAGATATCAGTATGGATAAGACTATCGAGAAAATAAAGGAGAGTATTAGACTCCGGTATGTAGATAGTTTCAAACCTAGGGATTTTGTAAGTCTGGTGGAGGATAGTAGAAGTAGAGATCATACAAAAAGGAATTTTATAGCCCATATAGGCTTATTAAGAGAATATATCGAGATAATGGTTGAAAACTGGAGAGAGATGGTAGATACGCGAGAGGATTAAAATATTAGCCTAATAAACTTTCTAGTGAGACTCTAGTCCCCCCTCTAAGGAGCTTGGTGATGTTTTCCTCGGGCCCTCCGTCAAAAATAGTCTTGACAGCATAGGAATTTTCAATATCCAGCTTCAGAAGGCCATATCCCCTTGACCTCAATCCTCCTAGCCTCAATCCAGTTGCCTTAATTAGGCCTATCAGACTTTTTATTAGAAGCTCCTCATCTTCATCCATATTATCGATATATATATGTATGTCGACCCAGGTCTCTCCCTTAGGATATACATACTCTACATTGTATAGATGCTTCGCTTTTACGATTCCCGTCTTCCTCTCAATCGCGGTCCCCGTATATAACCCGACTTGATAGGAACCTTTGACTACAGCGTCTAAAAAAATTGTCTTTGAAGAAAGGCCGGGAGCACCATATAACCGACATATCGGACACTTCATAGATAGATAAAGTTCTATAATCTCTTCAACCGGCAGCTCTAGAAAACTGTCTAGAGAGGTATTTAGGCCCGATGACAACTCCCTGGCCAATGCCAGCTTAAATTCATCGTCATCGATGCCATCATATCCTTGGAAATAGGTTTCTCTATAGACCCTAACTCTATTAGTATCATCATCAGCCTTTTCTACTGGAAAATGACTGTCTATAACGTGATTATTCACAATTTTATTAGTTAGAGGCTTTCTAAAATCCAAATTCTTAGCTATCTTAGTTGACAAGTCTCTAAATACTCCCTTAATACTTGACGCTGGCACAATAGGATGAAGTCCTCCCTCTACATTAGAAAATACTATTCTATTGTAAATACCTTCCTGCCCACGTCCTACATGTAGTGGGGAAGCCAGTTTAAACCGGATGATTAGTATCCATCTATTTTGGAGAGACTCCTTATATTTTAACACCATACCAGCACCTCAAGATAATTTAAACCTATATGGTTATAAGGCGGGAGACCTAGCAACTCCAATTCAACTAGATGATCCACGAGATCATCTAGTTTATCATGTGACTTAATTTTGTAAAAGAATATGCTCCCAGGCTTTACAGCCGAGATGTGAGCTTTTGGCAGATTATTCGCCCCAAAACCCCTTAAATGGTACAGTCCTCTAACAAGTAAATAGTTTTTATCTACATATTTAAACGGGATATGCTCTTCTAAACCTTTAACAACCAGCTTTGGTTTAGGCGTAAACCCTTTACTATCCATGAAGACAAGAGGGGACTTACCCCTCAATACTAGATAATTCGACTTTTCTAGGTATGAATGGATTTGAGACCCCCGATTATTAATGTAGTCTCCGACATCTATCTGATTTATATTCAACTCACACCATCCAAAGCCTCTCGAGATCCCTCTTCCCAAATATATTGTAGATGGATAACCATAGTTATCTATATACTCTTGTATTAGACCTCCTCTATCTAAGACTAGGCCTTTGAATCTAGTGTTGGGAGCGATTGCTGAGTAGCTATATAACATCCCTTTTTCCGATGTCTCGGTGACTTTGTTTATCCCTACACTCTCGATATACACATATCTTATCACATTCACAACATCCTTGTCAACTATCAAAGCCCCTCCCACACTCTTTAACGTTCCATAGTGACCATTGTTGCATTCACTTGGGAATGATATATAGTCATCGAGAGGGGGTCTATAGAATACAGTCTCTCCACATATTTTACACTTATATATAAGTGGATCAGCATGTCTACACTCTTTATCCATATACACAGGTAGTAAGGGTTGAAAATATACGGTTGGTGAAAATGCTTCGGATACGACCCTATTAGATAGATGACTATGGTTATACATATATGATAATAGAGCTCCCCTAAATGTCGAGCCAGGTATAAAATTAATGTTTGTAGCCCAGATCCTGCCAAGAGGCTCTCCCGACAAGATCAGAGGAGTTCTTACCCTAATCTCAACCCTATAGAGAGAGAGATCATCTATATTATTCCTTAGCAAGTTCATCATATATCATCCTCACAACATCATCTCCCAACAATTCATTTGGGATATGGCAGCCCGTCTTCCTAAGTGAGACTTCAATTAAACCCCCTCTACCCAGCTTCTCGTATCGCATCTCATATAAAGCAGCCAGCAATAGCCTAGCTTCCTCAATATCCATGTCATAACCATTTATCTCGAATTCAAAAGATGTACCTATAGGCAGATACTCACGTTCAAACAAGGCTCCTTCGTCTACAATACCAGTCTTTTCATCGACTCTGATATGTGTATAGATTTCCGGCACTATACTCATTTCACTTAATAATGCTCCCGACACTATTATCTTACTTTTTAGCCCCGGTGCTCCAAAAACCTTTGAGACAATATCCTCGTGATCCATAATATCCGGATGTACACTAAACCCCACTTTATAACCCAATAACCCAGCGACTTTCAAAGCAGACTTTCTAAGAACGCCTTTTAATGTACTCCCTGGTATATATAAATAAGATTCTCCTTCAGAATCTATTATTCTATAGAATGGATTGTCCCCTCTAGAAGGATCTATTACTGGCCCCCCTATATTTAATAGCTTTCTAGTCTTTCCGACTACTGTTAATTTAATGTTATATCCCACCTAACCCACCTCCGGTAAGTTTAAGCATTAAAAGCAGGTCGGCAGAGCATAGCCCTAGAAAATCCTTGTGGCTTATGATGATGTTTTTAAGATCGTTGATTCCAAACACCGACTCGATGTCATCAACATTAGAGACATATGAGATCGAGTGGATCACCCTACTTCTAATATCTTTTGAATAAGCAATCCTAATACTTACAGAGTTAAACAACCTTTTTTTAACCTCTTTGAGTCTCTTTAAAGCCCCTTGCTCCGCACGCCCATGTTTAACCTTTGTGAATGATCTTTGTAGGTTTTTTATCAACCTACCTATTTTATCTAAACTTATTTCCTGTATATTGTCGATGACACTATCTGCATCTATTGCCTTTGATACCGTTGTAAACAGTTTAAATATACTTCTAACTTCATCATCAGATATTAAATAGGGTGTAGAGTATTGGATACTTGATCTATCCTTTTCTAGTGAAAGAAGGATGTTTTCTAGAGTTTCGGTAGATACTATGCCTGTGTCTGACGCGTAGAAGGCAAGCGACCCTCTGAACCCACCGTATTCAAGTATTTTTTCATTGTACAACTCGTTGTATACCTTATATCTTATATCATACACATGCTCCAGCTCCAACTCTCCTCTGTTTAATTTTTTACCGTGTGAATCAAGTAGGTATGAAGCTGCTTGATAAAGATGATAAACAGGATGCTTGTATTTTACACCTATGATGGAGAAGGATAATACCGACTTACCTCCCATGTTTAAATAATATTCATTGGCAACATAGACTGTAAAGAAGGGAGCGATATATGAAGGCATAATAATGGCCCCATCATCTCCACCTACATATATGATACCCAGGAGTATTGAAGCATATAGACCACCGTCTATATTATCTCTTACATAGTCTAGAAACTTATTTATACTCTCTTTAACAGCCATATCAATCCTAACGCTTCTCTCAAAAGAGTCTGTGAGAGATAGGGAAGAAGAGCTTAAGAGACCTATTAAAGCCCCGTCAAACTTGACCATCGCAATGTTCATGGCCTCCCTGGATAGATTCTTTGGGTCTAAAGTGCCATTAGCGATTAACTCCATAAAGTCTAGTCTACGTGCCTCATCCAGAGATTTAAGTTGTTCAAATATATTTTCTTGACCAAATAGGGTGGTTATTCTCCCTACTTTAGACCAAAAATGTAAAACACTTCCCACATCGTATTTAAGCTTACAGGTATCACACACATATATTTCAACATCTTTTTTCAATGGTTTTGTAGCGGGTCTATTTACACATAATCCACACTTCTCCTCAAAAGAGGGATATATGCCTACTCCACTGATTTTTGTGTGCTTCAACTCCTTATGCCGTGTCCCGAGAGTATCAAATATAAGTCTTAAATCACTATATAAAGGAGAAGATGCTATAGAGAGATCTATATAATACGCATTCCTAATCATTTTAGCTAGATTATCGCTTAGCATATCCACAAGTTTTTTGGGGACGGTTAATAGAAGGTTCCCACCTCCGTTAAGCCATATATTTTCAATACCCAGATCCAGATTGTCCATGATATACTCAGGTATGGAGGCATATATTATCATATCTATGAGGAAGCTACCCCCTATCATGCTGCGTATATCGCTACTCCTAACGTAACTCTGTATCGACTGGATATCTATGAAAACTGCCTCTACATCATTGGATAATACATCTTTATCTACATACCCATGGACCTCCCCTACTTTAGAGGCGTTTAGACAAAAGTCCTCTGTCAACTCCCGATAAAGATCAACATCACGTGAAATCTCATCCCAGAAACTCATGTCAGTAAATATCTTCTCAAAACCCTCGTCAAACCCTATGTCACCACCGAGCTTGCGGCTAATCATCTCATATAGCCTCTTCTTACTTTTATCACTTAATAGTATCTTGACTAGATTCTTCATCCTATCTGCTGCCGCAGCCATTCGATCAGCATCTTTATAGAACTTATATAGTTCCTTCCTCCTAAACAACGAATCTTTGTTAGCCAGGGTCTCAACAACTTCCTCGATTACAGCATCAGCTTCTGAGCCTTTTTTGACCACATTTCCAAAAAGCTTCTTTATAAACCCTGCGGATATAGACTCGTGATGTCTAATGCTCAATAACTTACCTACATCATGGAATAGGGATAACACCTTTAGATAAGCTAGATCTCTATTAGCTGGAGAGGAAACACTCTCGAGATAAAGGGATAACGCTAGGCCTCCCACCATTATAGTGTGGATCAATAGACTAGATGTATTAGATCCTACTCTAGAGTCGGCAGGAAAGAATAGAAGGTCATCGAGGAGAGAATCGAGATCTTTATAGGTATCTATCGAGTTATTCAGTAGAGTAATAAGCTCATCATATTTTTTATATAATATGTCGACCAGAAAAATATCGCCCTTCTTCGTATCAATTAAATGTCTGATTCCCTCAGAGGTGTATAAGGGAGGGGCGTCAGCCCCTTCGACGGCCCTATATATATACCACCCGATGAATATTGTCGAGGGCGATGGTATGACGCCTCCCTGTATTCCCTTATATAATGAATTTCTAAGGACGAGGTAGACGAGGTTTGTAAACTCAACAAGCTCCTCTGCGGATGATAATCCATCTACCTTCTTCTTATCAACATAGAATTTAAGGAGTGTTTCTAGGATTTTCGACAAGGCGTTATATAACGTTTTACGTCTATTTCCATCAAATACATAGGTATAGCTGGGCTTTTTATCCTCTCTAATAGGGATGACAAACCCTTTTACCAAATAAGTCGGGTGAATAGTTATTGCACTCATTCTACCCCTCCCTTAAAAACTCCTTAATCCTCATGTTTTTACCTTTACCGGCTATAAAAGACCTGTTTACAAAAGCATTTAGGAACTCACTACTTAAAATGACATGATAGAATAGCCCATTATATTTATAGATGGCATGTCCTACATCATCCTTATCTAGGAATATTACCATGTGGAAATCCTTGTCCGGATCTATGTCCCCAACCATTTTAATTGCTACACTAAGATCCACAGAATATACTAGTGCCTTACCACATCCCTTCTTTAAAAGACTATTTAATTCATCTTTATCGATTCTAGTAGCGCTCATGAGACAACACCTATATCTATGTCTAGAAAACCTTCATCAACATACTTGATAATCTCCTTCCTAGCCTCTTCGATAAATTTATTTACTCCCCGCTCTCTCCCCCCATATACAATTTTGTTAATTTTAATCTCCACAATGCCGAATCGAAATCTCTTGCCTCTATATTGGATAGGGGTCTCGAGAGTCCTATATTTATATCTACCCAACAGTATTCTTCGATTGGTGTAGGCCTCCAACCCCAGAAATAATATGCCAGCATCTTCCATGCTCATGTTATAGCCTACTATGGATCCTTTAAACTCCGACTTTGGAAGAGCGACTTCAACATCTTTTATAAACCTACCTACATCAAGCCTCTCAACCTTCCCATGGGACATTATAAGGTCGGAGAAAAGTACTCGGGAAGCTAATTTAGGAGCCCCAAATAGATCGCAAACTAGACAGACTGATCTAAATTGTTTATTGTCGTATCTACAGGGATATCTTTTTATAGATTCATCGACCCTATAAAACTTCATGTGCCTCTTGGATTTAGTCCGTACATTCCCAAAAACAGAGTAACATGAAGGGCTCTTATAGACACCTTCTCCACATGATTTAGGAATAAACTTATATTCTACTCTCGACCTGACCGCACCCTTAAAAGCAGTCCCAGGAATAGCGTATCGCCCCCCTGTTCTGAAAAAACCTGAGGCCACCCTCCTCCTAGGGATTCTCTCAAAAAGCCTTCTTATCTCATGTATTATGGATTCAGGGCTCTTATCGAAAATCTTTCTACTCTCAACGCCACGATAAATATATTCTTTGACAGCTTCGGGGGAAAGATATTCGGATACTCCTCCAACGGAGACAACACTCTCATCGGCCACTACAGCTCCTATATCAATGTACAGAACTTTACCGTCTAAACTGGATATTATTCTGTCCTTAGGCTTTATCCTTTTAATCTCGATTTTCCTCGACATAGCTACGCCAAACCTCTATTGAAGAATCTATAAAGGACTCCAGATCCTCTCTATCAAAAAATATCTCTTTATCGAATTTATCAAGCGGGTTTAGAGTCTCTTTATCCACCTGGGATAACACGGCATTCTTTAATAACCTGATATCCACAGAATATACTTCCATCTCCACTTTTCCAAAACCTTTACTCTTAAAACCGCCAAGCCTTACTAAGCCGGTGTTAATATAATTATGGATTACGTCGAATACCATACCTATAACGTAATTGGGAGGATTTTTAATCAATATTGTTCCTTCGAAAACCGAACCTGGCTCGATATACTCTACTTTATAAAAATGTTTCACACTCCCATACCTCCTCTCTATAGCTACCCCGTCTCTAACCCCTGTTTTTATTTTTACATTATTCGCAGGATAAAAGTCACTAAATTCTATCAGCGACGAGTAAGAGGGGGCTCCAAATACTTTTGACACTAAGCCGAATCTAGAAACCAGCTTCAAGACCTCCTCGGTAGAATACGATCGGTTCTCCTTATAAAGGCTTGAAATCATTTGGGAGATTTTCATAACATGATCTTCAGACTCAAGTTTTCCATCTCTGTGGCCACTATCCACTAATATGTTTTCTATAACATTCCTGAAGACACCCTTAATACTACTGCCTGGAATATATGGAGTTATATTATCCCCCAACATTATCCTAATAATAGGTAGGTTGACAGGTGAGAACAGCACATCCTCCTTACTGGCTCCAATGCGTATTGCAGATATGTTCCTCAGTTTTAAAGACATCATACAAAGTCTATAGATGATGTCATGCCTATACCAGTTTATCTCATCCATTTCCAAGACACCTAAGGAATTCATCTGTAATATCTTCTTCCCTCACCATACCCTTAGATAAATAGGCTTTCTTCACAGATTCAATAGAGACCTTGATCCTACCCATGCCAATACTCTTGTTACTTCCTAAAGAAACCAAGCCTTTGTTCAACATCTGAATAGCACTGTTAAACAATTGGGCCTCAATAGAGTCGGAAGTGAGATCGATATTTACTATATGTATCTCCCCCCTAAAAACTGACCCGGGAGTTACATACTCCTCTTTGAAAGGCCCCTTTTCTACACTACCAGTAACCCTACTTATGGCTACTCGGACCCTTTCCTCAACATTATAGTTAACAGGTAGCATGTCATAAACATAGATATGTGAAGCGTATGTGGGACCACCGAAGATCCTACATACTACACATGGACGATATTCCTTCCCCATTTTATCCATTCTATTACGTTCGGTATCAACCTCACCTAAAATGTTACATGGTTTATCAGGCAACTCTAAATCCATTGACCCGGCGATTTTCTCCACAATACTTCTTAATACACCCTTTAAACTACTACCAGGGATAAAAGGCTTCCCTCCCAACCGTACAATGGGGTTATCAATAGGACCTACAATGCTGCTTCCCGCCTTTATGGATAGAGGAGATATAACCTCGATCTTCAGCTTAATAATATTCAGAATATCCAAAGTATCTAGATCCCCATACGTCAACTATAATCACCAACCCCCTATCTTAATACCTCAATAACGAACTCATCAAATTTCCTAATGAATCTCTTAACCTCAGATTCGTAAACCCATTTTGTCAAATAAAGGTATTTTTGAACTATAAAATCGAGGAGATTTGGGTCATGGCCATATTTTTCTCTGAATTCATTAAGGTGTTTAACAATAATCTTAGCCGGATCCATTTTCATCGGACCCCTACCCACCTGTCTAGAGACGAACACAATAAGATCCATTAGGCTACTAACCCTATCGGAGGAGTTTAGGTATACTTGAATAAGTTTCTCTAACTGATCCTTCTTAACACCATATTTCTTCAGAGAAGTCCCGGCTTCAACGGCCATATCATAAATTTTTTTAGGTATAGCCTCCCCAGATATCATTAATAACCACCTGAGGATTAATCACTATAAATTTTATATTGTGATTAGAGATATTTAAACAATAAAAAAAATAAGGATTAATATCGTTTAAAGAATAAAATAAAAACGATATTATTTCCAACTTAAACACATTTTATTTTATCCATCTCAGACATAAAATAACCTTAACATATTAGTTTGTATAGAATCTATGGTGATGATGAAACCATTAATAACCAAATTATTACTAATAGATTTCCACATAACCTTAATAATGCTCTGAAACCTAATGTGCCAACCCAGAAGCTTTCAACTCTCTATGTGAGATTCATTACCATGTCTTGGATGAGACTGAGATAACCAAATACCTTTCAACTCTCTATGTGAGATTCGTGATTGGGAAGTGAAGGACCGAACCGTGATAAACGTCCCAACTTTCAACTCTCTATGTGAGATTCCGTATCAAGTGATAACACGGGCTACATATCCAGCTACTTTCAACTCTCTATGTGAGATTCATACTAGCCTCTCTATATGAGATTATCCCCTTACTTATATGTCTTTCAACTCTCTATGTGAGATTCCTGTGCCTTTATAGAGAAGGGAGAAGTCAATAGCACTTTCAACTCTCTATGTGAGATTCTGATTGTTTGTTTCAATGGCTCTGAAGCTATCTCCAACTTTCAACTCTCTATGTGAGATTCACAGTCAAGATCATTTGCTATTCAACCGATTGCAAGCATAATCTTTCAACTCTCTATGTGAGATTCGAAGAAGACTAGCCAGGTAATAAGTCAACTATCACAACTTTCAACTCTCTATGTGAGATTCTGATATATCATTGGAGCAAAGGCTTCTAAGGTGAACAACTTTCAACTCTCTATGTGAGATTCACAGTCAAGATCATTTGCTATTCAACCGATTGCAAGCATAATCTTTCAACTCTCTATGTGAGATTCTGAGGCTAATTTGCCTTTTACGACCAGGTGGATGATAGATAACTTTCAACTCTCTATGTGAGATTCAAAATACTGACAATAAACAACATTGGCTCGAAAGTCCTGCTCTTTCAACTCTCTATGTGAGATTCTGTTTCTCTATAATCTTTATCCGATATGTCCCCTTGCACTTTCAACTCTCTATGTGAGATTCAAACTTCCTTTTCAAATTTTTATCAGGGTTGATGAGGAGACTTTCAACTCTCTATGTGAGATTCTGCATTTAACATCTATATACATCCAGATCCATTTTATTCACGCTTTCAACTCTCTATGTGAGATTCTATGTCTATTGGCGTTGGAGGACGACTGGTAAGCCATGGCTTTCAACTCTCTATGTGAGATTCGGAGTTATCGGGATAGCTATACTATTGAGGTTGTTATACCACTTTCAACTCTCTATGTGAGATTCCGTTATTGTTTTTGGGTTTTTCTATTTAATAGGATGATATTTTTGGATATTTTAATTTTGTATGTGTGACAAAAGACAACCCGTCAAAATAACAATGTCAATGGACACCTAAAGCCGGGTTAGGGAAGCGTATTTTTATTGTTCGGTTTTGAAACTGTTTTTATCTTATATTTGTTTTTATCCAACCAAAACCAGCAGTTCGGTTCCCGCCCACGTTTGTATATTGAGCTGTTAGGATCAATTTTTTTAGGTTATTTATTATTATGTTAACATCTTCAATAAAACTCAATCTTCTTAGATGATAGTTAACTCTACCTGTGAACCCGATGTTGAATTCATATCTTGAGGTTTTTATAGCCCATGTACGAATGCCTTTCGGGAAACCTGAGATGACCATCCCGTCTTCATTAATATACTGTCTCAATTTATATTGCTGCTCTTCACTGATTTCTTCTATGTACTTATGATATATCCTCAGTATATTTTTGAGGAATAGCGTTGGTAATGGCAGGGGTATGAAAATACTATCTTGATTCTCTTTATATATACATTTACATCGGTGGATTTGATTGACCCGATACTCCATATTGTAGGTTCTTGGGGCTCTAAAATACGTAGGGGTTAAGTAGTTTACTGTTATCTTATTTTCTCCATCACTTTCAGAGGCTATGCCCTCGATTGAGATCATTTTAAACTCCCTACTTACAACGTTATATACATGATTATCTAGAGTAATGGTGTCTTCAGATAGGAGTTTAAAAAGGTTTTTTGAAGACCTGGAGAAGAGTTTGTTCCCTAATAATGTTATTTTAAAGAAATATGTTTTATTGGGGTCTATTTTCCCCGCATATATTATTTTATCTACCTCCCCAGAATTTCCTTTAATGAATATCGGAGTCACTCTAAAAGGTTTTAGACCCTTCTCCTTATGTATATCCACTGAAGCATTAGAAGCCCTTAAAATCTGAGTATATACTAGGGATCGGATGCTATAACCTGTATATCTATGAAGTCGATACTCTTCCCTAGGGGAGATCCCTATCTCCACCTCAAATATAGACAACTTGATTACCTCTCCATTTGAGATTCTAATAAATTTGATATACAGTGGAGATAATTAAGGCTTGGCAGTGTATAAACTATTTATAGCAGTATTTCTTGTAAAAGCATACTCTACATTTTCCTCCCATGTCGATAGGGCTAGGTATGTATACTCCGTCAACTATATTCCAGATATCTTTGATAATATTCAGCCAGTGTTTTTTATGATACTGTGTTATCCTCCTCGATACCATGATATTATCTTTCAAGTAATAAACAGTTATTTTGTAAACGGGCTTGTAATACTCCTCCTCAAACATCATGGCATATGACATAGCCTGATAAAAATGGTCTTTAGATAGTCTTCCCCGATATTCACCATATTTTATTTCTAGGATGGAGTATTTGCCACCCTCCTTGTAAATGGCGTCTGCGACGCCGTATATCCTATATTTCTTACTATAAAGCTTAACCGAAAACCATATATTATCTGGTTTTATTTTTTTGAGACCCAAGAGGGTCTTCCTCCTCTTGGATCTCTGCCTCTGAAGCTCATATGCTTCTCTCCCTTCCTTGATTAATTCTGTTAAGGGTTCATCAACACCTAAGACCTTCTTCAAGTACATAATATATGGGCAATATAGAAAATCCTTAACATCAGATGGGGTGATATAAATTAGATCCTCCGACATAGAACCACCTTATTTAAAAAATACCGTGTCTCCTTCTTTATCCCCATACATAGAGAAACCTAATATCTTCCTAAGCCTTATATCAGCATCACAGATCACAAATATCTGTATATTATCATTCTGAGATTTAATAAGTCTCTCTAATATCCTGACTAGCCCCTTCCTTTTTTGACTGTCTATCCTTCCTATGAAGGCGCTCTTCTGGATTCTTACCAAGCCATAATCCATGCATGTCTGAGCCACCCTACTTCGCAGGTCATCATCTGATATATCGTATATAACTAGAGTATTCATAATCCAATCCCATACATCCTATTTAGTGAGTTTAAACGGTATATATTCATCAGAATATCCCATCAGATACTTGATTAGACGTCTACATTGAAGCCCTATATGGGTTTTTAACTTATAACTTCTATTTAGAAATGTCACCGACTCATCTATCCTTTTAAAGAATAATCCACCAAGCGTCTCAACCGCCTTTCTAGTTAGCTTACCATCGTTCTCTAACCATGACATCGGTTTTTTAGTATGCTTAAATACATATGTAAATAGGGGTTTGTCGACAATAGACACACGAAACTCTTCCATCATATCCATTACCAAAGCAGGTCTCCTAGTCGAGTCTTTATGAAGAAGCCCGATATACGGTTCTAATCCACATAGTTCCGTCTCAATCCAAACCTGTGAAGCGAGGAGGGTATAGAGATAGTTTAACGAAATATTTATAGGATCCTTCGGCTTGTCAAATCTTTTCATACGTCTTTTAAACCCATATTCTTCAGGGAGTAGACTCGACAATGCATCCCAATAGATTCTCGAGGCCTCTCCCTCCTTAGATATAATTTGTTCACGAAACATGTTACTGGATAAATCTATTTCTCCGATTTCTCCAATTACATTCTTTAACAACTCGATTTTAGTCGAGAGAGAAGTGACCACATCTTTCTTCCTTCTAAACCTCCTTCTAAGAAGCCTTAAAAAACTAATTTGGTTATACACTTTACCTTCTATAAAACGCTTCGCCAGATAATTTCCACGGGGGCTTCCCTGGTTCTTCAGCTGGTGCTTAACTATAAAGATTGTGGATCCTTTTTTAAAGGGTGTTAGTTTACCACGGATCCTTAGTTTATCGATAAAATATACTTTCACACCATGTTTCATCAGTAAGGCCAACGCCTCACCAGAAAAATGGATGCCTCTACTATGAACAACAAGTTCACTTATATTTCCAACACTATACATCTTTCTATCACCGTCTTTTTTTATAACTATCATCCCACTCTTCTTGCCTATGTAATAGCCGTATCCACTTAATACAAGTCTCATGCTACACTACCCTCCTCTACATGTATGATAATATATACAATATTCAGGGCAGTTGATGTGTATCCCGGGATCTCTACCCGACTCTACGATCTCAAATGCCTCATCACGCATCTGAAGAAACTCTTCTCTAAGCTCATCTCCTATAAAAAACATATCTTTATCAACTTTGACCATCCCATTTTTTATAGATATGTATATAACGACTCCATAGTCTACTGGAAACTCTTTATCAGCCTCAATAGCCAAAGCATATCCAGCTAAGATATACTTGTGGAAGTCCCTTTTACTCCCTGTCTTCAACTCAGCAATCAACTTTCCTAGATACACATCTATGCGGAGCTCTTTTGAGAGACCCAGTTCTTGGCCATTGATTCCCATCTCAACCACATCTGGAATAACTTTATGAACAATAGCATCTAAAGCCAACATCCTTGATGAGCTTACTGCTTTATCCAACGCTGAAGCGGCTTGTATCACTAGATACCTATATAGTGATAGGCCTTCCATCTTTAGGGCTTTAGTCTCCCTAGAAGTTAAGTATTTCCTAATTGATATTTTCTTTGAAAGTTCATCAATAATAGTGGGACCTTTATCCAGCATATCCTTAACAAGCTTATATCCGCTAACTATTCCTTTAGAATAGAGATAAGACTTAAACGACATAAGAGTTTCAGAACTAAGTTGATGTAGGAATAGCCCTCGTACACTCTTATAAGTTTTTGGAGGATAGACCCTAGCTACTCTCCTCAGATAGATATCCCTATAATTTGAACAATATCTATTGGCAATTTCACTTACTGAAAGATATAAGCCTGTTGAAATAGGAGTTAACCTACCTTGAGACCAATTCCATCCCCTATACTCGTCACTAATAACCTCGTCCTTATGTAGATCCTTAATATATCGTAACATTCGATCAAGCTCAAAGGGATCTACATAAAACATCTACCCACCAATAATATATAATTCCATAGAGAATCTATTGAATTTTTTCAAACCAATGCGCTCATAGCAATTAATATCAAACCTTAAAACGTCCTTTTCCAAAACTTAATCGATTACACCAAATCAAGAAAACAGGAAATTACTTAAATTAAGCCTCTTCACAATCTCTTTCAACTCTCTATGTGAGATTCCATTTCATACGCAGAGGCATCGAAATCAGCGCCTTTCAACTCTCTATGTGAGATTCAGAGGTGAATAAAAAATGAATGAACCAATCCTAACAGTCGTGCTTTCAACTCTCTATGTGAGATTCATTTCTTCAGACGGCTGTGGGAACGGAGCATCGAGTATAACTTTCAACTCTCTATGTGAGATTCAGGAGTTACTTCGTAAGGGTAAACCAATTAAAGCCATCTCTTTCAACTCTCTATGTGAGATTCTCATCATGTCCCGACTGGCGTCTTGGTTGTGCCTCGCTTCTTTCAACTCTCTATGTGAGATTCTTAGGAGAAGGATAAATCCCTATTCTGAAATCGAGGTTAAAACTTTCAACTCTCTATGTGAGATTCATAATGTTTTCGAGGGCGGGGTCTTCATAGTCCTCTTTATCTTTCAACTCTCTATGTGAGATTCGTAAGTGGACGCATGTCTTTGAAATCAAGGGGCTTGAGTCTTTCAACTCTCTATGTGAGATTCAGAGCATGGGAGAGTTTTCATGAATATTTGAATGATACTTTTCCCTTTCAACTCTCTATGTGAGATTCGAACTTCGTAGTAAACAGCGTCGATGGCAGTCTGGCATTCCTTTCAACTCTCTATGTGAGATTCCGATTTGTTCGGAAGAAAGATAAAGTGGCATGAGATACTGACTTTCAACTCTCTATGTGAGATTCATACTGAGGAGAAAACTGAGAGATGAGATTGTAAAGACTTTCAACTCTCTATGTGAGATTCCAAAATTGGTGCGGATAGACAAATAGCCTTAGAGTTAGAAGACTTTCAACTCTCTATGTGAGATTCTAGCAGGTATCTTAAATTGGCAGGCTTCAATAATAGGAAACTTTCAACTCTCTATGTGAGATTCAGCGGCAACAGACACAGATTTAGAGACGCCAATACTGCTTTCAACTCTCTATGTGAGATTCAGTATGGTCTTACAAAATACATTGTTACCCTACGCCTTAACTTTCAACTCTCTATGTGAGATTCAACAAGGGAAAATCACAATACCCAAAGACGTCCGTAAACTTTCAACTCTCTATGTGAGATTCACAAAGAGTGTCTTCGCCTATATACTATGGATAATCAGCGCTTTCAACTCTCTATGTGAGATTCTTGATGACGGAGCCGAGTTCACTAAGACGGTTGGTGAACACTTTCAACTCTCTATGTGAGATTCTTGATAACCAAGCATGGGGAGAAGGTGGGGAAATACCCTTTCAACTCTCTATGTGAGATTCGCACTCTATCATTACCGATACACCAGGGGCTATAGGGATAACTTTCAACTCTCTATGTGAGATTCAAAAGTGGAACAACATATTATTTATATGTAAATACCGTTTCCTTTCAACTCTCTATGTGAGATTCTGTTTATAATATTGAGTTTTGGAATAGGGGTTTATCTCGGCTTTCAACTCTCTATGTGAGATTCTGAAGTTAAAGATGATAAAAGAGATATTGGATCTCTTAGGGGTCTTTCAACTCTCTATGTGAGATTCTTGGCGATAAGATGGCGGTTTCCACGGTAGAACAAAAACTTTCAACTCTCTATGTGAGATTCCTATTCCGTTGCCTGAGACGAATATTGAGAAGGCGTTGGCTTTCAACTCTCTATGTGAGATTCTATACAGTCTCTTTCCCAATCCAAGGCATAAAATTCTATGATTACTTTCAACTCTCTATGTGAGATTCCAGACCTCAGCGGGAATGGGAACGATGGAGTAGCATATAACTTTCAACTCTCTATGTGAGATTCTTACAATACGATTGAATATTTCTCTATCTCTATCAGTTTCTTTCAACTCTCTATGTGAGATTCATAGACCATCTAAAGTATAGTGTCAAGGAGAAGCGGATCATCACTTTCAACTCTCTATGTGAGATTCTTGGCGATAAGATGGCGGTTTCCACGGTAGAACAAAAACTTTCAACTCTCTATGTGAGATTCCTATTCCGTTGCCTGAGACGAATATTGAGAAGGCGTTGGCTTTCAACTCTCTATGTGAGATTCTATACAGTCTCTTTCCCAATCCAAGGCATAAAATTCTATGATTACTTTCAACTCTCTATGTGAGATTCCAGACCTCAGCGGGAATGGGAACGATGGAGTAGCATATAACTTTCAACTCTCTATGTGAGATTCTTACAATACGATTGAATATTTCTCTATCTCTATCAGTTTCTTTCAACTCTCTATGTGAGATTCATAGACCATCTAAAGTATAGTGTCAAGGAGAAGCGGATCATCACTTTCAACTCTCTATGTGAGATTCATAACATAATTCGTATAGTTAAACAACATTATAGATTAAATCTTTCAACTCTCTATGTGAGATTCATATAGGTATAACGATATTCTCGTGGAGAAGGTTGAGGTCGACTTTCAACTCTCTATGTGAGATTCACAACAGAGTAGTAATTTTGTGCTATTTCAGTTGAATTGACTTTCAACTCTCTATGTGAGATTCCGTTATTGTTTTTGGGTTTTTCTATTTAATAGGATGATATTTTTGGATATTTTAATTTTGTATGTGTGACAAAAGACAACCCGTCAAAATAACAATGTCAATGGACACCTAAAGATGTTTTGATGTTTCTTATATGAGGTTACCACATGTTTTTTATTTATTACATCTGTTGAATTAGCAACATTATTATACTTCTTTGGAATTAGGATTTTGTTAGACGGTGGTTTCCAATGGTTGATGTAGATAAAGTCTTTGGGTTTATTGATTCTCATTATAAGGATTATGTTGATGTCCTTGGAAGCCTGATCAGTGTTCCTACGGTCTCGGCGGTTGGTGAACACATGGATGAGGGTGCAGAGCTTGTCGCATCACTCCTCAGGGAGAGAGGGGTGAAGGTTAGTGTTGAGGGCTTTGGAGGGCATCCAGTGGTTTTCGGTGAGGTGGGTTCCGGTGATAAGACCGTGCTTATCTATAATCATTATGATGTCCAGCCTCCTGAGCCACTGGATCTATGGGAGTCTCCACCCTTTGAGATGACTAGGAAAAACGGCTTCTTATTTGGTAGGGGAGTGGCGGATAATAAGGGTAATATTGCCGCGAGGATCGGTGCCTTAGATGCATTAATGCCCTATCTCGATGAGCTTGGGCTTAAGGTGAAGTTTGTGGTAGAGGGTGAGGAGGAGATAGGCTCCCCCAACTTTCTAAACGCGATAGAGAAGAAGAGAGACTTTTTGGTTGCCCAGGGAGGTATTTGGGAGACAGGGTATGTGGGGAGAACTGGGAGGCTAGGCATTACATTGGGTTTTAAGGGTATGCTTTATTTGGAGTTGACTGTAAAGGGTGCTAATAGGGATTCCCATAGTGGGAGCGCTCCCCTGATACCGAATCCCATATGGAGGCTAGTTAGGCTGTTAACTCTCCTGAAGAGGGAGGATGGATACATCCCTATCCCAGGATTCTATGACGATATCGATGAGGAGTTTCTGGAGATGGCTGATGAACTTATTCAGAAGCTGGACCCGAGTCAGCTTGAGAAGATGAAGGACGACCTGGGTATCAAGGAGTTTGTCGGGGGGCTTAAGGGATTTGATGCATATAAGGCCTTGTTAACCTCTCCCTCACTGAATGTATGTGGCATCTACTCAGGGTATATAGGTAAGGGTTCTAAGACCGTTATTCCTTCATATGCTATGGCCAAGATAGATATACGGCCTGTCCCAGGGCAGGATCCTGGGAAGCTGCTTGAGAAGACGAGGAAGTATCTTGTTGAAAACGGGTTCGACGATGTTGATATAGAGGTTCATAGCATGTATCCATCTGGATATTCAAAGCCTGATGAGGCTATTGTGAAGGCGTCTATATCAGCCGCCGTAGATGTCTACGGCTCAGATCCTCAGGTGACGCCCTTGTCAGGTGGATCAGGCCCTATATACATGTTTACCAACCTGCTTGGGATACCTATGACAGGCGCGGGTGTAGGCTACTATGGCTCTAAGAGCCATGCTCCTAACGAGAACATCAGGGTTGAGGACTTTGTTAAGAGCATGAAACATGTTGCACTGACTTTAGTTAGGTTCTCAGAGATATTGTAGAGGCCGCGTCACCTCCATTTCTTTATTACTATACAAGGAGTAATCCTACTAGGAAGGTTAGTAGTGGAACTATCAGGTTGTCATCTATGTATGGCTGTGCCTCGGCCACCGTAGCGATTAGAGCCAGTGGTATGCCGCGGTATCCAAGGAGGTATATGCCTATAAATAGTGTGGCTATAAGCATTGCTATGGAGCCGGTCCAGTGTTTCTGCCATCTATCGACAAATCTACTTCTCACGATCCCCGTAACTGAGTCCCCGACTGCCATATATAGCATCGCCACCCCAGCGAGTATCTTGTATTCAGGCCATGCCACGATACTTAAAACTCCATATGATAACGTGAAATACACCTCTCCAAGGTTCCCCTCAACCTGATACCAGCCATCCAACGATTTCTTCACATGCTTTGAGAAGAGCATGACTGTGAATACTATTGAGTAGATTAGGAAGACATATGGTTCTCTAAAGAAATACATGTAGAATAACACTGCTGGGACGCTACTGAGGTGGATGATTTTCCTGTTTATCCATATATTCCTATATTTTTTGGTGGAGTAGACAACGATTATGATGAAGATGAAGAGTATCGTTCCATATATAAAGTCCTCGATGAAGACATTATCTATCATCGGGATGACCTCAAGCATATTCAATAGGCTCCGTTGTGCTATAAGCTTTTCCACATTTTATCTATGATAATAATATTCTATATTGATTATGACTAGGATAGCGGTGGACATCGACGGGGTCTTAACAGACCACGTCACCTATATGCTGGAATTTATCCGGGGCACGATACTCAAGGATGTGGAGATGACGAAGGAGGATGTGGATAGCTGGGATACATTGATAGGCGGGTATAGTTTTAAAACGATCTTTGAGAAATGTCTTGAATACGACGACTTCCTCAGGAACATGCCGGTTATAGAGGGGGCGGTGGAGGGGGTTAATAGGCTTGTTAAGGAATTCCATGTAATAATTGTTACTGCACGGCCGGCATCAACAGCGGGGGAGACGTATAACTGGCTGAGGAAAAACGGCTTCCAGTTTCATACACTCCTTGTGGGTAACACCGTCGACCGGACACTGTTGAATATCGATGTCTTGATAGATGACAATCCCCATGCTATAACAGGGTTTGCAATGAGAGGCGGCCTATCAATAGTCTATTCACAGCCGTGGAATATGAGGCTACCTCCAGATGCAGATGAATATATTGAAAAGAGGCGTATTATAAGATTTAGAGAATGGAGTGGGATAACACAGTTTATCTATAACAGGTTTCTGGATACCTAGTTAATTAACACGCCTTCTAATAATATTTTCTTAATAGCGACAGAGGATATAGGGGTTTAATAGAGAATAGTATTTAGGAGGGAGATGACCGTGAAGAGATATCCTATGGATAGGTATCTGGCCTATAATATATTAACGGGCTTTGCTCCACATCCAACTGACGAAGTCCTGGCGGTATCAACCAATATGTCTGGCCAGGTAAACATATGGATTTATAAGGAGAATAGCAATCCCAGGAGGATAACCACATTTGTAGATGAGAGGGCCGTCCCAATATCCTGGTCACCTGATGGGGAGCGGCTCCTGTTTAATGTTGACGATAAGGGTAATGAGATATGGCAGTTCTACCTATACTCATCGAGGGAGGGGTGGTTTAGAGAACTTATACTCGAAGATGATATAGTGCATTATACGTCTAGGTACTGTTGGGGATGGGATAATAAGAGCCTCATCTACTTCGCAAATAGAGATGACCCGACTCGTTTCGACCTCTATCTACATGATATTACTAGTGGGGAGGGTAAGCTGATATGGAATGGATTCGGTGGATACCAGGTGGCCTACTGGTATTTCCCTGATAAGATAGTTATACAGGATATCCGTAGTCATGAAGACACAAATCTCTATCTACTTGACCTTTCAAAGGAGGAGGTCTCAGACCTGACTCCCCATGAGGGGGAAGCCGTTTTCCAGCCGCTGGCGCCCTATAGGAATGGATTCTTCCTAGCCTCAGATCTAAACCGTGAATATCGTTACCTAGCATACTATGATCTTGAGAGGAGGGTTATGAAGGCCCTGTGGGCCGGTGACTATGACGTTGAGTTCGCTGCGATCGGTAAGGAAACATTCCTCTTCAGCGTGAATGTAGAGTCATATTCCCGGCTGTATATAATGGATCTACATACAAAGGCTACACAGAGGATCTATGTCCCTGAAGGCGTGGTAGAGGATATCCAGTCGGCTGGGGCCCAAGACAAGTATTATATTCAGATGTCTACGCCTTACCGGCCTAGTGAGATATATCTCTGTAACTATAATACCGATGAGTTTAAGAGGGTTGTGGACGTGTTCTACGGGGATATCCCGAAGAGTGATATGGCTAGGCCGCGGATAGAGTATTATAAGAGTTTCGATGGGAGGAGTATCCACACAATTATATACAAGCCTAGGGGCCAGGGGCCGTTCCCCGTTGTTATATATCTCCATGGAGGGCCGCAGAGCCAGAGTAGACCTAGATACTCACCTCTTACACAGTATCTCGTTAGTAGGGGAGTCGCTGTAGCCATGCCAAACTTCAGAGGATCAACAGGATTTGGAAAGACATTTAGAAACCTGATTAATAGAGACTGGGGAGGCGGTGAACTAAAGGACGTGGAGTATCTAATTAAATACCTCTCTAGGAAGAAGTGGGTTGACAAAGATAGAATCGGCGTAGTCGGGGGGAGCTTCGGCGGATTCCTAACCCTCTCATGTGTAACGAGGCTCCCTGACCTATGGAGAGTAGCTGTAGAGTGGTTTGGGCCCAGTAACCTCGTCACATTTACAAGGTCAGTCCCACCATATTGGAAGAGATACATGAAAAAGTGGGTGGGCGACCCAGATGACCCCGAGGACCTGAAGATGCTAGAAGAGAGGTCCCCAATCACATATGTGGATAATATAAGGGTGCCGATGATGATTGTACAGGGCGCCAGGGATATCAGGGTTGTTAAGGAGGAGTCGGAGCAGATCGTCGATAAATTGAGGGAGAAGGGTATTGAAGTCGAGTATATCTTGTATGAAGATGAGGGGCATGGATTCACAAAAGAGAAGAATAATAAGGATGCTGTTAAAAAGACGGTTGATTTCCTACTTCGACACCTCCTCCAGTAGATACTAGGGTGTATATAGGGCTATGCCCGTCGAAGAGGAATATGAGCTTATCATAGTTGGAGCTGGTGTTGCCGGGGTATTCACAGGGTATTTCGCGACGGAGAAGAAGTTTAAGACGCTACTCCTTGAAAAAGACAGGTCTCCAGATGGGGCTACCCCGAGATCCGGCGGCGTTGTAACTAGGATGATGGATAACCCACTTGATTCAGAGCTGGCCGCCGAATCCATCGAGATTATCAGGGGGTTCTTGAGAAGTGATAGTGAGATAATTAATGATGGATACATCTCTATAGAGGATGAGGATGATGCGGAGAGGGATCTAGAGAAGTTTAAGGAGCTTATTCCAGATATAGAGATAATGGATGCGGCGGAAGTCATGTCTAGATGGAGTTATATAAAATTATATCATGATGAGGTAGGCCTATACTCTCCCAGCGACCTAACCCTAAACCCCTTCAAACTCTTGAAATATATGTGGAATAGGCTCATGGATAGGGGGGTTGATCTACAGCCTGGGAAGCGTGTCACACGCCTCATCATCAAGGAGAATAGGGTTCGTGGCGTTGAGACCCATGAGGGAGATAGGTATTATTCAGACAAGGTTGTCCTCGCCTCGGGGCCATGGAACAGGGAGATACTGAAGTCTCATGGAATAGATTTAAATGTATGGCTAATAGGCGTCCCAATTTTCAAGTTTGAAGTAGATAGGACTAAGATGGTTGGTGTCTGGGACGAGAACATATACTCCTATTGGAGGCCAGAGAATAGCCACTGGATAGGTGGGGTGTACGACTCATTCCCCATTGAGAAGGCGGATGACGGCTTTAGGAAACCCGATGATGAGGCAGTAAAAAGAATCCTCGAGGGATTTAGGTATAGATTTAAATTCAGTCAGTGGCGTCTTATAGACTCATGGAGCGGGCCAATATCTATATCACACGACTACAAGCCGATTTGCAGAGAAATCGATGAAGTTAGGGGCCTGTATATAATAGATGGTTTAGGGGGTCGTGGGCTGATGAGGGGACCTGCATTAGCTAAGAAACTGATCGAGCGGATCATCTCATAATATCCTAATTTTTAAATAATTTCTGGGGATATATCATTTTTATATAAGGGTTATGAAGGATGAGCTTATGGATAGGGATTATTCTCTAATGGATAAGCTTTTGATATTTGTTGCAGCCGTATTGGCATGGAGCCATGATGCGGTAGGCCTGACGATTACAAATTTCCTAGCTGTACCCATTATGCAGGAATTTGGAGTGGATAAGGGGGCTATAGGCCTCATATTCTCCGCCCAGTATATGGCTACAGTACTAGGTGCAGTTATATTCGGAGAACTAGCGGATAGATTCGGTAGGAGAAACGCCTTATTCTACTCCATTGCATGGGACGCGGTTCTAACCGCCTTATCATCACTCGCCCCAAATTATGAGATACTGGCTCTACTCAGGATATTATCGGGTATGGGCGTATCCTGGGGAATTGGATTCGCACTACTAAGCGAGGCGTATTCACCTAGATACAGGGGGTTATTCGGAGGTCTAATACACGCCATGTTTGTATTGGGGTACGTTATCAGCGCAGCATCCGTAAGTATTCTATACCCGATCTATGGATGGCGCCCGATATTCCTGATAGCCCTATACCCCATACCCATAATAGCTATACTAGCCATATTCATGCCGGAATCAAAGATATGGAGGAAATATAAAGAGCTTGAAGAAATGGGTGAGGTGGAGAGGGAAGTCGGTGTCAAGGAACTATTTAAGGGACGTATTTTAAAGCTAACTATTTTAGGCTCACTCCTCTTCTGGAGCTCGGAATTCGCTTACCATGCCTCAGTGGACTGGGCACCAACCCTCTTGGTAGAGCTATTTGGATTCGGGGTGACTGAGGCGAGTGACCTAGTCCTACTAATATCCCTAGCCATAGTCTCCTTTCTCCCATTTATAGGGTTCATCAGTGATAAGATAGGGAGAAGAGCAGCATTCGCCGCATCATCACTCATAGGATTACTCGGTACCATTGCACTGGGCTACTATACAATAATAACAATGAATAGAGAGATGGCTATAACGTCGCTATTCATACTCCCCCTAGGATTCGGCGCACATGCCTTATATGGAGTCTGGTCGAGTGAGATGTTCCCAACGAGAGTAAGGGCTACAGGCACTTCATTCGTATTCAGTGTAGCTAGAGGCCTATCCATAAGCGGCTTTCTAGTAGGCATTTTATCTAGCTCCATCGGACTCGCTCCCGCTATAGTAGGGTTGTCATTAATTGGATTTACACTAATGAGTACGGTATGCTGGCTCCTACCCGAGACAAGGGGTAAGGTAATCGATGTAGAAGAAGAGATCTCCAGATAATTTCTATGTATGTGGTCAGAATGTGTGGGAAAGCTACTCACGAAGAGATCATAGTTGTTGGTGGTGGAGTCATAGGCTTATCCATATCCATATTCCTATCTAGAAAAGGATATAGAGTCATGGTTATCGAGAGGAATAAAGTTGGCTGTGAAGCTTCTTCGAAGAACGCCGGCTTGGTGGTTCCAGCAATGTACAGTCCATACCCTCTTTCAATAGACTATATAAAAGTCATGAGGATGATGACCAGCAAGGCTAGCCCAGTTAAGATATCTCCTGTGAGAATGGGATGCAGGTGGATAAGGCATATACTGGGAAATAGACGGAGGCTAGCGAGGGATGCCAGATGGAAGAGCCTTAGGAGAAAAGGGAGGGAGGCCATAGAAATTATACGGGGCCTCGTACGAGAGATGGATATAGACTGTAGATATAGAGAGGGATCGATCCTCGAGATTTATACGGATAGGGATTATCTTTCTGAGGCTGTTAAACATGCGGAGGAGGTTGAAGCCGATGGACTCAGGATCGAGATCCTAGATGGCGATGAATTGAGGGAGATAGAGCCTAGTCTAAGCACCAGCGTAATAGGTGGATTAAGATATGTTTACGACGCGTCACTAGATCCTCAGGCGTATATCGCTGGATTGAAGAAGCTAGCCGTGGAAGAGGGCATCAAGATAATTGAGGGAATAGAGGTACTGGGATTTAATGAAGATTCGAGTGTAAGGGTTTTCTCTAGAAAAGGAGTATTTGAAAGTGACTACTTGGTTCTAGCCAATGGACCGTGGATAAGGGATCTGTTAAATAGAACAGGCTATGATATTATGATACATCCGGCTAGAGGATATATCCTTACACTTAAGGTGAAAAATAGCGATACTCTCAAGTATTCTCTGATGGTTGAGGAGGCGAAGGTCGTGGCACTACCACTAGGAGGTACTATTAGGTTGGCAGGGATCATGGACTTCGTGGGTTATGACACGAGGATTCCACACGGGAGACTAGAGAAGCTGTTGACAAGGGTTTATAGTCAAGTCCCTATTCTGAAGGATTTGGAGATTATCAGTATGGAAACTGCTTTCAGGCCATGCACACCAGATGAACTGCCGGTGATAGGATATCTACCGGGATCTGATAAGGTGCTTGTTGCAGGGGGGCATTGTAGATTCGGCTTGACATTCTCTGGTTTAACAGGGTTACTTGTGTCGCAACTCATAGCGGGTGAAGAGACAGTCATAGACATCGGGATATTCTCCCCATCCAGACTCATGACAGGTAGTAATATGTGATAATATTATCTAGCGCCCCACTCCAGCATCCTCTTAAGCCTGAAATACTTTCTATGTAGCTGGAGGATAACTATACCTGCAAGCGGGGCGAGAAATGATAATAGGGGCGATTCGAATAAGATCGATATGTAGAGAATAACACCTGCCAGGAATATAGCCATGGGAAGATATAGGAAGTAATGGAGGTTCCTCTCACGCTTATACTGCTCCTCCAGCTCCCTCCGGTTCAAGGGGACAAACGTACCCTCTATCATATAGAGGGTTAGATCGGCGAGGCCTGAGACAGCTTTCTCAAGTGAACTCATATCTATAGACTTTAAGTGGCCTATAAACCTTACTGGAAGCTCCTTTGGATCATCATCATAACTAGGTTTAAGGCTCTTAATGTGAGACAATATTTTCTTCTCACTCAACTCATCAGTAGAAACTTGAGATAATACTATGATATAGAGATAATAAATTGCTTCTCCTAGATACTTCCCAGCCTCTCTAAATTTACGTCTTAAAATATATTTCCTTGCATTATCTAATGCGGGAATAACCTTGCTTCCTCTAAGCCTGAACCTGGTTAAAAAGCCTACTTTAACATCATCACCCGATTTCCCACCATGCTCCTTATACGCGTTTCTAAAGCCTTCGAGTATACCGTCTCTAAACTCCTTACTTACACTTGCATAGTCCAGTGCCTTTAGCAATATTGCTCTACGGATACTTATCTTCATAGCCCACTCTGTTTAAATTCATTGTTTACTTTCTTTATAGCCATTTCCATCCTTTCAAGGCCTTGGAATAATACATCCTCCTCTATTGTGAGCGGTGGATACAGCCTCACGGTAGTCTCCTCATCCCAAACAGCCCTTACCCCAAACTTAGTGGCTTCCACAAATATCCTCCTAGCAAGCTCCTCATCAACTCGTTCACCCTGGCCAGAATCTACTTCAAAGCCTAGGAGGAAACCTACACCCCTTGCATCTGCTATAATATCATATTCAGGAATCCAGTCCTTCATCACCTTAAGGGCTTCCTCCCCCAGCTTAGCCGCGCGATCCATCAACTTATCTCTATACATGATCTCGATAGTCTTTAATGCAGCAGCGCACCCAGCTGGGTTCCCCGCAAACGTACTTCCCGAGTATGCCTTCGTAGGCCCCATAATCTCCTCCGAACCTACAACGGCTCCAATCGGTATGAGGCCCCCTGTCAATCCCTTAGCCGTAACCAGTATATCCACCTTTATACCATAGTGTTCGATACCCCACATCCTTCCAGTGCGACCAAAACCAGTTAGAACCTCATCGTTGATCAATACCCATCCATATTTATCAGCCATCTTCCTAAGACCCTCTACAAAACTTTTGGGTGGAATGACATTTCCACCTTCCGCCATCATAGGCTCGAATAAGACACCAGCAATTCTACTCGGTTCAGCTATGTATTTGAGAATATTATCCTCAATATACCATAAACAAAGTTCTGCATACTCCTCCTCAGTCATATTAAGCGGTATTCTATAGTTCCTGGGATATGGAGCGAATATTACACCCCCATGCATAGCCTCGAAATAACTCTTACGTTCAGCCGTCTCCGAGCCAATATTCCTGGCTCCAATAGAGTCGCCGTGGAACTGCCCGATGAAGCTTATTATCAAAGGACGTTTAGTATGGGTCAATGCATATGATACCGAGGCCTCAGCAGCCTCCGTCCCAGAAACCTCATAACTCACTCTAGTGAGGTTTGGGGGAGTTATCTCAACAAGTTTTTCAGCCAGCTCAAGCGCCAACAGATGGTTATATACAAACCCAAATCTAGATAAGGCCTCAACCACAGCATCATATACCTCGGGATGGACATTACCCACGTTATTAGATGCCCATCCACTCGAGAAATCAATATAGCGGTAGCCATCCACATCGATTAGCCATGAGCCCTCCGCCTTGGCTGTAATGAAAGTCGCCATTGTCGTAAACTTTTTCTCCGCATCGGGAGAAGCACCACCCGGATACAGCTTAAGGGACTTCATGAGATACTCTCTACTTTTTGGGCCAGGAAGTTCTTTATAAGATATGGTGGAACACCTCCTTCAAAACTTGTATAACCTAGTTATACAATATTTAAAAACCAGCCGAAATATATAATTCTGTTTTCAAAATATGCTTAAGATACTAAATAACTTTCGCATATAAAGGATGTACTTCGTTTAAACCATAGCCTAGACGATTCTATGAATTCTATATACTTCCTCGGTTTATTTACTTGTGGATGGATTTGAAAAACCTAATCAATATATATATGTAGCATAACACTCCCGTGGCGATAAGTGAATAATAGACATATCCAAATATACTACCGATGAATAAGATGAATATCCTGACATCCCTGGATGCAAATCTCGGAACCTCAGCAGCAGTCTCTTTACCTAGGTTAAGTTCTATTCTAGCATGTAAATAACTTACCATTATCCAGCCTGATATAGTGAATAAGTAGATCAACGTGTCTATTGGGGAGTGGAACCCTAAGTATATCATGGAATAATAAGATGCCCCAAATAAAATGGCTAGGTCAACAGTTCTGTCGAGGATGGAGTCTATAAATGCCCCTCGATCACTAACCATGTTTTTAGCTCTTGCCAGCTCCCCATCAACCCCATCTAAAACAGATGCTAGCTGGGCTATTAAGCCGCCGATTATATAGTTGCCTATAAAGTAAAATGGGAAGGATAGATAACCAAGGAGAGTTGTGAGAACAGTTACTGTCAATGGATGGATATCTGGCGTATGTTTAAGGAGTAAATTAGTTATCCTCATGGATATCTTTCGATTTATGTATCTGGAGACTATTCCGTCTGTCGGCTTACCTCTAACTCTTTTATCCATTTTCCAACAGCTCCTGGAGAACAGTCTCTACAACGGCTCTACGCTCGCCATATAGTATTTCTTGGACATCATCAACCGTATCCACATCGGTCCATACGTTGCCTACTACATCAGAGACATATACCCCGTATTCTCTCTTCGCTAGTTCCATTATAACATCGGATAACTTTATCTTTTCAGTATCCATTAGATACCGGACGTCTTCAACCGCATACCGCCTAACAATGAAAACACCTATATCTATATGGGTATATCTAGTAATCTTCTTGCCTATGTTTAGAACTCTCCCATTATCATCGGCCCTTATCTTGGTAGCCTCATCTATATTAATGTATTTGGGGGACGAGTCGCCTCCTACGAGGAAGTCTATCGATGAGTTATAGTCATCTACAAGCTTCTTAACCACTCCATACGTATATATGTGGTCTGCAACAGATAATAGGAAAACATCCGTATCTACATAGTCAACTGCGAGCATCAAGCTATATCCATTCTCCCTCTCAGGATACGGGTTACTTACATAAACAACATCCAGACCATCATCTAAATAAGCCTTAATATCATTTTTAACGAGTTTAACATATCTCTCAGCCACCACAATCACGAGTCGGTCTAAATCAAACATCCGTAGAGTATTTATTGGATACATGATAAGAGGGTGACCTAGGATTTTCATGGTATATTTTGGATAGCCTCCTGTAATCGACCTTAGACGCTTACCTAGACCCCCAGCTAAGACAACCGCCGTCCTCATCTCCCCACCTCCAAAGAAAATGTTTAGTTACTGGTTCCAGCCTTGAACAACATAGGTTAAAAGCAGACATGTGTCTATGTATGGCTTTAACCCAATAAAAACATTCTATATTTCATATTATAAATCGATAAAAATAACCTTTACATATTGGAAGGAGCGTTTTATATATCTGGTATATATTGGATATGTTATTTTAATATATTCTAATAGGCGGGGGAATCAGGTCTCAGGGAGCTAGTCAGGATCATTAATTATAGCGGGTGAAAACCATAGATGGAATAAAGGATTATACTTAGCTGATCATTGGCCGCTGCACTAGATGATGCTGGAGTGTGCTTTTAACTTTTTAAGATATACTCCGATAGAATAGTCATCACAATAAGCGTTACAGCCACCTGACCCAAGAACATTACATATTCAGTCATATAAGACGGTATAGCTGGATCAGATATTGTTGTAGCCAAAGGAATTACCGGTATTGTAAGTATGAATACAAGCATAGGTATTAGGAAGGCTCTGCCTTCGGAATACATGACTAGTGCAGAGGTAAAAGATGCAATAGCAGATACATGTAAGGCGAGGACGATGAGTACAAAGATCACATTGACAGATAACATATAGAGTTGCCCAGAGAATACTGCTATTATAAAGAGAGAGACGCCTCCTTGGAGCAATATCAATATAAAGCTGAACATCATCTTAGATAGGAATATTATCGATGGTGAAACTGGTAATAGGCGCACGCCATATATAGTCCTTTTATCCATCTCCCTCACGAAAGTAGTTGTCGCAGTAAAAATCGCGATGAAGACAACTATTATCCAAAGACCGGGGATGACAAACTGTGGAGTAAATGATTTTACAGCTACTTCAGCCAAGATGAGAGATGCAGCTGATATAAATCCAATGGAGGCCAAAACTTCAAACCCTCTTCTAGCTTCAACTTGAATATCCTTCATTAGAAAGTGGTATATCTTGTTGAGACTAGACATATTCAATCAGCCTCCCATTCTCAAGCCTATAGATATCTGGCTTTATACCCTTTTCAAGTAGAATATCGAGGTCTTCTTTATTTGATATAGTGAAGATAATTGTCTTGTTTGAGGATAGCTTCTCGAGGAGACGGGCAACCTCTCCGGTAGCCTGCTCATCGAGGCCAGACGTAGGCTCATCCATTATAACCAGTAGAGGGTCATTTATTAGGGATCTGACTATATTAGCCCTCTTCTTCCAACCAAATGAAAGATGGCCGACTTTAGTATCCCTATATTTCTCCAAACCCAGTAGTTCATACGCCTCTTTAGCAGGGGCTGAGGAAAGTGGATCATCTACCCCATACATTTTAGCATAATAATTTAGGTTCTCTTCCACAGTCAACTCTTCATATAGAATGTTTTCATGCATCAGGACACCAAGAGTAGCCTTATAATCACCCTGGCCCCTATGGATGTTCTCACCGTAAATAAAAATCTTTCCCTTAGTAGGCCTCACTAGACCACATAGGATTTTTATAAACGTGGTTTTACCGACGCCGTTCCTACCCAAGATAGCTGTTAGAGAAGAATCTCCAACCTCTAGAGATAAGCTCTTAAGAACCCATCTCCCCCGATACCGCTTCCATATATCTATTGCCTGAACCACCGTATCCACATCAAACACCGGATCACTGATTCTGTGTGGACTTGAACTCCTGTTTAGAGGGGCATTTATAAAGCACATTAGATGCCTCAATTACATTCCTATCTGGATAATAAACGCCTTCAACGGTTACTTGGACATAACTTGTTGCATTATCAAGTTGCAACACACCCGGGTAAACAACTTTAACATAGCTTTTTCCATCGGTGATAGTGAACTCCATAAAACCTCCAGATAGCCTTACACTCCCTTTTGTAACATTACCGATTACAGAGACCTTTACCGGCTTATCATACCTCGCTAGGTCAGATACCTCTAAATAACTTGAGGAGAATAGAGTGATATATCCTAATACTGCAAATGCAATCATAAGGGGAATCGCTATTAATACCAGCTTCCCCTTACTCCCCTTTACCACTTATATCCACCCCCCTAGAGGAGAGGTAGTAGATCGAGGTCAACGCCCCCACATATATCAATAAAGCGACGAAAACACCCCAGTACATCCATCTACACCTCCATTGAAGACTCCACTCTATTCTTCACCTTCGTATAATATAGATGTTGTAGGAGGATATATACAGTAAAAGATACTATAACTCTAACTCCTAATAGGATATGGGCCTCCGGACCTAAAGGTTGCCCCGGTAACTGAGTGTGGAGACTCCTGAATAATACAGCAGATATATAGCTAATCGGTAGGGTGACAAAGGCTGCGATACCATATGTAGCTGAAAAGACCCTCATCCTATCAACATCTGATATAGAACCTCTCAAAGCAATGTATCCTACATATGCTAGGAATAGGACTAGTGTAGCGGTCTGCCTAGGATCCCAGTTCCACGGAGCACCCCACACCTCGTTTGCCCATAACATTCCTGTAGTTATGCTGGCTACGCCATATACTACACCAATTACTACAGAGGTCATCGCCAAGACATCATATTTAACATCCTCTTTAAGCAAATATAATAGGGATGCTACAAAAGAGACCGTGAATGCTACATACATATTCCATGATATCGGCACATGAATATAGAGTATTAAATATGAAGTAGGGTCTCCACCACTCGGGAGATAACTTGGGTAGCTACCTGCCAATACGGAGTAAATTAATATGGCTATATCAAGTCCAAATACCACATAAAGTATTTTCGAGAGATTCTGGCCAAAACCATTCATTTCAATCCCTCCTTCTCCATGGTATCCTCCTAACTATAATGGTGAACACTTCACCAAGAATCATTATTACAGAGGATATCCATAAGAGTTTAACAATTGGAACTTTCTTAAAACTCATTATAAAATAGTTCTGTAGATCAGCGGTATCCGGAGACCAGGCTGCAGATGCGTTATAGAACTGCTGTGGCTCAATACCTATATTTTGAGCGATGAACGCTATTACATGGACATATATCATTTGAGTAGGCCCTGGCTCAGTCCGCTGTATCCTGTCATGAATCACCTTGGCATACATGTATAATAGGTCTAATCCCGAAGTAGGAGTGAATACGAAATAATATTCATCTAGACCACTATCTACAACCATCGGCTCGGCCACAATCCCCCCATGGCCCCGGAAAAAGGACCCGAAGTTAAACCTTACCCTCATAGTAACCTCCTGCGTCGGCGCACCATCTATGACTCTAAACTTTAGGATAGCCTCAACCTCCTCAGGCACTGTAGGTAGGCTTGGCACATTAGCCGCTCCAGGAATAGCTATTTCACCAATTGGACCGATGAATTGAGCCCCAGTGTATTGGAGCTTTAACCCGCCGAAGTCGATTATATCACCGTTGGTAACCTTATAGTTTCTGAAATAAGCTTGGTTATATGCGAAGGGGCCGCTTAATACTATTGCAATCAGCATAAGTGGAATTGATAGATGAAGTATCTTGAGACCTATATCCCTATATTCCTTCTTAAAGATAGTGTATATCAGCCCTGCTGTAGTGGCAACCAACGCGACGAGTGAAAACGGTATGAATATTGAGATCAGGGCATTGGTTATTGTTGAGGAGAGAGGAGACCAGAATCCACCCATATAAACAGTAAATATGGTCAAGGCCATTGCACAAATAACAGAGGGGAGAATCGAGTATAGAAGGAAACGTTTACTATCACGGAAGATAAAGTAGGCAGAGCACCCCGGTAGTAACGCTATGAATATCAATGTAAACGGTGCACTTAGATAATTATATAGAGACACATCTAAAGCCAGTTGACCGCCTGTAAAGACAGTATATAGGCTCTGTGAAGCCAGTGTAATAAAGGACACGAAGTATATTCCTAGTATAGCGAGAGATGATAACGACATTGTCATTTCATACAGTGACCTAAGACTCTTATAAAATGCCTCCATTGAGAGTTTACTCATCTCCGAAATAGCGTATCCTAAGAATGGGAGACCCATTAGTAGGAGAAGAGCCGATGACATGGATATTCCTCCAAATCCATGTAGAGGAGAGTATACGCCTCCCCTGGTAATATAGGCAGCGAAAGCCACTGAGAAACCGGTTAAACTCAGCAGGGAATCTCTAAATTCTCTATTGAGGTATATTGCGTGGAAATATGCTGTTAGGGAGAGCCAAGGCATTAATAATGCCGTCTCAACAGGATCCCAAGCCCAGTATCCACCCCAACCTAATGTGAAATAAGCCCATATTCCCCCCAGGATATTTGCAATAGTCACCATAAGCCATGCAAGGGACGCCATTAAATTGGTAAATTTCTTCGGAACTTTTGATATAGCCGATATACCCACGGCCAATGATAACGCGTAACTTAATATGGCGCTGGGTGGATGGAAGTAGTTCCAGAAGTTCTTTAGCAATGGATTGAGACCGACACCATCAATAGGTGCAACTTTAAATGTCTGAAACGTGTCTGCCACGAAGAGAGACACTACTAACACGAGGGCAGCGAGGTTGTACATAATAAAATGTTTTTTATATGATTCAGCCTCTTTATCACCCACCTCTGACCGTGTAACACTATACCTGTGAATAAGGGCGATGACCGAGAAGAAGAGGAGCCACCATATTATGAAGCCCCCGCTACCGCTCCAAGATGAGGCGAGCTTTAAATAGGGATCCATGGACCTAGCGGAATAGTTATATACCTCGACAAGAGAGAACTCATCTAGTAGGAAAGCCAGTATAAATACAATTGACCCGAGTATGGTGGCTGCATAACCTACATAATATACTAATGTAGATTTGTATCCCTTTTTCCACATGAGGTATGTATCATATGCAAGAGCCAATATGGCTACTACAAATAGGGATGCATTGTAATGTATTGGCAATCAGATCACCGTCCACATACCAATTTGCTATTGTGATATTTCACTAATATATACACCTACCTAATACAAAAATGATAATATATTGTAAACATAGAAGACTATAAAGTATAGATATAAGGGATATAAACTTGGGATTATTCAAGCCGATCAAAATCTTAAGATAACATGGATAGAGTTATATAGTTTGTGAAAGACTCATATATTGAGAAAAACGGTGTTAAAAGTTGAATAGGACGAATTTGTTGATTGCTGTTGCAGCAGGCCTTATAATGACGATGCTGGTCGGCTGGGTTATAATTAATACTTTTTCCTCTATCCAAGGGTATTGGGGGGCTTATAATAATCCTCCAGTTATAGAGATCCTATCACCTAAGGAGGGTGATGTATTAAATGGTACTGTAGAGATAAGATGGATTGCCTCGGATCCTGATAATGAGGAGCTTATAATATTTATTGACTATACATCGGACCATCCTCAGCTATGTCCATCGTGTCCACCACCCACTTGGCATACAATTGCATATGGTATTGACAACATTGGTACATATATGTGGGACACAACCAAAGTCAGTAACGGGGAGTATTATATAAGGGTAGTAGCTAGTGATGGTAAAACCTATGTCTCGAAATACGTAGGGATAGTTACTGTAAACAATACGCTAACGTAGCACTTTCATAACCAAACCATATCCATCTTTTATTAAAATCTGTATATAGCTACTACTATGCCAGCTAACAAGGCGATTACTATAAATATAGTCGGGAGTATGAGGTTGAGAATAAACTCAACAAGTTTCTTCCACGGCTCCTCAGCCTCTTCAACAATAAGCTCGGTACATAGCGAGGGTGTATCTATAGGGGGATCCGCCTCATATAACATTGATTTTAGCTTTAATACCTTTACCTTATCAGCATTTACAACATATATCCTCAACGCCTTCAGCTGAATTGTCTCTATACCCTCTCCATCGCCACATGTTGAGAATACTGCTGGACCGAGATTAATGAGGATATTCTTGGTTAACTCCTTATATCCGATCATAGAGACGTAAATACCCCATGAAGACCCGTTATACATCTGTCTGTAGCTTGTCGGTGAAGGAGTAAACTCCTCGCTATAAACTGGCTCAATATATATTACAACAGGCCTATCTGGATCATCTACATCTATCCATAGCGTCGTGTTGATGAGCATGTTATCACTTATATCCAGCTGGGTGGAGATAGGTATCTCCACCAGATACTCTCTTAAATATCTATAGTTAGATATGAGAGATGATAATATAGCAGCCTCCTTACTATATTTGAGAATCTCCTCATCACTACCTATACCTAGCCTGATCCACCTCAATAATTTACTTAATTCAAGGTACCAGGACATGTTGACTTCCAAAGCTGTATAGTTTAAGGGGATATCCGATGCGCGTATCATATTAGCTGTTGATAGAATGATGTCAATAGGAACATCAGTTACCCTCACTCTTTTCTCTGGAGCCAACTCACCCAATTTAACGTATCCTATGATCCTACCCGTATCCTTGAAACACATTAAGACCTTTATAAGGAGATCATGTTCCTCGACATTCCTAGCGACAAAAGCCTTTATAATTTCTGGAGATGGATAGCCGTCGAAAGGCTCATAGTCTATAAATAGGCTTCCATAATCAAATTTACCTTCAACGGCAATATCCGCCTCCACCCAGCCCCTACCCAGCTCCTTAACATCCAATAGAGTCGCGTTGAATGGGAGAGAGTACTCATATTCTTTCCTCACAATATTTATTGTTCCAATATCTCTTGAGACATTTAACATGATGTCCAGCTTGGATATCTTAAATAAAATAGATATACTTGTTATGGTTAGCTTCTCATGAGCCTCTAGCTCGGGAGCCTCCTTAGGAATAATGAAGTCTTCGCCAGGTGTTATATTGGCTGTAACTATTATCTCATCCCCAGGATTATCTGCCTTAGCCTTGAGGAGAATCGTGGTGTTTAACATTCTAGCTAGGTCTCTGTCATAGATATCGAGATATATCCTGAGAGCAGGTGTATAGTTGAACCAGTATGAGGCAGATATCTTTAGTATACCGACTCGTCTGCCTAAGAGATATATATAATAGTTTGCCCATCCTGGATCAACTAGTTTAAAGTCAGTATATAGAGCATAGTAATTCAGGTTCTTAATGAAGTAACGTGGCACATCATATTTGTTGAACTCACTCAACAGATCAACGACTCCAGAAATCCCCTTATCCCCAGCATATGAGACGAAAGTGAAATATAGCTCATCAATAGCCACTTTATCAAAATCATTGAGGTCGGTTATAAGAGATAATCTTATTATATCTCCATGAACTATTAATTTACTGCCCGACACGGATTCCTCATCGTTTATTGTAAACGTGTAGTCCAGAATTATATGGATATCTACATTGCCCCCTCCTAAAATGGATTTTAAGGTGCTTGTGTATATCCCGAATTCAATGATTATGTCATAAGGCTCCCTAGGATAGATAAATAATCTCTCAACAGATACCTCAACAAATCCTATTGCTACTCCATTGTAATACATATTTACATAAAATCCGTTTGATGTCTTTTTAGATGAATAGGAGAATCCGCTAGAGCCATATACTGTGGATAAACCTCCATGTAAGGACGAGACTAGGGGAAGGACTAATAAAGTTATCATGAATAAGTAGAATATAATTTTAAGTTTATTGTATACCATGTATAACCAACCTCTGAACCTATTAACCCTCTCCCCTATCTATCACAAATTTTTATTGATGAATATCCTTATTTTAATTTTCATAACATTATGGCCTAAGTCAATGAAGACAATAGACTAAATTTATTTTTTGATTGAAACAAAATTAATATTTTAAATATTATTCCAAAATCTGAAAGTTAGTTATTAGGGTAAATCTTGTTTTTTATATTTTTTTGATAAAAATAAATATCTACTGATATCTATCAATATTAATTACTTATTTATCAGTTTCCAGCCAGAAATATTAATTTTGGTCAGGTATTCGGTGATGCATAATGGCATCGACCATAGGTTCAGGAATTGTAAATTTCATTAGAAACATATTCTCTAAGGTCGCTGGTTTTCTACTAACACGCGTCGGTGTAGCTATCCTAGTTGTGGCAGTAATTATATTATCCGTTACAACTGTATTGGCATATACCGAATATAACCCTGCTTCAAACGAATTATGTACAGTATGTCATAGCATGCAGCCGTTTAAAGACGCTATAGACGAAACACCTCATGGAGCCCTAAACTGCCATACATGCCATGAACTGACCCCTGCAGTAGTAAATGAGCTGATCGTCTTCCTCACCGAAAATCCAAGCCCAGAAGAAATTAAGGAGAGGGGAGCAGTCAACGTAAGACTTTTAGACGAATGTTTGGAATGCCATAAACTACAGGACCTCACTGAAATGCCTATACACGACGCACATATAAAGATCTCCCTAAGTACAGGCTCCTGTAACCTATGTCACAATCCTCATTCACTTGAAGAGTTAGATGTTGCATGCTCCACTTGCCACAATCCCCAGAGGATTATAGAGGACCACAGTGAGTTCCATACACTAGCATTAGCAGAGCTTGATAAGGGTAATGACGAGGTATGTCTAAAGTGCCACTCCTCCGATGCAAAGTGGCAAATAGAAATATGCCCAGAGTCGGTCTTAGGGCTTTTAAGAGGAAATAGCTGTTTCGACTGCCATCAAGCGCCTTTAAATCCACCAAATGTAGCCGGAAAGTCTTGTACAGATTGTCACGGCCACTAGAAAGTTAACAAAATACTAGATTCACATATATTTTTTATACCATATATACCGAAAAGGACAAAATTTATAAATATATACGTATTAATACCTTATATAGCTTACCTATAGAAAATCTTTAAATGGATACCGCATGTTTATGTTATTAGGTGATATAACAATGAATAAATATATAAAAGTGATATTGCCACTATTCGTACTATCATTATTGATATTTACAGCTTCAACTATACCAGGGGTATTAGCATTTGGCAGTGGACATCCAGATTCATGTCAGCCATGTCATGGAACAACAGCAACAACTACAGACACAATAAATGGGACTTCATATAGCTTCTGGGATCACGACCTCACTAATAATGCTACACAGATATGGAGTAATTGTCTACAGTGTCACTCGAACTATGTGTCAGGAACTGTGCATCAGAGTCTTGGATGTAAGGGTTGTCACACAGTCACACACATAGGTTATAACAACTCTGGTACATGGGCTGCATGGATATTCGCATACGAGCCTAATATAACGAGTCTTCCTGCCTTAGAGCCCACAATAAATGATTTCGTTGCAAAGACAGTGGTATTAACAAGCTCTAATTATACAAATGTTGCTTGGGGAACAACTATAAAGAACCTGGCTGGAGCGAATGGTATGGAGATTGAGGTGGGGGTTTGGGACGGATTCAATAATGAGTATCTAAGTACATTACCAGCTGGAAGTGTATCATCTACATCTTGGAAACTATGTTTCAGTTGTCACTTCTTAGCATCTAATCCTGCACAGGTAGGTGCATATAAACTAGATAATGGTGTATGGAAGATTGGGATACCAGAATATGCATTAAAGCTACCGCCACACGAGATTACAAGTTCACAACTAACTGAGACAGTTGGAGGAGAGTCTTCGACACCATTGTCTACGATAATCATTGCGGCGATGACGGGCGTGGCTGGTATCGGTGTCCTATTCGTTAGGAAGAGGGAGACGGCACTGTAGATGCCTGCAGCGAACTACCAACCTTTTTTATATTTACTTCCTATAGCAGCAATTATTTTTACTAATATCCTCCTGTATCTCGCCCCTAAATCCAAGAAATACTTCTATGTAATACAGTTATCTGCGATAACAGCTTTTAGCTCCTCCTTCGCTCTTTTCTTGAATAGTATTGTCGGGCATTCAATTCTGATAGCTGGATTATCTACCATCGCGACTACAATATTGTTTGATTTAGAGAAAGAAGGATACTCAATACGCCTCCTAATTCTACTCTCTCTATATAGCCTCTTAGTAGAGATGCTGGCAGGACCACCGTCAACATATGACAATGGACTTGCCTACTTAGTATCCGCAACGGGATATATCGGGTTACTAACCATCGTATTTACCCTTTCCCTAGAAGAGATAAGTGAAAAGGAGTGGTACATATACACGGGATTTGTATTTATCGCTCTATCTATGGCCTCGGATATCATGGTGGCTGTTACCAAATACGAATACGTTGGATTCCTAATGCACACTCTCCTATTGGCAACCTTGGTATCATACCTTACATTCATATTATCTATAAACTTGGGATATCAGACTATAAGGTATCCATCTGCGTTAATAAATATCTTAGCAGTAATAACAACATTGGCTTTCCACGCATCTAACATATCAGGTCAACTATATGGAGGAAACCAAGGATATGTGCTGCTAATGTACTATGTACTTGTTCCAGGCTATATCTTAGTGAAGGAACATATTGAGTTTACATCGATCAAAGGTTCACTGGATAAATATATTGGAGATAGTGTAAAAACTGGATTATGGATTTTGTTGCTTTTAGGAGGTATATTGTGGATAGAGGGTTGGTTCTTTGGTTTCTCACCCTCAACATATGCCTTTGACCAGTCCGGCTTCTTGACAGCATTCTATCCATATATAGGCGTTGTATTCCCGCTATGCACGGGCCTATTGATGAAGATGGGCAGGAGAACATTGGGATTAGTCCTATTATATGTATCAGTCTTCATAACCACATCTCTATTTATCGAGTCCATGGTGATCTCTTCATTTATCTCCCTAATTGTATCCATGGCTCCCCTTGTTATAATCGTTCCACGCTCTATAAAGTATAAGATATTCATATTATTGATCGGTATATCACTTGTATTTGCTGCCTCCCAAGTAGAGTTCCATCATTATAAGGAGAGTCTTGCTGTACCTGTAAACAGCGGAAAGTATATTGAAGGGGAAACAGGGATCAAGGCGAATGTAAGTATTTCATCCCTATATGCAGATGAGACTCTGGGATACGTAAAGGTGGATTTAACCATAAGAATATTCTATCTCAACAAGTCGTCGATGACCCTTGAAGGAAGCTTTGTAAAGACGGCCCTTGAACCAACTGTCGAGAGTTTCCAAAGGATATTTCTACTCATGCCCCACGTCATAAGTATTAATATGAAACCTGACATCCCCTTCATTGCGGCTATGGAAGGATATAGGCTCTGTCTACAGATCCCGACGATGGATGAGGAAAATTGTAGTGATATATTATCTGGAGATGTATTGATCCAGATTGATATATATGAAAACCTGCCTGTCATTCTACTGCTTCTCGTGACGCCTATTCTATTGCCTTCTATAACCTTCTTGGTAACTCGTGCTAGAAGAAAATCCTCATAAATTTTAGGTTATGTCTAAGACCTCGGCATTCTGGTATTCAACTATCTTTCTCGGATCTATCTTACATAGTTTATTTATGCTTCCTCCCCCGCCATAAACATACTTATTTTTTAAAACCTTCTTATCTATAATTGTCTTCACAGCCACCCCAACTGGTGGAACCCCTCCCACCCGGAATCCAGTAAGAGCTAGGACTTCAGGAGGAGAGGCTAAACGTGGATTCTTGAATACCCTAGATAATTTCTTCATATCCACCTTCGAATCCCCCGAGACGATCACAAGAACAGGTGTATTACCCTCAGCGATAAATAGTAGGGATTTAATTATGTTGCTCGGTGATGATTTCACCGCCTCAGCTGCTTGTTTTACGGTCTTAACAGGAACATCTAAAGTGATTATTTCCCCTCCAAGGCTATTTATTAGCTCCCTTACTTTTTCATCTAAACCCATGTCAACTACACCAGTTGTAAACAATTATGGTCTCTAAAAATTTAGACAGGCTTCTGAAAGATATATATTAAAAATTGTTGAATATCAATTACCACGGTATTTTTAGCTACAAATCTTTAACTAGTACCATGAAGATTTTTTACATAATAAAAATATATTCTCCTGGTGATATCTATGGGTAACCCATATAAATGGCTTGGTTGGAAGAGGGAGAGAGAAGTCTACAAGATATGTAAGAAACATTTTGACAAACTACTTGAGATAGTTGAGAAGCTTAATGTCTTTCTAGCTAAATTTAAGGAGGCGGATGAGGAGTATAGGGAGATATTTCAAGATATATTTAACCTTGAGCGTGAGGCGGATACAATCAAGGAGGAGATAATCTCCGAGTTAACTGGAGGAGTTATACACCCTATAGATAGAGAAGATATAATGAGGCTTATTTACTCCGCCGATGACGTTGCTTCATATGCGAAAGCCGCTGCTAGAAAACTTGTATATGTTGATCCAAGTGTCGTGCCAAACGAGATTCTAGATAATCTAGTTAAGATTGGAGAGATGTCCCTTGATGAGATGAGGCATCTGAAGAATGCCCTAGACTATCTAATGAAAGATGCAAAGAAAGCTATGGAAGAGACGAATAAAGTAGAGAGAATAGAGGAGTCTATAGACGAGTTTAGAGAAGAGATGATATCTCAGATATTGAGATGGGCTGATAAAGTTGATTTTATAAGTCACTGGCTAATGATGAAAGAGGCTGTTGAGAACATCGAGATGATGTCAGATAGTATGGAGGATACAGGAGATATAATAAGGGGATTGGCGGTTACCGGCTAGGGAACCCCCAGATAATAGTATAAGACTAGATATATCCCCGCCGAGAGAATCATTGTAACCGGCACAGTTAGAACCCAGAACGATGCAAGTCTAAGTGCAGTATCTTTATCGACGTTCTCCTTACCGCCTGCAGCTATACCCACGCCTATTAGAGAGCCAGCAGTCGCCAATGAAGTTGATATTGGTAGACCAAATCCGATGAAAATGTATGGTAATGTCGTGAATAGATATACTACTAATGCATTGCTTAGCTCAGCCGCCAAGCCAGTCAATAGATCAAGCCTAGTTATTTTAAAGGCCATTGTAGATATTACCTTTGGGCCAATAAAGTATCCTCCTATAGCTATACCTATAGATCCGAAGGCAGCTAGTACTAGCATTGCATTATAATCAGGCATCTGCCCAAGCTTCTGTGCAATAGTGACGTATACCCCAGTCGCGTTCGCGATGTCATTGGTGCCGAATGCATAAGCCGAAAATGCAAGCGCAAATATCAGAGAATAGGATAGGAACTTTTCAAACCGTTCGTTATAAACATCTATTTTTAGTGTCTTAATTAGAAAGACTATCAGCTTATACAATATGTATGCAAGGAATAATGCCGCGAATGGTGAGCTGACCCAGCTCAATATCACCATATACAGTACTTTTTGGTTTATCATCTCCATTCCCTGGGATACAAGCCCGTATCCTAGGACTGCTCCTATAATTGAGTGGGTCACAGAGACATCCAGCCCCATTTTAGACGCTATGAAATTCACCCATATCACTGCTGCTGCTACAGAGGCGAAGGCACCTGCAATACTAATCTCAGGAACAATTCCTTTCCCAATGGTCTTCATAACCATAAATCCCTGAGTCATCGCACCTATAGCTGCAAAGACGGCGAAAAATATTACTGCTTTTTTAATTGATATTACTCCAGCTCCCACTGCAGCATCAGTAGGTTCCGCGGCATCATTACCTCCTAGTGTTATAGCCATTAGAAACGATAGTATGAAGCCCGTGACTAATATTATATTCTCAAACAATGTCCCATATACACCTCCAACCCGGAGGTCTAATTCAATATATCACTCCCTAATAAAGAATAATTTATCATATTAACTCTATAGAACTCTAAATAATCTATATAGTCTATATAGAAAGGAGAATCTCAAGCCATGTGTATATACGTTTAGGTTATTTTGAACTTAGCATACGCTTCCACTCACCATATGTTTTGATAAACATTATGGTTGAGAGAATTAGAAGAAAGCCGAAGAAGACCAGCTCCATATATGGTATTTCACTTCTACCACTCAATTTTATTACGGCGGGAGAGCCTGATGACAGGGTTATATTTATACTACGGTAGGCTGGAATCTTATATTCAAATGACCCAAGTGCTTTATGATGAACACCATGTATATTGACATCAAATGACGTATTCCCTGTTAAACGTATATTGAGAGCTGTTCTAGGCGCGGATACAGTTATTGACACCGTATACTCGTTATCACTATTCAGAGAGAATGTTTCACCAAAGCCATATCCTGGGATGAAGATTGGATAGAGAAACGTTATGTAAAGAATGTATGCTATGGAGAAGAGTATTATAAACTCCAAGACAAGTAGTTTTGTAAGATGACTACGCTTCGACATCGCCTACATATTTGAGGATAAGCCTTATACCTATATATGTTGTGGTATGTTACTCCTCTGGTCTACCACCGATTTCAACATCCTTAACCCGATTACCCTCTATTGATATCCTCAAGAGAACTCTGTCAATAAGGTTTCTAGTAGTATTGAAGATATTTCCACATATGTTACATTCTATGTCAGACTCCATTACAACCACATACCACGATGCATCAGCATATATTTTGCCACAGTTGGGGCATTTTAGAATAGATATATCTAGCCACGCCTCATCCATCAACTATATACACCTCGATACACTAATGATTTAACTTATGAAGATATATTTAATCTCCACCAGATACAACAATGATCTCCCCTGTTATATAGTCGTTCCGAATAAGGAATAAAACTGCTTCCGCTATCTCCTCAGGCCGCCCAATTCTACCCAATGGAACCTTCTTAGCTCTCTCCGGTAGATTTGGGACATTTCTAACCATATCTGTATCGGTTAGACCTGGTGCAACCCCATTTACACGTATATTGTATCTAGCTAACTCACTAGCAAGTGACAAGGTGAAGCCATTTACAGCTGATTTAGAAGCTGCATACGCTACCCTACCAGGATGGGGAATACACCTACTATTTCTAATGGAGGATGCTATGGAAGATATGTTGATTATAACACCCTGGCCCTTTTCAATCATATGAGGGAGGGCACATCGAGTCATGTTAAACATTCCAAAGACATTTACCCTAAACATGTACTCCCAATCCTGGGGATCCAACTCTATAAACGGCTTCGCAAAGAAGATTCCCGCATTATTAACAAGTATATCTATACCACCAAATTGAGCACGGGTTTCATCAATTATATACATGCAGTCCTTATAGTTGGATACGTCTCCCTTAACGGCAATCGCATAGCCACCCGCCTCTTCAATAGCTTTAACCGTCTCCACAGCCAGATCCTTATTTCTTCTATAATTGACGACGACCCTACATCCCTCCTCTCCAAGTCTAAGTGCAATAGACCTCCCAATTCCTCTAGAGGACCCTGTGACTATAGCCACTTTATCCTCGAGATCCATATATAATTTCACCATAAAATAGAAGAGACTGTGGAAGGAAAAAATTATTCCCATGGACTATACCAATCCCGCTGGATACATATCCCCTCTAATATCACCGTATCCAGCTCGTAACCCATCAAATCTGTATTCTACTGTAGCGGCTACGCCGAGTCTTGATCCATAACTCTTAACTTCAACATCCTTATAGCCAAGGCCTTGCAAGTCATATCCATCTTCGATTATCAATCCTCCATTCTCAATATTCCATACAAAACGTGGGAATTCTAAGGCGGTCTGTGGATCCATCCCATAAACAAGCATATTAGTCAGTATCTCTGAATGAAGTTGTGGCCTGTAGTGGCCACCTGATAAGCCATGTGCATATGCTCTGTCTTTACCGACCAATACTGGGGATGAGAGCGTATGCATCGGCTTCTTTCCAGGCGCTAGGCTATTTATATGCTGCTCATCAAGTGAAAATGAGTGGGCTCTACAGTTGAATGTAACTCCATATGTAGGTTCAGTCACCTTTGACCCAAACCCGTAGAATAGGCTCTGTATACCAGATACAATGGTCCCATTATCATCAATTACCGCAAAATATGTGGTGTCTTGCCCTCCACTACCCGTGGGGTGGTAGATGCATTCCTTGAGAGCGGTTTTTAGAAACTCTTTGTCCAGTAATTTACTAATCGATATATCCATATACCGGGGATCGGTGATATACTTGTCTCTGAGGCAGAATATAGTTTTGAATAGCTTTAGGAATAGGTTTATCCTTTCACTTGAACTGGGCTCTACCTCAGAGGGAGTAAGACCTTCCAAATAATGGAGCATCTGGAGGGTCGATATGCCCTGTGTATTAGGAGGCATTTCATAAACCTCGAAACCCTTAAAAGTGATTTTAATAGGGTCTAGCCATTCAGATGAGTAGGATCTGAAGTCTTCCTCCGAGAATAGAGGCGCCTCCCTATTTATATACTCAACCATCTTCTCCATAACATCTCCTTCATAAAAAGCCCTTGGGTCCTCTCTCAATATATCTAATAGCCTTGCCAGAGCAGGGAACTTGATTAAATCTCCAGGGTGTATCTCCCTATTCAGAGGATAATGTACCCTGCTCCCGGGATCCTTAGCCAGTTCTCCACCTAGCATATTCAATGCTCTAGACAGTGAATGGGAGGCGGGAAAACCCCTGTAAGCGATTTTACTTGGTTTATCCAGTAGTCTACTCCACTCCTCTGATCCAAATCGCCTCCACATATTATATAGTGCATCGACTAAACCAGGTACTGTAACTGAATACGCTCCTTTAACAGGCATTTTACTAAAGCCCTTATCCCGCATTAAATCAATAGTAGCTCCTTTTCCCGCGTATCCAGAACCATTTATATGATTGACCTTGCCAGTAGACCCATCGTATATCAATGCGAAAAAGTCTCCACCTACTCCACCTAGATGCGGGATTGTCACGGCGAGAGAGAAGCTTACCGCCACAGCAGCGTCAACAGCATTTCCGCCTCTCTTAAGAACTTCCAAACCATTCATAGTAGCAATGGGGTTCTCCGATACAATAACTCCCTTACGTGAGAAGAACGGGGTTTTAAACATCTTTATACACCGATTTTTAGCCCTAATATTAAGTAGTATATGAGTTCCGACATAGATATAGTTTACCAAATCCATGAAAACGCTGTTTTATTTATCTATTTGATTATAATCATAATATTAGTTGAAGAAAAGGTTGTGGTTAAACATGACTCTAGTTAAGGATGAGAATAGGATTTGGAATGCGACGATTAAGATTGGCGGTGCAGATTTTAAGCTCGAGTTATTCGATGCGTTCGATACGTCACTTGTTTTTAAGGAGGAGTTTATGAATAAACTGAAGCACCTTATCATAGAGCATGAACATTATATGGCTGGTGACGTACTAACTGAAATAACGTCCCCAGAGGGAGAAGACTTTAGTAAGTATGCTGTTTTTGTACTCCTTATCCAGCTGAGTAGGGAGCTTCACGAGGAATATGGAGAGGAGCATATGTATTTATTTGCATTAAGAAAAGACGGTTATGTACAGCTTGCTGGAGTTGATTCAAAGGATATGGATGAGGATGAGCTTCTAAACATATTGTCGCTGGCCTTTGAAGAACCTAAAAAAGTAGAGTCTCTCATCTTAGCCTATACTCCTGAGTAAAGACTAAGAAAATGGTAGATGATTAAAGCCATAATAATATACATTTGCCAAAATTATAGCCAGTATTATGGCTATGACAAGGATAATATACAGGTCTTTCTTGATGGCATATTCGTAGAGAAGAGTCAGTATGGGTATCATAGGCATCGATATTAGCATCCAGAGCCCCAGCTTTAGAATCTCAGGGCCCATAGCCACATTACTGGAGGACAGCATAATTCCAACGGCCAATATCAATAGAGATGATACTAGTATTGGCTGGACAACAATTCGATAGACTTTTTTAACGATCATGTAATCACCCCAAACCCCTTTAAAATCATTAGAACTGAGAATACTATCAAGATAAGTCCAAAGAGTTTTCTTAGGGTAGTTACATTTACGCGTAGACTTACTCTACTACCTATTTGTGCACCGGAAAAAGCTCCTATAACGGCTATCCCCCCAAATAGAAAATTTATCATGTTGCTTGAGAAATAGACATAGGTACTAGCAGCAGAGGTTAGTGATATCATGAACATACTTGTCCCAATGGCAATTCTTGTCGGGACGGAAAGTAGTAAAACGAGGATCGGCATTTTAAGTATTCCTCCACCGATGCCTAATAACCCAGATAATATACCTGCGAAGAAAGCCCCAAACACGCCTATTCCCAACTGTTTATTACTAATCTTTTTCCCAGTTACACCCTCGAATGAGGCGCCTCTGAACATTCTATAGCTTACATAAATCAATACAAACCCGAATACCGTGGATATCACCGATTCCTCGACCATGAGATTTATATTTGCACCCGCTATTGCGCCGAGCATGGTTGAGGTCTCTAATATCAGCCCCAGTCTAAAATCAACTACATCTTTATTTACATAAACAACTGATGCCGAGAGAGAATTCGCTAATATCGATAGCAGGCTTAATGCAACCGCCTCTTTAATAGACAGGCCTAATAGTATCGTTAGTAGAGGCACGATTATGAAGCCTCCTCCCAGCCCAAGCATCGAACCCAAGAAGGCTCCTGCCCCCGTCACAAGCCCCACGAGTAATAGGAAGTCTATGGCCATCAACCACACCCATATGCCCATCATTATATGCGAATATGCTAATAAATAATTGCTATTCACATTCTATCTAATAATATTTCCCATATATCGCTGTCATAACGATATTGAGATAATCCTAGGAGATCTCATCACCTCGATATCGGTACCCTAGTCAGCCTAGAAAAATCCACCAGCTCTTTTTTATAGAGATAGAGTAGGAGTATTGCTGAGACGAGTATTAGTCCAAGTAGGATCATAACAGGTATAATATCGGCGATACTCGGCGCCTCCATTGGGGCTCCCTTTATGTAATATTGATAGGATAACACTATATTTCCAGTAGACTCATAGTCAACTATACTCATGTATAACAGGGATTTTCTACAACATTTTGGCTCCTCAATATACGTATTCAACGGCTCAGGTACATCTTCTACATCAGCCCACCTACTACCTATAATGTATAGATGCCACCTGGATGAACCTACATTAAATATAGCCTCTCTAATAGTGATGTAGTCAGATATACCTCCGTTAAAATCTTCTGAGTTAGATGAAATAAGTAGGCCGAATCCTAGTCTAAGGCCTTTTTCACCGTCTAGCCTGTGTCTTACCTCCACATCAAGAGAGACTAGGGGTTCTCCTAAAATATCTGTATCAATGCCCCCATTATCGGCACCCAAAACCTTAAATGACAGTGTGATATTGAACAGGGGATCCTTATTAACATAGTTTATTGTTTTTAGTCCTCCCTCCTCATTAAGCAATATCGTCCAGTTGAGCTCATCTAAGTATACGATTGATATAATCTCATTCTCATCCATATATCCATCTCCATCAAGGTCTCTAAAGAGGGTCAGAAGGCTTACAGTAACCCTATAACTTTCCACATCCTTATCCAGATAGATATAGAAGCGTGGGAGAGACCTATCAAATAACAGGAGACTTTCACCCCCTATTTTAAACCTGATGAAAAAACCATCAAAACTCCCCTTTTGAGTCTCTAGTAAGATGTTTTCACTGGAGAACGCTTTATATACAAATGTCAACCGCCTTTCACAGAATATAGTTATATACTGGATATAATAGATGTCTCCTCTAGATAAAAGCATATCCTCAGCATCGTCCAAAACATTTCTCAGCATACTCAGCTCCCTAAATATAGGATGGGATCTTGGAAGATGCTTCTCCATGACGAGGTTATAAATATCCAATAGCCTAGAGTTTAGATCCTTAATTCGCCTAATAATATCCCCTTGATCCACATCCATAAATATGTCTTCTTCCCGTATACCTAGGGTATAGTAATATCTATATATCCTCCTCTCCAGATACTTGGCAAGAGACTCCAGCTCATATATCGAATATTTATATATGCTATACCGTATCTCCTTAGCAATAGAATATACCTCTTCAACCTCACTGAGATTAATCGGTATGAGGCTGTCAAGATTTGAATACATTATTCCCTTAGCGATATTCAGTAAAATCAGTGTATTATTATATATCCTACTGAACCGCTGCCTATAGTAGTAGAAGGAATCAGCAATGGGTTTAGTGTCTTTCATAAATTTATTTAGTGTCTCATTGGCTTCACTTAGAATCTCTAACCCAAGCGTGGATAGCCTAATGACATCTCCATATTCCCCCGTATCTATTAGCATATCTATGCTACTCAATATATCTTCCACAGTCTTCATATAATCATGAAACTCCAAAGGAGGATACAGACTCATTGAAGCCAATCTATTTGCAATTCCATTAATCTCATAATAGTTTAAGAGAAGCCTGCTATGGAGATATAGAGCGTATTCCTCTCCAAAACCATCGTCTAATGAACCCCTTACATATATTGAAAGATAGGCTGAGCCTATACCCATAACTATTATCAGAAGTACCATCATGGATAATGATATCGATATGTTCCTAGCACACATCTCCACTCTAGGCCACCGCATACCTGGATGATATTTATAGTCGGCTACGGAATACCTTTAACTCCAATAAAAAACAGAGATATTTTATTGCTATATATCCTATTTATATTTGGACGATTAGTTTCGGGGGGATACGCTGTGAAAGTAACTACTGTCGAGGAGATGACGAGGCTTGACAAAATGGCTTATGAAAAATATGGTATTACTCCTATGCTTTTAATGGAAAACGCTGGAGCCGCTGTATACCAAGTCATTGAGATGGAGATGGGTATTGATGGAAATAGGTTTGTAGTTTTTGCAGGCCCGGGTAATAACGGGGGTGATGCATTTGTAGTAGCCCGGAAACTTTATTCAAGTGGAGGGGAAGTTAAACTATATATACTGGGGGATCCTCGGAAATATAGGGGAGAAGCCGGAGAAAACCTTAGGATAATAAAGAAAATACCTCTTGATACTATGGTCCTAACAAACTGGAATGATGATGTTCTCAGCGATTTGGAGTGGGCAGATGCGGTAATAGATGGGATATTCGGCACCGGGTTAAAGAGGAGGGTTTCAGGTATTTATGAGAAGGTTATACACTCGATTAATGAATCTGGTAGGGTAGTATTCTCAATCGATATCCCATCGGGGATAAATGGTAATACAGGCGAGGTAATGGGAACTGCAGTTATAGCCGACTTCACAGTTACATTTGGGCTGCCTAAAATAGGTTTATTCCTGTTCCCTGGTGCAGACTACGTAGGAAGACTATATGTTAGCCATATATCATTTCCACCTGAGCTATATAGTGACCCCAGTTTGAAGATTGAGTTGAATAAACCAGTTGAGATACCGCCTAGGAGGAGAGATACACATAAAGGAGATTATGGAAAGGCCTTGTTTATAGCCGGGTCAGCCAACTACCTGGGGGCGCCGTACTTCGCCTCCTTCTCATTCTTGAAAGCTGGTGGAGGCTTATCGTATCTAGCTACTCCAAAGAGTATAGCTCCTCATATCGCCAGTAAGGGGAGTGAAATCGTGGTAATACCGTTATCCGAGACACCAGATGGAAGTATATCTAAGGATAATTTAGAATATATTCTGGAGCTTACAAAGAAAGTTGATATCGTGGTACTTGGTCCAGGCCTATCCTTAAATGAAGAGACTCAGGAACTAGTCAGAGAACTATCGATAAAAATTGAGAAGCCTCTAGTAATAGATGGAGATGGACTCACAGCCATATCCAATGAAGCCACTTTACTGAAAAAGAGAGAACCCCCTACGATTTTAACACCACATCTCGGGGAAATGTCGAGGCTAACAGGTATAGACATAGAGGAGATAAGGAAGAATAAAGTTGATATAATTAGAAGATTCTCAGGTAAATTTGGTTCAATCATCGTTTTGAAGGGTGCACACACCATGATCGGCTATCCCGATGGGAGGGTCTATATAAACACCAGCGGTAATCCAGGTATGGCGACAGCCGGCTCGGGAGATGTATTGGTAGGTAGTATAGCTGCACTATATGGATTGGGTCTAAATATTGAAGAAGCTGTTAGAATGGGTGTCTTCCTACATGGAGTTGCCGGGGATCTAGCCGCGACCGATATTGGGATGGACGGCATCACAGCCGGGGATATAATGGAGTATCTACCTGATGCAGTATCATTCATACGTGAAAATATTCAAGAGATAATTGATACTATATATTATACATTAACAAAGATATGAGGGATTGAAGATGTTCAAAGGTGTCTATCCTGCTGTAGTTACACCCTTCCATCCCGAGGGGGGAAGTCTTAACCTAGATGCATTTACTAAGCACATTGAGTGGCTTGTCAAATCGGGTGTAGATGGCCTAGTTATAATGGGCTCCACAGGCGAAGCACCGTTCCTAACTAGGGAGGAGAGAGTTAGCCTCCTAAAGACTGCAAGAGAGAGGCTTGGGGATAATGTCAAGATAATTGCAGGCACTGGAGCCCAATCCTTAAAAGAAACACTCGTCTATTCGAGAGATGCGGAGAAGGTGGGGGTCGACGCATTACTTGTGATCACACCCTACTATTATAGGCATAGTCAAGAGAGGCTAATCGAATACTATAGGGAGTTGGCTGGAAGAGTTGATACACCAATATTGCTCTATTCATTTCCGCAGATGGCTGGTGTTAGAATAGAGCCAACCACGGTAGATAAGCTGATAGATGGAGAGAAGATAGTGGGGATAAAAGATAGCAGTGGGGATATGCAGGCCTTTATCGAGATGATACGTCTAGTCAATGAGAGAGGAAGCCTGATAACAGGTAGTGCAAAGCTATCCATACCTACATTGGTGATGGGCGGCAGTGGACTAATCCTGTCACTAGCCAATCTATTGCCAAATACCTTCAGTAAAATCTATAAATATGTAATGGGCGGAGACCTGGATAAGGCGCTGGAGCTTTACTGGATGATGTATCCAGTATTAGAGGCAGTTGAACGTGGAAATATCCCGGTTATAAAATATCTATTGAATAAAATGGGATTTAACATAGGGCCTCCTAGGACACCGCTAAAACTACCTTCTTCAGTCGATGATGAAAACAGGTTACTCCAGATAATATCTAAAATGGAGAATATCTAAGCGAGGATTAACTAGAGAAATAAAAATCATGTGGAGCGGGAATCACTCCATCCCCATTCCACCATAGGGGGACGGGGCCCCGCCTCCAGCATCTTTATCGGACTTCAACCTACTTGCAGCGATTACGTCGTCGATTCTTAGTATCATTGACGCTACTTCTGTGGCTGCCTTGATGAGCTGCTCCTTAACTAGTAGAGGCTCAATAACATTCTGCTCCATCATATCCTCGACTGATCCCTTGAAGACATCGATACCAGCCCATTTCTGACCACTGTTATGAGCCGCTTTAAGCTTTACATCTATGTCTATTGTGTCTAGCCCTGCGTTCTCAGCAAGTGTCAATGGAATAGCCTCCAATGCGTCTGCGAATGCCATTGCGGCTAGCTGCTCCCTACCAGAGAGCTTCGCAGCCCACTTCCTAATCTCCTTAGCAACCTCAGCCTCAGGAGCACCCCCACCAGCAACAATAGCAGGCTTCAATAAGGCATCTCTAACTACACTCAAAGCATCTCTTAGACTCCTATCGACTTCATCAACAACTCTCTCATTACCACCACGTACCAAGATCGTTACACTCCTAGCCTTTGTACATCCCTCGATGAAGACGAATTTATCTTCCTCAATCTTCCTCTCCTCAACTACCTTAGAGGCTCCTAAATCAGCCTTTGACAACTCTTCAATGCTATTAACAATCCTTGCGCCTGTGGCTTTGGATATCTTCTCCATGTCGCTCTGCTTCACCCTCCTAACAGCGAGGATACCCGCCTTAGCCAAGTAATGCTGGGCAATATCATCAATACCCTTCTGACAAATCACTACATTAGCACCCGTTGAAACGATCTTGTCAACCATCTCCTTCAAAAGCCTCCTCTCCTCCTCAATGAAGAGCTTTAACTGCTCTGGATTAGCGATGTTTATCCTTGCGTCGAACTCAGTCTTCTTAATCTCCAGCGGCGCATTGATCAAAGCGATCTTAGCCCCCTCAACCCTCCTAGGCATATTACTATGGACAACTTCCTTATCTAGAACAATGCCATCGACAAACATGGTGTCCTTAATGCTCCCACCAGGCTTCTTCTCGATCTTAATGTCATCTAGGTCTATCTTCAGCTTACCGTCTTCCTCATGCATAATGTACCTTACTGACTTAACGACTAGCTTTGCGAGATACTCCCTCTCTCTTGCCACGATCTTGCTTATCATGGATGTCATAGCGATTCTCTTAAGAACCTCATCGTCATTAGAATCTATCTCTACAGCGATCTTCTTAAGAATCTCAAGAGCCTTCTCAGAGGCTTTTTTATAACCCTCTACAATCGTAGTCGGGTGGATATTCTTCTCCAGGAGCTCCTCAGCCTTATCTAGTAGGGAGCCAGCTACAATAACTACAGATGTAGTTCCGTCACCTACTTCAGCGTCCTGTGTCTTAGCTACCTCAACCATCATCTTAGCAGCGGGATGCTCTATATCCATTTGCTTAAGCATGGTAGCACCGTCGTTGGTTATAACTACATCGCCGAGATTATCGACTAACATCTTGTCCATGCCCTTTGGACCTAGGCTGCTCTTAACGATCTCTGCAACGGTCTTGGCAGCGAGGATATTCTTACGCATAGCGTCACGTCCCTTGTCCCTTGAAGTACCTTCTTTTAATACGATTATAGGCTGTCCAGCCATTGGATAAACTGGTTGTGACATATTAAATTCACCACTTTCACCATGAAAAAGGTGTTATTAAAAGATAAAACGAGGTATATATATTAATATAACAGGCTAATTAGGAAGTAACTAGACCCTGTAGAGACTTAAAAAAGGAAAGTGCTATTATTCTTAGCATTATATTACATATAGGATATTAGATGCTTCTCACTTCTATATACATTTGAGTGGTTGGAAATGCCGGGTAAAAAAGAGGTTTTAACAATACTAGCAGATTTGATATCAATAGAAAGCGTTTCTGGTAAGGAGGAGGAGATAGGTAAATACATATTAGAATATTTATCTATGCTCGGTCTACATGTAGAAGAATACCCTGTTTATGAAGGTGGAACTAATATCGTTACTAGGGTTGGAGAGGGAGAGCCAAGGTTACTTGTAGAGGCGCATATGGATGTCGTTCCAAGTTTAGATATGAAGAATGCGTTTATCCCACGAATCATCGGCGATGTTATATATGGCAGGGGGGCGTGCGACGTAAAGGGAGGGATCGTCTCTACATTCCTTACTTTAGAAAAACTGATTTCAATTGAGAGAACACTGCCCCATCAAGTAGTTTTCGCATATGTAGTAGATGAAGAACAAGGCGGGAGAGGAGCCTCAAATCTAATTGAGAATGGGATATTGGCGGACTATGGAATAGTTATTGAACCAACTAACTTATCTATAGCCATAAGCGCCTCAGGATGCATTGAATTCAAGATAGAATGTATAGGAGAATCTGGGCATGCAGCATCATTAGACGGTAAAAACGCCATAACAGGCTTAATAAAACTACTGGAAAACCTGCAGCTGGAGGATGTCGTCAATGAGGATGGGGATCTCCCTAATATGAAAAGTATTCTAAACATAGGAAGGTTTAGTGGAGGGGAGAATCCATGGATGATCCCTTCACACGCAGAGGTAGAGTGCCTATTGCATTTTCTCCCAAGACATTCATCACTCGAGGTTGAGAATTGGCTGAAAAAATTCATATCTAATCAGACAAACATATTTGATATTAGATACAATTTAATGGTTACACATAGATGCGAGGGGTATGAACTAGATAGGGAGGATCCTCTGGTTAAAATGGCTGCCAAGATAGCTAGGAAACATCTTAAGAGAGAAGGGGTATACACGCATATGACGAGTGAGTCAGATGCTAATCAACTCTTCCATAAGGGCGGGATGCCGAGTATATTATTTGGCCCAGGAGACATCAGATACGCCCATTCCTCCAAAGAACATATTAATATAAATGATGTGATATTAGCCTCCGAAATCCTGTCGGATATCGTTAAAAGACCCCTAAAGACTAACTAGAACAATATATTTTTTAGTATAATAATTTACCTAAAAAATTTATAGGAATATGCCTAATACATATATCTTTGATAGAAAATTTAAATATTTAAAGAGATTTATATAGAAAGGAACGCGATTTTTTAACTATATATATTCGAGAAGTTGTCTCGAATTATATATTTGACCTCATATAAAATGAGAAAAATAATAAAAAGTTGTGGTATAACAGTGGTGAATAAAATGGATGTCGCCTCCTACAGGTTTGACGTTGTGGTCGTTGGCGCTGGGCCGGCCGGCTCCTCAGCCGCATATACCCTAGCCAAGAGAGGATTCAAGGTATTGTTGGTTGAGAGAGGAAGAACCCCAGGCGCAAAGAATATGTTTGGTGGGAGAGTATATGTATCCCCACTTAAGGAGATATATCCAGATTTCGAGAATAAGGCCCCTATACATAGATGGGTCACTAGAGAACGGGTGTCTTTAGTAGATGGAGATAATATGACTACTCTAGAATATGAGGCTAGGGATAGTAAGAGTTTCACAACTTATCTAACTCAATTATCTGGATGGATGGCTAAGCAGGCGGAGGAGGCGGGCGCCCTTCTACTAAACGAGGTCACCGTTGATAGGCTCTATATAGAAGATGACTTTGTAAAAGGGATAGTCGTGGGAGAAGAGGTTTTGAAGACCGATGTAGTTATCGATGCCGAGGGCATCAATAGGCTTGTACTTGAGAGATCTGGCATCGTCCCCAAGTTAAGACCAAGTCAAGTTGCTTTAGGTATAAAGGAGGTTATCAAGCTTAGTGCCGAGGAGATAAACACTAATTTCGGTTTAGAGGGTAATGAAGGGCTTGCATGGATTCTTATGGGAGACGTTACAAAAGGAGTTCCTGGAGGAGCTTTCATATATACGAATAGGGACTCTGTAAGTCTAGGTCTAGTCGTCTATCTTAAAGATGCGATATATAAGGTTGATAGACATATTTCCAATTATATTGAGGAACTTAGGCTCCATCCCCTACTAAATAAGTATATTAGAGAAGGGAGGATAATGGAATACTCTTCACACCTAATACCTGAAGACATAGGAAGTATAATGCCCTCAAAACCATATTATAACGGATTGTTGATAGCGGGTGACGCAGGGGGATTCCTATTAAACCTTGGATATACGTATAGAGGAGTCGACTTCGCGGCGTACTCTGGATACTTAGCGGCCAAAGCTGTGGAATATGGTCATGACAATGGCGGATATAGCGAGGAGAATCTATCGGTCTATAAAAAGTATCTAGAGGAGAGTTTTATCCTAAAACAGCTCAAAAAGTTCAAGGATGTTCACAGCTTAATGAAGAAAGAAAGGTTATTCGAGTTATATCCTTCTTTAGCTAATCATATTGCTAGGGAACTTTTCCACATCGATTATGAGTCTCCTAAGATCCTGGAGGCCATTAAAAGGGCTAAGGAGGGTAAAGTGGGTTGGTTCACTCTATTAAGGGATCTTTATGAGGTGAGTAAGAAGCTATGAATACGAAAGTGGTTAGGAAGAAGCTTAGGATAGAGGATATACTAAATAATAATGTTTGGGATGTTGACTACGAAGCCCATATAATAGTCGACACCTCTAAATGTGCCAAATGTGAATATAAGCCGTGTGTAAGACTCTGCCCAGCGGAATGCTATACAATGGTGGATGACAAGGTTCTATTTAGCTACGAGGGATGCCTGGAATGCGGTACCTGTAGGATAGTATGCCCAGAGGAGGCGATTAAATGGAGATACCCAACTAGTGGAAGGGGGATCCACTTTAGATTTAGTTGACTATGGGGTGAATTGGGTAAATGCCGTTGGATATAATAGTCGGTATAAAATGGGTTCCAAATACGACAGCCGTAAACATAGACCCGAAGACTGGAACCCTTATCAGAGAGGGAATACCCAGTGTAGTTAATCCCCATGACTTAACGGCGGTTGAGATGGCTCTTAAGCTAAAGGATAGATATGGCGGATCGGTTACAGCAATATCAATGGCCCCTCCATCGGCATTGGCAGGCCTTGAACATGTGATTGGCATGGGGGTTGACAGAGGCATACTAGCTTCAGACAGGGCCTTTGCAGGGGCCGATACGTTGGCCACATCCTATGTCTTAGCAAAGGTAATTGAGAAGGTAGGAAAATTTGATCTAGTTATAATGGGTCATGAGACCATAGATAGTTCTACAGCTCACATAGGTGCACAAGTAGCTTCTTGGCTAGATCTGCCCTATGTGTATTATGTTGTTGACGCGGTTTTAGAAGATGATGGGGAGACTCTTAAAGTAACTAGAATCCTGGAAAACGCATATGAAAAATATAGGATAAGACTACCTGCCGTGATATCAATAGCAATGCATACATTTAACCCTAGGAGGATAAGGCTCTCGGAGAAGCTTAGGGCTAAGATGGAAAAGCCTATAGAGATATGGTCTATTAAAGACTTGGATATCGACCCAAATTGCGCTGGTTTAAGAGGATCCCCTACAGTCGTATCAGGAATTGATTTTGTCCCCAAAGTCCCGAGGAAAAATGAGGTTTTCCAAGGCAGTGACCCTAAGGAGGCTGCTAGATGGTTGCTAAATAAGCTGATTGAGGAGGGACTACTGGATTTATAGGGAGGGGTGTAACATGGCTAGTAAAAAAATGTTGTGTTCCGAGTGGGAGCCCATAAATCCAATGGAGTATAGAGGGATATGGGTATATGTAGAGATTGAGAACGGCAATATACATGAGGCTAGTCTCCAGCTACTTGGAGAGGCTAGGAGAATTGCAGATGAACTGGATACCTATGTAGGTGCAGTTATCATAGGCTATGGCGTTAAGAAGCTGGCTAAGGAACCCATATACTATGGCGCAGATAAAGTATTTGTAGTAGACGACCCCAGGCTTGAGAAATATTATCCAAATCTATATGGAGACGTAGTCTACAAACTGGCTAAAAAGCATAAACCCGAGGCGCTCCTCGTCGGAGGAACCATGAGGGGACGTGAATTAGCACCTTATATAGCGAATAATCTGAAGACCGGGATAACAGCCGATCTAACATCTATTGAGGTGGATAAAGAAACTGGGGACATTATTTTAATTAGGCCTCCATTCGGAGCTTGGATGCTGGCTCATATCAAGACGAGGAACCGGAGGCCGGTTATGGGAAGTGTAAGGCCGAATATCTTCCCCACTCCAGAGAGGAATGAAAATAGGGATGGAGAGGTTATAGAGGAGACTATTAAGGAGGTACTAGACTCCAGGATGGAGTATCTAGAATATATTCCAATTGAGAAGACTGAGGATATACCTATAGAGAAGGCGGATATCATCGTATCTGGTGGAAAGGGACTAGGATCTAAAGAAGGATTCAAGCTATTAGAAGAACTTGCAGAGCTTCTAGGCGGAGTAATCGCCGGATCTAGGAAGGCTGTTGACGCAGGCTGGATTCCTCATGATAGGCAGGTAGGCCAGACAGGTAAAACCGTTAAACCCAATATCTACTTCGCCGTAGGAATCAGTGGAGCAGCACAACACATATTTGGTATTAGGGAGGCAAAGAGGGTAGTCGCGATAAATATTGATCCAGATGCACCTATATTCGAGAATGCGGATTATGGCATAGTAGGTGATTATAAGGAGATTATACCGGCGTTAATCGAAGTCATTAATGAGATGAAGATGAAAAAATCGGGGTCCAATAAACCTAGCCTCTAATCTCCAGATACTCCTTTGAATCTTATATAGATAGTGAGGTAGTTTTTCAACACCTTCTTCTGAACAGCCTTTGATAGGAAATACCCAAACCGCTCTATATTATTATGCCGCAACGCTTCACTCTCAGCAAGATCAAGCATAAGTCTGAGGCCCTTCAGAATAAGTTCCTCCGTTAGCTCAATACCGTCTTTTTCAAGCTCTCTACTAGTCTCTTCAATCAGCCTTAATACATCCTTGTCCAATCCATATGGCTTGTAATGTTCTGATATAAGCTCCATAACACTATTTGTGAGCTCCATATCAATCTCCAAACAATATTTATACATTGATAAGCCTATAAAAACCATCTTGGTTTTTTAAAATACGGATACTGGGAAAGGAATATAATACCTCGATGACAAAAATTAATTATTAGGAATGACGCTCTCCCTACAGCAGTTAATCAAGATTTTTAGAGATAATATAGAGCTAGCCAATAGAGTAAAGAACTTAATTGAGAAATATACTGAGAAACTCGTTAGGAAGGGGCTTGATAGAGTTAAGATAATGAATTTCTGCGGCACTCATGAATGGACAACTGTACATTATGGCATTAGAAGTCTATTGCCTCCAGAGATAGAGTTGGTTGCTGGCCCCGGCTGTCCAGTATGCATCACACCCAGTAAGTATATCGAGGAGGCGATTAGGCTTTCGCTTGAGGGAGTACTAATATATGTTTTTGGCGACGCCTATAAACTACCGACTGTGACTAAAGTTAATGGAGCGGCTAGCCTCTCAGAGGCGAAGGCTCTTGGAGGAGAAATTGAAATTGTATACAGCTTTCTAGACGCCATCAAACACTTTAGAGAAAACAAGGGTAGGGTAAATGAAGCGGTATTTCTAGGGATAGGTTTTGAGACCACAGCGCCCAGTTACGCGGTTCCCATATTTAATAATATGGTTCCAGAAGGCCTTTACTTACTAAGTGTCCTGAGGTTAACGCCTCCTGCCGCAGACTACGCTTTATCAGCGGTTATAGAGAGAGGCTTGGAGCCTGTTAATGGTATCGTCGCCCCCGGACACGTATCAACAATAATAGGAGCTGCTCCATGGGACGAGATCTCGAGGAAATATAAGATACCTACGGTTGTCTCTGGATTCGAGCCTACAGACCTTCTTCTGTCAATAGCAATGATACTTAAAATGATATGTGAGGAGAAGGCCGGGGTTGAGGTGGAGTATAAGAGGATAGTTAGATATACAGGTAATCAACAAGCCCTAGAATACATGTATAATGTCTTCTATAAACATGAGGCGTCTTGGAGAGGCATCGGATTCATACCTGATAGTGGCCTTAAGCTGAGGGATGAACACCTAGGTTACGATGCATACACCAGATTTGGTATTAAAGAGCCTGAAAAAGATAGTTGGGTCGATGATCTTCATCCCTCATGTAAGTGTGCAGAAGTTGTTTTGGGTCTTAAAAAACCAGTTGACTGCAGCTTGTTTCTAAAGGCCTGTACTCCTGAGAGGCCTATGGGCCCTTGTATGGTCTCATTAGAGGGGACATGCGCTGTCTGGGCGAGGTTTGGTGGCGGTGGAAAGGCTGATGAAATAGCGAAGTCACTTGGATTATGGTGATGACAAATGTGTTGGGGAGTACCTGCAAAGGTTTTGGAGACAGATGGGGTTATGGCTAAAGTGGATTTCGGCGGTTCAATAAAAGATGTTCTAGTAATAAACACAGATATCAAACCTGGAGACTTAGTCATAGTTCATGCAGGGACAATAATTGGGAAAATTGAGGAAGAGGAGCTGGATAATACATTGAAGCTTTATGGCGATCTCCTAAGGGATTCACTTATTGAAGATGGAATGGATCCCGATGAGGCGGAGAAGAATGTCAGGGAATGGATAAGATATCTACTGGGTGAAAATAGAGATGGGTAAAATAACTTTATCCCATGGAGCAGGAGGAGTGGAGACGACGAAGATACTGGAGAAACTAATATTCAACAAAGTCGATGAGGATCTTAAGAAGATCGGCGAGGGACTGGGAATAGACTATCCTGATGATGCAGCTGCAATACCAGTGGGAGACGGGTATATTGTCGTCACTACTGACTCCTATACGGTGAACCCTCCTTTCTTCCCCGAGACGAATATAGGGGGGTTAGCCGCGTCAGGAACTATAAACGATGTCCTCATGCTTGGAGGAAGGCCTATGGCAGCCTTAGACAGTATAATTGTGGAGGAGGGGTTTCCTGAGGAGGATCTTAAGAAAATAGTGGATACGATGATATCGATATTCAAGAGACATCGGGTCGCTATCGTAGGCGGTGACTTCAAGGTAATGCCAAAGGATACATTGGATAATATAGTTATTAATGTTGTTGGAATCGGCTATGCCGATAAACTAATTATTGATAAGGAACTTAGGCCCGGGGATAAGATTATATTAACAGGGCCAATTGGGGAACATGGAGCTGTAATACTGGCTCTTCAACATGGATTTAGTATCGAGGGAGGAGAATTGAAGAGTGACGCAAAACCTCTGGTCGACCTTATGACAATGCTTTTGGATAAGTATCCTGATAAGGTTCATGCTGCTAGAGACCCTACTAGAGGAGGAGTTGCGATGGCTTTAAACGACTGGGCTGCAGCTACGGATACGGTGATTGTAGTTGATGAGTCTAGAATACCATTAAGAGAGGTTGTCAGATCCTATGCTGAAATGCTTGGGATTGAGCCGATGAGCCTTGCCAATGAAGGAGTTGCCTTACTAGGAGTGGATCCAACAGCAGCTGAAGAGATCCTAGAGGAGATAAGGAGCCTAGGATATAGGGATGCGGTGATTATTGGAGAAGTGAAGCAGAGCAAAAAGTATAAGGGAATTGTATTATTGAGGAGCGTGGTAGGTGGATATAGGATATTGGAGGCGCCTAGAGGGGAGCTGGTACCGAGAATATGTTAAAGGCACAGAAGATAATTATCCTGGGAATCGTTCAAGGAGTTGGTTTTAGGCCCTTTATATATAGAATTGCGTATAAATCAGGAGTAAAGGGCTACGTTAGGAACCTTGGCGGCAGTGAGGTTGAGATACATATAGAGGGATTGGAAGAAGATATTGAAGAATTTCATAGGCTCCTTAGAGAAAAGTTGCCTCCCGTAGCATTGATACATGATATTAGAATCAGAGATACAGAGGTACAGGGATACAATGGATTTGAGATACTGCCGAGTCTCAAAAAGAGTGTTTTACGTAGTATCGTGCCACCTGATTTCTCAGTATGTGGAGAATGTATTGATGAGGTTGATAACCCTAATAGCAGATGGTATAGATACCCGTTTAACAGCTGTGCATATTGTGGGCCGAGATATAGTATAATGCAGGATATTCCATATGATAGGGATAAGACTAGTATGGTGGACTTCCCATTATGCGATAAATGTAGAAGTGAATATGAAGACCCTGATAATATTAGGAGGTTTCATGCCCAGGGAATCTCATGTCCAGAATGCGGCCCCAAGATATGGCTGGTAGATGCTGATGGAAGGCTAATTCAATGTAGAGACCCTATTTCCGAAGCTGCCAAATTGATTAACGAGGGAAATATACTTTCTGTCAAGGGTATAGGAGGCTTCCATATAGCAGCCCTAGCCTCAGAAGACGATGTTGTAATCGAGCTTAGAAAGAGGAAGAAAAGGCCAGAAAAGCCCTTCGCCATCATGGCAAGGGATTTAGAGGTATTGGATAAACTGGTTTATCTAAATGAGGATGCTATACACCTACTGAATACCCCTCAGCATCCTATTCTACTCCTGCCAAAAAAAGATTCGAGATATGTAAGCAGATATATAGCCCCGGGACTAGCTCATCTAGGGGTATTTCTACCATATACTCCACTCCATCATATATTACTTGGTGAGATAAGGGATGGGTTCGCCATTATGACTAGTGGAAATCCCCCGGGAGAGCCGATGTGTATAAAAAATGATGAAGCGGTTAAGAAACTTAGAGGAATAGTGGATTACCATCTCCTACATAATAGGAGGATAGTTAATAGAGTTGATGACTCCGTCCTAAGGTTCACATATGATAAGGTGAGTATGCTGAGAAGAGGACGGGGCTATGCCCCCTACTGGTTGATACTGGGTTCAGAGCTTAATAGAGAGGTTATTGCATTTGGCGCCATGTTACAGAATGCAGGTGGAGTTGGATTTGAAGATAAAGCGGTCCTCACACAATATATAGGTGACTGTGACGATTTTAGAACGCTCCTAGACCTTAAGATATATCTTAGGAGGCTGTCTAGGTTATATAGAGTAGATCCTAAAAAAGCAATTGTAGCAGTAGACTTACATCCTGGATATCCCACCATGAGACTAGCTGAGGAATGGGCAGAGAAACATGGGAGTGACATAATACGTATACAGCATCACTGGGCACATATAGCGTCTGTGATGGCCGAGCACAGGATAGATGGTGAGATTGTCGGCATAGCTATTGATGGAACAGGATATGGTATAGATGGGAATATATGGGGTGGAGAGGTTCTGCTAGCCTCCTACGAGAAATTTAAAAGAATTGGGCATATTCAGTATTTCCCCATGCCCGGAGGAGACGCTGCAGCGTACTATCCATATAGGATATTGGCCGGCATCTTATCTCAGTTTTTGAGTGAAGAAGAGTTGACTAGGTTTATGGAGAGGAGGAGACTCCTCGAAAAGGCTGGTAGAAAACCTGATGAGTTAAATGCAGTTCTCAGGCAGATTCAGCTGGGAAGACCATTGTCATCAAGCCTGGGCAGGGTTTTAGACGCGGCATCCGTGTTACTAGATATTGCCCATATAAGGACATATGAGGGCGAGCCTGCTATGAAGCTGGAAGCCGCCTCTACACCTGGAGAGATATTTCTAGAAGCCCCCATAATACACGGTGATGATACCTGGAAAATAGATATCACGGCTCTATTTAGAGACTTGCTTATGTATATAGATGAGGGCTTCGATAAGAATCTGCTGGCATATAATATTCAATGGAGTCTAGGAAAGGCCTTAGCTGAGATCGCGCTTAAATATGCTAGAAATTCAATAGTAGTCTCTGGAGGAGCAGCGGTGAATACTATTATTATTAAGGCGATAAGCCAGAAATGCCGTGAAAAAGGTGTGAGGCTCTTAACTAACGATAATGTTCCTCCTGGTGATGGAGGGATTGCCCTAGGGCAGATTACAATAGCAGGTAGGATGCCGTTGAGTTAGCGTCAACTAAACAACCAAAACTATATTTAGAATATCGTATATTCTAATTGGTTGTAGTGAGTAGAGATGCATGAACTCGTCATTGTAAGTGGAATAATAGAGGCGGTTTCAAACCTAGCTAGGAAGGAGAATAAGAAAATCCTTAGGTTTACTGTAGCCGTAGGGGAACTAGCTAGTTTTGATAGGGCCTTAATTGAAGAGTTACTCAATGAAGTTAAAAAAGGCTCTATCTTAGAAGATACCCAAGTGGATGTTGAGGTTGAGAAGGCAGATGTGCTATGTAAGTCATGTGAATCTACATGGGGATTCTCAGACTTGATAGAACCCCTTGGCGAAAATGAGAAGGAGATGATTCATTTCCTCCCAGAACTAGTCTCCTCATTCTCTAGATGCCCCAAATGCGGTGGGAGGGACCTGGAGATTAGATCTGGTAGGGGAATAAGGGTGAGTTACGTTGAATTCGAGGAGTAAAATCGATTATAGAGAGGTTCTTATACCCAAGAGGTTGAAAACGATCAAATATATTTTATTGGTGGCCAGCGGTAAAGGCGGGGTAGGTAAAAGCCTCGTATCTGCCACCACAGCCCTGATCCTAGCTAAGAACGGCCTGAGCGTGGGCCTACTGGATCTAGACTTCCACGGCCCCTCATCAAGCGTGATATATGGGGATCTGGAGATGCCTAGTGAAGAAGAAGAGGGGCTTATACCACCAGTCGTTGAAGGAGTAAAGGTAATGTCTATAGACCAATTTGTGGAGGGAAGGCCGATTCCAGTTAGTGGTAAAGAGAAGAGGGAGATTATAAAGGAGTTACTGGCTTTAACACACTGGGGAGAAACAGATGTGCTTGTAGTGGATATGCCACCCGAGACAGGAGACGTCCTACTAGCCTCTCTCACGTATCTTAGGGGTAGGAGGGGAGTCATACTAGTGACCACGCCTTCCAAACTTTCTCTAAAGGTGGTTGACAGGCTGATAAGGCTGTTGAATGAGACGGGTGTAGAGATAATTGGTATTATCGAGAATATGTCTAGACTTGAGCTCCAGGATAATAAGGTCTCTCCATTCGGTGTAGATGCGGCAAAGGACTTGGCATCAAGATATAACATACATTTCCTAGGTAGCCTTCCAATTGATCCAGAGGCCTCGCTATATGCAGATGAAGGGAGAGCAGATAAAATTACATCAACACGATTTGGATTAGAACTCGAAAAGTGTCTAAAAAAGACAACGTTACTAGACTAGCCCTTAAACGACTTTATCTCATCCATAACAATCCTAATTACATCGGGAATCACATTTGCGACTTCATCTGTCAGCTCAAGGCTAAAGTCAAATGATTTACCCTCTATACCAATTATAACTATGTCCTCTGGAAGGTTATATACGTCTGTTATTTGGGCTACCTTCAATGTGGAGATTAGATCGAACTGATGGAGAGAAACCAGTTTAAATAGATTATCCTCCATCCCGAGGATATCATCTACACTAAATCGATATATTTTTCCAGGTGGACCACCCATTGAAACCGCATCTATAATTAGACCCTTCTTACAACCGTCTAAAGCCTCCAAAACAGCTATCCCATTAGTGCCACAGTCATATAAACCTACATAGTCTGGGAGATCCATCTCCTTAAGTCTGTTGATAATATGGACGCCGATGCCTTCATCGGAACATAGGATATTCCCTACTCCGACTATTATGAAAGGAGGTTTATTCATCTTCATATCCATTAATGAAAGAAAGAAATGAATAAAAAGATTCTTGGGGGATTATATGGTTGGCTCCTCACGGTCGCCGAATATAATTCCCCTGACCATCTTATAGAGAAACACTGCATAGAGATGAAGGATGAATATCCCCAGTATTATGAACATCGTTATTAGATGCATTGACCTCGCTATCGAATAGGCACCTCCCCCGAAGACATATTTTAGGCTATCGAAGAATTGTAGCAGGGGTAGGAACTGCTCTGGGAAAGCCATGCCCAGTCCTGAGAACATTATAATGACTCCTATCACTACGAATAGCCACCAGACGATTATCTCTGTAGGGACGAGTTTCTCAATATACTCGCCCTTTTTCTCATCGTACTTAATTGGCTCATGAACATGCTCTCCAAGACCGAACCACGCCTTGATCTCCTGATATAGGTAGCGGCATGCATAGGGAAGTCTTCTGCAATCATACCACTTATACTCTCCAGTTGCCACGAGGTAATATACCAGAAAGAGAGCGGTGAATATCCACGCAAGGCCTGTGACCACGTGTATCGCCCATACTCCTCCTCCAGGGAATACTCTGACTCCCCAGATTCCACCAAGCTGCATCCCTGTTAATCCAAGTATAATGCCCTCAATAACAATAGCCCAGTGCAGTATCCTTGTACCTAGTAGGTGCCTCTTTATCGTAACCCGCTTCACCACGTATCACCTAATAGATGCTACATAGTCCGTGGCCAACTTCAAAAACGTAGGTCTTCTTATTCGGAGTAATGATGTGGACACCACATGCCAGACATGGATCGAATGACCTCACTACAAGAAGCGCTATGGTTGCATTCACATACTCACCGGTCTCCGTAGGCTCCATATTCAGGTTTGCATACTTTGGATTGAGGGTTGTCAATGCCTGAGCCAAGACATCTCCCCATCCTGAGTATAGAGCGTTGGCTATTTGGATTACATTAAGCGTAGGCACCCAAGTGGTTCCACACTGAATAGCGGATTCACCGGGCCCCGGCCTATCCTGACTATCCCTGGGACTCCAGTTCCATGTACCTGGCACGACACACTGATAATGAGCTATCTTATGGTCCTTGATCTTGACCCAGTGGCTTAACGCGCCTCTTGGAGCCTCCCATAGACCCCTTCCCTTAGCCTCGTTAGGCACCGGCTTCTTATTCATAACCTCGGTCTTACCCTCTTTAACAAGGCTCACTAGTTCATTGACATACTGGAAGACAGCGTTTGCAGTGAGGAGTACACATGCTGCTCTCGCAACGATCCTGTCCAAGACAGATCCCTTGGGGTTTCTAACCCTGTACACAAAATCACCATAGTTCTCTCCAGTGATTGGATGTACCCTTGGAATTCTCCACTCCATTCCGAATGTATTTAGCATCCTCGCTAATGGACCGACTTCAAACACCTTATTATCGTATCTAGGCGCCTTAGTCCAACTATATGCACCAGGCTTATCCTTATTGGGGACTGTCACGCCATCCCATGGATGTAGTCCATCTGGAACATCGTAGAAAGAGTATTTAACATCCTCGGTGATCTTGTTCTCATCAAGTGAGTGCCTAGAACCATCGTAAAATGCTCCAGCTTTTATAAGTGAATTATTTCTATTGGAGGTCTCTAGCCAGTCTCCCTCATAGTTATCGGTCTGCGGCATCATTCCAAATGATAGGAAGTTACCCGTCCCAACGCCTATATCTTCCAACCCGACCCTCACACCGAGAACTGCTTCGGTAACTTCTTTAAGCCTCTCATTAGCCTCGAGTAGGTTCATAATATCCTGCATATGGGTTAAGGCGACGAACTCCCATAGTGGTACAAGTGAAGTAATTGTATTTGTGATCCTATCGAGAGTAGGCTCTACAAGAACCCCTCCAGGATAATAGCTTGTTACATGTGGGAATTTGCCTCCCCACATCGCCACTACTTCATTAGCCCTCCTCTGAACCTCTATACATTTTGCATAGTGAGTTCCAATACCCTGTGCAAGGCCAGCAGTACCTGCGACTGGAGGTAGTATGGGGGCACCATATTCTGGACCCATTATAACTCCCAGCTCGGGACCTATCAATAGATAGAAGTGGATCAAGTGGTCATAGATATAGTAAGCCGCCTCCTCTATATTCCTAACTAAGATAGCAGCAGGCGGTGGAACAGCATCAAAGGCATCGTCTAGGGCCATTGCAGATGTTATGCTGTGGGGATTTGGACATACACCACATATTCTAGGTGTGAATAACAGCGCATCCCTAGGATCTCTACCAACCATGAATATCTCGAATCCTCTAAACATCGTCACTGGTGCGCGGCATTCTGTCACGAAATACTCGTTGTTAAGGTCAGGAACCCTCTCAATCTTACATTCAATCTTCAAGTGTCCTTCTATCCTACTTATTGGATCAACTTTAAAAGACGGCATCTTTATTCACCTCCCTCCTCCTTCTCTTCACCACTCTTTTTCCTAGTTGCTCTACGGGCTAAGTGGACTGCCACGCCCAGGGCTGCGGCTCCAGCGAATGCAGTGCCCCATGTCTCCGCAGGATATCCTAGTAGCGTCGGTACCTGCGGTAGCTCTACGAAGAACGGTGCAAAGTCTCCATCGGGCCACGCCGGCTCCGAACATCCTATACATGGAGCGCCGACTTCAATACAGAAGGATGTATGGTCGTTCCACTTACGCGTTGGACAATCTGCCCATGTCGCGGGTCCCTTACAACCGATCTTAAATCTACATCCATGCTCGCTATCACCATAGTCGGCGAATATTCCCCGGTCATAGAATGCCCTGAATGGACACTGCTCCTCATGGATATTCCTTCCGTAGAAGGCTTTTGGCCTATTATATTCATCTAGCTCAGGCACTACTCCCTGTAATAGACTGGCTAATGTTAGTATCAGGCTATCTGGGTGGCCAGGGCAACGTGGTAGATTTACCACTCCAGCAGCCTTATCAGCCATGCCAACTTCCTTTAAAAAGTCTTGTACGCCCATAGCACCCGTTGGATTACCCTTTGCATGTGGAATTCCACCATATGAGGAGCATGAGCCAAAAGCAACAATATAGTCAGCGGCTGCCGCCGCATCTTTGACCCAGTCTCTAAAGTCCCTCCCCCCAGTCTCACAGAAACCAGGCATCTGCATAGCCCCTTCCACAACCAGGATCTTAGGTCCAGGCCCCTCATGCGCTATCCAATCATTTATATACTCCACTGCAAGTGTCCCAGAAGCGGGGTGAACAACATACATCCAATCTGGTAACGCTATAGGCAACCCAGAGGTATATGTAGTTATGCTCATCAAGACCTCAAGGAGATCAGGGTCTGCAGCCTGGGCAAGTGAAACGCTACAACCCGTACAAGCAGCTCCGTTTAGCCAACAGATATGGACATAATCTCCTTTCTGAGCAAAGACCTTAATTATGTCAGCCTTGTACTGCGAAAGCACGAAAGCCGCGCTTGTAGCAGCGGCTATCTTTAAGAAATCACGTCTACTAATACTCATTTTAGGACCCTCAAGATATTAATTTTATATATAACTATATATAAAGCTTTACCTACTTAAGAGTATAGGCTATATTATGTTAAAATTTTTTTTAATATTTTTAACAAAAATTATTTTAACGCGGAAATATTAACAGTGTTATGATTCAGATATTTTATATAAAATGTATTTAAAATATATTACGTTGTAAAACAAATTATCCATTAATTGAAAAATGTTCAGCAATCACTTTAAACCTACATATGTAAGGGAATAGTTGAATATTATTTTGAGGAGGTGAATCATGGGAACAGTTAAGACTGGAGTCACCCTAGATAAGGACCTATTAGAAAAGTTAAACCAGTTCATGGAAGCCATGGGATACACAAGTAGATCAAGACTGATAAACGAGGCGCTAAACATATATATCGTAGAGAGAAGCGCCTTACTCGAAGAAGGAAAAGCAGTAGGTATAATCGCTATTGTATATGAGCATCATGCTGGAAATATAGAACATGAACTTACCCATATTCAGCATGATTACATAGATATAATCATATCAACTCTCCATGTACATCTAGATGAGGCTAACTGCCTGCAGATAATCGTTGTCAGAGGCAGTATATCAAAAATAAAATCATTAATAGTTGAGTTGGAGGAAAAACGTGGGATAAAGATCCTAAGGCATATATTATCCAAAATAGATTAAAACGCCTTTAAACTCAGTATATATTTATATTCTTCTATCCCTAAAGTATTAAACCTGACATAATAGTGGTAACTTGATGGTATAGGCAGAGTTTCAGTAGGTGGATAAGATGATATTGGGAATGGCCCTAGTATTTGTATTAACGATAATGTTCTGGTGGATACCTATTCTAGGGCCCTTCTTATCCGGCTTCATCCCAGGATATTTAGTAGGAGAAGGTGTGGTAAAAGGATTAGTTATAGGTTTAGTCGGAGGACTGGTATCCATACTTATAATCGTCGGTGGAATAATCCTACTTGGACTAGCCTTCTTAGGACCTCTAGGGATATTACTTAGTATATTTATTGGTTGGGGAGCGACTATTACAGGCCTAAATATAATTATCTTCACAGCGGTGGGTGGAGCTGTGGGGGGATATATAGGAAGGAAGAAGACCGTTGAAAACTAAGTTTTTATCATTATATGCTCCTCATTTAAATCTTTATCAACTACTATAAGCTCTCCATTCCTAAAAGAGACCCAATCCTTACTAGAGTCAAGAGGCTCCGAAGATACTAGAAAACCGTCACCACCTAGTCTCCTATAATATAGGCTATAGTGTGTCTCATCATCTTTTAAGCGCCATTTAAATGCATAGATCTTATCACCTTCACTAAGTACAAAGTTTAGCGATGGGCCTATGTCCGATATCGTTAATCCATCTCCTATCTCAATCAGTCTAGGAAGACTATCGGTAAGAGCCTCCAAAATATCACCTTTTTCCATGATCCTGCTAATAAGATAAATGAAGTAGGCCTCTGAATCCGTCGTCCCATGTAGATGATTCTTAAACTCCTCTGAAACCATCGATAGAATGGGATCTCTCTTCAACTCACCATTGTGTATGAATACGTAGGAACCATATGTAAATGGATGGGTATTTACATAAACCCTCCCTAGTCCCTTTGTAGCATGCCTAATATGAAAGAGAATTATGTCTGAGTATGCGTTTGCAACTACATCCTTTGCAACGCTACTCTCGTATACAGCTACTGGCTCTTTGACAAGCATATACCCATTCTTAGTGAACCAAGCGATGCCCCATCCATCTTTATGCCCCTTATGTGACTCTTTTCTATAGCCTGGTCTCGCTATATGGACTAAGGGCCACTCCGCCTCATAAACCCAGTGATAGACATTACTCGGCTTAGGTGATATTAAAGCTAGTAGCCTACACATAATTATCATCACACCATAGCTAGTTATAACAGGATAATATGTATTCAGGGAAAATTAAATTTTCATGTAACTCGATACAAGTGTACACAATAAGGGTATTTTTGAACCCGATGGACACCCGGTTTACACCTATGTAAATAAGTGTAAAGCATGTTTACACTACTTCATCAGAATAATAATTAAATAATCCCTAATCAGTATGTATTGCAGTGAATTGAGATGGATGATGATTTTAAAGCAGAGATTGTTTCTATGATAATCCAAGGAAAGACTATTGAGGCCATTAAAAGACTATCTGATTCATATGGAATCGATCCACCTAAGATTAAGGTGGGCAGGGTCAAAGGAAAATCTAGAGCATTAGCTGTATATTTACCTAGGACGAAGACAATCGTGATACAGAATGGCGAGCTGTTCAATAACCCATTTGTCGTCCTACATGAATATTATCATCATTTAAGGTATCAGGATATGAGACATAGAGGCACTGAACAGAATGCAGATAAATATGCCGCTTCCTTCATACAGGCCTTTAAAATCAGAACATTATCAAAAAATAAAGCAACCAGGTCTTCATGAGAATTTTTGGTGTTTAAAAGTCTTTATAAAAATAGGAGAAAATTTGATGAGATTTTTAAGGATACTTTATTAATGACGTTACATGATAAATTATATTTAGTATCTTACCCTCTCATGAGGCTATTTAAGGCGGGGGGATGGCGGTTGAAGGATTATTATAACGAGACCAGAGATTTCTGGTTAATCAATTTATCTCGGCAGATGGATACACCGACACTTATGCGAATAGATATTAATATACCAGTGGTTAATGGACGCATCGTAGAAGATAGTTATAGACTAAATGTATATGCGGATGTCCTAACACTAGTCTCTGAGTACGCGGGAATAGTGGCTGTAGCACACCAAGGAAGAAAGGGACAGAAAGATTTTATAAGTCTAAAACAACATTGGATAATCCTTAGGAAATTATTACCGTCTTATATTGACATAGAGTTCATACCTTTTGACGAGATTTTTACCGAAGAAACAAAGAAGAAGATTAAGGATCTAGATAGGGGAAGAATAATATTACTTGATAATATCCGTATGATGGATGAAGAGACGGAATTTAACCCAGAGACAAGTAAATTTATCAGGTTCTTTAGAGGGTTGATAAAGACAGCCGTTAACGATGCGATACCAGTATGGCACAGGGCTCATACAAGTCTAATGGCATTACCATATGTAGCCCCTACATATGTAGGAGTTAGGTCGGTTCTGGAGCTGAAGACCTTAAATGAGGTTCTAGAGAATAAGGGTGGGGATGTAGCGCTTATAATGGGAGGCTCCAAACTAGCTAAGATAAACTATCTTGTTAAGATACTTGAGTGGGCAGATGGATACACCGGTGGATTACCTGGACAACTACTTGCATATGCAGATGGGCATGACTTAAATGAAGTAAACAATAGATTCTTGAGAAGGAAATTTAAGGACAAGGATTTTGAAGCCGCAAAACTCCTTCTAAAGAAATTCAATGTAAGGTATCCAAAAGACTTTATAGTTGTTGAAAATGGTGAGAAGAAGGAGGTATCGTTAAAAGAGATAAATAAGACTGAGGGAGTGATATTCGACATCGGGCCAGAGACAGTCGAGTGGTACGCCAAGGAAGTGGAGGGAAAGGAGATTAGAATTAGAGCGGGCCCGCTTGGAGTCTTTGAGAGAGGATTTGATAATGGCGTCAGGTTTACAAAAATGATAGCTGGAAATGGACTAATATTCCTAGGTGGAGATACAACTGCTGAAATAGCAATGTATGGACTTGATAGGATTATAATGAGTACAGGGGGAATTCTCTGCGTCAGCGGCGGATCCTTCCTACATGGAATGGCTGGCGAGGCATATCCCAGCATCGACAGGATACTAGAGATGCAGAAATAGACCCTCAGGAAAAGGGATTTATTTATATTATAGTCCAAGGGGGAATCCATTTTGTATGACGCCATGACCAAGGGAGATAAATATATTGTAGATACAGAGATTAGTTATCATCATCCATGGCTTGGAAGAATATATTACAGGGGATTTCCCATAGAGGATTTTATAAACAATAACTTCTCATTCTTAGAAACAGCATATTTTCTAATATCAGGGGAATATCACACGCATTCTGAGATACTGGGATATATGACGTCAAATACCCATGGAGATAGAGCCAATGTGGTGATTAGAGAAGTAATTAATAGTATATTGGAGAATCATCTATCACCAGATGTTTATGGGCTATTCATCTCATCAGTATTCAGCAGAGTTGAAGTCCTAAGGGGCCTTGAGAAGATATTAATTTTATATTTAGATACTCGTGGCTATGAAGATACCTTGAAGGTTTTGAAGGATGTGTTATTGGGGGTTAATTACATTGATGTCTTAAACAATTATCGTATCGGGCTAAAAAAGGATATTGAGAAGGTAGCCACTATCTATAAAGAAATCATATTGGATCTCATGACTGGTAATGAGGTCAAAGACTCATTCATTAAAAAATACTGTAGGGACTATAATCAACATATACTGAATATAATCAGGGAAGTTGTGCACAGTGAGTTAAGGGATAAACCGTTTCTAGAAAAATATAATTTAATAAAAAGTATGGAGAGAAATATCAAGAGAGAACGCGGCAAATATCTGAATATAGACTTGTATACACCCTTGTTGTTTGAGCAATATGGAATCCTTAGTAATATGCCGGATATTCTATCGATACCAGGGTTATTCGGAATGCTAGCCTATATCCTTGAATCAAGTAGCTACAGGGATGTCCCTGATAAGCTAGTGTATAAGGGCCCTATAGGTAGAAGGCTAAGTGATTATTTCAAGAACCATTTAAAAAGTAAGTAGATTACTATAATCATGAAAACAAGGTATATTACTGCCGCCAATAACCCGATCTGCCCAGTCAATAGAATGGGTAGAGGACCAATAACCACGATAAAATCCCCTCCATTACCCGGAATCGCACCCAAATATGGCGTGGATAATAATATAAAACCAATGAATATCAGTATAAAACCTAGGAATATAAATATTGTGGGCAAGATCATATCCCTAAAAATGTCACCTTCAACCTGCACAAGAGGCTTAAAATCTTCACTACAAGACCTACATAGACCCGTAGAGTAGTCAAAATCAACTCTACATACAAGTCTTCCACAGCCCTTACATACATACTCTGCTTCCCTAGTTCCACAGAGGTCACACAAGGGGATTTCCCGGGCCCTGTCACTCATCTTAGACCACCTAAGGCCGATAAAGCCAGAAGAGTGAGAAGACTATGTAAATGAAGATTAGTAAAGCGAATATAAGCGCAATCCATTTCAAGCTCTCCCTGTCACTTCCCCATATAATTGGTATAGGGCCGATTAATAATATTCCGCCTCCCTTACCTCTGCCTCGAGAGAGCATCACCATACCTATAAATACCAATATGAATCCTGATACCACAAGCATAAAGCCAATGTCTGAGCTTGACACTCCGATACTCATACCCATTATTATAATTTGGTTCCTAGAGGGTTAAAGGTTTTACTCTATATGATCTTTGGAAGACAAACATGGTTTACAATATATTCTAAGCATTATAACTATGTTATTTAATCATATGTAGATGGATATATAATTAGGTGTTATTGTGTTGTCATATTATAGATGGTGTTTAAATTGGCTGTGAAACCGGGGGTCTCCAAGGAAGAAGCTAAGAAGAAACTACAAGCCTTGATAACGATGAAGACAAAGCAGAGGCTGATAGAGGAGTCTATGAAGAACATAAAGTATAAAATTGGGGTGATCAGTGGAAAAGGTGGAGTTGGAAAGTCTACTGTAACGGCTAATTTAGCCGTGGCTCTTGCCAATAAAGGGTATAAAGTAGGAGTTATAGATAGTGATTTTCACGGTCCAAGCATCCCAAAGATACTTGGCCTTGAAGATGAGAGAGTCTTAGTCACTGAAGACAAGAAGTTTATTCCCGTGGAGGGGCCATTGGGAATCAAGGTTATGAGCATATATTATTTCCTTCCTGATCCAACTACAGCGGTTATTTGGAGAGGCCCGCTTAAAAAGAGTTTCCTGGAGGAGATACTCGCCTCAACATTATTTGGATACCTTGACTTCTTGCTAATCGACTTACCTCCAGGTACAGGAGATGAGGCTATTAACCTTGTTCAGACTCTACCGAGTCTAACCGGGTTGATTGCGGTGACACAGCCAACAGAAGTCTCGGCGATATCCGTCGCTAAATCAATTGACTTCGCTAGGAAATCGGGTGTGAGGATCTTGGGAATAGTGGAAAATATGAGTGGATTCCTATGCCCAGTTGAGAATAAGGTCTATAAGGTGTTTCCAGGCGATGGAGGGCAGATGCTTTCAGATAAATACTCAATTCCACTTCTGGGCAGAATACCTATTGACCCAAATATAGCTGGATCAGCTGATAGGGGGGAAATATTCCTTATTAAAAACCTAGAGAGTCCTTTTACAATAGAATTTAATAAAGTTATTGAGAAGCTTCTAGAGGTGTTAAAAGAGTTAGATGGATAGGGGCTATACAGTTATGTATATCCTTCTATTTCTCCGTCCCTTACTCTCATATTTCAGAAACTTAATTTCACCAATCTCACCAGTATTCTTTACATGAGTCCCCCCATCCAACTCTACATCAATACCAACTATCTCGACTATCCTTACATCACCCTTGAGATACTTCTCATACTTACTGAAATCCGCCACCCTAAATAGGTCACGCTTCTTAATTGCCTCATCAGCAGGGAGAAAATATACTTTAACCTCATGCCCCTCCTTAGCTATTGAATCCGCTTTAGAAACTATTGCCATCGCCACCTCCTTATTCATCTCTTCCATAGGAAAATCGATCCTCGCCCTGTCAGGGAATATGTTAGACCCCGTTATTAGGACTCCATAGTCCGTATACATAATTGCTCCTATGATATGTAGACTTGTATGCATCTTCATAACCCGATATCTCCTATCCCAGTCAATACGTAGAACGACGGAGTCACCCGGCTCCAACTCCAAACCTTCAACCACATGAAGCACCTCACCCTCGCTCTTAAATACCCTGGGAACACTATATTCTACACCGTGCTTCACAACCCATCCAGTATCATGTACCTGCCCGCCTCCACCGGGATAGAAAACCGTCTTGTCAAAAATCACACCCTGCTCCAACACTTCGAGCACACTAGCCTCGGTCTCCTTGACATAGGAATCTGTTAAATAGAGGAGCTCAGTCTTCAAATACACCACCTCTAGATAAGAATAAATTAATGTCCCTCAAACAGATAAAAATTATTTCTCATTAAACATTAGATTATACTACAAATCCAGTATCTTATCTAGAATGTCGATACTAAATGGGATATTAACATCCTCATTATCCAGCAACCGGTAGAATGTCTTGAGAATAGAAGTATCTAGCTCCGCACTCCTAAGTAGATCCATGTCTCTAATTATATCACCGGCTTCTCCATATGCAATTAACTTCCCTCTATAGAGGATTCCTATATAATCTACGAAGAATATTGGAATATCAGTATCATTACATGAGTAGATGATTGTATGACCCTCACGTGCTTTGTTCACCAAGTATTTTATCAGCATGATCTTATAATTTAGTGAAAGATCTTGGAAAGGCTCATCCAAGATAAAAATCTCTGGATCATATGATGCGATTGATGCAATGGCTACCCTTCTCTTCTCCCCTCCACTCAATCTAAAAGGTGATTTCCCGAGAAGATCTTTAACCATGAATTGATTTGATACCTCCTCAACAATAGACTCTAACTCATCATCTTCTAGGCCTAGCTGCCTCGGCCCAAATATAATTTCTTCATAGACAGTAGATGTTATAAACTGATCCTCTGGATTCTGAAACACGATGCCTACTTCCCGCCGTAAACCCCTATATTTATCTAGAGGCACACCCTTATACAAGATGCTTCCCTTACTAGGGTTAAGCAATCCAGATAGTATTAGTAGTAGAGTAGACTTACCAGAACCATTAACACCTATTATAGCTGTGGAGGTGCCTCGACATATCTCTAGAGACACGTTATCCAGAGCGGCGGAACCATCTGGATAGGTATATGATACATCTCTACAAATGTAGAGAGGTGTGCCACAATCCATCTAAAGACCCTCCATAAACACCATAGTTATTATTATGAGCCCTAACATCATGAGGATGATCATCATATCCCTTGTTGAAATAGGGTTGCTGTAAAATGGTGAATCCATCCATATCCTACATTCAAGTGTATGTCTAAGCCGCTCCCCCCGATATATACTCCTAATGAGAAGCTCACCAGCTACTGTAGAGAAGAGTCTCCAGAGTGATAACATCCCTTTATCCTCAACCAATATTCTGGAGCGCCTACCAACTAAAAGTCTTACTCCCTCCCTTATCATAGACGGGATAGACCTTATTGTCAGCATAATTAAGAGAATCGACTCCCTACTAACCCCGGCTGATTTAAGCCCAGCAACTATCCCTTGGGCCCCGAGGGATAATGGTATTAAAATGAGGAAACCACCGGCTATAGAGCTCCTCATAATCAACAATCCAAGGGACCCCTTGCCATATATCAAGATGGTGACTGTCTCATTTAGAGAGAGATTTTTGATTATAATTTGATAGACTGTCATTGGCAAATATATTAAGATAGTTATCACAACTATTAGGAGCATCATCTTGACCAGCTTATAGATAGATATCCTTAGGTAGATGGATAACATGGCTAACACCACTGCAAAGAATGTGAGTAGGGGTTGAGAGCCTGTTAACGAAGAAGATATGGATAGGAGGACTAGTATCATCAATAGAGTAGCAGGATGGATATTTACTGATCTAGAAGGTTCGCTAAATAATAGACTGAAAATCTCTCCTAGGGAATGAAGTAGATAATCGAATAAGTTACTCCTTAGCCTCATTCTCTAGAACACACTCGGATTTACTAACAATCCTCGTAAGAAGCATCCCAATCCCTAGTATTAAGGCAACTCCAATAAAGCCTGAGACAATATATCCAAGCACTGGATGCAAGGCGGGGAAACCATAGTCGTAGAGGGGCGTCCAGTTAAGCTCCTCATTCAAATCAGGAAGACCGATGTGCTCAGCAGCTAGATCAAGAGGCTCATGATAACCTACTAAATCTGATAAATAGACTCCGAAGAGAGGACTAATCAATATTAGTATCACTAGTAGAATCATATACCGCTTATCTAGTCCCCTCATCTTCTACACCTCCAGATAAGATATACCAGGGTTCCGTGTATGGATATACTCGACGATAAATGCAGTAATGAGGCCTTCAATCACCCCCAAGATTGCATGCCAAGACACCATTATTGGGATAGTAACATCAAGATTAAATCCAAAGTATGTCGAGAGGCCTATTTCTATACCACATGCCAACCCAGCGACTACAATACCTAGCCATCCAGCCAGAAAACCGCCTATAAACCTTCCTTTGTTATTCTTACCTAGAATTGATATAGCTATTTTATACGCCAGATACCCCGTCACCACCCCCAATATAGCCATATTCAGTATATTTGCTCCCAACGCGGTGATCCCACCATCATGAAACACTATACATTGTATAATGATGACGAGGGACATTGCGAAGAACCCTAGATAGGGGCCTAATAATATCCCAGCTAATCCACCACCTACTAAATGAAGGCTTGTACCCCCTGGCAACGGCCAATTAAGCATCTGCGCCACGAATATCCCAGCAGAGAATGATGATAAGAGGGAGACTCTATCCATCGACAGCCTTCCCATCCGCCTATATGAGATAATAGTGTATCCACCGACGACTAAGAACGTGGTTAGAACCATCCATGGATCCAGAAACCCGTCTGGAATGTGCATTATTGTAACACCAAAATTTAAAATGGTAACACCAAAAACATCTACTTTCGAATATATTGTGTAGAAATCGTTTTTACAACCATATTGTAAAGTCTATACAATCCAGATGTGTGCATAGTAGGTATATATACTAGATGTTTGGACTTGGCGTCAATCCCCAGCTATAGGATGAAGTTAAGCTTATATCCGCATTTAGGACATCTACCATCATCAGTTATGTCCATCTTCCGGATATAGAATCCTTCTCTATCCAAGACCTTATATTTACACTTGGGGCAGTATGTGTCCTCAAGTCTATGGCCCCATACATTCCCAACGTATACATATTCCATGCCCTCCTCCATGGCAACCTTAGCAGCCTCTTCCAAAACCTCTATGGGAGTTGGAGGCACATCCAGTAGCTGATAGTGAGGATGGAAGCGAAGTAAATGTAAAGGTGTCTCTGGACCAAGGTTCTCTATGATCCATTTAACTAGTCTCCTAAGGTCTTTAGTCGATGAACCCTCTTTCACAGGAACAACGAGATCAGTTATCTCTATAAAGACCCCTTTCTCCTTCATAGCTAACAAGGAATTGTATATTGGAGACGGGTCTGGGACATAGATATACTTCCTATAGAAATCTCTGTTGCCATGACCCTTGAAATCCACGGTAGCCGCATCCAAGTATTTACCGATTTCATCCATGGCCTCTACGGTCATGTATCCATTGGTGACCCATGTATTAAAAAGACCTTTTTCATGGGCAAGCCGCATAACATCAATGGCGTATTCAGCGAATATCGTCGGCTCATTATAAGTATATGAGAGGCCCAACGCACCGTAACTCACTGCAGTCTCAATAACATCCTCGGGAGGAACATATGATCCCGTTACCTTTTTCCTCTGACTAATATCCCAATTTTGACAGTACTGGCATGCGAAGTTACATCCAACCGTTGCTATTGATAATACATCAGATCCAGGTTTAAAATGATTAAGCGGCTTTTTTTCAATGGGGTCCATAGCCATTGCAATAAGCCGTCCATAATTTAGGGAGTATAACGTGCCATTAACAACCTTCCTAACTCCACAGAACCCTATTTGGCCCTCAGGTATCTTACAGTGCCTAGCACATAAAAAACAGTGGACTAGAGCGTCCTCCCTTCTCCAGAAACTGGCAACCTTCAGATCCTTAGAACCCATTAGCTTATTCATACCCGACTATAATTAATTGTAGCCCTAGGAAGTTATTAAAAAATATGGCATACTATGCAATAAAAGGCTATGGTATGAAATCTAATATGAGGAGTAGGAGACTAGCTATAAATGCGAAGGAGACCATGGGGATTCCTGGGGTGACATACTTGACGCCATCCCTATCATACACAAGTATTTCCTTATCCTCGTCAACCTCCTCAGTCTCATATGAATATAGAAGTCTAATAAAGTCCTTTATCCCCTTAACTCTATGAAATCTATCTCTGTTCCGCCATATAGCGACTATGAAGACGTAAGTTACGCTTAAAATACTCGTTAGAAATAGGAAGAGGAGAAAGCCTGGAAATACTTCTCCAATGGAGAGATACGGACATTTATAGACGAAGGATAGGGGAGCAACTATAGCCATTAATATGAAGTCTGCGCCTCCCAATACATAACCCATCTTCCTAAATAGATACATACATCCGATGATTATAATGGAGAAGATCACTCCTTCTAAAACAGAGATGAGGGGATATGCTTCTATCAAAACACCATATCCTAATAGTAGATATGCTGGGAGAAGAGCCAGCCAACTCCTATCATCTACCCATCTAGTCTTCCAATCATAATATGCTGGTAAAAAAAGTCCAATGGCTATCGCTAGCTTCATCAGACCCCATAGCAATTGACTCATCCTCCGAGTGCTTAAGAATATTATTATTTAATCATGATTTAATTTTAGACCGCGGCCGAAGACAGTTTGAGGGCGTCAATTAATGTATGATGTACAAGCTGTATCAAATGGTATGAGATATAGGTATTTACCTCTTCAATCAAGTACTTTATGGCGGTAATATAATCACCGTCTGAAGCCGACTCCATAGCTCTTATGAAGGGGCTTCTAGACCATAGCCGCCTATCAATATTGATGATCTCCTTCACTGGACCCTCCAAAGAGTTTTTAAGCTTTGGGTTAACAAGGTCTTCCCTAGTAGTGATATGTACAAATGAATATGGATTCGACGTCAACATCGATATCGGGACCAAAGTAAGTTTAGAGACTGTTCTCTGTAAGTCTGTAGCCCTTCCTTCTCTCCTCAACCACCGTAGTATCTTTAAGAAGCCTCTACACATGTCCTTGTTAAAATAGACAACAAGACATTCACTCCATCCATTGCCCCATACAGGTACAGCAACAGTCGCACTATTCTCCCTCCCATATGCTATGAGACGTAGCAATACAGAAGACTCTATCCATGGTAGGTCACCTGGCGTTATCACGAATTCATCCTCATCAATCGTATCCAATGCGGTGAGGATAGCGTTAAGAGGGCCCTCACCCCCTGGATAGTCATATACAAAACCTATTGAATCAATGTCTACTCCATGTTTCTTAAGATGCTCCCTATACGTAGACTCATGGTCCTCCGACTTTACCGATATATATACCTTATCTACTATCGGCCTTAACCTATCATATACTCTCTTAAGAACCAGCTCACCATCTACATTCGCCAAGAGCTTGTTTCCTCGGAATCTAGTCGACTTACCCCCAGCGAGTATAACACCTACCACCATACCTACTCATCCTCAAAACACGCCTATATCCAAACCATATACTCGGGTACAGACCTGCCTCTCAACCCAGTCATTATCCTGTTAAGAGTTCTTTTACGTCACTAGTGATGTTTCCACTTAAAATCTCATCCTTATCGAAGACATCTACGTTAATATCCTCTGTAACGATGGAGTTGTCCTTAACACTAAACCTGAGCTGTATATTTACCACGGCATCCTTTGGAACCTTATAACGCCTGACTATGACTTCAAATAACTTGCTATTTAGCTGAGACACACTTTCATTTATCTTCTTAGGGTCTAATCCCTTGTCTAGATAATATTTCCTCAAGACACCATTTATTACCCTCCTAAGCTTTATAGCATATCCACTAACTCTAACAGGGCCTGTTCTTACCTCGAAAACATCCTCTAGAGACATGGCCCCCACCCCCAAATTACATAATATATAATTAAATAACCACTAAAATATAGTTGAATAACTTAAAATGTATATTTTAAATATACTTTTCAACAGGGATATGCCCTCGGATTAATATATATCCATAGCCAGAATCTACTTATCTAGAGGGAGGGAGAAGAGTTGATACTCTCAGATAAAGATATATTGAAGGCGATGGAGAAAGGGGAGATAGAAATAATCCCCTTTAACGAGGAGAAGCTTGGCCCATGTAGCGTAGACCTTACACTCGACTCCAAATTCACCATATTCAGAGGAGGAGGGTTAATTGACCCACGTAATAAGGAAGATATTCCGAAGTTTGTAAAGATAATTGACACTGGTGAAGAAGGATATATCATAAAGCCAGGCGAGTTTATCCTAGGTATAACTAGGGAGAGGATTAGGATCGGAAAGGGATATGCAGCTACATTAGAGGGTAGAAGTAGTCTAGCTAGAATAGGGATCATTGTGCATGCAGCTGGCCTCGTCAATCCAGGAACAGGTTTAAAGAAACCAGCTCCCCTGGCCCTTGAAATATCCAACCGGGGATATACCCCTGTCTTATTAAGCCCGGGTCTCGAAATAGTCCAGATAATATTTCATAAGCTGACTAGCCCTGCGAAAGTTGGATATGATGAGAGGCGTAACTCAAGGTATATTGGCCAAGATAAGCCGATTATATAGAGATCAACGCAATGATATAGTCATTTACATCTGTCCCCGTATCCCCTGTTACAAGGGCTCTCCCAAGAGAATCGAAAAAGCTATAGCTATCATTCCTCTCCAGCGCATCTTCTATTGAAAGCCCATATTTCAAAGCCTCATGCATCGTACATCCATCTATAACTGCTCCACCTGCAGGGCTTATCCCATCCCTGCCATCTGTGTTAAATGCGATGATCGAAACCCCATGCATTCCAGCAACCTTACTTATCAATGGTAATAGAAGCTCTTGGTTACGGCCTCCGATGCCGTCTCCCTTTAGGGTTACAGTAGTTTCACCCCCGATTAACAGGACTGCTGGCGGCTCAATCGGGTTGTTATCCTTGTATATCTCCTCAATCAAGGCTCCAATTACTTTACTGACCTCCCTAGCCTCACCCTCAAACCGACTAGTTAAGAGAAAAACATTATATCCCTTGGACTCTGCATAAGCCCTCATCATTTTAAGGCCAATACGCCCACTACCAACTATTACGTTATCAACGTTATCAAAGATGGGTTCCCCAGGCTTAGGAGTTTCTGGAACAAGCCCCTCAATACCCTCCATTATCGTCCTCTCGATACTAGTGGGCATAACCCGCCAAAGCTTATGGTAAACTAATATGTTCTTGGCATCCTCATATGTCGATGGATCGGGAACCGTCGGGCCTGATGCAACCGCTGAGATGTCGTCGTCGAATACCGAGGATAATACAAGGGTTACTGTACGCCTTGGGTGGATGATTGAGGCAAGCCTACCTCCTTTAACCCTGCTGAGGTGTTTTTTAACTACAGCCCGCTCCTTAACATTTAGGCCATGGATCATCATGGTATAATAGGCCTTAACCAACTCATCCAACGAAATATTTTCAAAAGGAAGCTCAAATAGAGAACTACCGCCTCCACTTACTAGGACGACTACAGTCGCTTCTTCATCAATCTCCATAATAAAATCTAGAAGCCTATTGGAAGAGGCTATTGTATCGCTATTTGGTAGAGGAAAGCCGCCGTATAAAACTTCCACACCTTTATCAACCAGATACTCGACATCCCCTTTTATAAAACGTGTTTTAGGCACGATAATACAGCTATCCTTTACATATCCCTCGCTCCTATCCAGTATCCCCCTCATCATCCCAACGACGGCCTTTCCAAACCCGATCACATAGCAACCCCCACTTATGTCTACAGTCCTATTCCCCTCCTCATCCAGCAATATCCGTTTCCCGTCTAAAGATATGAAGCGGGTAACGGCTACAGTAGGATCAGCAGCCTCTAAGCCGACGGATAGCAAGTCCATGATCATCTTATCAGAGTATTCACACGCCCGACAAGGCTTCGCCTTAAATGACTTCACAAGCTTCTTTTTTATCGACTCAGCCGTAATCAACTCAACCACCCCCAACTCGGAGTACATTCTTTCTGTTACTCACCTGTTAATCCACCTTTCTTAACCTTTTTTTTAACCTTCTCAGGCAGGGCTACATCCTCCTTTCTCAATAAGGTTGGCGCTGTGACCACCAAGCCCTTTCCAGACAGTATATGAACCTCATATAGATAGAGACTATGGTTTGTCTGTCTCATCTTTTCAATCAACACGTATCTTCTTAGCATAGAGTTTTTAATGCTCTTTCTAAACCTGATAATACCATCCGCCACGTGCTCTACTCCAAAGCCGAATGCTTCGGATGTGGAGATGGCATACTGACTCGTGACTAGCGTGGTCAAGTCCCATTTGGATAATATCTTTTTAAGAGTGTATGAATATTGCCTAGCCATGCTAGGCTTGGCCAGCCAGAAAGCAGATACACTGTCTATAACCAGCCTCGTTCTTCCATATCCAAGTTTTTTCTTGGCTCTTATAACTATATCCACCAGTTCATCGATATCCAGGTGCCTTAGGGTCCATTCATCATCACCCATCAACGCATCGATCAGGATAAGCCTTCCCTCGTTAATAGCCTTGTTAAAGTTGAAGCCGAACTGACTTGCCTGATTGATAATAGAATCCCTCGATTCTTCGGTGGTTACATATATGTTATAATCCCCTGAAGCTATTCCCTCAGCAATAAAATGTATACATAAAATGGTTTTACCAGTCCCAGGCTCACCAACAACCGCTACAAAGAATCCCCTGGGGATACCTCCATCCATAAGTTTATCTAAAGACGGTACCCCGGTTGACAGTCTCTCCATACGATCCCCAAATAATAAAATGTATAATAAGACTAAATATACAGGATACTTCAAATGGACATAGTTAAATATTCAATAGATACAGTTTAAATATTTGGTGAAATATTTTGCCAGAAGGCGATAGTACAATAGTTCTAGATGTAGAGAGAGTCCATGGAAATTATATGCATAGCTGTATAAATTGCCATGGAGAGAATGAAGACTATAGGCTATCCCGAGGGCTGCCATGCATCAGATGTATCCCTGATGTCATTGAGCAAGCAAATATCGAGAATCTATACAAAATTATGAAGAAGATTGGAACACTCAAAAAAACATACAGGGAGTTATACGAACTCCATAGAGGACTAGAAGAATTGAATAAATTATTTTATAAGACCCTGGAGAGCAGACCCTGGAGCGCCCAAAGGACTTGGGCGACGAGGGTCTTAAAAGGAGAGAGCTTCTCGATCGTAGCTCCCACTGGAGTAGGTAAGACCCTATTTGGGATGATTATGAGCCTATATCTTGGGAGTAAGAATAAGAAATGTTATATTATAGTTCCTACAACGCCCCTGGTCAACCAGGTATATGAGAGACTAATCGAGTTCTCAGATAGAGCTGGGTTAAATATAGATATTGTTGCATACCACTCCAAGATAAAGAGTAGGAGGAAGGTTTTGAAGAAAATTAGAGGAGGCGAGTTTAATATACTGGTTACCACCAGCCAATTTATCGCGAGGAGATTCGATGCATTGGAGGGGACGAAGTTCCACTTCATCTTCGTCGATGATGTAGACGCCATTCTAAGAAGTAGTAGAAATATAGACAGGGTACTACAACTACTCGGATTTACCAAGGAGAGTATATCAACCACCCTAGAACTTATACGTTTAAAGACGAATATCGTGAGGACCAGAGACGATGAAGAGAGGAAGAATCTTTTATCTGAGATAGAGAAGCTTAAGAAGAAGCTAGGGAAACTTAGAAAGGGAGATAAGGGGATTCTTATAGTCTCTTCTGCAACCGGTAGGCCTAGGGGGATGAGGGTTAAACTCTTCCGGGAACTACTGGGGTTCCAAGTTGGATACAGATCCGAAACCTTGAGGAATATTGTTGATGCATATATCCACCCAGGGGAAGACGGCATCCTCGAAGTGGTTTATAAACTTGTCTCCAGATTAGGTGGAGGAGGACTGGTGTATGTCCCCGTTGACAAGGGGATAGAATATGCTGAGGAAGTGGCTAGGTACCTCAGGAAAAAGGGGATCACAGCAGAAGTATTTACATCTGGCAAGCTAGACATATATAATAAGTTTGTAGATGGAAAAATAGATGTCCTAGTTGGAGTGGCCATATACTATGGTGTAATGGTAAGAGGGCTAGATCTTCCACAGAGAATCCGATACGCCATATTCGTGGGCATACCTAGGTTTAAGTTCAGCGCCAAGTTTGAGGAGCCCAGGCCCATTCAAATGCTAAGGACACTCGGTTTATTGAGAGAGCTGGTTGAGAGTAAGGAAAAGGAAGAGCTTGATAAGATGCTTAGGATATTGAACCGTATTGTAAAAACCAGCTCATTCTCAGCGCTCGAGAAGCTTACAAGGGTATTACGTGGAGAAGCCGAGGCTAGTACGAAGACCGAGAAAACTGTGCTTAATATACTCGAGTATATTAGGTCAAAGCTTTCTGACCCTGTTATTAGAGAAAGACTTAAGAAACTTAGTCATATACAGGTCCTAGAGGAAAATGGAGAGTTCTATATCCTGATCCCTGATTTAATGACATATATACAAGCCAGTGGGAGGACAAGCAGGTTGTACGCTGGTGGAATTACACGTGGGTTAGCAGTGTCGATCATTGACTATCCGAATCTACTCGAGGGGCTTATGAGAAAGATGAGATGGATAATTGAAGAGACAAGCTGGGTAGACTTCAATGAGATAGATATAGAGAAACTGATAGAGGAGGTCGATCGGGACAGGGAGATGGTTAAGAAGGTGGTCACAGGAGAAATTAAGAGGGAGATAGAGGATCCAGTTAAAACTGCCTTGATGGTTGTGGAGTCACCAAATAAGGCTAGAACCATAGCGAGGTTCTTTGGTAGACCAACCGTCCGTAAAAGAGATGGAAATACTGTGTATGAGGTGTCTATAGGTAACCTTATCCTAATGATAACGGCTAGTGGTGGACATGTATATGACTTGATAACATTACCAAAGAAGATAGAATATGAGAAGGGTCTCTGGCATGGAGTATATGTTAAGAATGACGAGTTTATCCCACTTTATAACTCAATTAAACGATGCCTATCATGTGGACACCAATTTACTTCAGAGAGTATCAAATGCCCTAAATGTGGGTCAGACCTCGTAAGCGATTCATTAAATAGGGTTAGGTTTCTCCAAGACTTAGCCACTGAGGTAGATATAGTACTGATAGCAACCGATCCAGATGTAGAGGGAGAGAAGATTGGATGGGATATAGCTATGCTGTTAAGACCCTATACAAAGAATATACATAGGCTTGAGTTCCACGAGATCACGAGAAAAGCGATTTTGAAAGCTTTAAAGGAGCAGAGGGGGTTCCTAAAGAGATATGTAGAGGCCCAGATAGTCAGGAGGATAGAGGATAGGTGGATAGGGTTTGTATTAACTGGGAAACTGAAGACTGAGTTTAGGAAACAGATTGGGGATAAACACTGGTATAGATGGAGGAAGGGAGAATGGAGCGCTGGACGTGTACAGACGCCTGTATTAGGATGGATAATAAAGAGATGGAGAGAGGTCGAGAATAGTAGGGCCAAGGTATTTATGATAAAGCTCCCATACGATCTCTACATAGAGTTAAAGGAAGATGATGTATCGCCTAGGCTTAGGAATATGGTTGGTGAGACTGAATTTACAGTGGAGGGAGGAGAAAAATATGTGGAGGAGATTAATCCACCTCCGCCATTCACAACAGACATGCTTATTCAAGAGGCAAATAGGGTGTTGAAGATCGGCGCTGACCAAGTTATGCGACTTGCCCAAGACCTGTTTGAACAGGGATTGATAACTTATCATAGGACAGATAGCAGTAGGGTATCGGATGCAGGGATACAGATAGCCAAGGAATATCTACAGCATAGATTTGGAGAAGCTGGGAAGAGACTCTTCAAACCCAGGAAATGGGGGGAGGGTGGGGCCCACGAATGTATAAGACCTACACGGCCTATTGATACAGAGACATTGATCGACTTAGTAATGCAGGGAGACATGGCCTTCGGCATAATGCTTACAAAGATGCACTACAGACTTTACAGCCTAATATTCAACAGGTTCATAGCTAGTCAGATGGCTCCTGCTAAGACTGTTAAACAGAATGTTAAGGTAAGACTCATGGATAAAGAGGTTCTAAATGAGGATAGGATCGTGGAGATATTGGATGAAGGCTTCCTAAAGATATATGGATTCACACGGGTTAAGTCACAAGCCCCGGCGAGGGAAAATGTAAGGCCTATTAGCGTAGAAACTAGAGAGAAGTTCTTGGTTCCCGGATATACACAGGGAGACGTTATAAAACTAATGAAGGAGAAGGAGATAGGTAGACCAAGTACATATGCAAAGATAGTTAAGACCCTACTTGACAGGAGATATGTATTTGAAAGTAAGAATGCACGTTGGCTTATACCCAGGCCAAAGGGAGAGATGGTATACAGCTATCTATCACAGAGATACGGACACCTAGTCTCCGAAGACAGAACCAGAATAACTGAGAAATTCATGCTAGAGATTGAGATGGGGAAGAGAGACTATATGGAGACATTGAGAGAGATATATAAAGAGATTAAGGAGGTTGAAGAAGCATCACCTGAACTGAAGGAGTATGAAGAAGACTATGTCTAGACGCTCTTCAAAGCCTCTATAATTTTCTCAGGATAATCAGTTGCAATACCATCTGCTCCACGTCTATGATACTCCAAAGCCATATCAGTATCATTGATTACCCAGACAACGACTTTTAACCCGAGTCTATGTGCAAATGCAATAGCCTTGGAACTGGCCAGTCTATAATATGGTAAAACAATCTCAGCACCTATCTTCTTAGCCTTGACGATCCCATCACCGGGCTTCATATATATGTATCCCGTGACTACGGTTGGAGTCGTGTTATGAATATAGGTTAGGGGACCCTCATTGAAGGATATGACTGCAACATTCTTCTCATAGCCATTCTCGATAATAATATCTGTTATAGCCTGGATACCAGCATCTTCCTTCACCTCGATAAAGACCCCGACGTGATCCACTAGATAGCCGAGGGCCTCCTCTAGAGAGGGAATAGGCTCGCCACCTACCCTAAACGTCTTTATATCATTATAATCATAGTCACTTATCTTACCAGACAATCCAATTAGTCTATCTAACGTATTGTCATGAAATACAATAGGCACTCCATCTCTAGAGAGTCTTACGTCTAGCTCCACAACATCAGCTCCAAATTCAACCGCCTTGGAGAAGGATAGCATAGTGTTTTCAGGATAAGAGCCGCTAGCACCTCTATGGGCGACGATGAAGAAACCACTTAATATCTCCCTCATTAAGTTTCTACTCATGACAAAATAATAATAGTCTATGTAATGAATTAATAATATTAGGATGAGCCGCATGGAAGAGGAATATGTTAGAGCAGCAAAGGCGGTTAAACAAGCTGATTATCTGGTCGCATTCACAGGCGCTGGTATATCTGCAGAATGTGGTATACCTACTTTCAGAGGTAAAGACGGTTTATGGACAAAGTTCAAGCCTGAGGAAATAGCTACATATCAAGCTTTTATCAGAAACCCTGAGTTTGTATGGCAATGGTATATCATGAGGATGGAGAAACTTAAGGATACGAAGCCTAGTGAAGCCCATAAGATACTCGCAGAATGGGAGAAGAAGGGTATCTTAAAGACCGTAATTACACAGAATGTAGATGAACTACACCAGAAAGCAGGCTCCAAAAATGTGATTGAGTTACATGGAAACATATGGAGGATTAAATGCATATATTGTGATAATAAGAAGAGGCTAAAGAAGCTTCCGAAGTCAATGCCGAGATGTGACAAATGTGGTAATATAATGAGGCCGGATGTTGTATGGTTTGGAGAAGCGCTTGACCCGCTTATCCTTCAACTCGCATTTGACGAGGGGCTCAAATCAGATGTTATGCTTGTTATAGGGACAAGTGGAGTCGTGTATCCAGCGGGGCACATACCTGTAAGGGCTAAGACGATGGGAGCCTTCATCATTGAGATAAATCCAGAGGAATCCGCAATAACGCCCGTAGCAGACGTATACTTGCCTGAAAAAGCGAGTATAGCTATGAAAAAGCTAAAAAAACTATTGTCGTCACTATAAAGAGGCCCGAGACACCCTATTTATATTCTTCAAGAGTAAAATTCCTATTTTTGAATAAGAAGATGAGTGATAAAAAGGAATATGATAACCTAGTTCAGGAGATAATAAAATGCACGAAATGTGAGTTACACAAAACCAGGACAAAACCCGTTCCTGGCGAGGGTAGTCTCGATCCAAAGATTATGTTTGTCGGAGAAGCCCCGGGTGGCCGTGAAGACGAGACAGGTAGGCCGTTTGTAGGAGCCGCAGGTAAACTACTCACTATGTTAATAGAATCCATCGGGCTTACTCGTGAGGAAGTATATATAACGAATGTAATCAAGTGTAGGCCACCTGGAAACAGAGACCCTAGTCAGATGGAGATATACACTTGCCTCCCATATCTAAGGAGACAGATAAATATAATTAGACCACGTCTCATAGTAACACTAGGTCGGCATGCTGCGAGAGTTATAATGGATCTAGCAGGCCTAAAATTTACGAGCATAACTAAACAACACGGAACAGTTAATATTGCTACGATAAGCAGGATCAAAGTCATTATAATACCCACTTATCATCCCGCAGCCGCCTTATACAACCCAGGTCTAAAGCAGATGTTAATCGATGACTTTAAGACCATCAAGAAATATATCGATGCCAGGCCATCCGACGTTAAACGGGGACCCCTCGATGATTTCATCAAGTGACACTTTATTTTACTTAAATTTAGGGTTAGTCATTATTGATTAGTAATATGAATAGCGAAGACTGTGTAAAACATGATCTTAAGATACCTAGTGAGATCCATGGTAAGAAAATAGTTATCTTCGATATTGATAATACACTCCTCGATGTGTCCGAGAGATACGTAACATGTGTTAGGGAAGCGGGTCTAGAGTTAGATAAGTCACTATATAAGGAGCCATATTGGAAAAGGCAGAAGTTCTGGAGGATATTTCTCAGCGATAAATATCTCCATCTAGACAAGCCTGATGAGGAGACGATAAACCTTGTTAGAAGGTTATACGACAAGGGATATGGAATAATATTGCTGACTGGTAGGCCTGAGGATATGAGGAGATACACTGTAGAGCAGATGAAGCGTTTCGGGATTCCATATAACCTACTGATAATGAGGCCACCTGGAAACAGAGACCCAGATATGAGGTATAAGCCTTGTGTAATCCAGAGACTAATAGATGAAGGGCTTGAGATAGTCGAGTATCATGAGGATGATCCAGCGACTATAGAGACGATTAGGAGAATGTATCCATGGATAAAGGTCGTCCCACACAGTCTATATAGGAATAAACTTATATTTTATAGGGATAAGGAGGAGGGTTAATCCTCGTCTTCCTTCAACGCCTCTCCAAACTCCTTAAGCTCCCCCTTCTTCTCCACATATATCTTACCCTTATAGCCACTTAGCTTTTTCTCCAGGATCTCTACACTAAGTTTATCAACCGGTACACTCGCCAATCCATTGATCAATAGGAACAATAGGTTCTTCAATATCTTATCAGCCAGCCCTGGGTTTTTATCCCGGATACTTATTAGATAGTTAAATCCATCAGGAGTAAATAATGGCTTAACCTTTTCATAGATGTCCTCCTTCTCACCTGCTTCAACTGATTTCATCTGCCTCTCCAAAATCCTCTGCATATACTCAACCATCTTCTTGCGTTTGATAAACTCTATCTCATCATCCATGTATATCCGCCCCTCACCACTACAATTAACTATAATACCTTAATAAAAGTAATAAGACAGGATTATAACAAATAGGATGCCCTCCTAAAACATACCTATAATAAAATGGGGATATTAGGGATACTGTTGTTTTATTACGGGCTTAGTCCTTAAATCCTAGCTCGGATTTCAGCTGAGAGGATATCATGTCCGGTGTCCAAGGCGGGTCAAATACGAGATCGATTTTAACGTCCTTAACTCCCTCTATTGAAAGCACAGCATCCCTAGCCTGTTCGACTATAAATTGGGCTAGTGGACAGCCTGGGGCGGTCAGTGTCATCTTGATATAGACAACATCGTCCTTAACCTCCACCCCATATATAAGCCCGAGATCAACTATGTTGAAAGGTATCTCCGGGTCATATACCGTTCTCAATGCCTCCAAAACCCTTTCCTTCGTAACCTTCCCACTCAAATATAACACCATTATAGAATACAAACTTAGGTGGATATATATAATTTGATATAGTTTTTATGAGTATCGTCTAAAAATATTCTTTATGCGATAATTATATATGAAAGATAAACCTAATATATCTACTGTTAAGCGGGTGATTACATTGCTTAAAGGTGGTTGGACAGGTAAGATCCTCTGGATAGACTTGACTAAAGAGAAGTCAACAATATGGAAATATGATCCGTCAATGGCTCTACATTATATTGGTGGAAGGGGATTCGCCATAAGGATACTATGGGATCATTTAAAGCCAGGCGTCGACCCACTGCATCCAGATAACCTCCTAATATTTGCAGTAGGCCCTCTAACAGGATTCCCCCTACCCAGCAGTGGGAAACTAGTCGTCGCATCAAAATCGCCGCTTACAGGCGGCTATGGAGACGGAAACATCGGTACCAAGGCCTCGGTAATGATGAGGAAAGCTGGGTACGATGCAATAGTGGTTGAGGGCAAGGCTGATGAACCTGTCTATGTATATGTAGAGGAGGAGGATGTAACCATACATAGTGCAAGGGACTTGTGGGGAGCAGATGTTAGGGAAGTACATAGGGAATTAACAGATGAATATGGTAAGGACTCAGGTATACTCACAATTGGGAAGGCAGGAGAGAATCTAGTTAGATATGCCATTGTAATGTCTGAAGAGGACAGGGCAGGTGGAAGGCCTGGAATGGCTGCAGTCATGGGCAGTAAGAACCTCAAGGCACTGGTGATAAGAGGAGAGAAACCCCTCCCGGCTGTTGATGAGAAGACTATCAAGGAGCTGGGTACAAAGGCATATAAGGATATTAAGGGTGCGCCTATGTATCCTCATTGGATGGAGCAGGGTACAATGATGATCTATGAATGGTGTCAGGAGAATAGTGTTCTCCCAACATACAACTTTAGAGAGGGATTCTTCGAGGAGGCTGATAAAGTTACTGGTAAGGTTATGGCTGAACAGTATAAGAAGTATCAGAAGGGATGCCCGAACTGTAACATGCCATGTGGTAACGTGGCTGAGGCTAGGGAGAGCTATAAAGGTACAAAGGCTGAGATGGATTATGAGAATGTCGCAATGCTAAGCTCCAACATCGGCGTATCCAATATGGATGACGTGATCAAACTAATTAGAGAAGCTGATGACCTAGGTATAGATACTATATCGGTGGGTTCAGCGATAGCATTTGCAATTGAAGCCTATAAAAAGGGATATTTGAAGGATGATGATTTAGATGGTATAAAACCTGATTGGGGAGACGCATCCTCCGCATTGGACATCATGCATTTAATTGTGGAGAGGAAGAAGTTCGGCGAAGTTCTTGCAGCAGGCGTCAGATACGCCTCTCTAAGGCTTGGCGGTGACACTGTGAAATTCGCTATGCATGTAAAGGGTCTACCGATAACAGCATATGACGCCCATGTGGCACCGGGAATGGCACTGGCATTTGGAACATCATCTATAGGTGCACATCATAAGGAGGCGTGGATAATAGCGTGGGAGGCGCAGTATGGCTTTGAGAAGGTGGATAAGACCAAGGTTGAGAAAGTAATTGAACTCCAGAGGATAAGAGGCGGGTGGTTCGAGACATTTGTCACATGCAGGCTTCCGTGGATTGAGGTAGGTCTAAGCCTAGACTATTACCTGACCTTTATGGAGGCTGCAACAGGAATCAAATACACTGCAGAAGACTTGAATAGGATCGCGGATAGAATCTATACACTCGTCAGAGGATTTTGGATCAGGGAATATGGATATTGGATGAGGAGTATGGATATGCCTCCAATGAGATGGTTCGAGGAGCCATTGACGCAGGGGCCGAAGAAGGGAGCCCACCTAAGTCTAGACGCATATAACCAGATGCTGGACACATATTACGAGCTACGTGGATGGGATAGAAACGGCATACCACGAAGAAGTACATTCGATAACCTTGGGCTATCCAAGGAGGCGAGGGAGTTAGAGGCGATGGGCGTAGAGTTGACGCCATGATGATCGAGGTAGTCGTACTAGGATTCTTCCAAGATTATGTAGGCAAGAAAAAAATCGAACTGGAGATAGAGAAGCCCATAGCCATTAGAGACATACTTAAGAGGATATCACCTGAACTGGCGGAGTACATAGAGAATCATCCCGAGAACTCCATTATACTAGTAAATGGTGTAAGCATATATAACATGAAAGGGTTTGATACAAAGGTAAGAGACGGGGACAAGGTCTCGATAATGCCTGTAGTAGGCGGTGGATAAGACCTATCTCCGCCTCCCCATTTTATTTGTTTTGATTCCTAAATAACCTACCGAGGGTTATCTTCAATCCACTTAAAGTAGCTCATCATTCCTTCTACACTAACTTTAAGCTCATCACCAGCATATCCCCTGGACTTGAAGTATTTATCCATTATACCAGCCTCTAAATCAACCTCAACCAACTCTTGATAAGCCCTATCCAGGTCATAACCCTTCTTATAGAACTCGTAGATTGTGTCCCTCCACTCCCTCCACTTTCTAATAGCATATTCAATTGCATCCTTCCCAGGAGCATAGACACCGTAGTGCGTGAAGAAGACTTTCTTCACATCATACTCAAGGAGTTTTTCAAGGCTCTTTATAGCCTTCTCAGGATTATGTGGCTTAGGAGTTATTGGCACCAACACATTATCATGATATAACCCAGCTGCATCTCCACTGAATAGGAAGCCATTTCCCCGAAGTAATATCGTCATATGATGAGAGGCGTGGCCTGGAGTATGTATAAATACTAATTCATCCTCTCCAATGTCCAATGTGGAGCCGTCGTCCGCTCTAACCAAATTACCTCTGGCTATGGGTATTGGAGGACCATATATCCTAGCCAACTCACCCAGAGTCTCTTTACTAGACTGCCATAGCTTACTGGGGTCGATCATATGTGGATACCCACGGGGATGTACATAGAGTTTTATGCCCCTGTTCTTCTTCACTATATGGCCAGATGCACCGGCGTGGTCTAGGTGTATGTGTGTCACGACTATTATGTCTATGTCTCTTGCGGTAAGCCCCTCTTCCTCAAGCCCCTGATAAAGCTTTTTTACGGCTCCCGAGGGTCCGGTCTCGATGATGATACAGTATTTGTCTGTAATCAGTAGATAGGATGCAATGTCTCCAGAGACGTTTCCTGCTGAGACATCAAGTATCTTTATCTCCATATGTACCCACCTAGACTCCTCAATATAATAGTCTATGTCTTTCTAATAAGCCGTACAACACATTCAATATGCGGAGTCTGCGGGAACATGTCGATTGGTTTTACGGCGCCATCCAATAAATAACTCTCAGACAGCTTCTCAACATCCCTGGCTAGGGTAATTGGATTACAGCTTACGTATATGATTTCCTTAGGCTTTAGAGTTAGGAGGAGTTCCTTAACCTTTATACTTAACCCTGGCCTAGGGGGATCAACTATAACTGTATCAGGCTCAGCAGGTGTTCTAGACAACATATCCTCCGCCGCGCCCTCAAGTATGGTAACGTTCCTACCCTTATACCGCTTTAGATTAATCCCTGCACTATAGATCGAATACTCATCTATCTCAATGCCATAAACCACCCTATACTCACTGGCTAGGCTGAAGCTGAAGAGACCGACTCCACTATATACATCTACGAGGACATCACCTCCCTCAGCCAGCTCCCTAACCAGTGAGACTAGGTTAACCGTCTGAAAAGAGTTGGTCTGGAAAAAGGCGTTCGGATGAATATAGAATTTAAATCCAGATATCTCCTCATTCAAGTGATCATTACCATATAATGGACGAATCTCGCTTCCAATAGATAGATCGGTGATCTTTGGGTTAATACTCCATATAATACCTGTGGCATCCTCCTTCAGTATGTCAATTAACTCATCGAGCCATGGGAAAGGCCCTAATGCGGTAACTAGTGATATAAGTCTCTCACCTGTATACTTTCCCTCTCTAATAACGACGTATCTCATAAAACCCTCGTGAGTAAATATGTTGTAGGGCGGTATCCCCCTTCTAGACATGAAATCCCGTACCTTATTGATTATCTCGATGCTTTCCATAGACATCAAGTGACACTCTTTCAGCGGAACAACTACATCCCACCTACCCACCATCTTCAGACCAATGACTGGAGAGCCATCTACAATCCCAACTGGATAATCCATCCTATTCCTATAGTAGTATTCCCTAGGACTTGGGAGAGGATCCTCAACCTCAATATCCATACCATATCTCTTGAAAGCTTCCTCCACCAGCCTCTTTTTATACATAAGCTGATGCTTATAATCCCAGTTCTGAAATCTGCAGCCGCCACATAGCCCAAAATGTTTACATTTGGGCTCTATTCTCCCTACACCAGGGGATATGACTTCTATGATGTCTCCCCATAGCTCCTTAACCCTGCCACGCCTCCCTTTCCTAACTATATATGGCTTAACCCTTACTTTATCTCCTGGAATACCATATTTAACCCTGATCTTCCTACCATTATAATAGCCATATGCAACTCCTTTTTCATCGATATTGACTACCTCGACTTCAATAATCTCTTCAGATGCCTTCAAAACTCCCCCATACCCCCTGAAGAGCATTATGCCTCCTTGTACTTCTTATAGATACTCCTCAAAAAATATCCATATAGTATCCATAGTGGGCTGACTGTGATGACACCTACTAGGATGAATATTATATAGTATGAGAGATAACTTAGGAAGAGTATGAGGAGTAAGATCATGAATATCTTAAAGTAGGTGTCGCTGAATGGCAGCCCTACCCCTCTATATTTATACCAGATGTAGAAGATTGCGATGGAGCTTATTATACTGAGTATCTCCAATATACCGAGCATGCTATTTGCCGCAGCAGCCTTAAGAATCCCTGTGTTAAGCAGGAAATCGAGTAGGGATGCAATCGAAGTAAAGAACACTATTTTTATCGTGGCCTCTGTGACCTTCCCTCCCTTGACCAACGCCAAGTTATACCCGCATTTAATACAGAATTTTGCATGGTCAGGATTCTCAGCACCGCATCTTGGACATATAATCATACCATCTTTCTGACTGTGTTCTGAATTTGACATTGGCGACACCGTGCCCCTATAAAACGCTAAAAATTATTTATTCTTTGACAGCTAATAAATAGACTCTGTCAGCAGGGTATACTATGGATTTACTTGGTAATGATATTACATAGCCAGTCTCCTCACTCTTTATCCACTCGACTACATTACCAATGAAGTCTCTGGATACGCCTAGTGGAGTAAACTTCTCTATTAGCTCACCAAGCCTAACAAAGTTTTCAAGTATACCAGCTCTGTTAGAGTAGACGTCATATCTCCTGTATCCAAACTCCTCCAATACAAACGTCTCAGTAATCTCATTTTTCTTAGCATCCACCATGCCCATGTGAATCATCAAGTTTAAAACAGCCTTAAAACCTACATTTACTCCCGTCCAATCGATATTGCTACCACCAGGTAACTCCACAGTAAAACTCGGGATATTCTTCTTCAGCACCTGAGGAGGGAGACTGTTCCCCAGTTTTAGAGACTCATACTTATCCTCCACATACTCATCCAATACCGTGATCCCCATTGACAATGCTAGGTCCTCCACCTCCTTCCTAAGGCCACCTTCAATTGGGTCGAGAAGAATAAATGGAACACAGTTTCCAGCGGTATGTAGATCGATAACCACATCATGTTCAATCGCGATCCTATAAATTGCATTGGCTATCCTCTGTGGGAGAGTCCCCTCCGGATCCCCCGGATAAACCCGGTTGAGGTCAGTATTAAAGTAGGGATCCACCCTCTTCTTAAACGCTATTCCCTCCGGGTTCATTCCCGATATCATGGTTAGGGTTCCCTTAACCTCAGAGACCCTAAAGTATTCGATGAGCTTCCATATGACTCCAATCGGTGTAAGCTCATCTCCATGGATCGAAGCCCCTATAAACAGGCGGGGGCTTCCAGAGCCTATAGTTATTTTCTTTAGGTGAATGACACTATCATCAATCCTCTTACTAATTGGAATCATCTCTATAGAAGGATTCATGAGGACCACCACTATCCTAAAAATTTATGTGGTTAATATAATATAATAATTAATCATATTTGGGGTAAAACTGATTCGTGGGATTATTCGGTGAATGACGATGTATCCTCCTGAGCTGGATTGGCAAATTGTAAAGGACAAGATTGTATCTGGGCTAAGACGCTACTTCAAGGAAAATGGTTTTGAGAAAGGAGTAATTGGATTAAGCGGTGGATTAGATAGTAGTACCACTGCATTTTTAGCTGCTGAGGCGCTCCAGCCAGAGAACCTCTATGCATACATCATGCCAACTAGATTCACGAGCAGAGAGTCTATTGAAGATGCATTGGCTGTTGTGAAGGAGATAGGGTTACCTAGGGATAACTGGCAGAAAATAAATATAGAACCTATTGTAAAAGCTGTGAGAGGAACCCTTAATATCGTTGATAAGAAGGCCCTTGGAAACGCTATTGCAAGGATAAGAATGATAACCTTGTATTACAAAGCGTCTGAAAAACATGCTCTTGTCATTGGGACAGGAGATAAATCTGAATTATTATTAGGATACTTCACTAAATATGGGGATGGAGGAGTGGATATACTTCCGATAGGAGACATTTACAAGACCCAACTAAGGAAATTCGCTAGATTCCTTGGGGTTCCTGAGAACATAATCAGGAAACCGAGCTCGCCGGAGCTATGGCCGGGTCATAAGGCGGAGGAGGAATTGGGGATAACGTATGATGAGGTTGATCCCATACTATACTTGAAGTTTGACTTGGGATATACAGATGAACAGATAATGGAGAAACTGGGAGTTGAGAAAAACCTTATAGCTCTTGTAAATAGCCGGTATAGAGCAAATACTCATAAACTTAAGATGCCTCCTATAATCAAAGTATATGACGAGACCTGAGTCTAGATATACTTGTTGATTGAATAAGGGTAGGAGGAATAATAAAATATTCGATGTGGAGGCTACTTAGCCTCCTCCTTTTTCATAGCCTCCCAATAATAGAATTTACTTGGGGCTTCTAGAGACCTATTGATGGTGATCTCGGCTATCAGCTGTACGTTGTCTATAACACGCATTAAATGACTCAACATAAGCCTTAGGGTACTTAGTATCAATGGATCCTTGACATTGGATATAAACCATATATCTATTTCCTGAGTCTTCTCCTTAAACTTCTCAGCCTCGTTAATAACGTCATTAGCCTTCTCTATGCTCAACTCTATAAATGCCTGCATAGAGTCGCCCACCATGTTATCTATCTCACTTAAAAGCCCATCAAGACGTCTAACAGCACCATCCGGCTCATCCCTACTCCTATCGATCCAGTCCGCAGGTATCCTCCTTAGCTCCGTACCCACATCATCAATCCTATCAGCGATGTCCTCAAGAGCCTTGACTATCGCTCTGTTACCCACGATGTGATATGGATGTGTGACACCAATCTCTTTAGCAACTCTCCAACTTCTCTGTGACAAAAGAAGCTGTCTAACAACAAGCCAGTAAAGTCTATCGGCCTCAGTCTCAAAGCCAGATATCTGGGAGAATATTGAGTCATCCCCCTCTGTTAGGAATATACGTATACCCTCTATCATTGAGAATATCAGTGTATACATTCTACGTACCAGGCCCTTTAGTTTAAATTTTGTTGGGTCTATAAAACACTGTACAGTGATCTCATTAAGTCTTTGATCAACTATCTCTACCCCTGCAAGACGATTTATAGCGTCCATAACCTCTTCCAAAACCCAAGCAGGCATTCTTTTATCGCTAGTCTTGAAAGTAATAGTATCGTGTCCCAATAGATAATTACCAATTAGTATTCTCTCGACAAGGCCCTTTGAGGATAGGTTGGTAACGTCCACAATATATCTCTCATAGACGGTTTTCTCACTACCCATGTTATAGGGTATTATCCTGAGGGACCCGTCCTCCTCCACCCTGACGATAACACTATCACCCTTTTTGATGCTCTTCTCCTTAACCCAGGATCTAGGCAATGAAACCACTATCGTAGAATAACCCAGTTTCTGAACCTTCCTAATTTCCATATACACCACCCACAATCATATTTATATTTTCAATCCCTGTTTATACTATTGAACCACATCAAAGTATTCTTCAAAATAATATATAAATCTATATACCGTTCTTTATAATTTTTCTTCATGATGAAATATGAAGAAGATATTTATTTATTATATATAATTCACGTATCATCAAATGTGTGACCAAGATGATGTGGATAATCAACAAATTATCCTCATCAACTACATATAAAGGATATCAATTGTAATGTGGTAATATATCTAATTTATAGAGAAAATTTATATAAATTACTTTTGCTAAAGATTATACGGGGAGAAAGATGGCTAAAAGGAGGATTAGTATATTGATTGATGAAGAGACCTGGAATCAATTTAAGGAGAAATCTAAAAAAGAGGGTCTCACGGCATCAACAGTATTGAGGCTTTTAATTGTATCGTATCTAGAGGATAGGATAAAGTTTAAAGCCGTTACATAGAAAATGAGATTTATATGAAAAACAACCTAGCTGATATCAAGTTATTTTGTAGGAAATGTAGACTGGAATATTCCCTGGGTGCATTATACTATAAGTGTCCTCACTGTGGAAAAGCCCTTAATATAAGGGAGGAAGAGAAGGATTCGCTTAGAACAGGGGAGGGAAGGGGGATATTTCGTTATTCTCAGCATCTGATTCCAAACGTGCCTTATACAACATTGGGAGAAGGGGGGACTCCACTTCACTTAATTGAAGAAGATGGAAGGATGCTATACTTTAAACTGGAGTATTTGAATCCAAGTGGATCTTTTAAGGACAGGGGAGCTGCCCTAACAATCGCAGTGGCAAAGGGACTTGGTGTTAAAGAAGTCAATGAAGATTCTTCTGGAAACGCTGGAACCGCAATAGCTCTTTATGCAAGAGCATATGGCATTAAACCAAATATATTCATGCCTATGAATGCACCTGAGAACAAAAAGTTGCTCGTAAGATTATTTGGTGGAAATTTAATATTGGGAAAAAATAGGGGAGATGCGAATAAACTAGCAATTGAAGACGCTGAAGACCGGGGAGTCTACTACGTAGGGCATGTATGGAATCCCTTCTTTATAATGGCCTTGAAGACTGTTGCGTATGAAGTTTACGAAGAGGGAGTATATCCAGATGAAGTATTTATCCCTGTTGGTAGCGGAGGGCTCTATCTAGGCATGTACCATGGGTTTAAAGAATTGTATAGCATGGGATTGATTGAGAGGATCCCTAGGATGCATGCGGTCGAAGCAGCTGGGTATGAGAGGATATATCCAGCGGTAAATGGAGAGATGAAATATCCTAGGGAAACATCTGATCTAGCCGATGGCTTGAGGGTTCCAGGCCCACCGAGGATGGATGAGATTCTAGAGGCATTGAATGAAACTGGTGGACACCCGCATGTCGTCAATGATAGTGAAATAATTATGGCATTAAAAAAACTATATGAAATGGGGCTGTTCGTTGAGCCCACGTCAGCAACAGCCTACGCCGCATATATTCAGGCCCATGATAGGATGGAGAAGGATGAGGAAATACTGATTCCCTTAACGGGATCAGGATTCAAGGCACTAGATAAGATAATAGAGATTCTCCCAGAGGAAGGATAACAACTTAAAAGTTTATATATATAAGAATTCATGCAGATATAGGAAACGATAATATTGGTGTAGGAGATGAATATAGAGGGAGAAAGTAAATATATATTGGCTCCGGATGTGATCAGGGGTGGATTGGTATCCCCATTGATAAAGAAGGGGGAGCTGAGGGGTGTAATATACCTCCCGTGGATAGTCGTCTCTATGCTCGAGAGAGAGGCTAAATCAGATGAGATAGCTAAGGAGAAGATTTTAAACGAGTTAAGTAAAATAAAGAAGTATTCAGAGGATGAGAACCTGGAGTTAAAATATATCAATAGAGACACCTCCTACTCTGGAGACATATATCATTATCTACTGAACTTATCTATAGAGAGGGATGCGGTTATTCTCACCTCCGATATAGATAAGGCGAGGCTATTAGATGCCCTTGGGGCTAAAGTAAAGTTTATTGCCAGGATAAAGGGTGATAAACCACGTCTATCCGAGTTCTTCGACGGCGACACAATGTCTGTCCATTTGAAAGAGGGGGTGCCACCCAGGGCCAAGAAGGGTAAGCCCGGTAAATGGATATATGTAGATCTTGATGAGAGGCCATTAACTAGAGAGGATTTGGAGGATATTGTTGATGAGATACTAGAATTCTCCAAGTTAGATGAGAACAGCTTTATAGAGAGTAAGGGTAAGGGTGTTACTATCGTCCAGATGAGAGATTATAGGGTTATAATAGCAAGGCCACCGTTCAGTGATGGATATGAGGTTACTGCAGTTAGGCCGATTAAGAAGCTTAAGCTAGAAGATTATAATCTCCCTAATTCCCTGATAAATAGATTTAGGGAAAGGGCGGAGGGTATATTGATAGCCGGTGCCCCTGGAGAGGGTAAATCAACGTTTAGCCAGGCGCTAGCAGAGTTCTATAGAAGCCTAGGGAAAGTAGTTAAGACAATTGAGTCACCCAGGGATCTGCAGCTACCTCCTGATATAACCCAGTATAGTAAGAACTATAGTGATGAAAAGGAGATTTATGACATAATGCTGCTATCAAGGCCGGACTACACGATATTCGATGAGATGAGGACAACCGAGGACTTTAAGCTATTCATCGATCTAAGGCTAGCTGGAGTAGGTATGGTTGGAGTAGTCCATGCCGCAAGGCCGATTGATGCTGTACAGAGGTTTGTAGAGAGGCTAGAGCTCGGGATGATACCCAGCGTATTGGATACAGTTATATTCCTTGAGGGAGGTGAAGTCGTTAAAGTCTACGAAGTTTCTATGGCGGCTAGGGTACCACATGGCTTGATGAAGGAAGAGTTGTCTAGGCCGGTGGTGGAAGTTAGGGACTTCTTTACAAAGAAGGTTGAATACGAGTTCTATGTATTTGGAAGGAGAGTATTCGTTATACCCGTTGGTAAACCCACGTATGGATACACTGGATATAGGGATACTCCCTCTAGAATAGAAGAGGCTATAAAAAGTGAATTAGGCGACTTAGGTGATGATATCGAGGTGAAGATGATCAGTGATAGACAGGCGCTTATATTCGTTCCACCATGGGGATATAGACAGGTCAAGAGAACGCTTAAGAGCAAGGCTAGGAGGATTAAGAAGAAATATGGGGTTAAGATCGATGTGGAGCCTATGATAGGATTTGAGGAGCCATAGAAAACCCTTTTTAGTTAAACATGCCCTAGAAACATTTAAGAATAGAAAATTTGGGATAAGACTAGGACCTGAGGGATTTATCCGCCTTCCTAATCTCATCCTCAATAATCTCAAGTGCCTCGTCAACCTGTTCCCTTGTTATGACTAGAGGAGGTGCAATCCTAATCGATGAAGCTCCAGCACCGATTACCAATACCCCTCTCTTAAAACAGTTATTGATGATCGTGCTCAATTCCTTAGAAGCAGGCTCCTTTGTCTTCCTATCCCTAACTAACTCAACGCCAATCATTAAACCAAGGCCCCTAACATCACCAATTATCTCATATTTCTCCATGTATTCCGTAAACCGCTTCATGATGTATTCCCCAAGTATCTTGGCGTTGTCCATGAGACCGCTGGTTAATAGATCTAGGGTTGCTTTTGCAGCTGCCAGTGAAACAGGGTTCCCACCGAAGGTATTTGCATGTGAACCTCCCGGCAATGTCATTACATCACGTCTTCCCACTAGGGCTCCTAATGGGAAGCCACTTGCAATACCCTTGGCGAAAGCAGCTAAATCTGGTCTTACACCGAAGTGTTCTATTGCCAAGAGTTTACCTGTTCTACCCATTCCAGACTGGACTTCATCAACTGCAAATAAGATACCATGTTTCTCAGCGAGTTTCTTTAGCCCAGTCATAAACTCCTTGGGGGGAACAACATAGCCTCCTTCACCCTGGACTGGTTCAATAAGGAATGCAGCTACCTCTCCAGGGTCAACGTATTTCTTGAATATCCATTCCTCAATATATCCCAATACATTTTCTGCACACTCCTTGGGAGTCTTGGAGTTAAACGGGCACCTATACGGATATGGATATGGGACGTGGATTACACCTGGCATGAGTGGGAAGAAGAACTTCCTCTGTATAGCCTTACTTGCAGTAAAGCTTAGGCTACCTATTGTCCTACCATGGAAAGCTCCTAAGAAGCCTATGAAATAGTTCCGCTTACCCTCGAAATATCCCTTGGCAACTTTGATTATCGCCTCGATAGACTCTGCACCACTATTGGTATAGAATATCTTATTGTCTTTCCATGGAAGCGCCGAGAAAAGTTTCTCTGCATACTCGACCGCCAACTCATAGTAGAAGTCAGTAAGGCTATAGTGGATATATTTCTTTAACTGAAGCTCTACTGCTTCAATAACCTTTGGATGCAGGTGCCCAGTGTTTAGAACGGCTAGGCCAGAATTGAAGTCAATATAACGATTGCCATCGATGTCCTCGACAATAGCCCCTTCTCCGCCTGCTACGACGAAGGGATACCACCTGACATATGACTGCATTAAAAGCTCCTCATCCCTCTTAATAATCTCCTTAGCCTTCGGCCCCGGAGGAGTGGTTAGAATCCTGATATATTTACCCATGGGACAAAATCACCATTCAAAAAATTAGAGCTGAATACAAATATTAATTATGGTTATAACATAAAAACCTAACATAAATCCAATATGTATACCTATCTCTATTGAGGTTCAATATTAATATTTTGAGAGCGTTATACATTATACCATAATACTTACATTGAGATGGTGAGGCTCTATGTCGTTGAAATGGGATGATGTTAAAAAACTGGCTGCTAAATATGATAAGAAAAATTTCTTGGGAGAATATTTGAAGTGGGGAGAGAGGTTTCAGAAGGCGTTGGAGAAAACCCCCTCTCTAGGCATATCTTATAAAACACTATATGTAGTTGGCATGGGCGGATCAGGTATAGTTGGGGATATCCTTAGAGACTATCTTGGTATGGAGATGGATATCCGTGTGTTTAAATATACTAGGCTTCCCAGTTGTGTAGGTAAGGGAGATCTAGTTTTAGCAGTTAGTTTCTCGGGTAACACTATAGAGACATTATCTTCCGTCTCAGATGCTCTCTCAAAGGGAGCGGATGTCATAGGAATAACTACAGGCGGGAAACTCTTGGAGCTTAGTGAGAAAAAAGGATTCAATGTTATAAGAGTAGAGAAGGCCCTAGCACCTAGGGCGGCGCTGCCACAGCTCATAGCTACAGCCTTAAAGATTATTTTGGGAGAGAAGGCGGTGGAGGAACTAATGAAGATAGCAGATGTATTAAGGGATGAAGCCTCCGAATATAGCTTGGATACAAGGGATAATAAGGCATTCAAACTAGCGTATTATATCTGGGGAAGGCTACCCATCCTATATGCAGATGAAGGCTATTTATCTATATTACATAGGGCGAAGTCCTCACTAAATGAGAATGCGAAGATAAACGCATATTACCAGACGTTCCCAGAGGGGTATCATAATGAAGTAGAGGCGTTTAAGGAGATAATAGATCCAGTGGCCTACCCAATAATATTCAAGGATCATGGGGATAACCTAGAGCCATTTATAAAACATTTGGATGACCTGGAGATGGATTACCTCATAATAGACTTAGTGGGAGAAAGCAGGATAGAGAAGATCCTAAGAGCCATATTATTAACTGATGTCGCTAGTATCTATCTGGCATATCTAAGGAAGAAGGATCCATTTGAGATTGATGTGATAAATAAGCTGAAGAAGATGAGAGGTTGATCGGGGATGAAGAAGCTATCTGAGATCCAAGTATTAGTAGTTGATATAGATGGGACGATAACGGATGAAAAAGGTTTTCTAGATGTTAGAGCTGTGGATAAGATTAGGATGCTTGAGCGAACAGGAGTTATGGTGAGCCTAGCAAGTGGGAATGCATTGCCAGTCACTAAGGCGTTATCCACATATATAGGTGCCACTGGCCCCGTTATAGCGGAAAGTGGGTGTGTAGTGGAGATATTGGGTAATATTAGGGTATATGGAGATTCCCGTCATCCTAGAGAGGCTTTAACAAGGCTTAAGACGCTGTATGGCGATAGGATTAGGGAAAGCTGGTCAAATCCATATAGACATGTGGATATAGCGATTAAACCGACGATACCAAAGGATTATGTAGAGAAAGTCGTTAATGAATATGAGGATTTAATGGTGATAGATAGTAAATTTGCATATCATATTCATCCTAAGGATATTGATAAGGGATTTGCTCTACTAGTCGTCTCTGAATTACTAAACCTTCCAACGGATTATATCGCGGCTATAGGAGATAGTGAGCTTGACATTCCTCTATTGGAGAAGGCGGGGTATGGAGTCGCTGTAGATAATTCTCCAAGAGAGTTAAAAGCAATAGCTGATTATATCACAAAAGGCAGGTATGCCGATGGATTTATAGAATTCGCTGAGCTTCTTATTAAGGAGAAGAAAAAGGAGTTGAAAAAATAATGGTATTTGAAGTGAAGCCATCTGCTAAACTCGTTGGTGTACTTGGATATGGAGATATAGGACCCGAGGAACTTGTGGCCTTTGGAGCCAGGGCCACTATGAAGAAAGGCGATGCACATACGCTTTATCAAGAGGCTGTTGAGAAAGGGGAGGTGGACAGGATTAAGCAGCGTCTCCTAGATATTACCATTAGCAGTGGGCATATAGATGTATTAGACCAGGCTGTATTCACTTTCGTCTTTCGAGATGTACCTAGGTTAACTACACTATTCTTAGTTTCACCCCTCTATCTAAGCCACCTACAGCAATCTATGAGGTATGTAGAGCCTTATGGAATATATCTTCCAGAGGAGCTTAAGGAAGATAGGGAAGTAACAATGGTGATGGAGAAGAGCATGGAAATGTATTATAACATGGTGGAGAACGGCGTTCCCAAGGAAGATGCGAGGTTTATCCTCCCCTTATACACCGTGACAAATATCCAGACAACTGGCAACGCTAGGGAACTAACACATCTATTCTTAATGGCTAGAGACGATGGAGTGCCCAAGATCACTGGGAAACTAGTCAACGACGCCTTATCAAAAGCCATGGAGATCGCGCCAGAATTATTTAAAGACAGGGGTCCAAACTACTATAGAGTTAGATATTATCCCGCTCCACGGCTATTTGCGAAGGAGAATAGATATATGAGAAAAATCATCGAGGAGCATGATGCAGATCCAGTTGCATTATTATCCTATGACGAGCCTTTCACGCTAGATGAAAATGAACTTAAGAAGGCCCTCAAGGATGAGGATGAAAAGTTCTTCGGTCTATTGAAGCATAATGTATATGTCTTCCTGACAAAGATGAGCCTCGTTACATACCATCAGGCTGTACGTCAGAGAACATGGCAGCACTATGTAGAATCTATCTACGATGCGTTAAAACGGTTAGACTATGTGATACCTCCTGAGATTGCCCGAAGTAAATGGAGAGATAAATTTATTGAACAGGTGGAGAGACAGTATAATCTGTATCATGAATTGGTGGAAAAGGGATATAGTCCAGAGGATGCCGTTGGAGTCATATCCCATGCACATACAGTATATGATCTCATTAGGATAGATGGCTGGAACTATATCGGTGCCCTGCCAATTAGACGGTGCCTCAGGGCTCAGTGGGAGATTAGGATGATAACGGCAGAAATATCACGATATGTCTCAAATATCAACCCCGCCCTAGGAAAATACAGTTTACCGCCATGCCTCGTATTCGGAGACTGTCCTGAGAAGCATCCATGTGAATATATGGGGATACTAACAAGTAGAAGACCTTTGATCGAGGGATAGGGGCTATTCTGAATGTGACTCGACAGGCTTCACCGGTTCCCTGACCTCAGTCTTATCCATCTCATAATATGCGTTTATATTTATTACACAGACAAGCTTTTCTTTTACACCATTGGATATCTCTACCTTCGAAAAACTATTTGAGATATATTTGTATAACGCCTCCCATCCTATCATACACACCCTACATATCGAGTCATATGACCCCTCCTCTATTAACCCGGCCTTATCCAAATGCATTACAAAGATGAAGGACCAGCATCTTTCTACTACTCCTATCCACATGACTGAGTTCCGACTCCTACGTACAGTGCCATATGAGTTTATGCTATGCAGATGAAGCTTATGCGGAAAATATCTTAGAAGCCATGACATGTGAATAGAGAAGTAGTTAGACAACTTAAACAATAGTTTAACAGATGCCTCCCCATATCCATTATCAACATAAAGATCCTCAATAGCATCCTTATCCAATAGCTTCTCAACAAGCTTTAGAGAGTATACTGTTAGGAACATAAACCAGCCAAGGATCAATGATAGTTCGATGCCTAACTTAATACAGTTTCTAAGACCCTCTTTTAGGCGAGAAGGATTGTTACGTTTAACTCCCTCCTTAATGGAAGAGCTAATGTCGTCTATCAAGACCTTATAATAATAGTTTTCAAGCTTCATATTAGGGGTCCTACCCAGGATCTTAACCATCAGCCACTCCTCATTAATCCCATATTTAGCCATAAACCTCTGCTCTCTTATAGAGAGCATCCTGACAAACAACCTCCTGAGAGCCCTCATATTCTTAATCGTATTCCTCTTTAAATATTCCTTCCCATACAAGTTAATGTTCTCACTTAGGATACGGTACTTAGTAATGACCAAATTAATTTCATATATGTTATACATTAGGTACCCCTTGTATCCAGGGCCTTCACCCCCGTTTATGGAGCTATCTTCAAAGAGACTAAAGATACGTTTATAGTCACGACTCTCCCAGGCGTCTAAAAACTCTCTTTCATACTTAATTGGAACCCTCAACATCCCTGGAAGAAGAACCATAGTACAACCAATAAAATGAGAAGCGTCTTCAACTCATATTGACAATGTATCTATGTTACCTACCTACTCAGTAACACCTTAAAGACACGCCGAATGAAAACCCTAGATATTGCAATTATATTACACTAGACTTATTATTTTGATATTTGAGAAGTATGTTTATCAATGAGGACGTGCTGACCAAAAGAATATTACCAGCTATCAAAACATATATAATCAATACGAGAGACGTGAATATGCGTAAAACCGAGTTGGCTAGGAGGCTGGGGCTCACACCAGCTGCTCTTGAGAAATATAAGGGAAAGAGCGTAACAGATTACATATATCCAGAGACTTGGCATGAAATAGAAGAGGATGTTAAGAGGATTGTGAGGTACATCTACTCACCAAACTTTGACTTCATAGAGTTTAGTAAAGTCATATTAACCTACTGGATAAAGTGGAATTCAAAAGGAATTATATGTAGGGAAATAGTTAGGGATAGAATGAGATATATGGGTTTATTTGATGAGGAGACTCTCTGTAGGAGAATAATAGGGACATATGGTGAGATGCTCCTAAACACTGCTCTTGTCGAGGTGCAAGATGCCTATGGAATATTTACTAAGATACCTAATATACATCATTATATACCAGAGGTATCAACAAACATAGTACGCCTTGTGGAAGTCGGTAGAAAAATAGAGGATTATCCAGTGATAGGGTTCCCAGGTAGAATAGTGTGTGTTAAAAATAGGATAATGGTTCATTCTCCACCTAGGGTCGGAGGGTCGAGGCATATGGGTAATGTCTTGAGAAGACTGTATGAAATGGATTATACTACGAAGGGTATGACAGGCGTCAAATATGATGAAGAGCTGATATTGAGATTTAGAAGAATGGGTTACTCCATCGAGAGATATAGAGTTAAAAACGATGACGAGCTTCTAAGAATGATAAGAAAAGCCAGTGATGTAATTGTAGATGAAGGAGGGTTAGGGCGTGAAGGCTTTATATACGTATCTGGCTACAACTCCATAGATGCTGTTAAAAAGCTTGAGGAGATACTAATAAAGCTATAAGAAAAAATTTTTTATGTAGAGCAATACTTGATGAGAATTAACCTGTTTTGATGGGTAGGTAAATATGCATAGAAATACTGATTTCAAGACAATATCCATAGGAGACTTAAGTATAACTATATATGGCGGACTGGGGGAGATAGGGGGTAATATCATTCTACTCGACTATAAGAAAGAGAAAATAGTACTTGACATCGGGCTATCATTTAGCAAATATAGAGAGTACTATGAATGGCCACATAGGACCCATAGGGGAATAAATGAGATGATACGTCTGGGAGTCGCACCAGATATTGAAGGTCTATATGTTAGCTGGGAGAATAAGTCGGAATTCGTTTCTAGGGAGACAGATATATTAGGTGTCTTCGTCTCACATGCACATATGGATCATATAGGACTTCTATCACAGGTAAATAGGAATATTGAGGTATTCCTGGGAAAGACTTGTCTAATTATAGAAGGAGTAAGGAGAGAGATCAGTAGAAACACTGCATACGTAAGCTACGAAGGTATTAATTACAATACCTTTAGAACGGGGGACGAGGTTAGAATCGGGCCATATACAGTCAAACCAATTCATGTTGACCACAGTGTCCCAGGGGCATACTCATTCTTTATCGAGACACCCGAGGGAAATGTGTTGTATACGGGAGACTTCAGGCTTCATGGAGAGATACTAGATGAAAAATCATGGACTAGAGATATGCTGGAGAAGGCACGGGAGGGAGATATCGAGGTTATGATAAGCGAGGGAACCAGGTTCCATGACTCCTCGTTAGAGAGTGAAGAGGATGTGTATACCACGTTCTCGAGGATATTCTCTGGATATGATGGAGACATATTAATGACATTTTCATACTTGGATACAGATAGATTTGAGAGTCTATTAAAGGCATTAGACGACTCGGAGAGAGAGGCTGTCGTAGCAGATAGACACTTCCTATTCATATGGAAATTATCCCGAGAAGATGAGGTGTTACGCAGGAAAATATCTCTTGATCCTGAGTTGATCAAAATATATATTGGAGAGACTAAGGTCACTGGATGGAGAAAGAAGTATTATGAGGAGTGGATTAATGAAGGGTATCAACTGATAACATACTTCGATGAATTAGGGCCCGGGAAATATGTTTATAACGATTTTGACACTTATCTATCAAACCTTATGTATACAAGTTTCTCTCAAGGGGCTATCGCTATATTCAGTAATTCAGAGCCTTTTAATGAGGAGGGTATGATAAGTCAAGAGAAAATTTATAACTGGCTGGCCGCTCTAAACATCCCATCATACCGTGTACATTGTAGTGGCCATATACATCCACTTGATTTAAAATACGTTGTCAACGAGATACAGCCTCGGAGGTTATGTGTGATACATAGTGAGAGGCCGGAGGCGTTATCGAAGTTCCTAGGATATGATCCGGGGTCATGTGAAAAAATTAGGTAGTAGTGCAGGGCCTTATCGTTTATAGCCTATCATCCTAAGGAAATCATGGCGTTTCTTCTTATCCTCGTCAGACTCGACTCCCAATGGAGAATATCCGTCTACAACGCCTAATACGGCGCGCCCCTGGTCTGTCTCAGCGACTATGAACTGGACTGGATTGGCCGTCGCTACCATGATATTCACGATTTCATCTACTTTCCTAAGCTTCGGCAGTATATTAATTGGATAACCCTCTCGAATAGCTACTACAAAGAAATGTCCAGCAGCAACTTTCTTCGCGACCTCAACTGCATAATTAGTCAGCTCCCTATCATTACCATCGTATCTAATTAGGCGAGGTCCACTAGCTTCACAGAAAGCTACTCCAAACTTTAGATGAGGACTGCTTGTAGCCAACGCTTCATAAATGTCCTCAACAGTTTTTATGAAATGCGATACCCCAGCTACTATATTTACTCCTTCAGGAATCTCTATGGGAACGACCTTTAACTCCACCATATACAACCCACCAAAAAATCTAATACGTGTACCGTAGGAAATAACTATTATCCACAGAGATTGGGTTTAAAATATCAATTGATATGAATATATCCCTAGGAAGGGTGTTTAGTTTATACTATTTAAATTATTCGAATTAAGTGATGCCGATGATAATAATTAATTTTGATTGTTGGAAATGAGAGGTGTCAAACTTGTCAAAAGACCTTAGAAGCATTCTAGTAGATGCATTGGTGAAGCAAACCAAGCTGGCAGTAACAACACTACCGGATGATGTTAAAAATGCCATTAAAACCGCTTATGAAAAAGAGAGTAGTCCAGTGGCGAAGAAGATACTCGCATCTATAATTGACAACTATACCATGTCTGAGGAGTCAGGGCGCCCTATGTGTCAGGATACTGGGACGTTGATATGGTATGTGGAGGTAGGCGCGGACTTCCCACTCCTATTGGAGCTCGAAGATATTATTAGGGAGGCCGCTAGAGAAGCTACTATGAAGGTTCCAATAAGACCAAATGCTGTAGATCCTATTAGGGCAAGGAATAGTGGGGATAATACTGGTAGGTTTATGCCATGGATAAACTGGGAGATTAAGGAGGGTGATGACGTTATACTCACTCTCCTACCGAAAGGGGGTGGTAGTGAGTTTACTTCACAGCTACGGATGATCAGCCCAGGACTAGGTATTAAGGGCGTCAAGGAGGCTGTTATAAGGGCGGTGTATGAAGCAGGTGGGAAACCATGCCCACCAATCATAGTGGGAGTGGGGATCGGTGGAGGAGCCGATATAGCTTTAAAACTTGGTAAGATGGCTTTACTCAGGCCATTGGATAAGCGGCATGAAGAGCCTGAGGTTGCACAGCTTGAGGAGGAGTTGCTTGAAAGGCTTAACTCACTTGGTATAGGGCCGATGGGGCTAGGTGGAGACACCACTGTACTAGGAGTAAATGTTGAATATGCATATAGGCATCCAGCTACATTGCCGGTAGCCATTGTTACACAATGCTGGGCAGCTAGGAGAGCCACCGTCAGAGTAACGAAAGATGGAAAAGTGGAGTTCCTAAGCCATAGTGTTAGGCTGGAGGATATTAAGTTGTGAGGTGAGAATGGATGGCCGAATATCATTTAAAAACACCTATTCCTGAAGAGGAGATTAGGAGGCTTAGAGTAGGAGACATTTTATTTGTCTCCGGCAGAGTCATAACAGCTAGGGATGAGGCGCATCAGAGGGCTGTGGAGTATCATGAGGAGGGGAAGAAACTCCCCGTTGAGTTTGAGGGAAACATACTTTATCACTGTGGACCTATTGTCAAGAAAATCGATGGAGAATGGATATTCATATCAGCAGGGCCCACTACAAGCACGAGGATGGAGTATATCGAACCCACATTCATAAAATACTTTAGGCCACGTGTAATAGTTGGGAAAGGAGGTTTGAAAGAGGGGACGTTGGAGGCATTGGGTAAATATGGCGCTGTATATGCTATATTTCCAGGTGGACTGGGTGCAAAAGCTGCATTGGCAGTGAAGAAGGTAGTTGGTGTTGAATGGATAGACCTGGGTACGCCAGAGGCATTATGGATACTGGAAGTGGAGAACTTTGGACCGCTAATTGTCACAATGGATACACATGGTGAGAGCATACATAAGGATATTGAGGAGAAGGCTAAGACAAGGTTGGACGATATCCTTAAGAAGCTCTAGCCACCAACCTCTTATTTTTTATTCATTAACCCACAAACTCCCAGGTTAATGGTGGTTTATCAACCTTATTAAAATATGTAATGAAATAATGGTTAATGTTCAATAGACATAGGTTTCTAATGTATAGTTTTTTAATATTAACCATTTATTGATGAATGTACTATTTTTAATTTATAGCATTAATTAGGTTCCACCTAGTACACGTGGTGACATTTTCATGACAGAGATAATACGACACGACCTAATTATAGTCGGAAGTGGATTAGCTGGTTTAAGAGCCGCTGTTGAAGCCGCCCTAGTTTCAAAAGGTAAGCTGGACATTGCTGTAATATCTAAGCTACAGATAAACAGGTCTCATTCAGTATGTGCAGAGGGAGGGACTGCAGCCGTACTCTATCCCAATGAAGGCGATAGTCTATGGCTACATGCATGGGATACGATAAAGGGATCAGATTTCTTGGCTGACCAGGATGTTGTTGTGAGATTCGTTAAGGAATGCCCCAAACAGATCTATCAGCTTGAGCACTGGGGAATGCCCTGGAGCAGGAGGGAGGATGGGAGGATAGCTCAGAGGAGATTCGGAGGCCACTCCTTCCCCAGAGCTACATTCGCAGCAGACAAAACGGGGTTCTTTGAGATGCAGACTCTATGGGGCGTTCTACAGAGATTTGACAATATAACATTCTATCCAGAATGGTTCGTGACAAGCCTACTCATCGAGAATGGAGAGTATAAGGGTATGACCGCCATTGACATGTATAACGGTACATTCCACGTATTCGTCTCTAAAGCAGCGATATGGGCTGCAGGCGGGGGGCTGAGGATGTATGGATTCACGACATACAGCCTCTCGGCGACAGGCGATGGATTTGCAATACCATATAGAGCAGGTTTACCGCTAAAAGACATGGAGTTCGTTCAGTTCCATCCAACGGGTTTGATACCCACCGGAATATTGATTTCAGAAGCAGCTAGGGGAGAAGGGGGATATCTGAGGAATAATAAAGGCGAGAGATTCATGGAGAAATATGCCCCTGACTTCATGGAATTAGCTCCAAGAGATGTTGTATCCAGATCTATGATGACAGAGATTAGAGAGGGAAGAGGATTTGAAGGGCCATATGGCCTCCAATACGTACTTCTAGACCTCACACATCTGGGAAGAGAAAAGATACTGGATAGGTTACCCCTAATTAGAGAGGTATCGATAAAATTCGCTGGAGTAGACCCTATTGAAGAGCCCCTCCCAGTTAGGCCGGTAGCCCACTACCCGATGGGAGGCGTCTCAACAGACATTGAATGTGCAACGGATGCCTCTGGACTCTGGGCCGCTGGAGAAGTAACCTCTATAAGCCTCCATGGAGCCAATAGACTTGGGACAAACTCAACCGCCGAATGCCTAGTATTCGGTGCGATAGCCGGTAAGAACGCGGCATTATATGCAATGGATAAATACGACTTCCCAGAGCCGCCTATGGAGATGGTGGAGAAAGAGGAGAAGAGGATATTCGATGAACTGCTTGGGAGAGAGACTGGTGAAGATCCCTATGAAATACGGAGGGAACTCAGGATAACTATGGATGAGAATTTCCACGTCTTTAGAAACGGTGAGGACATGAAGAAGGGGCTGAAGAAGATTAGGGAGTTGAAGGAGAAGTTCAAGAAAGTTGTCGTAGAGGACAAACAGAGGGTATACAACTCCGACTTAATATACACCCTAGAATTGGAGAACATGCTGGATACTGCAGAGGTGATAGCAGTCGGCGCCTTAGCTAGGGAGGAGAGTAGAGGAGCACATTACAGATTTGACTTCCCAAAGAGAGACGACAAAAAGTTCCTGAAGCACACTTTAGTCTACAGAGGAGTCGACGGCCCCATTATAAAGTACAGTCCAGTGACGATACTATATTGGAAGCCTGTTGAGAGAAAGTATTAGGAGGTGGGTAGAGTGTTTGCAAAGAGAGATAAGAAATATAAGTCGAAATATAATATGGCAGGTACAAAAGGCTGGTTAGAGAACCTCAAGTATAACATAGAGAGATACATGTATCTCCTACATAGAATAACTGGAGTAGGACTCGTCCTATACCTAATACTACACATATTTGTAACCAGCTCCAGAATGTATGGCGTTGAAGCATATGAATCCGCTCATGGCGTAATCTTCAATCCAATATTTGATATTGGACTCTTCCTCGTTATGGCCGGAGTAATATTCCATGGAGTAAATGGATTGAGACTAATACTGAACGAATTCGGGCTACTACTAGGAAAGCCTACAAAGCCAGTCTATCCCTATAGAAAGGTCTTGAAGACACAGAAGCCGAGAACGCTATTGATATCCATGATTATCATCGGACTAATTCTCCTACTGATCGTCGCATATGAACTACTGTTGGTGTGGGTGTGGTGATATGAAGGAGTCGTATATTAGACTAACCCAATATTTACTTGGATTAGTGATAGCAGTATTAATACTCTTCCACTTCCAGCTATTCGCCTCTGTAGTTGGACCCGGATACATTGATGCCCAGAAATGGGAGGCTGTAGCAGCTAGGATGGACAACGTTTTCTATGATGCGTTATACACGGTCTTATTATTTGCACTACTTACACATGGATTCATTGGTATAAGAAATATCCTATTTGAGTATACTACAGAGAAGAAGATGAGGATACTGATCTCATGGACACTGTTCATCGTCTATATACTGCTAATGGCATATGGAATGGCACCGATAATAGTCTCTGCCGGGCTTTAGGAGGGGGGAGAAATGAGTGGTAAAAACGCTGAGAAAACTATTGTTATGAAGATAAAGAGATGGGATCCAGATAAGGGAGAGTTCTTCATCAGCACCTTTGAGATACCAGTATACAAGGGGATGACGGTCTTAGAGGCCTTCACATATATCAAGGAAAATCTAGATCATTCTCTAGCATACCGTGGAAGCTGTAGAATGGCTACATGCGGTACTTGTGGAGTCATAGTAAATGGTAAACCGGTATTGGCATGTGCTACACAGATACTACATCTAAATACGGACACTATTGTTGTGGAGCCTTTGAAAAACCTTCCTCTCGTCAGGGACTTAATAGTGGATCACACAGTTTTCTTTGAGAAGCAGAAGAAGATCAAGCCGTATTTAATAAGGAGGAATGAGGAAGAGTATTGGGATCCTGTCAGGGAATATATCCAGACTCCTGAAGAGCATGAGGAGTATATGCAGTTTACCTATTGTCTTACATGCGCCTTATGCTACTCTGCATGCCCAACATCCGGCACAAACATGAACTATCTAGGGCCGCAGGCGTTGACCAACGCATATAGGTTTATCGCCGACAGTAGAGACGAAGGAACTCTCGAGAGACTTGAGGTAGTCGACTCTCCAGATGGATGCTGGGGATGTCACCTTGCAGGCTCATGCTCAGAGGTATGTCCAAAGGGTGTTGACCCTGCATTGGCCATCCAGCTACTCAGGAAGAAACTCGCTGAAGAAGTGTTTGGATACCTAGAATACAAAGAGGGTGCGAAGCTCGTGCATACACTTCAAGTAGCTGAGAAGAAGACCACTAGAACATATCCAGAGTTTACAGTTAAAGGCGCTAAGAAAGACGTTCTCTAAATATCCCATATCATTTTTTTATTAACCAACTACTAAACTTCCGTAAATCCCCCTAGACAATGTGGCTTCCCCTGCTTTACTAATAAATCGCTTATATGAGAATATTTTATTATCATGAAGAGATTCCTAAGAAAAGACCATATCAACGTAGATAATGTAGCGACAACGCGATCCAGGGATGTGGAGATAAAGTCACTAGAACTATGTAATAAAATACTTACTCCATTAGACTTTTCCAAAGATGACGTGAAACACCACCTATGCCAAAGGTTTCCCCTATTAAACCAGTTTAGTGAGATGCATCCTGTATTAGGGTATAGAAAAATTTACGCTAAGCTACTAAAGACCATCAGTAGAGGAACCACCATCTATGTTGATGAGTTTATCGATCCAGTTATTAGGGAGATAATTGAGTTAAACGGATTCACACCATATATAATCCCATCTAACAATGAATTTAAACCTGATCTGGACATCTTGGAAAGAAATTCATCCGAATATATGGTTTATATAACTTCTATACCGACTCCATCCGGCTTGATCGACATAGAACATATTGAACATGCCCTCGAGATAACAGCTAAGAACGAGGGCGGCATAATACTCGACTTATCCGGGTTAAATCACATATATAAGTTAGAGAAAGCTAAGGGGCCAATTTCCTTGAGAGACGAGATGATTAGGATTATGAGAGAGATAGGGAGGATATTTAATGAAGCCGATATAGAGGAGAGCATAGTAATATTAAGTATTCCATTGGACAAATTACACTGTGGATATCCCCCGCTCTCCTTATTGACAGGTAAAGGAGAGTGGCCTAAGCTGGTAAAGAATATATTTAATCTAGAAGAGTATGTTGAATGCAGCTTCGCATCAACTACTATACTACCCAGGGCCATTATATACTACGATGAGATAGACTCCTACATCCAAGGTATGATGAGGAAGTATATGAGAATAGCCTTAGAAGTCTTAAATGAATACATTATATTACCCAGTAACATAATAGGTGGAGACAAGCTGCTTCTCATGATCAGGTCAGATACCTCATTTAAGCTACTTAATGATGCTTCTAAAGATGGTGTTATGGTTGATAGAGCTGTTATGACTAGAGAGACATTGGACAGAGTCGGGATAATAGGCTTGCTACATGTATATCCATATAGAAATATGGATGAGGCTGAGTATAGAGATAGTATTAATAAGATAAGAAATATAGTTGGAGGAGAGCATGAGCACAGGAAATAAAGAGGATAAACTGGATCTGGCTAGGGAGGTATATAATCGACTGAAGAAGATTAATCTCCGAAGGAGAACTAGATATACATCTAAAATCGTGAAATCCTCTAACGACATATACAGGATGCTGATTGCCACAATCTTATCCCAAAACACCAATGACAAGAATAGTATAGATGCATATAGGAATCTAGAGAAGAGAATCGGTGTCGAGATTGAGAATATACATAAAGCGGGTGAAAAGGATATTGCGGAAAGCATTTTGGTAGCGGGATTATATAACGTCAAAGCCAAGAAAATCAAGGAAGTTACAAAAATATTATTGGAGAGATACGGGGGAGATATGGAGAAGCTACTTGATGTAGATGAGGAGGAAGCTAGGAGGAGGCTCCTTGAGCTACCTGGAGTAGGATATAAAACCGCCGATATAATTTTGTTATTTACTGGGAGAAAGGCGTTTCCAGTTGATACACATATAACGAGAATAACTAGGAGACTCGGCCTAGTTAGCGAGAAGGGAAGTTATGAAGAGATTAGTAGAGTCTGGATGGATGCACTTAGTCCCGAAGATTATGAAGATGCTCATCTCCAGCTCATAGCATTTGGGAGGAAAATCTGTCTCGCTAGGAAACCAAGATGCAGCGATTGTCCTTTAAACGATTTATGCGAGTATTATAAAAGTGGTGGATATGGTTAAGGTGGTAAGGCTTAGGAGAGGAGCTGAAAAACAAGTTCTTAACGGGTTACTGACTATCTACTCCAAATGGATTGAGGATGATGGTGGAGCTGAACCGGGCGAAGATATTATACTAGTTGATTCTAGGAGGAAGACTATTGGAATAGGTTTTTATGAGGGTATAGGTGCAGTAGGGGTACGGCTTTTAAAGATAGGGGCTGAAGAGGACGTTTCTGATATAATTAGAAGAAACATTCTCTACGCATATAGGAAAAGGGAGTTCTACCCGTTTGATTCAAAACGAATTGTAAATGCAGATGCAGACCATTTACCTGGGCTTATCATAGACTTGTATAAGGATACTGCTGTGATTCAAAGCAGTAGCATAGGTATGGACAACAGGCTTGATTTAATAGCAATGATATTAAGGAGGTCTGGGATCGCTAACTATGTATATGTAAGGAATGATCAGAGGAGCAGGATGGAGATAGGTCTAGAAAGGTGGAGAGGATGGATGGTAAAGGGAGATGAAACAGTATTGACCATCCGTGAAGGGAAAGCAATTTTCAAGGTAGATATTGAAGAAGGTCAAAAGACTGGGTTCTACCTCGACCAGAGAATTAATAGGCTTGAGGCGGGATTATATACCAGTAATAAGAAGGTGCTTGACCTATACAGCTATACAGGGGGATTCGGGATTCAGGCTCTGGTCAACAATGCCAAGAAGACGGTTTTTGTCGAGGAAACACCCCGGTCGATTGAATTACTATATGAGAATCTAAAGATTAACGATGTCCTGGAGAAGTCAGAGGTATATGAAGGAAGGGTAGAGAAGTTCCTAGATGAGTCGGGGGGAAAATTCGATGTAATTATCTCGGATCCCCCAGCATTAGTTCAAAATAGAGCCAGCCTAGATAAGGGAGTAAATAAATATAGGAAAGTTTTGAAGGATATTGTTAAACATATTAGCCAAGGGATTTTATTCGTATCAAGCTGTAGCTATTTCATAACCCCCGAGATATTGAAAAGGGAAATCATCGATAAGATCTTGGAGGAGAATAGGAGGAGATATCTGTATCTAGGGATGGTTAGGGGAGCTGCACCCGATCATATGCATAGGAGTATCGATAAGGAGCTGAGATACTTGAAGGGATACTTCCTCTATATCCATTAAACCCTATATAAAAAACTTTATAAATAATGGGGGGTAATATATGAATTGCTTTAATTAATTTAGGTAGCGGGTCTCCTTTAACAACCCGCTGGAATTATGAGGAGAAATGAAGAGGGAAAAAGGTATTCACATAATGCTGGATTTATATGGAGTGGAGCCGGAAAAATTAGATGATGCTATATTCCTCAACAAGCTAATTTCTAGGGCTGTAACCCAAAGCGGCCTAAAATCCTTTGGGACACTCTACCACAAGTTTGTTCCTATGGGATTCACATCCATAACATTACTCGAGGCCAGCCATATATCTATACATACATGGCCTGAGTATAAGCATGCCACCATCGATATATTTGCATGTGACAAGTGGGAGAAGGCCTTGAAGGCAGCTGACATAATTATTGAGGGACTTAAGCCCAAGAAATTGAAGAAGGTGGTCAAGTCCAGAGGCTACATATATAATCCTGAGGCTACACCCACATATATCGCTGAGAAAAATGAATAGAGAGAAACCAGAGATTATTCTGGAGAAGTTTATAAAAGGACCATTTGGAGAATCCTATGTCGGTACACCAGTCTATAAAGTACTCTATAGAAAAAAGAGTAAATATCAGGAGATACTTATTGGGGAGACGCCTTTTGGAAAAGGCTTGTTCCTCGACAATATTCTGCAACTAGCTGAATATGACGAAAAAGTGTTTCACAAGGCATTGGTACTACCAAGTATAAAGAAAAGCTTTAAGAAAATATTGATACTAGGAGGTGGGGATGGGGGAACTGCTAGGGAGATAAGGAGAGCGTTACCTGAGGCTGAGATAACCGTAGTTGATATAGATATAGAGGTTACTAAGGCTGTTATAAAATATATTCCCTCCGTTCCAAACGGGGTCTTTGACGACCCTAGAACTAAGCTGATAAACACAGATGCCTTTAAATATGTGGAGGAGACTTCCGAGAAATTCGATTATATCATAGGTGATCTAACAGACCTGAGAGAAGAGGGTATGGAGGGAAGCCAAGTAAATAGGCTTTATACAACCAAGTTTCTAAACCAGCTCAAAAACATATTGTCTGACGATGGGCGTATAGTATACCACCTAGAGGTGTATCCAGTCTCCCATGATATTATAGGCAGGTTCGTTGAAAACGTTAAACAGGTTTATAGACACTATAAGATGTACATCACCTACATCCCATCATTCGGCGGCTTCTGGTCATATATGGTTATGGCTAAGAAACCATTTAGACTAAAGAGGAAGATAGAGGGACTGATATATCCAAGGGAGATAATGGTTATAAAAGACATATTCTAAAACCAAGATAGAAACACCGATAAATAGTTAGGTGTGGTAAAATGCCTAGATACGTCCTTGTATACACAAAACCATCGAAGAAAAAGGAAATCGGCAGAGTGGTCACATATGACAAGGAGGGGGTTATAGGCATATTCCATAAAAAGGCTCCCTTGACCCAGTTTCTAGAACCCGGTCAATTGGTAATAGCAAGGATTTTAAGCATGAAGGGAAGAAATAGGCATTTCTATATCCTATATCCAGTTCATATAGTTGAAGGCGATAAAATACCATCCCAATATGACCGTAACATGGAGATTTGGGGGGAAGAGCCTTATAAGGAGCTTAGGAAGCGGCGGATGAGGAAGAGGGCTAGTATAATCAAGGAGAAGCTAAAAGAAGTTGAGGAGGAAATCGATAAGTTTAGAGAGACCTAACAATTTTATCGATCTTGAATATCAATGCAGACTCCTGTATATCGGAGTCCCCTATATACTTATAGCTCCAGTCTATATTGGTGACGTAGTATATCCTCGCCCTGGATAGGTCAGCGCCCAATTTATCTTTAAAAAGACCATCCTTATCATGAAGCCATGTCAATGAATTAAATAAATATGGATGTTCCTGAGTAAGGTAATTTATCAGACTCTCCTTATCCCCACCCGATAATATGAAGATAATTCTAAGGCCTCTACCCTCTATATAGTTTTTGAGGTCGGAGATCATATCAACGAGTTTTTTATAGTCGTCTCCCCTGGTATTATCGAATATAATTACAAGCATGTTCCTAGATGAAAACTTTTGGAACAGAGCTTCCTCACCTGTATCGAGGTTTATCACTGGTGTCTCGGATAAGGGCTTCATCCTGACAAAGAAACCATAGAATATAGTGGGTGCAAAAGCTACAACTATAGATCCAATAAATAGCAGTAATACTATGATAGATACAACACGCTTCGTATCCAATAGCTTTTTTATTGAGAAGCCCTTTTTCTTCCCACCTTTTTTCTTCTTCAACCTTTAGACACCTAAATGACCTTTTAGTTAATGACAATAAATCAACATATCCAAAAATTAAGCTTTATAGCTCAAGCAATACACTCATATACCTATCATCAAGCTTTATACCCATTACACTCCTTAGGATCCTCCTTGCTACATCACTCTCCAAAAACTGTATAAAAGCCTTTAACATTCCAGAGGATGAAAGGCTCCTTTTGTTTACAATAAGATCGTAGTTCTCCCATCCCAATGGGATAAAGTCTACATCCCTATCAATCGTTGCAGGTCTGGTGACTACACCTACATCAGCCTTACCCGACTCTATACTAGCTACTACAGATGTATGGGTCTTAGCCTCAATGTTATAACCCTCAATCATAGATACTACTTCATCGAATGATATTCCCTGCTCATCAGCTGTCCTACGTAGATTAATGTCTATAAAAACCCTTGTGCCACTACCCTGGGTCCTATTGACAAATCGGATGCCCTCTCTCAGCAAGTCATTAAACCCTCTAATCTTCTTTGGATTCCCCTTAGCCACTGCAAAACCAATTTCCCTGAGGAAGCCACGGTATAAAACTATGTCTCGAATGTCTATTGACTTGAGGAAAGGTATATTGTATTCACCAGTCTCCTCATCGAGGATATGCATCCCCCCAAAATCATTATATCCATCCCTAATGGCATATACAGCTGCGGTAGATCCACCGTATATATTCTTGACATTAGCTTCAGGAAGACTGTTTTTAAAAGCCCTGATTAGATTATCAAGAGCTATACTATGGCTAGTTACGATAATTAAGTCGGAGGGTCTGATACTGCTGCTGAAGAGACTTACCTCCAGCTCTTCACCTACATCTATATATGTGACGTTCTCAGGGATCTCAACATACCCATCTGCATTCGCCAATGCAGCGATAGCACCGCTCCCACCATGTATCGGGTAGAAGTAGGTCTTCCCATCCACTTTCTTCAGGAAAACGGGATGATAGTATTTAACGCCTTCTCTACCTCTTAATATAAAGCCGGCTTTAGCCTTTATCCTCGGCTTCTCAACTGCGCCTAGCCCAGACATCTTTCTAATGATATTCGAGAATATCCTGTCATACATCATAAGACAACTGACTGGGAATCCAGGTAGCCCTATTACAAGCTTATCCTCGACAACAGCAGCCATTGTAGGCTTTCCAGGGCTAGCCTTTACACCATGGAATAAAATGCCTCGCCCACCCATTTTAGACAGTACTTTATATAAATTATCCCTAAGTCCAACGCTTGTGGAGCCGCTCGTCACAACCACATCATAATCTCCTATAGCACGGCTCAATAGAGACTCCAGCTCCTTCGGGGAATCCCTCGCGATCCCGAGATACTCTGGCTCAGCACCATCTTCCAATAGACGAGTATATAGGGTGTATGCATTCACATCATATATCATGCCATATTTCAAGGGATCCCCGGGGCGGATAATCTCATCACCAGTACTTATGATAGCCACCCTAGGCCTTTTATAGACAGGAACCTCAGTAACCCCGATCGCGGCCAACACACCTATCTCCCTACCCCCTAATATTATGCCTTTCCTGAGAACGGGCTCCCCATACATTACATCGGATCCAGCATACTGTATCCATTCCCCAGGCTTAGCCTGCTTATATACATATACGTATCCATCTTTCTCCCGGGTATATTCTACCATGACAACAGCATTGGCTCCCCCAGGTATAGGTGCTCCAGTCGCTATTTTTGCGGCTTCCCCCCTTCTAATATAAAGTACCTTGTCTGACCCTGCCTCAACCTCACCTACAATCCTTAGTTTAACCGGATCATCTTCCCGGGCATGCGACGTATCCTCATATCTAACTGCATATCCATCCCTCAGAGACCTATCGAAAGAAGGGACATCAATTCTAGATACTATATCCTCAGCCAAAACCCTTCCACCCGCTTTATCCAGAGAAACCCTCTCGACCCCCAGGGGAGAAGGATGAAGCGCTTCTTCAAGTAGCCTAACTGCCTCAACTACATCGACAAGCCTCCTAAATATCTTACTCAAGCCTCACAAACCTCCTATAAAGACGAATACTGACTATGTCGCCCTCCTCATACCCTTCTACATCCTCAGGTATTATTAGGTAACCATCTCCAAGACTGAGGCTGCTCAATACCCCTGCTCCCGAGACCCATACAGGCCTAGCCCTATAACCATCTTCATCCCTATACAGCTTAACACGTACATAATGCCTGGTGCCTAGCCGGGAGGCAACCCTCCTCATAAGCCGTGCCTCTACAATTGGAGGCATATAAACACCCTTTATACCAGATAATTTCATTAAGACCGGGGCTACAAAAACCTCTGTAGAGATCGCTGCTGCAACTGGGTATCCCGGTAAGCCTATATAAGGTTTAGAGTCTACAATAGCGAGTAAAACAGGTTTAGAGGGTTGTAGCGCCACTCCATGGATAAGAACATCTCCGAAATCATCTACTATATCTGTTACAGTATCTCCTACACCCAGTGAAGTGCCTCCAGTAGTAATTATCAAGTCACTATCTATAGCCGCGGCAGCCATAAATCTCTTGATATCACCAGGCTCATCCGACAATATTACAGATCTAACGATCTCAATGGGAAAATGCTTTATCATCCCCCCTATCATAATACGATTTGTCTCCCAGATATATCCAGGGTCTAGAGATGAACCGGGTTCTCTAAGCTCATTGCCAATTGAGGCGATGGATACCCTAACTTTCCGGTAGACCTCTATCTCCTGTATTCCAGCGCTGACTAACGCAGCTACATCCATAGATGTTAGTGGGACGCCTCCATAGACAATGACATCACCAGCCTTAACATCCTCACCCTTAACAGAGACATTCTGAAGGGGGGAAACCGGCGTATAAACCTCAACATAGTCTCCTCTACGCATTGTATATTCAACCATGACCACGGCATCCGCACCATCAGGCATAGGAGCACCTGTATCGATCCTAACGGCCTCCCCCTTAGAAACCTCGCCCTTAAATGGCTGTGCAGTCTTCGCCTCACCAATTACTTTAAGGCGGATAGGGTTTAGTTCAGAGGCTCCTGTAACATCCCTCGCCCTAACCGCATACCCATCCATAGCCGCCCTGTTAAAAGGCGGTACATCCAGTGGAGAAACAACGTCGTCAACGGGAACCCTGCCAAAAGCCCTATAGGAATCGACCTTCTCATGTTCAACAGTCCCAACCCTCTCCAAGATGGTTTTCAACGCATCATCAACTGAACATAGATCTTTGAACCCCCTCTCCTTATCAATCTTCAACATCTAACACCCCACGCTAATATAATATCCTCAGTTTATAGAGGCTATATTATACAGATATCGGGTAGAGTTCTTCCACAGAACTCCTCACCCTCCTTATAAAACGGCTCCCTCAGTAGAACAGCCTTTAGATAGAGCCTGGCGAGCTCATCGTCACCAGCCCCTCGCCTCATAGCTGTGAGAAAATCGACATGGTTATCACTCCTCATCAAACATGGCTTGAACTTACCGTCATATGTAATCCTAATCCTATCATTACCTTGGCAGAAGGCTTGGTTATCCACCGGCTTAACAAACTCGATCCACACATTATCAGGCAGGATATAAACAGGCCTATTATGTAGGCGTCTATATCTAACCTCCATAGCCATATCCTTGACCCTAGACTCTAAAGACTCTAGACTAACATGATAAGCCCTATAGAAATCATTAGATATGTTTAGGAGCTCGATAAGCTGTATAACATTAGTGTCTCCACCACCTAATTCCCTACTATATTCAATTAATTTACCAAGATCATCCTCGTTAACGCCTCTCAAGACCACCATATTAAGTTTAACCGGTCTTAGACCAGCATCTACAGCAGCTTCTATAGCCTCTAGAGTATAGTCAAGGGCGTCCACACCAGTTAATAGAAAGTATCTCCATCGATCCATGCTATGTATACTAACATTAACCCTATTTAGGCCGTGCCTCTTAAGATCATACGCTAATTCAGCCAATCTAGTGCCGTTGGTGGTCATGGAGATCTCCTTAATCCCAGCAGACTTTATCTCATCTAGGATGTCAAGTATGTCACTTCTCAACAGAGGCTCGCCACCAGTTAATTTAACGTACTGGACACCGAATCTATTTAATATCCTTACAATCCTACCTATCTCACTCGGCGTCATCAACTCCCTGCCATTCCCATGTATTCCCTCGCGATGACAAAATACACAGTTGAAATTACAATAGCTAGAGCTGTTTAAACTAATCCTTGCTCCTCTAACTGGACGCCCATATCTGTCGTACACAACCACAGCAGACACCAACAAAAAAATTGTTAATATTTACTTAGTAATATAACAACGTTATTATTTCTCCCTCTCATATTTCTTTATGAAAGTCTCAGCCTCCTTAATCAAACGCTTTGTGTTTTTGAAGGTAGCGAGTTCCAGCGCCTCGCTATAGGTGAGCCATGCATATCCCTTGTGTTCGTCGGATATAACTACTTTCCTAGTGAAACTCTCCGCCAGGAAGAATATCACTTCCTTATGCACAAGAGAATTTTTCCTCCGATAAAAGTATTCGATCTTCTTTATAAAACCATTATAGAACCTAAGCTCCTTGATCCCGGTCTCTTCAAAGACCTCTCTCTTAGCGGTTTCTAAAGGTACTTCACCACGCTCAATATTTCCCTTAGGCAGATCCCAATGGCCCCTATGATGTTTAAGTAATAGATATTCTCTTACTCCACCTTCCTCATAGAAGACAATGGCCCCTGCCGAACGCTCCTCAATACGCTTGGTGTTCGACGCCACTCTAAACCACCGTTTCCTTATATTTTAATAGACAAAACAACTAAAATAACATTATCATAACCATTATTTATCAACAAACAAGGGAAAAATTATTTTATTGTGAAACCTAGTTGAGGTGAGATGTTATGGCAAAGCTTAGAGTCAAATGGATAATTCACTCTACGTTCCTCCTAACATATGAGGGTGAGGAGACGGTCAAGATACTGATCGACCCATTTCTAGAGCCGCTTGGAGATAAGAAGGAGGAAGTTCTCAATGAGTTGACGGGGATCGATCTTGTCTTAGTGACCCATAGCCACTTCGACCATATGGGAAATGTATGTGACATCCTAAGCAGGAACCCCAGTGCAAAGTGTGTAGGAATATTCGAGATAGCAACCCATGTACAAGAGAAATGCCGTGGGGGAAATGAGGCTATTGGGATGAATATAGGTGGAACATGGTTCTTTGAGAAGAATGGGTTTAGGCTCCCGATTACACTGGTACACTCCACACACTCCTCAGACATCGGTGCTCCAACTGGATTCATAATTAGGTTCCCAGGCTTCCCAGTATATCATCCTGGAGATACGGGGTTATTTAGTGACATGGAGTTATTTGGTAAGCTATACAATATAAAACTGGCTCTACTACCGATTGGCAGCCACTTTACCATGGGTATTGATGAGGCGGTGGAGGCAACTAGACTATTGAAGACGGAATATGTGATACCAATGCATTACAAGACATTCCCAGTTATAGATGCAGATCCTGAGGAGTTCAAGAAGAAGGTCGGTGAGAAGACCGGTGCCGAGGCGGTGGTAATAAACCCAGGTGGAGAATACACCTTCGAATTCTAAACCGCTTATCCCCGACATCTTTTTAACATATTTTTTATCCAAAAATACTTAGCTTGATTACGAGGTGAATTATATTATCATTATTAAATAGAAAACGATTGTTTATTTATTATAACTAAATACCTTTATAGTCAGGTAGATGGTGACAAACATGAGTATAGACATGATAATGGGTATAGATAAAAGTATTCAGCTGGAGCCGAGGGTAAAGAAAGATGAGGATTTTGTGAATAAGGTGCTGAAAGACGAGACACTAACATTTGCCGAGAAGATACTTACTATAAAGAGGGTTGATGAGGAGAAGGAGATAGCATATAAGGATGACATAATAGTTGCTTCGCCCGACTTGACGATGGCGACAGATGGCACAGGGCCGCTAGCAATAAAAGTCTTTAGAGAGTTGGGTGACGGAGACCTCTTTGACCCCAAGAGGGTACTTCTGGTAACCGACCATACATTCCCCGCGTCTAACGAGAGAGTAGCTCTACTCCAGAAGATGCTGAGGAACTTTGCTTTCGAGAAAGGTGCCTATTACACAGAGGGAAATATATGTCACCAGTATCTCCTCGATGTATTTGATGTCCCGGGAATGCTATTACTCGGTGCCGACTCACATACTGTAACAGCCGGTGCCGTCGGTGCCTTCGCAACTGGAATCGGCAGTACTGAGATGGCTAGTATCTGGAAATCTGGTAGTACATGGCTTAGGATACCGCCATCATTCAAAGTAACTTTGGATGGTGATATCCCTAAGGGCGTATATTCTAAGGACCTGATCCTCTATATTATTGGCGAGGCGACTATAGACGGGGCTACATACATGAGTGTGGAGTTTACAGGCTCGGCAGTTAAGCAGCTATCTATAGAGGCTAGGGCCACTATGTCTAATATGAGTGTCGAGATGGGAGCCAAGGCAGGTATTTTCCCACCTGATGAAGTCACTATGAAGTTCTTGGAGGAAGTAGGTAGGAAGCCGATGTACTGGATCACACCGGGTAAGGAGGCTACATATGACAAGGAAATGTTTGTAGACGTTACGAAGATGGAGCCTATGGTTGCAGTTCCCCATAGCCCTGGAAATGTAAAGCCGGTGACAGAGGTTGAGGATGTCGAGATAGATCAGGCGTTCCTCGGAAGCTGTACAAACGCCCGTCCAGAGGATTTGTTTATAGCAGCCGAAATAGTTAGGAAAGCCTTAAAACAGGGTAAGAAAGCTCATCCAAAAGTCAGATTTGTAGTGACCCCGGCCTCAAGAAGAGTCTATGACAAGGCCCTTAAAGAAGGTATAATAGACCTATTCCTAAAATTCGGTGCTGTGGTTACAAACCCAACTTGTGGAGCATGTGTAGGTACACATCTGGGTATCTTGGCGTCGGAGGAGGTGGCGGTATCGACAAGCAACAGAAACTTTATAGGTAGAATGGGCGCCAGAGACAGCTACGTCTATCTAGCTTCACCAGCTACTGTAGCCGCTAGTGCAATTGAAGGAAGGATAACTGATCCAAGGAAATATCTATAGATACCTAGGATCCCCGTATCCAACCCTCTTTTATCCTAATTTAAGTTATACAGAATAGGGTTTTTATGTAGATGGGTGTTAAAGGATATCTTAAATAAAAAATGGGGATAAGGTTTAGTAGGGATTTGAGGCAATTAGGTTATAAGAGGCCTTTAGAAGAACCTCTCCAACCTTCTTAATATCGTCAACAGCGACACGCTCATCATAGGAATGTATCCTCCCAGGCTCTCCAGGGCCATAGATAACCGCATCACTACCTACTTTCCTGAAGAACCGTCCATCAGTTGCACCTGCAACTAGGTGTTTAGCAACCTCGAAGCCTATAACATCCTTACTGGCCTCTATAATACTCTGGATAATCGGGCTGTCTGGATCTGTATAACTCGGGTTCTCCCCTCTGTCACTAACTATCTTAGCAGTACCGTCATACTTGGCTAGGATATCCTCAACCATTTTCCTAACATCATCTTTAGTCCATCCATGGGGAATTCTAATGTCCACGTCAATCTCAGCCCATGATGGGACGATATTTATTTTATCCCCACCCCTTATCATCCCAACGTTTATGGAAAGGCTCTTATATAGCCTAGAGAGGCTTGGTTTATTAAAATACTGTGCAACTATGAAGCCACTATTCTCAACAACGTCCTTAAGCTTCTCCGGGACGTCAACAGTCTTCTCAGCCAGCTTATATATCTCGTCACCGATCTTCAACACCTTCATAATAGCATTTTCTCCAACATGTGGAGATAGGCTTGCATGAGCTGGGAAGCCTTCTACTCTAATCGTCATATTATATACTCCCTTCTCCCCAATCTCCAGCCTAAAGCTCGTCGACGGCTCACCTATAACTACATATTTAGGTCTAACACCTACCTTATCGATCAAGTACCTCGTCCCAAGCCTTCCACCAGTCTCCTCATCGGGGACAAGTGATAAGCCTATCCTTCTTGGCAAGCCTTCCCAATATCTAGTTAGTATCTCGAATACCTTGATTGTGGCCGCGACACCAGCCTTCATATCACTTGACCCACGTCCATATAAATATCCATCTATAATCTCTCCACCAAATGGGTCTACAGTCCATTTAGAACGCTCTCCAATAGGGACTACGTCTATGTGGCCGTTGAAATGCAGGAAATCGTTCTCCTCATCTCTTCCAGACTTCAGATACAGCGTTATAACCCCCTTCTCAGGCTCGTAGACTTCATAACTTAAGCCAGCGTCGTTAAAATAGTCCTTTAGGAAACCAGTTATCTCAGTCATGTCTCCAGGCGGGTTTACACTAGGGATCTTCACAAGCTCCTGAGTCAACTTTATTAAGTTATCTTCCTCCTCCTTAAACTTCCTCATCAGGAAATCTGCATCTACCATGGTACATCCACTCGATAAACAACTCTATGATATAACCTAATATAAGGTAACACTGAAAATAAAAACTTTCATACTTTGATACGACAGTGAATGTTAGGAGGATGTTTGTACCCCGCCAGACCGACACCTACTCATCGAGACGCTTTATCAGCATACCCTCGTAGGTGCGTGAGTGGCGGGGCCAAATTATATTATTTACCCTGAAAAATTAAAATTAGAATGTAGGTTTATGACGTTAAAATAAATCTGGGCGACTGTATTCTATACTATTATTAGGTGGAGAATAAGGTAATAGACTCAACATTCGGCAAGAGGTGATGTGAGATATGAAGATCAGGGAGATGGTCTCAACTAACCCTACACTCCAGATAACATACTCGGCTATAATGACCGTGATAGTATTCGTCTTCACCGTGGTCTTCAACGTATACATTATTCAGACAAGAGGCTATTTCAACATTGGAGAGACCGGTGTATACATAGCCGCAATTACAGGAGGCCCCATTGTAGGAATGATCGCCGGTGGATTTGGCTCAATGTTAAGTGACGTTGTACTGGGATACTCGCAATACGCGCCAGGAACACTTGTAGTAAAGGGTGTAGAAGGGTTTATAGTAGGATACCTTGCTATGAAGCTTGAGGCCATTTTTAGGGAGAAGAGTAAGAGGCCTATCGGTGTATTAATAGGTGTATTATTTGGTATACTCATGTATATCGTGGGTAAAGAGTTTTACGTAGGTACAGCGGAGATCTCGATAAACCTATTTGGAGCAACTACGATGACCGTGGACTTCTCAGAGATCATATGGGGGCTGTCTGCAGTGATCATAATAATACTAGTCATTGGACTATCATGGAAGAAACCCAATTATATTGGATACATATTATCTACAATCGCTGGTGGAATGACCATGGTCCTAGGTTACTTCCTATATGAACAAGTCATATTAGGAGTAGCTGCATTGGCAGAGGTACCTTTCAACACCATGCAGATGTCTATAGGCACGGCACTCTCATTGTTAGTAGTAAGTGCGGTAGAAAAAATATGGATTGAGAAAAAAGAGAAATAGGGGATGAGGAACTATTAGACTAGCAGCCGCATCCCACTGCAAAGATTCCGTAGCCCTGCGTGGATACACCGTCTACAACAGCAGATACTGAGATTGAGCCGAGGGTCCTAACCTTCTTAAGAGACTTGCCCTTAAAGTTAGGCGCTCCATGGCCCTTAAACTGATGACCCATGCCCTCGCCGACATCCGCACTGGCGTGCTCAGCTTCACCGCCCTCCATTCCATTACCCATCTTAGCAGGCTTCCTAAACTGTGCACCTGTAAATGTAATTGATACTACGACGCCATCGTCGTTAACTGCCGTGATCTCACCACTTACGAAACCATATTCATCTACAACTGCAGATCCAGATACACTGTCTAAGACCGTGATAGTTGTATTCTCGCCAGCGATTTTGTAAACCAACTTTCCTCCAGTTATCTCATAGTATTTATTGGTGTCATCCATATCCACTGGAGATATCTTTATTCTACCCCCGATCAAGTATACAGTGCCGTCATCCGCCTGTGTCTTGGCGATGAAATGCACTATCCTAGTTACATTACCTGTCTCATCATCCTCGGCAGATGGTGAGAACATATACGCTGGTCCAGTGTACGCTGCTACAGCATCGGTATACATTGCTACGGCGAATAAGGCCACTATAAAGATGGCCAATATCCCTAAACCAATCTTTTTACCGTCCATCAAACATCACCACTAAATCAAGTTGGGGTGTATTTAAGAGCCTTATGAACCATTCATATAGACGAATCGTCTATGTATACCAGGAATTTTCTATATGTATATCCAGGGACAATATCTATTATTATAATGAGCAGCATACTCTACACGATATACGGTCTTTGGAGTGAGACGGCTCTAAACATGATTACATATCTTATATCAGCTGTATCTCAAATGGGGAAGCTTAGGCCAGATCTAGCTATGATAATGTTCGCCGATAATATCCTCACCCTGTTATCAGGAGTGGCTGCACTCGCCATAGGAATATTCTTAGGTCTTAGATACCTTGATATTAAGGATAAGCTTGTTCTATACATGTCCATTTCCTTCCTACTCATTGGAGCCGGCATTATACTAGAGCCGGCTACAACGATGCTGATGGTAAAGAGATATATTCGACACACTGCCATAATAGAGATACCCGCTACAGCCACAATTAGGACGCTATGGATCACCTCACTAATACTACAGATAATCGGTTTCCTAGGGATAATAGCATCATACTATAGAACCCTAGCTCCCAAGGATTATGAGATGACTCTCTCCGCATTGGGAATAGCATATCTGGGTATTATAGGGGCAGTGCCATACCTCATACTACTTATCCTAGCTTCATACCTCTCCTCCATAACTCTATCCAGATACATTTTATATAGAACTAAAGGCAATCTTGTGATATTCATTGGATTCACCGCCTTGATGCTAAGCTATATAATGATCATACTTTCGTTAATCGAGCCATATCTATCTATCGGTGCCGAGCTATCCCGATTCATCGGATACATTCTAATGTTAGTGATATTTATAACCCCGCCAGAGGAGAAGTAGATGAAGAGGGGAAAGATGCAGTATCGAAGTAGGATAAGGATACTCTACGACATAATCGAGAATATTCATTATCTTAGGGAGGAGGAGGGCAGAGCCCCACCTACTAGGGTGATGTTCTTTGCAAACTTGTCTTACGAAAGGTTTACAGAGTATCTGGAGGAATTGAAGAATAGGGAAATCGTTTCCGAAGATGAATATGGCCTATATTTAACTCAGAAAGGCATGAAGTTTAGAGATGAGCTTAAGAAAACACTTATGTCCCTAAGGGCATTTGGATTCGAGCTTTAGATGAATCATTGTCCCTATTCATATCTCAGTGCAACAACTGGCATAACCTTCGATGCTCTATAGGCAGGTATTAAACCACCTACAATCCCTACGAAGGCCGCCATACCCATGGACAACCCGATGAGCTCGGGGGTAATAGCTGGAGAGACATAGGAACCCCCCCCCCTTATTTAGATATATCTAAAAGTTACTCGAAATATTGAGTTAAAATATTAACGGGATATATCGCCAAGATTATCCTAAACTATTGTTTTAATTACGAAGTAGGAATTCACCCGTTCAACACCTTCAATATTGTTTATTTTGGATATATAATTCTGAATAGCCTCTTTGTCCTTGCACCTCGTTAGAACAGCTAAATCGTAGTCTCCAGCAATCATATTCACTATAAAGGTCTCTGGGAACCCTGAGATCATCCTTCCTATCTCCTCAACATCATAACCTGGTTTAACCCTAACAAATATACAGAAGCTACAATTATAACCGAGGGGCGTTGGATCCAAGATAACTGTATATTTTTTAATAACACCCATTTCCTCAAGTTTTCTAATCCGCTTGACTATCGCCATCGGGCTCAGGCCTAGTTTCTTAGCTATCTTCCTAAATGAAGTCCTAGCATTCTCCTCCAAGATCCGTATAATTTCCCTGTCTATACTATCTATCTTCATTTCGGTATACAATGTATAGAAATACATACAAATTTATATAATTTTGTATAGTTAGAAATATTACTTGATATAAAATGTCGAACGATAATGAGATAGATAAACTATTGGAGAAGAAAATGAGGGAGATGCTAAGGGAAATCTATAGCACCAAGGAAGACACATTGATATACAATGTATCTGACGCCGACTTTGAGGACCATGTCATCATGAAATCCTATGAAAAGCCTGTGATGGTGGATTTTTGGGCACCATGGTGTGGCCCATGTCATATGCTAAGCCCCATTATAGAACGTGTTGTACAGTCACTTGGAGGGAAAGTACTTCTTGCTAAATTGAATGTAGATGAAAACCCGGTTACGGCATCTAGATATGGTGTCATGGGGATCCCGACAGTAGCACTCTTCGTCAAGGGGAAGCCAGTAGATAGGTTTGTAGGCGCATTACCCGAAGGAGCAATATTAAAATGGTTAAGTAAATGGATTAGTTAAAAAATAAAGGTAGACTCCCTATCCACTTCCTCCTTGCGATAGGTTATAGCCACAGTTCGGGCAGAACTTAGACGTCTTTGGAATACTGGTGTTACAATTTGGGCATCTAATCATCTCAGTCGCCTGATTAGGTGCTAGTCCTGCTCTATATTCCCTTAAGTTAAATCCACAGTAAGAACAGAAGTTGGCATTTACAGGGTTGGCTGACCCACATTTTGGGCATAGTACCTGTGGGGTCTGCGGCGTCATAGGTGTATATGGCTGGGTCAATCCCTGCATCAATACAAAGCCAGCTCCCAACCCAGCTCCCTCTGACTTACCTAGGGATTCCGCCGCCCTCTGCATCGTCTCCATCCTAAGTAGCTCTCCAGCACCTACACCACCCGCCTTGAGATAGAATATCCTATCCCTCCACTCTGGATCAGTATCCACACTCTCGATCTTGATATCCACCAGCTCTATACCCAATGCCCTAAAAGCCTCATATAAAATGTTTTTAGTGCTGAAACTCACTTCTCTTAGGCGTGTAAATACAGTAGCGAGCGAATACTTGCTAAGCTCCGTGATCATCTTCTCATTGAAATATGCACGTAGATATTCATTCACCTGGTCCGTAGTATATGCGTTGCTACCACCTACGACCTTATTCACGAATAACGATGGATCATGTATCTTGAACCAATATTCCCCTCTTACATATAGAGGTGCATATTCAATAGTCTGAGCCTTGGCTCCAAACTTACCCTGAAACTGTCTTAGTGAGACGAATATAATGGTTGCCTTAAATGGAACCTCGTCGAAACCTGCTATTCTAGATAGTATCCTAGTTAGAAGAGGGAGGTTTAATGTGGTTATGGTGTGACGCCCAGCTGTAAATACGTCATATGCCTTACCATCTCTAAAAAACACCGCGGCCTCATACTCATGTACTATGAGTTGGCTACCCCACTCGATCTCTTCAATAGGATACTTATATACTATCTCGTTTTCACCAGGATCCTTCCATTCAATAACCATAGGCATATCCTTACACCCACATAATTAAATGAATATGCTTCAGCCTCATAATTGTTATCTAGATACCAAGATAATAGTTACTTTAATTCTCCAACCCAGATAGGATCTTTATCCTCTCTCTAAACTCCTCCTCCAAGACCTTCAATGCCTCTATGATCATCAATAGCCTATTTCTAGTATCCATACCTATGAACCCCTTGCTAGACAATTCCCTAATATCTTTAGAGACCTTTTTAGATACCTCTAGAAGCTTCGCGTCCTTAGACAATACCTTATCCAGAAGCTCCTCCCTCACCTTCACCAAGTCGAAGAAGCCAGAGTAGCCTGAGTCAGCTACTCTAATAGAGTCTTTAAGCCTTTGAATCCTATAGATAATTATGTCTATAAGAGTCATTATATCCTCTGGAACCGGGCCTGAGAGGGTTGTTAATGAACTTCTAAATACTTGCTCAGCCTCATCCAGGTTTCGAACCACGGCTTCCCTAACAAGCCTATCCATCTCTCTCCTAAGCTCCTTCTCCTTATAGCCTTTGAAGCCTGGGATGAATAACATTATCTTCTCCAAAAGACCCAGTTCCTTCTTCCCACTCTCCTCACTCATATCATTATCCCCACTACATGAAGACTAGCCACAAATTATATTTTATAGCCCTAGGATATTTTACTCTTTAGTAAGGAATGAAGACAGGGGATTTAGGTAATATAGCTCCTAGTGAGAAACCTAAATGTAAATATTGCGGTGCAGAAGCCGAGGGGACACATGAGGTTATAGGCTTTAAATGTGAATACTGTGGAGAGATAAACATAAACATTAAACCAGGGTATCTCCCACTTATAAAAACCCCGAAATCGGTAAGCGTTTCAAAATTGAGGAACACAATAAGGGAGTTTCTATTGAGGGAGGTGGGTGGTAAAGCCTCCATCTATAATATACGACCTTATGTACTGCCTATTTGGCGGGGATATGTAAAGGGAGACTGTTATTATAGGGGTTATAAGAGGGAGACAAGGACACGTACTAGGAAGGTTGGTAAAAAGACCTATGTCGAGACATATGTTGTATACATACCTATGGAGGGATTCAAGAAAGTTGATGAGCATGTATCGGTCTCGGGTAAAATCGATTTAGAGATATATGCCTTGGATGAGATCCTAGATAATGCCCTAAAGACAAGAGAGTATATTGAGCCTGAGGAATTTATAGGAGAAGGATGGAGATTATTGGCACCTGAGTTGATGATTGAAGAGGCTAGGGAGAAGATCGATGATGAGGTCGAGGACAGCCTATATAGATGGGCCACTAGTAAGATGACTGAAGTATTTGAGCTTAAGCCACGTATCAAGGTGGAGGAGATTGACCTTATATTTTATCCCATAATCGAGTTCAACTACCTATATAGAGGGCGTAGGTACAAGGGTGTTGCCGATGCAGTTAAGAACATGGTTATTAGGATGGAGAAGCCTCTAAAACCTCTTAAGCGAGTGTTATACGGGGCATTGGCATATACATCTATTGGGATAGGGACATTTCTCTCAACACAATTAACCAGTCCGGCTTATTACGTGGCATGGATAATCTCGGCCTTGGTGGGTGGATATTTAATGTGGAGAGCCACGGCACATGAGGAAGTCTATGATTAGGGGAGGTAGCATTCATGAATAAACTATTGTGCCCTACATGTGGAGAGAGGCTAGTAAAGGCTGGTGAATACTTATATAGGTGTGAGAAGTGTAGTGAGGAGTACATCAGTATAGATGGTGTTATAAGCCATGTATACATGACACCTGTGAACCTTAGCCAGAGCATTGCGCTAGACACCTTATTACTATGGATTAAGAAGAGGCTTGGAGTCCCTGAAGAGACATATTTTAAGGCGGATATAACTAGCTCCGTTCTAATGCTACTACCATATTGGCTTGTGATCATGGAGGGAAAAGCGGATTATAGTGGGCTCTCAAGAGATGCAGAGTTCTATGGTATTAAAGGAATATCCCTTCTAGAGGGGCTGAAACCAGCCTATAGGTATATGAGGAGGAGATATAGAGAGACCTCTGGACAGGTGGAGAGAGTCGTTTCATATGCTATGCCAGCCACATCCAGAGAAGAATTTGGGGAGCTGGATGTAAGTAGAGAAGTCTTTATAAATGAGGTGCTGAGAAACGTTAGGATACCGTCTGAGATGAGGATTTACTTCGATAGAGAAAGGTATAAGCAGATGAACACCATTATTGTTGACGTGGATATATCTCCCGAGGAAGCAAGGAAGAGAGCTGTTGAAGAAGCAAGGAGAAGAGTCTTAAGTGTAATTGGGAGAAGCTGTGAAGATATAAGTGAATTAGATATCAGTATAGATGTTAAGCAAATACTCCTGATATACATCCCGATCTGGATATTCAAGTATGAGATTAGGATGAGAGGTAAGAAAAGAGAGTACCTAGGTATAGTCGACGCCTCAATAGGAAGGGTGCTATACACCACGTATCCAGTTGGAATCCGGTATAGGCTTGCATTTATTATAGCCGGCGCAGTACACGTCCTCATTGGATTGGGAATAGCGTATCTGTTGAAAGCTCCCCCATATACCGTCTTAGGCCTAGGCCTATCTACCGTTGGTATACCACTTCTAATAAGAGGGTTCATGAGAGGCAGAGGTGAAGAGGAATAGTAGAAAATTTTTTCTATATTATGAAAGCAATAATATTATTTAGGGTATGGCTGGACACCTAGGGAGATGATGCCTTGATCCCGGGTGTCCACCCACCTATGTGGCTACTTCCCCTATCTAGATATATTATTTATTTTTTAAACAGGTCACCATACAAATTATAATATAGTCTTTTATAATGACTATGCTAGATGGCGGTGCATATTAAATGGCTGATAGAAGGATCGGTAGGATTGTAACGACCTCGATAATAATCATCTTAATACTTCTAACCCTTCCAGCTATATATGGCCAAGATGAGGCTGGGTTCGTGGTCTCAAATAAAGTCGGTATATGGGAGTCAGAGGACCCCACCGATATTAGAAGTGGGAATACAGACGGTTATTCCGAGATTGAGTTCCTATATCCAGGTGCAGTATTAGGCTCCTGGCAAAGTAATATTGAGATAACCTTATCAAGCGAGAGTGGAGATATGGTTATAGGGGCCTTTATAGTCCAGGTTCCTGAGATAGGGTTTAAAATTGAATATTATGAGTCTCTAAAACCCGGGTCAATCCTAGGCATAGGCCAGGTTATATCAAACGAGCTAAGGATATATTTGGATGGAGAGCAAGTTTATTACAGAAATGCCACGGCTACATGGCCATACGATACCAGGCTGAATACAAGGATATACTATTCTCTATGGCGTAGTGGTGAGGACACTCTCTCGATTATAGTACAGGACTACTATGGGAAGATATATGAGAACTCCAGTATCTACTGGAGTGCTAACGTAACTTACACTGGAGAACCCCTGAATCTAAAGATTCTTGTCTGGAAGAAGTCAAATGGAAAATCCCAAATATCATCATATCTATATTTTAACGACGTTGTTGAGAATGAGGTGTATACGGAGAAGCTGGAGGTTAAGAAATTGAATATAGATATGAGTATAATGTTCTACACGAGTATTGGATTCCTAATAATAGCACTAGTCTCAAACATATTCTCTAAGAACCTCATGAGAAAGGAGGAAACTGAAGTTGTTGAGGAGAAGAAGCCTGAGAAAGGAAAGAGGAAGAAAAGATAGCTAGTCTTTAGGAGCCACTCTCCTACCTATTATAAGAGATACTTCATAGAAGACTATAAAAGGAAGAGAGAGAAGTATCATTGAGACAGGCGTTGGATCGGGTGTTACGATAGCTGTCAATACGAAGAGCCCTACATAGATGTATCTCTTGTTTTTTGTCAGGGTTTCAGGAGATATAACGCCGAACTTCATGGCTAATACTAGGAAAACCGGGATCGTGAAGAAGAAGCCTGTTAATGCGAGACCCAGGAAAGTCAAGTGATAGAAATCCGCGATGTCAAACAGTTGTTCAGACCCTAATATAACCGCGAAATATATGAGTATCTGGAAAGTCAGGGGCATAATGAGATAATATCCATATACAACTCCTAACACAAATAGGAAGCTGAATGAGAAGATGAAAGTCTTGATAAACTTCTTCTCATGGGGATATAGCCCAGGGGCTATAAACATGTATATTTCATAGGCTATATATGGAAGAGATACGATTATTGCGAGGAGGATACTTGCCTCTATATAGATTGTAATTGGATTCCCGAACTGTAGAGATATGAGTCTAGTTGCATTGGTAGGTAGCAGGTCAGATCTAACTTGGTCAAGAATGCCTGCTACGAGAGGCCTATACTCCATCCAGTCACCAGATATCAACGGCTGGAAGCTACTGATATCTAGGGTTGATGGTATCATCATGAAGATGAAGGTCAGTACAAAAACGACTATAATTATACGCCTAAGCCGGATAGACAACTCGGCTAGATGCTCCCAGAAACTCATCTCTTTATCTTGAAGCGCCTCCTCACTCATTATCTACATCCCCATCCTCCATGGACTCCTCAACAGACTCTTTCTTGGCAATAGCCTCCTTAATCTCCTTAACCAATTCTTCCTTATCCTTACCTTTTGGGTCAATTCCAAGCGTCATGGCTATGGCAGCTAAATCCTCATCGATCTCCCTACCCCTACTGGTAGATACTTTCGCCTTGTCCTTCTTGCCCTTCGCCTCCCCACCTTCTAAAAATCCCTTACGGATTTCCTCATCCAAGTACCTCTTATACTCATTAAGTTGCCTATAGTATTTCCCAATTTTCCTAGCTAACTCAGGGAGTTTGTCCGGGCCAAATATCACGAGTATCAATACAAGGAGAAATAATATCTCACCCGGACCTAGATCCAAAACCAATCACCAACCCAATCCTCTAAACTCTATACTTATCCCAAGTCATCTATTAATAGTTTATCCCAAAGACTATTCTAGACTTTTATAAAGCCTTCTCCAACCATACCCACGTCTGGAGACTCCATGCCATCTGTCATGTACGCCCTACCCATCATCTCAGTGTTATGCATCCAGCCCAAGTTCCCAAAACGATCAATGCATATCACACCAGCAGTATCCATACCTTTATACCTAGTTAGAAAGCCCATCGCCTTCCTACAAGCAGCCTCAAGAGACATATAACGCCTATACTCCACAATTCGGTAAGAAAGTAGTGAGTCCATGATATACTCACCTATACCAGTAGCAACCGCAGCACATATTGCATTTGCCATGATGCCCGCTCCAAATATCGCGCTATCACCCACTCTACCTCCAAATTTAAACAAGAGGCCTCCAGTAGATACAGCAGCAGCAACCCTTCCCTGGGAATCCACAGCAACTGCCCCAACCGTATCTGTGAAAATCTTCTTACCAGATTCAAATAGTTTTCCATAGAAGGAGCTGGGCTTATCCTTAACACGTGTTAGATACTCTTCAACCCGCCTAAGGCCAGTTAACTCCTCAATAGGGTATTCCTTGAACCCAAGTCGATATGCAAGGTTCCTGGCCTCTAACCCAACGATAAGCCTATGTGGAGACTCCTCCATCACATACCTCGCCAGTCTAACAGGGTTTCTGATATTAGGGACTCCTCCAACAGCTCCAAACCGGCTTCTCCAGTCCATTACAGCAGCATCCATCTCAACCGTCCCTTTGAAACTAATCGTAGAGCCCCTACCGGCGTTGAAGAGGCCAGAGTCCTCCATCGCAGCAACAGCTTCAACAACCGCCTCTATACTATCGTCTTTAGATAACAAAGCCTCATATCCCCTTAAGACAGCTTCCTTTAGACCCTCGATCCTAGAGGGCCATAGCTCCTTCTTAACCCTACCTGCCCCGCCGTGGATAAGGATGGCTCTCTTCATATTAGTTGCCCCCAGCATTGCTAAACGATTATTCGTATAATCATATTATCTACTTCACACCTAAATATTATTTATTAGGTGGAGATTCCTTGGAGAGGATGTGGGCCCCTTGGAGAATCGAGTATATAATTCAGCCGAAAACAGATAAGTGTATACTGTGCGAGATACCGAAGGATGATAGGAAGAGGGATCGCGACAATCTACTGCTGTACAGGGGGGAAAAGGCGTTTATACTTATGAATAGATATCCATATAACAATGGTCATCTGATGATAGCTCCATATAGACATATACCGACACCTATTGAACTGGAGCAGGATGAGGTGCTGGAGATACATATGTTACTGAAGCTAGCGATAAAAACCCTTAATAAGGTTATGAAACCACATGGATATAACATTGGTGCCAACCTGGGTAGGGCCGCGGGAGCAGGGATTGAGGAGCATTATCACATGCATATAGTGCCTAGGTGGGTAGGCGACACTAATTTCATGCCTATCATAGCCAACACGAAAGTTATGGTTGAGTACCTGCTGGACACATATGATAAGTTGAAGAAGGGAATGGATGAGGTTATAAAAGATACACTAAAATGAGTCCTTCATCTCCTCTCCCTATATGATATCATGAATATCGAGGCTAAGACCAGGCTTGCTCCAATAATCGATAATATGCCGGGTGACTCGAAGAACAAGATATATGCTAATATCGAGGCAGAGAGGGGTTCCAACAGTCCTAGGGTCGCTGTCTCGAAGGATTTAAGGCCTTTTAAGGATGATACGTATAGGGTGTGTCCAATAGCTGTTGGTATCGCCCCCACGGCAAACATGAGTAAAATAACCGTATGGGTATAGCTGAATTGAAATAGATTTATTCCTTCAATTACCGATGCCAAAAATATAACTGGGATAGCGGCGATGTATACAATAGCCATTATAAGGAGTATATGTGTGCTCCCCCTGATTTTTTTACCGATATTTAGGTATAGGGCTTGGAAGAAGGCGGCTAAAATAGCCTCTATATCACCTATTAAGCTACCTGTCAGATGGAGATCTTGTAATGCGAGTAGTGCAGCGCCTAAAAAAGCCACAGTCACTATTTGAACATCCCATTTACTTATCGATACTTTGAATAATAAGGCGCCTAATATCAATGTGAGAATCGGAGTCGTATTTACTAAGACCGTGGCATTTACTATATATGTATCTCTTACAGCGGAGATAAAGAATATGAAGTGGAGACCTATGACTATCCCCATAGATACTATGTATATTAATGTTTTGATATCTACACGGGGAATAGCCACATTCCCATATCTTGACATGAGTAAGATTATTAACGATAGTATTCCAGTCGCAATCAGAAGCCTAAAGAACGCGATTGCATATATGTTCACATCAAACAATATAAGATAGCGGATAAATATGGAGGCTGATCCAAAGGCTAAGCCTGCTCCCAGGCCCTCAAGCAGCCCTCTAGTCCGCGTGCTCATAACTTATCATAAAAAGAAAGGTTATAGACCTAAATTTATCATTACCGTATACATGTTGCGTGACAATAGATAATATTTAACTAGTTAATACGAGAAATTTTCAATAGTGAATTGGAATGAGGAGAACCAAGATAATCTCCACAATAGGACCATCCTCAAACAAGTTTGATAAGATTCTGGAAATGGCGGTAAAAGGAGCCGATTCATTCCGGATAAACTTCAGTCATGGAACGCTTGAGGAGAAGAAGATAATTATAAGACATATTAGAGAGGTTTCTAAAAAGGTCAGTCGAATGATCCCTGTGATGGCGGATCTTCAAGGGCCTGTAATTAGAATACTAACTAAAGACGCAGTTGATATTAGAAAGGGGAAGAGGTATAGGGTTGGTTATTCCAGTGGAGGTATGTGGATACCTAATGAAGCCTTTTTTAAGGGAGTTGATCGAGGAGATATCCTAATTGTAGACGACGGGAGACTTCTATTTAAAGTTGACGAGACTCATAAAGACCATATTTATATGAAAGCCTTGATAGATGGAACGCTGTATTCTAATAAGAAGGTATTGATTAAAGGCAAAGAAATAGTAGACACGCCTTTAACTGAGAAGGATATTAGGGACTTGGAGTTTTCCCTCAAGCATAATATTGAGTACATCGCCTTATCCATGGTGAGGACTGGAGATGATATAAAGATCCTGAAGGAGAAGATCGAGGAATTCGGTGGCGATCCATGGATACTCGCGAAGATTGAGAACCCCAGTGGTGTTGAGAATATAAGTGAGATAGCTGGTGAAGCAGATGGGGTTATAGTCGCTAGGGGAGATCTGGGACAGTATTACCCCCTTGAGAGGATCCCTAGTCTACAACAATCGATTACATATGAGGGAAATAGAAGAGGAAAGATAACAGTCATAGCTACACAGATTCTAGAGAGTATGAGGAGGAATGAAAGGCCTACTAGGGCGGAAGTAACTGACGTATTCAAGTCTGTAGAGGAGAAGGTCGATGCTATAATGCTGACTGGAGAGACTGCAATAGGGAGGTATCCAGTTGAAGCCGTTGAATGGGCCTCCAAGATACTTGAGGAAGCTGACACGAGGTTTAATGAGGAAACAATCTTTTATAACAGGGATTTTGAAGAAACATTGTTCGATAAATTCGCGAGAGGAGCGATCTACATGTCCCATCTACTAGAGGGTAAGATAATTGGATATACCAAGAGGGGAAATACGGCGAGGAGACTAGCTAGATATAGGCCTAAGAGTATGGTCTATATGGTTACCCAGAATGAGGTTGTAGCAAGTAAGATAAGCCTGTTATATGGTGTAAAGGCTATTTATGAAGAGGCGGGTGAAGACTATCATGACATACTTGAGAGAGCGTTGTCAAAACTAAGGAAAGAGGGAGTTATAAAGGAGGGAGATATAGTTATATTCACGGTTGGAGTGCGTCCAGAATCCACGGATATGCTTAGAATAGAAGTCGCTTAACACTATTCCTCCTTATTCTCGGCATCGGCAACGTTCTTCAGTATAGAGGCTAATAGTGAGATTGACTCGTCTCCACCTCTTTTACCTACTTTCTGTAGAAAATTAATGATATTCTCATAACTTGACCTCAAGCCCATCTTATAGAGCTTTAAAGCAGCTACGGTAAGGAGATCCTTCTCCTCATCACTCAGTGCTGTAGCCTCACTCTTCTCCATATAAATACGTTCAGCCAGCTCAATCTCCCTATCCACATCATTACGTACAACCCTGACCAAGGCCTCCAAGACCCTGAGTACACTGTTTAACACTGGGCTACTCCTCTTCTTACTAAACTTATAGTAGTACCAACGCATTGCTATTGACTCCCGCATCAAGATATTGTGTTTATTGGATGCTATAATAGACCTGATGAAACTCCCGAGCTTACGGTTTAGAAGAGCACGATCCTCCTTACCTATATCATCCATCTTAACTATCCATGCAATAAACGAGTTGGCATAAAAACGGTCCCCTAGGTTATCGACTCTCCTACTGAATTCAATATCGCTCCCAATGATCTCTAGCAGGAGAGAGAGGGAGAAGTATGATATTAGGCTGAATATGTAGTTCTCACCCTCATATCCAGACAGCATATGTGATACAAGGATATAGTAATATATGGTTTTTAGGGCGGTCTCCTCATCCTTCTTTAAAAAGGCGTCTAACCCAAGGATAAGTATGCCTGAGGAAGAGGCCACCGCATCCTCTAGAGACTTCTCCCTAAGGATTTCAAGGGTATTATTGACTAGGAAAAAGAGTCCCTCATCATCATTAACAATATCATATAGCTTCTTAACAACCTCGGTATAATCCTCTTCCACCATTATATACAGAACCTCTAAGTGGATAAGTGGAATAACAAATATAAAATCCGACTCTACATCATGTGTTTCATCAATAAGCAGGTTACCTAGTTTAATCAGATAGTTAACATTCTCATCCTTAACCTTCAGAAAGAAATACGCCATATACTTGGCGAGAGAATCATAAAACTCTATAACATCATATTCCGTTATAGAGTCTCTATTCTCCCTATACTTCTTACCAAAGCCCTTGATCATCCGCCTCGCTCTATAGAAGGCTAGTTTATCCCTCAACGCCACATCAACTAATAATATTTTACCATATTCCCTTAAATACAAAACCTAACTAAAAGACTACACAGGATATATGCTAATACTTATTTTAGATATATTTAGATATATCTAAAATATGAGGAGACGTGGAGTCATAAGGAGGATAATCCTACATACCCTGAATAGGAGAGGTCCCTTACATGTATATGGTATAATAAAAAGTATTAAGGAACTATCTTTCAACACATATACTCCTAGTACGGGAGTAATTTATCCAGCATTAAAGAATTTATTGAAGAATGGTTTGATCAGGGATATTGAAGATGATGGTAAAAAGCTTTATGAGATTACCGATAAAGGTAGAGTTGCGATAAGCCTTGATCCGCCTATCACCGAGATCTTCGAGAAAATTATTAAAACTGGTTTCCCATATAAGGAGATCTCGGATATAGCTAGGTTAATCTATGATAACTGGGGTAGCCTAGAGGATAGGGAGAAGGAGGAGATTAAGAGGATACTTGAAGAGGCCTTTAGTAGGATAGAGAAATTAGTGAGGGAGGATGAGGAAGATAATTAACGTTGAGAACCTTACCAAAATTTATAACGGGAATGTATTGGCTGTAGACCATATAAGCTTTGAAGTATATGAGGGAGAGATATTCGGGTTCTTAGGGCCGAACGGAGCTGGTAAGACCACAACCATACATATGCTGACTACGTTAATACCTCCTACGGAGGGCGATGCATTTATCGATGGGCTTAGTATAAGACGTGACACCAGCGGCATAAGGCGAATAATAGGCTTGGTTCCACAGGAGCTCACTGCAGATGACGAGCTTACTGGATGGGAGAATATGATGCTCCAAGCCAGTCTCTATAATATGAATAGATATGAAGCAGCTAGAAAGGCTGAGGAACTACTGGATATGGTTGATTTACTAGATGCCAAGGATAGGCTTGTAAAGACATACAGTGGTGGGATGAGGCGTAGACTGGAGTTGGTTATGGGACTGATACATGAGCCAAAGATACTTTTTCTAGATGAGCCAACCCTAGGGTTAGATGTGCAGACACGTGCGAGAATATGGGAATATATAAAGAACCTTAGAGATAAACAGGGGATAACGATATTTTTAACAACTCATTATATGGAGGAAGCCGACTATCTATGTGACAGAATAGGTATCATCGACAAGGGTAAGATAAGAGCATTGGACACGCCTGATGAACTAAAGAGGAGAATAAAGGGAGACATAATTGTTATAAAAACTACAAAGAGGTTGTCGGAGGTAGATATTTTACTAGGTGATGTACCTGGCTTAAAGGATGTAAAGTACATCGGGGATAAGCTTACAGTAGCCGTTGAAAAGGGTGAGGAAGCTCTCCCCCATATAATTAAGAAGGTTATGGAGCAAGATGGCGTAATAACCTCTATAGAGGTCTTAAAACCCAGTTTGGAGCAGGTATTCCTATACTTGACGGGGAGAAAGATTAAGGAGGAAGAGCCTCTAGACACGGTTAAAGCTAGAATCATGAGGAGGAGGATGAGATGAAGACTCTAAACCCACTATATACCCTGACTATGAGGGAGCTTAAGAAATGGTTTAGGAGGAGGATAGCAATAATATTCACGTTTATAACACCTATTTTCTGGCTAGGTCTATTCGGAAAGTCCATAAACTTCTATAATCTGCTACAACCACCATCATCCGCCCCTCCACAGGTCATACAAATTATACAGAAGATGATAGATGAAGTATTGTTAGCAGCCTTCGGAACCCTAGACTACTTCAGCTTCCTAGCCACCGGCATGTTCAGTGTATTCATCTTATTCAGCAGCATGTTCAGTGGAATGACATTCATATTCGATAGGAGACTGGGGTTCCTCAACCGGCTACTAGTATCGCCAGTTAGGAGGGAATGGATATATTTTTCACGGGTACTAGCCTCGATAATAAAGAGCCTTATACAGCTCACCGCCCTATTACTAATAGCGGTTGCACTGGGCCTCAAAATAAAAGAAGGCTTTGGAGTATTAGATCTTCTAGGCATATACGGGACTCTAGGCTTATTATCACTCATATTTGGAAACATATTTATAGCAATATCGATGAAGATCGAGGAGCATGAGACGAGTATGGCTATAAACAACTTACTTAATCTACCACTGATGTTCGCCAGCAACAGTATATTTCCATCTAGCCAGATGCCTGAGTGGCTGAGGTTCATCGCCTCAATAAACCCAATCTCACATACAAACAAGATCATCAGGAGTTTTATACTGGAGGCAGGCGGGGCAGTGTCGGTAGATAGCCTGATGTACTTGATAGCACTAGGAATATTCACGACAATATTAGGATTTCTCCTAAGTAAACGGCTACTTAGCCATATATAAAGACAACTCGGGTCTATATAGGGATCCCTAACACAGGAAGAAGATATACGGCAATCTTGTAAATTATGAAGGATATCATGTATGCAATGACCAACTCATAGGATACCACTAGAAACGCATGCTTAAACCTCCCTAGTTCACTCTTGATAGCGGTTATTGCAGGGAGACAAGGTGTATATATGGACATGAAGACAGCAAGTATATAGAGCTGGAGCTTCGTAAGGCCGATTAGATTAAAGGCGACTACAGGGTTATCCACGCCAGTTATAGTCGCAACAGCACTGATCACACCCTCTTTAGCGAAGAAACCCGCCTCCAAGGCAAGAATAGCCCTCCAGTCTCCCAGGCCTATCAGCCCCATGATAGGAGATAATATCTTTCCTATGAAAGCAGCATATGAATCCTCTAAGGCGCCTGGATTAGCCCTTAAAACAGATGTGGATATGTATCCTACTGGACCGGTATGTAGTAGGAGCCACATCACTAGGGAGATTATAAGGATTATGGAACCAGCCTTCTTAAGATATGCAATTGTATGGAACTTAGAATACCACCATAGAACCTTTATATGTGGACTATGATATGGCGGGAGCTCCATCAGGAGCTCAGGTCCCTTCTTCATACCATAAACTCTACGTGTCAACAATTTAGAAGTGATTAGATATAGGAGTATTGACAACATGTATAGTGACAATAGGGAGAAGGCCTGTATAAATGGGTCGCTACTAATTGCTGAGGATATTGCGAGTAATACAACTAGCCTGGCTTGACAAGGTATAAATGGGAGGGAGAAGACGACCGCAGTGCGTTCCCTATCATCATCTAAACCTCTGGTTGCGAGTATACCTGGTACGTTACAGCCGAAGCCCACAACCACTGGATATATAGATTTTCCACTCAACCCAAATCTTCGAAATGCATCGTGTAGGGAGACTGCTATCCTGGTATAGAGCCCTGTATCCTGAAGAAATGAATTCAGGATAAATACGAGGAAAACCAAGGGGAGGAAGGATACCACTGCGCCCACTCCAGCCAATAATCCATCGGTTATTAGCAGGATATAGAACTCAGGTACATCTATTGAAAAGAGCCAGCTCCCAACTAAATCAGATAACAGGCTGAAGAAGAGGCTGACAAGCTCAACTAGGCTATATTCTTCAAGCATCCTAGCAGCGGACGTAAACCCGATCTTATCTAGTATGATGTTAAGGGGGAAACCTGTGTTCAACGTAAATATGATCATGAAACCAACGAAGAGGATTAATAAGGAAAATAAGGCTCCAATATATGGCTTAAGAAACAGCGTATCAAGTGCCTCCATCCACTTGGGACGTATAAGGCGGGTCTCGATAATACGACCACTAAGTAGCCTTGATATGAATCCATATCTAGACCTAATGATATGTAGAGATAGATCGATTTTAAGATCCTCCTCAGCATCACGTATAACCCTATATATGAAATCCTCGTCTAGACCAAACCTTTCTATTAGAACCTTCCTAAGATCCTTATCTCCCTCCAGGAGTTCGATGGCAACCCATCGAGGAGATAGATGGATATCTGGGGATGAAGATTTTATATGTTCCTCTAGTCGATGAATATATGGCTCGAGCGGCCCATAGTCTATTCGTATCACCCTGCCTTTCTTCCTACCTGTTAGGAAATCAACTATCCTGTCTAACAATACACCCAGGCCTTCACCAGATAAGGCGGATACCTTAACGAGATATGTATTTAGAGACCTTTCGAGGGCTTCAATGTCTACGTGTAGCGCCCTCCTCTTAGCAATATCCGCCATATTAAGAACTATCAATACATTTGGAAAAGCCTCCAGTAACTTTATAGCAGGATATATAGTTCTCTCCAATGCAGTCATATCGGTGATTACCACATACAGATCCGGCTTATTATTCAATATAAAGTCCCTTACAACCTTCTCAGCCTCATCACCCATAGTTAGACTATAGCTACCTGGTAAATCTATCAGCCTAATATTTATGCCGTGGTGAGTTAGGCTACCATATTTAAGATCAACGGTGACCCCAGGCCAATTCGCTACATATACTTCTCCACCAGTTAGGTCGTTGAATAACGAGCTTTTACCGACATTCGGATTACCAGTTAAAGCCACGTAATATGTGTCGCCTGCTCCAGGAACTTTTGCCTGAGAATGGTCACAGAAGCTCAACAAGGATCCCCTCTGCAAAGTCTCTCCCAATGACTAGGCTGACGCCCCTGACATCAACGACTATAGGCCCTTTAAAACGATTCTGCCTGACAAAAGCCTCCACGCCGGGTGTAAGTCCCATATCAAGTATTTTCTGAATCCTATATCCACCACCTTCTATGTCCACGACCCTAATCCGTCTTCCCTGTGGAACATCGGCCAACGACATTCTAGACGCCATCTCCCTACACCCGGCTCTAAATAACAGTGTTTTATCCATGAGATATATATGTGTTTATGGTTGCATCTCTAAGTAAAATATGGGTATATATGTTATTCAGACTTGGTAATACATACTTAGGATATGGTTCCGAGTCGCTTCATTATCTTCATCGCCGATGCTCGGTCAGCCACCGCCTCGTCATCACCAGAGAAGATGATATACATCACCATATATATTTCTTCCCTCTTATCGAGAATGCTAATTAATATTCTTATTTATCCGATTAATACTTTAGGGTAACCTGGTTTTGACTATCTATACATGGAGGTAACCTATATCATGCGGGTTATTCAGGCAAGGGGCGTTACAAGGCGCTTCTCCGGTATACCAGTATTAGAGGGCTTGTCTCTAGATGTGGCTGGTGGAGACGTATATGGATTATATGGCATGCCTGAGGCTGGGAAGACAATCTTGATAAAGATGATGCTTGACATTATATCTAGAGACGGTGGAATACTGAAGATATTTAATATGGATCCTTCGATACATAGGAGGGACGTCCTGCTTAGGACAGGCTATACGCCTCAAGATCCTAGATATCCAGATTGGTTTACTCTACAACACATCATAAAGCTAAAGCGTGAGACTTATAATCGGGAGAATATGGATGTGTTCCTCAAGTACCTAAGAGATTTCGGATTATGGAAACATAGGGATAGGCGGATTATGCAGCTGAACATAAAGTATAGGAAGGCTTTAGTATTCCTTAGTACACTAACTCATGATCCCGAGCTAATCATAATAGACGAAGTATCAGATATCCCTGGAGATATCATGGAGGAGGTTATTGGGGAGTTCAGGGGGAGAAAGACCTTCTTCATATCCAGCCACGACCTAGATAAACTAGGACTATACGTAAAGAGAATAGGTTTCATAAACGAGGGAAGAATTGTATATGAAGGCACCGTCAACCAACTTAAGAAAATGTTGTCGGACACTGTCGTATTGATAAAAATATCGGAAGCTAGGAGAGATATATGGCAAAAGATAAATAGGCTTGAGGGAATCGAGGATCTCTCCATTAAAGATAGGATACTAAGGATTAGGATTACATCCGATACAGGAGTGATAAATAACATCAGGCAGATACTTAAGGGCCATAAAATTGAGATCAAATGGATTAAATGGATGGGTAAGAGGGAGGAGGATGATAAATAAAGATGCTATATTCGCCCTGCTAAGGAGTGAGTTCGAATATAGTATGCGTAAGAGGAGAAATCATTTAATGTCCCTAGCCGCCATTATAATAACATTATTCTTTATAATATACACTTACTTAGCTGGAGGATTGTCAGAGGTATTTACTGGATATCTCTATGTAAAAGATGAGTACCTATGGACTATATTACTCTATTCCTCCGCATTGTTTCTATATCTACTTGGGATATTTATTGGAGCAGACGTATTTCCACACGATATTGAAGAAGGGTATGTGGATACTTTATATACACTCCCATCTACTCGGATAGATCTATTTATTGGTAAGTTAGTGGGCGGATACTTATCATTAATCACATATATCATGATTATAGAGGCTATTATAGCGACAACTATATACATAATATTCCAGGTATCAATTGATTTCATTATCTTACTCGGCATAACCTCGGGATTCGCCCTTGCGAGCCTTGTATTCTATACGATCTCGATTTATCTGGGTATTAGGATGAGGAGCTGGATACACGTGACGCTATTTTCACTATCAATACTTCTAATATCACCTTTCACCGAGTACCTACTATATGGGCTTGGATTATCTAACTACTCCATCATCGAGGTTCTTTCCAATCTACTCCCACATAGGCCGCTTGAGATACCGATCTCCATCGTCTATAGCCTGATAGAGGCGGGTGAGATCCCTAAAGGACTTATTGATCCAGTTACGGGCCTGATTATAATAGCATTATACACGTTGGTATTTACCTCTATCTCAGCATCAAAATTTATTGAAGCAGATTTTATATAGGATGATGGAGATACTTAATGCATATAGTTAGTCGAGTATCCTAGATATGATATCATCGACTACATGATCCTCAGCATTCTTAATTACTAGTGTACCATATTTAGATATCCCAATTACAGTCTTATCCTTGCTGAAGACTACTCCCAATTTTCCTCTCCTAACTAGGATGAGATCCTTTCCAAACTTGTCAATCACATCATCCAAGTTGATATCGCCCTCCAAGTCAATGACAACCGTGTCCACTCCATAAAACCTACTAGGAAACTCATTGTAGGTGGGTGAGGCACATGCACTACATTCAGGATCCTTCTTTACATCCATATATTCTGGGCTTAGGCTCTTCAGATCCCCTATCATTAGCCTGCCTCTAAGGCTAGGCGACATGCCAATTAGATATTTAACTGCTTCAGCCACTTGTATAGACGCGGCGTGCCCCACTGTAAAGTTAATGATACCTCTTTCCCGAATATATCTAACGACATATTTATCATCCATATTCCTATAGAAACATTCTAGACAAGGGGTTTCAGGTGGATGAATAAACGATACGTTATATTCAAATCCCCCTACACCAGTGAAAATATAGGGAATCCCATGTCTAATTGAGAACCGGTTTACTAGATATCTTGAGGACATATTATCCAAGCCATCGAGAATTATATCTACATCCTTAAGATACAGCTCTATGGTACGTGGTGTAAGTAGAACAGGATATGCCCTGACATCAACATGCGGAGCATATCTTTTTAGACGATTATATGCGGCCTCAGCCTTGAAGAGCCAGACATCCATCGGATAATAAAGTATCTGCCTGTTTAGGTTGGAGAATTCAACGATATCAGGCTCGATCAGCGTTAGTCTACCCACGCCATTAAGCGCCAACAAAAGTGATGAAAATGATCCTAGGCCGCCTACCCCCACCACTGCGACATGAGATTCTCTCAGCTTTTCTATACCCTCCTCTCCAATCTCATACATCCTTATCTGTCTATTGAAATAGTCTTTTAGAACTTCGTTAAGCACAATCCATCCCCACTATATTACCATCTAGAATAAGAATAATAGTTGAATAGGGTTTAAATAATACGTTTTGTGTATCTCAGACATATAACATCATTATTACATTAGCATGATAAAATAAAATGATAAAATTTAAATATAGGATACCTACACATGAATAGGGGATATATAAATTTTTATGGAGGAGGTGTATAATGACAAATATTTTTGGCGTTGAGAGATGTCCTGTATGTGGTGGTAGTGAGTTTATATATAACAAATCCACTGGAGAAGTAATTTGTAAAACCTGTGGTTACGTAGTTAAGGTTATAAACATAGATATGGGCCCTGAATGGAGGACCTTTGAGGGAGATGAGGTTGACAGGGCCCGTGCAGGTCCACCCCAGTCCCCCTTGATAACCGATAGGGGAATTACTACGGTTCTCGGAAACATCCAGGAGGGTTATGGAAGGGGGACTAAGATCTCGGAGAGTAGGAGGAGGGAGATTCAGAGGATAAAGAGCTGGATACATAGAACATCAAGCGCTAGTAGCCAGGAGAGGAATCTCCAGAATGCATTGAATGTCCTTCAGAAACTCGGGGAGAAGCTGGATATACCCAAGAATGTCCTTGAGAGAGCCGCTCAGATATATAGAATGGCTCTTGAGAAGGACTTGGTTAGGGGAAGAGCCATTAGCAGCATAGTTGCAGCCGCACTATACCTTGCCCTTAGAGAGTTCCAGATGCCACGTACATTTAAGAGTATGGCTAAACATGTTGGTATAGATAGGAAGGAGCTAGGTAGATGCTACAGGCTCCTAATTAAGGAGTTAAATATAAAGACTCCCGTAATTAATCCATCTCTATATATTAGATCGATTGTATCAAAGGCAGGCCTATCTAGTAGAGTCGCTGTCCATGCAGAGAAGATCGTTAATCTAGCGAAGAAAAAGAAGATAACGGCTGGAAAAGATCCTGTGGGCCTTGCATCGGCAGCAGTATACTACGCAGCTCTACTCAATGGATATAAGATTACTCAGAGGGATATAGCTAACGCAGCTGAGATAACTGAGGTCACGGTTAGAAATAGATGTAAGTATCTAATGGAGGATCTTGGGTTCAAAAACTTGAATGAGCTTAGGAAGATGCTTGAAGAAGATAGTGGGGAGATCGTAACGATACAGGAGCATAGGAAGGCCTTGAGAGAGGCCGATAGAAAAGAGAAGGAGTAGAAATTCTTTCCCCCAAATTTTTTTAAAGATATAGATTATCTGAGAAAATATTTTTGAGGAGTGGCTACTCCTCTATCTGCTCGCCAGGCGGTATAAAGTCCTTGTAGTTCGGCGGTGTCTCTGACAAGCCCTTCCTCTTCCTAATCTCCGCCACAACAGATGGAAGTAGGCTCTTAGGAACTAGCTGCCAATGGCTAAACTGCGTCTGCCAGAACGCTCTACCGGCTGTTGCCCCCCTCAGGACTTGAGCCAGGTCAAATGTCTCGGATACAGGTATGAATCCATTGACTACCGAATAATACTCTCTCTGGTCAATGTTAGTCACCTGGCCACGCTTACTTGCCAAGACGCTGGTCACAGCGCCGATCAGTTCAGTAGGCACCTGAACCTGTATCTTCATTATAGGCTCATAGAGACTGGGGTCTGCCGCCAACTCGGCTCCCAACAGAGCCCTATGTAGCATGGGCACAACCTGAGCCAGTGTCCTGTGAGCCGGGTCCTCGTGGAAAGTCGCGTCTAGGAGGATTACCTTGACCCCCCTAACTGGTTCACGGGCCAATGCACCTTCCTTGACGAAATCGAAGAACGCCCCTATAAGCATCTGCTTAGACTCCTGCAGATACTGTACACCCTTAGTGAGGTCTATCATGATGTTTCCGCCTTCCTTGTCGATAGCCCATACGCTCCTAGCCTCCTCGGCACTCCATCCCTTCTCCATAAGGATTCTCTGTATCTCACGTCTACCCATACGCTCATCCAGCTCGCCTGACACGATCATATTCACTATCTCATCATCCAGTTTCTCTATCCTCACCTTCACCTTGTTATGCTTGTTCGGAGACTTACCGGGGAATATCGGGCTACGCTTTGTAACGGTCTCTCTATATACGACAATCGGTGGCGATACAGAGACCTGAATACCCATGTCCTCTAGGAAATGTAGGCTTACCTCTAGATGTAGGGTACCCATGCCTGATAATAGGTACTCACCGGTCTCCTCATTGATCTTCACTTGGAGGTTTGGATCCTCTATAGCTAGCTTCCTTAATGCATTGATGAGCTTAGGCAGATCCCTTGTATTCTTAGGCTCAATAGATATTGTTACAACAGGCTCGCTAATATACTGGATAGCCTCGAATGGAACCATGTCTGGTAGGGTTGAAACGGTCTCACCAGCCGTGATATCCTCAAGCCCTAATACAGCTGGAATGTTACCAGCAATCATGTGGTCAACTACTTCCCTATATGGACCCATATACATCCCAACTTGTAGAATCCTATCCTTCTTACCCTTGTTAATCATATAGACCTCTATGCCAGGCTTTAGAGTCCCCGATAGAAGCCTTCCAGTGGCTACTAGACCAGCTCTTTCATCCACCATGACGTTTGTAACCATAAAGGCCACAGGCCCGTTTTCATCACAGTTTAGCATGGCTTGGCCGATCTCACTATTCAAGTCTCCCCTCCATATCCTAGGGATCCTATATTTCTGAGCCTCTATCGGAGTCGGTATATGTTCTATGACCATGTCTAGAACCGCCTCATGAACAGGGAATAGTTTCCTAAGCTCCTCCAACCTACCCTCCTCATAGAATTTTAGGACATCGTTGAAGGTCATACCCTTCTTCTGAGCCTGTTTAAGTGTGAAGCCCCACTTATCCTTAGCCGATCCAAAAGCGACATTATTTAGGTCAGGTCTAACCATCCACTTCTTCTTAAACTCCTCCTCAGCAAAGATATCAATAAGCCTATTAAACCTACTAATAATCCTAGCAAGCTTCTTCTGAATATCCTGTGGACCAAGCCTCAACTCAGTGATAAGCCTATCTACCTTGTTGATGAATAGAATAGGCTTAACCCTCTCTTGGAGAGCCTGTCTCGTCACAGTCTCGGTCTGAACCATAACCTCCTCAACGGCATCTACAACAACGACAGCCCCGTCAATAGCCCTTAAAGCCCTAGTAACCTTACCAGTGAAGTCTACATGCCCCGGGGTATCGATCAAGTTGATGACATAACTGTCTCCCTCATACTCGTGGAGAAGGCTTATGTTCGCAGTCTTGATTGTAATACCACGCTTCTGCTCCTCCTCAAGATAGTCTAAAGCCCTCGCCTCACCAGCAACAGTCGGACTAAGTAGACCGGATGCAGCCAGTAGAGAGTCGGATAGAGTCGTCTTACCATGATCTACATGCGCGATAATACCAATGTTCCTAACATAATTACGGTCTTTAATCAGTTTTAATATCTCGTGTGTCTGTTTATACCTAACCATGATGCTTTCACCATCTACACTTTGATTTTAGATTGGAAACTGGGATATATAAGTTTATATAAATAGGTAATATAGAACTGGATGATCGGCGAGAATCTCTAGAGTAATTGAGATTATTTAATCAGAAACATATAAAAAAGGAATAGGGGGGTTAGCCCTTGGCAGGATGTATATTCTTACCTCTAAGATAGCTAGCTATCTCCTTTACCAACTCAGCCGGCGTCCTAATCGGATATCTAAGGTTGTCGAGGATCTCTTCGATGGGAACATTGAATATCTTTACGCCTTTTAGCCTCTCCAGAAGATCCTCTTTGTCAACAGGGAAATCGAGGCCCTTTATCATAGTCATCGTCTCAACAGCCCAGTCGACACCAAGCACCTTTGCAGTCTCTGAGACTAGGCTGATCTCCTCTTCTGAGACGCGTCTCCTCATCTCCTTATAGGCTAGCTTCGCTATTCCACCGGCCACGTGGTCATCTATCTCGACATCCTCCTCACTCTGGATCTTCCTTAGAACGGCCTCGGGGTCGGCGGACAGCATCTTCTGAACCGTCGCCTTGGTCGAGCCCAGTTTCTCTGCAATAGCCTCATACGTGTATCCGGCGTCTCTGAGTAATAGGGCGTAACATGCCCTTACTAGGCTCGGTATCCATGTGAGGTTCCTCATATGCACAAGCTTCCTAGGCCCACCCAGTATCCTCATGGCTTCTATAAGCATCCTCAGAACCTGCTCGTCTCTCTCCACATCCCTATCCTTTGGAGGCTTTATCTCCATAACCATCTACCATCACCTCCCAAAACCTGTTTTTTTATAATAATCGGCTAGGGGGGCGACTATCTTAACCAACCCAGTTTCAGTAATCTCCATCACATATGCCCTAGAGTCGTGTCCAGTCATCCTACACCCATCTATCCTAAATAACCTAACTATGGAGCCTATTGGAAGCCCGAATGTATTAGAGTCATATCTCGTCATAATAACCTTCTTATATAATACGATAGTCCCATCGACGATATGCGCGACTCCATATCCGCCAGCGGCCTCGGCGCTCATCTCCTCGCTACTACTCCTCTTCTGGGATACTAGCAACCCGGTCTGGTGCCATTTCTTGAGGAAGTTATATACTTTCCTAACAACCATCCTCGCCATGACCTCTTTAGCCTCAAAGAGGCCTGTAACACTGTCTATAACTACATTCTTAACATTATACTCCTTAATACCATAGGCCAGTGTATCGAAGAGTACATCGAGATCCTCCCTTAACTGTGCATTGGACGCTGCATCAATAATAAACAGACGTTTCTCAATCTCCGCGAAGTCTATGCCCATGGCCATAGCCCTATATTTCAGGGACTGTGCTATAAACTCCTTCGGCGTCTCTACAGTAACAAATATTGTGTTATATCCCAGGCTTGCCTGTTTAACAGCGAATTGCTCAACCATAAGACTTTTACCAGTATCTGCAACACCGGTTATATTGAGAACCCCCAGGTAAGGATAGCCACCTAAAGGCTTTTTAATAATCTCGCCGCTCTCAATCTCAACCTTATAAAACAAGTCATCTAGCCCCTCAACACCGCTAGCGACGCCAAAAAGCTTCGGCGTTCTACTCTTAAGCTCTTCAACAGAATAAATCTCATAGTCTCTCCCACCCATCCCACCTCACCCCCAGATACAATGTTATTCATATCCCATATATAAAATTTATTAAATAAATCATTATGGAAAGCGTAAAAGAGTTGAAAAATCAGAGGATAATATGTCTTAGATAATCCATTCTGATCCCTATAGCAGGGTAACCGTAGGTGTAGAAAGATTTAAATAGGGTTTTTCAATCATTTAATTGGATGATTATTAGGCTAGGGGGTGCTTCCAATGGAGGAAGAGTGGGATCTTGAAGAAGAGGATGAGGAGTGGGATTTCGAGGAGGATGAGGACTTCGACTTCGACGAGGATTGGGAGGAAGAGGATTGGGAAGAAGAGGAATGGGAGTTAGAAGAGGAGGAAGAGGACGAGTTCTAGTAAATAGGCACCCCAACATTAATTTTTGAAAAACCTTAGGTTTCTAACATTCACCGCTGACCTCCAAACAACTTCTTTTTGAGAATCCTGAGAAGAGGGATCTTCTTAAGCTTCTCATTTGACAAGCGATCCCAGTAAATACCCTTTGGACGGGGTTTATCACACTCGAGACGTAGCAGTCTAGTGGGAGTCGCGATTACATCTATTGGTACATCAAAGATATCCTGAGGCAATGTTTTGAAGACCTGTATATCATGTACAGTTGTTGCTATAGGCGTGGTGTCTTCAACGCGATTTAGCTCGCGTAAAACAGCGTATTCCAGCTCTGCATATCCCTCTCCCTTGCCGATCCTACCACAGTCTAGTGACACGGCTACAGAGCCTTCAACAATGAAGTCGATGAAAGGCAGCTTCTCCAATGGATAAATTATCCCATATTTGAAGCTACCCCTTATGGTAGAGGCATGCCTCTCACGTCCCCTGACGACACGCGGCTTTAAAACTAGAAACCCTTTCTTAAGCCTTGGAGTAGGCATTACAAGGGTCTTCCCATCCCTCAAGGCATATTCTCTTATTAGCCGCTGGGGAGAATCAGGGTTTACCTTTATTATATGCGAAGAGAGATATTCCTCCAGCTCCCTAATCCTAGCCGCTGCCTCCTCCGCACCCTCAAAATTAGGTATTCTGTTATATGGTGGAAGGGGGAACCTCGCTACCCCGCGTCTCTCCATCTCAGTCCATACATATTTCCGTATCTCATCCTTCGACTGAAATGTGATAGTCATCACCCTTGTTTAGATCTATCACTATATCCATGTGTTTGATGAGCTCTTCAACCCGCATCCTCTCAATTATATCGATACCTGTATTGAACTTATCAGTGATATACGACCCATAATATGCATTGCCTATAAAAGTCTCTGAAATCTTGATTATATCCATTAGCTCATCAACACTACCCCGATGCAGGAATATAGTCAGGTCGTTGATAACGAGGATCTTGGTTGGAGATAGTCGATACTTCTCCATCACCTCTTTAGCCATCCTATAGTTTTCATCCATATACTTGTTTAACTCACTTATGTCCCTCGCCATCAACCTAGGTGCATAAAGCTTGGCTGGATGCAGGTATCTAACCTCCCTTATCCTATGGAGGTAGGAGGCTAGTGTAGAGCCTACTTCACCTGTCTCCGGGCCTAGGTCTATAACCGTGATATCATCTCCATATCCTAGATCAATCATCTTCTCCGTAATCTCGGACGTAAACCTAGTTTTACCAGTGCCGACGTCCCCTAATATAAGCATCCACTTCCCTAGAATACTCTGGATCCACTCCTTACTAATGGTATACAACCTAATCACGCACCAGCTTATTAAAGAGGCCACTTTTATCCATGAATACTATAATGAAGAACGCTATTGTAACACCTATAAAACTACTCAGTGCCCATCCCCCATATAATGTTAGCAGCCCTAGTATAACGTTTTCAGATAACATACTCATCATCTTAATGTCCATGATCCAAGGTGCTACGATAAACGCCGCTAATGTTGCTCCTATTAAGACCGTGCCTATGGGCTCTGTCCAGACAGCTATCTTCGCCGCTCTTCCCCTACTCATATAACGTCTAAGCAGTATATTCACCAGACCAACGACAAACCCACCTGGTAATCCACCTGGAAATGCATATGGACTACCCAGGTTATACGATACTCTAATGACTCCGATTAGAAACGCTATTATGACCGCGTCAATGGGCCCTAGTATAACTCCTGCCAATGCATTTATCATATGCTGGAATGGAAAAGCTCTTGACGTCAATATAGGGAACCAGAGTGGTGCAAGCCATACGCCTAATGCTGTGAAGATCCCGATCATGGATATCCTTATACTAAGCCTCATCCTCTTCACCTCCTAAAAGGCCTTTGATTATCTTCTTAGCCTCCTCCAGACTCCTGGAGAAGAAGACGACCATAGGCTCCTTACCAATATCACCCTTATGATAAATTACATCCGGCACATTACCCAGGTTCTTTACAGCCTGCTCTACACCCCATGGGACCGTTGCTCCTTCAATATTCTTAATCTCCTCAGGCTCCATCCTCCTGTCATAATAAGATACTTTAAGCCCCATCTCCCTAAATCGGGATATGTAGTTTTCGTCATATCTAATGTTAACCACGACCCTGATAGACTCGTCATATTCCCTAATCTTGAGGAGATATCTAGACAGGTGGTCACTGGACCCATATTCGGGTGTTGAGAATATTATACCACCATAAGGCATTCTCCTAATTCTACCTGGCACCGCAGCTATATCATCGGTGTCAAGTGGATATATCGTGGAATATGCCACGTTCATACCGACTTCTGGTACCAGTGTACCCACGTCCTTTAGTTTAGAGAGCCAATTTAAAAACTCACTCAACTCCCTAATTGTAGCGTATCTCGAGGCTTCTCGATACATCATGGTCATTGGATTGACCGGCCCATATCCTTTTCCAATCAATAAGCCGTATCTAATAGCGTTTGATATAAATACCTTAGCCTCCTTCACAGCTTCCACAACATCATAGCCTCTTGCTAATCCCGCTGCAATTGCAGCTGAAAAACTGCAGCCCGTTCCATGTGTCGTCTTATCATCATATCTCGGTGACTCCAATAGATGAAACTCACCTTCATAGTAAAATACATCGGTGGATGTAGAGCCAGAGATATGGCCGCCTTTAACAATAACTCCTTCAGGACCGAGGGAGGCAATTTCCTTAGCAGCCTCCTTCGCCATCTTGAGGTCATTGATCGATATCCCCGACAGCTTTTCAGCCTCCCTCCTATTGGGGGTTACAACCAATGCCCTAGGCAGGAGCTTTTCTACCAGCGCCTCAACCGCCTCAGGAAGAAGAAGGTCTGCTCCACTCTTAGCTACCATAACAGGGTCAACTACAAGAGGGAAATCATAGTCATTAAGAACCTCTGCCACACGAGTAATTATTTGAGTATTATATAGCATCCCTGTCTTAGCCGCATCTACACCCATATCCTCTACAACGGCCCTTATCTGCTTTTCAATAATATCAAGGTCTATAGCCTGTACCCCTGTAACTGAATATGTGTTTTGGGCAGTTATGGCTGTTATAGCCGAGGTTCCATGGACTTGGAAAGCTGCGAAGGTCTTCAGATCCGCCTGTATACCAGCTCCTCCACCCGAGTCGCTGCCAGCTATGGTCATTGCAACGGGAAGCTTCCTAGACATATTAAGTTTGATCATTCGATTCTCACCTCCATATAATTGATAAAACATAGTATATCAATGCAGTCACCCCCAGAGTAGGTAGGGTGGCGCCCATAACTGGATAGATTGAGACGAAGACGTTATAGGCTATAAACCCGACTATCCATGTTATGATCGCTTGAGGCCTCACAGAGAAAGGCTTCTTATAAAGTAATTCATCGTTGTAGGACTTGCCTCGGACAATAAAATAGTCCACCAGAAGGATTGCTGTTACGGGTATGAAGCTAGCTCCGATTAGTAGGAGGAAGTTCTCATATTCACGAAGAGGGATCGTTAACGCGATTCCAATGCTTATAACCGTGACAGCTAGGGCATATATCCACTGCCTAACCTTAGGATTTATATTCTGCAGTGAAACTGCGGCTGAGTATATGTCTGCAAATGCATTATCAGTCTCATCGACGAGGATCAGCAGCAGAGCCACGTTACCGAAGAAGAGTATAGCAATACTTCTTACGATAGACTCACCTGGATAAAGTAGGTATAATGCTGCACCTAGGAAATAAAACCATGTATTCGCCAGTAGATACCCGAAGAAGGTTCCTCTAAAACTATCCTCAGGCTTTCTAGCAAATCTATTATAATCGGATATAAGGGGTATCCATGATACGGGCATCGCAATTACAAGGTCTAATGCAAGGAGAAACGTGGATAAATCAGTCCCTCTAAATACCGGGGTTGAAATCCCTCCTGAAGTCAGGATCATATACGTAATCCAAATTGTGGAACCATAGACAAACCATATAGCGAATTTCTCAAGCCACTCCCTAACAACTCTAGACGGGCCCCAAATAGCCATTATAAAGGCCCATACACCGAATAGTAAAATCCATACTGGACTTGGAAGCCCCGATAATGACTCCGCAGCCTCACCCATTATGATTAATTCAAAAGACGCCCATCCAACCAGCTGGATAATATTTAATATAGTTGGTAGATAAGACCCGAATATGCCAAAGCCAGGCCTGAGAGAGACCATGGTGGGTATAGACTCCCTGGCGCCTATAACACCAACGGCTGCCAGCAGGAAGCTACCTATTATAGACCCTAGTAGAGAGACCATAAATGCCTCTCCAAGGCCTAGGCCAAAACCCCACTCCTCAAATGGGCGAGATAAGAATGCCCCTGCCTCGAATACAAGTAACCCTATGCCTAGGCTACTCCATAATACGAAGAAATCAATCGTCCTTAGTTCCTTGATCCTCTCTGGAACCCTATCGATACCCCATTCTGGAGGAGACTTTATTTTAACTCCCATTCCAGACCACAAATTCTTCTCAATAACATACCTCTTTATTAATTTTGTTTACCTAGTTAAAAATAATACATAAAATTTTTATACTATTGTCATATATGGTAGAGGAGCAACAAAACCTTAAAATTTATTGTATCTATATGAATTATTTGTATAACTAGGTATTTAATAACGTAATATATGTATTTTTAGTGATAATTGATGTATGAAGAGTTCGAGGGGGCAGTTGATAAAGTGATTAAGGCAAAGGTAAAGGATATAATGAGGACACAGTTAGTTGTAGTCGGTGTCGAGGACCCTATAATCGATGTTGCTAAGAAGATGGCTGAGGCTAGGAGTAGCTATAGCCTCGTAATGGAGAGGGAGAGGGTAGTAGGCATAATAACTGAAAGAGATCTAGTTAGGAGGGTATTGGCTGAGGATAAGGATCCTAAGGAGGTTAAGGCGGAGGATGTTATGTCATCACCAATAATAGCAGTTATAGAGGACTCCCTCCTAACCGATGCAGCCTTAATAATGGCTAAGAATAAGGTTAGGAAACTCGTTGTAGTAAATAAAGAAAATAGGCTTGTAGGCGTTGTCACGGCAAGCGACCTCGCCAAGATACTTGCCTATCAGATGAAGCTGGAGAATATGCTGTTTAATGCATTGGCGAGGGAAGCCCCGCCTCCATCGAAGATCTACGAGTAGAGGGAAAATATTTATATAAAGCTTCTATAAAAAAGATACCACTTGAAAGGGGGAGAGGTGGTGCTCCATGGTCTCCTCACAAGTGTATAAACCGGGTACTAGGAAGAGAGAAAAGAGGGTTGGTCGGGGATTCAGTATAGGCGAGTTGAAGGCAGCGGGGGTTACACTGGATATGGCGAGGAGACTTGGAATATACGTCGACAAGAGAAGGAAGTCTGTTCATGAGGAGAACGTGGAGGCACTAAAGAAACTGCTGGAAGAGTCTAAGGAATAATCTCGACGCTATTGGTATACGGGGGATACCTCAGCATATCCAGCTCCACAATACCTCTTTCTAACATATTTCTAATCCTGGGTAACACCCTCCTCAACTCATTGATTAAGTGGATGACGGTACCACACACCTTTTTAAAGCCCTCTTCACCCCATAGCATTGTTTTATTAGCAAATAGACATCTTCCTCCACACAAGTCATAATATTTACATGAGTTACATGGACCGCCTACAACCGTGGAATAGGGTAGCTGATTGGGCTTTGAACTCCTCAAGTCACCCACTACATTAAACTTGTATTCTGGGGCTATTGGGCACGCTATGATCTTTCCATCAGTTGATATTCCAAATGCATCTATTCCAGATCCACACCTGAGACGTCTAATGTTTTCACCAGTTAACATACTATAGACAATGCCTTTAAATGGAGCTATACCGGGTACATAGCCCTTCTCCATCTCATCAACCCAGTATCTAATCAGCCGCGATATCCCTGGGTTATAACTCTCGCTAACCCACTTATCAAAGTCATCATATCTCTGAGCAGGAGGATAATCCCATAGGACATCCAACTGCCAATGCACGTGATTAAACTTGGGATGTTGTAGTGATACGAGGTGTAAAACATCCTCGAAGATATCTGTGTTACTCGATACAGCCATTCGGGCTACCAGATCGCCTTTAAACCCGTTTTCCCTAGCCCATCTAATATTCTCTAGAACCCTCTTATATACTCCCTCTCCCCTATAGTAGTCAGTCGTCTCCTCCCGTCCATCGATCGATACAAGCAATGTGTCTATCCTCCTGATATAATCCCCTCCTAGTTTACGGAGATTTAGGCCATTAGTTTGAATGATATATTTCTTGGCTGGGATCTCATCCATAATAAGTTTTATCAAATCCACTCTCATCAAGGGATCTCCGCCATAGAAACATATGTAGGGCTCCGGATCCAGAGATACAAAGTTCTTCAATATATCGATATCATAGTTTAAATCAATGGGCTGTATCCGTGGATCCGGAGTATTTTGGCAGTAGATACATTTTAAGCCACATACTTGAGTCAACGTAATGTAGTATAGCAATTACCCCCCACCTCGATGATGAGAGCAGACACCCAGATTATATCTTAGATGAGAAGGAGACCTATATATAATTATTATCCATATCTCATGGAAAATGGTTTTTTACATCGATGTTTACATATGTTTACACCCCAATTTTTAATAGTTGAATACATGATATATCTTAGGAGAAGTGGCTACCCGGTGAAGTGGCTATGAAGAAAATTATCTTTACATTCGACTGTTATGGTACGCTTATAGACTGGCTTGGTGGTACGAGGGAGAAGTTGATGGAGTTATATCCAGATATAGATAGAGAGAAGGTTGATGAGGTAATTGGCTATTGGGGAGAGGCTGACTGGAGACTTGTGTCACAGGGTTATAGACCTTATAGAGAGATCTTGAGAGAAGGATTTATATATGCGTTAGAGAGGGCAGGCTTACCATATGACGATGATATAGTCTCTAGTTTAGTCGAGTCTATAAAGGAGTGGATGCCATTCCCAGACACCAAGGAGAACTTGGCTAAGCTTTCTCAAGCAGGTGAACTGGGAATCATCTCTAATACAGATAGGGAATTCATCAAGGCATCTATAAGGAACATGGAGGTGGAGTTCAAACACGTTATTGTAGCGGAGGATATCAAGATATACAAGCCAGACCCAGAGGTCTTTACCAGGGCCAGGGAAATACTTGGTATAAATGCAGGTGATATCTGGATACATATATCGGCATATCCCAGTTACGATGTGATACCTGCTAAAAAGGCAGGGGTATACACGGTGTTGCTCGATAGATACGGCTTGAAGGAGGAGGGGGCTAGATATGCAGACAGGGTATTCGACGACTTCGGGGAGTTAGTAGAAAAAATATTGGAAGAGGTCGTTTAGAATGCCTCTATAATCTTAAAGTCCGGTATCTTCTCCGCCAGGAGTGGAGCCACATCATTGAGTGCATCGATCGTCTTCTGAATATCCTCCTCAGTATGCTGGACGCTAACTGTCCACTGCTCATCGTAACCCGGTGCAGTCGGCACTATCCCACGGTTCATCATAGCGACAAAGTATGCCCACCATTTACCTACATGCTGATATCTTAGGAAGTCATGCCAGGTACGTATCTCCTTCTCACTAAAGAAGACCGTGGCACTATTTCCAAAATATGCGACGTGGTGCTCTACACCCGCATCAGACAATATGTCTTCATATGCCTTTACAAGCTCCATATTATATTTTATTGTTCTATCCATCGCCTCCCTAGTCAAGATCTCCGAGAGAGTAACTATACCTGCATCAATGGAGAGTGGATTTGAGTTGAATGTACCTGCATGTGGTACCAGGCCTGGACCGTAATTCTCCATAATCTCCTTCTTACCGGCTATTACCGACAAAGGGAATCCTCCAGCAATGGCTTTAGCCATGACCTTGAGATCCGGCTTTACACCGAAGAATTCCTCGGCACCATGATATAGCTTCCCCGAGGTCTTCACCTCATCAAATACCAATATAACTCCATATTCATCGCAGAGCCTCCTCAAGCCTTTCATAAATTCCTTTGAAGGGACTACAACACCAATGTTCATTGCAACCGGCTCAAGGATCACAGCAGCCACATCATCAGGATTCTCTCTTAACAACATCTCCACAGACTCGAGATCCCCATACTGAGCGATTAGTATCTCGGATAAAGCTGCTTTTGACACACCTGGTCCAGAGGGTACTTTAGCCGGTCTCTTAACATGCCCAGCTGCATAGATATTAGGCTTTGTCGAGACCAGCATGAAGTCATGGGACCCATGGTACATTCCAAGGAACTTGATGATCTTATTCCTTTGGGTATATCCTCTTGCAAGCCTCAATGCATGGAGAGTAGCCTCCAAGCCTGTGGAGGAGAACCTAACCATATCAATATTAAACCTCTTTTTCAGTAACTCAGCTAAGATAAAGATCTTCTCATACTCAAATCCCAGTATAACGCCGTTCTTAATTCTTTCTTCAACCACTTCAGTCAGCTTTGGATGCATATGTCCAGCGACCAGCACTCCAAAGGCGAGGTTATAGTCGATATATTCATTTCCATCCGCATCGTATAACCTACTCCCCCGTCCAGCCTTAAAATAAATGGGATACGGCTCTAGAGAACGATAGTTACTGCATACCCCAAAGGGTATCAATGGCTTCGTCTTCTCATATATCTCCTTAGATGTCTTCGTCTTTTTAAAGAAGATATTAAACTCTTTTTCAACAGTTTCAGGTAGGCTACTCATATAAGGACACCATGCTAAACAACCGCTAATATAATAAATCTATTATCACTGGAGCTATATATTTCATTTAATTTATATTCAAACAAATCAGGTTATTATTGGAGATTTGTCTAAAATAAAGTAGTAAAAAATTAATTATATTAAGGAAGATGGACTATACGGCAGCTTCTTCAATAGTTCGATAGTCGATCTCCTTCCTAATCGCCTTAGCTACGACCCTACTCAGTCTCCTAATGCCATCACGTATCTGGTCTGGAGGCGGTAGGCTATAGCTCAGCCTCATAGTATTATATCCAGAGCCATCTGCATAGAATCCTCTACCAGGTACATAGGCCACCTTCTCATGCTCAAGGGCATAGTATAAGAGGCGTTTTGTATCAATATAGTCTGGGAGATATGCAAAGACGAAGAATCCTGCTACTGGGCGAGTCCACTCAACTTTATCGGGCATATATAGATCCATGCTCTCAAGCATCGCATCCCGCTTCTCCTTATATATCTTCCTAATCCTGATGATATTCTCATCTAGATAGCGTTTCTTAAGGAAGAACTCGAGCATATACTGGTTTAAGTTAGGTGGACATAGAGTTGATGATTGTATTGCCAGTGAAAGATATCTCATGACCTCGCTAGTGGCAACTATCCAGCCGATCCTGATTCCGGGGGCGAATATCTTACTGAATGTAGATATGTAGATTACACGACCCTCAGTGTCCAATGCCTTCAGCCTCGGAGGTATATCTTCGGAGAATGTTATGAATCCATATGGATCGTCCTCTATTATGAAGAAATTGTATTTGGATGCCAGTTCCAAGAGGTATTTCCTCCTCTCCAGGGGCATTATCGTCCCAGTCGGGTTTTGACCCGTTGGAATCACATATACAAATTTAATTGGTTTACTAGTGTTCCGATATTTCTTGACTACAGCCTCCAATAGATCTACACGCATACCCTCGAAATCAAGAGGGACCCCGATGTACCTTGGCCGCCACAGGTTAAATGCCTGTAGAGCCGCTATATAAGTGGGTAGGCCGACTGCAACCTTGTCACCCTTATTTATAAAGACCTTACCCAGAACCTCAATAGCCTGCTGACTACCTAGTGTAATGAGAACCTCATTTAAACTAGCCTTTATACCCATATTCCGTTCCATAAATTTAATTAGCTCCTCTCTAAACGAGGGCAATCCATCGGTAATTCCATATTGGAAGGCCTTCATATAATTTTGACTAATATATTCCATAGCCTCATTAAGCTGATCCTTCTGGGGAAATGTAATTGGATCTGGAGCTCCTCCCGCGAAGGAGATTATATCCCTCCTGATTAATTTTAATAGCTCTCTTATCTCGCTAGAACGCATCCTATCAACACGGGCAGCAAAGAACTCTAATATACTAGAATCTCTGCCACTAACGTTAGAATCGCCGCCCATAGTCCTTTACACCAAATAATATTATCAGAGGGACTCAATTAAAGTCAATATAAATACTAAACATGTAAAAAACTAATCATAGATAAAATAAAAAAATTTGTCTATCTAAAGCCATCCTATAAATTTATCCAATCTAGAAAAAACTTAACCACTGTATTATCCTTATTACGACTCATGTCGAAAATATTTTTTGAGGACCTGGCCAAATCAATCAACATCCTGTTGGTGTCGATATGAGTATAATTGTTGCACATGGATTAACCAAGAGATTCGGGGGCTTAACAGCCGTTGACAACCTTAGTTTTGAGATTGATGAGGGAGAAGTATTTGGGTTACTCGGGCCAAATGGAGCTGGGAAAACCACTACAATCAGGCTGTTGGCATGTCTCCTAATACCTACAAAGGGAGAAGCGGAGATATTCGGATATAGTATATGGAGGGATCAGCTTAGGATAAGGGAGATAACGGGCATCTTGACTGAAAATCCATGTCTATATGAGAGGTTAACAGCGTATGAGAATATGGAGTTCTTTGCAGAAGCATATAACATAACTGATCCTAGGGAGAGGAGTATCAGGATTAGGGAGCTACTCGAGTTTTTCGGCTTGTGGGACCGTAGGCATGATAAGGTTGGGAAATTCTCCAAGGGAATGAAGCAGAAACTCGCTATCGCCAGGGCACTTGTTCACAGGCCACCGATACTATACTTGGATGAGCCTACATCTGATCTAGATCCAGAGTCATCTAAGGCTATACGGGACTTGATTAAGAAGCTGAGTGAACGGGAACAGTGTACAATCCTACTGTCGACACATCGTCTAGAGGATGCTGAGAAACTATGTAATAAAGTGATGATAATAAAGGAGGGAAGGAGAATAGCGCTAGGCAGTCCAAGCCAGTTAAGTATGATGGTTAATGAATATAACATCCTTGAGATAAGGCTTAGGCACCCACTTAATAAGGTAGAGGATATCCTAGGGGAGATCAATGGCGTTGATAGAGTTGAGATAGGCAAAACTGTTATTCGAGTGGAGACGAAGAGGGATGTTGAGGAGGTAACCCCAACTATAGTTAGGCATATTGTTGAGGCGGGGGGAGAAGTACTCTCTGTAACTCCAATAAGACCCTCATTAGAAGATGCGTATCTCAAGCTGGTGAAGGAGGATGGAGATAAGGCTTGAAAAGGCATATCTAATATTTCGAAAAGATTGGAAAGAAATCAGTAGGAATTGGCAGGTTATACTACCTATTATAGCAGTCCCCCTAGTCCTCACAATCGTGTTACCAGTTATAATGATATATTTGCCGGGCGCAGTCTATAACCAAGGAGTATATACCGGGGACGTAACGGAGTTCATAAAGAATATCCCTAGTGAAGTGAGAAGCCAGATAAGTATGATGGATAGTAGACAGGCTATGATCTACATCGTATTAACATATTTATTCGCACCATTTTTCCTCATAATCCCGTTGATGGCCTCTAGCGTGATCGCGTCAGACAGCTTCGCAGGGGAGAAGGAGAGGAAGACTATTGAAGCCCTGTTAGCCACACCAATATCAGATGATGAGCTCCTACTCGGTAAGATACTCGTGTCCTTCATACCCTCAATGGCAGTAACCATATTATCCTTCACAGTCTATACAATTGTAGTTGATGTACTTACCTACGACATATTCTATGGGAAATATATCCTGCCGAATACAACATGGCTCCTACTCATCTTCGGTGCGGCTCCAGCCGTGGCCTTTGCAACTATAGGCTTGATAGTCGCTATATCAGCCAGGGTCAAGGGGTTTAGAGAAGCTCAGGAGATAAGCGGTGTCCTCATAATACCGATTGTGATGTTAATAGCAGGCCAGGCAACAGGAGCCTTCTTCCTAGGGATAAATACACTAGTGGCTATGATAGTGATACTGATCATTCTCGATATTATGATTTTCTATATCGGAAAGATGCTATTTGAGAGGGAGAAGATACTTGTAAGACTTGATTAAACAGGCTATTAGGCTCAGCCATATATCTTCTTATTCTTCTCCTTCTCCTCTTCCTCAGCCTTCTTCTTAGCCTCCTCAACCTCCTTAGCTATCTGAACCAACTGTGTCTCCAGGCCCTGTACAATCCTCTTCAACACATCTCTCTGGGCACCCAATGCACCCGCCAAATCCCTAGCATCTATAACGCCTAAGAGCTTGCCAATCTTGTTTACAACCGGCATCCTCCTAATCTTATGTTTATTCATGAGCTGGACAACCGTCCCTAGATCAGCCTCTCCCAATACAACCACGACCTCCTTAGTCATGATGTCCCTTAACTTTACCTCTTTAGGATTGAGGCCTTTTGAGACAACCCTCCTAACAATATCCTTGTCAGTTACTATGCCGACAACCTTCTTATCCTTATCAACCACGATAAGCTCAGATACATCGCCCTCAGCCATCTTCTTAGCGGCCTCTTCTACAGTCGTGTCTCCATCTTGGAATGTCGCGTCATGCATGACATCATATGCCCTGAGGCCGAGAATCTGCGTAATATATGTAAACAGCTTCCTATTCATCTCATCAGGAGTCAAGTCAATCTTCTTCTCAGGCTGCGACATACTTTCTTCACCAACATAAAATATTATCACATCAAAACTCTAATTAATGATATGTATACCACTATGGAAACATCACCTCTTAATTCGTATAAAGTATATTGATATAGCGACAGCCAAGACAGCGAGAACCGGGATTATGATCATCCATATCGATGGAGGCTGAGGCTCCTCGACAGGGGAAGGCTGCTCACTAGGCTGCTGGGGAGGTAGAGGCATCTTGGGCTTGACAACAATATAGCTATATACATCTGAATATAGGTAGTTACCTACATTGTCAACAGCTAATATCCAGTACGTAACATTCGAACCAGGCGGCTGTCCTGGGATGGTCGCTATATATTGCTCTTCACTAAATCCGTATCCCCCTATTGGCTCGATAATATACCTCCTAACGATATCCATTGCAATATACTTTGGCTCCGAGTTATTCACCTGATAAAATAATATTGCTTTGTAGATCCCGCTTCTACCGTCATATATAGTTGCATTGATATCGACAGCCTCATCTGCCAATACCTCTTTAACATCACTTATATCCTTTATGATAGGCGGTTCATCATCTACCAGCTTCATAAGCATTTGCCGGCTTCTATCATATGGGATAATAATATAGATAGATGCGTTGGCGACTGATATAGAAGGTCTAAAGGTCTCTTCAGGCTTATACACAATGCTATGTATCTCATTCAAGCCATTCCATAGGAAATATATCTTTACATAATCTGGGCCCGAGACAGGTAATAATAACAGTCTTTTGGTCATCACAGGTATATCCGTTACTTCACCCCGCGATATCTTGAAGAACCCAATCTCATTACCATTATTATCCAGTTTAAGAATACCATTATCCTCTCCAAGTGTCTTCACAATATAAATATGTCCATCATCATCTATCGTGAGAAAGGAATTCGTGTTTACATCACTTCCTCCCCCAACATCCCTACTCCACAGCACAGCTCCATTTGAGTCTAGACATAGTAGATATCCCCGTGAATCAATGAAATACAACCTACCCTCCCAATATAATGGGGTTCCAGGAATAGCGCCATGCTCATAACTCCATATAATATCTCCAGTGTCTATATCCAAGGCATATACCCAATAATCATTCTCACCAGTCACAAACACCATGCCATTGCCGACGGCTATACCACGGATATTACCTAATCCCGTCAAACCCTTAACCCAGATGAGGTTCCCATCCCGATCATAACAATATACACTGCTATCCGCCCATATAGTCCCAAAGACTATCCTACCCTCATAAATAACCAGGTTAGATGTTACAGAGGACTTCATCCCAGTAAGCTCCCTAACCCATACAGATGCCCCACTCCACTTGTCAAGAGCAATTAATAGAGCAGGTATATCTTCACCATGGACATCTATCCTACCAGAGGTAGCGATGTAAACCTTATCATCCATGCCAAGAGCCGTTATAGACGCACCATATGTATCGAGAATATCCGCAGTCCATATCAAACTACCATCAACATCACTATAGCCACATACCCTCCGGGAATCCGCTATAACAACGAGGCCGTCACCGACCAATGGAGTCGCCAGCCTCCCACCCAAATTAGAAGACACATTCACACTATACAAAACCCTAGGTATCCGAGGGATATCCGAAGAACTATGCATCGTAGACCCTGAATCCCCCTTAAACAGAGTCCACGTATAACTATTATCAGGTAGAAACTCTGGTGAAGGAGGAATGGCATAATCCACGGCATAAGCAATAGCCAAGAATAGAGAAGATAACAATCCCAACAGTATAAATAGGGCAAACAAAGGCCTATATCCCAACAGCACCATACCCAAAAATAAATAAACCTCAATAAAACATAAAAACATAGAAAGAGAACCAAGCTATAAACCAGAAAAATACCTACATAGACAAAAACATAAAAACAACAAGAAAGACATATATAATAGAAAAAAGAGAATAATGAAAATGATTTACATCACGTGCCGGGATGCCCGAGTGGCTAGGGGGCTGGCTGCAGACTGGTATTTCGAGCCCGTTTGGGCGATGAGAGGCGGATACCAGTTGCACGTGGGTTCAAATCCCACTCCCGGCTCCAAAATTTACCTTTAGTCTATTTCTCCATCTAATATAATTTTTTAGTTATTCAGGTGGGTTGTTTTTGGGCGGTGGCAGTAGGAGAGCCCAATACTCACAGAGATTTGATTATGATAACATTTCTTTTGAAGAAGATGTTTCAAGAGATATAATAGATCGTAAGATTTTTGGTAAATACATTGTGGATATCTCTTCCAACGCAATATTTGTTTACTATGAGGATACTCTACTCTCGATCTATCCAAGAAGCATGTTATATTATGCTACAGATAAATTTCTAAAGATTAAAACAGGAGAGCCAGGTATCCTGATGAAAATATCTGAAGACGGGGTTAAGAAGGTTTTCAGCAAGGAAAGAGGAATATTTTATGGAATGATAGCCGGCGATGGATATGTCTTCCTTGCTGATGAAGAGTATGATAACTATATTAAATTTACATCGACTGACCACGAGGCTATTCTTTCATACAAGAGTATAGTTGAAAACCTATATGGGCTTAACCTTAGAATTAGGAGGGGAAACATCCTCTAGGGAAAAGGGAAGTATATATAGCTGCAATTTGAAAGTAGATATTATTAAAGATTACCTGCGGTATCCACATAAAATTAATGCATATAACTGGGAAGTACCTTTAGAATACCTTAATGAAGAGGGACTAAGGGGCAATTATTAGTGGTTTTTTATATTATTTTTATCTCGAATTCACAGTATGGTTCGCCTTGGCCGATACATTTCTTCTCTATTGCCACGAGACCGCCTGGTTTGTCCAGTACCTTTTCGAAGAAGCTTACTAGCATTCCCCTAACATAGTTGCTAGTGGGTTTATCGGCCATTCCTCTTAACATTTCGCATTCCCATAGCTTACCCAACTTTAAAATTATCTTGTCCCCTTTAATCGAGTAGCTTATTAGTTCACACCAACTCGCTCCCTTAGTCAAAGCCTCCAATAACTTTACTCCCTCCTCTGGTCCTTCAATCGGAGTATACTTACTGTAAATGTCGTAGAGCTCCCTACCTACCCCATATCCCAAGTGATATATGAATGAAGAAGAAGCTTCTTCACCCAACTGTTTTTTAAGGCCGTTGAGAAGCCCCTTCATATTAGCGAAGCCCATTAGAATAACCCGGAGGCCACCGAGGGTCTTGACACAGAAGTACCTCGGGAAGATAACGTTTTTAAAACTAGGGGACATCTCAACACTAGTAACATACTTCTTATTCCTCCGGAACTCCTTAAGCAGCATCTCGGGGTCAACATCCTTATCAGTGAAGTCAACGACTATAAAAAATAGATCATTACCCTCCGAGACCGTGCATTCCTCTATATAAACAATGTTTAGGCCGTATTTCTCGGTAATAGACGCTATATACCGTATTGCACCAGGGACGTTGGGAAGAACAGCCTCGTAGCCTACAAGGTCTCTTCCATCTTTATATATGAATACCATTATAATTACCCAAAAAATAAAATATTGTTAAGAACTTTAAATATAAAGAGAAAATTGTATAGAAATTATAATGCAATTATTTTAGATCATTCTGTAGATGTAGATTGTCCCTTTGAATATTTTTTTTTCTCTATAGTCCAAAGGCCTTGGTATATCCACAGTCCTTAATCAATAGACTTGGTGTAGTGACATCGAGACGTATCCACCAGTGGAAGATGTTCTCAACATCCTTCCCTATACCCACTATGTTATTGAGTATCCTAGGCATATTGTCTGAGAAGCGCAGTCCTTTTACAGCTCCCTTAATCTCCCCATTTTCAACATAAAATAGCCCGTCTCTAATTACACCACTGAAGTCACCCTTAATATGGTTCTGGAACCGGATGTAAGTCACGTTATTCAATATAAAACCATGATCAAGCTCCTCCACCAGCTCGTCCCTCGACATATCTCCCGGCGATACCTCGAGATGCCATGCAGAGGGCATGATCCACCCGGCATTCCCCGTTAAATCGGCGTCGAATACCTTAGCTGTAAACCGGTTATGGAGATATGTTGTTAGACGGCCCTCTTTAATTATTGTGTTTTTCCGAGTAGGCATAGCTTCATCGTCGAATGATCTAGGTATCCTACTCAATGGACTATGTGGATTGTCATTTATAGTGAGGCCTTCATAAGCCACATCATCTCCAAGTCTATCTCTGAAGAAGCTGCGTCCCATTAATACATAGAAACCGGAGGCAGAGTTACCTACTAGATTGACCAGGGCTGCAGCGGCATTTGGTGTAGCTACAGTGTCATATCTACCTGGATCAACTGAAACGGTCTTGGTGCTAAGCTTAGCGGTTTCACCCGCCTCCCTACCAAGCCTCTCTGGGTCAAGACCGTCTATATTCCTAGCCAATTGGGAAGCGTGGCCAGAGTCCTCACCATCTACAAAAGCCCTTACATCCAGATATACATTAGTATAGGAGTCAGATAAGACGGTGTTTGCCTTAGACGTAGCCAGGTATATCTCTACATAGTTTCCTCTAACAGCTCCAGAAACCCGTCTAGCTCCACTTACCAGAGCCTCGTCAATAGAAACTTTAGCCACGTCAGCTAGGAGATCGGGCCTGTCAAGAATCCTTTTATCAACCTTATCCCCTATAGATGGATATGATGGAGGGGGATCAGGTAACTCGGCGTAGATTGGCCTGGGTTGCGACTTCTCCAATGTTTTTTTGGCAGCCTCCAAAACCTCATCTATATTCTTGACACCTGGATAGGACAAGTTGAGGATGTTAACCTTCTTATCCTTATCCATCATGAGAGATATCGATGTTTCTCTCCATGTCTTCCCTATATCTATCTTATTCCCCGAAAACCTTATCTGATGGGATACGACTCTATGTATCAACACTGCTCCATCGTCAGCAAACCCCATTATCCTCCTAAGTAGATCCTCAGTCAATATACTTAGATCCATTTAATCCACCTCCTAAACAGGGGGAGAGACATAAACCTTCCTAACCCTTATATTAGGGCCACCCACATAGACAGGCACACCCTGATGGGGGTCGCTCTTACCACATGTAGCTGGACCGAACTCTAGGTTCTTATCAACAGCATCAATGCTAGCATAGAACTTTGGTGTAGTGATCTCGAACACGGGATTTAGAAGTGGATGCTTCAACTCACCCTTCTCAATTAAATACGCTTCTTGCCCTATGAACCTCATGTTAAACCGTCTATCATCAATGTTCCATTCCCCAAATGACTTTAGATATATCCCTCTCTCCACATCCTCTATCAACTCCTCGAATGAATATGATCCAGCTGCAAAATACGTGTTCGCCATCCTCACAATAGGCTCCCTGTTATAGGCTGCTGCCCTAGCCGCCGCATTGCTTTCTAGGCCTAGGATTGCCGCGGTCTCCCTATTCATGAGGAACTCGTTTACAACACCCCTGTCGATAAGCTTCCTCGGCCTAGCCTTAACACCCTCATCGTCATATAGATAGAAGCCATATGAGTTTGGTAGAGTAGGGTCATCTATGACCGTAACCTCCTCACTAGATATCTTATCACCAAGCATCTCAATCTTCATAAATGACTCACCAGCCTGTGCACCTTCTCTACCCATGATTCTATCCAGTTCAAAGGGATGTCCACAGCCCTCGTGGGCTGCAAGGCCGGCTGTCTCTGGACCCAGTATTATATCATAATACCCAGGCTCAACGGGCTTGGCATTTTTAATCACGTTAGTAAGATCCCTCGTATTATCCCTGAACCATTTAATAGGATCCCAGGTATCAATGCCTTCCCAGCCCATAGAACCGCCTACACCAGTGAATCTAGTGATAGACCGATCTCCATATGACAATACAATATACCCCATTAGAATCAGCCGGGGGACAATGCTCCTAACTATTATGCCGTCGCTTGTGGCGAGATATTTCTCTGTTAGTCTAAAAGACATTATGAGGGTTCTACTGGGGATCTTGACATCATTTGATAATGAACGTATCTCCCTATCAATATCCTCCAGATAGGCTACTTTCTCCTCCATACTAATATCTTCAAACTTCTTTTTCTGAATCACACTATAGGATACGCTATATGAAGGGACTTCAGCCATCTCAATACCGCCCTCGCCCTGGACACGAGCCAGTTTAACCGCCTGATCAGCCGTCTCCAACACCTCATTTGACTCAAGTACATCGGTTGTAGCGAAGCCCATGGATCCATCTACAACCACCCTTACAGCAAGGCCCTCGTTAACACCAAGTCCATAGGCCTCCAACCCACCGTTACGAAGTATAATTGTATATTCTTTATCAGACTGCAGCCTTGCCTCGGCATATCCCGCTCCTAGGGACAACGCCTTATCCAGAGCCTTAAAAACCAAGTCTTCACTCAACATATTCACACCCGAGAATTGGTTTGATGCTGAAACCCTTCTTTAAATCACTACCTAGGGGTGAAAACACCCTGTTTTAAAATCATTATTGTTAGAATAAACTAATAAAGAGTAAATGAGGAGTTAAAATACAATACTATAGAAACTCTCTATTAACTATGATGCCCTGCTTCAATAGACTCATGTGATAGTCTCCATTGTAGAGCCTTGTCTCAACACCCCTTTTAGAAAGCCGTTTATCAGCCTCATCCGGGGTTATAGATAGAGACTCCTTATAGTCAGAAGCCATAATAAAGTTACAGTTATATCCAAATGACGGGATCCATGCCCAGTACTCCAACAGGTTGTCAAACACCTCCCTGATGTTCTCCCTAGCCTCGAGATAGGCATCTGCGTAGAAGAAAGAGTTTCCAGCTTGAGTAACCATAACGCCATACGGCCTGAGAATATTTTTAATCCCCATGTAGAACTCCACACTATACAGCTTCTTAGCTATCTCCGAGCTATATGGATCAGTCAAGTCTAGTATAACGACATCAAACTGGTCTGGCCCCGCCTCCATCACATACTTATATCCATCGCCTATCACTAGCCTAAGTTTCTCACTCTCAAAAGCCCCTTTATGCATGGTCTCTAGATACTTCCTCGTGTATTCAATAAGCTCGCCATCTATATCGACCATTACAACCCTCTCCACACAACTGTGCTTAAGCACCTCCCTCAGAGTCGCCCCCTCAGACCCGCCTATAATGAGTATATCCATAGGATTTGGGTGGGAAGTCATCGGGGGATGTACAAGCGTCTCATGATAGATATATTCATCTAACTCCGTTGACTGTATATAGTTATCCAAGATCAATGCCCTGCCAAAACCATGTAGATCTACTATCTGTACCTCCTGGTACTTTGTCCTGGTATTTAGAAGCACGTTCCTAATCCTGAACATCATCAGCAGGTCAGGTGAAACCTCCTCCAAGACTATATGTCCCTTAAACATGACATGCCCCTCCAATATCCCTTATTTGTCTGTATTCAGCCACCATTATTTAAAGAAAAATTGTTTTACCATTCGGCTGGAGACCGGCTAGAGGGTTTTTATAACACGGCAGGCCTTATTTTTGCTGGTGACTACCTAAATGGGTTTATACGACCTTCTCGAGGATTCTCTCCTCACGGCCTATACGGCTAAGACACAAAAGTCAAGAGAATTATTCAAAGAAGCGGTGAAATATACACCCGGTGGAGTACATAGTAGCCTAAGATACTACCCTCCCTATCCCTTCTATGTCGAGAGAGCAAGGGGTTCCAAGATCTGGGATGTAGATGGAAACGAGTACATAGACTATGTGATGGGCTATGGCGCCAACCTACCTGGTCATTCACATCCAAAGCTAGTTGAAGCGATTAGAGAGCAGGTGGAGAACGGAACCCTATATACCATGCCATTTGAACCCCAGATAAAGCTAGTCAAAGAATTGATAAGGAGATACCCTTCTATGGCGGGTTTTAGGCTTTCCAATACAGGGTCTGAGGCGGTTATGCATGCGATTAAACTTGCACGTGCATATACAGGTAGGGAGAAGATTATTAAGGTAGAGGGAAGCTACCACGGTACATATGATAGTGTATCGATAAGCGTGGGTGTAAAACCCGGTGAATGGGGCTCTGAGAAAGAGCCGAGGAAAGTTCTAGACCCCGGTGTACCTAAGTACTGTAAGAGGGATACTATAGTCGTGTTATACAATGATTTGGAGGGGCTTGAATATGCTCTTAAAAAATATGAGGGAGAAATTGCCGCCATGATCTTAGAGCCCGTGGCTATGAATAGCGTCGGACTAATAATGCCTATGGACGGATATCTGAAGGAAGTTAGGAGACTGACCGAGGAACATGGAGTTCTACTAATATTCGATGAGGTAAAGACTGGGTTGAGAATAGCTCCAGGTGGAGCTGTGGAATATTTTGGTGTGGAGCCAGATATCGTGACACTTGCCAAAGCATTAGGTGGAGGGATACCTATATCTGCCTACGGCTTCAAGAAACACTTGGCGGAGATAATGTATCCAAATGGTAGGCATATACATAGCGGCACATATAATGGGAATCCACTATCTGTAGCAGCTTCATATAAAAATCTTACCGAGGTCTTGACTGACACAGCCTATCACCAGTTACACATTAATGGAAGAGAGCTTGCAAAAGGTTTAAGCGACATAATCGCCGATCATAAACTACCGTTATGTGTCTCATCACTAGAATCAGTTGGCACCATTCACTTCATGCCATGGAAGCCGAGGAACTATAGAGATGTAGTGTTAAACTATAATCGTAAGGCATATGCAAATCACTGGATGAAGATGTTGTTAAACGGGGTGATCATTAGAGGAGTTATAGAGGGAGAACCATGGTTCCTGAGCCTAGCACATACAAAAGAGGACATACAGAGGACCATCGAGGTTTCGGAGGAAGTGCTTAAAAACCTCAAATATGATTAGCCCCTACTCAACACCTAGCTAATTTCCCAATCCTCAGGATAAGAACCCTAATAGTATATGCCCAGAACACTATGCCAAATGTGGCTATAGAGGATAGGATACATCTATAAGTTATAAGTACAACTGCTGAGGATGATAATGGAGATACCTTGGACATTTCTAAGAGGATGCCTAGAGAATCCAGTAAACTCTGTCAGTAGATCAATAACGGGTATTATTGATATGAATCCAGTTATGAACCAGCCAATCCTAATAAGAGGCTCATTACCCTCATCATAAATCTCCCTACACTGTTTTCTTATAGATCGAGAGAGAGTATCACTATGGCTACTTCTGAATCTGCGACCTTCTCAACAGTCTCTTTAACCAGCTTAAAACCCATCTTTTTATAGAAGGAGATGGCCCTGATATTATCCCTCTCAGTCTTTACTATAAGCCTAGATAAACCAGCCTTCCTAGCGGCCTCCAAAACATTCCTAAATAATTCACTGCCTACTCCTCTACCAGTATATCTCTCCATAACCATTATACCCGCCAGCTCCCCACCCTCATCATCCAATAGTCTCAACGCGGCGAAGCCGACAAGCGTTCCTTCAATCTCCGCTACATAAACCATATTCTGAACCAGGATCTCCCGAATTACATCCTTACTTGTAAGCTCCTCTATAACCTCATCCGTAGCCCCTGACCAGCCTAGGAGACTCCCTGTTTCCTTAGCTTCCATCCACATGGTCTTCACTAGGAGACCGAACCTATCAGCTTCATCAGCCTCGATCCGATATACCTTTATCGACGAATCCATTTATATACACACCAACAGATATCTTAACTTCTAATCATTATCCCTAAACTCCTGGAACCTCTCCCTATTATACTTGAGTTTCTTGAGGAAGGCATCATCTAGATTCATCTCAAGGAGGTTTGCAGCTATGAGGACGTAGATGAAAATATCTGTAACCTCGTCTCTAAGCCTATCCATATATTCTTCCTCTATCCCTCCCCCTAGGTTCATAATGCGCCTATCTAGCTTCTTAACAAGGTTTGAGAATTCCCCTACCTCTCCAGCTAGACCTATGGCGACGTGCTTCAAGGAGTCCATGAAGTCCTGCACGCTACTTAGCTCCCAGAATTTTGGAAAATACTCGAGGTCAAATTCCTTCTGCATCTTCTGAATATCCTTTATATCCATATTTTTAATCTTCTCACCCAACTCTAATAAAACTTTAGGGACATGGGTCAGTACAGATTAATTTAGTCTCAAGCCAATTCAATATTTTATGAATCTACTTGATGTCATCAGAGCCGAGAATAGGATCCAGCAGTATATTAGAAAGACTCCCTTGGAATATTCAGAATATTATAGTGGGGTCACTAGTGGCAAGGTATTTATGAAGCTAGAGAGTTTACAGGTTACAGGGTCGTTTAAGGTTAGAGGAGCGTTGAATAAGATAATTACCCTCTCAGAGAGGGAGAGGTCTAAGGGAGTCGTAACTGCCTCAGCAGGTAACCATGGTAAGGCATTGGCATATGCATCCATGTTATTTGGAATAAAGGCGGTTATCTTTGTCCCGGAATATGCTCCTAAGACAAAGATAGAGGCTATTAAGAGATATGGAGCTGAGCTGAAGATAGTTGAGGGGAGTTATGATAAGGCTGAGAAAAAGGCGCATGAATATGCTGTTGAACATGGTATGACGTTCGTGTCACCCTATAATGATCCCCAGATAATATTTGGCCAAGGCACGATTGGGCTTGAGATCCTTAGAGATAAACCAAGTGTAAATAATATCGTGGTTCCAGTGGGTGGAGGAGGACTTATATCCGGGGTCTCTCTTGCAGCAAAGGAGATAAATCCAGATGTTAAGGTATATGGTGTTCAGAGCACATCATCTCCAGTTATGTACGAGTCGCTTAAGGCGGGTAGGATAGTTGAGGTTGAGCTGAAGCCATCTATAGCAGAGGGATTACATGGAAATATTGAAAAGGACTCGATTACCTTCGACGTGATAAGAAAGTATGTTGATGAGATCCTCCTCGTGGAGGAAGAGGATATTATGGGTGCGATTAGGGATCTTATTAAACATCACCAGCTTATTACAGAAGGTGCAGGTGCAGCGGGGTTAGCTGCATTATCGAGGCACAGTGATAAATTTGGGGATGGAGAGACGGTTGTTGTAGTGAGTGGAAGAAATATTGATATAGAGAGGATAAAGGAGATACTCTGTGGCTAGTCTACGAACCGGAATCTATTCTCTATAAACCCTATCTTCTCTATCTCAATCCTAACCACGCTACCATCTTGAATAAGTTTCTCCCCTGTCTTGTCAAATATACCTACTCCAGCAGGCGTGCCAGTAGATATTATATCACCTGGTTCAAGCGTCATTACCTCACTAGCCTTTCTAATTATATCTGGAATCTTGAAGATCATATCCCTTGTATTACCATCTTGCCGCAGCTCTCCATCAAGCCATGTCTTAATACTGAGGTTATGGGGATCGGGTATGAACTCTCTTGGAACGATCCATGGACCAATTGGTGCAAACCCGTCGAAGCCCTTTCCACGTGTCCACTGCCCATCGCTAAACTGGAAGTCACGTGCAGAGACATCGTTCATAATCATATAACCCAATACATACTCATATGCCTCTTCAGCAGGGATATTCCTCCCCCTCTTACCTATGACTACAGCCAGCTCCCCCTCATAGTCAAGCTTCTTGACTATACGCGGCACATATATCGTGTCAAATGGCCCCGCCAACGCTGTCCTTGGTTTCATGAAAAACACGATATCCCTGGGCGGTTCTCTACCTCCCTCCTTAACATGATCCATATAGTTTAGACCTACACAAACGATTTTACCTGGGAACCTAATTGGATTCACAATCTTTACATCCTCAATACGCAGGGCCTTATAGTTGCTCAGATCTCCTACTGAGAATATCCTAAGGATATCATCGTCACCTGCAAAGGGATATGATAGGTATTTAGGTAGACCACCTACTTCTTTAAAGGGTATTATATATCCGTTGATGAGGTAACCTAAGTCCTCCTCACCATCATATAAAAACCTGACTATTTTAAACTCACTAGCCATTGTAATCACCATAGATTTTAAAAGAGATAAAGGGACAACAGGATATATCTATTTTTATTACAGTTGTCTCTACACAGGAGATGGCGGATTATGATGCCAGAGGAGATTAGGGAGTCATGGCATTTCCTAGGGGAGAATATGGTTTCCAAAAAGTTTAGGCTTGCAAGGGAGGTTAATAGGGTAGATTCAACTATAATACAGTTGAGTAAAAAGGATGAGGAAGAGGTTCAGGGGATCCTAGAGAAGAATATATGTATCTCACTACATGACCACACGATTGTCTTCCCAGAAAAGCCTGAGGAGTATATCCCCTATATTAGGAGTGGTAGATGGTGGATCGGATACCGTGGGCTAAAGGCCTCAGGGTTAAATGTAGTATTTGATGGGATGCTTGATGGAATAGCATTGATACGGTCTCCAGATCCATGGGACTGGGATAACGTCATACACCAGATTGGGATGATTAAAGCAGATATTAATAGGCATAGGGAGATAGCCGTAGTTGCAGAGAGCCTAGGGGATATTAAAAGGGCTTATGAGGAGAATAAGATAGCTTTCGTACTTCATCTTGAGGGGCCGCCTAGAATCGGTGAGGATATAGATAAAGTGGATATGCTCTATGGACTAGGAGTTAGATGTATTGGAGTCACATATAGCAGGGGTAATGAATTTGGGTCTGGGTTGGCGGATAAGAATGATAGGGGGTTAACTGACTTAGGATATGAGTTTATCGACCGTATGAATAGACTCGGTATCGCCATAGACCTAGCTCATGTAGGTGATAAGACATCCCTGGATGTTATAGAGTATAGTAGGGAACCTGTTTTTATAACACATGCAGGAGCCCGAGGCCTATGGCCTACTAAGAGGATGAAGCCCGATGAAGTTATACATGCACTGGCTGAAAAAGGCGGCGTATTTGGTGTGGAGGCTGCGCCTCATACAACGCTAACAAAGAAACATATTAAACACTCTATAGAAAGCGTTATGGAGCACTTCCAGTATATCGAGAGCCTGGTGGGGATAGACTATGTTGCCTTTGGTCCAGACACTATATTCGGGGATCACGTTGGGCTACATAAGATATTCATGGAGTATCTTGCGATCACAGATAAGAAAGATGACAGGCCTAGTCATCCAATGGTCGATTATGTAGATGGATTAGAGAACCCGTCGCAATTCATTAATATAATCAGGTGGATGGTTAAAAATGGATATTCAGAGGAGGAGATATCAAAAGCCATAGGGAAGAACATTATTAGAGTGGTTGATAAAGTGTGGAAATGAGGTCAAACTACCTCAATTACATATTCACAATAATTATCTCCTACAGCTACACACTTAACCTCCCTTACAACAACCTCCCTCCCATAAAATCTGGAGAAAAGACCACATAATACACCTCTGAAGAAGTTGCTGGCTGGTTCACTAACTTTATTATGGAGAACCTCGCATTCCCATAGATTGGAAAATCTTAGTATAACTCGTTTATCATCAACCATGCTATCTATTATCTTACCCCATTTATGCCCTGATATAACCGCGTTCAACCCAGACACAACATCTTCAACAGCTGATACACCAGCCTTTTTAATATAATAGTCATATACCTTCTCACCCACATCCCTTCCAATGTGGAACAATAAATTCACACCCATCTCTACGCCAAGTTTCTCCCTCACTCCCTCTATAAACCCACTCATATTGGCATGGCTCCAGATTATTGCCCTCACCCCACCAAGATCCTTTACAACAATATTTGAGCTGTACACGATGTCTCCTATAGTAGGTGCTATATTAACATCTTTGATATAGTCTCTCAGGTCTTTCAGATCCTTGTAAACCATATCTGGATCTACTTCAACATCAGTAAAGTCTCCCACGACGAATAGAATACCCTCTTCTTTGGCGACTGAAAACATCTCAATAAACACTATGTTCACATTATACTGTTTAAAGACACCCGTCGCTGTACTTAACGACCCCGGTACGTTGTATAAAGTAATCTCGAAACCAACTAGGTTCCTCCCACTCTTAAAAACAAATCCCATAGACGTCTCCCCCACTACCTGTTAAGAAGGAATTATAAAAAATATTAGCAAAACATATATATTATTGATTGCTGTTTCTTATTAATCTTATTAACCCAGTAAAATTTTATATATATACAACAGATGAAAATTAAATAAGTGGATATTCCTCGTTTTATCCACCTGATATCGGATATAATATTAGAACTTCATCCTCTGCCAACCTATCTTCAAGCTTCAAGAATTCATCCCTCTGTACAACAACCAGTCTACGCATCTGCTTTTCATCACTATCAAATGATATGTAGTCCGCAAGGCGGGGGTGGCGGTTAACCAGTATTCTAAGTAGATCCCTGGTAGTGGCGTCGTCGGGCACATCTAGAGACTCTTCCTTCAGCCCCACGAGCTGGTCATAAGGCTGGAAGTACCTTATTAAAAGCCTCATCTCCTAATAGGATAAAAAATAGTTTAAAATGGTATTTAAAAGCTACATAACCAGATAAAAATAGATTAAGGGAGTTTGTTTACTGGAACTCCTTGGTCAGCCCCAACTCTTCAAGCTTCTCAACTGTTGGTATACCGAACTCATCCCATCCACGGTATCTATAGTAGTCAGCGAGCATATAATTAAGTGGAGGAAGGTTATCAGCGGCTCCTCCCACACCCCTCTTAAGTGTTAGGATACGTGGGGGCAGAGTGTCATCCTTCCTGCTTATACCCATTCTAACATTGTACATTCTCTTTAGATTAAATATACGCTCACCGGTCTTCATAAAGTGCACCAAGTCGACGCCCCACCCCGTGACTAGATTGAACCACTGGAGTATATGACGGAGCTTTACACCAGCGAATAGTGTAAACTTACATATTTTCAGGGAGTCATAGAGACACATTAAATCTTGTAGCTTAGCTACAAGCTCACCCTTACCCTCAATACCAAACCTGTCTTGAACCTCGTCGAAGCCAAGGTCGGGCATCGTCAAAGACCTTTCAAATACATGTGTGAAGCCCTGTAGATGGCAAGCCCCTCTATTTGAAGTTGCATAGGCAAGTCCAAGGCTATTATAAGCCCTTGGGTCATGAGCTGGGAACTCTAGGCCCTTTACATGTATAGCCAGTTCACATGCAAGGCCACCTAACTTCTCAGAGATTCGTTTGACACCTAATCCAAGAAGCCTACCAAGCCCCTTTGCCTCACCTATTTCCTCGACAAGCCTTATAACAATATCTGGATCCCCCCATTTTAATTTGACACCATTGGTGTCTTCCTCTGTTAGAAGACCTCTCTCAAAAGCCTCGATAGCGAAGCCGATAACGGCCCCAGTCGAGATCGTGTCAAGCCCATACCTATTGCATAGTTCAGTCGCCTTTGCAAGAGCCTCCAGATTATCTACTAGATTCAATGCACCGAGCATCGCGAGGCTTTCATATTCAGGCCCCGCTCCATCGACAGGCGCATATCTACCTGACGCAACCCTGACTTTTCTACCACATCCAACCAGGCAGCTGGCACAGTAAAACCTGCCAGTCAAGATCGACTCCACCATCTTCTGGCCAGATATCTTCTCCACGCCTTCAAATTTACCTTCAACCCAGTTTTTAACAGGTAAGTCACCAACCTTCTCAATAGTGACAATTGCACCAGCTGTTCCATACTTACCAAGCCCCTTACCCTCCTTAACGATTATAGGACCCATCTCTTTAAGAGACTTGTTCAACCCATCTTCATCGGCCACTGAAATAGGCTCTTCACCATATACCGCTATAGCCTTCAGACTCTTACTACCCATAACCGCACCTACACCACATCTTGCAGCCGCCCGTGCATCTCTCCCGTCATGCATTATCCCCGCTATCAAGACCCGTTTTTCTCCAGCAGGGCCGATACACGCAGCCACCATCTTAGAGTCGGTCTCCTTCCTAATAGCCTCATCCGCCTCATACGTATCCAGGCCCCATATATGGCTTGCATCCCTAATCTCCACACTACCATCATGAACCCATAGATAAACTGGCTTCTCAGATGCACCTGCGACTATGACACCGTCGAACCCAGCTCTCTTCAACATAGCTCCCCAATAACCACCTGCATCAGCTTCACCAAGGATACCTGTCAAAGGCGATCTAGTAATTACTTGATGCCGGCCACTTAGAGGAACTTTAGTGCCTGTCAAAGGACCGGTCATGAAGATCAGTGGATTGTCAGAACCCAGCGGATCAGTCTCCGGCCCAGACAGGCGGTTTAGATATAAGGCACCTAGTCCGCTTCCACCAATGTATTTATATGCTTCTTCCTCACTAAGCTCATGAACCTTGGCCTCCTTCTTAGATAAGTCTACAAATAAGATCTTCCCTTTATAGCCTCCCTTAAACATTAGCCAAACCCCCAGATAATCTCATCCATAGTGGTAGGAATAGAATAAAATATTTTTCTATAGTATATTTAACTATTTAATATCTAATCAATTAACATGGATGAGAAAGAAGTTTATATAAGGTTAAACTCCTTCTGACAAAAGCATATTCTGGTATGCCTTTAACCCAGCACCAGGCTCCAAGTCATATCCGAGGACATAGAGCGACCGCTCTATAGCCGCTAGTATACTTACACCGTCATTGAAGTCCATTATACCCATATGACCTATCCTAAAGTACTTCTCTCTAAGGCCGGGGTATATTCCTCCAGCGATTACCACATTCCTACTCAGCATCTCGCGCTTGAAATCAGATGGAGACACTTCTCCAGGTAGGTATACAGAGGTTATTGTAGAGGCGGCGTATTCCTCCCTAGCCATTATATCCAGTCCAATAGCCTTTAGGCCTTTTCTCAGAGCCCTACTAAGTATCTTATGTCTCCTAAACCGGTTCTCTAAACCCTCGTCAAAGATTATCTCCAGGGACTTCCAAAGCCCCCATATAAGGTTTACCGCTGGAGTAGCATAATATATTGGCTTCATTTCCTCATATGACTTCATAACCTTAACCCATCTACTGAGATCCATGTAATACGGCGATAATGCTGACTCCGTTTCTTTTAGCCTGTGCAAAGCCTTTTCAGACAACCATAGTATACCTAGGCCAGCCGGTACACCCAACGCCTTCTGACTCCCTGTGAATAACACGTCTATCCCCCACTCACTCATCCTAATCTCTTCACCAGCGACACTACATACGCCATCCACTACAAGGATACATTTCCTATCCCTAACCTCCTCAGCCAACTCCTTAATTGGGTGCCTTACACCCGTACTTGTATCTACATGTGTCACCGTCACCATAGAATACTCTTTCTCATCAAGCTTCTCAAAGATTCTCTTGTTATCAACAACTTCACCAGGCGACTTAATCTCGATAAGATCGATATTCACGGGATACCTGTTTAGGATATCCCTCATAGACCATCCGAAATATCCGTTTACCACGACTAGAATATTGTCTCCTTTGGATATCAAGTTGGATACCGATGCCTCCATAGCAAGTGTACCAGATCCGGCTAATACAACCGGTTGTACACCGTCATCTGCATACACCAGTTTCCTAAGATCCTTCAAAGCCTTTGAAAATATCTCCACGAACTCTCTAGACATATGACCCATATTCTCTACTCCAAGGCTCCTAAGAACCATGGGATGGAACATCGTGGGCCCAGGTATAGCCAAGATATTCTTCTCGCTCATGTAACCACCTCAAGCACCAATAAATAATAATTACAGAGAAGCTTCTAATTAGAGATAGAGACACCAGCCTGAATAAATAGGGCTGGGATACTAGCATTAGGTAGAAAGAATGATATAAAAATTATTTGAGGGAGGGGAATATATCGGCTACCTCCTTTTACGGAGGAATACCAGGGCTACCGCCACCGCTATAATTACTAGAAGGACAGCGATGTATATCATAATGTCTCCAGTGAATTGCGTCGGCTTCTCCTCCTCATACACGGGTATAGATAATTCCTCTGCATAGCTTGCACCATCATACCCAGATTTCCCCACGTCAATCTTAAATGTAATGGCTTCTCCAGAATATTTCAGTAGTTGGCTGAAGGTTATGTCAACAGAGTATTGGCCGATGTCCAACCTCTTTGCAGTTAGCTTGTCATCTCCAAATGTGATTGAGATGCTATCTACATCAACTGGAATCCCTATGTCATCAACAACTTTTATCGTTACATACATGCCTCCCTTCGTCGCAGGAACCTCGAGGCCCTTTACCGAAACATGTAGCTTCATAAACTTGGTGGGGTCAGGCGCCTTATCAACGGCGTCAGCGTCTACAATAGCTGTGTACCACATGCTTGAAATCAGCCATATAGCCCGTATACTCCTGTTCTCAAGCAATGGCTTCAGCTCAGGCCAGTCTCTATCGTCACTGGGATCCGTTATATCTTGTCCAAGGACGATGGAGTTCAACTCATCTAGGAAGGAGTATGACTCATTAATGATATTAAACATAAATTTCAGAGGATCCTCGATATAGATTGGTGTGATATTCAAGTCAGGTGGAATAACTTCATCTATATGCTTTGCATGAGTCCCCTCCACCAATGCATGTTTAGGCTTAACTCCCGGTGCTGATACATTACTGGTTACAGGTGGGTTGTAGTCTACGGTAGAGTGATATGGCTGGGTTGAATCTGCAAGATAATGCGATAAAACTCCTGCTGTAACAATTACATTATACCAGTCTTCATTTTCTATGTAATACGTGAGGTTTTCCATAAGCTCTGCCACACGCCATGGGAGACGCCCATATTTCGGGTTCTTTAGATGTGCCTCCAGACTATATTCACTATCATAGTAATGGTTATAACTCTCCCCAGCCTTCCTAGCCAGCACCGTATCTGGCCAGACACAGGTCTCTTGAATAAAGTATTCATAGTGACGGAAAAATGTCTTCCACTTACCTGGTAGGTAGTCGATTGCTTTAGTGGCCAGTGTCTTATGCCCTACATCCCACCATGAATAGACTGCTGAATGAGGTATCAGGAATATTACAATAAGTATAGCTGCTAAAATGGGGACCTTCCTCATTTCAACATCATAATTTAATCATAGTATAGCTCTCTATTAAATCACAGAATAAACACTTTGTCATGATATCCTTATTGCCAGGGTATACCTCGGGTCAACCCACACCTTTACCCTGCTGCCTGCGGAAACCACCGCATCCGGATCAACATCCACCAAGAACTTTATGCCATTCGCCTCCGCCTGCACCCTCTTCTTAGAACCTAGGAATGACACGTGATACACATCTATCTCAAAATTATTCATATCTTTACGGCTACCCAACTCAAAGTTCTCAGGCCTTATAGTCACTAAGACAGTCTCCCCCTCCTTAGGCGCGTTGGTCGGGTCACTTGGGACGGCATACACCTTACCTAGTCCACTTTCAAGCTCGATAAGCATCTTATCATCATGTATCTCCAGGACGTTACCCTTTATGAAAGTGCCTTGACCAATGAAATTAGCTACAAACGCGTCACTTGGCCTATTATAAATATCCTCCGGCGTCCCCACCTGCTTAACCACACCTATGTCCATTACAGCAAGCCTGTCACTTATACTCATAGCCTCCTCCTGATCATGGGTGACGTATATGGTTGTTATACCCAGCTGCTTCTGAAGACGCTTAAGCTCTGCCCTCATCTCCAGCCTCAGTTTGGCATCGAGGTTACTAAGCGGCTCGTCTAATAGTAGGACACGCGGGTTTATAACCAATGCACGTGCAAGAGCGACACGCTGCTGCTGGCCACCACTTAATTGATGAGGAGTCCTCTTCTCCATACCCTCTAGATGAACCATCTTAAGGACTTCCTTGACCCTCTTATCAATCTCCTCCTTAGGAACCTTCCTAACCTTCAGGCCATATGCAATGTTGTCATATACAGTCATATGGGGCCATAAGGCATAGTTCTGGAACACCATGCCGGTGTTCCTCTTATGTGGAGGAAGATATGTTACATCCTCATCATCAAAGAATATCTTCCCTTCATCCACCCTCTCAAAACCAGCAATACTCCTTAGGAATGTGGTTTTACCACATCCACTCGGCCCCAGTATAGTGAAGAACTCGCCATCCTTAATCTCAAGGGAAACTCCTCTTAATGCAACAAAGTTGCCGAATCTCTTTACTATGTTAACTGTTTTAATCCTAACCATCTTACTATACACCTATTAATGCGGTAGCCCTCTTCCTCAATAGTAAGTTAGCACCCACAATCATTATAAACTGTAACCCCATTAATATAACACCCATAGCCGCGGGTACAAACAAACCGCCTGTAAGGCCCTTAAACAGGATATCATACATCTTCCAAGTCATGGGAGCAGTATATGGATTTGCGTCACCAATTACTATACCTGTACTAACCTCCGACATCGAGTATATGAAGCTGAGCATACCACCGGCCAATACATTTAAGAAAACAAGTGGCAGGGATATCGTGAAGAACGCCCTTGCACGGCTAGCCCCCAGATTTATAGCGGATTCCTCAAGGGCCTTATCCACCTGCTCAAACCCTGAGAATACTGCTCTAACTGTAAACGGGAACTTCCTAATTGTATAACTTATGATAAGGAGATATGCACCGTTGACTATTGGATCAAGGGGGGTCTTTAGGAATATAAGGAAGTAACCAGTTGCAATTACTATACCTGGGATTGCTATTGGAAGCGTAACCAATGCATCAAGCATCTCGATACCCTTTATCTCAATCCTAGAAACAATGTATGCAGCGCTTACACCCAGCAATATTATGAGGAGTGTAGCGACAGAAGAGTATATCAGGCTATTCATAATAGAGCGGAACACATCTGGATCGCTGAATAAGACTAGAAAGTTGTCGAGGGTAAAGTAGCCAGGTAATAGTGTTGGGCCCCATTCTCCAGCGAATGCCAAGAGGAGCACCCCAATATGCGGCTGTAGAGCCATAAACAGCGTGAAGAAGGCGGCTATATAGACTAGTATTGTAACCTTCAGGGAGAGCTTCCTCACCCTAGGTCTCCATATACCTCCTTTAGTCAGCATGGCGTATCTCCTTAGACTCACATACTTCCTGACAACTAGGAATATTACTATAGTCAGGGTGAGGAGTATCATGGCCAGGGCAGTGGCCTCTCCAGTTACATATCCAGTTGGCGTAAATAACCTATAGAATATCTGGTAGGTCAAGACCTTCTCGGCGTTAGTCCCCCTAAATACGATCGGGGTACCTAGATCCTCCAGACTCAATATAAATACTAGAAGGGCGCCAGCCTCCACGCCAGGAAGACTTAGTGGAAGCGTGACCGTCCGAAATAGGTAGAACCCGCTGGCGCCCATGTTCTCCGCCTGCTCCTCCATGGTAGGGTCGATATTTATTATGGATGTATATGCATTCAGGAATACAATTGGATAGAAGATAAGTGTCTGAACTATTATAACGGCCATCAAGCCACTTGGCTCGATCTTAAAGGGTAGTATCCGGAGAATATCATAGAATAAGGTGTTTATGACCCCTGTGCTCGTAAGCATCTTCTTCAAACCAATTGCCCCTACGAAGGGTGTTGATAATAGAGGGGCGAGGAGGAGAATCCTCAGGGGCTCCGCCCCTGGAAACTTATATCTAGCGAATATAAAGGCGAATACGAAGCCTATTATCGTGCTTAATACAGTTGTTGATATAGCCACTAGAATTGTATTTGGTATTACACCCATGTCATATCCAGTTAGTAGGATTATGGTCTCTATACCTGAATCTGTCTGTCTAGTAATAACTTTGTATAAGGAACCTTTAATTCCCTCTATAGCAATATATGGAAACTCGTTTGTGAGGCTTATACGTGGGGATATGTAGAATGGATCTGAGAATATGCTGTAGAACCATGCGAGTGATAGAGTTCCCTGGTAGATAAAAGCATTATAGACTATTCTAATGAGCGGTGCTATTAAAAACGCTAGAAATACGCTGACAACGATAAGTAGCTGGGAGGCTATGAACGGGTCTATAGTCCACCTTATCTCATTTATCCATCTCCTAATATCCTTAAAAGAAAAGGGGGATGGGAGGAGGCTCAACCTCCCTTAACCTCCAAGCTGCTGAACAATCCAGTTGTACCTAGCGACCGCTGCGTCTCTCCATATCCTCTGATACTTAGAGACGAGATCGCCAGACCTAAGGCCATCATTGATCTGCTGTGCAAACTCCATCGTGAAAGTAACCTTCTTACCGTTCTCTTCCCATGTTAACGGCTTACCCAGTTCATACGCCCAGTACTCAAACTCTTCTTTTGTAAGCTCACCCTTGAGATACTTACTTACTATTAGTGACCATGCCTTCACCAGATCCTCATGTACATCAGCAAAGACAGCGTCGAAATAGTATCTCATGGAGTACTCGTAGCTAAGCGCCAGGTTATCGTCGAAGGGTATACCTATGTTGTTCTTCGTGGCCATATAGTTATTATATAGATCAGGCCTCTCCTTACCTTCAGGAGTATTGAAGACGTCTTCCCTAACAGGCATCCTATTTACCCTCTTATCAAGCCATATCTTCTGGCCATCGACTGAGAGGACCCAGCGTATAAAGGCCAGTGCAGCATCGGGATGTTTAGAGGTCTTTAGAAGAGCTATCGGGTCGCCGTTTACAATAGACTCGTTAAACGGTAATACATACTTGTTCCCTGGGAACTGGACCTCAGCACTATATCCATAGAAGTCTATGCCGATGGAGACCGCGACCTCACCGCTCTCAACAGCGCTCAACGCCTCTACACTACCTGAGTATGGACGGCCGTTTGCAGCTATCCTAGCCAAGATAGCCCATCCTCTTTCCCAACCGAATTTCTGTAGGATGATCTCATATATCCTAGTGTGGGAAGTCGACTGGGTAGGCCTTGAATACGCTACTGTAGGCTTGGGTAATAGCTGTCCAAACTCTGGGGATGCCAGGTCCTCCCACAGCTCTGGATACGGAAGACCCCACTCCTCCAGCACAGGCTCATTAACTATAAATCCGAATGATGATATTGCGCTTGCAACCCACACAATCTCCCCATTAGAAAACCTCTTTAACGGGGCTCCACCGAACTCATCCGGTATCTCAGCCACCACATTAAGAGTCTCCTCATCGGTTATCGGGGCCAATAACCCAGCCTTCATCAACTCATCGAACAAGGTCGGTCCACCGCCCCATGCAACATCAATGTCACCCGTACTCTCAATAGTCTGGCGCCATAGAACTGGGTTGGGACCCAGGAATTTTAGGTCGACTATATTATATTCCTTAGCTAGGTCAGTCTGAAGGAACTTTTCTTTGGTGAGGCTCCAGATTGTAGAGCTATGTCTAGTGATGATCTTTAGAACAACTCCCTCAGGCTGTTCACTAACCTCGCCGCCGCCACCAGATGAAAACAGGAGGTATCCACCTATACCAGCGACTATAATAATAGCGAGAATAGCTATGGCCTGGATCTTGGTTAAGCCCCTGGACACAGTGTATCACCTAAATACTACTAAAGATAGATAGCCTATTAACCATTAAATAAATTAGGATATTAAAATAAAAAATGTAGGTAGGTTAAAATAAGAAAAAAGAGATGGTAAAGAAGACCTACTTCTTCTTGGTTATGAATAGTGCTACAGCCGCTATGACAACCATTATAACGACGCCGACTATTACATAGCCGGTCATGTTGGACTCTGTCCTCTCAGTCAGTCCCCATGCAAATACGTTCATAGTGAACTTTGGTCCCTGGAATGTAATGCCGTGGTACTCGCTGTTAAATATGTTTCTGTCACCGATTAGGGACTCTGCTGTTACAATGACCTTACTATACTTTACTGTGAATAGATCTCCACCTACCTGTATCTCCTCAGCGACAGCTAGATAAAGCCTGCCTGTGTAACCAACGTCATATGCCTGTGGCTCCACCGCGTCGTGGCTAACCACGGTACCCTTCTCACCAGTCCTTGCAACCCAGAAAACGTCGTTGCTAAAGACCTCCTCAGGAGGTACGAAGGCACCGTCCTTATATCCAACTACTCCAGCTGGACCGTGGAATAGTAGCCTGTCGACACCCGCTGTCAATGCAGCTGCCTTACCCTCGCTATTTATACCACCTACAGACCTGTTGGCAACGACCCTGTAGGATGCTCCCGCGTTGTTCTCAGGATCCTCGACAGACATATAGTCAATCCTTAGGCTGGAGCCGATTGCCTCTAGAATCTTGTTTGGCTCCTTGGCCTTGAATGAAGTGTCCTCAGGATTTAGATATGGCTCTGTATAGTCGCTGTCCGCACCAACCCATAGGAACTTACCGCCCTGCTTAAACCACTCGGCAATAGCCTGAACCTCAGCCTGGGAGAAGCCGCTCTCCTCATTATACATCTTACCAATAACGAGGGCGTCTAAGTCGGCTAGGGTCTCAGGTGTAATCGAGGTCAGCTCAACAACCTCATAACCAGCCTGAGTCAAGTTACCCTCCAAAGACTTAAGCAACTTCTGAGACCATTTGTTATCAATGTCCTTGACCCTCCCAGGAGTCAAATCAATACCGACCTTCTTGCTCTGAGCCTGGGCGGGGAAAGCAGCAGCGAACAAGGGACTCACTAGCAGAACTAGTAGTAACGCATAAATCAAACGCTTCATAGTTTACACCACATATTATAGTAATTTACACATAAGATTTTAAATCAAAATATATTAAGATTGCTTACAAAAATATGGAAAAAATAGGTTATTTAGTCGCTAGTTTCCTCCTATATACTATGTAGACGATGATGGCTAAAGCGGCTGCGATAACGATGATAGCTGTCTCTGGATATGGTATCGACACCTGCTGCCCACCACCTGTGGGTTCGGGTCCCGCCCCCGGCACTGTAAGGTTGTAGTTTAGGAGGCCGCTGGCAAATTTGTTTCCTTCGGGATCATAGGCTGTGACCCTCAATGCAAATCCACTATCTGGGTCGTGCTTAACCTCAGTGTAGAAGAGGTTGTATGTCAGCCTATATACAGTGGCTTCACTCCAGGTCTCGTTATCTAGGGTGTATGAGACTTCGACTCTCTCGATGCCAGAGACCTCGTCCTCAAGAGTGAGGTATATAAGCTCGGTTATCCTCTTACCCTTAGAGGATGATATACTAACGTCTACCAGGGATGGAGGCTCATCATCCTCTTCTCCATATATCTTAAACACCTTTGCCTCACCCGGCTTCACAGTGACGTCGGTAGAGTAGATGACGAAGGTTGGGAACTCCATTTTATTCAGATCATCTACTGGGACTCCCTCCGTCAAAATATTGCCACCTGACTTTATCTTAGCAAATAGGGTTCCCTCAACCTCGACAGCCATATTATTAACTACCTTTAGATAGAAGCCGTTGTACGACCCGTTTTGTATCTGATACTCATACACCTCTAGGTCGAACATGGGATATGGATCCTTACTATCACCATATTTCCATTCTATGTCATGTGGCCCCACAATCTTTAGGATTCTGAAGGCGGTGTATGGCTGGCCTCCTTCATATGCATTTGGCAGTGTAAGCCTAAGAGGCTTTTTATCATCCTCCACAATGGAGTAATGCATATGCCCATGGATAATTAAGTCGACGTCTGAGTCCTGTAGAAGCTCCTCTAATCCAGCGCGGTTCGATATATCACTGTCCTCCAGCATTGAGAATGGATGGTGACTAGCCATCATCTTAACTTCCATATCACTGTATTTAGCCAGGTCCTGCCGTATCCACTCAATCTGTTCGTTGGTTATCCATCCATTCATTCCATTGGGCCCAGTATCAACTAGGATTAGGTGTAGAGGCCCTATATTTATACTAATGTTGGAGGGTGCTAGATACTTTGTGAAGAGGTCTTCCTTGTAATGATGATCATGGTTTCCAGGTACTAGTATCAGGGGAACTCTAAGCAGGCTATTAATATCCTTTATAAACGATACATAGTTTTCTTCCGTGGCAGTGTTCAAAACGTCTCCAGTGACAATTACAAAATCAGGGTTTATGAAGTTAGCCCTCCAAATCAGCTTTAGGAAGTTATCCCTCTGTTTTATCCCAGAGCGTCTAGCGTCATAATGCGTATCAGAATACCATAGGATTTTAAGAGGATAGCCTCGGTTAGACTTCACTGATACGGAATTATATTCAGCATAGGTCTTTCCACCTGCAACTACATACAAGTCGTAAAGGCCATCGGGTAGATCGCCGACAGCTACAGAGACGACTGTCCTCTCCCCCAGTGACTCTACACCAGCTATCTCTAAATCATATCTAACACCATCATAGTCTAGATACACCTTCTCAACATTGTTTCCTGTAATAGGGGTGTAGAGGACTATCTTGAAACTAGACTCTGGAGTTATAAATGCAGGTAGAGCTAGCCGTGGATATAGGAAGCCGCTATATGTCTCCATCGGCTTCAGACGGTCTATATCAATGAGATCAATAGTTGACGGAGAGTTCTCCGCTCCGACGCTAATATAGGGAGTGAATACGATAGAAATAAGGATTAGAGTGATGAGGAGAGAAAAACGTCTCCTCATTTTCTCATCCTCCATAAAACCAGTAGTACTATAGCTACTGCAGCGATTACAGCTATAGCAATATATGAAAATGGAAGAGGCAACTCACCACCTACTTCTCCACCTTCCTCAGGAACCTCAATACCAGTCTCCTTAGACCCATAGAGAACCGCCTTATTACCAGCATAGTCAACTGCAACCACCTTATAATAGAATATCTTGTACTCTGGTGTAGGCATTACAAACATCTTAACCTCATCCTCAACCTTAGGCGTAAACTCAGTCCAAGAAGAGTTGTCTGGACTATAGTATACAACGACATCCTCTACACCAAGGCCATAATCCTTTACAATGGGTTTTAACGTTACTTCATTCACAGTTATTCCTATAGCCACCTTTATATCAGGAGGTGTAGTATCTTCCTCCTGATAGATCTTTATTATCCCTGATGGAGAAGAGGGTTTGACCAATACAGTCCTACGCCCATCCGCCACATACTCAGCCAGTTTTTCACCGCCCTCTACAACAGCCTCTTTACCTAGGTCCTTTAGCTTAACAACGAGTGTGAAGTTATCATCAGCTCCCCCATAGACAGCTGTCTGGCCGACTGAGGAATAGTCATTTATCTGGGCATATTCAACGAACTTTTCAAATAGATTTGTGCTTGCATCATCATATGATATGCCTCCATCGCTACCCAAGTATACAAGCCTATATCCACGATAGAGCTTTGAAGTTGCGGTTGAAGTAGTGACTATTACAGTAGCTGGCGTCTCAGGCGGCGTCTTAACCACGTCAGTATGGAAATGACCGTTTAAAACCAGGTTTAACCCATATTTCTCAGCCCACTCCGCTATCTTGTTAATGAGCTTCTCAGAGTTATAGTCCTTGCTGAAAACTGGATAATGCCATACATATGTCTTTATATCAGCATCAATATTCGCCTCTAGAATAGACTCAACCCAGGCGACAGTAGGATCTGGGATATCTCCATTCCTACTGTTTATCGATAGTATGAGGATGTTGCTAAACCTAGTCGCTCCTGAATTGGGAGCAAGATACTTTTCCCAGTGATACTTACCTCCCTCTATAACCGAGTAATCTGTATTACCCATACATGGAATAATCGGTATATTTAGTGAAGAAAGCCATTCATATACCTGCTGATGAAAGGACTCTTCTCTAGAGCCATCTATAAAATCTCCTGTCACAACGATGAGGTCTACACCTATGGCTTCGAGGGTTGAGACAGCTCTCCAGAAGTATTTGTCCTCCTTCATATACTTTGGCTTACCGCTGGGCCCTAAGTGTGTATCTGAGATATGGCCCACGACGATCTTATCAGGGTAGGCTTCTCCAAATACATAGATACTGTTAGGCTCGGTATATACCCCGTTTCTCTCCACTATGAGGTTATATAGCCCTTTTTCAACATTATCGGGGAACTTCACCACAAGTTTTATGTATCTGTTAATAGTCATTTCAGGCCTATTGTCAGTAACCCACTCCGCGTTGACAACCTCCAACGTATAGGAGTTTCCAGAGACCTTGCTGTAGATGGAAACGCTCCATCCATCAAGAGATTCATCTGAAGACTGGGGGGCTAGATATATGGTTCTTTCCTCACCCCATACACCGAATATCGGCATCGCCAGCCTAGGATAAAGGATATTGTTAACCGGGAGAACATGATATGAGTCGAATGGAACCGCGTCAGTTGGCTGTGCCGATACCCATGGTATGACATTGATTTGAAGGATTGGTAGAAGGGGAGTCACAAGTATTAGTAGGAACAAAATGGAAAAGGTTTTTTTATACAAGGTTATCACCCTAATCCAATCTATCTATTATAATGGGCTGGGATAAACTTTAATTTTATACATTTGATATAAGGACAGCGCTACATATATGGAGATATACTCTATATAATTATATTTTGGATGATAATATGAGTCCCGATAAATTGAATATAGGTGATGAGGCACCTGACTTCTGTCTACCTAATCAAGAGAATCAACAGGTTTGCCTCAGTGATCTTAGGGGGAAATGGGTTATTCTATACTTTTATCCCAAGGACAATACGAGTGGATGTACGCGTGAAGCCCTTGACTTCACGGCGTCGCTCCCGGAGATAGAGAAGTATAATGGTGTTGTCCTAGGCGTCAGCCCAGATTCAGTTAGGAGCCATTTCAATTTTATGAGTAAACATAACCTTAGGGTCACGTTACTAAGTGACCCAGAACATAAGGTATTGGAGGCATATGGCGCATGGGGGCTTAAAAAGAGATATGGAAGAGAGTATTATGGGGTTATTAGGACAACGTACCTAATTGATCCAGATGGGAAGATAGCATATATATGGAGAAACGTAAGAGTAAAAGGCCACGTTGAGGAAGTCGTTAAAAAATTGAAGGAGCTACAGCAGTAGCATTTACAAAACTCTTCTCTATCCGCCTGGTGTACCATGGTATAACGCGTCTTTCCAGATCAGGTCCCACATCTCAGACTCAGTAAGCGTCTCCCTCAAGACGATCATGTCGTAGACCCTCTTTAAAAGGGCATGGTGATAATGCTCATCCTTTAATATGGCCTTTATCAAGAAACCAATAGCCTTATTATCCACGCCTAGCTCCAAGATCTTACTAAGGGATTTAATCATTTCCTCTTCAACCTTTATATGCCTCTCTATTTCCTTTGCAATTGCATCAGCCTCTTCCTCACTAAGCATTGGCCCTGGGCCCTCGATAAGCTCGACAATAGCCTTATATATCAATGAATGCTTTATGGAGTCTTCGGCCACAGCTTTAATAATGACCCTAATAAGTGGATTCCTCAGCTCCCTTGCAGTGGCCTCCAAGGCCTCTGCATACCCCTCCTCAAGCTCACTCATCTTCTTATATAACTCCAATTTATCGGTCATCTAGATCACCAGTATTCTAAAATAATATATGTAGACAACTCCAATGTTAAAGTTAACATGGCTATGGAGAAAAACTAAACCAGATGAAGAGCTTAATTAAATACAAAAAATATATATGAAAAAACTATAATGGAATGTGTCTACAATATTGAAGGTACAAACATAATTATAGTAAATTTATCTAAAAAATTAGGTTTTTTCTTAATCTTTTTTTAAGTATTATCCTAATTTTTGAATATGTTGAACGAAATATGATTAGTTATTAAATAGTTAAAACCTTTTTTAACTTTGGCTGTGATATATAGAATATATTCAAAAAATAATCTAAACTATTTAGTCTAATAAATGGTTAATAAATTATAATCACTTGTATCGGGGTAGAGGGATGTTAACATGACAATTAACGATGAGAAGGTTAAAGAGCTTATTGAAAAGGCTAATAAGCCGGCAAAGCTCTCCCCCACATACCACAAGTTCTATGGAGGAAAGCTTCAGACCATGCCTAAATGTGCCGTGAGGGGAATACATGATTTTGATATTTGGTATACTCCTGGTGTGGCCGAGCCCTGTAAACTCATTAGTAAGGATCCGGACAAATCCTTTGAATACACAAATAGATGGAACTTCGTCGCCGTGGTAAGCGATGGATCCCGTGTACTGGGGCTTGGGAATATCGGTCCAGAGGCGGGTTTACCTGTTATGGAGGGGAAGGCGATTCTCTTCAAATACTTGGGTGGGGTAGATGCATTTCCATTGGTTGTGAAGGCTAAGGATCCGGATGAGATGCTTAGGTTCCTAGAATGTATAGAGCCCACTTTCGGAGGAATAAATCTAGAGGATATTGAGAAGCCGAAGTGCTTCTATATCTTGGAGGAGGCTAGGAAGAGGCTGAATATACCTGTCTGGCATGATGATCAGCAGGGTACGGCGACGGTGATCCTAGCCGGGTTGATAAACGCGTTAAAAATAGTTGGTAAGAAGATGGATGAGGTTAAGATCGTCCTACTTGGAGTGGGAGCCGCCAATACAAAGGCCGCTGAAGTACTGATGCTGGCGGGTGCAAAGCCTGAGAATATGCTACTAGTTGATAGTAGGGGAATACTATCAGCAAATAGAAGAGATATCATTGAGAGAGAGAAGAATCCATGGAAGTGGAAGCTGGCTAAGATGACGAATCCAGATTTGATAGAAGGCGGTGTTGATAAGGCTCTTGAGGGGGCTGATGTCTTGATAGCAGCGTCTAAACCAGGTCCAGACACGGTTAAGAAGGAATGGATTAGTAAGATGGCTGACGACGCCATAGTCTTTGTAACAGCAAATCCAATTCCAGAGATATGGCCTTGGGAGGCGAAGGATGCTGGTGCCAGAATAGTTGCAACTGGTAGAGCCGACTTCCCCAACCAGATTAATAATAGTCTAGGGTTCCCCGGGATATTCAGAGGCGTCCTTGATGTAAGGGCCAAGACCGTCACAGATGAAATGTGTGTTGCTGCAGCAAAGGCCCTAGCCGAGTATGCTGAGGAGAAGGGTATTCACGAGGAGTACATCATACCTACTATGGATGACTGGGAGGCATATCCACGTGAGGCTGTGGCAGCCGCGTTACAGTCGATTAAACAGGGTGTAGCCAGGATAAAGCCGAGTAAACAGGAGCTCTGGGAGAGGGCAGTATCTATAATCTCAGATGCACGGAAGTCACTTCAGCTACTTATGGAGAGTAATATTATTAAGAATCCTCCTCCCGAGGAGGATGTGTTATCCACCTATAAACCTTAGCTCTCTCTTTCTCAACCTAATTTTTATCCTTCTTTCTTCCTAATCATAAAATAGTATGTGAATATAATCAGCGCCACTATCACAGCGGCTATCCCTATTGTATCTAAATATGGTATTATCATCTCCCAGTTCTCCCCGAGTAATATGCCTACATATGCGAGGAAATAGTTCCATATCAGGGATCCAGCTATGGTGTATACGATGAACTTTGGCATATTCATCTTACCCATTCCAGCTGGTAGGGAGATATAGGTTCGTATAGCCGGCGTTACACGGCCTACAAATACTGTGATACTCCCATATTTCTCAAACCACCTCTCCGCCCACTCTACATGAGTAATATCAAGGAAAAAGTATTTCCCGTATTTCTCGATAAATGGCCTACCAAGATAGTAACCAACATAATATAATATTATTGAGCCTACTAGATTGGCGGCTGTAGAATCTATTACGACTAACCAGAAATCAAGCTTCCCCCTAGCAGAGAGAAAACCTGCGAATGTAACAACCGCTTCACTTGGAATCGGGATACCAGCACTCTCTAAAACCATAAGGATGAAGATACCCTCATAACCCACTGCCTCAATCACGTTGGTGACCCACTCTATTAATCCAGCCAAAATACTCATCTACATTTACCCTCTTAGGAGAATTATACTATCCGACAAAATTTATCTTAGGTATAGATTAGTTATAACTAAAGTAAGTTATAATAAAAACGAGTATAATTAGAATATACTCGGTACATAAATATTTTAAACCACCTGTAAAATGTATGAAGACGCTTTCTATTTTATTTAGAACACCAGTGCGGGAGAGTTAGCTTTAAAACTCCTTTCGGCTAAAATTTAATAGACATCCAGGGTTGGTAGAGGATGGAGATGCGAGTTAAGAAAGTTATTAAGAGAGATGGTCGAGTCGTTGATTTCGATCCTGAGCGAATTAAGAACGCGATTAAGAAGGCGATGATAAGTGTAAACAAATACAATGAGAAAACGCTGAACAAGGTACTTAGATACGTACTTAGAGTGATCAATGAGAAGTATGACGAGGAGAATATGCCGCATGTAGAGGATATACAGGACATTGTAGAGTTCACACTTGTTAAGTTCGACCTCTATGAAGTGGCTAAGTCCTATATCCTCTATAGGAAGGAGAGGGAGAAGATTAGGCAGGAGAAGATGCTCCTCCTCAACAAGGACTATCTAGATGAGGTTGATAAGGCGTTCAGCCTAAATGCAATTAGACTGTTAACAGCAAGATACCTAGCGAAGGATGAAGAGGGTAAGATAATCGAGACACCAAAACAGTTGTTTAAGAGGGTTGCTATCCACATAGTTATCCCGGATATACTATATGACGAGAGAGTCTTCTCAAAAGAAGGGGGGTTAGATCCTCATCCACATGAAGAGTTTGACCCCGCTGAATGGGAGGGTAGACTAGGACTCGGTAAAAATGGTGACAACGGCACTTACGATGCTACATGGAACAGGTATCACTTGATGAAGATGAAGGAGCTCTATGACCGCCTAAATAAAGCGGGGAAGATGAAAGTCTCGTGGAGCGAGTTCTTTGAGATGCTTAAGAATGGCGAGTTTGAAAATCACTATAGGGAATATAAGGAGTATTACGATCTGATGGTTAGCAAGAAATTCCTGCCTAACTCACCTACATTATTCAACTCCGGCACTAGACTAGGGCAGTTATCCGCCTGCTTTGTACTAGATATAGATGATGATATAGACTCTATAATGCAGGCGGCGAAGGATGCGGCGATAATATTCAAGACCGGAGGAGGAATAGGGATAAACTACAGTAAGCTAAGACCGGAGGGAGACATAGTCTTCTCCACCGCCGGAGTAGCCAGTGGCCCCGTCTCATTCATGCGAATTATAGATGTTGTTACAGACGTGATTAAACAAGGTGGGAGGAGACGAGGAGCAAACATGGGTATTCTTGAAATATGGCATCCTGACATCGAGAAGTTCATCACTGCTAAGAGTACACCAGGGGTGTTAGAGAACTTTAATGTATCGGTGATGGTTACACCCGATTTCTGGGAGAAATATGAGAATGGAGAAAAATATCCATTGATAAATCCTAGGGATAAAAAGATATGGAAGGAGGTTGATGCTAAGCAGCTATTCAGGCTAATAGCGGAGATGGCTTGGAAAACAGGGGACCCAGGAGTAATCTTCATGGATAATATCAACAAGAGGAACATACTTAGGAAGGGGAGGGGAGATATAAGGTCCACTAACCCCTGTATAACCGGAGACACCTTAATCTATACACCGAGGGGGATATATGAGATAAGGGAGCTTGAGAATAAGGAGACACTTATCTGCCTTGATGACAGAGCAGTATTAAAATATCAAAATGGGAAACCCATTGGAGTATATAGGGCAAATGGAGATGTCGTTAAGACCGGAAGAAAGCCTGTTATCAAGCTTGAAACTGAACATGGGCTAACATTAAGGCTTACCCCTGATCATAGAGTTAGGGTAGCGGAGAGAGTAGATGGAAGCGGAGATGGAAATGCATGTAAATATAGGCTGGAGTGGAGAGAAGCTGGAAGGTTAAGAGAGGGAGATATCCTGCTTATAAACTCAGTGGATATGTGGGAAGACTGGGAAGAAGAGATCGACGGCTTCCCACTAACATGGGAACTAGGCTACATAGTAGGTTACACTGTGAGAGACGGATATGTAGACAGCGAAAGCATAGATCTATTCTTTGATAAGGAGAAGGAGAGGGATCTGGCTAAGAAAGTAAGTGAATTAATTAAGGACACTCTAAACATAAAGCCACATAGTTATGTTAAGACTGGAACAATATGGCTTAGAATTAGAAATAAGAGGATAGTTGACTTTTTCAGGAAACATGGTATATCAGTGGAGGGATCTCATAAGAGGAAGATACCCAGCTTTGTATTCAAGGCACCCAGGAGATTCATACTTGGATTCATTACTGGATTATGGGAGGCCGATGGCACAACTGATATTAAGAAAAGTAAAAACGCAAGTATAAGGGTGTCCTCATCAAGCATAGATATTTTAGAAGGACTTCAGCATATTCTACTTGCCCTAGGAATCCCCAGTAAAATATATAAATGGAGGAGAGAGCCTCATGAGGTATTCCACTATATTACAAAAGAAGGTGAAGAAAAGGTATATAACGCCCATGGAGAACATGAGCTTGTCATCAGCAGAGATAATGTCCTTAGAATGACAAAAATATTAAAACCCCTCAGTAAGTGTAAAATCGATAAACTAGAGAAGTTGAGGGAGATCAATGATAAAAAGAGTTATTACAAGGAGTACTTCCTAAGTAAAGTAGTGAGAATATCAAGTGACACAACTGAAGAAGTATATGACATCCTTAACATACCTGGGCACCATGCCTTTATAGCAAATGGAATCATGATACACAACTGTGGTGAAGAGCCTCTGTATCCTTATGAATCCTGTAATCTTGGTTCTATTAACCTATATGCTTTTATCGAGTATGATGAGAAGGGTAATAGATGGTTTAACTGGGATGAATATATCCGTGTCATTAGAGTTGCTACGAGGTTCCTGGATAACGTTATTGATGTGAACCAATTCCCCATCGACAAGATAGAGAATAATACTAGGAACTCGAGGAAGATAGGGCTTGGATTGATGGGACTCGCAGATACATTATTTGCGTTGCGAGTGCCATATAATAGTGAGAGAGGATTCCAGATGATGAAGAGATTCGCCGAATACTTGACGTATTACTCGATGGACGAGTCTGTCGAGCTGGCTAAGAGGAAAGGACCCTTCCCACTCTATAAGATATCTGGATATCCTGATGGGGAGATGCCCGTAGATGGGTTTTATCAGAGGGAGGAGTGGAGCCTCGACTGGGAAGAGCTTAGAAATAAGATTATGGAGCATGGGATTAGAAATGCGGAGACAACTACAATAGCACCAACTGGATCTATATCCATGATAGCGGATACATCCTCTGGAATAGAGCCTCAGTTTGCTCTTGTTTTTGAGAAGAGAGTTTCGGTAGGCACATTTTTCTATGTAGACCCTGAGCTTGAGAAGAGTCTTCAGGAAAGAGGACTGTACAACGATAGGATCCTGAAGAAGATCTCTGACAACGGCGGCTCTCTACAGGGGCTTGAGGATATTCCCGAGGATCTGAAGAAGGTCTTTGTGGTCTCATATGACATACCATGGTGGGATCATGTGAGGGCTCAGGCCGAGATAACAAAGTGGATCTGTGCAGCCGTTAGTAAGACGATCAATATGCCTAACTGGGTCACTATCGATGATGTTGAAAAGGCATATTTATTTGCATATAGGCTCGGCGCTAAGGGAATAACAATATATAGGGATGGCTCTAAAGCGGTTCAGGTACTCGTCACTCCTTCACAGAAGAAGGGTAAATATATTCTGGAGATAGAGAATAATACGCTTGATATGATGAAGAGACTGGGGATCGACCCCCCTGTCATGACCAAGAATGAGAGGGCGTTAGCCAATGCGACGCTCAAGTTCCTCCCCTCAAAGCGAGCCTCAAACCCCATTAATGAGGAAGGGGAGATACTGGAGAAGTACAAGACCTGCCCAGAATGTGGCAATACAAAGCTGATATACTCCGAAGGCTGCTTACGCTGCCTAGACTGTGGATGGTCCCTCTGCACGACATCCTGACAATCCCCGCCATACATATTTTTAACAATGTTAATATTTCTTGAGCAAAATGTAAGTATATGGGTTTTAATTGGAAGAAAGTATATTTGATATATATACTATATTTTCATGAATACTTATTCTAAACAATAGATAATTATAATTATAACCTCGCCATAGATTCGGGGGAGGTGTATTGTTTTATGGTTAGAAAGTTAAAACCTGAAGAGCAACATTGGTGTATTGATCCTGAAACCGGTGAACCAATCATAAATAAGGGTGTTGCAAACGTATGCATAGATAAGACTACGATATCGTTCATCGACGGATTCCACAGTAAACTATATTATAGGGGATACAGCATTGAAGACCTAGCTAAATACAGTACATTTGAGGAGGTCGCATATCTCCTGTTGTATGGCCATCTACCGACTAAGAAGGAGTTAGACGACTTCTCAGGATGGCTAAAGGAGAGCAGGGAGATCCCTGATGAGGTCGTTGACCTATTATTTAATATCCCTCCAGACATAGAACCGATGGAGATGTTGAGAACCGCCGTATCATATCTAGGAAATCTGGATCCAGGTAGACACGACCTCAGTAGAGACGGGATATTTAGAAAGGCAATTAGGCTAATAGCTAAGATGCCTACAATAGTAGCATACTTCTATAGAATCAAGACTAATCAGGATATCGTGGAGCCAGATCCAAGGCTCTCACATGCAGAGAACTTCTTATACATGTTCCACGGAAAGATGCCTAGTAAACTACATGCGGAGGCCATGGATCTATCCCTGAAGCTATATGCAGAGCATGGAATGAATGCGTCTACATTTACCACGGTAGTCATAGCATCTACATTAAGTGACTATTACAGCGCGATAGTAGGTGGAATAGGCGCCTTAAGGGGGCCATTACATGGATATGCAAATGTCCTTGCAATGAGGCAGTTCGAGGAGATCGGCAGCGTAGACAAGGTAGAGGAGTGGTTTAAGGAGAACATCGAGACTAGAAAGAAGAGATTAATGGGCTTCGGACACAGAGTATATAAGTCCTATGACCCAAGGGCAAAATTATACGCTGAAATAGCTAAGAAGCTAGCTGATGAAGTGGGTGGAGACGTAAAGAGGATATGGGACATAGCCTTCAAACTAGAGGAGATAGCGCTGAAGTCAAAGCTAGCGGAGAAGAAGATATTCACAAACACAGACTTTTACTCAGGCCTAGTATACATGGCCCTAGGCATTCCCGTTGACTTCTACTGTACACTCTTCGCACTATCACGAGTAGTCGGGTGGACCGCCCACATATTAGAGTACATAGAGAACAACCGTATCATTAGACCAAGGATATTCTACGTGGGAGAGGTTGACAAGGAGTACATCCCCATTGAAAAGAGGGGTTAGCACCCTAAATACCTCAATTTATTTTTTATAATCTTATCTAATATCCTTAATAATTTTTTTAGTATAATAATTAACACCATTTTTACTTGAGAGATTTAAAATATATAATATATAATTTAACCTATATCTACGAAATTAGTCTGTTATCTTTTACATATATACTAGTTGAGTCTATTGTATATTGGTATTATGGTGTGGGAAGATGAGTGAGAATAAGCGTACAGTGGTTATAGAAATAGATGAGGGGGAGACGGAGAGGCTTGTGGATGAGTTGATAAAACTCATCGAAGAGACCGAGGAAACTAAGATAAAGGGCAACATAAAAACTAAGACTGTTGCACTTGGGAGGGCTAGTAAAAGAAACGAGTGGAAATACATACTTAATTTATACAAGCCGAATAATGATATCACCGTAACTCTAAAGAGATTCGAGAAGCAACCTGTTGCTTATGCAATATTAAAGTTAACGGACAAGGTTACTGAGGTGGAGGATCTAGAGGCCTTCCTAAATAGAATGTCCAAACTATATTTACTTGTTAAGGAGATGAAGAAGAGGCTGGGGGATGGAAGGGAGGAGGCTGAAGAGAAGAAGTTCATATAGTTTTCTTTAAACCCACCCACTCAAATTTTTTGGGATAATACATTATCTAGAGGAAATCTTCTAATCGTATACCAGATTCTTAATACATATGTTTTAATAAATATGACTATATTTAATATAATTCCTAGTGATTAAAATTGGAGGATGAACTCGGATTTCTTATAGATTATGGTCATAAACTGATTAAGAGAGCTGAAGGAAAAGCTGTTGACTGGGTTGAAGTCAGGATTGAAAACACGAGATACGAATATATTCAGTATTTGAATGACAGGGTGAAGGAGGCTAATATAAACAGGTATATTGGAGTGGGTATAAGAGTAGGCATAGGCAATTCAATAGGGTTCTCCAGCACAAGTTCACATAACGGTGCTAGAATGGAGGAGGCTTTAGACGAAGCGATCAAGATAGCTAAACTATCCAATAATCAGATTACCTTATCCACAGAAGAAAGTAGGAATAAGAGATATGAGCTAAAGAATTATAGGCATCATCCAAAGGATATCTCATTCGAGGAAAAGCTCGATGCAATCAAAAAGATATATGAATCAATATTTGAAGCCTCGCCTAGGAAGGATATGGCTACGGTTAAGACACCCGATCTCGAGATATCACTGGCAAGTGTATCATATGGAGCCTACTACGGAGACATTATAGTGATGACAAATGAAGGTATTGAAGTATCAAGTCATCAGATACTAACGGGGATAAGGACTACGGTAATAGTTGAAGAAGCTGGTAAGAGGGGAGATGGTACAACTTACTTAGGGACAAGTAGGGGAATGGATAAGCTACTGGAGGAAGATAACTTAGTGAAATTAGGTGTTGAAGCTGCTCAGTACGCTCTCGAGAAGGCGGGAGCATCTTTTGCACCAGCTGGATATCAAGTTGTAGTTGCAGCTCCAGGTATAAGCGGGGTATTTGCCCACGAAAGCTTTGGTCATATGAGTGAGGGAGACTTTGCTTTATCAAAGAGCACCCCACTATATGATAAAGTCGGTGAAATACTGGGAGCCGAATATGTATCTATATACGACTCGGGATACCCACCGTATGAGAACAGCTTCTACTACCCGGTTGATAGCGAGGGAGTTGAGACTAGAACCGTGACCCTAGTTGAGAAGGGAGTTTTCAAGGGGTTTATGCATAGTAGAGAGACAGCCGCAGCATACGGTATAAGCAGCACTGGAAATGGTAGGGCTGAGGATTATAGTCATCCTCAGATAGTTAGGATGAGGAATACATATTTTGGCCCAGGGGACTGGAAATATGAAGAGGTAATTAAAGAGACTAAATATGGTATCCTTGTTGATGATGAGAGAGGGGGTCAGGCTAATCTAGACGGTACATTCACATTCACAGCCTCCAGGGGATATATTATAAAGAATGGAGAGATTATAGAGACAGTTAGAGACATCATATTAACTGGAAACATCCTGGAGATGCTTAAACACGTGGATGCAGCGACTGACAAAGTCGAGATACTTACATTGCCCTTCGGAGGATGTGGAAAGGATGGGCAATCAGTATACATTGGCCTAGGAGGCCCATATCTCAGGATATCTAAACTTCAGATAGGTGGTAAATAGAGGTGTTTGTTAATGGAAAATATAATTAGATATGCTTTATCTAATGGGGCTGATGAGACTGAGATATTCACCAGATATACGAAGGTTATCGAGACTAGGACCGAAGGAGATATACTTAAAAATGATAGTAAGATGGTTATTGAAACCGTGGTTAGAGTAGTTGTTGACAAGGCTATTACCACGGCCTATCTCACAACCGACAGTAGTGAGGTTATCAAAGAAGCGATTTATGACTTGATTAGGCTTGCTAAAAACACTCCCCCCGATCCATATTGGGAGAGTCTTCCATATCCAAAGAAACCCGTTAAACAAGTCAATGCATGGAGCGGCGACCTAGAGTCTATTGACCAAGAGCTATTGACTAACTTGACTAAAAAAGATCTGAAGTATATGAAGAGCCTAGATAATAGGGTGATACCCGTCTCAATAAAATACAGCCTTTATTCCACTGAATACAAGGTGGTTAATTCAAATGGTGTAAATGTGGAGGATAAGACTAATGGATTTGGATTCTTCATCGATGTAAAGGCGAAGGATGGAGACAGCGAGTCGAATACCTTCGGCTTTAAACGTTCAAAAACAGGGGATATTGAGTCTGAGAAGGTTATTGACGAGACAGTAAATAGGGCGTTGGAGCTGCTTAAGGGTGTGAAGCTAGATAGGGTATATAAGGGTCCAGTGCTGATGGATCCCCTAGCTGTTTCCTCGACACTATATTTCTCCCTAGCCAGGGTGATTACGGGAACAGCTGTTCAAGAGGGCTACTCCCCGCTTGCAAAGAGACTTGGTGAGGAAATAGCTGATAAGAGGCTGACGATATATGACGATGGATTGCTGGAGAATGGTTGGAATACGAGGAACTATGATGAAGAGGGGTATCCACAGCAGAAGACTAGTATAGTCGTGGATGGAAAACTAGTTGGGTTTATACACAACACATATACCGCTAGGAGAATGGGTGTCGAGAGCACCGGGAATGCTAGGAGAAGGGAGAGTATGGTAAGGGTTGACATTACAAACCTAACTATAAAACCTGGGTCAAAGGATCTAGATAGTCTAATGTCCTCATACGACGAACTGATCCTAGTTAGGAACATGCCAATGGGGGCGCATACTATTAACTATATGACAGGATCTATAAACATGGTTGGAACAGAGCTATATTATATAAGAAAAGGGAGTATTGAGAAGATACTTAAGCCACTGACTATAACAGGGAATATCTATGAGGCGTTAACTAATATCGAGATTGGAAATGATGTTGAGGACACGTTCTTCAATATATATACACCCTCGATAATATTCACAGAGTTTACATTAGCATAAAAACTATCGAAGGACTAGTTTACGGCGTGATACAGTCTCTAGGAAGTTAGTTACATACCCCCTCTCTTTATTCCATAGAGACTTATATCTCCTGTCAATACTTAGAGAGAGCTTATTAACCTCGATTGATACATGGATATCTCTAAACCCTAGGTATTCTAAGAATTCTATAACATCTTTTTCAGTTATCCTGGGTAATAAACGTGGGTCTCCACATGGTCCATATCTACATATTGAACATGCCTGTCCAGCGGCGTCGATATTAGCTGCACAGGCAGAAGGAAATACTTTAAAGCCCTTCTCAACCGCCTTATCAACAAGCTTATTCTTAATATCTGAACCATAGATATTTACCTGCCGCTTATCCTGAAGAGGCTTCCTAACCCTATTCAATATAGGTTGGGTATCTACACCCGAAGAAGCCAGTTGCTTAATAATATGCTTATTTACCCTTAGGGTGCCGAAGACAGCTCTATCTGTACCGTTGTCCAAGGCTAGATTCAGGATCTCATCTATATCATGATCTGTATAGCCTGGTATAATTGGCCTGATGAATAGATAGGTGTGTATACCTAGGGCATTAAGGGTTTTTAACGCCTTGATCCGGATAAATGGATCCGGAGCCTTAGGCTCAATGACTCTATAGTTGCTTAATGCCACAACCGTTACCAAGTAGCTTATTTTTGGATACGAGTTTAACAATGCCTTACCAGACTCACTATCCAAAGCCATTTTCGTGGATAGCTGCACTGGATTACCCAGGTATTTATTGAATAAGGATAGGAGCTCAATTGTATAGTCTAGAACCCTATTATGGAGAGGCTCTGTAACTGAGCCGAGTGCTAGAAACGTGCCGTACTCACCCGGGATAAAATAGGGGTTACTTAATATCGAGTAAAGTAGTTCAATAGGCTCAAGAAGATAACGGCTTATTGTATTTGGGAAACCCATGCTATATATGTAACAGTATCTACACTCGAACGGGCATCCTACACCCGTATGTATCGTTAGGCCACATGCCCTCGGCCTTCTCCTAGAATGATGATCGGAGAGGCTTCTCCTAATCGACCTATTATCTAATAGGGTTGAGACCTCCTCCAAAATCCTGTTCTTACGCTCTATTATGCCTAGGAACATCCTAAGACAATAAAATACCTATGGAGAAATAAATTTCAAGGTATCCTAGGGTATCCATCTATCTACATATCTCCTAGTATTCTGTAGAACCACTATCCTAGACGGGGGATATTCATCCATATACCTATAGATGCCTCCAAGCTGCTCCACCAGCCTCATCGCATAAGCCTTTATTTCATCATGTCTAAGCATATGAGACTTAGTAAGCCTCATGGTGGAGAAACCCACATGCATATAGCTCTTGACCTCTATAAAATGTGGATTAGCCTTCTTAAGAAGCTCCACATACTCTGGTATAAGCCCCTCCAGATCATTAAACCCCCTGATCATCGTCATCCTAATCACGGTACGGGTCCTTATCCTAGACAAGAGGTCTACACTCTCCATAAACCGCTCCCAGGAGGCATCAACCATGGGATGGACTATCTTCCTAAAGAGCTCTTTATTAGGCGCATTAACAGAGAGATATAGTTGGGTGGGGAGAGCATCCTGCTCCTCCAGCTTCCTAAGCATTTCTGGCTCTGCACCATTAGTAACTAGGAAGACGGATCTAGTCTTAGGTAGAGACTTGAGATATTTAATAAGCTCGGGAAGCCTAGGGTAAAGCGTGGGCTCGCCAGAGAGAGATATTGCGTAATGAGTCGGTTCAAGAGCCTCCTTCAAAAGAGTCTTGTCAATCGCTGGAGTACCTGGATAACCACTCATAAGCCTCCTACGCTCCTTATCCAACGCCTCCATCAACTCTTCAGGGCCTAGGACAGCGTCTGGCTCCAGCTCAATCTTCCTCATAAACTCAGTCGGCCTCCAGCAGAAATGGCATCTAAAGTGGCACATCATACCAGCTGGACTAAACTCGAAGCATCTATGTGTATCTATTCCATAAAACACGCGTTTATAGCAGACACCTTGATGCCTTAGACTCTTTTTAGTCCAGTGGCATACCTCTACAGTACCATGATATGCCACTCCATAGCCCGCTTTCTTCAGTCTCTCCATTATCCTCTCTGGAATAGATATTACTGTATCTGTATCCATACCAATATTGAGGAGAATTATACATATTAATTAAAGTTATATCTGACACGATGGATGATGAGGTTTATCCATATTATACTATTATAAACAGTAGGTATAGTACTCCCGTGGTAATGTTGTCGGCTAGTGAACTCTCTATCGGGGTTACGAAGTGATCCGGGTCTAAACCACGTCTATACGTTAGATACGCGATATAGATGCTTATAACCCCTATTATAGATACGGAGAAGACTCCTGCTATCATAAGCTTAACTAGAAAACCTATGTCTAGAGGTATTGAAAAGAGTAGAAAACCGAGGAGCCCGTATAGGGTGAATAGAAATGCTATTAAACCTGCTATGATAGGTAGATTTAGCTTGAGAAGTGTTTCTATATCTAGTTCACCGGTCAAAGCGAGTTTAGTTGTAGACGTCGACCCAATTATACTGCCTCCATCCCCTATGGACGTCAGTATCGAGGGATATATAAAGTATAGGACGGGATTCCTCTCCAGATATTCAGCCATGCCTCTAAGCCCTAGTCCCGTGATCATTACAATGACGCTTGTAATAACTATGGCGAGGAGGCTCTCCCTAACCTCTACCCTGAATATCTCAGGGTCAAATCCAAGTGAATAGAATAGAATGGGCATCACAAAATTCAGTAGTGAGAGGATGAGGGCAAGCCATCCAACACCCATATTCAGTATTATGAGTGAGGAGAATATGAAGAAGATGGTGATGGCTACGTCACCTAAACTACTTGTAAAAGGATAAGTAACTATATCTGGGTCCCATCCTCGGACGTATGATGCCTTTGCAATGATTGTAACCAGCGGAATCATGACAACTTGGGTTAGGAAGAAGGTGGAGAAGACTAGGAGGAAGACCTCAGATATAATATTGATACCATATCCAAAGAGAAGGATAAGGAGGGCTGTAGATGATAATGTGACAATCACCGCCCCAATTAGATGGAGTAGGGAGACGGCTAGAAGAAGAGTGTAATACTCATCTGTATTCCCCAATATCCTGGGAAGCATGTTACCAAGGTGTAAACTAGTTGTTAGCCTCCCACTATATACGCCTCCAATAGTTCCCCTAAGACTTAGAAGCGGAGGATAAACCAGTAGAAGCCACATAAAGCTTGAGAAGAGATAAGAGGATAAAGCTAATATTGCACCAGGTAAGAGGTCTAGTATGCCTGTTGAGAGGGCGAGGAGCGGGGGGACTACTATGGGGCCTAGGCCCTTGAGCCTTCCAAGCCTAACCCCCATAGGAAAATTCATGTTTCCCCCCACCTCAAGATGCATAAAAACATGCTTTATTGTAGAAAATTTTAACGTTGAAAATAATTAAATATGCCGTTTCAACACCAAGATACATTCAGGGTTTAAATATATGTTGGTGTGTTGATAATATATTTTATCTTGGAGGGTGAAAAAATAATTGTCTGAAGATAGGCGGGTTATCCACTACGAGCCTATTCCAGCTAAAACACTCCTCATGCAGATTAAGAATCTATCTGAGCTGATGGTTAACCTCGCATACTGCAGTATATTCTTTGGAGATAAGGATATCACAAATGAGATAAACAGGCTTGAGGAGAGGATAGACTATCTAAAGAGTATACTGATCATGCATGCTGCGCTTGCGACGAGAGATAGGAAGGATGCTGAGAGGCTTGTAAGCATCCTTGACTTCATGATTGCTGTTGACAAGATAAGCGATGCGGCTGGGGATATAGCTGTCTTAGCGGAGAACGGCATCTCGATAGACATAGGTTTAAAGGACTTTTTCCTAAACACATCGACGACACTCGTATATTCACTAAGGGTCACTGAGGAATCTATCTTCGCTAATAAGAGGATTGACGAGATATATGGGATGATAAAAGAGATCTTCGACGTGATAGCAATTAGGAGGAATAATGAGTATATCCTATCACCATCCAAGGAGATAGACGTCAAACCCGGGGACGTGCTATTTATCATGGGTTTGGCCGAGAATATAAAGACTCTTTTGGAGAAGGAGGGTAAGAAGTATCCTGCCCGTGGAATAAGGGATGTTGAGGAGGGTCTTATAGACCTGCTCTTGAACATCAAGGATATATCTGAGTTGATGGTTGACCTCGGTTACTCGGCTCTCTTCACACATAGTAGGGAGCTTGCCAAGGAACTGGTCTCGATTGAGGAGACGATAGACAGACTGACACATGAATTCAAGATACTTACTATGAAGTCTAGAGAACTTAGTGACATGGAGAAGATAGGTATGATAGAGATCGCGGATGCATGTGAGGCGATGGGAGACGCTGCTATGGATATGACATTCGGCTTGAGAAAGGGGTTGGAGCCTCATCCACTGATTGACGAGGTTCTTGAGAGTACTGATGAGAGGATTGCATTGATACGTGTAAATGAAAAAATGATGGATAAGAACATTAGGGAGCTAGGCCTAGACAGATATGGAATAGAGATATTGGCTATGAAACGTGGCGAGGAATGGCTAGTTGTCCCTCCCTCCACAGGTCTAATACTGAAGAAGGGAGATATCCTACTGATTAGATATTACTCCGAGGCCGAGGAACATGTATCTAGGATAGTGTCGGAGGAGGAGAGGGAGGAGATACGTAGAGATATTCAGGAGCTTGAGAAGGAGAGGATAGACCAAGATTAATCCCTATTGAAACACACTATTTTATCCATCGCCATATATTATATTCTATTGTAGAGGTGTCCTAAAATGACATATATCGAATATGTAGATACGAGTTATACACCGAGTGAGAAAGATCTTATCGCCTTATTTCGTGTAGAGCCTATAAAGGGAATGTCTTTTGAAGAGGCTGTTGGAAGAGTAGCCTCAGAATCCTCAAATGGTACATGGACGGAAGTAACCACAATGAAGGATCATATTAGAAAACTAAGTGCAAAAGCCTATAAACTGTATCCACCGTGGGTGGAGGTAGCGTATCCAGCTGAGCTTTTTGAAGAGGGAAATATGAGTCAGATACTGAGCAGTATAGCTGGGAATATCTTCGGGATGAAGGCTATAAAGAAGCTCAGGCTAGAGGATGTATACTGGCCTAAGGAGATCGTCGAGAGCTTCCCAGGGCCCCAATATGGACTAGACGGCGTCAGGGATATTATGAGGGTATATGACAGGCCCATTCTAGCTACTGTTCCAAAGCCAAAGGTGGGTATGTATACTAGTGAATATGTAGAAGCCGCTTCAGAGATATGGAGAGGCGGCATCGACCTCGTTAAAGACGATGAAAACCTAACCAGCCAAGGCTACAACAAGTTTGAGGAGAGGGCTAAAGCCATGTTTAAACTCAGGGATAAGATTGAGAAGGAGACAGGTGAAAGAAAGGGATATCTAATAAATATAACTGCACCTTATAAGGAGATGCTTGAGAGGGCTAAGCTGGTAAGCGACCTCGGTGGAGAATTCGTGATGATAGATATCCTCACAACAGGCTGGTCGGCACTACAGTCCCTTAGAGAGGAGTTCGAGGATCTGAAGGTGGCGGTGCATGCACACAGGGCGTTTCATGCAGCCTTCACAAGGGATAGGAGACATGGGATGTCGATGAAGGTCGTGGCAGAGATAGCGAGGCTATTGGGTGTGGATCACATTCATGTAGGCACTGTAGTAGGTAAACTCGAGTCACCTAAGATAGATGTTATACCATTAATCCGCATATGCCGTGATAAAACGACTAGGAGAAGCGGATACTACAAGCTTCTCCCGAAGAGATGGTATAGAATAAAGAGAATATTCCCAGTTAGCAGTGGAGGGATACACCCCGGGTTAGTGCCTGAATTGATTAAAATGTTTGGAGTCGACGTCATGATACAGGCTGGTGGAGGGGTATTAGGCCATCCAGGCGGCCCGCTTAGGGGTGCAGAGGCGTTTCGTGAGGCTATTGACGCTAGTATACATGGTGAGAGCCTCGAGGAGAGGGCTGCTAAGAATAAGGCGCTTCGAGAGGCGTTGGACTACTGGGGTAGAAAGACTCCTATCTAGCCTTTTTTACACGGAGCTTCAAGCCATCAACAGCAACTATAATAACCTTCTCCCCCTCCTCAATAACTTCATCGGCAACAGCCGTCCAATAGTCTGACATAACTAGGACGACTCCAGGCTTAGCGGGTTCAATACGTGATTTGACAACACCCTCCCTGCCTATCAAGACATCCATGTCAAGCATCGACTTCTTCTTCATGAGGACCTCCCTAATCTTATGGAGATAGAGACCTATTATACCCGTCACTATTACTATTAGGGTTAATCCGCCTATTAGGAAGGAGGTATAGTTGAATGTCCATATAAAATATTCCTGCCTATATAGTAGTATTGTTCCAAAGGCTATCAAAAATGAGCCGATGATAGCCGGTCCACCATGCCCCACCTTTATTTCCATAAGTATAGAGATTATACCCAGTAGTAGAAGAGCTACGGCGGTTGCGTCTGTCCCCACTAGCCCTAATCCCAGCAAAGCCAGTACAAAGGCTACTCCAGCCCCGACCCCACCAATGAAGGTCGGGTGGAATATCTCTATTAGTATGAGAAGGGCTGCTATATCTATCAATAGACCAACTACAAATGGATCGGATAATATTGATAGAAGACTTGACCTAATATCCATCCCTACCGTATTTATGCTATAATCACTTAGGCCTTCAGCCTCAAGCAACTCGGACAACGAGGATACTAGGTAGTCAGCGATATTGTTTTCAACAGCCTCCTCAGCAGTATAGTCCATGTTCTCAGTGACCATCAGCCTAGCGGCAGTCTCATTTCTGCCTCTGGATGAGGCTAGAGAAGATATCCAGCTGGCCATTGCATTAACTACCTTTGGATCGCTCTCTGTGCCACCTATACTTCTAGGCTCCGCCGAGCCGATTACAGACCCAGGTGACATAACCAGGGTATCGGATGATAATGCGATATACGCCCCTGCGGAGAACGCCCTACCGCCTATGGGGATATACACGATAACCTTGATTGGAGACCTCAGGATCAAGTCAACTATCTTCTCAGTCGGGTTTAAATAGCCTCCATTCGTATTCAATATGATTATAATTGCCTTGGTATCCATAGGTGCAGACGCTATCACCCTACTAAGAAGATCCTCAACACCAGCATCTATAGTCGCTTCCATATCAAATATAATGACTCTACCCTGGGTCTGGGCGTATAATATATGGCCCATAGATGTAAATAGCATTATCACGGCTATGCCCAGAGATAGGATTATGATAGTTTTCTTCATCAAACCCCCATTAAAAAATTATTGTTGGAGAGGGAGATATATTCCATTAACTCTCTTTCTCCTCCTCACCCGTCATCTCTTTAATGAACTTTGATATGTCCTCCACGAACTTAGTGAACTCCATAGGAAGCACGAATTTAGTCGACTCACCACGGCCGATCTCCTTCAGCATCTCCATATACTGTAGAGCCATGGTCTTAGAATCAAGGTTCTTAGCGACGTTGAATAAGATCTCCAGGGCCTGTGCATATCCCTGTGCCTTCAATATAGCCGCCTGCCTCTCACCCTCCGCCTTCAGGATAGCGCTCTGCTTCTCACCCTCGGCAACCAAGATAGCGGATTCCTTCTGGCCACTCGCCTCGGTAACCATGGCACGCCTATTCCTCTCGGCGCTCATCTGCCTGATCATCGCGTCTTGGACCTCATTAGGAGGCATTATCTCACGTATCTCGACGCTGGTTACCTTAACACCCCATCTCTCAGTAACCTCATCAAGCTTTCCACGGAGGATCTTGTTTATCTCCTCACGCCTAGCCAGGACATCATCTAGGTTAATGTCTCCTATAACCGCCCTAAGGGTCGTCGTCGCTATTCCAGTGGCAGCTCCCTCGAAGTTCTGTACATTTATAACGCTCTGAAGCGGGTCGAACACCCTGAAGTATATTAGGAAGTCGATGTCCACAGGGGCATTATCCTTTGTGATACAGGTCTGTTTAGTGATCTCTAGATACCTCTCCCTCAGATCCACGAATACAGGCCTATCGATAATGGGTATTAGTAGAACGACTCCAGGGCCTTTTACCCCTATCGCCCTACCCAATCTAAAGACAACTATCCTCTGATACTCCCTAACGATTTTAATTGATGCAGAGAGGAAGGACACTATAATTATGATTATTAGGAATGCTATTAGAAGTGAGGCAACGTCTATAGAGACCTGGAGAATCAGGTTAGGAATCATGTCAACCACACCACCCTATCAAAATAAATATAAGAGAGACAGATTTTAAAGGTGGAACAGAGATTTTAAGGCTTTAAAAGCCTTTTATACAGCTCTATACGCCTATCCTTGAATACATGGTTCAGCTTAGTATACCTCTTGTCCCTCGCTAGGCTTAGGTCGATATCGACTACACCCGCTTCCTCCCCATCACCCGCCCTATATAAGACCTCCATTTTAGGCGAGACAATCTGGCTGCCTCCTTTAAACGTTATATCCATACCAGCTCGATTATCCCTACCTACCCTGTTAACAGTAGCAACATATACTAGGTTCTCTATAGCCCTTGCCTTCATAGCCGTATATGCATATCCATAGACTAGATTGGCTGGATGGGCAATTACATCGGCTCCCTCTAGAGAAAGGATCCTAGCGACCTCAGGGAACATCCAGTCATAGCATATCATTATACCCACCCTTGCTTTCCCAACATCCACGACAAAAGGCTCTTTATCACCGGGGTCAAACCACTCCTTCTCCTTATAAAATAGATGTATCTTTCTATAGACGCCCTTGATCTCCCCATCCACAGCTATCGCTGCTGAGTTGAAGACCTTGCCATGAACATGCTCCACGAACCCGGCTACTACACCGCCTCCATACTCCCCCGATATATTTTCCATCCACTTCAGTGACTCATCCATATACCGTTTACCATATTCAATGGCTTCTTCACGGGATTCAAAGACGTATCCAGTGAAGGTTAGCTCTGGAAGCACGAGTAGATCCCATTCACGCAGTGCATTAACCAGCTTCAGCAGCCGCTCCATATTTCCCTCTACATCGCCAAATACGATATTAGGCTGTATAACACCTATTCTATAGGACACTCTCTCCACCTCATTCTCAATATATTATAGAAATATTCACTTATCACACCTGAGTCGAGCTTAGACGCTCCGTATCGCCTCCGCCTAAATATAAAAGGCACCTCCACTATCTTAAACCCTTTCCTATACAGGAGATACGCAACCTCTACTTGAAGAGCATAGCCTCTACTGAGGAAACTACATTTAGACAGGAATTCAAGCGCGTCTTTGTCGAAAGCCCTGAAACCAGATGTCAGGTCTCTAACGGGTAAACGTAACACCATCCTAGCATATGTATTTGCCCCCCAGCTGATAATCCTCCTAAACCTACTCCATCCCTCTATGCCTCCCCCTTCTACATACCTTGAGGCGATGGCAAGGTTATAGCCCTGGGAGACACCCTCGATGAGACGGGGAATAGTATCAGGTGGATGCTGGAAATCAGCATCCATAAGCACCATCGACTCATAACCATTTTCATAAGAATATTTAAAGCCGTCCCTCAAGGCAGAGCCTAGGCCCATCTTACCCGGCCTAACTATAAGACTCAGGTTATCATATACATCTGTTAGGGAGCGGACGACCTCAGCAGTTCCATCGGGGCTATTATCATCCATAACTAGGATATCGATATCCAGCTTCTGCTCCTTCGACATATGTTGAATGGCCTCTATAAGAGGCCCTATATTATTCCGTTCATTATATGTGGGTAGGAAGACTAGTGTTCTCATGATAACGATAACAACCTCCTATACTTCTCAGGTATGACATCTTTTGATACCCGGGAGATATCTCCATCCACCGCCGAGTAGATATCTATCTGTGGATATTTGAGGCGTAGCTTCGGAACCTCATATAGATATTCCGACAATGCCTCTGCAGCCCCTCCCCCTCCATAATACCGACCAACATCACCTGTCTTCCTCTTCATATACACACTACCTATATTCTTGGATAGACTCTCATCGAGATGGACGATATTTACATAGTTGCCCCGTATATATAGTGGCCTTGAGCCAGGGCTTATCAACAGGGTCGTCGGCCTCCTCAAAACCGCTGATTCAAGCGCCACCCACTCCTGATCCGTTATAACCGACTTTGCATTATAGATAAAGCTTAGGTGATCAAGATAGTCGAAGATCTCCATAAACAAGATATCATACTCGGACATCGTCTCATAATATTTATCTCGGTCTATCAATGCCTTTTTATTTTCCTTGGATAACGGCAGTATTAGATATTCGCCTGAGGAAGAGGAGAAACTCCTGAATCCATCTATATGTTCGATAGACTCCCTCTTATTTAGGACAACAGCTATGTATTCACCTGGATCAACACCCATCTCACTCAATATAGTGGATTTATCCAAGGCCTCGGAAAGCCTCTGGCTAACTAGATCGACGACTGGACAGCCTATTAGCTTAACATACCTAGGGTCAACCCCCTCAGCCAAGAGATTGCTAGAGTTCTGAGGGGTATAGGTAGCGTGGAATGGTATTAAGTGGTCTGTTACCTGCCTCAGAACCTCATCCTCATCACTATAGTTGTAGGTCCTATGCCCAGACCCAATATGTAGGGCCGGGATCCTCATTAATTTGGAGGCTATAGCTACCCTCATAAGGAAATCGCTGTAGCCTGAGAACATCACGAGATCAATCTTATTCTTCTCAAACATATTTACGAGATAGTCAATTGACTCTCTCTCACCCATTCCATAGTCCAGTACATCCTCAGGCTTATTATAGTTTAGGGAGACGTATTGAACACCTTTTTCAAACCATCCCGACTCCTCCAAAATATCAAATACATAGATCTTATGACCCTTCCTGATTAGAAGCTGATATATTGATGAAAGCATAATGATATGCTCCCTCTTTGATAGGAACATCGCTATCCTCATTCCATACCATCCCACTTACACGGCATCATAGCAATCATAAGACTATTATATTGTTAATAAGGGTTTTAGACGGGTATAAAATAACTATAATACTATACTAAATTTTGGATATAGGATGTCTAAAAATATTTATAAAGAGAATATAGCTAACAAATTGTAGTGATGATGCCATGAAGAACATAAGAGTCTACTCCAGAGACATTAAATATAGGTGTCTGAGGTGTGGAGCTGTATCCACAGCTGAAGAAATCTCTGAAATGAGTTACTTCTCATGCCCTAAATGTGGGTTCATGATCCTAGAGAAAGTTAGGAAGGATGTATCGAGAGAGGTTCTAGCAAGGTAGGTGTGACAATAACCCCTCTATTATGAATATATCAAGGTTCTGTATAAATTCCCTGAGTCCTGAAATGGGGATAATGCCCACACCATTATAGAAGATATTTCTACCGCGTCTCATGACAACGACAAGAGGATATATCTTATATCCTCGGAACTCGCTGCGGCTACATAAATAGGATAGGCGCTCAACTTGCTTCTCAACCACATTCCTAACCATGGATCTGGTAAGTCTCTTATCCCAATTCTTACAGTCTACACCTATCAACATCCCTCCTCTCCTAGCAAGGACATCGACCTCCCTCTTTGGACGGTGTATCCTATAGTTATAATCGACTTTAAACCCATTCTCAGTAAAATATCTCCCAACTAAGTACTCGAAGTCCCTCCAATCCATGGCTTCAGCAATCTTCTCTGGGGACTCCCCCCTAGATAGAAGCTCCTCAATAATATCTATCCTAAAATCCAGGTCTTCCAGCGATTCCTTAAATAACTCATAAACCTCTTCGAAGAGAGTCTTTGGAATAAGGTATTTTTCACAGGCCTTGTCAACATCAGATTTATAGGTATATAATAGGGAGAGGAGGTAGGATATCGAGAAGTTAGATAGAGATGGATTCATATCAATCAGTCTAGTCCATGGTCAATATAAGTAGTGGACTAGGTATCTTGGATAGAATCGCCTGGCTAACGCTCCTCCTAACAAATCTAGGTGGTTTAAGCCTCTTGATAAGGACAATCAAATCATATTCCTCGGACAAGGCCTCCTCAATAATGGCCTCAGGCACATCCCTAGATACGACGATTCTAGTCTTAGGGCTTAGCCCAAGGGATCTAAAAAACTGGCTGACTTCCTCCAGCTTATCCCTGATCCTTATATATGGTTCGGTATTCCTGATCTCCTCCTGTTCCAATGAGGTTGTAAATGGAATTGAGACGACTCCAAATAGGACGATCTCCACAGACTCTAGATCCTTTATAATCTCAGTCAACTTTATCAATGGAGTTGGATCCGTATATTCCCCAACTGGTATCAATATCCTCTTCATACTGATTTCCATTCACCCAATACAACACTACTATGGGTGGTCTTAACACCATCTATACGTAGAATCTTCTCCTTAAGGATCTTCCTCAGGCTATTCATCGAATCCACGTCAAGCTCTACAAAGACGTCGAACTCACCTGTTATCTCATATACCTTCACAGCCTCTTTAAGCTCAGAAAGCCTCTTACAAACATTCTCCAGCTTCTTCGGCTCTACAACAATCTCTATCAAAGCCTTCAAACATCATCACCCGAATTCCGGCATAAACAAATATATGATTCTGATGTCTCCCTTTAAATCATTTAATATAAAGCCCTTCTTACCCTTTATCCTAGGCTTTTTACCGCTTATTAAGACCACGGTATCGGCGTTCACACCCTCGATATAGTTCGTTAGGCTATCGCTCGACCCGACAATTACATGCGATTTACACGTAAAACCAGATTTTCTTAGTCTTTCGCAGATATACCCGAGGTTCTCTTCCACATCTCTCTTCATAGATATTATCTCAGCCCAGCTTATATGCACAGGCTCCCTAAACCTCTTAGGGAGTTCAATTAGGCTCACCAAGTGAATATCGTGTATATCCTCAAGGTTATAATAGATAGCCCTATATACTAACTCAGGCTTAACCAGTGGAGGAACTACCACAATTGTCTTTATCTTTGTTATAGTCGGTTTAAGTATCTTTACCGAGATACTCTCAGTTATCCCCCATCCCTTATATACCCTATATGATAAAAATAGGATGAAGCCCGCAACAACCCAGAGAGTCCCCAACAGCCTACCCATCGGATGATATATAACTACTAGTGTAAATAAAGAGGCTGTAGCGATCAAACCGATGACCGCAACTATACTAATCTCCTTACCCCTAAACTGTATGTTTATCGGTGTTTTCCAGGGTCTATACGACTCTATATCAACTTGCCTAAGCCTAATATGACTATAGTTGACAAGGATATAGCTTAGAAGAGCACCGAAGTTATATAGGCCGGCCACCATCTCGAGATTCCCAGTGAGGGCTAGAGATCCCCCTATCAATCCAAAGAATATTATACTGACATATGGCACAGCCCTCTTCTTATGAAGCCTGCTAAATACAGCGGGTATAAGCTTGAATCTTGACATACTATAAGTAACCCTAGAGACTCCAATCACACCTGTATTGGTAGAGACCAATGTAATTGAGAAGGCTACGAAGGCAACTGCTAGAGCCATATATCTCCCGATAACAGGTATCCGGGAGGTTATCTGAGCAATAGGGTTATATATTGAATTAGCGAGACCCTCCCAACCCAATACACCTAGCCCCAGTATGGAGAATGAGAGAGTGAAGACCAACACAGTTATTATAGAGTACTTAAAGGATCTCGGAAGATATTTCCAGGGGTTCCTGGTTTCTTCAGCGGCTTGTGCAATGGACTCTATACCTATGAAGCTACTCATTGCAAGAGTTATACCATATATAAAGTTCTCAGTCTGGATATCCCACAGTCCAGTGTAGAACACATGCTCTTGATGATCAGGATTTCCTAGGAAATTTAGTTGCTCAATAAACCTCTCGGGTGAAAAAGCAAATAGAAACGCCAGGATAAGTATAGACACCTCAGTGAAGACCGTGACTATGACAAGTAGCTCATTAAATTTACTCGATTCCTTGATGCCAATTAGATTTATTCCTATGAGGAAAAGAACCATTATAAAAGCAGTTACACCGATATAAGGGGTGGTGAACTCAAACACCCCCAAGTTAATGGTAATATAATCATGTAGTTCCGGGAATATAAAGGCTAGGTAACCAGCGCTGGCGATTGAGAATAGACCTATGTCGAGGACGTAGTCTAGGAGAATTGCCCAGCCGACGAGGAACCCAAGGATATCTCCTCCAGCCCTCATGCCATATACCTGCCCACCCCCTGCATAGGGATAGAGGGAGGCGAGTTCAGCATAGACTAGTCCAGTTGTTATATAGCATATGGAGGCTATTAGAAAGGAGAAGGGAGCATATCCCGCCGCGTAGAGAGTTACTATTCCGATAGCTAGGAATACATCGGCTCCAACATCTGCGAAGCCCATGGAAAAGGCTCCTAGGAACCCTATCTCTCTACGCAGCTTCTCAGATTCCTCCGGCACTGTACATCACACTCATCTACTCGAATAAATGTAGTTAGACTAATACACTGGGTATTTAGTCTGAATATAGGCTAAACTAATAAATAAAATCTAGTTAATAAGGGAAAATGTAGGTTAGTTAAGAAAAAGGAAATGTAGCCTACTTAAATAGGTGACATGCTACATAATGCCCATTCTCTACTTCCATTAAAACAGGCTCGTCCTTGTCACAAGGATCAAATCTCTTGGGGCATCTTGGGTGGAAACGGCATCCAGGTGGAGGGTTAATCGGGTTAGGCGGCTCGCCGGGTACCACAGGCCTCATCCTAAACCTATTGTTTGGATCTGGATCTGGCACCGCGTCGATCAATGCCTGTGTATAGGGGTGAAGCGGGTTCTTAAGAACCTTCTTAGTAGGGCCATACTCCACTATTTTACCAGCGTACATCACAGCAATTAAGTCGCTAAAGTATTTGGTAGTGGCAATATCATGCGTAATATACATTACAGCCAAGTCCCTCTCCTTCTGGATGTTCCTAAACATAGTGAGTATTTCTGCACGGCTACTGGCGTCAATCATGGAGACCGGCTCATCCGCAACGAGGTATATGGGATCAACTAATAATGCCCTCGCGATACATATCCTCTGTCTCTGACCTCCTGAGAGCATATGTGGATACTTTGTAAGATACTCCTCAGGTGGGGTCATCTTAACCTCATTCAAGACCGAGATAATCTTCTCATCGATTACACTCCTGTCCTTCTCACCTAATACGACCAGTGGCTCACTTAAAATCTCATAGATACTGTGGTATGGATTGAGAGACTGGAATGGATCCTGGAATATTATCTGAGCCTTCTTCCTAAACCACTTCATATCTCCCTTATAGTGCGTAATATCCTTATCCTCAAATATGATCTTTCCATCTGTGGGCTCGATAAGCTTAAGGCTAGTCCTTCCTAGTGTGGTCTTACCACACCCGGATTCACCTACTACGGCAGTGATCTCACCCGCCTTAAATTCCAGTGTAACGCCGTCTACAGCCTTGACAACGAGCCTCCCAAATAATCCTTTACGCAATATGTAGTATGTCCTGAGGTTTTCCAACTTCATAATAGTCCTTACCACTTTACTTCCCCTCCGAATACAGATGACACTTTACATAGTGATTCCCATTTATCCAAACCAGTCCAGGCGCCTCACTACACTTCTCAAACCTGTATGGACACCTGCTAGCGAATCTACATCCCTTCGGTGGATTAATTAGTCCAGGTGGATTCCCAGGTAGGAACTCCGGCTCCTTATCCTCCCTCAACCTCGGGATACTGGCGATGAGCTTTTGTGCGTAGGGATGCTGGGGATTTAGGAGAACCTCCTCGATTGGGCCATACTCCACTATCTCGCCAGCATACATGACAGCTAGTAAGTCACTAATATCACTTGCCAGGGCGATGTCATGGGTGATGAATATCATAGACAGGTTATACTCCTTCTTCAAAGACTTTAGTAGATTCATGATCTGAGCCTGGATACTGACGTCTAGAGCGCTTGTCGGCTCGTCAAGGATAAGTAGCTGGGGATTCATTATCATGGCCATGGCAATAACGATCCTCTGCCTCATACCACCACTTAATTCATGTGGATACCTGTCTAGGAAAGCAGGTGTCAAACCAATCTTCTCGAAGACCTGTTTAGCCCTATCCAACGCCTCATTCTTATCCATGCCTAGATGGACTATCAGGGGCTCGGCAACCTGGAAACCAACCTTCAAAACAGGGTTAAGGCTATTCATGGCGCCCTGGAAAACCATTGCAACTTTCCTCCATCTAATTGTCCTCCTGAACTCATCCATAGGTATGGTAGTGATCTCCTCGCCATCCAGCTTTATAGACCCCTCATACTTGTATGTATTCTTTGGTAGTAGCCTAATTATAGTGTTGGCTGTACTGGACTTACCGCATCCAGACTCACCGACTATACCTAAGGTCTGCCCCTCGGGTATATTGAACGAAATACCGTCCACGGCCTGTACAATCCCCTTATACGTCTTGTAGTAGAGGTAGAGATCCTTTACCTCCAGTATATTCTTAACCATATACTCACCTCTCCTGTAACTTCGGGTTTACAATGGGCTCTAGGCCCAGAGCTATAAACACAAATGTTATAGCTGCAAGCATGATCAGTAGACCTGGTGGCAATACCCACCACCACCATCCGTTGAGGGCGGCTCCAGCCCTAAACGACTCCTCAATAATCTGCCCCCAAGTCGGTATGTTGGGGTCACCGAGTCCGAGGAAGCTCAATGCGGCCTCGGCCAGGATAGCGCCGGGTGTGAAGAAGATCATCTGAGCGAATATGAATGGAGCCAAGTTGGGGAATATGTGCTTGAACATTATCCTCCTGTCTGATGCACCGATTGCCTTAGCAGCCTCGATGAACTGTGACTGCTTCAGGCTTAGAACCATTGATCTGATGAGGATCGTTAGCCCAGGCCATCCAAGGGCTACTATAGCGCCGAAAATAGCTAGTAGCCTTGGGAATCCAGGCATCCTGCTGATGATGAAAACGATTAATATTATAATCGGTAGGAACGGGAAGTTGTATACGACGTCTGATATCCTCTGTATAATCTCATCTACCCTACCGCCCTTATAACCACTGATGATACCTAGGGAGGCGCCTATGGCTGTTGTCACTATAGAGGTGAAGAAACCTATTGCCAATGCAACTGGGAACCCGAATAGAAGACCCTGTGCAAGATCCCTACCATTATCATCAGTGCCTAGGAATCCATATGACTCTCCTCCGAAGACAGCCTTCAACATAGCGATTTTATCCTTGTCTTCTCCAAGCATATAGACGTTTATCTTATAGACGCCCTTAAGCGGTTTCCAAATCACGTCTCCGCCCTCCTCAGTCGGTACACCGAAGAGAACCTTATTGTAGTTAATCTCATTCAGCTTGTCAATAGTATAATTAAGATTGTACTTGGTATTTATGTATGTTAGTAAACTGAATCCGACTGACCTCTCCTTAGAGAGGAAGATTATCTTCTCGTTCTTTGAGAAGGCTATGTATGGGAGGTCGCTATTTGGCGGGGGCACTTCGGCGAATGTTATTAGACGTATCTCATCTCCATCGGGCCTTGTAAAATTGATAACAAAATATACTCCCCTCTCTGAGTACATACTGACGTTATATATCTTGATCATTAAATATGTTGGGAAACCATCCTCCTCCAAGTCATAGTCCAGTTCATATACCTTGAATTTAAGCCCCGCTATAGTCTCGGTTCCCTTACTAGTGGTAGTTATAGTGATATGGTGTGTGACCAAATCCCTCCCTGTAAAGAAGTCTACCCATGTGGGTGGTACGGTTATAGGGTTATCTGCCCAGCTCTTTGGATTACTCCAGACGCGTATACCATAGTCGAGAGGGTAGGTAGCGAGTACGTATATTGATGCGACAACCATGAATATCAGTAGTATTAGCCCAGCCTTTCCCACAAGACTACTTATATAAATTTGCCAACCACTACGTGTTACACTCACTCCACAGTCACCCTTGGATCAACAACAATGTATAGAATCTCGAGAATAAACCTAGCGGCTACATAGATCAGTGTGAATACATATGTAAGGGCTAGGATAAGTGGCTCATCGATATTGAGGATTGCCTCATAATATAGACGCCCCATCCCCGGCCAGTTGAAAACCGTCTCCGTCAATATAGCACCAGTAAGTGACCCAGCTAGTCCAAGCACAAGGTTGGTTAGGATCGGGTGTAGAGAGGGTCTAATGATATACCTCCTCAAAACAAGGTTTTCTGGAAGTCCTTTAGCTCGGGCAACTGTTACGAAGTCCTCAGTAGCCGTAGATACTAGAATACTCCTATATATATAGATAGCTGAGCCTGAAAGGGCTAGTACAAGTGTCATTATAGGTAGTATTGCGTGATACATCATGTCCAATAACCTAGGGAGGAACTCCTTAGGCGGATTAGGGCTAAGGAGTCCTCCATATGGCAGGATATCGAGATAATATGAGAATATCAGTATTAATAATAAGGCTAGCCACCATGTGGGAGTGGCGTAGGATATCGATGCGAAGAAGGACAGGCCCCTGTCCCATAGGGAACCGACTTTTGTAGAGAGCCATGTCCCAAATCCCAGTCCAATAGCGAATACAATTAACACCGCCGTCGTCATAAGCATGACGGTGTATGGAACCCTTTCCACAATAATATCCCTAATCTGGTTACTTCCAGTGAAGCTGGTCATGTGTTTCGAAGTACCCAGGTCCAGGATCACGATACGCCGGATCATATCCGGCAATCGCACATACCACGGTTTGTCCAGTCCATATTCTATCTCGAGGTTCTTCTTATACTCCTCGACTAGATGGTTTATCTCCTCAGGGGTAAGACCCTTCTGCTGCGATAGCTGAGCCCTGTATCCCCTGACCTCTTCACTAATAATAGCTCTGAGAATCTTGTCTGAAAGCCCTGTAGCGCCGAAGAGTATAGCTGTCAATAGCAGTACTCCCAGCAACACCAGCATAAGGTTAAAAGCCTTTACACCGAGATATCTAGGGACACCCAATATAATCACCAGCAGGTGTATAATATGGACAACACTAAACTCATTATGTAATTTATAGTTAAAAAGGTTAAATATAAAGGTATATGCTTGGATATTACCAGCGATACTTTATATATTTACATCTGAAAAGAATTAGATGACGAGTTTATAATTTCTTAATGATTAAATGCATAGAACTATCTTAACCAAAAAACTATAAAAAATAGAAAAATAGTGGAGAAAGTTTACTTCTTGAAGAACTGTAGTGCTACTGTTGCGACGAGGTTGATTATCACCAGTACGACGATGACCATCAACATTGTGTTCAGCTGAGATACTGCACCCTCGACCTTGCCGACCCTGTCTCCTAGGCTTGCAACATCACCAGATAATGCGTTTACATCGCTGGATACTGTGGATATGTCGCTCTTGACACCTGTGATCTCGTCGGCTACGCTACCGATGGCGTCTGTCAATGTGGAGCTTAGGCTGTCGATTGCCGCTGCCAATGTGCTGGATACCTGTCCGAGGCTGTCGGACAACTGTCCGAGCTGGTCTCTTAGCTGGTTGATCTCATCCTCTAGTACACCGCCACCTAGGATCGTGAAGAATACTGTCCTATAGTCTAGTAGAGCCATCTCTGGGCTATATAGCAGTATGTCGACCTGGTATGTACCTGGACCGACCTGTGTCGTGAAGTCTGCAGGTATCGTGATCATGTACCTGAAGTCAGTTACCTTTGTTCCAGTGCCCCTGGCCAATACCTCACCTGTTGTTGGGTCAATTATTAGATACTCGACGTCAACCTCATAGTCAACAGTCAACTGTGTAATGTCAACGATTAGTGTACCCTCGGAACCTAGGTTGATCGTTGGAGCGAATGTGTTCTCAATGCTTGGCCTTAGGAATGTTCCGAATACCCATGTCCCTGGTGGGAATGGATATGTTGCATCCTCAAAGGCCTTCATCACCAGAGAGTCTCCAGCTGCGTCGAAGCTCTCTAGGTAGAACGGACCGTTTGATATTACCAAGTGGTTCTTGTTGTTGATCCAGTCGATTGCAGCGTTGTACCTTGCCTGTGCATCATCCCATGTAGCATAGGCTGTTGTTCCTACTGTGAATACATTCTCTGGGAATGTGTTGGTGTTCAATAGCTCCTGTAGCTTGGCCGCAGCATCTGCGGCGTGGCCAGAGAGTACGTAGTTGATCTGTGGAATCTCTAGGCTTGATGACATGTACCTGTTCCAGGCATATGCGCCGTCGACGACTAGCTGCTCAACAGCATAGTTAACCTCCCATGGGAAGCTTGTCACCGGTGGTGTTGCGAATGCAGCTATCTCATTGGGATCGAAGTGCCAGTAGTCTACATAGACCTCTAGATGTGTGTCATCGATTATCCTGAAGCCCTTTATGTATGACAATGCATCCGAGAAGTATGCGTTCCAGATTGGGTCGATTGCCTGCTTATCCTCAGCATATGTCCACTCGTAGAATAGGTATATGTCATATAGTACGTCTGCCCATGTAATTGGCTGGCCATGGTGCCAGTTGGTTCCTAGTAGCTTTGATAGGTCGAATGTTACCTTGCTCTTGACGGCTATACCGTCACCGACATTCATCCACGTCTTTGAAGAGGCGTCCCACATGAAGGCGTCTGCAGGTACGGGTAGTGTACCATCTGGACCAGCGGTCTCAACCTGGAAGGATACCCTGAATGGTATGACCTCACCAGTGTGTGGATGGTTCCATAGCCATGGGTCGTGTATAGCTGTCCATGGGTCTACGCTGTAGACGTCGAAGAACTGGAAGTTCCTAGCGTCTACCGGACCCCATACAGTCCTAGATGTATATACGTGTAGGTGTCCGACCTCTATGTTGGGCTTACCTGGTACGTACATCTCCCTTAGGTTGTACAGGGACCTTAGACCAGCACCACGATCCTCAGTTACGCCCTTCATATCGGCGCTCATTGGCTGAGGATCTAGGGTTGTTACTGTGAATATCCTTATGGCCTCCTGAATGATCATCTCAGTGGCTTCTCTGAAGAGCTGGTTCCTCTCCTCCTGGCTGGAGAACTCACCGAAGAGTAGCTTCATGGTGATCTCGTCTAGAGTGGAGTTCTCATAGTTCCAGTATGTGGGCTCCTGCCAACCGGGCATCAAGCCATACCATGGTGCGCCCCAGAACGCTGGGTCACCATCTGCCCACTTAGCGATACCACCCTTACCCCAGCCCTCTGTATAGATCATCCAATCTAAGTCGGCTGGGTCTGTGTAGTATACTAGGTCGATTGCCTCACCGAATGTCATCTCAAGCCTGTTAACTGTGAAACCTAGTTTCTCAAGCTCATCAGCCAGCAGTAGACCCTGCTCATGCCTCTCGTCCTCAATCCTGATGACGAAGTTGATTGTAACAGGGTTGCCGTTGTAATACCACTTTCCATCATCGCCCTTTGTAGCACCTAGCTTAACCATCTCCTCGTCGATTATCTGACGAGCATACTCTGGGTTGTAGGATGTCTTATACTTAGCGACGATGTCGGCTATTGTGAAGTAGTCTGGGTCAGGTGGAGCCTCGAATGTATACATCTCATAAGCGAAGCCCTTGAATATCTGCTGGACGATGAAGGACCTGTCAACCAGGTAGTTTACAGCATACCTGATCTTCCTGCTGACGAATGGGTTCAGCTTATTCGGGTCCTTAGGCACCGCAGGGTTCAAGATGAAGTCGTTGATACCTGCGGGTGCCAGCATGAACTTAACATCTGGGCTACCTAGGTTTGCAGAAGCAATCTCTCTTGGAACCTCGAATATATAGGCGTCCAACTGCCCTGCCTTAATTAGTGCGACGGCCTGTGTCGGGTCGACCGCCTTTAGTGTAATCTGTTTTGTAGGCCTCTCAGCCTGGGCCTGGATAGGAACTGCTGCTCCGATAACTGGTAGTAGGAATACCATGACTAAGAGTATAGCGAAAATATAGCGTCCTCTCATAAAATATTCACCTTTAAATAACCTTACAAATTTAATTAATAGATACAACACTATATATAAGCGTTAATCTAGCATTTTTGTAAAAAAATGTGGCTTAGTTAAGGCCAATCCGGGTATAAAAGTGTACAACAATTTAAAATATTTTTTAAAATTCTTTTTATATATTTGTTAGGCGATGATGCATAACTCCCTGATCTGAATACCAGGGTCTAATGATGAGCCCTGTGAGTGCTGAGCCTAAGACATAATATTTATCGTAAAGAAGCCATGTCCCTAGCTCATTAATTATAAAGACAGAGGATATACAGGCCCTGGGATTCGGGGTACAACCGATATAAATTTAGTTTCCTGCAATTAATATATTGGGAAACGAGTAATGCATGTGGCAAGTCTATAGTGGAGGTGATTTTAGATGGCTACGCCGCCTATGGCTCCAATAAGTCCAGAGCAGTTGATCAACTTTCTATATGCGATATACTATTTCCTGAGAGATGCGTTGGCATTCCTCCTAGAAGTCACTTTATTCAGGGAACATCCACAGTATGCCGCGACCTATGGAGACGCGATTACATTCCTAATTAGTTTGACGGCGTTCTACCTCATACTAGAATTCATATCATCCGCTAAGAAATGGGTGAAGATAATCCTGATACTCGGCTGGGGACTATTGATATTATCAATCGCGATAAGCGCCTCCATTATCTAGTGGAGGCTCCGCCCAACACTTTTTTATTAGTTGAGACACGTGGAGAAAAAGTTTATACTAAATCCTAATAAAGATTATTAAGTGAATTTAACTCAATAATAGAGACTGTTATAAGCCACTAGTAACATAGAAATAAGTGGCATCCATATTTATGAAGGCGACTATAATGAGTGGGGAAAACCAGGATGGGTTGAAGACACTGGCGAAGGAAATACTTGTACTAGCTATTATAGTGGGTATTGTATACCTAGGATTTACATATGGCTTGAAGATAGTTCTTAGAACAGATACGCCTATAATGGTTGTTGTATCTGGCAGCATGGTTCCAACTATAAACATCGACGACCTCATAGTCGTCCAGGGCGTTGACCCCTCGACCCTCCAGGTTGGAGACATAATAGTCTTTAAGAACCCTAAGTTCTCAAATACCGCCTCATGCGAATCGGGACAATGTATTGTCCATAGAATTATAAGTATAGTTAGCCGGGATCCACCTATGTTTAGGACTAAGGGAGACGCTAACTTGGCTCCGGATCCATTTGTTGTCTCCGGAAGTGATGTAGTTGGTAAAGTCATCTTGATAATACCTAAGCTAGGGGTGTTGACGAGGATCCTTAAGCCTCCATATAACTATCTGACTATCATCCTCATTTTGATTGGATTCATCCTCTATGAAGCAAAGACTATATTCGGCGAAGAAGAAGAGGATGAGTTCGATGAGGATTACTGGGGATAGTTGACAGCCCTAGGTGATGAGGGTTAAACAATATATACTGTTAGAGTTATATAGTATTATAACTTATCATTTATTTTTATTTGTGAAATGAAGGGTTTATAAAGAGGTGTATTAAGGATGAGTAGCGGTATTTTTAAAAAGCCAGAACCTGAGGTTAAAATAGTTAATGTAGTAGCGACAGTGAAAGTGAATCAGGATATTAATTTAAGAAGGATCCTAGAGAAGATTCCACAGGCAGAATATGATCCTAAGAGATTCCCTGGACTTGTATATAGGCTTACAAAGCCTAAGACAGCGATCCTGATATTCGGCTCTGGAAACATGGTTATAACAGGGGCAAAGGCTGAAGAAGATGTCTACAAAGCTGTTGAAAAACTAATAAACACACTTATATCCAAGAGGATAATCTCGGGGGCCAAGCCAAACATAAAGATCGAGAATGTCGTTGCATCTGGGAACTTAAAGGGATTAATAGACCTGGAAAAGGCTGCTGAGACACTTGAATACGCGATTTACGAGCCTGAGGAGTTCCCTGGCTTGATATATAGTATGAGGGAGCCTAAGGTTGTTATACTTCTATTCGCTAGCGGTAAGATCGTGTGTACAGGCGCCAGGGGAGAAAAGTATATCTACGAAGCAGTTAATCGATTACGAGAGGAACTTGAGGAGAAGGAGCTTATTTACTATTAAAACCTCATCCAATTTTTTTAATAAGGAAAAGTCCTAGTCCCTATAGTAAATAGATAAAGATAGGTTGAGGGCTGATAGTAGCTATATTAATAGCTCCTTAACCTTGTTCTTTAAAGCCACGACCCCAACTGTTAAAATTATATTTGTAAACAATACTACGGCGGAGGCGATGCTTATTACATATCCCCCTACTGGATCTGGTAATAGAGGTACAGCAACCCCAGCACGCTCTACAGTAGCCTGTGTAACCACTACAGCCATTACAGCAGCTGCTAAACCCCTTGCATAGAAGACGCTTGAAATTCCTGCTGCTATGCCTGTCTTCTGCCTAAAGCCCATTGACTTGGCGATGCCATATGCAATAGGATACCTTAGTAAGAGGAGGACTAGCGATAGAATAAGCGCATGCATCATTATCTCCATATTACGTAGATCAAGTAGTAAGCCGACTTCAACGAAGAAGAATATTCTAATTAGAAGTGTGAGCTCAGAATGCGTTGACTCCATACTGAAAAGCTGGTATCTAACTACATCAACCATGTTACTACCCGCTATAAATTGTGGGAGATATGCTAGGTTAGCCACGACAATACCGGCAGTCAATACTGTTATTGCACCGCTTCCACCGGCGAACTCTGCGCCTACATATAGCAGTATTAGGAAGGCGAATGTCATTACATAGATATGCTGCTCCTTCTTGAACTTGTATATAAGATCCGATAAGAGTATCCCTGCGATGAATCCTAGAACCATGCTTGTGGAGAACCTTGCAGCTATACTGCCCACTATCTCGCTGGGTTGGATATTCATGCCTTCGTTGCTCATTATAGACATGAGGGTCAATGTAAACACGATGACATAAACGTCTGTAAGTACAGACTCTAGACTCAATGTAAGTTGGAGGCTGTTCGGCATCGATATCTTTGGCGCTATACTGGCTATTACAGCTCCACTACCTCCACCTATTATAGTGCCTATAAGTAGGCTATACAATGGATTCTCAGGCATGAAGCCGACGATGTAGTAGAGAATCACAAAGGTCCCGATCACAGACACCACGAAGCCTGCTAGAGATATTATTAATGCTGGTTTAGCAGATAGTAGGAGCTCGTTTAGATCAATGTCTAGGCTACTCTCGAACATTATAGCGATTAGGGCTAGGGCGCCGATATATGGTGCGACACCTGATAGCTGCTGTGGATCGACTATGCCCGTCATCGGGCCTAGGAAGTATCCGAATAATATTAGGAATATTGCGTCAGGGATATTCTTCCTATTGAGTAGGATTGACCCAACGAAGCCTATGAATATTATTATTGATGACAGGAATAGTCCTGAATATATCTCCACCATAGACCCTCCGACTAAGAATAAAGGCGAACAATAAATATAAAAATGGAGATTCCTATAAACCCATAGACAATCCTAATACAGCTGTAGTTTCCACATCGGTTAAAACAATAATTAAATCGATATGATTATGATAATATTTGAGTGGTTTACTATGAAGTTCCTCACCCTAGCAAAGTATTTCCAGAGGCTTGAGGAGACCAGCGCTAGGCTTGAGATGATCCAGATACTTACAAACCTATTTGTAGAGGCTACTTCACCCAGTGAGGCTAGGATGATTACATACCTAACACTGGGAGAACTTCATCCACCCTATACAGGTTTGGAACTGGGTATGAGCGAGAAGCTTATAATAAGGTCTATTGCAATGGCCTCTGGATACGACTCGAAGGCCATTGAGAAGAGGCTGGGGGAGGTAGGGGACATTGGTAAGGTGGCTGAGGAATTTATTGGGAAGAGAAAGCAGGCCACGTTATTCGCACAGGAACTGACCGTCGAGAGGGTTTATAAGACGTTGGATAAAATCGCGAAGACAGCTGGAGAGGGGTCAGTGGATGATAAGGTGAAGCTCTTAGCAAGCCTCTTCGTCGATGCAAAGCCTATTGAAGCCAGGTATATCGCTAGGATCGTTGACGGCGCCCTTAGGCTTGGAGTTGCTGATATGACCCTCCTAGAGGCCCTAGCATCTAGACTGGGCTCGAGGGAATACAAGAGCATCTTGGAAGAAGCGTATAATGTGGTGCCTGACATAGGCTACATAGCTGAAGTGGCTCTGGATAAGGGTTTGGATGGGATTAAGAAGATTGATATCCAGCTGGGTATACCGATTAGGCCCATGCTCGCGGAGAGAGTAAAGAGTCCTGAGGAGGCGTGGGAAAAGACACATGGCATGCTTGCAGCGGACTTCAAATATGATGGGGAGAGGATGCAGATACACAAGGATCATGACAAGGTTCATATATTCAGTAGGAGACTGGAGAACATAACATACCAGTTTCCAGATGTAGTAGAGATAGTGAAGAAGTATGTCAAGGCAGATACAGCTATCATAGAGGGAGAGGCTATTGCATTCAATCCTGAGACGGGTGAGCTAAGACCGTTTCAAGAGCTGATGAGGAGAAAGAGGAAACACGATATACATAGGATGATTGAGGAGATCCCCGTCACCCTAAGGGTATTTGATGTAGTATATTATGAAGGGAAAAATCTTTTGAAGACTCCATTCCCTGAGAGAAGGAAGATACTGGAGGAGATAATTGAGGAAGATGACTACATAAAGCCTTCTGAATTGATTTATCCCAAGGAGATTAAGGAGCTTTGGGAGTTCTTCATGTTAGCTATAGAGAATGGGTGTGAAGGACTAGTCATAAAATACACTGGCCCCGAATCCATCTACCAGGCTGGGGCCAGGGGCTGGCTGTGGATAAAGCTGAAGAGAGATTATCGTGCGGAGCTCACAGACACACTAGATCTCGTTGTCGTGGGCGCATTCTATGGAAGGGGGAGGAAAGGAGGCTTGCTAAGTAGCTTTTTGATGGCGGTCTATGATAAGGAGGAGGATATATTTAAAACGGTGTGTAAAGTAGGGACAGGGTTTAAGGATGAAGACCTCACCCAGATGAACGAGATCTTGAAACCGCTTATAGTGGATCATAAGCCTGCTAGGGTAGTCGCTAAGATAGAGCCTGACAAGTGGATTGAGCCCCAGGTTGTCCTTGAGATAACGGCTGCCGAGATCACTCTAAGCCCTATACATACATGTGCATATAGTGAGGTTCAGGAAGAAGTTGGTCTAGCCCTACGGTTCCCGAGGTTCACAGGCCGGTATCGTTTTGACAAGGCTCCTGAAGACGCGACTACAGAAGATGAGATTATAGAGATATATAAGCGCCAGAGACATACTGTTGAGGATGTAAATCCTTAAGTATTAGTTTATAGTGTTAATAATCTGAAAGATGGTGATGTAAATGGGTGGAACTAAGAAGCCTACAATATCGAAGTTGAAGAAGTTGGCCAGTAGAAGGGATGAAAAGAAGAAGGAGGAGAAGAAGAGAGAAGCTTATAGATCGTACATAACCGAGAAGGAGAAGCAGGATATCGTAAATTTTGTTAAGAAACAGAAGTATGTTACTCCATACATGGTCTCTAGAAGAGCCGAGGTAAAGCTCAGCCTAGCAAGGGACCTGCTTAGGAGCCTAGCTAAGGAAGGCATCCTAAAGCTGGAGGAGAAGAATAGGGAACTTGAGATATACGTGCCTATATCTTCTTAATCACAGCCTTGCGACGGGACTCTAGCGACTCCAATATCTCAAGGCCCTCAACGACGATACCTACATCGAGGTATCTCCTAGACTCGATTCTATAGTCTCCTAGACATATCATTAGACTATCGTTGGAGACGTCATACAACACCTTCCCCCTCGTACACTCTACACTCATCATCCCTCCCTTACCGATCCCTAGGTAGATATAGGGAACACCGTTTCTGACAAATACATATGTGGATAGGGGGAGGAGCCTATTCAACTCATTAATAATCTTAAGTGCCTTAACCCTAGAAAGCCCTATAACAAGTTTCTCGACACCATCGATCTCAACCAAGTAATTAACGTATAAGGATGACACGTATACCAGCCTCCAATAATAAATAATGGGTGGTAATGCTAGTAAAGAATATAAATGTGGCGCCATGGATATGGATAAATTATAATTAAGATATTTATATCACCACGGATAATCCAAAAACTATAGATTTATAAATACATGATATAATAGCAATATGAGAAGGTGTGAGTAAAATTGCCTAAAAAGAAGAAGATTAAATATAAAGAGTTAATCCCAATCGGTCCACCCAGGCTAACGATCTTTGAGAGAGCCAGGATAATCGGTGTTAGAGCAGTTCAGATTGACTATGGAGCCTTACCCTTTATAGAAGTTGATAAGCAGATGTCCTCAATAGAGATCGCTAAGAAGGAGTTGGAGGAGGGTATTCTACCCCTCTCAATAAAGAGGAAGCTGGCGTTTAAAGAGGATTATCCACCTATACCAGTCAAGTGGCTTGTAGAGGCGGAGAAAGAGGACTTGATAGTCGATTTGTAAAAAATTCAAATATTGGAAAAATGATTATACCGCTAATCATTTTTGGAATAAATAAATGCTACAAATTTAAATCAATTTGATATGATATATATACAGAATTTTATTTATTAATAGTTTTATCACTAATACTTAATAACAATGTAGGTGATACCAATGAGTGAACAGGGAAACGTTATTTTCGTCGGTAGAAAGTCCGTAATGAACTATGTTCTAGCAGTGCTTCTACAGTTCGACGCTGGTGCAAAGAAGGTCGTTCTAAAGGCCAGGGGCAAGGCGATCTCCAAGGCTGTTGACGTAGCCGAGATCGTTAAGAGGAGGCTCCTAGAGAACAAGGTTGAGATCGTCGAGTGCAAGATCGACACAGAGGACGTCGGTGAAGAGCCTAACGTACGCAAGGTTTCCACCATCGAGATCGCTCTCGAGGCCAAGGAGTAAACAACCCACTAAGAACCCCAAGAGACGAGGGGGATTTTTTCCTTTTTCTAATTTAATTCTTTTACTTTTCCACCCCCATTAATTCATCTCACTATTGTTACATCCATAACATATTTGTATAGTTTTTGTTATAATTATAACTTAAATAGAATCTCGGGGAAATTATTTATCCAGGTGGTAGGCATGCCTAGGAAAGCAATTATAATGGGTGCAGCGGGTAGAGACTTCCACAACTTTAACGTATTCTTCAGGAACAACCCTGATTATGAGGTGGTTGCATTCACTGCAACCCAGATACCATTCATAGAGAATAGGAGGTATCCCCCTGAATTAGCCGGCTCAAGGTATCCAGAAGGCATACCGATATATCCAGAGGAGATGCTTCCAGAGCTTATAGAGAAATATGGAGTCCAGGACGTATTCTTCTCCTACAGCGACGTATCTCATGTATATGTCATGAATAGGGCCTCCCTAGTAAACAGTTGCGGGGCCTCCTTCCATTTACTTGGCGCCGAAGACACGATGATAAAGTCTGAGAAGCCGGTTGTAGCTGTTGTAGCCATGAGGACAGGGGCCGGTAAGAGCCCTACATCCAGGTATATCGCTAGGGAGATCAAGGAAAGAGGGTATAAAGCGGGTGTGATAAGGCATCCAATGCCATATGGAGACTTGGTTAAGCAGCGTGTAATGAAGTTTGAGACTCTAGAGGATCTTGACAAGTATGATGTTACTATCGAAGAGAGAGAGGATTATGAGCCTCATATAGTAAACGGCTTCACAGTATATAGTGGAGTGGATTATGAGCTGGTGCTTAGGGAGGCTGAGAAGGATAGCGACGTGATATTATGGGATGGCGGTAACAACGACTATCCATTCATAAAGCCAGATCTCTTCATCACGGTCGTCGACCCATATAGATGGAGGCATATAGACACCTACTATCCAGGGGAGATGAATGTACGCTCAGCGGATGTAATAGTAGTTACAAAAGTGAATACCGCCCCTGAGGAGGATGTTAGGAAGGCGATTGAAAAAGCGAGGGATATCAATAACAGGGCCTTGATCATAAAAGCGGGTATAGTTCTGAAACCGAATAAAGACATAGACATATCTGGAAGGAAGGTCCTTGTCATAGAAGATGGTCCGACAGTGACCCATGGGGAGATGCCTTTTGGAGCCGCATATCTATATGCTAAGGAGCATGAGGCGGAGATCATTGATCCAAGGCCATATCTAGTGGGTACTGTAAAGGAGGCCTTTAAGAAATACACTCACTTAAAGGATGTTCTCCCAGCACTTGGATATAGTAGGGAGCAGATGAGGGAGCTGGAGCAGATAATAAACTCATCTGATGCAGATTACGTTGTATCAGCCACGCCCACAATGCTGGAGAGATACCTCAATATAGAGAAGCCGATTATACATATCTCCTACGAATTAGATGACTATACAGGTAGGCTTAGAGAGGTTATAACCGAGTTCCTAGACAAGATCTAGGGGCTATACACCCATATTCTCCTATTTTTTCAGCTGTTTTCTATATCCCTTATAAAGTGATATACAGGTTCTACTACTATATTTATGGATATATGGATTGGGTGACTAATAGCCATGGCTAGTGAATTTAATCTTGAGAGGCTTGTAGAGCTTAGGGAGAAATTGGCTAGTAGAATCGAGGAGTTGGAGAAGGAGATAGAGGACTTGAGGAATATGATTAGGGTTTTAGATAGGTTGATTGAGGGAGAAAGCTTCAAACCCGCTATAGATGTGATGGAGGAAGTGGAGAAGCTGGAGGAGAGGCCGGTTAGAAGGGAGAGATTCTTCGTATGGAATGGGAAGGAATATGCATGGATAAATATCTATGAGCATAAGGTGGTGATAGACATATCTCCAGAGCTTAAGCTCCCTATAGATCATAAGCTTGTTAATTATCTGAAGAGGGAGCTGGACAAGTATTTTGAGGAGGATCTAAGGCTTGAGCAGGAGGGTAAGATAGATCCTAAGAAGAGGTTTATCTATACGATAGACGAGGAAGGCGGCTTCCTAACCCAGGTTGAGTTCATCGACTATGGTGATGAGCAGCGCAGGCGTGACCTACTTGGAAAAATTAGGTGGGTACTGAGGACGTTTGCAAAAGAAAATTTATGAGACGACTGGCCTAAACTTGGTTCCATAAACTATGTGGCCGTCCTCACCATATTCATAGAGCTTCCTGAACGTCGCCTCCACCTCCATACCAACCCTGATCTTATCAAAGTCGACGTCGGTTAACTGGCCTAGAACTCTGGTTCCATCCACGAGCTCGATGAGGGCCACTGCATAAGGAGCATATTTACTGAATTTCTTAGGTGGGTTATAGATGACTGTGTAGGAGACTACACGCCCCCTCCTGGGGAGCTCTACATCCCTCATCTCCTCAGAACCACATTTAATACATTTGATCCTACTGGGATAGTATCTAGCGCCACATTTTACACATTCTGATCCCTGAAACCTATACCTCTCAATACGCTTCCTCCAATCACTAATCTCCGTCACACCACTCACCTCCTCAAAACCAATACAACCGAGGTATTATCCACGCCACCCATGCTATGGACAACACCTATTTTAGCGTTCTCCACCTTATTTTCACCCGTCTCCCCAGTTAGCTGCATAAATGCCTCACATACCTGATAAGCACCTGTAGCACCAACGGGGTTACCCCTAGCCTTCAACCCACCAAATGTATTTATTGGGGTCTCGCCCTTCAGCGAGTATTTACGGCTCCAGACATCCTCTGCACCAAAGCCCTTAGATGAGAATCCAAGGGATTCTAGAGCTAACACACCCATAATTGTATACTCATCATGTATCTCAAGGAAATCAACATCGTCTTTAGAGGCTCCAGCCATCTCCAACGCCGATGAAAACGCCTTGTTACTTGCTGTAAACCACAGTGGATCATCCCTCTCGACTATTGAATAGACATTTGTCGATATCCCTATTCCAGAGACCTCAACATAGTCAAGGCCTAGATCCTCAGCCTTCTCCCTTGAGGCCATTACTACAAAAGCGGCTCCATCTCCAATTGGACTGGCGTCGAATAAGTTTATTGGGTCAGCTAGAGTTATGGATGACATAGCCAATTCAAGTGTAATCGGCCTCCTAAACTGTGCATGGGGAGCATACTGAGCATTCTCATGATCCTGAACCGCCAGGTATGTTATCTTCTCCTTAGCCACATTATAACGCTCCATATAAAGCCTCATCAAGATCGCGTTTAAACCCGCGTTTGTCAATCCAGTGGAGTTCATTATATACATATCTTCAGAGAAGTTCAGGGCATAATAGACTTCACTGGGTAGGGAGTCGGACATCTTCTCGACGCCACCGGCCAAAACAAAATCATATAACCCTGATTTAATAGCCATCGCAGCCTCCGCAATAGAATATGCTCCCGAGGCGCCTGACGCCTCTATCCTTAGGGCAGGTACACCCCGGTATCCAAGCTCGTCAGCCAGATACCCACCTAGATTCCCCTGGAGATCAAGAGCCATGCCAAGCATGTTCCCCACATAGATAGCGTCAATATCAGGATTCTTAGCCTTGGACAACGCTTCTCTAGCAGCATCGTATCCAAGACTAACCAGGTCCTTCCTCCAATGCTCACCTATCTTCGTAAGACCATATCCTACTATAACGGGTGTAGCCATGCTTTATTCACCTCACATATCTATCTTGCCCCTATACCTAACATAGGTCGAGTAGTCCCTAGTCACCATCCTCTTCAGAAAGCTCTTGAGAGGAGGCCTAGCCCTACGCTCCTCAATCAAGTCAGTAACTCTAAATACGAATGTATCGCTACCGGCTCCAGAGCCGAAGGAGCCGAGGAGTATCAAGTCATCTGGCTGGGCCTCGTCTAGAACATTCGACAAGCCTACTAGCGTAGCCCCAGAATATGTGTTTCCAATAATCGGTGATAATAATCCAGGCATTATCTGCTCCCTAGTAAACCCTAGGATCTTGGCAACCCGCTGAGGGAACTTGGCGTTTGGCTGGTGGAAGATCGCGTATTTAAAGTCGCTCGGCTTATACCCATATTCCTCCATAAACTGTGTTACAGAGGAAGTTATGTGATGAAAATATGCGGGTTCACCTGTGAATCTATATAAGTGCCTTGGATACTTCTCCTCACTCCTCCTCCAGAAATCCGGTGTATCAGTTACATAGGAGTGGGAAGCCTCTATTTCAGCAATAACACCCTCAGAAACCCTAGATAATATAAAGGCTGCTCCACCAGCGGCGGCGGTATACTCAAGCTCGTCGCCAGGCCGTCCCTGAGACGTGTCTGTACCAATAGCTAATCCCATGTCGATCATGCCCGAAGCTACGAGGCCAGAGACCGCTTGAATAGCCTCGGTTCCAGCCTTACATGCGAACTCAAAGTCGGCTGACAATATCTTGTTACTTAGTCCAAGGGCGTCCACCAGCACAGTGCCACTTGGTTTAACGGCATATGGCTTGGATTCGGAGCCGATGAAGACGGCTCTAATCCTATCCCTCGGCGCCTTAGACGATTCTATCGCTATTCTAGCCGCCTCATAAGCTATTGTAAGGCTATCCTCATCGATAGAGGGGAAGCTTTTACTCTTAATCGGCGTAGCCAGTTTACCCCAGACACCGGCTATAGAGGAGTTCTCGATTAGATACCGTGGCACGTATGCACCGTATCCATATATCCCTACTTTCTTATCTGGTTTCATATCAACACACCATAATATCCAGGGGGTATATTAATCTTGGATTTAATCATAAATATAAAATCGGGGGGTTATATAAAACTATAAGTAAAAGCCTAAAAATAACTTAGGTACATACCTAATAAGAACTATAATAGCCTCTCTAAATCGCCTAGTGGAGGGAGTTCCTGGACTATTTCACCCGGGACCACAGCATATGGCTTGAATCCAGACATATTCACATTCCTAAGCAATGGCGACAGTATATCCTCCTCTGAATATAGGGAGATTGTTGAGCCGGTTGCCAATTCACCTACTGAGGGGAGGACGAGTATCTTATGTCCTTTATACTCCCCCCACATAAAGCATTTGAACTTGAACTTTACACCCACTTCATCCCTCAAGGTGACTGATGGATGCTCATGGCCGATGATAACGACCTCCCCAAGCTCGTCCCAAGACATGGATTCATGCCCATGCATAATGGTATAGATAGTATGATCCCATCTCTTTTCAAAGGGTATCCCATATTTATCGAGGAGCACCCCAAGGTAATTATCGTGGTTACCCCTAATCACTAGGATATCCAGCTTCATCTGACTAAGCCCGCTGAAGAACTCTCTTAATACAGCCCATTCAGAGGTGTTTAATAAGCCGAAGCCATGTTTAATATCCCCATTAAATATAACCATCGATGGCTCGACGCTAGATACCGATCTAAATATAATGTCTATCGTGGATTTACTGAAGCTCCTAGGTAGGAAGATGCCCTCCTCACTCAGGACTCCCTCCATACCCAGATGTAGATCTGCGAATATCATTGCATCGATATCCTTGAGATATGCAGCTGGCCACGGATCAGCAATGTATAGGTCTTTATATAGGTGTATCACGCTCTTATCCCCTCTATACGCTCCCTAATCCTATTATATAGATTCTGGAGTACCTTAACTCTATCCTCCATCAAGACAGCATCCTGCATACCCCTGAGTAGGACGCCGTGGGCAAATGGAGACGGTAGATCATATTCCCTGAGGACTATCCAACGCCTCCTACCCTCCTCAACATCCCTTAATACGGCCTCGGCCCTGATGACATCCATCTTATCCTCTATAATCTCCCTAATGGCCTCCTCCACCAATGGGAAGCCAGGTATATCCCTGACCGCGTTATAGATGATCTCTGAGTTTATCTGCTGCCTAGTTAAACTAGTCTTCCTACCCTTATAGTGGGAGAGTATCATGAAAGCCCTATTGGCTACATGCCTGAATATCCGCCATATAAGCTGACTATTCTTGACAGCCTCAGAGACCAGGCTACGCAGGTTCTTAGACTTAACCTTCTCCAGTAGAGACTGGATATCCAGCTCTACCCTAAGTGGTATCATTAGTACAAAGCTATTGTCATCCACCTGCATCCTAATAGAGGTTCCAGTGATGTCTCTAGCTACATATGCATATGCCCGGGCCAATACATTGTTAACCCTCCTCCCGAAGACCGTGTGGAATATTATATATCTCATCCTCTCATTATAAACGATATACTGTTCTATAATCAAGTTCTCCCTAGAGTGGAAAGTGTCTAAACCGAGTTTCTCGAGGAACTCACCCTGTATCTTGATGTACCTAATTATGTTGTCAACTGCCCATTTATTAGCCCGCATCTCCTTCTCGATATACTTCCTCGCCTCATCCTCACGGCCATCCCTCAAAAGCCGCCATATATCGTATCTGAAGCCCGCCACCGCCTCACCAAGGTCGAAGGTTAGGGGAAGCATCTCAGATATCCAGCTTGGCACCGTCGGCCTAAGCCCCTTGACAGGCTCTACAAAGACCTTGTTCCCGCTACAGCCTAGGAAGCGGTAGGTTCCGCCTCCTAACACGAATATATCCCCTGGATCAAGGTTCTCTACAAAAGGCTCCTCCAAATAGCCTATTCTCCTCCTACCATGATAGGCGATCATAGCGACCTCATCGGGTATGGTACCGATATTCTGAAAGTAGATAGGCCTCAGGTAACGGCCGCGTCTACCGAAGTACCCAGTCTCCTCATCCAGCCATATCTTCCCATATACCCGGTACTTCTCCAAGTTATAGTACTTGCCAGAGAGGTATCTCAATACAGAGAGAAACTTCTCCTCATCCAAGTCCCTGAATGGATAAGCCCTCCTAACGACTTTAAACGCCTCATCTATACTCCACTTCTTAACTAGAGCCATGCCGACAATATGCTGGGCCAATACATCGAGGGGTCCCTTTGGAATGGAGATGGTGTCCAGACGCCCTTTATACGCCTCCTTAATCAATACACCATCCTCGATCAAGTCATCCAAATCGAGGGCGACGAAATAGCCTTTAGAGACACGGTCCATCGAATGCCCACTCCTCCCAATCCTCTGGAGACCACGGTTAATACTCTTGGGAGACCCTACCTGGACAACTGCATCGATATACCCAATATCTATACCCAGTTCAAGCGAGGTGCTTGTAACGATTCCCCTGACCTCACCCTTCTTAAGCTTATCCTCAATACTGAACCGGATCTCCCTGGAGAGGGAGGAGTGGTGTACACCCAGCTCATCAGCATCTATAAAACCCAGTTTCTTAAGATGGTATGTAACCCTCTCTGCACCGCTTCTAGTATTTGTGAAGATGAGCGTAGTCCTATACTTGCTAATGACCCTCGATAGATAGTGGTATAGGGCCTCTGAGAGCCTGTCTGAAGACGTGTATATCAAGTCCTCCACAGGAGCTCTAAGCCTGAGATCCATCTTCTTATGGAAACGTGTATCGACTATTACACAGTCCCTAGGGGTACCGTCATCATTATATCCCACAAGGAACTTGGCCACCTCATCAAGTGGGTTGATGGTGGCGGATAAACCGATTCTAACAAACTCCTTCTCAGCCAGCTCAACCAGCCGCTCCAGGCTGAGGGATAGATGTGAGCCTCTCTTATTCTCACAGAGACTATGTATCTCGTCTATAATCACCCACCTAACCTTGTTTAGGAGGAGCCTAAACTTGGGCGCTGTAATCACCAGCGCGAGGCTCTCCGGAGTCGTAATAAGGATATGAGGAGGGTTCCTAAGCATACGGCTTCTCTCAGACTGAGTCGTGTCACCAGTCCTTACACCTACACGGATATCCTTAAACTCTAGGCCTTTTCCACGGATATGCTCCTTAATCTCGTTTAAAGGAACCATAAGGTTCTTATAGATATCGTTGTTCAAGGCCCTGAGAGGCGATACATATATAGCATACACCCTATCATCCAGAGAACCTTCTTTAGCGAGTTTAAACAACTCGCTGATGATGTATATGAAGGCGGTTAGAGTCTTACCTGAGCCCGTTGGGGCGGTTATCAATACGTTCCTACCCTCGGCAATCGGCAGGATGCCATATTCCTGAGGAGGAGTTAGAGAATCAAATCTACTAAACCACCACGCGACATCCTCATCCAACAGCCTGAGTATCTCTTCCCTCGTTGCACGCCTAGTGGCATACTCCATCATGTCCAGAATCCACTATTGGATAGTAATCAATATTAATAAAGATTTGAATAAAGGGGGTTACATGAGGTAGTAGGCTAGGACCGATACACCAGATATAATAAGGAGTATGCCCAGTAGAGGTATCCACTCAAATATGTTTAGGGAGACAGAGACGCCTAATATTGATACTATGAGGCTTGCTGAGAAGGATAGGATATATGATTTATTCCCAAGGTAGAGGAGTAGGAGGAGGCTAATCACAACGCCATATAGCCCTAGGCCCAGTAGAAAGAGGCCTATAACGTTATAGCCAGTATAGTAGCTTAGTATGATGGATAGGCCAAGCCAGAATATTGAGAATCCCCATGACAAGTGATATAGGTTACGATAGAGACGCTCCATACCAAAATATAGTATTAAATAATTCGGGGATATTAACATTACAGTCCACCATATCCCTCCTCAAATGTAGATATATAGGTGTGTAGGGCATGATAATAATAATTTAGATGGAGTCTTGAATAATTATATGACCATTTAAAATATGTAAGGGGTATCCCCTGGGGGGATGTAAGATGGGTAGGAAGATCGTGCTTAGAGTGGCTGTGATAGATAGGGAGTCGTGTAACCCAGATAGATGTACACATGAATGTCAGAGGTTCTGCCCCCCAGTTAGGATGGGGATACCCGCTGTAGAGTTTATAGATGGTAAGCCGATTATCAATGAAGCCCTGTGTATTGGATGTGGAATATGTGTAAAGAAATGTCCTTTTGAAGCCATCACAATAGTAAACCTTCCACAGGAGCTTGAGGAGGAGATCGTCCACCAATATGGATTGAATGAATTCCGGCTATTCCGCCTTCCAATGCCTCAGAAGAACCAGGTGCTAGGTATAATAGGTAGGAATGGGACGGGGAAGTCTACAGCCATCAAGATATTGGCCGGGAAGATAATACCAAACTTCGGAGAATATGATAAGGAGGCTACGACTGATAAGGTTATTGAATACTATAGAGGGCAACAGCTATACTTCTACTTCAAAGACCTTTATAGCGGGAGGCTTAGGATAGCGTATAAGCCGCAGGAGGTGTATCTCCTCCCCAAGATAATCAAGGGTAAGGTAAAGACCATCCTTAAAAAGCTGGATGAGACCGGTAAGGTAGATGAGGTTGTAGAAGCCCTTGACCTTAGAAACGCTCTAAACAAGTCTGTTAAGGAGTTGTCGGGTGGGGAGATGCAGAGACTTGCAATAGCCGCGGCTGGGCTTAAGGAAGCGGATGTATATCTCCTGGACGAGCCTAGTAGCTATAATGACGTGTATCAGAGGATGAAGGTGGCTAGATTCATCAGGAACCTTGCTAAGAAGAAGTATGTAGTTGTAGTCGACCATGACCTAGCCTTCCTAGACTACCTCAGCGACGTGATAAGCGTGGTATATGGTACTCCAGGCGCATACGGTATATTCACCAGGACCGAGAGCGTTAGGACGGGTATAAATATATTCCTAGACGGCTTCATACCTGCTGACAATATTAGGTTTAGGGAGAAGCCAATTGTATTCACGACTGTAGCGTTAAGCCATAAGCCCGAGGACTATCCAGCGTTGAAATATACTGGATTGAGGAAGAAGTTCGGTAAGTTCCAAGTCTATATCGAGGAGGGAGAGATTAGGCAGGGGGAGGTAGTTGGTATACTAGGTCCCAACGCCATAGGAAAGACGACTTTCTTCCGTATGCTGGTTGGTGAGATACCTATCGACGATGGTGAGATACTTATTAAGCCTGAGAAACTGGCGTATAAACCCCAGTATCTATCCACAGACTATGACGGGACTGTTCAGGACTTCCTCATTGAGAAGGCGGGTTCAAAGGCTTTATCCGAGTTCTCAGTAGACGCGTTGCTAAAGCCCCTGAATATCTATAACCTCCTTGAGCGTAGAGTGAAGAATCTATCGGGTGGTGAGCTTCAGAAGGTCTTTGTAGCCGCCACGCTTTTGATGGATGCAGACCTCTATCTACTTGACGAGCCCTCAGCCTTCATAGACGTTGAGGATAGGATTGAGGTTGCCCTTGCTATAAACAGGTTTATCAAGCTTAATAAGAAGCCTGCTGCAGTTATCGACCATGATCTAATCGTTATAGATGCCATAAGCGATAGGATCATTGTCTTCGACGGTGAGCCGGCTGTAAATGGACATGCATCACCGCCTATGCATAAGAGGGATGGGATGAATAGATTCTTGTCGGACGTCGATATAACATTGAGGCGGGATAGGCATAGTGGGAGGCCTCGTATCAACAAGCCAAACAGTAGGTTGGATAGGGAGCAGAAGGAGAAAAAAGAATATTATTACGTGGCATGAAATAATTATATGTAACACTGGGTTTGAATAGGGCTGGCTCACCCTAGACATCAAATTATATACCTAATTGGATATTTAGTGTTGGAGAGGCGTATCACCATGGATAAGAAGATAAGGGACTTCTTTATAGCCACGGGCAAGGAGATTAAGGATGGTGAGACAACCGACATCTACTTCATACGTACGGTCGAGATACTTAAGAAGGTAGGTAAGTTGAATACGGAGGTCGCGATGGAGATAACCTCCGGTAAACTCCCCTTCGGCTGGACATGGGGGATATTATCAGGTACACTTGAGGTCATTAGGCTGTTGGAGGGGATGGATGCAGACCTCTATATAATGCCTGAGGGGACGCTTTTCAAGCCCGTGGATGAATTGGGTAGGAGGATGCCGATAGGGTATTTAATAGGTAAGTATGGAGAATTCGCCATATATGAGACTCCATTACTAGGCCTGCTATGCCAGAGCTCAGGTATATCGACATATGCAGCCCACCTAAAATACATGGCTTGGGACAAGACACTATTATCCTTCGGAGCAAGGAGAATGCATCCAGCTATAACTCCCATGATAGACTACGCTGCATATATTGGTGGATTCGATGGGGTTTCATCCGTATTAAGCGCGAAGAAACTCGGTTTAGAGCCTCAGGGCACCATGCCACATGCCCTCATAATAATAATTGGTGACCAAGTAGAGGCGTGGAAAGCCTTCGACAAATACATCGATAAAAAGGTTAAGAGGATAGCGTTGATAGACACGTTCTACGATGAGAAGATAGAGGCGTTGATGGCGGCTGAAGCCCTTGGAGACAATTTATTCGGGGTGAGGATAGACACGCCTAAGAGTAGGAGGGGAAATATAGGGGAGATAATTAGGGAGATTAGATGGGAGCTGGATCTGAGGGGATATAAACATGTTAAGATACTTGTCTCAGGCGGTGTGAATCACGAGAATATAATGGAGATGATAGAGGCCGGCGCCGATGGATTCGGTGTAGGGACGAGTGTATCCAATGCACCGACCTTAGACCTAGCCCTCGACATCGTTGAGAAAGAGGGAAAGCCCATCGCAAAGAGAGGGAAGATAGCTGGTAGAAAGCAGGTATATAGATGCCCCAAGTGCTATCGATACCTGATCAAGCCATATAGTGAGGAGAAGGTCAAGTGTGGCAAGTGCGGTGCAGAAATGGAGCCATTGATAAAGAAGGTTGTTGAGAAGGGTAGGATAGCCATCGAGATACCCAGTATCGAGGATACCAAGAACTACGTCCTCCAGCAGCTTGAGAAAATACGGGATTTGGAGTGGGGAGGATAAATGCCTACATCACCTCTATTGAGAAGAGTCAGGATGGTTAATCCTCAGCAGTGGATAATCAAGATAGTTAAGGATATTCGTGATGCATTAAATGAGAGTGGTAGAGACGGCCTATTATTCAGGGTAACAGATACAGTATCATCTATGGTCTTGGCTACGCTGGCTGTAAAGGCCGTTAGGCCACATGAGATTAGGACTGTATACTTTATCCAGAGCAGGAGATACAGGATGCCCCCCGATTTAAACAGGCTCCTAGATTATCTACGGGTTAGGTATGAGTATATTGAGATAGGCTCGATTACAAAGACGATTAAAAACTATATGACTGGATATACGAATATCGATATAGAGGATATTAGGGAGTCATTAAGCGCCCTTATACTTAGGGAGATCTCCGACAAACATAGGCTCCTACTACTGGGGGAGACGAATAAGACTATGTGGCTACTCGGGGCCTTCAACCCAATCTATACTAAGACGATGGATCTACTACCTCTAACAACAATATACTCTAGCCAGCTTAGGAAGGTTGCGGCGGAGCTACATATAATGCCCTATATTAGGAGGGCTAGGGAGCCCGAGACATGGATGAGGTTCAAGACAGGCCTCGGTATAGTGGATGACGAGGTTATCGACGCAATTCTATATGGTATAAGTAGGAATAAGACGGACAGGGAGATCATGGAGGGATTGGATAACAGTGTATCAGAGGCCTTGGTAAGGGAAGTCAGGAGATATGTCGAGGAAGGATATCTAAAGAGAAACGGTCCTCTAGTAACACTTTAATGGCATACAACCATTATTTCAACCCGATTGAAGAGGAGGAGGAATATACTAGTTTCCCCCCGTATCTAAGCTCTAGATACATCCTTGACCAAGCCATCAGATAATCCATGAAGTTCAGGTTGATCTTAAGTGAGAAACCCTTCCTATAATATGGGGCGTTCCAAAGCGAGAAATATACCCTGTATTTCCTCCCCCTATAGCGGTTGAATGGGTCTATTACAAAGCCTTCAGACTCATATACCCAGTCCTTAACCACCTCAACCTCATCATTTCGTAAGACCATATAACAGAATCTAAGTTTATCCTCCTCTAGCCTGAAATGTGGTAGGATAATCTCGTCAGAGGGAAATCTTTTAGCGAAGTCAATCAACCGGGACTGGATGGCCTCGCCACCCAGGTCAGTTCCCGGCTCAACTCCCCCGGTATCCTCAGCCCCTAGAAAGAGTAGGTTCCTAAGGGTTTTAGAAGCAGGGTCATCCCTGTTAAAGAAGTTTGGCGGTAGGAGAATTGGTTTATCGAGGTGCTTCCCATGCTTATGGCTCCTGACCAGGGTCCAGCCCCCGAATGCAGGTGCATTACAATAGTATAGGGGGAGATCCACCATCCTAAACCTACTGTTTATAACCTCAGGCCTATATGTGGACGGCATGTATCTAGAGTATGAGAAGATGAAGTCCATATATGGATCGGAGTCGACGAGCTTGAGTTCAGCCTCCCAACCATACCATTGTGTAGTTGAAAATGGGATCTTCACAGGCTTAGACACCAGTTTCTCAAGGAACCCACTGGCCTCTTCATCGTAGAAGCCTACTAAGGCGAATGTCATAGCCGGTGTCCTATAGAAGTCGTTTATCACGAGTTTCTCCATGAAACTAAGGTGTCTGGAGAGCTCAGGCGAGTCTATAATAAAGTCTATTATTGGGAGTAGAGATACGAAACGCTCCTCCAGCTCCGTGAATCCATATAGGACCCTCAGCCTTGTATATCTCGCTATAAATACATTGTAAAAGCCGGGTCGACCATCTATTACTAGAGGCTCAGCATTAATTTTATTACATCTACCCAAGTCCTAGCCACCACTCTAGGCTGATAACCCCCGCCGCCTAAAAATACCAGGCCTATGCCGAGGTCGAGACATGTCTCCAAAATCTTCCTAACCGAATTAATATATCCATCAACAGTGTAATTAAGATGTGTCAATGGATCTCCAGCCAAGCCATCCAACCCTCCCTGTAAGAGGATGATACTTGGATTTATATCCCTTGCAAATGAACACGCCATATCAACATATTTAAGCAGCTCTTCATCACCAGCGTACGGTGGTAGTGGAATATTCTTCTTCGTCCCCCTCGCCGGGCCGCTGCCCTCTTCATGGGCGAAGCCCGTCCCTGGATATAGGTATCTACCGTCCTCATGAATGTCAAAGATATAGACATGGGGATCTGATTCAAATGGATAATATACTCCGTCTCCATGATGAGCATCTATATCAATATAAAGTATTCGATAATCGGGAGACTTCCACTTCTTGAGATACTCTATCGCCACACCTATATCGTTGAATACGCAGAAGCCGCCGGCGGAGCTCCTCATGGCATGGTGCCAGCCTCCAGCTAGGTTTAGGGCAAATAGATAATCACCCTCCACAACCCTCTTAACCGCCTCCACAGTCGCGTATACACTTGAGGCGGCGACTTCATACACACCCTTATATGCCGGGGTATCGCCTCTATCCAAGAGACCATACCCGACTTCAGAGAGCTCCTTAACCCTCTCTATATAGGGCTTTGTGTGGAACAAGGCGATTAGAGACTCATCTGCAACCGATGAAGAGGCCGTGACTAGGTCGGGATTATCCAATAAACCGGATTCACTAAGGTATTCTCGGAAGTATTCGTATCTGAGGGGAGTTAGAGGATGATTTGGAAAGCCATATTTAAAGAGGAGGTCATCCATAAAAAGGAGGGTCTTCATTTCCCTCCTCGCTTTGCCACCACAAGGTGGATGACATCCCTATCATGGAGAATATAGTCTCTTGGAAGCTTGAGGCCTGTCCTCACGTCTACGCCGTAGATCAGGTTCTTACCTATCTCACTATGTATCTCAAAACCTAGGTCTCTTAGGTCAGCATGCCTAGGAAGTAGGAATACATCGGGAAGTACACGTCCCTTCTTATCACTCAAATGCTCTGGATCCTCAACTGGATACACGTATTTATAGCCCATTACCTTAAAGACCAATGCATTTAGAGCGAACTGGACACCTGTCCTCATGATCTTGGAAAAGACGAAGCGCTCCATATACTCCAGGGCCCTCTTCTGCTTCTTAGTCAGTGCATCAGGCTTAACAACCCTAAACTCCTCATCTCCAGGCACATACTCAACGAGGCCCTTCTGCTGGGCACGTCTCAAAGCCAACTCGGAGTCGGCGCTCGCCGGTATGACGACGACGTCCTTCAGTGTCTTACTAAGCCTGATATAGTTCTTCTCAGCACCCTCGAGATCAATTTTATTCGCCACGACTATTGTGGGTTTAGAAATATCCCTGATTGTATATGCGAATGTCTTGGACTCCTCCATAGTCCAGTCCTTAAACGGCTTGTCCAACAAGCCCGTTATAATCAATGCATTCTCAATCTGCTCCTTAGTAACCTTGATACCGGATAAGACCATGTAGAATGCATCCACGATACCAAGCGTCTTCTCATGCTTCTCAATGCTAAACCTATTACCCTCGATAATTTTCTGATACCATAGAACCAGTTCCTCCTCAATATCAAAATAGTCGCTGACCGGATCACCATGCCCAATCTCAACTATATTACCCTCTGCATCGATGCTGCCAGATGCATCCACGAGATGTATAAGTGCATCTGACTGTGCTGCAACAGTCAGGAACTGGTTACCCAATCCCTTGCCCTCGTGAGCCCCCTTGATCAAACCAGGTAAGTCAATGAGTGTAATCGGGTGGAAACGCCATCCCTTGATACATACGCTGTTCCTAGGCTGGCACTTGACACCGAATTCACGGCATACACATGGCGATGATACATGGGCGACGCCTATATTCGGCTGTTTAGTGGTGAATGGATATGGCTGGACCTCTGCATTCAATAGTGTGGCGGCGTTGAAAAACGTCGTCTTACCTGTATTCGTCTTCCCAATAATACCTATTCGGATAAGACCCATCACAACCTACCCTCTTTCCACAAATTTCTATATGAACATGCTGGGATATAATTATTAATACGGGAAATGGAGATTAGGAAAACATCTTCAGGGCTGCTCCTGAAATACGGTGGAAAGAGATATGCGATAGATAAGGTGCCTAAAAATATAGCTGCGGATATACACCTGGTTAGCCATGCACATACTGACCATCTTCCCAAGGCGGGTAACATAAGGGTATTAGCTAGTGACGAGACCATCTCACTGGCCCGTGAACGTGGATGTAGGTATGTAAAGGCTGATGAAGATAAGTATAGGGATATTGAGATGATAGATTCAGGACATATACTTGGCTCAAGAGCCTTCTTAATAGATGGGAAGATACTCTACACGGGGGACATAAATATATATGATAGGCTGTTCCTAAAGGGCTTTAAACCGCCTCAGGCGGAGATACTCATTATAGAGGCTACATACGGCGACACCAGATATAGGTTTGGGGATTTCCCCAAAATCCTAGATAAGTTGTTAGGCACTTTATCGAGGTATATCCTAAGGGGGAGGAACATTATTTTACAGGCTCATCCACTGGGCAAGCCCCAGATAATATCCGAGGTTCTAAACTGGTATCCACATACCTATGTCACCCACAGTGTATACAGGTATAACAAGATATATGAGGCGCATGGTGCGATAAAGAACATCGGTATTAAATGGGATGGGGAGCCGACACAGCCATTTATATTAATTAGTAGCATGGCGAGTAGATCAGCCAAGGATATAGCGGATAAATATAAGGCTATTCAGATAACCCTCTCCGGCTGGATGGTGAGGAGTAGGACAAAGGGGTTTCCATTGAGTGACCACGCCGACTTCTACGACTTAATAAGGGTCGTCGACAGGGTGTCGCCCAAGAAGGTATACACGATGTTTGGATTTGCCGATAAATTAGCGGGGCACCTTAGGAATTATGGATATGACGCTGAACCCCTTAGATGACTCATATTATGATAATTTTTATATGGATAAATTAGATATTTAATTAAATTGTTAAATTAGATTATTATTTGTGATGACACTATGAAGGTGAGGGCTCACGTATTTATCTCCGGCAGGGTACAGGGCGTCTTCTTCCGGTCAACTGCAAAGGAGTGGGCCGATGAACTGGGTATCAAGGGTTGGATTAGGAATCTCCCAGACGGCAGGGTTGAGGCCGTTATCGAGGGAGATAAGGATAAGGTTGATGAGATGCTTGAACTCCTACGCCGCGGGCCTCCCCTAGCTGTCGTGGAGGATGTCAAGATCGACTGGGAGGATTATAAAGGGGAGTTCAGGGATTTTAGGATAATATATTAAGAGAAGCCTTTGGTCATGGGCTTCTAACCAGTTTAACGGCCTCACCAGAGTCCAGCTTCCTAACCCTCCTCCATATGAACTCCATTCTCCTATTAATCTCGTCACGTGTAGACTCTATACTGGATAGGAATATAGATGTATATGCAGTTGCGTATACAGCCGCGTCTATCCCATGGTAGCCTGTCAGTAATCCTATTACCAAGGAGCCTAGAAAAACGTCTCCAGCACCCGTTGGATCAAATTCTTCTCCAACGGGATACGCGGGTATATGATAGGGGTCTCCCTCTACATGAATTATTGAGCCTGCTTCACCTAACGTGACTATAAACATCTCGATCCCGGTATCCCTATTACCCATTAGGATATCCATACCCCCATCGATAAATGGGAGCTCGTCGATAGACGCCTTAAGAATATGTGGGTCGCCGAAGACTGATATATCAAGCCTATCCATTCTAACCCTATTATCTTCACCACGGCTCCTGAGAAATCCCTGGGGGTCAACGGCTAGCCTCCCAAGGTTCTTTAGGTATGGAAGTATATCGAGTGGCACCTCGTTCAAGACGGGAGACACGATAATATAATTTGTATCCCTAAGTAGACTAGACGCCCTCTCCAATTCAACAATATAACCAGGTGACTCTGCATACTGTATCCTGGTATACCCATCTAAATAGATGTTTCTAAACCTAATGTTGGGATGGTCAACCCTATTGATGAGGCACGTTATCTCCCTATGGCTACACAGCCTCTCCAAGTAATCCCTTGGAAAGTCTCTCCCGACTGTTGAGAATATGAGGAGCTCTACTCCAGAGCCTATAAAGACACCTGATATATAGTGTGGAGGACCGCCTACACCCTCCTTCACAACACCCCTATACTCATTGGTATCAAGTGTAAAGCCACCGACTACAGCCGTCTTCAAAGCTATACCTCCATGAGATACAACCCCGTATTAGGGTCGTATTTACGGTCTATCCTCTTATCAAACTCAAATATAACGTATTCAACCGTTGCATCAGCAATGTTTCCAGGCATGAGATGCCCCACGAGAGACTCTCCCTCATGGGAAGCCGCGGCTATATGGACGTGGACAACTGGTTCATCATCCCTCCAGCTTATATCCCCGAGTCCAGACACCAGTTCATAGAAGCCTTCTCCCTCAAGAACATCATATTGACCTGTCTCGCGGTTGAAGAAACCGACTCTAACCACCTTCAGTGAACCAATTAGCTGTACGGCGCCACTAGGTATATTCTTCTCCCTAACTATCTCGGTAAGCTTCTCAAGGACATCCTCACCCTCAACAAGCCGACCTACAAAAACTCTCTTGACACTAGCCTCTATCATATCAGACACCACTAGACAAAAATTATAATTAAATAGGGATATATCTAAAATAATTTTACGATACAGCCGAGATACACATGACACGTGGAGGATGGCGATGCAGGATAGTGGCACACTGCTGGATATAATATACGGTGGACTTGAGAAGCATGCCCAGCAGAAGATGCTGAATAGATATAAGAATATACGTAGCCTCTTCATAAGGACGCATCCGGATAAGATCGAGGAGGTTACCAAGGAGATTGAGGAGTCCCTCGAGAAGTTTAAGGGTAGGAGTGAGATAATCAAGCTACTGGTATCCGAGGGCTACTTCATGGACACTGGTATAGAGACCCTAAAGATAGAGTATGGCCTGATATGGGAGGTATACGACTATCCCAGTTTCACACACTATCTAATACGGCTGCTGAAGATAGTGAATAACAATGGGAAGGCGTGGGTAGCCGTGTATATTGATGAGAACCCTGATACAGCGTGGTGGACCGAGGAGGAGAGAGGCTCCCTATAACGTGATCCAATATGAGGGAGAGTATATCAATAGGTATACCATCGTATAACGAGGGCAGGAATATTCTAAGGCTTCTTAGGCAGATAAATCGGGAGAAGGAGGAGTATAACCTAAATATCCTCGAGGTCATTATATCCGATGACAGTAATGATGATACACCAATGATCCTGGAGAATCATATAGATACACATGAGTATCCCTTTAAGATCCGGCTTCTACACCACACCAGTAGGAGGGGAGTTGCAGCCGCGTGGAACGAGATATTTAGGGAGGCTATGGGAGACGTGGTAGTTCTATATGACGCTGATATAATCCTTGGTAGAGGGGCTTTGAAGAACCTTGTTGAGAAGCTACTGTCCAATGAGGAATATGGTATTGTGGGAGGTAGGACGGAGGCAATTTATCTAAGGGGATTGGCGGCTGAGGCCTCATATATGGTTAGTAAATGGCTCCATGAAATGAGGATACGGTATCCAGACTCACAGTTCACTATAATGGGTAGGATACTTGCAGTAAGGAGGGATATAGTGGAGAATCTCCATATCCCTAGGCATGTGATAGCCGTCGACCTATATCTACAATGTCATACATGTAAAATGGGGTATAGAGTAGGATATGCTGAGGATGCTGAGATATATTTCAAGCCGCCTCAGAGGATTAGTGAGATGATGAGCCAGATACTTAGGGCTGTGATCGGGCATCATCAGATATCCAGCCTGGTCAACAAGTACATTAGGAGAAGGGTTGGATTAGGAGAGCAGATAAGGGTATTCTTCTCCCTATCTAGGGGGAGTAGATTAAGGAACATGTTTTCTACAGTCGTCGCATATGGATTGGGAGCCGCATACATACCCCTGGTCTTTAAGGGATCCGTCAGACATATATGGGATATAGCCACTTCAACGAAGACGAGATAGTATAACTCCCGATCCAGAGGTAAATTTAATTAGAGACAGCTCTAAATTATAATTCTGGCGATGATGAGCCATTGTAGAATTGATACTCTCGCAAGAGAGTAGATGTAGAAGACGGGCAGGCTGAGCTAATAGACACCCTCCATCCTCAACAGATATTTCTTCAGCTCCAAACCACCTACGGATGAGAAGCCCCCTAGGCCTCCACCGCTCCTCACCACCCTATGACACGGGACTATAATCATTATAGGGTTCCTACCCAGTGAATTACCCACAGCCCTACTATATTTAACTCCTCCAAGCCTCTCCGCAATCCACCCATATGTCCTCACTTCCCCATAGGGAATCGTCCTCGTAATACTCCAGACCCTCCTATCAAAGTCCGATCCATACTCGTATTTCACTGGAACATCCTCGAATGACACGTGTTCACCATTGACATAACTCACGAGTTTCTTTACCGCGGGGAGAGACTCGTCGAAACCACCTTGACAATCCTCCTCGACATACGTCAACCTAGTTACGTATCCCCCTTTGATAACTATCTTTAGAAAACCCTTGTAGAAGGGTATGCAGTGTACCTCCATGTTCCTCATCAAATAATTAGGAGGGGTTGTCAACATTATAAAACCCGGTGGCAATAGTATATTTTTGTCTTCCAAGTCTGTTGTAGAGGGATAACATGCTTCCGATTAAGGATATCAACCCCACTACCTCGAGGCCCATTGTCACCAAAATCCTTGTCGCATTAAACATCATCATATTTATAATGACGTATTTCAACCCCAACTACCCAGAGATAGTCTATAGATGGGGTGCTAAACCATATTATATCCTGCAGGGTAAGCAGCTTGAGACACTATTTACATCCATGTTTCTCCACGGGGGATTCGTCCATCTCCTTGGGAATATGCTCTACCTCTGGATATTCGGGGATAATGTGGAGGATAGCCTGGGCCACACCAAGTTCCTAGTATTCTACCTCCTATCAGGTATAGCCGGGACATATCTAAACGCATTTATAGACCCACTCTCAACCATACCAGGGATAGGGGCATCAGGCGCCATATCGGGAGTCATGGGGGCGTATATCGTTCTGTTTCCCGAGGCAAGGATACTCACGCTGGTTGCAATAGGATACTATATTACTACAATGAGGATAAGGGCATATATCTTCGTGGGATTCTGGTTCCTCCTACAACTCCTATATGGCTTCATCATGATCTACATCCCACATGAAGGCGGGATAGCCTACTGGGCCCACATAGGGGGATTCATCTTCGGTGCAGTAGCCACATTATTCTTCAAGACGAGGATCATGGATAGGAGAAGGAGGAGATTAGAAGCACTATATTATTCATGGCCACCGCCTACATATGGTTAGGATAAGGGTATACTGACAGATACTTTAGAGCCATTCCATGAGATCAGTGTCCATCTGGGGAGAGGTATAGGATACCGGCATCTCTCCACAACAAGAGTCCCATAGTCCTCAAGTAATCTATCTGGAAGTAGTTTCAAGGCGGTTGAGTAGATTGACAAGCCTATGAATATCAGGAGCTTGACATCCCCGTCTCCTATGACACGCGTCTTATCGAGGAGCGTGGCTAGGGTATTTACATATGCTGATCTAGTCGTGGAATATAGGTATTGGACGAGGTCTCTAACCATGGACTCGCTCCTAGGATACTCTAGATACTTGTCTAGAAGCGGCCCCAGGATACTCTCTATTAAACACCATGCTGGTGAGGCTCTCTCCAGGAGGGCCTTGGCCTCAGGGATCTCACTACATAGTAAAATTGGTTTTGGGAGGCTTAGTAGGGTGGATGGAGTTAATATAGCCTCGTTACCCTGCCATACCACTCTCCTCAGCCTATCTCCAGCTATATAATGACTTGTGTCGAATGGAGCTCCATAGAATACACTGTTTACCAAGGCACGTCTCTTTATACGATTCAGCCTTTCTCCACCCCCATCCCTGCAAAATCTGAATATACTAACCCTGGTTTCCCCTCTATGAATAAACTGGTTTATTACTAGGAGATCCCCGGTGTAACACTCCACAGTATCACTGGCGACGCTACAATAGGATTTTAGCCGCCTAAGATATGCCTCTATATATGTCTTATCAGGGTCTATCCCCTGGCCAGCGACTCTCTTTAGACTGGAATGTATATCTCCTTTTGATAATATGGATAGGGTGGAGTATAGAGATCCCCCACCGAAGAATAGGGATAGGGTATACTGTGTATCCAGTTGCCTAACTAAATCAATTAGCTTCCACAGTCTATTTGACACCAGTATCCTCTTCCTCCTCAACATCCCTAACCAGCCCCACGACTACCATTAGATAAAAGAGGAGGTGATGAATCGATGAAAGACCTCTACGCATTATGTAGATAATGAGTATCATAATAGGTATGAGGAGGTATACTGGTCTAGCTAGGAAAATGTCTATAACCAATATTAGTCCCAGTATCTTAAGGCGATGTATCCATGACGATACTCTCATTAACCTATATGCAAGTAGTGAAGCTATGGCGAAAGACACCATGCCTATATATGGGTCTCCAGTAGCTATGTATACGAATCGCGACGAGACGTATCCAGCTAATCCAGATATAAAGAGCCTAGCCACCTCCCTTCTTATCATCCCCATCCATCACCTGATAAAAACCATCGTCCCTAATCTCTAGGCCGATAACCAGTGACTTCTCAGGAATTGTAGGCGCCCTCTCCACAACCAGGCTTCTCTTGCCGACGCCTTTCCTACCAAGGTACAGTGAGTATTTGAATCCGTATCCAATCGGGTTCCCACCATAGAAGGAGTAGTAGTTCTTCACAGGATTCCTACTCTCATGGTTTGTGGCGAAGATGATTAGGCGGTAGTTGCTTGCAAGCCTGATTAACCCGCCTATAATTAGGTTGGTGACGGCGGCGCGTGCAGGTAGATCAGCTAACCCGATTGCCAGGCCCTTGACCATCATCCCAAGGCTGTCTAAAACCAGGAATTTAATGTTATAGCTCCTTATGAACTTGGATAAGCCCCCTGACAACGGGTCTCCAACCCTCTTAATCTTGACCTCAGTCTTCTCACCGACTCTAGTGACCTCGGCCTCGATATTCAGGATGCTTAGTAGGCCGGAGAGATCAAGTGTGTCCAGTACATAGATCGAGGGATGCTTACTCCTCGTTGATTTGAGCTCTATGATCTTTAGAAAGGCCATTAACGCGTCGTAGAGATCCTCCTTACTATATTCCAGGCCTAGGTCGTCGAGGATAGCCTCGAAATACCTCCTTACCTCAGCCTCCTTCTCCCTCCTCTTCTTACCTTTTGAGGCGTATCTCTCTATGGTTACATCGAATATGTTTACGCCTTTACCGAAACGCTCCTCAAACCTCTTCCTCATCTCACTAGAGAAGTTGTTCTTAAACGATGCCTCCGTATCTATGTAGAGAGCATTTCCATACCCCTTCGTTACAAGCTCATAGATCAGCTGGAATATCAATAGGGTCTTCCCAGACTGATACGGCCCGTATATATGGATTAGGCTCTCCTCACCAAGGCCTCCTCTAAAGACCTCATTTAACTTTGGTACAGAGGTTAATAGGAACCTCTCAAGACTCATTATTCTCACCTCCATCTCTTAGGTACATCAGGCCCTTCACCGTTATCCTAAACGCCTCCCTACGGCCCTCAACAGCCTTCCTCAGATACCCCATTCTCCACAGCCACTCCACGGTTGAGTATACATCGCTCCTAGGGAAACCCTGGAAATAGAGGTATATACCCTCTACACCGATTGGGCCATGGTCCCTCACCCTCTCGAGAATCGGTCTAATAATCTCCTCAAGTATCCTAGGCTCCGCATCCACTTCATCTGGAGAAGCCCTATGAAGCTGTGTTGAGCTGCTTAGACCTCCAGATGATTTAACTGGTATGGCTATGCCTTGGCTGATGAAGTGGTGCGTCGAGTCAGGCGGTGGGAAGAAGCCTATCTGGGGGAGGATATATCTATATATGTTGCCAAGGTATATGTTGGATACGAAAACTGTTGATACCCTGGGATGCATCTGGGTGAGGCTACGGGAGTGGATCATTAGATAGTTGTTGTAAGCCGCTAGGTTATCGCGTTGTAGAAGTAGGTTGACCAGGCCTTTATCCACATAGTGGCTGTACTCGAAGAGTAGATGCAGCGTCCTACCTCCTCTCCTATATAGTAGGCTTGGGAGGACCGTTATTAAATATGTGAATATCCTCAGTGAAAACTGGTCTATCATCGAGTAGTCTATTATCATCGGTGAATTCTCTAGAATACTGTAGTCTATAGTTGAGTCTGCTGAGAATAGATGCCGCTGCTTCTCAGGGAATAGGCTCCTCAATATCCCTAGTAGCATTGTATAGGCCTGTTTCTCGAGGCCCGTGGACTCGTTGCGGAACACCTCTAGACTTGATAACATCCTATGGATATCTAGACCCCCCTCCCTCTCAAAGACAATGTTTATGAAGTCTCTGAAGACGAGTCTCCACCCCATACCTCTATGGCCCAGTAGAGATAGAGAGGCGTCTATAGCAGTCTCCAGTATCTCTGTATAGAGGGGGAGGGGGATATGGCTAGGTGGCTCAAACGGGTTTGGAAGTAGATCGATGCCCATAACCGGGTTTCCAAAGCCAGTTTTGAAGTCGCCCGGCCTCCAGAGACCCATAAGATCGTAGATAATCGGGGTATATCCTTTTTCGACAGCTATATCTACGACGTCTCTGATAACTGGGTCTCTATAGTCTCCTATGAATAGTATCCCGCCTCTAAACTCATTATCCCCGATCTTAAGCCTAGGCATGTCTACATCTGATAGGGAGGCTATGGCCTTCATCACTAAAAGACGGTTGGAAACCCCTTATAATAGAGGCTTTTGATTGAAGCTTCAAAATATTTTGAAAAAATTTTTGGAAATGGGGGAGAAGGGATCTAATCAATATAGTTAAAGGAACAGCCTTTTGTCGTCGGCTGTGTAACAAGGACTTTATAGCCCTTGCTAGATAGAAGTTCCTTAAAGTGGTCTACATCATCATGCTTGGTGAAGATCGATATACTGGGTCCCGTGCCAGCGATGCCTGCTGCTACAGCCCCTCTGCTCAGCGTCTCCACAAGAACCTCATAATCCATGTTCGTCAATAGGGAGAATAGAAGGCCGTTTAGGGTAACAGCCTTTAGATGCCCACCCTTCTGACCCACGTCAAATATCTTTTTAAATAGCTCACCATATTTCCTGATCTCACGGGTGGTGTGGAAGAGATTCTCATAGGCCCTAGGCTTATACCCTATTACTATCGAGCAGTCAGGGACATTCGTAAACCACGATATTACCCTACCACCCATATTATCGGTATAGACAACTCCTCCCTTGAAGGATGCATATATCCCCTCTAGAGAGCCGAGGAGATAGGATCCTGACGTCCGGGATATGTTCATAGCAATATGGATTATATCGTTCTCAGAGAGAGGGAGATTCAGTATCTGGGCTACTCCAAATATCGTGTATACAGCTACTGAGGCCCCGCTTTTAAGCCCTACATTAGCAGGTATAGACGACTCTATCTTAATTTTAAGCCCGAAATTCTTTTTACTAAGGTATCTATTTATGAAGTCCTTCTTAATCCTGTCGATAAGCTTGGTATCCCTATCCCACTCGCCCATGACGACGAACTCAACATCATGGGAATCAGGTACAGTCTCTATATGTATCTTGAGGGGGAGGGCGATACCCATTGCCGCCGCATATCCACTAGATAATCCGCTTATAAATGGTAGTGAACCGTGTCCAAGAACCTCTATTCCCTTCATCATATAAAATACGTTCTTGCTAAAAAATAACCTTTTAAAAAGGATTTGGATAGTGGAAATTAAGAAAAGGCTTTATACAATGTACTTGTGGAATGTATATAGCAGCTGGACATCCCTCCTAGCCATCTCCTTGAAGAACATATCGGTATCCATAACCTGCTCCACTGGATAGGCCCCGGGTTTATCCAGTATCCCCTTTGCAAGCCAGTAGCCGGTTATGGATGCTGGGCATGCTGTTAGGGTTGAGCCGCTCCTCCAGGTGATGTGTGCTATTGCAGTCGCCTCACCTACCACAGGCTCGCCGTCGACGACGCCTTTAGCCACTGACTGGAGCATTTCATAGCCTTCCCAACCCTCCCATGCATCGGGTATGTTCTTCAGGAGGGTTAGGAGGACCTTCCTAGGAGATACCTTGACGCCATCCACATCAATCTCCCTCGTCTCCGCCAGGCCTAGGTCTGCTAGGAGACGCCATTTCATGCCTTCTTCCCATGGAAGGCTGAATGCATCGATCTTATACCATACCTCCTTAATACCCTTGTCTGCGAATGTCTTGGCCAGTGTCTCCACCTCGGGATGGAATATGTGGAATACCCTAGCCTTTCCAATGGGCTCAGGGAACACGCGTTCCTCAATTCCTGTAAATGGCCTTGTCTTTATGAACTCCCCATCCCTGTATATAATTACATCCATGATAGCCTCGTCCAGCATCGTCTCAATCGAGTACTTCCATCTAATTGGTGCGGTGATATTAGGGCCTTTGGTCTCGATAGTCACGTCATAGAGATGGATATATTCTACGCTGGACATCCGCTCCACCAGGTATTTGGAGAGCATATTTATCAGGCCAGGCGCGCCTCCAGTGTCTATCACAGCTGGGACACCTGCCTCGATGAACCTCGGGCTCGTCCTGTATAGTGAGCTACCCAGGTCGGTATAGGGTATCCTAAGCTCTAGGGCGACGTTGATGACGTTCATCGCCAGCCCATAGAATGTGGCGTTTATAACCGCGTCGGCGCCCTTAAGAACATTGTGTAGCGATTCTCTGTCTGTTACATCAGCCTTAACCGGCTTTACACGCTCTGGATCGGCTTTGGCAGCGGCCTCAGCCCTCTCCAGGGAGATGTCTCCCACAACCACCTCATCAATATCCTTATAATACTCGACTAGATCCTCCACTATCCTCTTACCTACTCTACCTGCTCCAAGTACAACAATCCTCATAATTAGATCACCATGGACGTGGTGAGGGCCAGGAATTAGTTCAGCCCCATTGGCGTCTGAAGAAGGAATTATGGTGAAGGGATATAAAAATTTTTCCAAAAACAAGGTATATACATTGAATGGGGTCCCAAATATCCGTTTTAAATTAGGATAATAGTTCCTCTAAAATCGATTTAACCTCATCCTCGTCAGCGGCATCCTTAATTATGAGCTTGCCTGTCGTGAATATCCTTATCTCCTTCCCCCTATGCCTAGCCTTCTTCATCACACCGGTCTTAAGCTCGATCTTATCCACGTTACCCAGTATCTTCTCAATAGCCTCATTCTTAGAGCTGTATTTTAGGAGGATTACATAGTCGTTTTTAGCGCCGCATAGCTTCTCTATCTTAGCAATATACTCTTCTAACATGGCTACGCCACCATCTCAATCTCCTTAAGAGCCTCGATAAACCTATCCACCTCCTCACGGGTATTATAGATGTAGAAGCTGGCCCTTGTGGTAGTCTGGATAGATAGTGTCTCATGAAGTGGCTGTGCACAGTGCAGCCCGCTTCTAACCATGATGCCGTAGCTATCAAGCATCATCGCCGTCTCATGAGAATCAAGTCCCTCCACATTGAAGGACACGACTCCAAGCCTCTTACCGGGATCCCTGGGACCATATACATGTGTCTTACCAAGCTCCTCCATACGCCTAAGCGTGTATTCAACCAAGTCACGTTCATGCAGTAGGACATTCTCCATACCAATATTCCTAAGGTATCTAATGGCCTCGGCAAGCCCGACTGCCCCAGCTATATTAGGCGTCCCAGCCTCAAATCTCCAAGGCGGGGCATTATATGTGATCGTGCATTTACCTGTCTCCACATCACTATGGACCTCGCTTATCATGTCTCCACCGCCTAGGAATGGCCTCATGGACCCGAGGATATCCCTCCTACCATATAATACGCCTATACCTGTTGGCCCAAGCATCTTATGGCCGGAGAACGCTAGGAAATCTATATCGAGGTCCCTAACATCAATCGGCATATGTGGAACTGACTGGGCTCCATCCACAAGTATCAGTGCATCTACTTCATGAGCAATTTTAGCGATGGATTTAACGTCATTTACAACCCCCAGGACGTTGGATACGTGGGGCACGGCGACGATACGTGTCTTACTCGATACCTTATCGGCGAGGTCCTCGAGATCCAGAGTCCCGTCTTGCTTTACACGGACTATCCGTAGTTTAAAGCCCTTTAGCTCAGACATCAAATGCCATGGGACAATGTTACTATGGTGATCCATGGCTGTGATAACCACCTCATCCCCAGGCTCTAGGCTCCACATACCTAGGGAGTAGGCCACTAGGTTTATGGCTTCAGTCGTGTTCTTTACGAAGACGATCTCCTCGAGGCCCTCGGCCCCAATGAACTTGGCGGCCTCCTCATGCGCGGATTCATATAATTCAGTAGCCTCCTGAGAAAGTGTATGTACACCTCTATGGACATTACTATTATGGAACTTATAGTAGTCTACGATTGCATTGATAACCTGTATAGGCTTCTGGGTAGTAGCCGCATTATCAAAGTAAACCAGTTTATGTCCATTCACGATTCTATCAAGGATGGGGAAGTCCCCCCTAATCCTCTCCAGATCTATCACTCTTCTTACCCCCACCCATACCAATCTTACGAGTCAATACCTTTGCAAGCTCCTCCTCCTCGAGAGCCTGCTTCTCCTCCCGAGTAAGCTCCTCAGGGAGCCAGTCGGGGTGGAAGCCCCTCATCCTATAATATTCTCTAATAGCCCTCTTCAGGGCGCCTACAGCCAGGATTCCACAATGGTATTTCACGGATGGCAGTCCACCCAATTCCTCGGCGATGTCCCGCCAGCTGACCTTCCAAGCCTCTTTAATAGGCTTGCCCTTAATCATCTCAGTCAATATACTTGATGCAGCTATGTTGGCGGCGCATCCATAGCTCTCGAAGGTAGCCTCCCTAATAACCTCTGTATCATCATCTATCTTGAGGTATATAGCTATCATGTCGCCGCAGGCGGGGCTGCCCGCGACAGCCGATACAGTCGCGTCCTCCATCCTACCAAGGTTCTTCGGGTTCCTAAACAGCTCGAGGATCTTCGCTCCATATGGTAGTGGTACTCTAGACATAATTTAATCACCTCCACTAGGTGTAATACTACGGATCCTCTCCACAGCCTTGGGGAGGACCTCCAAAACATAATCGATGTCATCCATCGTATGTAGGCGTGTGACCTTCATCAAGATACTTCCATGGGCAGCCTCATACTCCCGCCCAATAGCCGTCATGACATGGCTTGGTGTAAGCATCCTCCTTGTACACGCGCTTCCACTCGATGCATAGACGCCGTATAGGCTTAGTTCGATTGTCAACGCCTCACCCTCACTCCTTAAAAAACTTATGTTTATGTTGTCGGGCGCCCTCTTATCACCCTGGGGCCCATTTAAAATAGTATCGTCAACACTATCCAATATACCTTTTATCAACCTATCCCTAAGACTCCCTAGATATCCCCTGAGTTTCTCAAAGTCTTTAAACATCAGGTCAGAAGCCTTTCTAAACCCCACTATCAATGGAGTATTCTCAATACCGGGCCAGAGCCTCTGTGTACCTACCTGGCCCTCGATTATACGCTCTATCCTGACTCCCTCCCTAACATATAATGCGCCTACACCCCTAGGCCCCAGTATCTTATAGCTACTCAGGGTCATCAGGTCTATACCTAGGGATGATACGTCTATAGGTATCCTACCATAAGCGTCGGAGGCGTCGCTATGGATATATGCATCTGGATTCCTATCCCTAACTATCTCAACAGCCTCCTTAAGTGGCTCGATAGTACCTATCTCGTGATTAGCCATGTTTATGCTGACTAGGATAGTGTCCTTATCAACCGCATCCGACAATGCATCCAGGTCTATAAAGCCCTCACCATCAACAGGTATCTTAACAACCTCAAACCCCATCCTCTTCAAGAGTGGAACAATGTTTATAATGCTTAGATGCTCTATCTCCGATATAACTACCTTCCCCTTATCCCTCCTACTGGCCAATGCCACACCGAGTAGTGCAAGGTTATTGGCCTCAGTATCACCTGGAGTGAAGTTTATCTCCTCAGCTGTAGAAGCACCGATGTATTTTGCAATTGTCTCAGCCGCATCCATAACCGTCTCATAGGCCTCCCAACCCAGTTTATGCGTTACACCTGGGTTTCCGTATGCCCTTGTAGTAAAGTATGGAAGCATCTCCTCCAATACATCGCTGGCTACTGGAGCGGAGTTCTCAATATCCAGATAGACCTCCCTCTCCACATCCTTGTAGAAATCCATTAAATCCTTTACCGAATTAGCCATCGCCCACACCTTTTAATAATATAACAGCGTTATTCACTTATTAAAGATTAGTATCAACTATTAAATTACACAGCCTAATATAAAACCCATATAGCATTTTTAAAGGAGTCCAGCTTTCTAAGCCTCCTTCTTAAACGAGTTGCATGATGACCGGGCCTCTGTAAGCCCATGCTTCTCGCAGAAGACCTTGTCGCAGCACGGCATATACCCCATGTTGAAGCCGCACTCCCTACATATGGATTTTTCATAGCTGACTACTGAGGACATGTTCTCCACCCCTCTCCCCCATCAATAAATTCAATATTCATTGGGTGGGATAAAAGTTAAGAGGAGCTAGATCCCTACATACCTAGTGTACAACGCCCTGGCCAGGCTCTCGTCTGTAGTCCCCTTTACAATAGCCCGTCCATCCCTGAATATAGCCAGTTCATATGGTGGCACGGCTAGATGAAGCATGTATTTTGTGTACTTTACCTCCCCAACTTTTCTAAGCCTCTCAGCCAGGTTCTCCAGATCAAGATCAGTTTGTTTCGAGGGAATAATCTGGACAGAGTTCCTCCCACATAATACCGTTGCCTTATACCCCCTACCCTCTAGAAACTCATAGCTGGCCTTGGCACAGGCTGGGCAGTCATCTTTCCTAGTTACATTCACCTTTATAAAGTCCCTCGTCCATACATCCACAACCAGGAGTTCACGGCTATACTCCAGGCCGAGTAGAATCTTGATGACCTCAGCCACTTGGATAGACGCCATTATATGTGTTATACTGGGTAATACACCCACCGACTCACACGTGGGTAGTGAGCCTGGGGGAGGGGGTTCTGAGACGAAGCATCTTAGGCAGGCTGTCTCCCCAGGGACTATGTCCATGGTCATGCCATACGTCCTAATAGCGGATGCATAAACCCATGGAATATTATGTTTTAGAGCAGCGTCGTTTATGAGGAAACGTGTCTCAAAGTTATCCGTCCCATCCACGATGAGATCAACATCCCTAACAAGCTTCTCAATAGTCCTGTGATTGACATCCTCTACAACGGGCTCAAGGCTAATATCGGAATTAACCATTCTAAGCCTCTCCGCAGCTGCCTCGGCCTTAGGCATCTTCCTATCCACATGCGACTCATCATACAGTATCTGTCTATGGAGGTTATCCAGCTCCACATAATCCCTATCAACCAGCCGGATACGCCCCACCCCCATCCTCGCCAGGAGGTTGGCGGAGACCGTGCCCAGTGCCCCCAGGCCTATTATGACAATAGATTTTTCTCCCAGCTTCTTCTGCCCCTCTAGACCTATCTCCCTCAGGACTATCTGCCTACTATATCTGGCTAGGAAGTTGTCTTGAAACATTATTCTCGACACCCGGCTCCACAACAATTAAATGAAAAAGCCCTACTCATAAATCCATTACAAATATATGAGTAATATATTGGGAAATAAAGGAGGGGGAGGAGGGGGTTATTTACCGCCCGCCTTCCTAGACCGGATATATTCCCAGCTGAGGACGAAGCCTAGGAATAGGAGTATGGTTCCAACCATCTCCAGGAAGTAGAAGAATGTTGGGTCTGCGAACCTGACCTTAACCCCTCCTATAAATGGGAATAAAGCGCCTAAAGCGATGAGCAGGTTGTATTTCCTACTCTTATCCAGCCAGAAGCTATACAGCGCCCCTCCTATAAGCGCAATCCCCCCAGGTACAGTGAGGAATGGTGAGAATATCCTTACATAGCTCGGCATAGCCTTGCCACCGATCTCAGTGGTTCCTAGCTGTGCAACAACGCTATATAGGGAGTCTCCTAGTGAGGATGACAAGCCCAGTATGAATAGTGGAATGGATACCGCTGTGGTATAGTATAGAAAGTATTTTCCATAGGGCTTGTGCGTAAGTAGGTAGAGTGAGCCCGTTCCCATCAAGGCAACCATCGTGGGCGTCAGTATATAGTATATCTTGTATGAGAGCTCTGTCCAGCCTATGCTTCCAGGGACCGTGAGGAACAGGTACTCTGCCCAGAACTCCAGGAAGGTTGTCACGAAGAACATGAACAGTGATATAGCCCAGATAAGCTGATGAATCTTCCTCCTCCGCATATACTGTATGACGAGCAACACAGTGAAGATACCCGATACGATAGTAGATGCCAGTGGATAGTATATCATCCAGGGTCACCAGCAAAAATGAGGAAAACCCTTGGGACTAATAAATTATTGTTAATATAATAACAATATTTATATAAAGATTGTTGAATCAGCAATTTTCGAGTGCCGCCAGGGGTTTCCATGTTGGAAAATTTGATAATAATAGTCGCGGTGTCCTATTAATATAACATGGTGATTGGGTTTGATTAAAGACTATGATTTAGTAATTATAGGAGGGGGAGCCGCTGGATTCTCCGCGGCAGTAAGGTACTCTGAGTTGACTGGTGGAGAAAGCCGTATAGCATTGATTAACCACGGTCCCCTTGGAGGCACGTGTGTAAATGTGGGATGTATCCCATCTAAACGATTACTCTATATAGCTAAGGAGATACATGGACTCAGGAGTATTGATATACCTGGTGTTGAGATAGATCCCACTACCCTGGATATCAAGAGGATTATGGAAAACGTTAGGAACTTGGTTAAGTATATGAGGAGAGGAAAGTATGAAGACCTTCTCACGAAGTTCGACAATATAGACCACATAATTGGAAAAGCCTATTTCAGATCGCCGCATGAGGTTGTTGTAGAGGATATCGATGAGCTGATAATAAGGGGGAGAAAGATCCTGATAGCCACCGGCTCTAGACCAGCTATACCGGATATACCTGGTTTGGAGTCAGTTGAATACCATACCTCAGATAGCATTTGGAGCCTAGATAGGGATATTGATAGTATGCTCATAGTGGGTGCAGGTCCAATAGGCCTAGAGCTGGCGCAGGCCTTCTCCAGGCTGGGGGTGAAGGTATCTATAGTTGAGGTATTGGATAGGATTATACCAGCTACAGAGCCGGAGATATCGGATGAATTGAGGGAGATATTGGTTGATGAGGGAATTGATATACGGCTAGGGTCGAGGATCACAAGGGTGGATAAGAGGAATGGATATATTGAGGCCTGGGTCTCACATGATGATAAAGTGAGGCGTGTAACCGCTGATATACTGCTTATAGCCACGGGGAGGAGGCCTAACACAGATGGGCTTCTCCTTGAGAAAGCAGGTGTAAAGGTAGATGAAGTAGGTAGGGTTATTGTAGATAGGCATCTTAAGACAGGTAACCCAGATATCTATGCGGCTGGCGACGTATCATCGACATCTAAACCAGCCTTATTGGAGACTATATCAGCTAGAGAAGGGGCTATTGCAGCGGAGAATATTGTATATGGCGATAAAACTAGTGTGGATCATAGCCATATTCCAGTAGCGGTCTTCACCGACCCTGAAGTAGGGTTTGTAGGCGTTAGAGAAGTGGATGTGATTAAGGAGGTTGGTGCATGCCAGTGTAGACTGGTTAGCTTCAGCTCCCTAGCAAAGGCGGGTGTCATAGGCATGGAGAAGGGTGTTGCAAAACTCATTGTCGACCCTCATACCGGCGTTGTCAAAGGCTTCCACGTACTGGCTCCAAATGCATCAGAGTTCATAGCAGAGGCTGCGTTAATGATTAGGCATGGATATAAAATAGGTGATGTAATAAATTCACCCAGTGTATTCCCCACGGCCTCGGAGATAATAAAGGTCTCGGCCCAAGCGTTTATAAGGGATATTGGTAGAATGCCCTGCTGTATGGAGTAGGCACCAACTATCTATCGGCTTGTCTCCAGACCCCCCTATAATAATTCCCTACACGCATCATTCCCTTAGTCGTTTCTCCCTACGAGGATTCCAACCGCTTTTCTAACCCAGTATAGGATCCATGCGATGATACCTATTGATATGGATATCATGATTATCTCGGCTAAACCGAAGTTCAACATTTTCACACCCAAAACATAGAAATGACTATGAGAGGATTTTATATTTTCCATTGATTTCCATCCGTGTATTGACAAGGATGAGGATGGATTTAAAACTGAACCCTATTCAAACACAGTCCATTAACAGTCTATCAAGGGTTATAACGCCCTGAAGATCCTTCTCTTGACAATTGACCAGTAGCTGTAGAATACGATCCATACCGTGGATAATGGGAATACAATGGTTAGCCAGAGGCTGTATGATGTAATGGAGGTGTAGAGATTGATGATGATATAGAGTATTAGGTTTAGGATATATGCCCTCTTCTGCCAGCCATATTTATCGATTGTAGAGACCGCCTCCAACGCAGCGTATCCATCCCTAGTTAACGTGTAGTTTCCATGTTCATCCAACGTGATTAGGTTCTTGAGCTTCTTAAGATGGAAATCCAGTTTCCCACTGCTTTTTATACCCAGCTCCCTCTTCAACTCAGCGAAGCCCATCGGCTTCCTCGAGAGGATTCGGAGTATCCTTATCCTAAGTGGATGGGAAATCGCCTCGAAACTCTCGCTATTCATGACACAACCCCATAGAGAATAATCTGGATCCGGGGATTTAATTCTAACGCAGTTGACCACCTGGTCAAGAGTAGTTGACCCAGCCATATAGTGAAGAGTTACCTTGACGGAAGTATATCTGTTAAAGTAGTTTCCTCAGCTTCTCAAGCGTCTCCTCGAATATGAATGGGTCTAGGGAGCGTAGGGATTTACCTGGGATACCTATCCACACTGGATTGATGCCTTCCTCCTCCAGTAGCTTCTTGAACTCCTCCATAAAGACGCCCATGCCCTCCACGAATATGACGTCGTCTGGGAACCTGCCTTTCTTAACCGGGTCCTTCCACCTCCCCACCTTGTTTATGCCGCAGGTCGGGCTTCCCTCAGCCCCCAATACAGCGACTATGCTATATCCCTTCTTCTTATACCACCGGAGTTGGTCGACGATCTCCTTGGCGAGGCTCCTGAACCTCTCCCTGATCTGGGGCTTGTCATATGGGTCTTTTGGAAGGGGCTGCCTGAATATACCCATGATATATGTCTCGGGACACGGTATCTGATATATGCCCACGCCCTTCTCCACAAGTATCTTGACTATATCCTCCTCCATCCCCGGGTATATGGCTAGGCCGTCTTCAAGCGAGTGGACGTTTAGGATACAGTGGGATACTACCACGATTTTACCGCTTCGGGAATCCTCCAAGTCAAACCACCATAAATATGATAAGAATGGGGTGTGGCTCAATAAGCTTTACACCTTATAGAATAGGGTATCCATATGGGGAGGCCCTTGACACACAATGTATTCTCTATGCCTAGTTACATCGGTCTGAATATACGCCTCCTTATTATGGCCCAGTATGTGTAGAAGAGTAGCCAGACCGTTGTAATTGGAAATACAACGGGTAGCCAGTATTCATTCATGAAGAAATACGTGTAGATGTTTAGGAGGAGATAGATTATAAAGTTGACTAGATAGGACCTCAGGTATATACGGGCTACTTTCTTGGCTAGGATCATGTCTAGAGCGGCGTATCCCTTTCCCGTCAGGACGAGGTTGCCGTAGGCGTCTACGGTGACTAGGCCTGTGAGCTCCTTAAGATGATTCTCGAGCTCCATAGTCGTCTCTATACCCAGCTTCTCCCTAAGCTCCTCGAAACCCATGGGGTTAGCTGATAAAACCTCCAGTATCCTTATCCTCAGGGGGTGGGAGACGCTGGACTTCTCAGCAGCCATTACCCGATATACCTCAAATAGATTATTTGGGACATGAGAATTTAATTCTAACCCGTGTAAACCAGCATATACCAGGGCCTAGGCTATAGAATCCCCCACATCACAGGCATATTATAGATGCTTTAGGCCCCGTGTTACTCCAGCTCCTCACCATAGTCCTCGTCATAATCGGGTTCAGGCCTGACTGCTATAACCTCGATAACAGCCTTCTTAGTTATTACATCGCCTTCTTCAAACAACTCTATCTCCTCCTGCTTCAACGGTATCTTTATGTGGAGGGTGAACTCATCATCAGCATGGTCTTCACAGCCGATGTCGATTAGAAGGGTCTCACCATCATATCTGTGCACCATGGATAGGGGATAGCCGCATAATGGACAGTATAATACATCCTCCATAAAACATCCACCAAGAAAAATAATATTCTACGAGGCTTCTAAACATATCAACACCAAGGTGTTTTGGATATACAGTGGGGAATAGGCTGGGCCATTGTATTCTTTATAAGAATCATGGTTGTAATGAGTATTATAGGGTATGAAACAGGGTCTAAAGCTCACCACCAAAGTAAAAATCCTATTGATAGCCTTGGCGATAGTCGTATTATCCGCTGTAGGCGTCTATGGCTACATAGTCTCAGACCCAGGGGCCAACTCCACATGCCAGGCCTGCCACAGCATGACGCCATTCGTACAGGAGATATCGGCTACGGAACACGGAGAATACAACTGCCACGTATGCCACGAGCTCACACCCGGAGTAGTGAATGAGTTCATAGTCTACATAACACACAACCCTAACTCGACAGAAATTAGGGAGAAGTATAGTGGGAAAATCGCAAAATACGATGACTGCCTAAAATGCCACTCCTATGACGAGATGCTCACGAAAAGCCAATACCACAGGATCCACTATACAGAGGAAGAATTCGGGACACAACCCTGCACAGTATGCCACAACCCACACCAACCAAAAACCACTTATCAGTTATGTAGCAAATGCCACAAAGGAGGAATATACGAGGACTAATTTTATATGTCAAGGTATTTTTATTAATATATCTCAATTGAACTGAGTTTTTTATTGTTTAATCATTTAATATCGATAGAATCTCGAGATCCCTTTAACTAGTAAACTATCATCACTAATTATAGAATTGATATAACTTAGTGCTCACTTTCTACTATTATTTCTAACAGCTTTTCTGCTTCTTGAATATGAAACGATGCCATTAAAGAATCCTGTTGAACATCTGTATAATTAACAGACGAAATTTTTTGAGTTATCTAGTTATTAGAAAGAGGTTTAGTAACAGGATATTCCTATCTCTGTAGTTTATATAAGTTCATTGTTAATTCATTTACTAATTTCTTGCTTATCTCATCGTTTAAGCCAATCTCCTGTGAGAAATACTTATAAAGTTGTTGCCTTGATATTCCCGAAGTAAAGTTGGAACTAGATATTATTTTTCCACTTTGCCAAACTAGACTGTCTATCCTCAAAAGGGTTAGGTGTTTATCTATCTTGTTTCGGACTATCCTGAATACTTCGTGCCAAGCCGTTCTATATGGGTCGTCTTGGTCACAGGGAGATATTATTCCTGATGATATTGAGATATTTTTAACATGGTAATCTACTGGTATAGGTATTGTCCATGGAAAGTCTAGGTAGTCTCCATGGCATATTAGATGGGCTATGTCCCATGCCTTCATGGCGAAGACCATAGTCTTCCTCTCCATTCCAGTATTAAGAGTATAGGCTAACTTACTCCAGGCTTTTATGGGCTCGTTTATAAGCTCATTATAGTTATTTAGGAACCATTCTGCGAATCCGCTTCTGAATAAGGTGTTAACTCGTCTTTTCTTGATGTTGTTTAGTCGTTTATTGATGGGTTTATCCATGAAATCTGAAATTATATTTCTAACATCGTCTAGATTATCTATTTTCCCTATCTTTTCATAAGACTCTACAAGTGTTTTCCAGAATCTCTCCGCTCCCCCCTTAGCCAATTGGTAGTCGACTGTTCCGGCCATTATAGCAATTAAAGCAATGTATTTAGGGTCTTCGCCAGCATCGTATAAAGTTTTGAAAGCCTTGTATTCAGGCTCCTTCAAATCGAATTTAACAATACCTTCGAAACCTAGCTCGGATAGTAACTCGCCTATGACTTTAACACGCTCTCTATTAATGACGCAACACACTCACCAATCACCGCATATCAATGTAGGGAATTGCTGGACAAGACAGCGTTTTTAACTAGTGACATTGCCTTACCAAGAGGCAATCCTAATGTCGGTGCAACGACTTCCACATCATATCCTTGAAATGCCTTCCTAACTATATCGACATACTTTGACCCACCTAGGACGACGATTTTGTCAAACCTATCTAGGCCCTTCTCCTTAATTTGTTTCCTTAACTCAGCGATAGATATGGGATTTGTGGATGGATGGAGAAAGCTCACATTATAATTCTCGGGAATTATGAAGTCCGGCTCAATGAAGCCGTATTTTGCAGACAGGATCATCCACCTATCGCTGAATTTCTCAGCATACCTACGGTTCCACTTAAAGTAGCCACTGATATAGGCGTTCTTTGCCTTTGTTTGCCCAGCATTTGGAAACTTATCCCATATTTTAGATTTACCACATGAAACTATTACTAAAACACTCATAACACCACCCGCCCATTCAAATTATTCAATCTTCTAAAAGACAAATATAAAAAAATTAATAGATAAAGTTAAATAATCATTATTAAGAAGGTGATATCCTGTGAAGATTACTAGTGAATTTCTTAAGAATGTTTATAATCGGCTACTGAACACCCAATGGTTTGAGTTCTCTGAAGGAGTTGAATTTATGGATGGAACAGAATGGATAGAGATGAGGAGACATAAGAAGAAGAGATATGGCGAGAAATTCAGCGTAGAGAACTTAGATAGTCTAACTGAAGAAGATTACATAGAGTTTTTATACTTCAAGAATAACTACTCCTGGACACAACTATATAGAACCGGTTTAAAGGCGGTGGAAGAGTTTGATAAATTAAAAGAGGCAATCAAATTCCTTCAAGATGAATCCATAAGCATAGATACCCGTATAAGAGAAGTAGTCTCCATAGGAGGAAGGTATCACGTTAAAGGAGTAGGAAGAAACATAGCGACAGCAATTTTATTTGTGACAGATAAAGAGGACAAGTATGGTGTCTGGAACAGCGTAACTGAAAGAGCCTTGGAAAAACTAGGTATAATGCCTCTTAAATCAACAGACCCCGGCGTGACCTATCGGAGAATAAATAGAGTTTTAAATCAGCTTAGAGATATGCTAGGAGAAGATCTGGTAGCAATTGATTCTCTACTTTGGTTTTTACTTCACTATACCTAGGCAGAAAATATAGTGACAACTGGGAGAAGAGATAATAATATTTTAGACATCATTAAGAATAGTATTTTTAATAAACAAGAGGGTTACGAGGAGTAACTATGAAAGTAAAAGGTTTGTTGATAAATGTGTTGAGTAGTTCTCATAAACACTTTGAATCTATTATTAGAGAGGGATTGTGGGGATTTCCTTTAGATAGAGCTAATGTGAATCGAAAGAGATTTGATAGATTGGAGTTGAACATGCCCGTTTTACTATATTTCGAACATAAGGGAGTTAAAGGAATATGGGCTGAGTGTAGACTATCAGATCGATATATCAATAAGGAGCCTGTAAAATATTGGGTTCTTAATCCAATAGGGTATCCTCTACAGATAGAGCTGGAGTTTATCATTCCTAAGGAAGTGTTAAACGACGGTTTAGATGCATTTGATGCAGTAACACCGATAAAGAGAGAAGAACTAGCCTCTGGTTTTAATATCCCCGTATTCCGATCCCCATCAGACAGATGGTCATTATATGTTTTCGGCGATCCTAATGAAAGTGGAGTAACATATCCATATAATAAATTCAAGTCTATTCTAGATGAGTTTGAAGCAAGAAATAAAATAATGAAACGTCCGACTAAACTCGATCATAAAACTATTCAGGACTTAATATACGATATTGGACAGATACAAGGTAAATACCCTGAAAAGGAATATCCAATAGAAAATAAACTTATAGACGTTGTATGGCGTAGAACAGCTAAAAGCGTCCCATACATGGCCTTTGAAATACACATCTCAGGAAACCTACATTCAGATCTGATAAAACTTAAACACGCATATGACTTGTGGAATGCTATACCAGTATTGATAACAACAGAAGAAAAAGTTGATGAAGCAAGAAGATGGATAGAAGGATCATTCCACGAAGTAAAAAATGTATTCAGAATACTCACAATAAAAGATATCCAAGAACTATATGAGTCAAAACGCAAAATAAAAAGGCTTGAGACTAAGTTAGGGATATTCTAAACAATTTAATGGGATAGCTGTCAAAACTAATATGTTTCTATTTTGTTAGTGCTACTGCATTTAAGATTAGGGCATCTTATTATTTTAGATTCTCTAAAATATTTTAAAAACCGACCGCAGTCAGGGCATAGTAAGACTTCATGAAGTTCATGTACAGCTTTACAGAATGTTTTTACTTCCTCTAAAGATAAGGTCACTGTATTATCGTGTGAAAGAATATTTCCCATAAACGACGTGGAACGTAGATCTTTTAGTTTATCTAGGATTTTATTTTTAAGATCGCAATCTTTTAATTTGTCTCTAATCCTTTTTTCTACAGGATCGAATAATTCTGAAACTGTGTATTTACTATCTTTTTTAAATCGAACTGGAACCTCGAAACGTTCACAAATCTCTTTCAAAAGCCATTCAAGATACCTTCTGCAGTCAACACCTGCTCCAATTTTATCACCACTTTCCAATCTAGTATATATTGACTCCCATCTGGGCTTGTATTTTTCAATAAATGGCCCCGTATCTACCTCCCATCTTACAATTTTCAGGTTCATGAATTCATTTTGGATTTTCAATGCTCTTTGAAGACTGGTGATTTGTTCGTACCATACTTCGTCTTGGGTGGTTATAATCAATTGGTAATCTCTAAACTCTGTTAATAAAAGCTGAGCGATTCTACTTCTGTGATTAGCATCCACAGTAGTTACTACGTCATCAAGAACTACAAGAGAACAACCTTTGTTGAAATTTTTCACAAAAGCCAGGAATATACATAGTCCCAAAGAATCTAAATGACCCTCACTTTCTAAAGCTCGGGGATCTTCTTTTCTATCAAAGGACTTTATTTTAATTTTTGTACTGGCTCGTCTTCCAAAAACAACTTTTAACTCAATGTTTTTCCTAGGTTCGTTAGGATGTATTATGGAATAAAACTTTTCTATATCACCTTGAATTTTGTCATATATCTTTTGTATTCTTTTCTTCTTAACCTGAGAAAAAACATTAAACATAGTCTCGGCTAGCTTGTGATAATCTTTACATTTCTTTAATTCGGAATGTACATTAACTATATCTTTTGCTAATTCAAGTACCTGCCCTATTAAAATAAAAAGAGATAATATCCGCCTTTCTTTTGGGGTATATTCAGTCTTTAAAATATTAGAGCATTTTTTCAGTATACCATTTAATAAATACTCCATATCCACATTTAAATCGGCATATTCAGTTATAGACGTTTCCTTTGTGAACTTCTTAGCAGATTTTAAGAGATCTCTAGCCTCCTTTAAAAGATTCAATTTACTTTCTAATTCAGCTCTTTCTTCATGAAGTTCTGGTATTTTTTTCATTTTGTCCTGTAATATGATTAGTTTTTCTACGAACCTCTCCAGATCCTCTGTCAACGAACTTCGGGTCTCTCTTAATTCGGACGCCTCTTTTGAAAACTCTTCGTAAAACTTAAGACGATCACTTATTTCTCTAAGAACCTTGTTTCTATTAATTCTTTGGTTACATAATGGGCAACGATCTAATGTTTCCTTTTCTAGGAGGATTTTTCCATATTTAAGTAGTTTTAATTCTGATAAATATTTTTCCATTTCAGGTTTAATGAATTGTATTAGCTTGGCATCATATGTTTTCATGTGGATACTAATATCCTTCAAATCTATAAGCAATTTTTTTATACTATTAGAAATTTCATTTAAGAATCGAATTTTCTTCTCCTTATCAGAAGCTTCTTTAATGTCATGTAATTTTTCAGGGTAGTTGGTAACTTCGTTTAGAGATTTAATTAGAGGGAGATTTGCTTTTTTTAATAAATCATTTAAGGTTTTAATTACATCATCAATGTCATTAATTTTTTTCTTTGTAGTTTTAGATAACCTTTCAAGAAGTTTTTTATATCCTTTTTCCTTTGACTTCATCTTTCCCTTTAGCTCATCTCTCAATCGCATTAATTCAAGTTCTATATTGTCAAGAGATTCTACGCCAATAATATTTCCTATCGCTCTATATCTGTCTGCTGGTTTACTATTTATAAAAACGAGAAGCTGAGACCTACGGAGAATGAAAGTCCCCTTTTGCGTAACTTCAAAATAATCTTTAAACTGAGGTGGTAATGAATATGCAGAGTCTAAAGTTCTAGTTAAGGTTGAAGGCTCAGAAGTAAACATCATTGAAACTTTTACATCATTAGCTTTAAATTTAACATGAGGAGCATGACGTCGAATAGACAATTCTTCGACTCCCGTTAGAGGAGTCACCTTACCTGTAAAAAAGAACTCAATAGCATCCACGATAGAACTTTTCCCCGTTCCGTTGTCACCATAAACTAATAAACTCTTTCCATTAAGATCTAATTCTAAATCTACGATACCTCTAAAAGCACGGATATAAATTTTCTTAATCCTGAGAGACACTATCGTACCACCTAATTATTATTTCCATAACAGATTCCTTTGAGAAAGCCTGTATATCCTCAAAAAGTTTTTTGAGATCCTCTATAACTGACTGTGGAAAATCATCGACCTTCCCAAGCTTTTTGAAATATTCCTCAAGAATTTCTTCTTTTAAATCCATAATTATCACTCTATTTGTTTTTTAATTTGTGTTATATGTGAGAGAGTTCGTTTTGCTGAAGATATTACACTATCATACGTTATTATTCTAATATGTGGTCTTAGGTGTCTATTCCATTCCTCCAACATTGTTTTCTCTGGCTCCGTTAAATTATACCCAATCAATAGAACTCCTAAAGGAGCTTGAACTCCATACAGCGAAGAAGAGCGCCAATAGCTATATACATCAGCGTGTCTCAGATACATAATCAATTGATGTAACCCTCTAGAAACCTCTTCTGTGATAGATGTGAGATTCCTTCTGAATATTTTTTTGTTTGGGCTTTTAAACTCAAATATCTTATGCTGGCCAATATCTGTCTCGATATGCATATCAATCCTATATGACGGATCTATGCTTTTCTCTGAGGCTCTAACCTCACAATCCAAGCCGAGAATCCATTTGTTTTCTTTGAGAAAAGATTTAATCTCATGCTCTATATTTCTGTCTTCCTTAACACTCGTCTCAACCATCTCAATAAATGAGTCAAGGCTTCTTTTATAATCATCCACTTTATCTATTACTTCTCTTGCGAGCTTCAATTCTAATTCCAATCTATCTCGTTCTTGTTGCTTCTTCTCTAGCTCTTTTCTAGTTAATTCCAGCTCTTTCTTCAACTGCTCGATCTCTTCTTCTCTCTTTTCCAATTCGACTTTTAGATCAATGCCTTTCCTCCAAATACTATTTACAATTTTATAAAAGTTTTCTTTAAACCATAAGAACCACTTTCTTAAATCAATACTTTTTGGAATCCATATCCCTGGCCCATGTTCTTTAGGAATATTAGTTCTCTTCGTTCTAATTTTAATTCCTTCATCTCCTCGCTTTGTTTTTGCTAGAGAAATTTTAGCTGCATAATTATCTTCATTATATGTATCACTGTATATTTCTTCTAGATTAGATAGATCTATAAAATCAAAAGATTTTTCTTCATCCGTCAATCTACCTAACCAAAATTATTTATAACCTTTCTAAAATTTAACTATTTAATCAAATTATTATAAAAAGCTTCAAGAAAATATACTCAGAGTCTCTCATACTTCCCAATTAATAGATATTAATAATCCATGGACTTACATAATATGTATCCATATCCCTGATTGTGTTTCTGATTATGGACTGATTACTTATCATATTTTCAATATCTATGCCTTGGCTTATGTAATTTAATCCTCATACGTTATTTCCATTTCAGACGGTATCATGATAATCATTAAGATTTTTAATCAATCATATCTCTTATCTAAAATCTTAGCGATAACTCTTAAGATTACAAATATCTGGATAACGCAAAGTCAATGTTCGGTTGTGATTAAAAAGGTCATTTTATTTGAATCTATAATTTTTTTCCTATTTGTATTAAACGACATTAAAAATGATTTGAAATGATACAAAAAATGAAATAATTTTTCTATTGGCTTTACATAATATATTTTCGTTAGACGTTACGTTACATCATCTTTGTATTAAATTGAAAAGAAAGATTCGGGGCGGGTATTAATGGAAATAAAGGAGGGAAGTATAATCAAAGGTCCTTACTGGAAAGAGCCCATTAAAGTAGAGAAGATAGAGGACCGTGGTGAATATATTCACATTATAGGTTCAACCATTAATACTCGTCAACATATCAATCGACTAATTAGAAAAGAAGAGCTATCTACATTGAAGGTAGTTGAACACGTAATAGATTTTTCATCAGATCCTGAAAACACATTTTTAGTAATTGAAGCCACACGTTATAAGTATGCATCTCTTTTTGATCCACTACTAGCCATGAATGTATCCAAAATAGACCCACTACCATTCCAGATAGAAGCAGTCTACGGGTACGTTCTAAAACAACCAAGGATAAGGTTTCTGATAGCAGATGATCCTGGAGCAGGTAAAACTATAATGGCTGGACTTATACTTAAAGAATTGAAACTACGGGGAATAGTTAGAAGAACACTAATTGTCGTACCTGGTCATCTTAAAGATCAGTGGAGGAGAGAGTTAAAAGAGAAGTTCGACGAAAAATTTACTGTAGTCGATCGTGCTACATTTGAAGCTCATTATGGTGAGAACCCGTGGGAAATTAATGATCAAGTGATTACGTCTATTGACTTTGCTAAGCAAGATGATATACTTAAGAGCTTAGCATCTGTGGAATGGGATCTGGTGATTGTCGATGAAGCTCACAAAATGTCGGCATACAGATACGGAAATAAAATCGAGAAGACACAAAGATATAAATTAGGTGAAGTCCTATCAAAAAACTCTAATCATCTATTATTCTTAACAGCGACTCCTCATAGTGGAGATCCTGAAAGGTTTAGGCTTTTTTTAGATCTCTTGGTACCTGGTTTCTTTGCTTCACAGGAGATGATACAAGAATCACTAAGAAATAGAGACAATCCTCTCTTTATAAGGAGACTTAAGGAGGATTTAAGAGATTTTAATGGCAAACCAATATTTACAAGGAGGTTCCCTATAACAATAAAATTTAGGCTATCTAATCTTGAGAGAGAACTCTATTACGCAGTGTCAAGTTATGTAATTAATCAATTTAATAAAGCATTAATGCTTGATAAAAAGAGAAACATAGCTTTTGCCCTCATGATACTTCAAAGAAGAATGGCATCAAGTACTTACGCTCTACTCAAGTCCTTAATAAGAAGAAAAGATAGGTTAGAGAAAATTTTGAAAGGTGAAGAGAGACCCGAAGAGATAAAGTCAATTGATCTAGAGGAGATTGAAGATTTAGAGGAAAGTGAAAGATGGAAAAGGGAGGAGAAATGGGAGCTAATCACATTAGCAAAGGACCCCTTAGAACTTGAAAGAGAGATAAAAACTCTAAGCAGGTTAATAGAGAAAGCAAAAATGGTAATCGAAAGTGGTGAAGAGGTCAAACTTAAAGAACTTAAAAAAGCTATTGAAGAAGGATTCAAGAAAATCAAGGAAATGAACGGGAACCCCAAAATACTCATATTTACTGAGTCAAAAGATACACTGGAATATTTGGTTAGTAAAATAAGAAGCTGGGGATACAAAGTGAATTATATACATGGAGGCATGAAAATAGAAGATAGGATAAGAGCGGAGAAAATATTTAGAGATGAGACAGATATTATGATAGCAACTGAGGCGGCTGGAGAAGGTATAAATCTACAGTTCTGCCATATAATGATTAACTATGATATTCCTTGGAATCCAAATAGGCTAGAACAAAGGATGGGGAGAATACATAGATATGGACAACAGAAAGACGTATATATCTTTAACTTAGTTGCAATTGATACTAGAGAAGGGCGTGTTTTGGCAAAAATGTTCGATAAGCTTGAAGAGATAAAAAGTAAGCTGGGAAGTGATAGGGTCTTTGATGTCATAGGTGAGGTTTTTGAAGGTAGAAACTTGTATCAGCTTGTTATCGATGCTATAACAAATGCAAAGAGCTTGGATGAGATATTGGAGGAGTTAGATATAGAGCCTGATGAAGAATATATTTCTAAAATAAAAGAAGCCTTAGGCGAGTCATTAGCTACTAGATTCATAGACTACACAAAAATAAGAGAGATGGCAGATAGAGCCAAAGAACATAGACTCATCCCAGAGTACGTAGAAGAATTCTTCAAAAAGGCTTTTAAAAAGGCGGGAGGGAGGATCAGAGAACTCAGAAGTGGATTCATCGCCATAGACTCCATTCCTTATGAAATAAGGAGAATAGCTGAAAGTACTGAATTTAAAAATAAATATGGATTGTTGATGAGAAGATATCCAAAGGCAACGTTTGATAGAGACCTTGCTTTTAAAAATCCTGATGTCGAATTCATATCCTTTGGACATCCTCTATTAGAAGCGTTATTAAAATGGATAGAGAACAAATTTAGTGAAGACGCTAGGAGAGGTGCTGTTTTCAAGGATCCCTCCGGAGTACTTAACGGGTATATCTGGATTTATATTGGTGAAGTGTTTGATGGAAAAGGGCAAGTCGCTGGAAGAAAAATACTAGCTATATATGATGACGGAAGAGAGATTAGAGAAATAAATCCTGCTATTATATGGGATCTCTCACCATGTAAATCTTCCGTTGACCCAATCAAGCCAAATGAGAGTAAAGTTATACCATTTGTAATTAAATCAGTTGAAAGATATAAAGAAGAAATTATGAAAGAAAGAAGAAGACAAACTGAGATTAAAAGAAAATATGGATTAAGATCTCTTGATTATTTAATATGGGATATTGATGCAGCTCTTACAGAGTTATATGAAAGAAAAGATAGGGGCGAGAAGGTGGAGATAGTAATCAGAAACAAAGAAGAGCAGAAAAAAAGATATGAAGAAGCCAAAAGAGCGCTTAAGGAAGAAATAGAGCAAGAGCAGAGCTTATCAATATCAATGCCAGAGCTTTTAACCGTTATTAGAGTTATCCCCGAAAAGGATAAAATGGTAGAGAGTGAAGAGATAGAGAAAATTGGCATGGAGATAGCAATGGAATACGAAAGGATAAATGGAAGAGAGCCAGAGGACGTATCCAAAGAAAACCTGGGATATGATATTCGTTCTAAAGGAAAGGGTGAAATCAGATATATAGAGGTTAAAGCAAGAGCTGGAGAGGGCGAAGTTGCTTTAACACCTAATGAATGGTTTAAGGCTAAGAGATTCGGAAAGCAATATTGGCTATATATTGTTGTTAATGCAGCAACTAATCCAACTTTATACATAGTTAATAATCCAGCAGAGAACATTAAGCCACAAGAGAAAGTTGAGATTGTCCGGTATATAGTGTCTGAAGACGAATGGAAAAGTAAGAATGTAGAGGTATGGAGAAAATGAGTGGAAAGAGATTTATTGAAGTAAGTTTTCCAGTTAAAGAAGTGAGCGAGATTTCGGCTAAAGAGAAAAACATTCGACATGGTCATATATCCACTCTTCATATATGGTGGGCTCGAAGGCCCCTAGCCTCTTCTAGGGCCACATCATATGCTGCTTTAATCCCTGCCCCAGAGACTCCCGAGGAATGGGAAAAGAAAAGACAATTCATAATTGAGTTATCAAAATGGGAAAACTCCTTAAACTTACCTATAATTGAAAAGGCCAGAAAAGAAATTCTAAATACAAATAACGGGATACCTCCAAGGATATTGGATCCCTTCGCAGGAGGAGGGGCTATTCCCTTAGAAGCATTAAGACTTGGGTGTAAAGCCTATGCAATTGAATACAATCCAGTAGCAGTTTTAATTCTCAAATGTACACTTGAATATCCACAGAAATATAGAGAAAAACTTATCGAAGACGTCAGAAAATGGGGTCAGTGGGTATTGAACGAAGCAAAGAAAGAAATAGGTAGATTCTATCCTACTGATAAAAAAACTACTAGAGATCTATTTGGAACAGCGGTTGAAGAGGAAATACCCATTGGATATATCTGGGCAAGGACAATACCATGTCAAAATCCCAGGTGCAACGCAGAGATCCCACTTATGAGGCAGCTCTGGCTTGCGAAGAAGGAGAAGAAGAGAGTGGCACTATATCCATACGTAGATGGAAATTATGTTAAATTTAAGATAGTTGGTGATGGATATGAGGAGATGCCAGAGGGATTTGACCCTTCAAAGGGAACAATTTCAAGGGCAATAGCAACATGCCCTGTCTGTGGTTCTGTAATTGACGATAAAACCACAAGAAAACTCTTTCAGGAAGGAAAAGCTGGACAGAGAATGGTCGCAGTTGTGCTGTACAAACCTGGTGTATCTGGAAAGAGATATAGGTTAGCCACAAAAAGAGATTTAGAAGTATTTAATGAAGCAGAGAAATATTTAGAGAAGAAAAGGGCAAAACTTATGGAGGAATGGGGAATTGATCCCGTACCAGATGAAGAGTTACCACCAAAAGAAACCCTTGGTTTTCGCGTCCAACGTTATGGTATGCTCAAATGGGATGATCTTTTTAACTCTCGTCAAAAGCTCACTCTAATCACGTTTACAGAGAAGGTAAGAAAAGCATATGATAAGATGATTAGTGAAGGATATGATGAAGAATATGCAAAGGCAGTAGTGAGTTATTTGGGATTAATACCCAGTAGAATGGCAGATACAAATTCAACTATATGTCATTGGGATGGAACTTGGGAAAAGGTTTCCACAACTTTTGCGAGACAGGCATTACCTATGAATTGGGATTACATTGAGACGAATGTATTCTCAGAAAAGGGATATTCATATCAAAATATTTTAGAAAACAATATTCTTAATGTCCTCTTTCACTTATCCCAGATTCCTCCAACACAGATTCCTAAGGTGAATCATGCTTCTGCAACAGAACTTCCATTTCCTGATAACTACTTTGATGCTGTCTTTACAGATCCCCCGTATTACGACAATGTCCCTTATTCTTATCTCTCTGACTTCTTCTATGTTTGGCTCAAAAGAAGCCTAGGCGATTTGTATCCAGAGCTTTTCATGACTATGCTCACGCCAAAAACAAAAGAGATTGTTGCCTATTCTCATAACAAAGGTAGTTTTGAAGCAGGTAAAAAATACTTCGAAGGCATGCTTAAAGAAGCTTTCAAAGAAATCTCAAGGGTTTTAAAGCCAGACGGCATTGCAACCATCGTTTATACTCACAAATCTACTTCTGGTTGGGAAACTCTCATAAACTCTCTTTTAGAAACAGACCTTGTCCCAACTGCATCCTGGCCTATTGATACAGAAATGAAGTCCCGCTTAAGAGCTAAGGAATCCGCCGCTCTAGCCTCTTCTATATACTTCGTTTGTAGAAAAATGAAAAGAAAAGATACAGGTTGGCTCAATGAAGTAAAAGAAGAAATAAAGAATCATATATACAAAAAACTTGAAACTCTATGGGGAGAAGGAATAAGTGGATCAGATTACTTCATTGCAGCTATCGGCTCAGCCATAGAAATTTTTGGAAAATATAAAAAAATAATGAATTACGAGGGAAAGGAGATAACGGCCAGAGAACTACTTGAATATGTTCGCGAAATCGTTACAGATTATGCAGTTAGACAGATTTTACATAATGGTGTTGCAGAAGAGCTTTCTCAACTAACGAGGTTCTATATACTTTGGCGTTGGACTTATGGAGAAGCTAAAGTGCATTTTGACGACGCTAGGAAACTTGCTCAGAGCGCGGGTCTAGACCTTGAAAGGGAGTGGAATAAAGGGTTTATCAAGAAGGAGAAGGAGTACATAAGGGTTCTAGGGCCGCATGAAAGGAAACTTGAGGAGATTGAAGATTCAAATGAGTTGATAGATGTTTTACATAAGGTTTTGCTACTATGGAGGGAAGGAAGGAAGGAGGAGATGAAGAATGTTCTCTTGGAAACGGGATATGGTGTGAAAGAAACTTTTTATAGAGTTGCTCAAGCAATATCAGAAACCCTTCCACTTGAAAGTACTGAGAAGAAGCTTCTTGATGGATTCTTAAGTAGTAAAGATAAATTGATAAGTGAAATTAAATATAAATTTGGTCAGAGGAGGTTGTTTGAATGAAACCATTCATACAGGTAGCTACTCCGCATGAGGATGTGTTGGAAGGAAGGCTTACAATGGATGTTTTCGCTGCTGATCTATGGCAAGTTATTGAAGGAGTGGCTCCGATAGATTATCAAGATCCTGAGATATTCTTTAAAAAAACATATCTCACTAAAGGATTGAAAAACATACTTGAGGTAGCAGAGGCTAGGTTAAAAGGTAAAGGAGGAGATCCCATAGTCCAGCTACAAACACCCTTCGGAGGAGGTAAAACACATGCCCTCATTGCATTATATCACAAGGCTAGGGAATGGGGCGCGAAAGTATTTGCATTTGATGGATTAGCTGTGAATCCAAAGCAAGTAAAACCTTGGGAAGAGCTTGAAAGACAGCTTACTGGAAAGGTCGAAGTAACTAAAGGTGATATCCCTCCTGGAAAAGAAGTTTTAGTCAAGCTAATCTCTGAAAACTCTCCACTCTTAATATTAATCGATGAGGTTCTTGCATATGCAACAAAGGCGGCGGGTATAAAAGTTGGTGACTCAAACCTGGCTGCTCAGACACTAGCCTTTATACAGGAGCTTACAGCCGCGGTATCTCTTTTAGACAATAGTTTTTTAGTAGTAACACTTCCTTCCAGTGTACTTGAGCATTATGATGAGAACGCTGAAAAGATGTTTCATCAATTACAAAAAGTGCTTGGAAGGATGGAGAAGATATATACGCCAGTTGAAGATGATGAGATCGAGCATGTCGTGAGACACAGGCTTTTCAGCAAAGTCGATGAGAAAGAGATGAAAAAAGTAGTAAATGATTTTATTGAGTATGCACGGGACGAAGGTTTGATAACTGAAGAAGAGATTAATATTTATAGAGAGAGGTTTCTTAGAAGTTATCCATTCAAGCCCGAGGTAATCGATATTTTATATAAAAGATGGGGCTCTTTTCCCTCATTTCAAAGAACCCGTGGAGTATTAAGGCTTTTATCATTAGTCGTGTATAGTCTTTTGAATAAAAATGTACCTTTTATTAGACTAGGTGATTTCGACTTAGGCAACGATGAAATCAAGAGAGAGTTGATTAAACATATTGGACAGGAGTGGGATAGTATAATTGCTCAAGATATTACTTCTCCAGACTCCGGTGCAAAAAAAGTAGACAGAGGACTTAAGAGCTCATATAGACCATACAATCTTGGTACTGTTGTGAGCACAACTATATTTATGATGTCTTTCTCTGGTCGTGGAGAAAGAGGTAGTAGTGTTAGGGACATCAAGTTGAGCACAGTATATCCTGAATTTTCGAGTACAATTATAGATTCTGTGATAACAGAACTCAGAGAAAAATTGTTTTATCTATCAGACGAAGGGCTTTACTTCACAAATCAGCCTAATATAAATAGAATGATCCTTATACTGGAAGAAAGTGTCACAGAGGATAAGCTATATGAAACAGAATTGGAGATTCTAAGGAAACATGTGTCTAGTTCTCCAAGATTGAAAGTCTATATTCATCCTAAGTTCTCTAGAGACATCCCTGATACCCCAGACCTGAAACTTATAATAATGAATAAAGATGAGCCAGACCTTGAATTTATCGAAAAACACGGTGAAATTCCTAGAGTATATAGAAATACGTTGATATTTCTATGTGGAGATGAAAACTACAGAGAGAACTTTCTTTCTTTCTTAAGGAAGCTAATCGCCTTAAAACAGATAGATAAACAAGATTTAAGACTAACATTAAGTCAGAGGAATGAGGTCGCCAATAAGATCAAAATGTATGTTCGGAGAGAACATGAAGAGCTGAGAAAACTATACAGGAAGATATATGTACCAATTAGGGAGGGTCTAAAAAAGCTAGACATGGGTCTTCCCATATTTGGAGAAAGATATTTAGATAGAGAGGTATATGACATTCTAAGAACTGAAGGTGAGTTACTTGAGAGTCTATCTCCACTGGTAATCAAGGAAAAATACCTAGCCGATAATGATTATATTGAGACTAAAAAGCTTTATGAAGCACTCTCAAAAACACCAGGCGAGTTGCGAGTATTATCAGAAAATGTGGTTAAACAAAGTATCAAAGAAGGTGTCAAAAGTGGATTGTTTGGACTGGGATCAGTCAAAGACGGGAAAGTTGAATGCAGATCCATCAATGAGCATACCGAAGTTTATCTGACTGATGGTGAGATTATAGTAAAACCAGAATTTTGTATTAAACCTCGAGAAGAAGGGCTCTCTGAAGAAATAGAATGGAAAGAGCCTATTCAAAAAGAGACGAGAGATATTATTGAAAAGGAGTACATAGTTGAGAAGTACTCTAAACTAAAACTAAAATTAAAGGTGCCTGTGGGACAAATATCTACAATAGCAAGATTGGTCAATTTCCTTAAAAGTAGATTTGAACAGTGTGATATTGAAGTTTCAATTATTACGGACAAAGGCCATGTGACTATAACCGAATATGAAAACATTATAAAGGAGGCATTAATACAGGGAAAGATTGAGGTCATTGAAGAGAATAAAGAATGAATCTACCCTCACCAAATACTTTCTTTTCAATAGCTCCTTTAGCAATCTCGGTAGTTATTCCTTCCTTTAACTATAAAAAGCTTATATAGAATGTAAATTCTATAGCTTTATCTTCATATTCAACATCTAAAAAAGACAGTCCTTTTTTCAAATTCTTTGCGCTTTAAGGTTCATAAATAAAGATATATAACGAACAGCGTCTTCTGTACCGATAACCATTACAGCAACACCATCGTGTATTTCCGTTTCATATTTGATATTTATCTTTTCGCGTGGACGCAGCAACCTTATTTTTGAGATACGTTGGAACTCTATTTTCCAAGGTTTAATGAAAACATGGGCCATAGACTTCCCATTATTAATGGTGACAGTAAATTTAATAATTGCTTCCTTTTCGCTACTTTTATTTTCATCATCATTTAAATCTAATCCATACATAGCCTTCAAATTATCAAGAGGGCTTCTATCCATATCCACATTTAAGGTTTTCAACTTGATCCCTTTATCGAACATCTTGGATAACCTTTCTTTTATTTCACCGTTGGGTGATAGTTTATTTAAAAATTCATACAGATCATAATTCCAGATAAAAACGCCTGAAAAGATCGCCGGTTTTTTTACTTTAAAATTTGGAATAACTATAGTTAGTCTTATCACTATGGCGAATATCCTGGTTAATAAGTTATACTTAGTTGGCTGTTCAATGGAAAAATATTTTTCGAAAATGTCTCCAATAAGATAATCCAAATTAGTTTTATCATTCTTATGAAATTCAACAGGTCGTTTTCCTAATAGAGAATATAGAGAGATGGAAATAACAATTATAGTGAAGCCGCCAAGGAGACCAATCTTATCGAGATACCCTTCTCCATAGATAAAGGATATATATTTGTCAGTTACTAAAATCAAGAAAACAATAAGAGATGTTCCTATAAGCCCTTTACCCAAAAAAACCAATATCTTTTTCTTATTCCAATTCTTACTTAAGTCACTCTGAAACTTCCTTTCCCCAGTCTCTATTTTATTAATTAAATCAATAAATTCCTCAATTGATTTAAAATTTAATAGAATAGAGTGAATGATCTTAGTAAAAAGATTTTCAAGTTCATCATATAGATGTTCATGGGCTAATAGTGCTAATATCAAAATTATTAAATAAATAAGCCAGAGGGTTAAATGATATAGTCTGTTAGTGCTTTCATAGATTATAAACGGAACAACTACACTCATTATTGAATTAATGATATGATTAATTATCGCAGAGACGCCTAAAATGAATAACATTTGTATAGCCTTCTCTTCTTTATCTCTATAAAGGATTACTTCTAAAAAAGTTGTAAGCAACATTTTTCAACCCCCTATATTTTTCATTTTCTGAATTCATAGGGGATTCAACACACCGTTTTGTTTTTTGTAAAAAACCATTAAAAATATATTATTCTTTAGGTTATGTCAATAAAAAATAAGTTATAAAGAGTTAAAAAATACTAAACATTTAAACCAACAGTACAGATATCAGAAAAGTAATAGCCAGTTATTCATAGTGAATAGATATGTGTCGAATCCTATTTGGAAAACAGGAAAATGGTTGTCTAGTATTTATGAGAAATCTAAGACATAGAATGTGAAAGGGAACCTCTAACTACATTAGAAAATATTATAGACAAATCTAAACCTATGATTTTTGAATTACGCAAGTTTTTATTTAAGCTCGCATTTTTCTAATGATTGAAAAATAGAGTATTATTTGATTCCTTAGTATACGTCGAATCAGTAATTAGAAACTAAAGCCCCGGGCGGGATTTGAACCCGCGACCTGCGGCTTACGAGGCTTACGGCCCTTCTTTGGGTCGCCGCTCTTGCCGCTGAGCTACCGGGGCCTGTTGTTCAATTAGATATTGATTCCTAGGTGTTTTTTATAAATTTGTTGTTCCTGGGGGGTTATTTTTGTTTGTAGGGGTATAGGCCGTTTATGCCCATGTATGGGTTGTGTTGTATCTCGTGTTCTACTGTGGTTTCTTCTCCGTGGCCGGGGTATATTATGGTGTTTTTTGGTAGTTTGAAGATTTTGTTGTGTATGCTGTTTATCAAATCCTCTATGTTGCCTCCGAAGTCGGTTCTGCCTATTGATAGCCGGAATAATGTGTCTCCCGTGAATAGCTTGTCGCCGATGTATATGCATACTCCGCCTGGCGTGTGGCCGGGTGTGTGTATGATTTCTAGTTTTATGCTGCCTATTTCCAGTATGCCTTCCTCCAGGTGTTTGTCTGGCTTTGCTATGGTGATTTTCCACGTGTCCATATAGGGTTCTAGGAATGTATGTGCCTCGGGTGTGAGGAATTGCTCGTCGGCATAGTGTATGTAGAATGGGATATGGTATTTTTCTTTGATTGGGTGTGTTCCTAGGACGTGGTCTATATGCCCGTGTGTCGCTATTATGGCTATGGGCCTTAGGCTGTTCTCCTCTATTGCCTGGATTATTTTCTCGTGGTTGGAGCCTGGGTCTATCACTATGGTTTCCCGGGTCTCTGGGTTTGTCACTAGGAATGTGTTGGCTATGAAGAGGCTGTTGACGACTCTCCTGACTACTGTATCCATAATAATATGATGGTGTTATACAGTGATTTTAATCTTAAACAGCCCTGCCCCCCTTGTCTTTTAACCGTTTTTTCCTGGCCTTTTCAAGGATGTTCTTCCTCGCCTGGATAAGTGTTTCTCTCGAGGGGGTCTCCCCATCCTTCAATAGTTTCCTGGCCTCCAGCTCCAACTCATATTCCGTGGCTATTCCAAGGCTCATAAGGATCTCATTCGCCTCATCCAGCGACCCCGTGTCTATTATTCTCTGGGCCATCTCCGACTGCCTAAACAATACACCCGTGTCTAGTAGGAAGACTAGTGTGGATAACGCGTCTATGTATACGGAGCGCGTCCCATTCCTGATGCTCTTCCAGCCTACATAGCCTGTCAACGCATCGAGGATCACTTTACCAGCCTCGGTGACGGCGTACTCCGTTATCTTCTTGAATATGGCTAGGTCTTCTGGACCGAAGCCGATCGCCCCCTTATACCCGCCTTCCTTAAACACCTCATTAATCCTCCTCAAGACATAGTCTCTATCAAGCTCCCCATCCGCCCCTGGTGAGGCCAGGGCTATGACCGTGTCTATACCATGTTTCACTGTAAGTAGGTGTAGCGCGCTGAGAGACACCTGGTCTGCGAGGGGGCTCCACAGGCTCTCCTCATATCCCAGTGCGAGGATATCGCCGCCCACGTCTAGGCCTACAACTAGGTCGACATCCAGGTATCTAGAGAGCCTCGCCAAGGCCTCTGCAACTCCCTTAACCCCCTTGTTCATGTCACATAGATAAATGTCTTCTGAAATCGCCTTGGCGACGTTAACGGCTTGGAAAACTAGTTTCCTGCCCCTCCGCACTGCATAGGAGTCCTTATTCACAGCTATGAAACCATCTTCCTTTAGAGACGGTTCCCTGACCTCGCTTAGGTGTATAGGCCCGGGAACAGGGTCTATCACCAGCCTCTCCCAAGGCGCGGCCGAGATATATGTCCTATAGCCTAGGCGGCGGAGTTTAAGGGCGAATGCCGCCGCGGTTACGATGTCGCCGCCTCCACCCGCTCCAAAAACTAGGATACGTCTGGATAATGGGAACAACCGGGATCACCATAATTATACGTGATAATTAATAAAATAGTGGATGGCGTGGTTTATTTAGAAGACTTCCTCCACGGCCTCAAGGACTTCCTTAGCAGCTTTCCCAGGGTCATCCGCCTTCGTTATGAAACCGCCTACTATAATGAGGTCTACCTTAAGCCCCTGCAGCCCCCCTATATTCTCCTTGTTCAAGCCTCCTGCCACACCTATCTTCGCCGACAAACCCATGTTGCTTAGTTTCTTGACAGGCTCGAAGGGCATTATACCCCGGTGCTGCATATCTATGCCGGAGTGGATAAGTAGGTAGTCTGGCTTAAGCTCATCCAGCTTCCTAGCATATTCCAGGTCCTCCACGCCAAGCAGGTCTATCATAATACCCTTACCATATTTGTCCCTGGCCTCTACCGCCCCTGAGACCGTGCCTATGTCGGCGGCGGCCATTACAGTAGCGTAGTCGGCTCCAGCCTCATATGCTATCGAGGCCTCTAGGAAGCCTGTGTCCATAGTCTTCATATCGGCCACCACCACTTTATCGCCAAACTCCTTCTTAAGGAGTGTAACCGCCCTGAGGCCCTCCGCCTTAATCAACGGGGTCCCAGCCTCAAGATAATCCACGTATTCAGCTGCCTTCGACGCAATGTTAAGCGCATCCTGTATCCTCAGGAGATCCAGCGCTACCTGGATTTTTGGCCGCATACTCTCTCCTCCAAACTCTTAATCTTATTAATCCTTCTTAAATGCCTACCCCCCTCAAACTCGGTATTCAGCCAGGTCTCGACCCATCTTAAGGCATCGCCATATGATATCATCCGGGCTCCCAGACAGATAATATTAGCATTATTATGCTTCTTAGCAAGTGCAGCCGTCTCATCAGAATATACTACAGCGGCGTAAACCCCCCTGTATTTGTTCGCGGCTATGGACATGCCTATGCCGGTTCCACATATCAATATACCCAGGTCGGCATCACCATTGAGAATAGCCTCAGCCACCAGAGAAGCATAGTCAGGATAGTCGACAGACTCACTTGAATCAGTACCCACATCAAGAAACTCATATTTACTCCCTAGTCTATCCAGAATATATTTTTTAAGTTCATAGCCAGCATGATCAGAACCAATTGCAATCCTCATTATAAAAGCACCACATATAGGGGTTCCTTAACTAAATTTAGTTAGGAACCATGTTATATGAAACTTTGTAGCAGTAAAATGAAAAATAATTATTAGATTAGATCTCCTGATGAAGTTAAGCTTTCAATATTATATTAGGAAGAGCTTAGTTTGTTAACGTTGTCTTCATCAAGGTAGTGTATTTGTTGTGTAATGCATTCATATACTCTTCATGATGGTAGACCCAGTGTGTACCAGCGAAGTTCCTATAGCTTATCGTCTGTCTCCTAGCGGGGTCAAATGCTGAGGATATGCGATATTCATAGTTCCTTATGATACCCATTGACGCAAGTCTACTTAGTGTATTTAGGAGGTTTGTGAACTCATGCATCGGGATATATACATAGAGGAATAGCTTGTTCTCACCAATTATCTTACCCATGACTTGGGCAAATGGTTTATTCCTAAATATGTTTGTCACTTTTGCAAAGTTTGTATAGTTTGTAAACTCAATTATCAGGTAGAGGAAGATCGAACTTGAAACATCGAACTTAAGTAAATACACTTGGAAGTCTTCAATTAGTCCTCTCCCCATTATATGGTTCTTGTAATGATAGTAGATGTTCTGAGGTTGAGTCCCAATTAGCTCAGCCAGCTCGGTATATGAAATTAACGGATTCTTCTCTAACTCTTTAAGGATAAGTATATCTATTGTATCTGCCTTCAATGGATATGAGGAGGGATCCTTGAGAGTATATGGGAGCTCTGAATCTGCAGTGTCAAGTTCTTTAAATATACTCTCCCAATCGAATATCCATTCATTCCTGTTGAGGTCATACCAAGTTGTAGTTGGATTTACATTATAGTAGCATGTGGAATAATATTTTTTGTATCCATATATTAGATCTAAATTGATCATCTCCTGGAGAAACTCATCAATCTCTCTGGTATTCTCAACGGGGGCAATGTATAGAACATGATACTGTTCTGTCGGGCCATGAACTCTACGAAGATATATCCAGAAATCAATTATGGAGAAGAATTCATCTATAACATTTAGATAAGCAGGGTTTACATCTGCGAAGATAACGTGCTTCTTCAGCCCTAGGTAGGTATGATATATGTTTGTGTGTAACCTCAGAAGCTTCTTATTAAATAGTTTATTTATCCTGTACCTCACCGTCGATTCTGGTAATCCTAACTCCTTTGCAATCTTATAGAGATTTCTAGGACCGAATTTTCCCAAACCCTCAACTATCATTAAATCTATTATGTCATATTTAATTTTCTTATGTTTTAAAATACTTAATTTTTTACTCCTCATATCTACTCAATATAAAAAAAGGAAAAAGGATATATTAATTTTTCTGTCTATCCTGGATACGCCGTAGGATCGATCTCGTCGCCGCCTCCCCCAACCAATAGTCCGAAGCCAGAAGAAGCTAGCACAGCGAAGTTCTTGACCGATGGGACGACGAAGGTCTCGACGACGCTAACGGCCACGGGTAAGATTACGGCGCTCAACACGATTAATAAGAGAAATATTGCCGCTTTCATATTGCATCAATTTTTATATTTCGCAGAACTCACAGTTAAATTTTTATTTAGTATCAAAACCCTAGAATGTAAATATTTTCGGTAAATAATTTATGCATAAAAATTTGAGAATATTTATATCAATTTTATAGGTGTTTGAAGCCCTTGTTTAGGTCGTCAATGAGGTCTTCGAGGTCTTCTATGCCTACTGAGACCCTTATCAATGAGTCTTTTATACCTACTTTAAGCCTCTCTTCCCTGGGTATTGATGCGTGTGTCATCAATGCAGGTATCTCGATCAATGACTCTACCCCGCCTAGGCTCTCCGCCAATGCAAATATCTCTAGGGCCTCGACAAATCTCCTGGCCTCCTCCAGGCCTCCCCTTAGCTCGAAGGACAGCATCCCCCCGAAGCCCTTCATCTGCCTCTTGGCGAGCTCATGCTGTGGATGTGACTCCAGCCCAGGATAATATACCTTGTCCACCATCCGGTGGTTCTCAAGGTACTCGGCTATCTTCATTGCATTGTACTGATGTCTCTCCATCCTTACGGCGAGGGTCTTGACTCCCCTCATTACAAGCCATGAGTCGAATGGAGATAGTATGGCGCCTACAGCGTTCTGGTGGAAACGCATCTTCTCATGCAGCTCATCATCGCTTACCATAACCGCACCACCCACTACATCCGAGTGCCCACCGAGGTATTTTGTTACGCTATGCACCACTATATCCGCTCCAAGGGTAAGTGGCTGCTGGAAGTATGGGCTTGCGAAGGTGTTATCCACAACGACGATCAGGTCATGTTCATGGGCTAACTCCGATATAGCCTTTATATCAGCAAGCTTCATAAGCGGGTTTGTAGGCGTCTCTATCCAGACCATCCTAGACTCTTCCCTAATCGCCTTCCTAAAGAGATCCAGATCCCGTAGGTCGACGTATGTAAAGCCTATTCCGAAGCGCATCATAACCCTGTTGAAGAGTCTCTTAGTCCCTCCATATAGGTCGTCGAAGGCGATGACATGCTCCCCCTTCTTCAGTAGGCTGAGTAGGATCGTGGTCTCAGCCGCCAAGCCAGATGAGAAAGCCAGTGCATATTTAGCGTTCTCCAATGCAGCCAGCTTCTTCTCCAGATTGTCCCTAGTCGGGTTTGCTGAACGTGAATAGACATATCCAGATTCAACCTCCTCGATACTCTCCTTAGCAAAGGTTGTGGATAGATGTATGGGTGAGACGACGTCTCCATACTGCATCTTTTTAGGCTCTTCACCAACATGGATAGCCTTTGTTGTAAAACCCTTCATACCCTAATCAACCCCTTCAAAACCTCCTCCTCACACGTGTTAAAACCATTCTCCCTCATCCATCTATCATTAAATATCTTGGTCAGATAATTCCTCCCCGTATCGGGGAATATCACGACCAGGCGTCTACCACTAATATTATTATCCCTGAGGTATTTGACTGCACCGTATAACGCGGCTCCAGACGAGCCTCCCGCCAAGATCCCCTCCAGCCTCGCGATTAACCTAGCCATTGCAAAAGCCTTCTCATCATCCACGACGATAACCTGGTCAACTAGGTTTAGATCAATCGTCTCAGGAAGTATGTCCTCGCCGATACCCTCCACCAGATAGGGATGTGCATATTTTGTAGCCTCCTCTGGAGACACGCCCTTCTTGACTATGTGGAATATAGAGCCCTCTGGATCCACACCCACAACAGTGATATTCCCATCCTGCTCCTTAAGATACCTGCTTACTCCAGTTATTGTACCTCCAGTGCCCATTCCAGCCACGAAGATATCTAGCCTACCACCCATCTGTCTCCAGATCTCCCTCGCCAGGGTCTCGTAATGTGCAAGGGGGTTATACTCGTTGAAATACTGGTCAGGTACATATGCATATGGCCCCTCAGGGACATCCATCTCGAGAAGCCTCCTCAGAGTCTCCTCATCCCCCCTATCGATGATAGACTGCAGCTCGCCAACGATCTCAGCCAACTCCCCTCTATCAACCATCCTACCCCTCTTCAGAATCATCTTCCTAAGGATATGGGCGGCTGAGTAGTATGAGAGCGGTGAGTAGAAAGGCGCCTCAGTAGGGGTGCGTATTATCAATGCACCTAGGGATCTGAGGAGAAGCTCCTTCTCAAGACTCATCTTCCTAGGCAGGGTGAATACCGTTTGATATCCCTTGACCCGGGATACCAGCGCTAGGCCGACGCCGGTATTCCCCGCTGTAGGCTCTATCACGACGCTGCCTTCAGCGACCCTACCCTCCTCCTCAGCCCTTCTAAGCATATAGACTGCTATACGGTCCTTGATGCTGCCACCTGGGTTGAAAGCCTCAAGCTTTGCATACAGCTCATTATCCAGTTTGAAGTACTCCTCTATCCTATGTAGCCTTACAAGCGGTGTCCAGCCTATCGTCTCGAGAATATTGTCGTAGACTCCATATATCTTGGGCTCACCAAACATTACTCCTCCCCCACCATACACCCAGACGTCTTTTTGCCTCTATAACATTGTTATTTCAATAAATAATTGTATGGTGCCCTATTTTAGGTTTTCAATGTAAACCTTCTTAAACCCACTCTATATTTATATCTTTCCCAGGACCTCGGGGTTAACGACGTAGTCCCTAGGAATCTTATTGTCCACAAAGAACTGTTTAAGCAATTTATAGACGAGTCTCGCGGTGCCTATCTTAGCCTCCTCCGTAAACCCCGCTATATGTGGTGTTAAGACCACGTTATCAAACTTCATCAAGAGACTCCCAGGAGGCAGGGGCTCCTTCTCAAACACGTCCAAAGCTACACCACCGAGCTTACCCGACTCCAAAGCCTTTATCAACGCCTCCTCATCAATAATCCTCCCCCTAGATATGTTCACGATAACAGCGCCGTCCTTAACCATATTTATACGATCCTTATCTAGGAAATGCTCTGTCTCAGGCGTCAACGCAAGTGAGACTATAATTATGTCGGAGGATCGTAGAAGCTCCTCAATAGATACATATCTAATTCCAAGGGACTCCTCCATATTTGGGCGGCGCCTCCTACTCCAGTATAGGACCTCAGCCCCCATACACTGGAATAGATTCGAGAGTATACGCCCAATATGCCCAAGCCCTATTATCCCAACAGTCTTTCCATATACATTGGTCCCCACGAAGCTCCTCTTCCTCGACCCAGCCCACCACTCCCCCGATCTAACCACCCGGTCTCCCAAGGCTATCTTCCTTAGGAGGGATATTGTTAGGCCCAGGGCATGCTCAGCCACAGCCCTGGCTATTGCATCAGGCGCGTTTAGGACTATAACACCCTTCTTTGTACAGGCATCGACATCCACCTTATCATAGCCGGAGCCGTGGACAATCAATAGCCGCATCTTCTCCGCGGCACTGATGAGTCTCTCATTAACGTATTGACCTGGAGATGCTATTAACGCATCTGCATCAGCCAAGTCCTCCTTAATATCCTCGATATCCACTCTCCTTAGCTGGATTATCCTATAGTTGAAGTGGTTATCACTATCCAATAACTCTAGGAGATAATCGCTTGGCCGGAATAATACCAGGATGTTCCACATAAAATTATCCTCCTTAAACTATATCTATTGATAACAATTAACAATAAATACTCTAAATAATGGAATAACTAGATGTAATCTATAAATAAAGAGAAAGGGATGAGGTCTAACCCTCTATAACCTTGAGATATCCTCTCATAACCCAGTGCCCCATTCCAGACCCTGGCCATGGCTCACCACAGTATACTGAGCATCTGAACTCGAATGTACCTGTTTTATCGGGTATAAAGGTTACGATGACCTCCGAACCAGGATTTATAACCTCATTTATATCAAATGCACTTAACATGAATCCATGGGTCACGTCACGGCTGGTGATTACAAGGGTCACTTTCTGCCCCTTCTTAACCACGATCTCGTCGGGTGAGAAGGCCCATTGCTTAGCCTCTATATGAATCACTACGCCCTCTTTGGCCAAAGCCTCCTGTGTTGATTGATGCTGATATACTACGAAGAATACCCCTACAAATGTGAGGATTACAAGCACTAATGCTATGAGATCGGTTATAACGATTCCTCTTGATTTTCTACTTGTCCTTTTAGCCACTTGGAACCACCCCTGGACCAAGCCATATATTTAATACTAGGAAGGTGTAGAGGAGAGCGAGGATTACCATTGGTAGAGATGCTCTCAAAGCCCTTGATCTAGTGTCGAACATATGTTTAGAGATGTTTTTAATGGTGTTTATAGTCCAGATCAAGCCCAGTAATATGATGCCTCCTTGGATATAAGGTAAGATCCCTGTAGCGATTGGCGTCCATGGAATATGTTTGGTCCCTAGCAAATCCCATCCATAGTTGAATGGGTCTGAAACTGCGGCCAAGATATATGTGCCGTTTATAAGTAGGATGTAGATAGCGAAAGCCATCCATGCAGTTAGGCTTAAGGGGACTAGCATGTACGAATAGTTGATGAACATCTTTTTAAATGACTGTGTATCTCTCCATCCTGCTAGGGCCTTTGATAATAATGTGAATAACGCGAAGATAGTCGGCATTAGAACCAGTGTTGAAAACCATACGATGCCACCGAAGGTAAGAAGCCTATCGGGTATCAGTGTCTCCATAAGTATATTGTCGATGAAATTCTTACTGAATGTCTCTCCATTAAATATGTTCGCCACATCCTTCAGCCATGGATACGGACCTGTAAATATGTATGCGTATATTATGGCCAGTGTACTCATTATAAAGGCCTTGAACGGCTCATCGAGACCCTTCTTTTTCAGACCATGCCAAGGCTCCACATATAAGTCGTCTCCCCCGATCCTGATGTTAAGGGCAATGTTGTCAAGTGGACAAGCCTTTACACACTCCATGCATAGGCCACAGTATGCGTTACGGTTTAGATTCTGGGGAAATTCATACCAAGGGCAGCCATATGCATTAGGTCCACCTCTATAGCATTCCTTGCCGGCGTGTTTTAGACAGACTTCTCTATCCTTAACTCTCAGCTCTATAGGAGCCACCATGGAGTATAGACCTATGAATCCAGAGACAGGGCATATGTATCTACACCAGACCCTCCTCTTGAATAGGAGGAAGAATAGAGTGGGGAGAATGATTACCAGGAGAACAAGCATTATACCAGTAGCCCAAGGCCTAGTTGTCAATACACCTATAAATGTTGAGACAATTAGGAATGCAAAGTTCTGCAGCCATATATTGTCAAGCTTCTTAGGCCAATTCCTCTGTAGACCTAGCTGCTTATCATTCTTTCTAGTGAAAGTCTTCCTCTGAAGCCACTCGCCTATAGCCGGCATAGGGCATATCATACACCATAGCCTGCCTCCAAGAGGAGTCAGCACCAGCATTAAAGCCGCCCACCAAAGTATCCATACCACAAGCACAGCAAGGTTATGGTTTCCAACTGGTGACCCGACAAATGCACTGGCGAGTAGCACTATGAATACGACAAAGTTCGGGAAGATCACTATAAACTGGAATGAACGGGACATGACGATTTTCTTGAGGAGAGGTATTTTTAATAGATCATATTTGAATCTAGCCATAGCTCACCATCTCCAGATAAAGAAGACTATTACGAACACCGCCAAGGCGATAACGCTAAGACTCATCCCTCCATAAAATGGTGTAGGTGGATTAACAACCAGCTTACCTGTCATAAATGGGTGAAACGGTCCACAGTTTACTGTACATCTAAATGTGTATACGCCTGGTTTGTCTGCGACGAACTCCACCGTTGCACTATTGGGGGCACCTTCTTCGAGAACCACCTTGGCCTCCAAATTATAGCCCTCCAAATAGAAACCATGTGATACATCGTCGGACACAAGGTTTATTATGACGGTATCCCCCTGGTTAACCTCTATGACATTCGGCTCAAAAGCCCATTGCCTAGCATGTAGCTCTATATATCTTTCAGTCGGAGATGATCCAGCACTCTGGCCATATATGGAGACGGTTTTGGACACTAGTATCGCGGAGATTAATACAATAATAGTGAAGAACACCCGTCGGTAAAAGCCTTTTCTACCCGACTTATAGTTAGTCACTAAAGGAAACACCTCCTAATACCTTTTTAAATAGAAAGAGGCTAAAAGTCTTTACCCGAATATATTCGGGTAAAGATTTTTATCCCACTTAGGGGTAAATCTGGATTGGGGATTTTCTTGACAGCTAGAAAGTCATCCAATTCTAATTCTCGTAATAATGGCAATGGATTGAGGAGAAGGGACTTCCTACAAATCGCTGGAGGGGTTGCAGCAGGTGTTGTAGCAGGCTATGGAGTCAGCAAATTCCTAGCCCCAAGTGCACCAAGTGAGGTGGAGATCGCCCCCGGAAACCTACAGAATATAATTCAGGAGAAGAATCTCACGCCGGATCAGGCTGTAGCGGCGGTCAAGACTTATGTCCCTGGTGGGGCTCGAGACGAGTTCATTATGTTCGCCTCCGGAGGACATTCTGGACAGGTTCTAGTGATTGGCATACCCTCTATGAAGTTGTATAAGGTTATCGCCGTGTTTACCCCAGAGCCTTGGCAGGGATATGGGGTTGGAAACTTGGAGACAGAGAAGATTTTAAAGGAAGGAAGTAATGGGATACGTAACCTCACATGGGGGGATGTGCATCATCCTGAGATAAGTAGGACTAACGCTGAGTTCGATGGAGAATGGCTCTTTGTAAACGACAAGGCCAACGGAAGGATGGCGGTAATAAGTCTAAAAGATTTTGAGACAAAGCAGATAGTGAAGATTCCTAATATGCAGTCGCAACACGGAGGGTGTTTTTGTACACCCAATACCGAATATGTGGTAGTGGGTTCTCAATATCCAGCGCCATGGGATCCTGAGACTGGATACCGGCCTGGTGAGACATATGTCGAACTTGATCCCCAGAACCCAGATACATATAAGAATAACTTTAGAGGATTAGTGGCATTCCTCGCTTTCAACAGGGAGGTTGGTAGGATAGACCTTTCAAAAAGCTTTGAGATAGAGCTACCACCATATATGCAGGACTTGGTTGCGATTGGATGGGGGCCCTCTGATGGACTATGCTTCATAAACTCATTTAATACAGAGATGGCTGTTGGAGACGACTTAAATGGGATACCTCCTCTCGAGGTTGGGGCTTCTGAAAGAGATTTCGATTATCTACATGTGATATTCTGGAAAAAAGCTGAGGAACTAGTTAAACAGGGTAAGTATAAGGAGCTTAATGGAGTAAAGGTAATTTCCCTTGATACAGCAATCAAAGAGGGAATTATATATCTGATACCTGAGCCTAAGAGCCCCCATGGATGTGACATAACACCTGGTGGGGAGTATATCGTTGTAAGCGGTAAACTAGAGCCTGTAGCCACCGTCTATAGTGTGGAGAAGATACTTACCGCAATAAAAAATAAAGATTTTGAGGGGACAGACGAATATGGCATACCTATATTAAAGTTTGAGAGTACCAAGGAAGCTCAGGTGGAAGTAGGGCTCGGTCCTCTACACACAGAATTCGATGACAAAGGATATGCATACACAAGCCTATTCATAGATAATAAAGTAGCTAAGTGGGCTTTAGGACCACCATATCACACGGGGGATGAAGCGTGGAAAGTGGTAGATAAAATAGATATACATTACAATGTAGGTCACGTTGCAGCTCCAGAGAGCAATACTCCTAAGCCAAAAGGCAAGTACCTAGTATCCCTCAACAAATGGTCTATAGATAGGTTTAACTCAGTCGGTCCACTGAAGCCACAGAACCTACAGCTTATAGATATAACAAGCTCCAAGATGATGCTACTCTACGATATGCCCATCGGTCTAGGCGAACCACATTATGCAAGGATTATCAGTGCAGATAAGCTTAATCCAATAGAGGTTTACCCTATGGGCACAAACCCATTAACATTCCAGAAGGATCCAAATGCAGTTAGTAAGGGTGAAGAGAGGATAGAGAGGAAGGTGGTTAATGGCCAGCCTGTGACTGAAATATGGGGAACGCTTATAAGGAGCCGAATAACCCCGGACTTCATTCGAGTTAAACAAGGTGATAAGGTTATCTTTCACTTGACAAATATCGAGACTACGCCTGACGCTACCCACGGATTCACAATATGTGAATACAATATAAACCTTAGCCTGGAACCGGGGGAGGTAGCGACAGTTGAGATACTCGCCGATAAGCCCGGGGTATACGCGATGTATTGTACGGAATTTTGCTCTCCCCTCCATCTAGAGATGGCGGGGTGGTTTGTTGTAGAACCACAGTAAACGAGTGAATTAGTGGGAATATGAATAGAAAAAATCTCCTCCTCCCCTTATTTATATCCATAATCTTATTGATAATGGCTTTACTAACAGTCAATTTTACCTTATTTGGTAGCGATAATCGGCGTACCCCCGAGATATATTATGGTGCAGATAAATGCAGGTTTTGTGGAATGGTTATCAGTATAAAAGAGTTTTCAGCAGCATACTACAGCGTTGGAGAAGAAGAATGGATGAAATTCGACGACATCGGATGTATGCTGACATCACTACTATCAGAGGAGTCGGGTAACATAAAATACGTTTATGTTAGAGACTATTATGACGGGAGTTGGGTCCCTGCTGAAGAAGCATATTATGTATTGGTAGATCCCCATGATTTCAAGACTCCAATGGGAACAGGTATAGCGGCATTTAAAGATAAGAATTTAGCGGAGAAGTTCTCTCTTAAGAATAATGGTAGGTTATTTGTATATGAAGAGATTCTAAACTGGTTTAGAGAGCATCCTGTTATGCCTATGCAAATGGGGTGAGGTTAAATGTCTTTGGATAAAATAAAGCTATTCAAAATATTAATTGTTATTCTCCCTGTAATTGGGATAGCCCTACCTTTTTGGACTTTAAACTTCAATGCTCCAATGTTTGGACAGAAATGGCTTAAGGTATCTGTATGGGGAACTGGTGGAGTTACGGGTCCTCTTGATCAGATCAACATAGCCAATCACTACGTAGGGCTTTCACCTATAGAGCCTCAAAATATGATCGAGGTAAAACTACTACCTATTGCATTTATTATAAGTTCGGTGTTACTAGCCTTAATGCTCTTCACTAACATGAACAGGAGGCTATTGATAATTATCTACCTCATCATCCTGCTTAGCCTACCGGCATATTTCCAGTACTGGTTATATAATTATGGTCATAATATCAGTAGTGAAGCAGCTATAGACATAGAGCCTTTCACCCCCCTGGTTATGGGGAGCTATCAGATTGCAAACTTTAAGACGACAACCTACTTCGACATAGGATTTTGGCTGATGGTTATTCCCCTCATCCTAGCCCTTTTAGTGAAAAGATATGCGGAATAGACTAATTACTTGTCTCCTGATATATCTAACTCTGATAACCCTAGGTTTTTCAACTCTCATTACAGGGAGTATCGTCGTAGCCGATAATAGATCTTTAGAAAACATAATTTATATAAATACACGGGAGAACCGGTATAGCAGTATCTCAGAGGCAATTGAGGATGCTAGGTCTGGAGACACTATATATATAGAGGGAGGAGTTTATTACGAGCATCTGATGATAATAAATAAATCGATATCCCTCATAGGAATTAATACACCTATCCTTGACGGCAGAGGGAATAAGACAATAATAACGATCCAAGAAGCTACAGACGTGGTCGTCAGGGGATTCAAGATAATAAACTCAGGCAGATCCTACAGTACCGAGGATTCCGGTATAAAGATAATAAAATCATCCAATGTATACATCCAGGAGAATGAGTTTTACAATGTATTCTACGCCATACTCCCAAAGGACTCATATAATATATGGATTACTGATAACATCATTACAAGTATACCTGACTATTATGTTGCGGATAGAGGACACGGCATCTATTCATGGTACACTAGATACTTGTATATAATAAATAATGAATTTAGAGATGTGCAGGACGCATCCTACAATGACCATGTGTATAATGCTTATATAATCAATAATGTGGTGGAGGAAGCCAGATACGGAGTCCATCTAATGTATTGTGAAAATATAACAATAGAGAAAAGTTATATAACTGATTCTATAGCAGGTCTAGTATTAATGTATAGCAAGGGGATAAGGGCGTCGGACAACACCATTCTACTTCTAAGAAAAGGAGGTATTGGGGAGGCTGTCTTCATACCGGAATGTGATGATATATGGATAGAGAATAACTCTATAATAGGGAATATCGTTGGGATAAACCTTAGGAAGACTCCTTTTACACCAGGTAAGAAAGCGGTAATCAAGGGCAATACCATAGCATTTAACTACATAGGTATAAGAATAGACTCGGAATCCGCAGCTGAGATATATGAGAATAATATTATTGAAAATATAATGGATGTTAGCCTGATTGGAGTGGATATAGGAGACACTATATGGTTCAACATGGAGAAGGCAAGGGGAAATTTCTGGAGCGAATACCATTATAGAGATATGGATGGAGACGGGGTGGGGGACGTACCCTATATATCCCAAGATATATTGGAGGATTTGATGGATGGATATAGACAGTTAAGGATATTCCTATACAGCCCGGGCTATCTAGTCCTCGAGAATATGAAGAAGGTTATTTTAATTAACCCTAGGAAAAAGGCCATAGACCTCTATCCATTGATACACCCTACACAAATGCTGGGTGGTAGGATAATTATAAATCCAGTTGGGGTCATGACTTCCTTTATATTGACTATAATACCATTGTCACTGATTATGTATCTGAGGAGGAGATGGGTGAGATGATAAGAGTCGAGAACCTTGTAAAAAAGTATGACGAATTCACCGCCTTGGAGAATATAAGCTTTAAAATAGATAGAAACGATGTACTACTAATACTGGGTCCAAATGGATCTGGAAAAACGACATTGTTAAGATGCATTCTCGGTCTATTAAGGTTTAGTGGGAGAATAACCCTTGGAAACATAGATATAACCAAGGATATTAAGAGGGTTAAGAGGCTAATTGGATATGTACCTCAATCAATAAATTTTCCAAGAAATATGACGGCAAGAGAGATATTAAACTTACATGATAAGCTACATGAGATAGAAATTAATGAAGAGGAACTCATTTCCTCCTTCGGCCTAGGTGATGTCGTGGACGTACCAGTCGGGGAATACTCCGGTGGAATGAGACAGAGACTAGCCCTATGTGTAGCTATCGCTCATGACCCTGAGATATTGATATTCGACGAACCCTTGGCAAACCTGGATTTTGAGGGCAGGAAGATTTTCTTAAGGCTTCTAAATGAGCTTAGAAAAAGAGAAAAGACAATTCTAATTAGCTCGCATAAGATAGTAGATATCCTACTGTATATAGATAAAATACTTATGTTGAGTGAAGGGAGACAGCTATACTTCGGCCCACTAGAAAGATTGGTGGATAGGCTTAGGAGCATGAGATTCTACCTCAGGCTTAATACCAGTATCGACAGACTCCAGCTAAAGTCGGGTAGAATTATTACCCATAACAACCAGTGGCTGCTTGTGGAAACCCATAATATCGTAGAGACCATTGGAGAACTCATCCGAAAACATGTTGACATTGGATCAATATATGTTGAGGAGCCCTCATTAGACGAGTTGATAGGCTATCTACATGGTGATAACGATCATGAATAGATTAAGAATAATCAAGGAACTAATGACTATGGAGTTGAAACAGGCTCTCAAAAGCAGATGGCTGGTAGTATATAGCCTTCTATATTTTATACTGGGCCTAACACTATCGCAGTTCTCGCTAATGGGGATAAGTTATTTGGGGCTGAAAGCTGTAGGGAGAATAACAGCTACATTGATAAACCTCTCACTCTACCTAATCCCACTAATATCATTGATGCTTAGCAGTATCAGTATAGTGGGGGAGAAAGAGTCAGGTATAACCGAGTGGATATTCTCGGAACCTATTGGCGTATTGGAATATATATTGGGAAAATTCATAGGACTCGTCTCGGCCATCTCAATCGCCACACTCCTAGGCTTCGGACTAGCAAGCTGGCTCATAACATCAATATTACCTCCTGAGGATATCTCGAAGTATCTCTATTTTATAGTGATAGCGGTACTACTATCCTCTACATCAGTCGGCATCGGGCTACTGATATCTGTAGTAACTAAGAGTAGGCTTGAGGCACTTGGCCTTACCTTTTTTACATGGTTTACTATGATCTTCATATATGATATGATCGTTATGGGACTAGCTATTGCAATGAATCTGAAGGAGCAGATCGTCTTCTTCATCGCAGTCCTAAATCCTGTGGAGACATCTAGGATAATGATGATATATAGTATAGACCCGGCTCTCGTGTTCCTAGGCCCATCAGGCATATATACTGCTAGAACGCTGGGTATTTACCTGCCTATAGTGTTAACAAGCATAATGATAACATATGTATTCATATCGCTAACCACGGCATATTTACTATTTAAGAGGGGTGATAAGATATAGATGAAGAACAATGGCTCAGAGTTTAGAGAAGTCACCCTAGAGATACGTCCCCCGCCTCACAGCTGGGTCATGGACTTGATATCTGACTATTCTGTTAGAGTTGAGATACTGGATTGTAAACCTGTGGGAAAAGACAAGGTTAATGAAATTTTCGAGATAAAATGTAACCCCAAGGACCTTAATATGATCAAGGAGAAGATAATGAACTCTGAGTATATTGATAAGTCTGAGATATTCATCACAGATTCGGGTAAAGGCCTGTTATACGGGGTCATTAAGACATCCCACTGCAATGTATGTAAATTATTCTCTGATTCATCCGAATGTTTTTTAGGCTCCGCAGTATATGACATCGAGAGAAATCGTGTGAAGTGGAGATTGATAGCTCATACAGCTATTTTAGAGAAGATCATCGATAGATTGAAGAAAAACGGGATAGAGATAAATGTAGAGAGTATAACTGAGATAAAGATGAATAGTAAGTCGACTGAATTAACGTTCAATCAAGATAAGATCCTCAAGCTAGCTCTGAAACTGGGATATTTTGACTATCCGCGCAAGATCACGTTACAAGAGCTATCTAAGATAATTAAAAGGTCACCATCTACAATCGTTGAAGCGCTGAGAGCCAGTATGAAGAAAGTCGTAACATTATATTATAAAAAGAAAGAGGAGGAGAGTAAGTTTAACAAGTAAGGCTAGCCGAAATAATGTTTTAGTATTCTCTTCAAGCCTCTTCTAAGGGTCTCTGTTAATGTACTTGGCTTGATACCCAGTACATTCGCCAATTCCTGGACCGTAATCCTCCTCGGATGATCAAATAAACCCATCCTCATAGCTATGTATAGAGTTTTCTCCTGATTAGGGGTTAGAAGCCTACTACTTTTAAATCCAGACACACGTACAATGTCAAATACTATACCTGCGTTCCTCAGCTCACTTAATATTTTAATATAACTATCCTCACCCGGAACAATGAAGCTAAATTCCATGGAGCCGTCATCCAGAAGCTTTCCACGTACTAAAAAAGCCTCGCCTAGTGCAATTGGCCTGCAGGCATCGCAGCCCTTACTCAGGAACCAGCATGTTGTAACACCTTTCCTACTCTTGACACCCTGCAAGACGCCTTCTGTCTCAGATGCCAGTCTTTTAGCCTCCTCGAACTTTTCCTGAGACAGCTCTATTAAATGAGCAACACGATCTCCATAGCTACGGACATCTTCTATCTTAACTAGACTACCTAGCTCTCGACTTAGTATACATACAGGATTGTATATTTTAAGGGTTACCTCAATCAGACGCTCATCCATCCCACGCATAATAAAACCCATCTAGACTTATAAAAAATTGGTGTGGGGGGGGAGGAGGGGAGGGGCGGGGGGGCGCTCAGTCTTTGAAAGCAATTATGATGGCCTTAAACCCATAGGTCCTCACGAAATTGAGGAGGAACACTAGGAAGCCTAAGGCCATCATAGCCCCTCCCACAGCAGCGCCGAGCATGTAGGGGAGATACTCCCCATTGAAGTAGAGGGTCCTCCTAAGCATCCCATCTACACCGGCTAGGCCCATGGATAGGCCCATTATAATCGCGCCGGCGAAGAATAGAATCAGGTGTATGTCTGCAAGCTTGGGGTCAAGCTCCTTACCAGTTATCATCGGTGCAACGGCATATATCACCGCGAATAATGTTAGGCTTAGGCCGGCCAGTAGCTGTACATGCCCATGGATCCCTATGACCCACTGTGTATTGTGTAGATACCTGTTTAATGCATAGTTAGCCTGCATTATACCAGCTGACCCTCCAATAGCGTATCCAAGTATGGATAGTATCATGAACTTAAGCGGAGTACTATATTTAACCGGTCTAGCCAGCCAAATAGTCATTAATACTGCGAACATTGTAAGGCCCATTGTTATAAGCTCTCCCCATGTGAATATCTGTCCCTGTATCTGGAGTATCAGTGGCTGAGGTGTATCAGCCAGCATGTGGTGATTCCATACGAATAGGGATAATACTAGGTCTGCGAGAATAACTGTCCTGACGACTTGCTCTCCATATAGCTTCCTACCCACTAGGACTGGTGTAAGGAAATACCATGTCGCGGCTGTGAATATCAGGACATTACCGTCTGCAATCAGGTCTAGACCCCACCAGAACACGTTTTTGTAGATAAGTGGATCAACTAAGGTGGCTGGTAGGTTTATGTTCGCCAAGCCCGCTAGTGAATAGACTCCTAGTAATACTGATATGGCTGCCATGGTCAACGCGTTAAGGGTGGTGTCGACACAGCCTCTGAATACACCTACTATAAAGACTGGATATGCATATACCTTCGGAAGATAGTTCTTGATCCCCTTTCCAACCGCCTTGATCTTGTCGATGTTGAACGCCAGTGTAAGCAGTTCCTTAGCCACATATCCTGCTCCACCAGCGTCTCTAGATGGTAGGAATATTGTGGCGAACATGTTGAAGAAGAACATTAGTACCGATGAGAATATCATGATGGTTCCTATGCTGAAGACGAGTATGGATGTCGGTGGGAACCTCTCAACAGGCAGCGGCCAGTATAATGTGTATAATGCAGCGAAGTTGAATAGGAAGCCTGATAACCAGGTGATTAATACACCTAGTGTCATCACCCAATAGCTCAGGTTAGCCACCCTCTCACTATAAAGCTCCTTATTCAAGACCTTTGGAACAAGATAGTAGAAGGCACCCATAACCGCCATATAAGCCCATCCATATATCCCCACATAGGGATGAACCGTCATCATGCTATAGAAGTGTTCTGGTACATAGATGTCTGTAAAGAGGTCTATTAGCCTGAGCCGCATCAACATGCCCTCAATACCCGCTACACCCAGCCAGAAGACGGCTGTAAGCACATATCTCAAAGCTAGTTTCTCACGTGGACCCATCTCAACCACCCTCCTCAACCACTATCGCGTCATAAACCACCATTGATGAGTGCTCTGGACCACTGTACTCCGTGCTGCGTATGGTGTATACCCCTGGCTCGTCAAATATCCAGACGATCTTATTCTCATATCCCGGGACGACCTGCATTTGGAAGACTAAACTCCCATCTTCTCTAAACACTCCGAATCCATATGTAACATCGTTGGATAACACGACGAACTCGACTGGGACGCCTGCAGCAACCCTCATAGGCTTCTCAGGCAGGTGGAACTGATAGTCCTCGATGGTAATTGTATATGTCTGCATAGGCTCAGCCTTAGTCCAGAGAGCCATATTGGCGGATGGGATTAGTGGAGAGAGTAGTAGGGCGTTCCCGATAATGGCTATTGTTATTAGGATCGCGAACCAAGTCTTCTCAGCCTTGTCCATCCCCCTATGCTCTTCTTCCCCACCGTCCGTAGCCATTTTAGAGGGTTTCCCCCTTGAGGTAACGTAGATAAAGCTGATGATAAAGACAATGTATATAGCTACCAGCGTGAGATAAAACATCTCAACGACTTGCTGTATATACATCAATATCCCCAGATATATATCAACGAGACCTATGGTATAAACATTATCCCTAAAATTTTAGGGATGGTGGAGACAACCTAATTTTATTAGGGTTTAAATAAGAATTTAAAAATAATGGTTGGGGACTGGCCTCCCCTAGGAAAGCTCATCCATAAAATCGGGGATATAGCTTATCATGTCCTCAGCAACTTTCCTGACCATGTCTACGCCGACGACCTCAGACTCATAAGTAGGTATATAACTGACCACAATGTCACCAAGATCATCCTGGATGATCTTCATATAGTGTAGCTGCTGCTCATACTGGTTCTTGACATACTCGCTAGTCGTCTTACCAACTACGGCCTTGGGAATTATCTGGTTTACTATAACGCCCCCAACAGGGATGTCGTAGGCCGTCACCATTTTGATGAAGCGCTTAACCACGGCGATGGGTAGGGACAACGGTAGCGTGACAAAGAAGAAGGCTGTCTCATCCTTATTGAGAAGCATACCCCTAACCTTGGTAAACTTCTCGTGGAGAGATATTAGGTCGGCCATAAGCGGATCCTTCTTAATCTCCTCCATAACCTTCTCCTTCCTAAATGACAGCTTGACCCTAAGCGACAACGCCTCCTCCCTACTCTTAATCATCCTCTGGAGCCATAGGCCATATATCTTACTCAATCCGATAAGCCTAACTGCGTTGGCGACGGCTGCAGTGTCGAAAACGATCTTCTCAAAGTTCTGGCCCTCCTCCAAGACAATATCCATCATCTTATCGAACATAGCAGATTCCTGGAACGCAGGGTTTGTAGTAGCAATATCCACAAACGGCTGTGGATCGATTGGTATATCAGCCCACTTCATAAACTCACGAATACGCTTCGCGATGTTCTCCTTATATCTCTGGACAACGTCGTCGATCTCGACCTCAATAGCATATAGATTTTCAGTTCCCTCAACCTTCTTTATCGAGCCGCCTGTTAAATCCTGTCTAAACAGGCTTGTAAGTGAATGCACTGGATTTAGAGATGCGAGCAACGTCTTCTTACCATCCGACGCATAGTGATACGCTATTCCAGCCGCAGATATGGTTTTTCCTACTCCCCCCTTTCCCCCGGTGAATATGAATCTTAAATTGGGTTTCTCCTCAAACAGCTTCTTTAAACCAGCCATCATAACCACCTCATATTGTCAACTTACTGAACATCAGGTCGTGGGCAACCCGCTTAAGCATCTCAAGGCCCTTAGGCTCCCTTTCATACGTCGGTAGAACTGCAACGAGGTAGTCGCCGAACTTATCCTTGATCTCCTCTAGATACTCATCCTGACCCTTGATCTTATTCTTGAGGAAATCTGGGATACTCGGGTCCTCTAGAAGCTCCCTAGGATAAACCCTGTTGAGAACCACTCCAGACAATGTTATCCCTAGGTCATTAAACATCTCGAGTGCACGCTCTGTATCGAGTATTGCCATGGACTCAGGGACTAGAACCATGAAGAACGCCGTCTTCCTACTATCCACGAGGAGGTCTGTAAACGCCTTCATCTTATCCCTAATCAGCATAAGCTCCTTGAGAATCTCATCCTCACTAACCTTGGATCCCCTCAGCGTAGCCGCGACAGCCTCATATTTCCGGGCCTCCTCCCTAGCCTCAGCCAGCTTCTCCACCCACGCCGTGAGTATTTCAGCCATAGCTACCATACGGACTCCATGTCCAAATGGCGGCATGTCGAAGATATATAGGTCATATGAGCCTTCGGCGACGAGCTCCGCCATAGCATCATATGTAGCGGATTCATACATAGCTGGTTCCGCCGAGGTGGAACTGATGTATTCATCGATCTCAGGCGGGAGCTCGTCCATGCCATACATCTCCTTAATCTTATTCCTAATCTCCTCCTGATACTCCGCGATCCTCTTATCTGCATCGATCTCAACTACATTCAGGTTTGGAGCAACCTCAACAACTCCCTTCCCGAATAAGTCTCGTTCAAAGATATCGCTTAGAGAAGCCTGTGGATCCGTGCTGAAGCATAGGACGTTCCTACCCTCATTCACAGCCGCGTGGTATGCCAGTGCAGCGCTGCACGTCGTCTTACCTAGGCCGCCTTTACCAGCGAATATAACGACCTTAATATCAGGATGCTCCTCAAAAAACTTACTTAGCCCCTTCAGTTTAATCACCCTGTAAACATGTCTGTAAAGTCCCTCTCCCTAAAGAGACGGGCCTTCCAAGACTTTATGTTTGGAACCGCATATGGGAGTAGACGCAGTGAGTAGTATGGAGGTATAACTGGAAAGCCGAGCATGTCGCCTAGTGTCATAAGCATGAAGAGATGTTCCATATACATCCTGGTGCGTAGGAAAGCCGTTACACTACCGTGTAGAGCCATGCCATATAATATTCCCTTGACGCCACTAGCCTTCTTATTCTCCTTATCCTTGTCCTTCTTCCTTTTAAACATGGGAGACACCTAACTAAGATTTAGAATATGGGTTGTTATACTTATAAAATTATTTTATTTAACTACTTAAAGTCTAATTGAGTTAAATTAATATAAAAAATTTGTAGAAAGAAGAGGAAAAGGTTTACTCTTCAGACCTCGCTGCAGAATAGCTCTTGAAGAGGTAGTATGCCATTAAGAAGCCTAGTCCAATCAGGATTATACCGATGACTACGAAGACCACGTTCATGAAGAACGCTGCAAGGGGATAGTTCTTCAATGGTGGATTGGCGAATAATACATTGACGTCTCCAGTCTGGAGGTATGACATGACCTTCTTAGCATATAGGTATGTCTCCCAACCCAGTGCAGAGATAGTTACTATCAGCATGAAGATCGCTGGTCCAATTACATAGCCACTGGGGCGCTTCATCTTAGCGACGATAATCGCTGTTAGGAACAGGGCCAGGCCTGCTAGAAGCTGGTTGGAGCCTCCGAAGTATATCCAGAGGTTGAGCCAGCTACCTGATAAGGCGAAGAGTATAGGTATTAGTAGGCCCACGATGGTCGCGATATACTTGTTTCCTAGGAAGCTTAGACTACCTGTAAATAACTCTCCAGAGACAAGTCTCCAGTATCTAGTTACCAGCGTCTGGACTGTGAATGCGTATATCACTAGGAATAATGCGAAGAATGATGCCCAGAACGGTAGCATCGCCTCACCGCCCAGGTATGCGGCGGCGAGCTCCTTTGCACCGGTTACGAATGCGGCTACCTTACCCTTCTGGAAGACGTCTGAACCCGCTGGAATAATCATGTATGCAGCTAATGCAGATAAAGCCAGTAGACCCTCTGTCAGCATCGCCCCGGCACCGACTGGCCTCGCATCAATCTCGACGTCGAGCTGCTTAGCCGTTGTGGACGAGCCTACTAGAGAGTGCCATCCCGATACGGCTCCACAGGCTATTGAGACGAATAGTACTGGGAATATTGGTCCAGGCCCTATGTTACCGATTAGTACATCGAATTTACCTATTGATGGCTGGCCTAGGCTGATGCCTGTAAGTGGCGTTAGTAACGCGCCTATAATTAGTATGATTACGCCGCCTATAGCTGGGAATGCGCTGATGAAGTTCATCGGCGTGATGAAGGTGGGCATTGAGGCCAGGGCCGCGAAGAATAGGAAGACAGCTAGTATCAGGGACCATGTCAGCATTGTATAGTCTGGGCCTAGGAAGTCCTTAGGCGGCCAGGGAACGGCTGCGCCCACCCAAACCGCTATAGCGATCATTATTATGGCGAATATCGTCACTGTATAGACATTCATCTGGTATTTGTATAGCATCTGGCCCACTATCAACGCCGCGATAAATACGATGACCGTCGCTAAGAACGTTCCTGGGAAGACGTTCCAGAACAATGCGATTAGGTATATGAATACAGCTGATATAATTAGTAGATAGAATAATAGATATCCCAAGAGAATCGTCCTCGGCCTATCTCCCCCCACATATTGGTATACGAGTGGTCCCATCGACCGCCCCTCATTCCTAACTGAGATCATTATACTGCTGTAGTCATGCGCCCACCCGATGAACATGTTACCCAAAATAATCCATATCAGAGCGGGTAGCCATCCATAGGATATCGCGATGAAAGGCCCTAGGATCGGTCCTAATGCAGCGATACTCTTGAACTGGAACCCCCATAGAACGCTCTTACTGACTGGAAAGAACTCTACACCATCCATATACATGTGAGCAGGTGTCGTGCGGTCAGCGCTGACCTCCCAGACCTTCTCATCCACCCACTTGCTATAGACGAAGTATGTGAATGCATAGGCAATTAAGGCACCGAGAACCCATAAGGAAGGAGTGCTTAGAACATCACTCATAAATTACACCAAAATTTATTAATTCATGAAAACTAAAATATAAATTTTATATTTGAAAGAAATATTATTTATGAAATACAACTTATATTTTACTTTTTTAACAATTATAATTTGTAAAATTAAACATAACAAACTGTTATATTTATCTACTTTTAAATACGACATAGATAAGATATAAAGATGCCTAAAATTCACATTATGTCAGGAACCTCATCTGTGACGTCTTTCTCAGCCAGCTGTCGCCTCTTCCAATTAGCCAGATCCCCATATAGATATGGGATCAGCCTCAGGGTTATGCTCGTAGATAGAATGGGGAGGCCTAGGAACTCGCCGAGGAGCAGGAGGTTTATGAAGTCCTTATACTCCCTAGCCATTCTAGCCGAGTCTCTATATAGATCCATGTAGAAGGCTCCGAAGAGGAATTCCCTGAAGGACTGGATTATCTTCTTTAGAGTCGTCATTCTATCCCTAAATTAATTCTAACATTGGATAACCATATAAATCATATTCCAGCTATATTGGACTAACAAGATGCTTGTATCTAGTGGCATACGGATCGGGATACAGCCTCCAAAATAGCATCGACGTGTCTCTCCAACTCCCTGGAGACGAGTGAAAGCCTTATAGTCCTATTCGTCTCCTCACAGTAGAAGACTATATCCACAACCTCATACTCCCTCTTCCTGAGGAGGCCCCTCCTTATCCTCCTAGTCCCATAGTAGCCCTTATGCCCGTTTATAATGGTCTCTATACCAGATGACCTGACCTTATTTCCCTCTACAATTGTAATATTGACCTCCACCGCACCCTCAGGATACACTGCAATGGATCTAGCCTGGCCCTCCAAGGCCCATTTAACGTTCCCCCTTCTAAATATCTTATCTACCTCAGGTGGGATACGATCCGCAACCAGCTTCCATCCATTGGGGAGAGATAGGACTATAAAGTTTATTACGCCGAAGAGGCTGTTGGCCGCTGCTATAGCCCCGAAGCTATTTTCATCGCTGGACATAGCTTGCTACACAATAAATCTAATTGGTGGATCAACCATATTATCTTTAATTCAACCAACTGGTATTAGAATTTCTTAGGGGATACTCATTGGACACAGGGTTTATAGCCATAACACTCCTGGCGTTCGGCTTCGTAGGCTGGTATGGCGCCGGCTCACTATTCAACAGGTATAAGTCGAAGAAAATGCTTAAAACAGTCGCCCAGCACCTGAAGAAATATCGAGGTTCGAAGGAGGTAACTCCATTAGGGTCCTCAGGCTTTATAATCGATATGGATAAACCAACTGATAAGATAAAGAAGCTCTCACTAGGAATTGTATTGAGTAAGAGGGAGCTACCAATCAACTGGATAGTGGATTATATCAGGGGGAAGAGGGATACATTAACGATTAAGGCGGTGTTCAACAAGAAACCAGGTTATGATGCTGATATCTATAGACTGGATAATTATTATGGAAAGATCCTTCATAAAAAGGTGGCTAAAGACAGGTATAGAGAGTTGGGTGGAGTCTACCTGTATCCAGGTGACGCTATTAAGAAGGGTAAGGTTAAGAACGCTGTTAGGTTCATGGAGAGGGAGAAAGGTGTCTGGTGGATATCCCTTAAGAGGGAGGGGGTACACCTCATTATAACAGCAAATCCGAGAGTTGTGGATAACCTAGGTAGTATCATGAGGCTTATCGAAGACTTGTCCTAGTCCCTATGAGGGGGGCTCAGTCCCGTCCTCGAAGGGGATAATCACAGTATAAACTCATTGAGGACCTCAATCTTCATCGCCCCACAGAATAAAATAGCCTATGTAAAATATGTTTTTAGTGATGATATACACCATTGGACATTCAAATAGGAGGTTGGAGGAGCTCATAAACATCCTCAGGAAATACTCTATAGAGGTGGTTATTGATGTAAGGAGGTTCCCATCCAGCCGGAAATATCCATGGTTCAATAAGGAGAATCTTGAGGGGAGCTTGGTGGCGAGTGGTATTGGATATAGGTGGTTGGGAGACCTCCTGGGGGGATATAGAAGAGGTGGATATAGGAGTTATATGGATACCGACTCGTATAAAAGGGGGATTCAGGAGCTTATGTCAACCGTCTCGGGAAATACAGTAGCTATAATGTGTAGCGAGAAGCTATGGTTTAAATGTCATAGGAGATTTATCTCTGATACTCTTGTAGAGATGGGGTATAAGGTTGTACATATTATTGAGTCTGATAAAACTTATACACATAAGCTGCGGACGGGGGAAGTGGGGCATGAGTAGGGCTGGGGACATCACCTACATTTTTCTACCATTCATCCTATGGATATTGACGTTTGTAGTATTAAGAGAATATTTCCTAATACTCATGATGGTGTCAACGTCAATACTAGGATTCCTAACCCTACTATTCTATAGGGAGAAGGTCTTCTGGGGCGATGCTAAGAAGAATATCATAATCGGGGCATCTATGGCAATTTCCCTATATTTTGTCTTCGTTGTGGGGGATGTGGCTACAGCGGTGATTGGGCTACATGCCTATGTGGAGGATGTATACAGCATGATAAACACAGTGTCTAATACAGCAGGGCTGGTATTTGGATTGGTCTGGATAGGTGTTATGGAGGAGATATACTGGAGAGGCGGGTTACAAGGCCTATTTGCTGGAAAATATGGAGGCTATCAGTGGCTTGTATCAACGGTGCCGTATACACTTGTCCATGTAGCGACGCTAAACCCTATCTTGGTCCTAGCAGCCTTTATAGTAGGTCTGGCTATGGGGTGGACAGCATATAGATATGGGATAATAACTTCCTCAATAGCCCATGTGATATGGATTCTCTTGGTCGTTGTAATTGCTCCACCTACATTCCTAAGTTTCTGAGTGGATCTGTCTATTTCTCCCTCAGTATGGTGTTGAATACACAGTGTAGTCCTCCACCGGCCTTCATAAACTCACTGCCGTCGAATGGCACGACCTCTATACCCACTTCCTCCAGGTTCTTGATGACCTCATTGTTCCATGAATATGATATGACTAGCCCCTCTTTCACAACAACTAGGTTTGCCCCGAATGTTTCGTTCTCCTCGTCGCTTACGCCGATGATGTCATATCCATTCTCCATTAGATAGTCATATATGTATACTATGTCGAAGTCACCATCCTTATACATTATCATGGAGGGATAGAATCGTATCGATGGGATGTGCGCAACTACTAGGCTGTCGTCCATAGGCATCATAGTCCCGTCTAGATGCACCTTATAATGAGGTAGTGAGACTAGGAAGGCGTTCTTACCCATATAAACAGCCATCTCACCAATTTTATATGCTGCTGAGAAGCTTGTCCTAGGCCCATATCCTACCATAACAGTATCCTCATTTAGATATAGGAGGTCCCCGCCCTCGAAATAGTCGCTGCCGGTGAATAGATGACAATCTCCCCAGCCAGCTGTCTCAAGTACCTCCTTAGCTATTAATCCTTCATACCGCCGGGCCTCATAACGCATATTCGAGATCAGTATCTTATCCTCGAGAACACCGATTACATCCCTCATGAAGAACATGTTCGGTGGGACAAAGCTGGGATGCCAACCGATTTCATCCATCAAGTCATTAAGCAGGAGAACCTCGACACCGAGCTGCTCAAGCAGCTCCAAATAAGAATCATATTGCTCCTGGAACAACATTGGATCAACGGGTTCCCTAAACAGTAGATATTTACATTTATCCTTAGTTACACAAGTTAGAGAATCGTTTGTAGGCCTATACATCAAAACCTTCTTAAGATCCCAATACTCAGGGCCATTAGAAATCTTTACCCCAGGCATAAAAGAAAAAATACCATTCCATATCTAAATAAAAATTAACAATAGGATGTGTAACCCCCAACATGGCCATATCTATAAAACCTATCTAAAATAGAACTTTGTAGGTCTCATGACATTTATTATACTAATGATGAATTAAATCCTATATGGAGAGATTCTTGAAATGAGAGGCATTGGAAATAGACTAAGGATAGTATTTGCGGCCACTGGATTCAACCTTCTATTCGAGTATTCCATGAGGGGTGTTAACAACCTCCTCGCCAAGCCGATCCTAATGATATTTCTAATGGGAATATATTTCAGCTACTTCATGTTAGTAGACGACCTCATACGTAGATATAGGCTTAGAGATTATCATCTCGTGGTGATAGGCTTTACATTCGGATGCCTATCATCCCTGATACTCCCAGGTAGTGTCACCACGCCCCCCACATATCTTGGGATAAACTGGATAAACCTAATTTATGTAAACATTGGTTGGTGGGGGATAGTCCAGGGCATTATTACATTTTATATAGCGACAAGAATCACACCTAGAAGATGGGATACGATACCGCTCTCCAGGATATGGTGGATAGCTTTTAGCATAGCGATTATAGGGATATACCTAGTCTTCAGGATATATGCTAGAAACATACAGGCTATAGAGCCTGTGGGAATCAGGCTCCTCATCATATTCTCTATAATTGGCGTCCTAGTATTGAGAAAACTCGTCACAGATACAGAGCGAGAAATCCCAAAATACTCCCCCATTATATTCATGGACATCGTTTCTATCTCCACCATCGCTGTATTCATCTTATCAAGTATATTCCTATCCCATGGCCCGACGTGGATATCGATACACTATGTCAATCTCCCTGCCCTAAGGCTTATCACTATATGGACACTCATCGTGTCAGTTGTAGTTGTTATATATAGAGTTCTATCTAGTAAAGAGATACCAGTATAGAGAATTATACCGGCTATTCACATCCCTCCTACCCCAAAGTAATTTAGGGCTTATACCTGATGCGTTATATAAGGGAGTGGCCTAGCAATATGCATAACTGGAGTGGCTTTAATCACCCTATATACTGGTAATCAAGCAGGGGTTGAGGAAGGGGTAGAGACGAAACATCCTTTCTTATGACCATTCTATCAATGAGGACATCCATGCCCTTTACCCGAGATGTTCCACTAGTGGGTTGGTTGGCAGTAGCTAAATATACTTAATAGAGTTGTCTTACCTGCTCCATTAGGCCCGATAACACCTACTACACCATGGTCATATGGATATACATATGACAAATTCTTAATAGCCACAGTTGAATTATTATAAACCTTCTCTAAACGGTCTAAAACTAGGCCGTTCATACCAATATCTAAAACTACATTTCCAATCAACACTTATTTCTTTTAAAAACCAAGCCTAAAGAAGGGTAAATATCATGATGTAATAGGATAACCATCCATCAAGTTATCCTTGCAAAAATGGATAAGGATTAATATTTTCTGAACTGTGGGATAATTAAGATTTATTAAGTCTTAGTGTAATGAATAAGGTTTATTTCACTAATTGAAGGCTCTAATGAGGGATTGCGCAGGTGGTTCTATGTATAATGGTATATCGATAATTGGCGCTGGGATAATTGGCGGGGCTATGGCTAGGATCCTGGCTAGGAAGAAGATTATAAATAAGATTATAGCTACTAGGAGGAATCTTGATAAAATCAGGGATCTGGAGGAATTGGGGGTAATTATTACAAGTGATAATGTTTGGGCTGTAGAGAATAGTGACGTGGCCATTATATCTGTAAAGCCAAACGCCCTAGCTAACGTATTAAAGGAGATTAGGGATGTGGCTAGGGGGAAACTACTAATATCTGTAGTAGCCGGGGTGCCGATCAACTTGATTGAGGATATGTTGCCGGGCACGAGGATTGTAAGGGCTATGCCCAATATAGCAGTATTGGTAGGTGAAAGCTTTACAGTATATTCATTCTCGAAAAATGTTACTGATGAAGATAGGGAATTTACAGACATATTGTTTTCATCAATGGGGGTTGCCATCGAGGTTGAAGAAAAATATATTAATGCCTATACAGGGCTTACTGGAAGCGGGCCGGCATACATGTCTACATTTATAGAGGCGATGGTCTATGCGGGCCTCAAAGTCGGTATCCCAAGGGACATAGCGTTATTAGGAGCTACCCAAGTCGCCATTGGAACAGGAAAGCTGATTAGAGACGGGGGAATGCATTATGCAAAGATAAAGGAGATGGTTGTAACACCAGCCGGAACCACCATCGAGGGATTATTTGAGCTGGAGGAAATCGGATTAAGAAGGGGATTGATGAAAGCCGTCTACGCCGCCACCCAAAGAGCAGAAGACATATCCAAAAACAAGAATAATACCGATTAACCCAAATGAGTAAATAAGAAACTGGTGAGGTGGTGCGGGGGGTGGGATTTGAACCCACGAAGGCCTACGCCAGTAGGTCCTAAGCCTACCCCCGTTGGCCAGGCTAGGGGAACCCCCGCGTTTACGCCCATCTATTTCTATATCTTTTTCTGGATGTTAAATAAAAATTTACACTAGGTTTGTGTATATATGGTTTTGCATATGTTGGTTGGTTTATATGTTTTTTATTTTTTGGTTTTTTTATGTTTTTGCATTTTTATGTTTTTGGAAAATTGATTTTCTTTATATATAACCTCTCTTTGAATATGTTTATTTGGTGATGGGAAATGGTGGAGGAATTATTGATGCGTGTAGCAGAAGGTGAGAGGATAGATGTTGGTAATATGCGTGCTAGACTAAGCTCTCGCGACCGTGAGAAGCTGGGTGTTCAAGTCGGTGACTTGATTGAGATTAGTGGTAATAAGAGGACGGTGGCACGTGTCTGGCCCTCCAGGATTGAGGAGGAGGGTGTGATCAGGATAGATAAGTATATTAGGAGGAATGCCGGCGCCAGGATTGGTGATACAGTTAAGGTGAGGAAGGTTGAGACAAAAGGCATACGTAAGCTTACAATAGCTCCTTCGGTTCCCATTAGATTTGGGCCTGACTTCATCAACTACGTTAGAGATAGGCTGCTTAACATGCCTATAAGCCGGGGAGACGTCATAATAATCCCTGTATTGGGCCAGGCCCTGGAGATGATCGCTACACAGGTCTTGCCTGGTCCCTACGGCGTCGTCGACGAGAATACGGAGGTCGTTGTTAGAAAGGAGCCTGTTAAAGAGGAGGAGAGGAGGATACCGAAGGTCACATACGAGGATATCGGTGGCCTAGACAAGGAGATTCAGAGGATTAGGGAGATGGTTGAGCTGCCACTTAGGCATCCAGAGCTCTTCAAACACCTAGGTATAGATCCGCCGAAGGGGGTGCTGCTTTATGGACCTCCGGGAACCGGTAAGACATTACTGGCTAAGGCTGTGGCGAATGAGAGCGGTGCACACTTCATAGCGATAAATGGCCCGGAGATCATGAGTAAGTGGTATGGCGAGTCTGAGGCGAAGCTACGTGAAGTGTTTAAGGAGGCTCAGGACAATGCCCCGAGTATAATATTCATCGATGAGATCGACGCCGTGGCCCCTAAGAGGGGAGAGGTCACTGGTGAGGTTGAGAAGAGGGTTGTCGCTCAGCTACTCAGCCTGATGGATGGTTTGGAGAGCAGGGGAGAAGTGATCGTCATCGCGGCTACAAACAGGCCTGAGGACGTTGACCCAGCCCTGAGGAGACCGGGTAGATTCGACCGTGAGATACAGATCGGCGTCCCAGACCGTAAGGGTAGGAGGGAGATACTGGAGATACATACGAGGAACATGCCTCTAGCAGATGACGTAGACTTGGATAAGCTGGCTGAAGTGACTCATGGATATGTCGGTGCAGATCTCGCTGCCCTTGCTAAGGAGGCGGCTATGCATGCACTTAGGAGGTTCCTCCCAGAGATTGATCTGGAGAGTGAGACTATCCCAACAGAGGTATTGCAGAAGATCAAGGTCACTATGAACGATTTCTACGAGGCTATGAAGGAGATTCAGCCAACGGCCTTGAGGGAGGTGTATATCGAGATACCGGAGGTACATTGGGAGGATATAGGTGGTCTTAAGGAGGTTAAGAAGGAGGTCATCGAGGCAGCGGAGTGGCCATTGAAGTATCCGCAGGTATTTGAAAAACTCGGTATCAGGCCACCTAGAGGAATACTCTTATACGGTCCACCTGGCACTGGTAAGACGCTACTGGCTAAGGCCGTGGCAACAGAGAGTGAGGCAAACTTCATAGCTGTTAAGGGCCCCGAGATACTGAGTAAGTGGGTTGGTGAGTCTGAGAAGGCGGTTAGAGAGATATTTAGGAAGGCTAGGCAGGCAGCGCCCTGTATAATATTCTTCGATGAGATAGACTCGATAGCGCCTAGGAGGGGGCTGGGCTTCGGAGACAGCGGTGTTACGGAGAGGATCGTTAACCAGCTCTTGACGGAGATGGATGGGCTGCAGAGGACTAAGGACGTGGTTGTCATGGCCGCCACAAACAGGCCGGACATCCTTGACCCCGCATTACTGAGGCCAGGTAGATTCGATAGAATAATCTATGTCCCACCGCCTGATGAAGAGGCTAGATATGAGATATTCAAGATACATACGAAGAAGATGCCCCTCGCTGAGGACGTTGATCTTAGGGAGCTTGCTAGGAGAACCGAGTACTATACTGGAGCCGATATTGAGGCTGTGGTCATCGAGGCAGGGCTTGCAGCCGCCAGGGAAAATATAAATGTTGAGAAAGTGAGTATGAAGCACTTTGAGACGGCGTTGAAGAAGGTGAAGCCAAGCCTCTCCTCAGAGATCATACGGGAGTATCAGCAGCTCTCAGACACGTTTAAGAAACAGGGATTATCAGGGATACCAGCGTATCGCTAGAACATCCAGCTCTCACCATATTTTTTCTGCTCCTCAGTCAACTCATCTATTTCTATGCCCCAGCCACGCAGAGTGTAGTTCGCAACCATATAGTCGACTTCCCTAGGGACATCATACACCTTCTTCTCAAGCCGATCCTTATTCTCCAGTAGATATAGCATGCTTAGAAACTGGTTTGCAAAGCTATTCATCATAATGTCAGGCGGATGCCCCTCAGCGGCAACGAGGTTTATCAAACGCCCCTCACCCAAGAGATATATCCTCCTACCATCCTTCAGCTTATATTCCTCAACATAATCCCTTATCATACGCTTGGACACAGACAAGTTCTCCAAGTCCCCGATATTTATCTCAACGTTGAAGTGCCCAGCGTTAGCAAGCATAGCCCCGTCCTTCATCTTCTCGATATGCTCACGCCTGATGATATCCTTCATACCAGTACAGGTTATGAATATATCTCCTTCCTCAGCCGCCTTAGACATCGGCATCACCCTGAATCCATCTAGATGAGCCTCGATTGCCTTAACTGGATCCACCTCCGTCACAATAACCTTGGCACCCATTCCACGGGCTCTTATAGCAACCCCCTTACCGACATATCCATAGCCTGCAACGACAACCGTCTTACCAGCTATCAATACAGCTGTAGCCCTGAGTATACCATCTATAGTGCTCTGGCCAGACCCATATTTATTGTCGAAGAGCCTCTTTGTAGGCGTGTCATTAACAGCTATAACTGGATATGCGAGGACACCCTCCTTCTCCATAGCCCTAAGCCTAATCACACCCGTGGTAGTCTCCTCAGTGCCCCCGATTATACCAGGTATCACCTCCCTACGCTTCCTATGAATCAATGCATGTAGGTCGCCACCATCGTCAACAACTATCATAGGCTCTATATCCAGGACTTGGTTAAGCATCTCAAAATACTCCTCCTCAGTCTCCCCCCTCCATGCAAATACGTTTATCCCGATACTAGCCAGATATGCAGCTACCTCATCCTGGGTTGTAAGTGGATTCGACGCCGCTAGTGAGACCTCGGCCCCAAGATCATGCAGGAACTTAGCCAGTACACCGGTCTCTTTGGTGACGTGTAGCGCCATAGCTATACGAACATCCTTCAACGGCTTCTTATCAAGATACTCATCATATAATACGTGGAAAACCGGCATGTTATGCAGTGCCCAATCAACCTGAACCTCGCCCTTAGGCGCTAGATCAATATCCTTAACTAAACTAGGCATTTTATATACACCACCATCTCCTTTTAAAGTAGACAGGCTCTCTAAAAATGTTTAGGGGATAATATTAAAATAGGTTTAGAGAAGACGGCCCCCTACTCTTTAAATGATATGGACATGTCACAATATCCACTCTCAATCACAATATATACGGCTGAGGCCTCGTCTCCAGATATGTCGAAGTCACTGAAATAACTTTTTGAGGCTCCATAGTATTCAACTGATACCACTCCACTATAGACAGCACCATGTACAGATGGATGGACACCGCTAGGCGGATGGATATTGACGTTCAATACACCGCTAGAGAGGAGGAGATTCACGGGGGTATTATGCATGTACTTATAGTCGATATCCATATTAACCAACCCCGACGACACACCTATGTTGACGGTGGTATCGTCTAGGGAGTCTAGATTTATATCTGCCACACCCGACGTCATCTCAACATCCAGTTTCCACAGGGTATCGGTGGAGAGCTGTATATCTATGAAGCCTGACTCAATTCTGATTATGAGTATCAATGCATCTTCATATAGAAATTCCTTTACATTGACACGTGGCTCCGACCTCCCTGTAAACAGCCCTATCTTACTATAGGCCTTAACATCGTATAATACACCTTCATCAGCCCCCTTGATATTCACCACTCCACTCAAGACATGTATCTTGGCTATTATATGTGGTATAGTATCATATTCACTAGTGGACCTACTCCACTCATCTACAAGCTCCTCGTATTGAGATGAAAACCTTAGTATAAAGTCTAGGACAGCCTGGGTATCCTCCTCTGGAGGCTGGGTGAAATAGCTTGTATATATGCTTATCGGTATGCTAAGCAGTATCACCAGTAGAATTGCTACACCGAATAGAGACGCTTTCTTCATAGTAGAACCTCCGTAAGCGAGAGTGCATATTGGATGAGTATGGAGAATATGTATAGGATGGTGAATGCCAGGGGAGGGGCTAATGTAGCTATAACCGCCTCTTTTCTAGAGAGGATATACAGTTCCTGAACAACATTGATATTGACGTATAGAGCCCATATGAAGCTCCCTGCAACGGCGAAGGGTATTAGATAGAGGGTTGCAGGGGGGTAGATGGGAAAGAAGAATAATGCTAGTAGGATTAGAAACTGGGTGGCCCAGCTATAGCCGATTAGGCCGAGGAAACTGGTTAACTCAGCTCCACCGCCCAATGCAAGGGCCAAGAAGTGTGTTAGTGTCCCCCATAGAACCCAGCATATTATGCTACTGAGCACTATAGTAGGGATAAGCATCTGAATAGCCACGTACACGTATGAGGCGCCTGCGATGGAGAAGCCCATAAGCCTAATCCATATCGGCATAAGCTTCCATACAACGGCTGAGGATAAGAAAGAAACCCCTAGGCTGGTTAGTATCACCGTGAAGAATCCCTGGATAAAAGGATTTTTCTCACGTGTCACTAGACGAGTGTATTCCCTGGGGTTTAGGAGAAGGCCTCCAACTATCTCAACATATTTCATATAATAATATCACAATATTGAACACCTACGTGATATCTTATAAATCTTCTACATAGACAATATATGGCTTATTTATATAGATGGTTAAGACACGTTATCCACTTGTCTCTAGACCCTCACGTATCTCAAAGGCACGTTTCTCAACACGCCTCATCAGATCCAGTACATCAACCCCCTTTACAGCCCTATCTTCCACAACGAGGTCGCCGTTGACTATAACCGTATGCACGTCGGACGCCCTCATCGCATATACGGTGTGGCTATATACGTCGTATAATGGGGTTAGGTTGACCCGCTTCCTATCAATAATTATTATGTCTGCCAGATACCCGGGTTTTATAAGTCCTAGGTCGCCATAGCCGAGGGTCTTAGCCCCATCTACAGTGGCCATTTCAAAGACCTTCTTAGCGTTCAATAACGTGGGATCTCTATAGAGGCCCTTCGGAAGTAGGGAGGCGTATTTCATCGTCTCAATAAGGTCTAGGGTATTATTGGATGCTGGGCCGTCTGTCCCTAGGCCGACGGTCATGCCATATTCATGCATCTTAGGCACATTTGCAACGCCCATCCCCAGCTTGAGGTTAGCCACTGGATTATGAACTATCTTAACTCCCCTCCTCGATGCAACCTCATAATCTACTTCATTCATATGTATCGAGTGAGCCGCTGTAAAACTAGGTGACAATACACCTAGTTTATCTAGGTATAGGTAGATGCTGCCACTGGGAATATCTACTTTAAACTGGTTCTTAACGATCTCAGGCTCCCTCCAGTCCTCAAGTATATGCGTCGTTATGACAACAGATCCCTTTGACCCAAGCCTCTCATCAGCCTCCCTCCTAATCCGCTCAGCCTCCACCCACAGCTCTGGAGACACCGTATATGGCGCGTGGGGAGATAGAGAAACCTTCACTAGACCTTCTCTCCCATGCCATCTATTCAATGCATCCTCAACATTCTTGATAGAACCCTCCACATCCCAACTGAACATTGCTACGCCCATAACCATCCTAAGCCCTACCTGGAGAGATGCCGACGCCTCATTATGCTCTTTATGATAGTGATACATGCTGCAGACTGTCGTGACACCATTTAACAGTGACTCTACAGAGCCTAGTAATGCTCCTAACTCTATATCACGGTCAGTCATCTTAGCCTCATACGGCCATATCCACTTCTCCAGCCACTCCTGTAGATGCAGGTCATCTGCATAGCCTCTTAATAGGGTCATGGCGATATGGGTATGTGCATTTATGAACCCGGGGGAGACGATCTTATCCCTCGCATCTATCTTGACATATCCCGAGGCAGAATATTTTCTCCTGATCTCCTCCGATGGCCCTACATCGATGATTCTATTATCCTCTATTACAACTGAGCCACGGTGGATAATCTCCTCAGAAACTATGATTCCATCTTCAATAATTATATTCACTGTAGATTCACCTCCCCATAATATATTTCTCCGCATACTCCCTGTATAGTATACAGTCGTCTTCAACCGATAACTCGTCTATCCTAGGCAGGGCCTCATACAACAGCCTCTTAACATTCTCCTCTGCCCGGGACATCACTTCAACAACCTCCTCCTGAGACACACGGCTCTGCATACCCGCGGCATAGTTGGTTACAACCGCCAGTAGACTATAGTGTACAGCGATCTCCCGTGCTAGGACGACCTCAGGAACGTTTGTCATGCCGACTACGGAGGCGCCCAGCATCCTGAACATCTCGATCTCCGCAGGGGTCTCGAACCTTGGTCCCTCGGTACATATATATGTGCCTCCCATCCTGACAGGGGCCTTAACCCGTCTCCCAGCCTCGAACAACACCCTATTCATACTCGGGCAATAAGGCCTAGTTACATCGACATGTACAACCACATCATCATAGTAGGTTATATGCCGCTTCGCAAAGTCTATAAACTGGTCTATAACAACTAGGGAGCCGGGAGGCATCTCCTCGAGTAGGGAGCCTACGGCGCTCGTGGCGATTATCTTCTCTACACCAGTCTTTTTAAGGGCATAGAGATTGGCTCGATACCTGACTCTATGTGGGGGGTGCTCATGATGAGGCCCGTGTCTAGAGACGAAGAATACCTCGACACCATTTATCTCGCCAGAGACTACATATACATCCCCATATGGGGTCGCGACTAAAGATGATTTATCACCCTCAATAAGTCGTTCTAAGCCGCTTCCACCAATTAATCCCACAGCCATATACAACCACCATATCCAGAGCTAATGTACTGAGTATATTGATAATAAGAAAATTGTTGATGCATCCTATTAACTATATTTACATGTGGAAAGCAGGTAATTCCTTATTTATAAGAACCATAGATTAATTATTGAATGTTTGAATTAGAGGCATTTGAGAAGGAGGATAATTGAAATGACTGAATTAGCCGGTAAAAAAGCATATCTAAAGATGCTTGAAGAAGCATATTCAAAGATCCCTGAGACTGGAGTCAGGGAGATGGCTAGTAGGTTTAGGATTCCCCAGGTCAGGCTGTTTTACCAGGGGAAGAGTAAGACTATATTCGTTAATTTTAAGGAGATCGCAGAGTATCTAAATAGGGATTCGGAGGTAATTAGAAAGTTCCTTGCCCGTGAGCTGGCTACACCAGCTACACCGAGTAATGAGAGACTTATACTTCATACACGTGTAGATCCTCAGACGCTTCAGAATACTGTTGAGTTCTTCATAAAAAGATATGTTAAGTGCCCTGTCTGTGGTGGATATGATACGAGGCTGTTGAAGAAGGAGAAGGCCCTTATAATTAAATGTGAGATATGTGGTGCGGAGTCCCCAGTTCCACCTATTAAGTAGGTCTATGACTATGACTCAGGGGGATAAGCTGAGGGAAACCGAGTTTTACCTTGATATTAGGGAGAACCCGGAGTATGGGGTATTTATCACGGTTTATGATAAAGAGGTCATTGAGGGAGATACTTTCCTGAAGGGGAAGGGCTATACCAAGGTATCCAGTGGCAAAGACCTTATAGATGAGTTGAGGGGAGCTGTCTCGATAATATTCTATGGGGAGAAGGCTGTGGAGCTAGGTATAAGCCTGAAATACATCCATCCAGATGCGGTTGGAGTGCAGAAGGGTGTTAGGACGGCAATATATATAAGGACGTTTTAATGCATATATCTGCCTCAAAATATTCTAAACTATTGAGAAATCCTTTGGAAACCGTATATTCCCCGCTACATTATATATACTACAGTATCCTAATAATAGTAAATAGGAGGTGAGGAGGACATGGGTAAGAGAAAGATATTGTCCGAAAAGGATTTGAAGGATACGCCTTTGCCTAGTGAAGGTCAGATGCTGGGTATCGCTAAGAAGATACTCGGCGCAGGTAGAGTACTAGTATTATGTGCAGATGGAAAGGAGAGGGTATGTAGAATACCTGGTAAACTTAGGAAGAGAGTCTGGATCAGGGTCGGCGACGCTGTTCTAGTTGAGCTCTGGGGCTTCCAAGAGGATAAGAAAGGTGATGTGGTGGGTAGGTATACCAAGGCCCAGAAGCAGTGGCTTATAGAGAATGGATACCTCCCTGAATGGCTGGGATAGAAGGGAAATGATTGGGGGACAGGAGGAGAAGGCTTTTAAGAAGCTGGATAAGAAGATAGATCAGTTTATCCGAGAATATAGAATGCGTATTAAAGACTCGGATGAGAGGGAGATTGTAGAGGAGGTATTTGATAGGAATACCCTCATGACCCTATATCACTTGATGAATGAGGGGTATATAGACGAGTTATATGGAGTTGTATCTGCTGGTAAGGAGGCCAGGGTATATTCTGGCGTGGATAGCAGTGGGAATCCAGTTGCTATAAAGATTTTTCTAACACTTACATCCGAGTTTAGGAAGAGTAGGATGAAGTATATCATGGGAGACCCACGTTTCGAGGGAATATATAACTCCCCGCTTAAAATGATACATGCATGGGCGTCAAAAGAGTATAAGAATCTTGTTAAGGCATATAATGCCGGGGTATATGTCCCTAGACCGATAGCCCATGCTAAGAATATTATCGTAATGGAGTTTATAGGCGATGGCTTTGAGCCGGCGCCGACGTTGAGGGAGTATAAAAACCTTAGTGAGAGGATATTATATCAGGTTCTCAGGCAGATCCGGCTACTCTATCAGAAGGCTGAGCTCGTCCATGCAGATATTAGTGAATACAACATATTTTATTATAAGAGGAAGCCGATTCTATTCGACTTCGGCCAGGCTGTTGTGACTACACACCCGATGGCCGAGAGTTTTTTAATTAGAGATATAAATAATATTTTAAACTTCTTTAGGAGTAGGCATATAGAAGTTAATTTGACTCTTGATGATGTGTTAGAATATGTTAGGGGAAGTCGCGATGCAGTATAAGATAGGGATATACCCAGATAGGCTTGGAGTATTAATTGGTAAGAAGGGTGCAGTTAAGAAGAGGATTGAGGAGCTTACCGGCACCAAGCTCGAGATAGATAGTAAGTCCAGCACCGTCACGATAATAGGGGATGACCTCAACTCGATGTTGACCGCCCAGAACATTGTAAAGGCGATAAACTATGGCTTCTCCCCCGAGAAGGCATTTAAGCTACTTGACCCAGATTATACCCTACATATCATTGACGTGTTTACATATCTCCGGAAGAGGGATGAGAATAATCTTAAGAGGGTTATGGGCCGTATAATTGGGGAGAAGGGGAAGGCCAAGAGGATATTGGAGGAGACGACTGGTACAGATATATCTATATACAGAAATTATGTGGCTGCTATAGGTTTATTTGAGGATATATTGGTATTGGATGAGGCGGTTAGAAAGCTGATTAAAGGCCTGCCTCACCGGGTGGTTTATGAGTATCTATATAATACTAGAAGTATGAGGAAGATGGGGTTAAGAAAGTGGTAAGGGAAGTATATAAGGAAGCTAGTCCAAGCGAATTCTTTTATAGGAACAGGCAGTTAGCTGGATTTTCAAATCCATCGAGAGCCCTATATACAGCTATTAGAGAGTTATTCGAGAACTCTCTCGATGCTTGTGAACTTCACAGGATAAAGCCTAATATACTTATCAGCCTCAGGCATATAGAGTCAACCTCGTCCAATACAGCTATATATAAGCTGTATATCCAGGACAATGGATCCGGGATTCCAAAGGAATATGTATTGGATGCACTTGGAAAGATATTCTTCAGCAGCAAATATATCCTTAGGCAGAGTAGAGGTACCTTCGGCCTCGGGGGTACGATGGCGATCCTATATGCCCAGGCGACCTCTGGAAAACCTGTTAAAGTAGTTACCTCAACTGGTGGAAAATATATTGTCTCATATGTCTTCCAAATAGATATCGATAGGAATAGGCCGCATGTGATATCCCAGAAGACGATCCGCAACAACCTTAAGTGGAGAGGAACTATACTTGAGCTGTATCTAGAGGGTAATTATCCCCATGCATCCCGATATATAGTGAGCTACTTCAAGCATACGGCTGCAATTACGCCGTATGCAGATATAACGTTTATAGACCCGGATGGAAACCTCTTCTACTTCCCACGTACAGTTGGTATAATGCCCGAGCCCCCTAAGGAGACGCTTCCACATCCACATGGAATTGATCTAGAGACGTTGAAGCGGATGATTAAGAGATCGCCTAAGTCCATGACTATATCAGAGTTCCTGATGAAGAACTTCCATAGAGTAGGTAAGATGATCGCCAAGAAATTCCTAAGATACGCTAAGATAAAGGGTAATCTCCGGCTCGGGGAGATGGATAATACCCTTATTGAGAAGCTATATAGGGCTATGAAGACCTTCGACGGATTCATATCCCCGTCTTCAGACGTCCTCTCACCCATAGGAGAAAGGATATTTAAGGAGGGTATCCTAAAGGAGTTTAATCCCGAGTATATTGATGTGGTTACCAGGCCACCCTCGAGTTATGAGGGGCATCCGTTCATCATTGAAGCCGCGCTAGTATATGGCGGAAGTATACCGGGTAGCCCCGGTGAGATAGTCTTATATAGATATGCCAATAAGATTCCGTTGCTGTTCGACGAGGGTAGCGACGTCGCTGCCAAGGTGTTGAATAACATTAATATGAATAATTATAAGAGGCCTATGGACAAGCCCACCGCATTATTCATCCACATAGCCAGTACTAAGATACCGTTTAAGACTGTTGGTAAGGAGGCTATAGCAGATATCCCCGAGATTGAGAAGGAGATTGAACTCGCTATAAGATATCTATTGAGGAGGTTCACGACCTATACCCGTAAGATTGAGAGGAAGATTCACGCGGAGAGGAGACTAAGGATATTCAGGAAGTATCTTGATTTAATCGGGGAGTTCTCAGCCAAGATAATTGATAGGGATAAGCCTAATATAGAGGTTCTCCTTGAGAAGCTGGAGCAGAGATATAGGATTGATAAGATTAAAGAGAGTTGATCTCCTCCATCTTATTCTTCAGATAAGTGTCTACAATATATGTCAGGCCGTATCTACTGAAGGCCTCGAGCTCCGACTTCTTCCTCAGCTTCCTAAACTTCTCTAGCTCCCTCTGCCATAAGTCGCCCTTATACCTCGGGTCCCTCATAAGCTCCTGTAGACGCTTCATATCAACCTCTGTAAAGGGATCAGTAGGCAGCTTATACTTCTCTATATCCGATGCCCACACACCTATCCACTTAGCGTCAGGTGTATGTAGGTCTCTTACATGCGCTGAGTTGGCTGAGCCATATATGATTACACCGGCTATGTGTAGACCCCATACATCCCCGTCTGTGAAGATGTAGACCGGTAGCCCAAGCTCCTGGTTAAGCCTCCTAATAAGGTATCTTGCTGCACGGGGCGCCTGCCCCGATGTACTTATGAGGATAGCCTTATACTTCTGGTAGATACGCTCCTCTATAAACCTGTTGAAAATAGCGTCCTTCTCTATGACAAAGACCCTCTCAGCACTTGTCTCGACGAACTCACTGGTTCTAAGGCTATGTCCAATCATTAGACCGTCTGGATGTGTAGTGAGATTTATCTTCTTACCCTCATATCCCGGTACCGTATACTCTATGGTTAGATCCCCGAATATGGCGGCTCTCTCAGCTGGAAATATATTCATATCCTCCCTAGGCCGGCCTATGAGGGACTCTAGATCCATGATCAGCTCGTCGGACTCACTCTGCTCCTCAAAGTCGACTCCATATGCCTGTGAAGAGTAGTATACGTCTCTCAATGTACTTGTCTTCTTATTCACCAACAGCTCCTTAGTAAAATATGCTATCCATACGAATTGGGCGAATTTCTTTAGGTGCATAAAGTTGGCGGCGGACCTTACCTTGGTCTTGGAGCCCAGTACATATCCACGTTCCTCCTCACTATATATTATGTTGCTTACACTCCTACTGGGGAGCTTTAGATATGGGAACTCCCCGTTCCTCATCATATTATATATCCTGTTTCCTAAGTCGGTTAAGGCCTTTATAGTTTCTTCACGCCTCTTACTCTGAACCTTCTTCCTCCTCTTTCTAGCCATATCCAACCAACCATCAATTAAATTCCAATTGAAAATATTTAAGGCTAGGATACCTATGTAAGTCACATGAATATTTTTTTAATTGGTCAACGGTAAATAGATATTAACAAGTGGCTGTCATTAATATTACTCGTTAACAATTGAAGTTGAGGGTGAGAAGATGTCTGACCTTGATCCAAGGACTAAGATGCTTGTCAGGACAATGGGGTTCATAATATTCCTAGTTGGTTTGATAGCGATCTATCTAGGCTATACATCGTCTACATTGGATGCGGCTCATGTGCTTGCAACGTATCTATTTGGTATCCTAACTGTAGTAGTGGGGACATTCCTAATTATCGCGAAATATGAGAAGATATCCTTATAAATAGAGGTTTATTTCAATATCTTTATCTCAAATCTACATACATCGTCTCCACGCGTGATACATTTAACCTCCTTAATCTCAACCTGCTTGTTATACAGTCTCTGGAATATCCCTGCCAGAACCCCTTTGAAGAAGTGGCTTCCAAAGGGATCCTCCTTATCTTGGAAACTACACTCCCAGTTGTCCTCGAAATCTATAATTATCTCATTTCCTCTAACCTCGTATTTCTTGACCCGCGCCCATCCATGGGATACAAATAATGCGTCTATTAACGCCATTAGATCATCCAGCTTCTCAGGAGTCAGCTTTAGGGGAACCGCGTATCTAGTGAAGCCTTGCTGACCAATACTGTAACCTAGATGGTATAGTATGCTTAACGCCATTTCATGCCCAAGGTTCTTCCTAAGATTATGGAGTATACCTTCTATAAACGCGGGACCGATTACCACGACCCTATTAAAGTTTATCATAATTGGGAATAGGGATGTTGAGAATATGAAGTCCAGCGCCTTTTTAGCTAGAGACACCTTTATAAATAGATCCTTATTCTCCATGAACTCCCTAATCAACTCCTCTGGAGACGATATAGCCTCTGAAAAATCACCTACAACATATATGTTTACAACATCCTTAGTAGTATCTGAATGCATTATGTGGAGGATGTTGATATTCCTGTCCTTAAACTCCTTCCCAATCACATAGAGTATCCCAGGTCTATTCCTAACGACCAATTCAAATCCATAAATATTCTTCTTCCCATCAAGAACCATTGTACCGAGCTTCAAGGGAAAGGAAGCGTCGGCCACCACTGGTAATATCCCCCCAATCTAAATATTATAAATACCTAGGAAAATTTATTAAAAATACCAGAGTTTATGTTCATAATTATGTGAAATAGAAAGAAGGGTTTAGAATAGCTTCCTGAAACGTTTCACCACCACATATATAGCTAGGATAACCACTAGGGTAAGGATCATCATGCTCCACAGGGACCCTATAAAACCCTCCAGCGGCGTACCTATAGAGCCTAGGATGTTATATAGTATGGCCACGGCGAATACTACAGCGATGAGGTTGACGAGATACCTCCACATACTGGACACAAACATAGAATCGGGAGAGAATCTAATAAATCCTTTTTATCCTACGAGAGTTCAATAAAACCATGGAATAAAAATCGGCTTCGAAATATATGCGCGAAAGAAGATAAACGGAGAGGAAGAAATGACTATTCGATGGAGACACGTTATAGAGAAGATGGTGGGCATGAAAAACTCAAAAATCTACGTAGAGCACAACGAAATCCAGTAAAAAATAGTTCCTATAAGGACTCCACTACTCAAAGGAATGTGATTAGTGTGCACGAGAAAAGACAAAGGTTTTTATGTTAAAAACATGGTAAAACAAAGTAATAACTACGTAGGAGATATAGAGGAGCGCCGCCGCTCGGACTCGAACCGAGGACCCCCGGGTTAACAGCCCGGTGCTCTACCAGCTGAGCTACGGCGGCTTGTGGTTTTTTCTTAATTATTTTTATGTTGTGTGTTTTATAAAGTTTTTTGCGGGAGCTTTTGGGTTTCTGTCTTTGTTTTTTGGTGGTGGTTGGTTTGGATTGGGATTTTGTTAGGTTTGTTGGAGAGCTTGGTTTCTTGGGTGATCTTTTGGAGAGGAGAGTTGAGGGGCTTAGGTCTGGTGTTGATCTTGGTTCTCTTGTTAGGTATTTAGATGTGGGGTTGGCTGAGGAGTTTGCCCGTGGGTTTTTTGGCCCTGGAGATTATTTTGTGCTGGGTATTGACGGGTCTATGGATCATAGGGAGAGGCTTGAGGTCGTTGTCCTCTATATTTCTGTGGCTGGTTTTAGATGTGGTTTTCATGTGGATGAGGGGGGCAGAGTATGTGTTGATTTGGATGGGGTTGAGAGGGATGGTAAGTATACTGCCTCGGCTATTATACCCCTTTGGTTTGAGGATATTAATGAGGTTTTGAAGCAGTATGAGGTTGGGCTTACAAGGAGTATTGAGGCGGCGATTGAGGGGATTCCCTTCTCGATAATGACCTTCGGCGAGTTCTACATGGGGTATAAGGCGGCTGGGGAGAATGATGATATTAGGGTTGTTATCTATGACCGGCCCTTTGCCAGCAGTATACATCCGTTTCAGAGGGATCTGAGGAGGATTATATTTAGGGAGAAGGGTGGGTTCTTCACGAAGTTTAGCTACGATGGGGTTAGGCTTACAAAGACTGATCTCCTACTAGGCCTCTACCTCGGGCCAGACCTCTATGACATACCTTTTAGAGGGCCGTATAAGGTCTATTCAGTTATCCAGCATATAATTCGTCTAGGGGGTAGGGCTAGTCTCAGGGAGCTGGAGAAGAGGTTTGGAGTGGGTAGGGAGAAGATTATAAAGGCTTTAGAGAAGCTGGATAGAGAGGTCTTGGATAAGACGTTGTTAGATAACGTGACTAATGCCGAGATCCTCCTAAACCCCAATGTACTTGGGTATTGGGATAGGATAAGGAGGCTCATAGACATAGTAGGTGTAAATATCTTCATGAACCCCAAGGGAAGGCATCCACTATACTTTGAGGAGAGTGAGGCGTGGATAGGGACTAGGGAGCTCAACTCAATAACCCTATTCACAATCTATGAGACGGTTAAAAACGCTATTGAGAAGAGGAAGCTGATAATAGGGATCGGTAAGGACACTTATGTAACGGATATAACCCGGGCAATACTGCCCCTCACCAACCACATGGAGATCACAAAGACCAGTGAGCCTCCGGTTAAGAGTGATAAGCCCCTCCTAACAATGCTATCAGCCCTCCAGAAGGACGTATATAGGACGCCGTGGAGATTCATAGCATATGATGCGGCGTTCGCAACACTATCCAAGAACCAGGAGGCCAGCGGCCCCGTGCTCAGGGCGGCTAGGAAAGTCGTTTTCCAAGAGGGGGTTATCGCGAGATCCTACTTCCAATTACGGAGTTTTAAGACGGTGTGGGACACGGAGGTCAAGTCGCCAGTCTTCTTCTACGATAGATTCCTATATGATGATGAGGAGGAGAATAGGATTAGTATAAGGGTTTTGGAGAGGAATAAGGAGGTTGAGATAAAACCCTTCTTCGAAAAAGGCTTCAGCCAGATGGATAACCTGATCCTATATATCCTAAGTAAGATGGATAAGCCTGAGATAGCGGAGGCTACGGGCCACAACTACCTACTATTCCTAGCGGATAAGGATGTAAAGGCATCTATAAACATGATTAGGGAGAGCGTGATCCAGGCGGCTGACTCGAAAATAACCGAGATAATAAGTAAAAAACACTTATTTATAATTACAAGGAGATTCAGGGACTTCAGGAAAATAGTTGAGAGTAGGAGGAGGAGAAGATGAGTGGAGAAATATTCCATAGACTCGATGATAAATTTGAGGGTAAGCTTAGGCACTATTCAATCGAGAAGAAGTCGGCTAGGCTTAGGGGAGAGGATGTTGTATTCAGCGAGGGAATAGCATATATAGATGCATTATTCGACCTAGAGATATTCGATCATCTACATGAGCCTAATCTAATTGGGATTGAGAGAACCCTATCCAACGGAGAAACCGTATATATAGTTTTCGAGGTTATTGGAGTGAGGCCGAGGCATTATGAGATGCCCTCCCTAACCTCAGAGGTGCCTCCTATCCTTAAGTGGGAATATTTGAAGAATATCAGTGAGAGCTGGGTATCAGGCGGGGAAAACTGGATGGAGATAATGGCTGTACACACAGGCTATATGATGGAGATAAACGGGGATCAGCTCGTATTCGAGAACACTAGGCTCAGCCCCCTGGTGGGTTCTCAGGCCCATATAATGTCTGAGAACGTTATTAAGGAGATGGTGTGTAAAGACCCCGGTGAAAAATATGTGGATGACATAGGCGTATTAATCGGATATAACATACCTCTTACAATCGATATCTACAGCCTATTTAAATACCATACTGGGATATTCGGCTTCACAGGCTCGGGAAAATCGAATTTGACAAGCCTACTGATCCGGAAGGTCTTGGAGAACATACCTGATATAAAGATATTCATCTTCGACCTATCAGGGGAATATACTGTTCATCTACTGGATATAATACTTAGTAGAGAATGCCCAGTCTATACGGATGAGCCTCTCCATAAAGATAGGTTTGCAGAGGCCCAGGTAATCCCAGAGTCAGTTTTGGATGAGGTTGATGAGGAGGAGCTTAGGAGGCTCATGCTAGACACGAGCCTAAATAAGATAACCCTGAGGGAGCGGAGTCTAACCGTGGGAAGCTTCAAGAAATTCCTTGAAACATGTATATCCGATGATAAGCCGCATATAAACACCCTAGTATATAAGGGGCTGGAGGCTGTCGAGGAGCTCCCCGACAACCTGGATTTCTATTCGGTGATCAATGAAGAAGGCTACAGTGATATAAAAATTGGGGTGATCGAGGTTCTAGAAGGGATTAAAGGAGGCTTAAGCCCAAAATCCAATTTATTCAAGACATGTGAAGCCATGCTCTACACGATAAACAACTATACACCTACTGAAAAGAAGGGTAAGGGGATATATGAGATCGCGTTAGAGGCAGTCCAAAATAGAAGACAGCCGCCTATAACCATATTCTATATCCCTGAGCCGAAGAACGCTAGGAAAGCCGTCTCCATATTCATAGAAGAGGTCTTCAGATACAAGAAGTACTATGGCGTTGGGAATAAGATACTGATTATCCTAGATGAGGCCCAGGAATTTATTCCAGATAGGACTGCCCGCGACGACTATACTTATCAGTCCAACCTAGCTGTTGAGATGCTGCTTAGACAAGGTAGGAAATACCTCGTCGGAGGATGGATAGCTACACAGAGGCTGGCACATCTAAATACCAATGCACTGCAGCAGCTACACAACTACTTCGTAAGCACATTACCAAGGTCATACGATAGAAACGTCGTCTCAGACGCATTCTCTATAAGCAGGAGTGTAATCGATAAGGTCACTACACTCGAGACAGGTGAATGGCTCTTCGTCAGCTATAGGGCAACTAAGCTGAAGAACATTCCTGTTGAGGTAAGGGCATACAATAATGAGGAGATACTGGTTAATGCATTGAAAAAGGGGTAGCGGTGGCTCGACAGGGGTAAAAATCATCATATGTGGCGATCAGCCGGTTGATCACCCCTCTCATCGCCACCAAAATAATTTATTGGCCTACCAGTATTTAGAGTAAAACCATTCTAGTTTACCCTCCTAGATATCCTCCTAACCTTGAGAGAGTGGTTAACATTATACCTGTGTGTTGATCCAATTAAGTAGTGGTTCTTAATTATAAACGGGGGTTCAATCCTCTGTATAATAGGCTTTGTCAAGACGATCATAAGCGACGCCGCCATCACACCCAGGGAAACCAGTATCTGAATTGGGTAGGGTATCAATGTGAATAAATAGCCTGATAAGAGTATTCCAGTGACACTACCTACTCCACCAGCTAGATTTACCTTAGAGATCTGCCTAGGCTTGAGGTTCAGGAGAATTGATGATAAGTTTATGCTTATAAATGCCCAAGATACGCCCATGAACATGAATAGAGGGATATACAGTAGTACACTGTAGACGCCTAGGAACGCGCCTAAACCAGTTGATAAAACAGCTATAAACGATAGATAGACCAGTATTCTAATGCCCAATGCCTCCAGAAGACTATTTCTACCCCTAAATCTCCTACCAACGAATCCATATGATAGTGTTGAGGAAACCGAGCTGAACACAACGAGCAGATACACCTGGCTCGCTGCAAACCCCAGAGATTTGACATATGGAATTAGGTGTGTAAATGCAAGGGATATTGAGACCTGTATCAAGAAGACGGATAACATAAAGTATTTTAGAGAGACCGATACATCGCTAACGGCGTTCCTAATCGTCTTCACAGGAGAATGTATAGGGAGGGAGCGTAGTGAGAATAGTATTCTAACTGGTATCCTAATCGTCTTCCTGAGCCCTCCATTATAAGATGGAACGCCATAGTAGTAAAATGAGTATAGTAGGCCTATGAATGGGATTATGGATATTAGTATAGGGATCATCCTAAGACTGAATAGTGAAGTTAGTATAAGCCCGAGGATCAGGCCAGTTAACCATGAGAAACCGCCTATGGTCTCAAACCTAGATATATAGGACGCCTTGTCACGGACACCATTGTTCTTGATGGAGACATATATTGTATAGTATATTATGTATGAAGATGTGAATACAGCGATTGAAGAGCCGAGTAGCATCAGTCTATTATCGATTGCCAGCATAATAGATGAGGTGGATAAGGCTAGATAAGCTGCTTGAAGAGAGTATCTAACAAGATCCTTCCTATAAATCAGCCTCGGGGAGACGAAGCTCACCAAGAGATACGATAATATACTGGACATTGTGATGTAGCTTATTCCAATAGGGCCAAAGCCTAGCTCTAGGGCCCTCAATATAATTAATGTGTTTAAGATAGCCAGCGTAATTTTCTGAGGCGAGACAAGTATAAAGTATTTTGAGGTTTTTATACCCTCGTGAAAACGCCTTAGAAATACACTTGGACTATACATAGGAGACAACCCCATTCCCAGAAACCAACACTATCTTGATGACCTATTTAGAAGGATATAGAATAATCTGTTAAACGGCTCGACGCCTGGTCTTTTCCAACGCCTCTATACGTGTTCTTCTTCTCCATCTTCATTCTACTCGAGACACCTTCATGTACTCGATACACATACATTAGAACATCATATTGACACACTGGTCGTATTTAAAGGTTATGAGTAGATAAGTGAATAAAACGACATAAGAAATCAGGTATTTAAAAGAGAAAATTGAAATATGTAGAGGATAAAAATATTTAGATAAGCACGTGTTTTGAGGGGATGCATCCATTGATCAAAGCCTATTCCCCTGCTGGGATATCCGGATTCTTCGCGCCATATATAGCCTCCTCCATTAGAGAGACTGGTTCAATAGGCGGGGGAGTCACGGTTGAAGACGGTGTTGTAGTCGAGGTACATGACTCGGAGGATGAGAAAATACATGTCTATATCAATGGGGTGAAGACGGAGAACTCCCTTGCAGAATATGTTACTCTAAAGCTTATGAACGAGGCCCATGTATCCACTGGGCTGACGATTAGACAGACTATAAAGCCTCCAGTTGGATATGGATATGGCACGAGTGCAGCAAGTGCATTAGCCACTGGAATAGCCGTCGCCCGATACCTAAATATAAATAAGACGCTCTATGAGATAGGAAGGATCGCGCATGAGACAGAGGTAGTCTTCAGAACAGGCTTGGGAACAGTCCAAGGTCTTTTAAACCCAGGTATCGTCCTTATAAGGAGGCCTGGTGAGCCTGGAATGGCTTTTGTAGACAATATAATCTACGATGAAGACATATACGTAATCACAGCCTGGTACTCACCAATAGATACTAAGGCGGTAATAGAAGGCGGTGTAAACCTAGAGTTCATAAAGTATCTAGGGGAGAAGACTATGGAGAAGGTTTTGAGGGACCCGACTCCACATAATCTGATGCATAGATGCTGGGAATATGCGCAGAAAGCAGGCTTCCTAACTCCAGCGTTAGAGAAGATTATTCAGTCAATATGGAATATAGACGGCGTGATAGGCGTGACACAGAATATGATTGGAGAGGCATTCTTTGCCATAGCATATAAAGAGGCTCTTGACGAGACAAGGCACGTGCTGGAAGAGATGAAGAGGAATATCATGATAACTAAGATAACCGATAGGAAACCAGGGTTAATACGCTGAAAATCCTACAGTGAAATAAATTAAACTTTATAAAGAAAGAAGTATCCAATATACTCTATTAGAAGTCGAGGCTCCGGTGGTGTAGCCCGGTCAAGCATACCCCAAGCTTGGGGGGCTGAGACGGGCCTCTCGAGCCCGTGGTCCCGGGTTCAAATCCCGGCCGGAGCACCACCTTCTAACTTACACTTATTGTTCTGTTTCTCCCTGTGACTCCACGAGGTTTCCTATAAACTCGACTATCGAGTCTATATCGCTGAATATCTCTGTCGAGTAGTTAAGGAAGAATGGACTAATATTCTTCTGTGTAAACAATGCATATACATTCTTCATATGTGTATGTGCGTATATCATTTCACTCAAAACTCCAGCCGAGAGCTCTTTAACAGGGTAGAAGACGACTATCATATCCGACTGGTCGATGAACCTATAGTCCCTGAATATCGTCTGGTCAATGATATACTGCCTCGCATCCAAAATATCCTTGACCCTTATATGAAGGTCGAACTCCTCGACATATACAACGTCATCAACATCCTTATCGGCTATCTTATCGAGGAGGATCATGTCCTCAACCATGACCGGGTCAAATATTATGACGCCGCGTTTCCTAAGCTTATCTATAAGCTCCAGCCGCTCCCTCTCAAACTCCTCATTACCCTTGACCATCGTCATCGGATAACTGATGTAGGCCTTGAGCATCCTAGGCTTAAGCCCCTTCTTCCTAGGTAGCTCGACCTCACGCATGATATTATATAGCATGTCAGGCGGTGAAGACCGTGGAATTATATAGAATGGAGAGCCTAGGATATCGGCTACGATAGATGTTATAAACACCTCCTCATCCTGCCAGATAAGGATTTCACGTAGATTAAGCTTATTCCTCCAATGTTGTAAGTCCGGGGACTCCTCGATCCTCTTCAGGATATAGGCGGCGGAGTCTATAATCGTTGCATAAAAATCTGGTTTAATCTGATTTAGATAATAGTAGTCAAACGCTGGGAGAATGACTTTGTGCCATCTGAAGCTCATGTGGAGACTGATAAATAGGTCTTTATCCTCACCCCTATATTCATCTAGACTATGGCTGATCTCCTCGAATACAGCGGCCCTAAGGAACCTTAGGGTCGTACTATCTAGGTCGAGGATCTTGTCACCAGGTATCTTAATCCTGAGGCTAGATGCCTTCTCAAACATCCTTGGCCCGATATCCACCAGGTCTATCCGCCTACCCTTTGAGAGGGCATATTCTACAACACTTCTTAGAAGAGCGGTTCTACCAGCCCCAGTTATGCCTGTTCCCACTACGATCAATATATATCTACCTCCTAACCACCTCGACATTGAAATATTTAGTCCAATCAACTTTTAAAACAATAATAGCCAGGGCTATACCTATTAAAACGGCTAGGACACTTGAGAAAAGCGACTCTCCACCGAGGAATGTAGCTATATATTCGGCGGAGTAATACCCTGCATAGACGACAATGCCACTCATAAGCGTCTTACCTAGGAAGCAAGAGATGAAGACCTTTAGAAAATTATATTTCATAATGCCTAGGACAGGATATATCACGTCATCAGGTAGGGGAGTTAATGCGAAGAAGAATATTATTATAGGCCCATATTTATCAAGAGCAAGTTTAACCGCCTCAACCCGCTCCTTATATTTTGCTGGGAGGATCACCCTACCCAACATGCTTAGGAAGTATAGAGTCATCTCCCCAATAGTCGCGCCTAAACCAGCTAGTAAGGCGACCAGTAGGGGATCCATAGCTCCAGTGGCACCGATATAGTAAATTACGATGAGGTATGGAACTGGAAATATGAAGGTGCCGTTGCTAATTAGGCTTATTAAGAAGACGCCGAGGTATCCATATTGCGAAACTAGCTCCATCAGGAAACTCTCAGCCATCTACCTATTCCTCTCCCTCCTCAAGCTTCTTCATCATCTCAGATAGTTCCTCCATAAGTGCGGATAAATCGGTTTCTCTAGTGGATCTGGTCCTCGTAGCCCTAGGCTTCACCTCCTTCTCCTCCTTCTTCTCCTCCACATGCTTCTCCTCCTTCTCCTCCCTCACCTGGATCCTGCTTTTAATCCGCTGTATCTTCTCCTCCAGCTCCTTCTTACGCTTCTCATAGTCCTCCATAAGCTTCTTATACTCCTTCTCAAGGGACTCGAGCTCAGCGTATAGAGAGACTTCGCTAAGCTCCTTATCCACATCTAGGAGCCTACTTCTAAACTTTGATATTAGTATATCACGCTCCTCCTCAGTTATCCGGCCCTCCTCATACTCCTTATATACCCTTGCTATGGTATTCTGCAGAATCTCCTTCAGGTATTCAAGCTCCTTCTTCCTAGTAATATAATCCACGCCCTCAGATACAATAGGCCTAGTTGATATAGAGGGGGTTATGAGGCCCTTCAACTCACGGTTCATACTCATTGCAGAGTACAATATGATTATCAGCGACACAATACTTGATACACTGAGAATAATGATGTCTTCATACATCGCTATAACCAACAATAATAATTAGCAAGACTCTATTCATAAATTCTTCTGTAGACATGGCCACACCTAAGGCATTTGACGTAGAGATGCTTCTTAGGCCGGGTTCTAACCCTAAAAACAGCTGTGACACCGGGTTTCAAAACACGTTTACAACCCTTGCATATAAAGAGCTTATATCTACGGGGGATAGGCACCTTATACTTCATGGAGAACCTCCTAGCGAGGTATACATATCTATCGGCGAATTTAATGGGCGTATCGGGATTTAAAGCTAGGTTCATCAAACGGATGATCTCGGCAACCACCATACGCCTAGATACACGAGGTTTCCTCAATAAAGACACCACGTTATAAAGCCTATCCCATCCAAACAGGTATTCAAATTCAATAACCAATCCATACAATAAATAAATTATAAGTGTCTAAGATGAAAAAGACTAGGATCGTTTTTGTAGAGGCCTCTCTAGAACCCGTTCCTAGGAAGCTGTGGAATCATCCCTCTGTGGAATCTGATTCTAAGAGGAGGAGGAGACATCCTAGTAAGATCCTACTATATATTCCCATCCACTATACGGCTATGAAGGATCATGGGATATCTACGGTTAAGAGGGGGAGGCCCGACATTGTACATCGACTGCTGATAATGACGTTGGACAGTCCACTCTGTAAAGGAGGTCTTCTAGAGATATACATACATACATTGGACGACAAGATAATATGGGTGAATCCAGATATGAGGGTGCCACTGGACTACTATAGATTTGAGGGATTAATGATTCAACTGCTTAGAAAGGGTAGGGTACCTCCTGAGAAAGAGCCTATTCTAATGAAGATTATTGACAGTAAACTTGAGGATGTATTTAGGGAGAAGAATAGGAAGGTATATCTGCTCTCTGTAGAGGGAGAGCCTATAGACATAAGGAAGACTATAGAAATCCTTGGAGAGACTATTGTAATAGGGGCTTTCCAAGAAGGTGAGTTTAGAGAGGAGATAGCATCATACTCCGATATGAGGATAAGTATATCTCCCTATAATCATCATGCATCTACAGCGGCATGTAACATACTTACCTACATGTACATGGCTTTGAAAGAAACTCCTAAGTAAAAAATATATTTGTTTGCGTGGAATTATTAGATACGGGTTTATATTCCTATAAACCCCCTGCTCCAGCTACTGGAACTCCCTAGACAACAGCATTATAACTACTAGGGGTGGATAGCGATGAGCTTTATACATTATCCCGAGAAAAGCGATATAGATATAAAGCCCATAGTTCAGGCGATTAGACTATATGCCTTGCTAAATCAGTTTGAGGAGATACTCGTTAGAAAAAGAGATCCCGAGGACTTGAATAACATATATAGGAGGATTAAGGAGGAAATCAAGATAATTAGCAGCATCCCCCATGAGGAAAATGTAGTTCATAGGTATTTCCCTATAGGACTATATCTATTAGATGACATCCCTAGGGATGAGGATATCCTAGAGTATATCCGGGAGCTGAGTAGCTCGATTGAAAAGGGTATTATGGAGATAAGCGAGGTCATTTCAACCGGTGCAGGTGGGAAAGTCGCATCAACAAAGCCTCCAAACATGTTATTTACATATCCAATTGAGAAACTTGCTAAAGGATATAGATACATACCCGGCTCAAGACAATGCCTGATTAGTATACCACATGCAAAACCGCCCCTACATGATAAGGGCACTCTTCCACTCGGTAGGGAGATAGCGTCCAAGACACAATGTCATCTAATATATAGTACGATATCGAGGGTCTATGTAGATTATAATAGAGATTATTCTAGGCTCACGCCATATAGGAGAGTGATAAGTAAGGTCATTAGAGAAGGGAATATAAGGATACTAATTGACCTCCATGGAAAGGAGGGAGACGACGTTGATATTGAGGTTGGATGGGCCAATGGTATGACAGCCTCCAATAGAACACTTAAGAAGCTTATTAATATACTCGATGAACATGGGATCACGTATAAATATGAAGACATTAGGCTCTCTGGGGGAGACATAATAAGATATCATTCATTGCCACGTAGGAATGAGGCTCTGCAGCTAGAGATAAGCTCCTCTGCCAGGAAGAGGATGAGGAGGAAACTTGTCAAGGCTATTTCAAAGTTTATTACGGAGGTGGCATAGGATGTCTATGAAACTACTTGATCAATACGAGTTCTATGTGGGTATCGAGGAGGAGGCCTTTACACTGAACGACGAGGGATTTCTAACTCCACATGCATATCGTGTAGCTGAGAGTCTGTTGAAGAAGCTGAGGGATAGTAAGGAGTTCCTAATGGATATTAGAAAAAGGCTGATGGGGCTACAGTGGGAGCCTAGCCCGACCCAGATAGAATATGTCACGAGGCCGCTTCCACTATCAGAGTTACTTGAGACAATTAGGTTTAGCCGTGAGATACTGGGGCAGAATGCTGAGGAAAACGGCCTTATACTGGGTTACCTTAGTATGCATCCAATACAGAGCACTCCTCTACCAATAAATGGTACACACATAAATATCTCGTTTAAGGAGGAGGGTATGCAGAGGCCCCCATTAAATATGCTAAACTACGTCGCCAACCACTTGAGAAACCATCTCCCCGAGCTGATAGCTATAACAGCGAATACACCTATGATGAATGGGGTGTACACTGGATATGCATCCAATAGGCTTATGTATAGCAAGGTCTTGAAGGAGACACCGTATAGCCAGATAGTCGTTAGGCCAATCCGTGTGATTCCCCCTGCAGTTAGGAGTAGGTTTAGATATGGAGTGGTCTTCGAGAAGATAAGGAGGTATATCCGTAGGATAGAGGTGAATCCAGAGGGAGATAGGCTCGTCGACCTTGCTATTAGAGGGCCTGTAACGAATATATTAGAGGATATGTTTAAAGATCCTGAGACCACTAGGATAGAAGCGAGGTTCATAGATAATCAGCTTGATACCGATTATCTGCATGACACGATCCTCCTTATACTCGGGATTATAATGGATGGGATAGTGAGGTATAGGAGAAATTGGAAGTTGAAGCCCCGTAGAAACCTGAGTAGATTGAGGTGGGAAGCTATTACAAACGGCGTAAATGGAATAGCTGAGGATGGACGAACATTCAAGGAGAGGATTGAGGAGGTTGCTGGCATCGTCGAGAAATACCTGGAGCAGGTTGGGTACATGTTTAAGACAAGCCTTAAGCACGGTGTCCCAGAGCAGTCTAAGAAGAGGATTAAAGTCGTCGATGAAAACCCCCAGCTAACTGAATATAGGCTTACAGGACATCATTGGCTAAAGATTAGGGTGACAGATAATAGATATGTCTATACACTTGATGGAAGAAGGAAGAGGATTGAACCAGGAGACTACCATGGAATACACATGATTCAATACTCTATGGAGTATATGGCGGAGAAGGGCTTGCTTAAGGAGATTAAGACGATATATGCCAGACACATACTATACACTAGAGAGGGATATATCCCCCTAAGTAAAGGGGACAGGATTCTCGAGGTGAGAAAGCCTCTGGAGAGATTCTCAATCCTGATATCAAATTATTTAAATAATAAAGGTTATTCATGAGTAGTATATGCATACAGCCGGGTCTTCCTCCTCCCATATTCATACTCGGCATATGCGTATCTATTGTCACTTGAGACTTCTATCTCAACCAAGCCATTGTCAAAGTATCTATGTAGGAGATGCCCCTTTATCCAGACATCTATAAAACTATTCTCTGCATCCTCATAGTAACTCCATGTCTCCCTAACATGGAAATACGGATACATCTCCTTTCCGGTGGGAAGGAAATACTCAACATATATCCTGTCATCCGTAAACGTAATTATCACGCGAATAGGAAGACTGGATCCTACATCACTAATTCCTGACATAGGTCTTAGACCAAGGATTTTAGAAGCCTCCTCCCTCACCCAGATACTCCATCTAACGATAACCAAAATATAACACCGTAATATAATACTCGAAGCCAAGTAATAAGCAATTTAAGACCTGGTGCGGCCGCCGGGATTTGAACCCGGGACCCCCGGCTTGGAAGGCCGATGTGCTACCAGGCTACACCACGGCCGCATCTATAGTATGATAAGACTATTTATTATTAGTTACCCGTCGGGTAATAAAAATTTTCTTATACAAGTGGATGGTATTAATAAATATTCGGTTGACATGAAAAAAGCCAGTTTATTCATATACAGTGGATTCCTGGAAAGCCCACAGGATAATGCTATTAAAATCCTTAGGAAGAGGATATCATGCCTGATTAAGAAGGATTATGGTATGTTTTATATAGTTATGGATAAATTGAGGTATGAATATGTTAGGATGCTCACTGAATTCACTGCAAAGGGAGTAGTTATTGTAACAAAGGAGTTTAGCGGAGATGATAGCGGAGGCCTCTTCCTATCTCTAGCTCCAATAGTAAACCCCAGGGATAGAATACTAACCATATGCGACGCCAAAAACCTAGGCGGTGATTTACTAAATATCATTGACTTGTTATATCCCGAATTTAAGTACAATATAGTTTTCCTAGGGAATAGGGAGGGTGTTGAGGAGCCTGTATATGTACATCTAGGGAGGAGTAAGCTAGTTAGGAAGTTTAGCCGGAAGGAGGAGACGGAGCATGTATTCAATGGGATAATGTTGTTGAGAGGCTCGTTATATAAGTGGATGGAGAGGAGGCTTTATAAACGCCCTAACCTAGCGAACCTGGACTTCACCGAGGTCCTTAACGATTATATCTCCTCCGGTGGAAAAATATATGGATATATTATTCGCTGACTCTAGTGAGAAAGTATTACAGCGGAGTCTCTATACCACCCTATCTTAATTCTAGATCCATCTTCATATATTTTCTGGCCGGCTACGAGATAAGGCTGGAAGATCACCATCTCCTGTCCATTATCCAGTTCAACACGATACTCTACGAAGGAACCTCTAAATATGGAGAATATCACCCGTCCTTCTATCACATTATCTATATCACTGGGAATATTATTCTCGAGGAAGAACTTCTCTGGCCTAATAGCTAGAATAACGCTTTTACCGGTATATCCCGATAATTCAGGCACCTTGAGATCCCCTAGGTCAGTTGATAAGACGCCCTTATCCTTATAGGTTCCCTCAATGAAGTTTATCGCGTCTCCAATGAAGAGGGCCACGAATTTGTTCACCGGCCGCATATAAACATTATGTGGGGAACCAATCTGCTGTATAACCCCATCCTTCATAATAGCCATTCTATCGGACATGACCATGGCCTCAGTCTGGTCATGTGTAACATATATAAAGGTTGTTCCAACCTCCTTCTGAATCTTCTTTAGCTCCACCATCATATGCTGCCTAATCTTCAGGTCTAAAGCGCCCAACGGCTCATCCAAGAGTAGGACAGCTGGTTTAATAATCAGGGCCCTGGCCAAGGCTACTCTCTGCCTCTGCCCCCCACTAAGCTGGTTGATCTTCCTCTTCTCGAAACCCTCCATCCTAACTATCTCAAGCATCTCCTTAACTCTCTGCCTAATCTCTCTCTCAGGGACCTTCCTCATCCTCAGGCCGAAGGCAATGTTATCATATACATTCATATGGGGGAATAATGCAAGTGTCTGAAAGACCATCCCAATGTTACGTTTATGCGTTGGGAGATCAGTTACATCCTCATCATTTAACATGACTCTACCAGTATCTGGAAACTCTAGTCCAGCGATTATCCTTAGGGTCGTGGTCTTTCCACAGCCACTTGGCCCGAGGAGGGAGAAGAACTCATTCTTCCTAATCTTCAGAGATACGTTCTTAACAGCCTGCACCTCTCCAAAGCTCTTAGATATATTTTCAAGCTCAACTGCATATGACAATACTACCACCTCTCAACCTTCAACCTCACATATGCAAATACGATCGAGATCACGACTATGAAAGTCGCCAAAGCATTTAGATCAAGGGCGAAGCCCCTTCTAGAAGCCATGTTCCATATATACACGGGGAGAGTCGTGAAGCCAGGTGGCCTGGTGAAGAACGTCTTGATAAAGTCGTCGTAGCTCTGGAGAAACGCGATCAATGCTGCTGAGACGATTCCAGGCATCAGAATTGGCAGCGTCACCTTTGTAAACGTCTGTATCTCATTAGCACCAAGTGTCCTAGCCGCCTCCTCAAACTGGGGGTCATATCCAGCCATACGGGCCTTAATAACAATGTATGCAAATGAAATATCGAATGCAATATGTCCAATTATCACGGTATATGGACTTAGTCTAATCCCTAATATTATCAGGAATACTAGGAGTGTCAGGGCCTCAACTATCTCCGGAATGATAATGGGGATTAGCATTAGGATATCAAGCATATTCTTACCCTTGAACTCATATCGAGTAACACCGTATGAGATCATTATCCCGAGGAATACGGATACAACTGTGACTACTATAGCCGTCCATATAGAGTTGTAGAAAGAGTCCCATACAGCATAGTTTGATATAAGGCTATAGTAGTTTTCTAGAGTGAAACCCGTAAATACTATCTTGGACCTGGACTCGTTAAATGAGAAGAAAATAAGGATAGCAATAGGTAGATATATTACAGCTAGGAAAAACACCGTGTATATCTTTAGTATTAAATCAGTGATCTTCATCCTAATCGTATCTCCCCTCCGACAAGCCTAATATATAGGTAGCTTAATACAAGTATGAGACCTATGTAGATTAGCCCTGCAGCCGATCCTAGGCCCCAGCCCATAGTACCCTTAACCCTTAGGAAGAAATTATATATCACTGTTCCTAGGGTTACGGTATTAGCCCCACCAACAAGCTCGGGTATCACGAATTCGCCTACAGCGGGTATGAAGACCAGCAGTGATCCAGCTAGGATACCTGGTACAGAGAGCGGTAGAGTTACCTTGAGAAAAGTCTTTACTGGGGAAGCGCCTAAGGTAGCCGCTGCCTCCAGAAGCTCCTTATCCAGCTTCTCCAAGACGCCATAAATAGGGAGAATCATTAGAATTACATAGGTGTATATCATCACTAGTATGACGGCAGTATCTGTACCCAGTATCTTAATAGGATCATTAACTATACCTAATGTAGTTAGGATCATGTTTAGGAAACCAAGCTCATGGAAAATAAATCTCATTCCATATATCCTGAGAAGGAAGTTCACCCAAAATGGGGTGAATAACACTAGCACAACCATCTCCTGATACTTATCCGGGAGCTTCACTCCCAAGTAATATGCCACTGGATATGATAATAGAAACGTCCCTACTGTAGTGAGTATAGCATAGTAAAACGACCTTTGTATTGCTACTAGCACCCCGGGATACTGAAAAAGCCTATAATAATATTCGAGGCTTATCTGGGGCTGGAAGACAAATTCATATACAACTTGCTTGAACATGCCTAGGCTATACATTAACGCGATTATGAAGGGTGCGAAGAAGAATATTATTAGGTATATAAATGGGAGGAAAACTAATAGGAAAACCTTTATACGCCTACTACTCCGGATACGATCAAGTATAGTGATGTACCAAGGCTCTCGACGGTGGCTCACTGTCCACTCACCAAAAATAAAAAGGGGAAGAGTTATGTTAAGTTGCTGTCATTACCATGTTCCAATAAGACTCCCTAATAGCCTTCTCCTCTGGGGTCAATGCACGCCCAATATGGAGCTTGTCCCAAAGCTCTTCAGGTGTGAAGATCATCGGGTCCTCGAGGATCTCCTTAGGAACATATTTGATACCCGCTGGATATGGATATTTGATTGTAATAGTGTGGATTGCTGATACCTCGGGTTGTAGGAACCAGTTTATGAATTCATGGGCTACGTCAACATTCTTCGCATTCTTAGGTATTACAAAGTTGTCATACCAAGCTATCGCACCCTCCTCGGGCACGACGTACTTAACGGTTTCATAGTACTTCTCAATATAGACCTCATACTCATCAGAGGCATATACGATACCTGCAACATCCCCATTCCAAGCGTGAGATATACAGTATCTAGCGGCAACAGGAAGCTCATCCATATAGTCCTCTGTCTGCACATACCCGTATAGATAAGGCTTCTGGGCGATTAGTAGGTCGGCTATATTCTTCAACTCATTTTCATCAGTAGTATCTATATCATAGCCTAGGTAGATTGCTGCTGCACCCATCGTCTCAGATGAGTCCCTCATCATAGTAACCTTACCAGCGTATCTCCTGATGATACTATCTGGGTTATCAACGTCGAATACATCCTCCCACTTAGATACTCCCTCTGGACAAGCGTCTGAGTTATATCCTAAGCCCGTTGTACCATAGCTATATACAACTGTAAACTCATTATTAGGGTCATATGGAAGGCCCTTGAAGCCTTCTGGGAGATACTCAAAGTTAGGGATCTTATCCAGGTCTATAGACTGTAGATAACCCTCATTCCAGAGCTCCTGCGCCTCATTATCGGAGATCACGACTATATCATAGTTAGCGGCGCCAGTAGTGACTGTTGTAATTGCGGTATCAAGATCCTCGAAAAACTCATAAACTAGGTTGACATTATTCTCCTTAGCCCACTGGTCCACTAGGGCCAGGTTAGCATACCACGTCCAGTTATATACATTGAGATTCTTCTGAGTCTCAGTAGGTACCTCAACACCCAGGCTACTCGAAAGCTCCTCAACCTTCTTCTTAAGAGCCTCATTCTCACTCCTAAGTGTAGAGACCTCACCCTCTCGAGCAAAGTATCCCAAGGCACTGCCGACAGCTAAGGCAGTTGCTCCAGCAAAAGCTATTTTAAGAAAACCACGTCTTCCGACATCAGCCTCAGACATAATAATTCAACCCCATATACACATTACCATTTAGTATTAATTATTAATTAAGTATTATTTAAGTAATTGTGGTATGTTTTTAGACAATGTTTTATAAATATCCACGTTTTATTTTAAAATTTTAATGAAAAGAAAAGAATACGGCGTTAGCCATCCTATAAATCAGTTGTTTATATGAAATATTTTTATTCGCCGCCCATCCTCATAATCAAATTATCGAGGATTCTCTTGGTCAAACCCCAGATAACCACTTCCTTCCTACCAAAACCATATACATATGCCTTAACAAGCCTCTTAGCATCCCCCAGCCCGATCTCGACATCCGTTTCTCTAAGGGATTCAAGCGGGATCCAGTAGCATGCCTCTATCTCCTCCCCACACTTAGGCTTGATATCCTCATCAAGTGAAAATACATAGGGATATACCTTCAGCTCAGGCCTATTCCTCGGAGTAGCTATGGGAAGTATGAAGAGGAGGTTTCCATATTTCTTTAAATCTATCCCAGTCTCCTCCAAGACCTCTCTAACAACTGTATTTAGAATGGTTTTATCCTCGTTTTTAAAGTGGCCGCCTGGAAAAGCAATGTGTCCAGCCCAGGGATCGTTAATCACAGCAGATCTCTTTACAAAGAGAACATGCTTACTCCCATCCACGACCTTGATGATTATAGCAACACCAGCTCTTTCAGTCAAGCTTTTATCGCCTCATTAGGATAAGGCTCCATGGCAAAAAACGTATTTGGTATAAATATATCATGCGTAGGATGATAAAAAATTTTCTATCTAAATGACATCATCACATCTATTATGGCTTAACCGCGTATACACCCATTAGACTCCTCATGATCCTGGGCTTAAATCCCGTTTTCTTAAGCCTTCCAGATACTCCGCCCATTATATCGATCCCGCGCCTACGGTAACCAACCTTCCCAGTATAGTGGAACAATCTACCGCCTCTACGTAGGACGCGATAAAGCTCCTCATAAAACATGGCGCTGTATAGATGCCCGGCTCTCGATAAGCGTGGAGGATCATGGATTATAACGTCGAAAGACTCATCTTCAAAGCATTTTATTACATCCATCGCATCCCCAACTACAATAGATATATTCTCAAGGTCGCGTGACCATGGGTTGTATGAAGCCATCTCAAGCACATTAACATCCTTCTCAATGGTTGTTACGACACCACCCTTTCTAAAAGCATGTATAGCGGTATAACCCAATCCCGTGCAAATATCCAATACATGCTCTCCACGCCTTATATTCAATATAGACAGCTTACTACCCGCATCCTCCCAGGGTGGAACACCGACTACCCTATGCATTTTAATACCACTAATCTCTATTGTAGGAGCAGTATGGGGAGATACTGGATATAGCTTATAGAAGAGATTATCCCTATAAAATGCTATTCGACGAACCTCTCCAGAACCCAGTAAATAAATATAGTCCTCCCTCATTATCCTAAGGAGAGTAGGGATACTATATCTATACCCCTTTAATGTAAAGACACCTCCAGAAACCCTTATTCTAGTAAACGATAAACCCAGGTCAAAAGAAATGTCTATATCACCCTCCTTATAATCCATCAGCCCCTCAAAGGCCATTCTAGTTATAACTGGAAGGCCTTTTGGGAGAAACTGGTAATAACGGAGGCCTTTCATACAAATCATATATTTAGCCTATTTAATCATATAACGATTTTATAAATACTCTATACACATAATTAATTTGGCGGACATAACGCATCACCAGCGCATGAGTAAGGCATGGATTATTGTTAGGAGGGAAGTGTGACGGGGAGATGAAGATATATAATACGCAGACAAGGAGGAAGGAGGAGTTTAAACCTGGGGATAAGAGGCTAGTAAGGATATATGTATGTGGCCCCACGGTGTATGACCATTCTCATATAGGTCATGGCCGGGTATATGTCGTATACGACGTGTTGGAGAGGTATCTAAGGTATAAGGGCTATGACGTCATGAAGGCAATGAATATTACAGACATTGATGATAAGATGATTAAACGTGCAAACGAACTTAACATAAGTGTCAAGGAGCTCGCTGAAGTAATGAGCCTATCGTTTCTAGAAGACCTCGTTAGGCTAAATGTATTGCTACCAGAGTTTATTCCAAGGGCCACTCACCACATTCAGGATATGATGAGGATCATTGAGAAACTCATTGAAAATGGCTACGCATATGTAGCAGATGGCGATGTATACTTCGACGTCTCAAAATTCGATAAGTATGGAGAGTTGTCGAAGCAGTCTATAGAGGATTTGATCGCTGGACGTAGGGTAGAGCCTAGTGAGAAGAAGAGGAATCCACTTGACTTTGCACTGTGGAAGGCTAAGAAGCCGGGAGAGCCATATTGGGAGAGCCCATGGGGAGAGGGTAGGCCTGGTTGGCATATCGAGTGTAGCGCTATGAGTATGAAGCTCCTTGGTGAAACTATAGATATCCATGGTGGGGCACAGGACCTTATCTTTCCACATCACGAAAATGAGAAGGCGCAGTCTGAAGCAGCTACTGGAAACAGGTTTGTGAGATACTGGATGCATTGTGGCCTACTCACAGTTAATAAGGAAGAGATGTCTAAGTCTAAGGGAAACGTGGTCTCACTGAAGGAAGTTCTAGATAAATATGGTTCCGACGCTCTTAGGATAATGTATTTAGGCACCCATTACCGCTCAATGCTTGAATTCACATGGGACAGGTTGGATGATGCTAAGAATACGGTGGAGAGGATTAAGAAAGCATATGAGAATCTACAATCCATACTTGAGAAGAAAGATGTGAAGTGGGTGGAGAAAAAGAAGGATCTGGATGTGGTTGAGGAATATAGAAAGAGAATAATGGATGCATTGGATGATGATCTAAACACCCCGGTAGCATTATCCGAATTCCTAGGCTTCATAAGATGGGTGAACAAGTATGCCGAGGAAACAGAGATGGATAGAGACGTCGTGAATGCCGCTAACAAGCTATTCAGAGACGTATTATACATATTTGGCCTAAAACTGGTTGAGGAAAAGAAGGGTCTCTATACAGAGGAGCTTATAAAAATACTCATCAGTGTCAGGCAGAAGCTTAGAGAAGAAAAGAATTTTGAACTCGCCGATTATATAAGGGATGAACTTAAAAAGCTTGGAATAGAGCTGGAGGATAGGGGAAAGGAGACGAGATACTATATAAAATAGGCTAACTACCAATCTCATGAGAAATGGGATACTCAGGTTGTAGCAAGCTAGTCATCAATATATCTAGTGTCAACAAGTCATTATCATCGAGGGCAATCTCAAACAACATATCTATGATAGACATATCAATGGATTGAAGATATGTAATTATGTTCTCAAGCAACTGTAGATAATAGTCATCACCAGAAGTAATGTACATCTGGTACACACCCATTAGTGAAAGTATTAGTGGAGTATATAAGCACCTACAAAACCTCTGTTAATGCTTTTACAAGTATTGGTAGGACTATCGTGGCTTCACCCCATATACTAACTTCACGCCCCCTAGGCTTCACCTTACCCCAGGTGATCGCCTCAGAGAGCCTAGCCCCAGTTAGGCTACCGTCAAACTCTACACCTGTGGTTATTTGGACTGCTAAGTCTAGTCCTCCTCTAAACTGGTTCCACCACAGTAGATGGTGCTTTGATATCCCTCCCCCAATTACTATTCCACCGGTCTTCTTAGCCTCATATACTGTGTCGCTCAACAATGCCTCATCCTTATATAGGTCTAGTTTAAAGTCCCTATGAAACTGCTGGAACATCCATATTTGATACCCTACAGCCCCGTCATATGGCCCTGGGACGATAACAGGAGTCTTATTTTTATATGCCCAGTATAGAATCGATGATTCATTGAGTTTAGAACCTATAAACCAGTTGAGTTCATATGTACCTACTTCCCGCATACCGGATTGATATGCCTCTTCAAGCCAGTTCCTCATCTTCTCCTCGATTATCTCACCATAACTCTCCCTTGGAACAAGCACATTACCCAGTCGATGGATGTCCCTCTTCCTCAGGGAGACGTCATCCATATAAAACTCACCATGATAGTAGTCTTTAAATGTTCTAGCTACATCATGATCTATAGTGCCGCATGTAGTTATAACAATATCTACCCATTTTCTCTCAATCAATGTCTTTATGACTCCCCTTAGACCCGTAGCTATAATATCAGCTGGGAAACTTAGGAAAACAGTATAATCATCGTCTCCAAACATCTCAACCAAGATGTCGAAAGCCTTCCCTATATGACTGGCCATAAAGCCTCCTGAGTCTATGAACATCTTCATGAGATTCGAGAAACTATGGAGATTATCTAAATCGATATCCTTTACATTCCGCTTCATCTAGACCCACCAACTAAATGATATTAGTCAATAATTTGAAAAACGGGGGATTATAGTCATATAAATTAAGTGGCTTCTATACGTATGATATTATAGATAGTATATACCCTAGCGAAGTTAAGTATAGCCCAGAATATAGAGGACACAATGAAAATATCCCAGTACATATACACTAAACCAGCTATAAATAGAGCAGAATGTATAAAACCGACAATTGAATAGATAGCTAGTATAGCAATATATCTTATCTTAACCTCTAAACTCAGTAGCAGTAGATAAATGACTATCAACAATAAAGTAATACCAGCCACAACATCCATAGTGATACTGTAGTTGAAGGAGGATTCTAAAAATATTCCAATCATATATTCAATCGGTGCAACAAAACCATATCCTGAATAGGTCATCAGCCATCGGAAAATTTCAATGTAATAGTAGTCATATATAATGCCCATATGTGGGCCTAATAGAAATGCTAGGATGGAGAGGGAGACCACTCGTCCAGATATACCGGCATATAACTCCAGTTTATCCAGTGGTATTCGGCCTCGGAACCCTATATAGAAAACGGCTAGGAGAACAATTGGTGATGAGACACAGAGATAGAGAGTGAAGTAGTCACCGCCTGTAATATAGAGGAGATATAATAAGGCGAGTGGAAGAGAAATAAAACTTATTATAGAAATAATATCTAAATGGTTTTTCACGATCCTTAACCCCCCTAAAAATTATGTTATATAATGAGGAGTTCATTAGGATTCTTGGTTAAAACCTCACATCCACCTATTCTGACCACTATATCTTCCTCAATCCGCACTCCACCAAGACCAGCTATATATATACCTGGCTCAACAGTCACTACCATATTCTTCTTGAGAATAGTATCATCAGATGCTGATAACCTAGGTTTCTCATGGACCTCCAAGCCTAATCCATGGCCTGTGGAGTGAGTAAAGTATTTTCCATATCCAGCCTTCTCAATAACCTTCCGCGCAACTTCATCAACCTCCTTAGCAGAGACACCATCATGAACCGTATCCACTGCCTCCTCCAACGCGTTTAAAACAACTTCATATATCTTCTTAAGCTCCTTATCCGCCCTACCCAAAAACACTGTCCTCGTTTCATCCCCATAATAACCTTCATATGAAGCCACGAAATCCAAGGTAACTACATCACCATATTTAATGGGTTTAGTGGAGGCTCTTCCATGAGGAAGAGAAGCCCTTTTTCCTGAGGCAACAATTAGATCATCATAGACCTTATCTGCACCAAGACTCTTCATATGGCAGTGGGATGCAAATGCTATATCAAGCTCAGAAACATCCTCTACAATAGACTCGATACCCTTTCTAACCCCTGCCTCCACGATCTCCACCGCTTTTCTAACTAGACCGAGCTCAAAATCTGTCTTAACAACTCTAGATTCTAATATAGCTTCGTCGCCATCGGCAAGTCTCTCCCTTCCAAAGGCTTCTACAAGCTTGATAAAGGTAGAATGTGATATATTTGAATATGGAACACCTATCCTATTGAGACCTCCATATAGTTTCTTGAAAGCCTCTATAGCAGTCTTAGCCTCAATAGCCTCATCATCTCTCTTCTCACGTGAGAATGCATATACTTCATCAGCCCATGTAGTAGACCTAGCCCGCTCATACTCCATGACGGGGCTTATTATACCTACCCGCCCTTCTCTCAAGACATACGCTATTGAATAGTCTACAACGCCCCCAGTTAAATATCTAAAATTAACCTTGTCAAAGACGACTAATGCATCTAGGTTTAAACGATCCATAAATCCTATAAGCCTATCTATCCTCATGTCATCCTTCTCCATATACTAACACCACCAGATAACCTAGGTGTAAATAGGTATGGAGAGATATATCCTAAATAATAAAATCCATAATAGAAAGAATATATAAGAAGTGGGTGGCTGAAATGGATATCAGTGAGTTCCAATACATGATATGGAAAACATATAGGCATCATGATGAGAAGAGAGGACTTATGAAGACATATAAATGGCTTGTTTCAGAGGTAGAGGAGTTAGGAAGAGCCCTGTCCAAAAATAACATTGATAACATTAAGGAGGAGTTGGCTGACGTCCTCGCATGGCTATCCAGCGTTGCCAACCTACTAAAAATGGATCTGGAGGAGGTATGCATAGCCAGATATGGAGCTGGATGTCCTAAATGCAGGTATATTCCCTGTAGATGTACATATAGGGAAAAACCTTGAGGCTTTAAAAAGCCGTGGTAACATTAATGTCCTCCAAAGCTATATGGGGCATTTGGCAGGGGGTATGATAGTCCCACCACTTAACCCATTTGGTTTCACGTGTCATCCCGACTACTCTCTGAAACATTTCGACAATATTCTCGCTTATCCGCATTCCCGAAACAGCCTCTACCGGCTCCCCATCCTTAATGATAAATCCTATATCCCTCTGTAGCGTTGAGAAGTCTCCAGTGCTGAAGTTTTGGAACCTGGTATACCAGACATTGGTTACATATAGACCGTCTTTAATCTCTATAAATAAGTCTTCTAATGAAGAAGAGCCTGTGGGCTCCACAATTAGGCTGTGGGGCAGGGGATATACAAAGCCAGCGTGTCCAGTGGACTCAGTCCCAAATTTATTCGCTGTAGACAGGTTATGGAGATACGTGTTGACCACACCCTCTTTAAACAAGTATAGATCACTAGTCGGAACACCCTCCATATCAAAGGACTGTGCACCTGGGTTACCTGGGAGAAGAGGTTTGTCGCTCAGAGATATAGACTCGTGAAGAACCTTCTCTCCCAGCTTATCAATAAAAGGAGAGTTTTGCATCATGATGAACATTGCTGATAGACCACGGGAGAGGTAGTTGAATAGGTTCCCAGCTACAACCGGAGATAGCACTACATTATATTTACCTGGTTTTACACTCGAAACCCTAGAGACTTTCTTGATTAATTCTCCCTGTTGTATAACACCTTCTTCAATCTCTAGTTTAGAGGGATCCACGGACTCTTGATTAACTGCATAACTTATATCCTTCTTCTTGAAGAGACGAAGGTTAAGATTTGCGTTAGTCCTTCTATATTCCCCCATGTTCCCAGTTGAGGTGTATATAATATGCTTTGTCTGGGTAATTAGTAGTGACCCAGATACATCTTGCATCCTCATCTCCTTACCTGTTTTAACTGCATTGCTTAGTCTCTCAGCTAATTCCTCTAGATTGAACTCATCAACAAATGTATCGGGTACAATAACGTAGTTGAACTGCCTATCTGGAAGATTAGTATATAGTGGATAGGGAGGAATATACTCACTTGATTTAATCATATTATCGACTTGAGACTTAGCTGTTTCCTCATCAATCACGTTTATACGTGAGAATAGTCTACGCCTCCTATAGCCAAGGTATACCTCGATCCAAGACTCGTCATGAAACCTAGTTATATCAAGGCTATTCTTTGAGAACCTAATGAGCCACATATCCTTCTTAAAGCCATTTAAAACAACATCCTCAGCACCTTTCTCAAGTGAGTAGTTCATTATGCTCTCCATTAGATCCTCTAGGTAAATAGTGGACATCCACATTCGAAATCTACCTCCCATATATATAGATATCTCTAAACCTTAGCGGGGGGCCACCCATCCAAACAGGTACGGCTTGCATCGGGTCTCCCTTTCCACAATTACCTGGATAGAACTCGAGAGAGTTTCCACACGCGTCCAACCTAGATAGTAGTTCTATGGTGGTGATCTCCAGTACAGGGTTTTTAACAGGCTTGGTAACCTCCCCATTCTCAATTAAATATGCCTCTAACCCGGTGTATCTCTGATTCAACCTAGTATCATCTATGTTCCACTCCATGAAGCTCTTGATGTAGATGCCTTGGACAATATCTTCAATCAACTCCTCAAAAGAATAGTCCCCGGGCTCAAAAAAAGTGTTAGACATCCTGACAATCGGCTCCTTATCAAAACCCCCTGCTCTGGCAGCACCATTACTATGAACCTCTAGTCTACCAGCGGTCTCCCTGTTATGTAGAAACTCGTTTACAATACCTTCTTTAATCAACTCCCTCTTCCTTGCCTTAACACCCTCATCATCATATAAATAGAAGCCATATGACCCGGGTATTGTAGGGTCATCAGATACATTAACCTCATCACTACCTATTTTCTCCCCCAACATCCCTAGAGTAACATATGACCTACCAGCTTGTGCAGACTCTCTACCCAATATACGGTCGGCTTCAAATGGGTGTCCAACTGCCTCATGAGCTATTATACCCGCTACCTCACTTCCGACAACCACATCCATTCGGCCTTCAGGCGTCTTAACCGATTGAGTTAGGATGCGGTCGAGGGCTGAAGCAGATTCCAACACCCGTTCATACGCCTTATCAGTCTTCACAACCTCAAATCCACCCGAGCCAGCTATCTCGTCATACCTCTGCGCCGTCGTACTATTATATTTACCTACCAATATGTAGAAGAGACTGACTCTTGGTATACGTGATACTATCTTACTTTCCTCAGAATTCTCATAATGCTTCTCCTCCATAGTATACTCTAGGAAGAAGGATCTCCCTGGAAACTTTGATTTAAACTGGTTATCCATTACCTGGGAATCCAAGTCCTTTAAGAAAGATAGTTTCTCATCAATGGATAGGTCACTCCATTTAATGTTCTCAGCTAGGAAATACTCCACGTCATACGCAGGCTCCTCTGAGAAAGTGACCTTCCTAGACACGAGCGGTGTATTTGCACGGGCGGAAGAAAAAAGCTCATCTATAACAGCCTCTAAATAGCTCTTAGTCATTATATTGGTAGATCCCATAGAAGCTACTCCATTATGTATCAGCCGGATACTTACTCCTTCATTAATAGATTTTGAAACCCCCTCAACCTCACCGTTTCTAAGGATAATTTGGTCTGTCAATCGGCGTTCATACCTAGCTTCTATAAAATCTGCGCCTTTATCCATTCCATAATTAATGATATATTTCATTACAGACTCTATAGAAACCATTGCTAAATACCCCAGTTAACCAAATAGAGCCCCCTGCCCATAATAACAGATTAGGCTGATAACATTAATTAATATAATATTTTATTGGACAAATTTATTTACTTATAAAACGCGCGGGAAAACTGTGGGTTGTTAACCCCGGGTTCTAGGGAGGAGAGTATGATAACAGAGGTAGATAGACGGGTCTGGAGGGAGATAAGACATAGGCATATAGTTTCATTGACGCGTGCCTATAGAAAGGGGCTTGTTGACGAGGGTATAATACCCCTTATAGAGGAGATAAATAATTATTCTGAGGAATGCGTAACTACTAGTAGCTGTTATGGTAGGATCGTCCTTATAAGCTTTAGGTACATCGGGGATAAGAGCCTATCTAGTTTCTACAGGAAGTGGCATGAGCCGGTTGATAAGGATATTCTATGGAGGGAAATTATTGGATATAAGGGGAGACATCCATTGTGGTTACTACTTCAGAGCACTATAATACATGTTAAATGTAGGACTCTTGACAAGGCAATTGAATTAAGGAACTTGGGATTGGAAGCCGGGTACAAATATAGTAAAATACTTTCTATATCCAACCGCGGGTTCACGACAGAAATCTCAGGCACAGAGAGACTTAATTTGCCAGTAAAAAAAGAGAATAAAACCCTGATAAATGAGGAGTTTATGGAATATTTTTCTGAAATCATGAATGAAATGTTTGAGAGAATAGAAATCAAAAAGAACCGTTTAATTGAAATTTTAAAAAATAAAAATTTAAAAATCAGAAAAAACTAAATAGATAAAATGGGGGTGATGGATCATGGCGTTCGAAGATGACTTCTTTGATGAGATTGATAAGTTGTTTAAGGAGGAGATGAGGAGGATTAGGAAGATAATTACCGAGTTAACGAGGGTGAGGCCAGAATACATATCGGACCTCGAGAAGAGGGGAGAGCCACTGGTCTTTGGATTCACATATAGATGGAAAAGCGGGATGGAGAAGCCTGAGGTAAAGTTCTTTGGAAACGTGAAGCCGGTGCAGCCATATGGTATAAAGATCTCTGAGGAGGCTACGCCAGTATACGATATAATTGATAAAGGAGATCACTACGAGATCGTTGTTGAACTGGCTGGAGCTAAAAAAGACAATATCGATGTCGAGATTAAGGGAGGAAACCTACATGTGAAAGCCAAGACCCCATACAAAAAGTATTCGGTGAGGATTAGAATTCCAGCGAATAGCAATATAGAGGATATGAAAGCCAAGTTAAACAACGGAATCCTTATCATTACAGTGCCTAAGAAGAGGGAGGAGGTATCTAAGAAGAAGATTGAGATAGTTGAGGAGGAAGACTAGGGCCTCCACCAAGAAAACATAATATATCTAACTTTTTTATCAACTAAATTTGGTACAGCTAAAATGAATCTCTTCCTTACTGTAGTCGCTAACCGCCCTGCCCTAATTAAGTCATCTCCACTAATGAGATAGTTCTGAGAAACAACATCTATTAAATAGGGAGCGTGTTCTAAACCAGGCCCCTTCCTATAAACCGCGAAATCCACACCAAACTTCAAACCAGATAATACAACTAAGCCCCTGTCCCTGAGATCTCTATATACAAGATATTTCTCGTCGAAATCGGCATACGACCTCCTACATAGCCTTAGGAGATCACCTTGGGAAATTGAGGAGGCCTTTTCATCTAATATCTCTATATATCCCTTCTCATGAAGATAAAAGGCTTCGAGTAGATCTAGGAGGAGAGGAGACTCGAAATCAGGGGCCTTTGGCTTGGGAATTCCCATAGGCTTACCGAAATAGCCCAGTGACCATATACGTCTAGCATCCTCAATATTCCAGATAACAACCCTAGTACCATAGAAGTATCCTAAGGCTTTTCTATCCACTGCCATTGTAATCTAAAACTATATAGGCTCTGCCAAAAAAATATTATTTAATACTTTATTCTTCTAAGGTATAACGTAAAGGCTTTATAGCGTGTGATGATGGGCATCTGCAGAGAGACGTCTCAAGTTTTTCAACGCGAAACACCATGGTCTAATTAGTATTGGGGTGGGTCATCCCATTAAAAAGGTGGTTAGGATATCTGCGGCCTTCTCAACATTATCGGCTGCATTCTCCAGCCTCTCTGCTATCTCGATCCATTTAAGAATATTTATTCCATCCTTACCAGTTAGAAATAGGTATGATAGGCTACCTCTATATACCTCATCGACCTCATGCTCCAGTGCATATATCTTCTCTATAGCGTTTCTCAACCCAGCGGGATTATATGCAAGCAGGTATATGGCTTCTCTAAAGGCGTCTATCTCGTCATGAACCTTAACAGCAATCTCCTTAAGATCATCCAAATACTCATTTTCGATTGTTTCTATAGATAGATGCGACGCCCTGTAGCCGGCGCCATCTATTGAGTTAACTATATCACCCATTGTTATAACCAGGGTATATATCGCCTCACTATTAGGTAGAAATGGTTTTGATTTTAGTATCTCATTTGTAATGACTTTCTGGAGGTCAGACGCCTCCTTATCAAGCTTCTTAACTTCCTTATATAAAAGCCCTAGGTTCTCGGTCTTCTCCTCCATTGTATACTCCAAGAGTTTAACGACCATTCCACTTATCTCGACCATGATCCTGGAGAAGTCCTGTAGATAACTTATTATCTGACGTCTGGCCTCCAACTCTACGTCTCTATACACTTTCCATCCCTCACCATAGATAATTATATGTGAAAATGGATATAAAGAGTAATAAAAATCACATATCCATATTAAAAGACTAAATATTTGTATATTGTCGAGGCAATATCTATATTTCTATGAAAGAGGAAAAGAGGGATGTTTTAACGGCCTCGATAAAGGATCTGACGATAGATGAGGCTATAGTAATTATTAATCATGAGGATGCTGAGGAGCTAGAGCTTAAAGCCGGGGATAAGGTTTTTGTATATGACCCAGCAAAATCAAATCTAAAGACTACTGCAACCCTAATACTGTCAAGAGACTTGGTGGAGAGAGGCAGGATTATATTATCTTCTAGAATAGCAAGGAAGATAGATGTCTCGGAGGCCAGTCCTATAAAGATAACCCAGGCACCGCCTCCTAAGAGCATAGACTATATAAAGGAGAAGATGAAGGGTGGGAAGCTGGATCAGATGAAGATAAAGACAATTATAGATGAGATGGTTGAAGGCACCGTTGGTAAAGTAGAAATAATGAGTTTTGTCTTGTCAGAGCAGTTCTATGGTATGGATATGGATGAGATAGAATATCTTACCCGGGCAATATATGAAAGCGGTGAGATAATAGAGTTTAACAAGCCTGCATATGACAAGCATAGTATAGGAGGCGTCCCGGGGAATAAGGTGAGCCTCCTTATAGTACCAATTATAGCTGCATCAGGCTTATTGATACCAAAGACATCAAGTAGAGCGATTACAAGCCCATCTGGAACAGCAGATACTATGGAGGTACTAGCTGATGTAAATCTGAGTGTAGAGGAGTTTAAGAAAGTAGCTGAAAAGACTAATGGCGCCTTAATATGGGGTGGGGCCCTCAACCTAGCACCTGCGGATGATATTATAATAAGGGTTGAGAGGATCATGGGCCTAGACCCGGTTCCACAGATGCTTGCAAGCATCATGGGTAAGAAGATGGCTGCGGGTATAAATACAATGGTTCTGGATATCCCAGTGGGTAAGGAGACTAAGATGGAGAGTATAGATAAGGCTATAGACTTCGCGAGAAAAGTGATTGAACTAGGTAATAGAATTGGGATAAGAGTACAGGCGGGAATAACATATGGTGAACAGCCGGTGGGGCATAACATTGGACCTGCTCTAGAGGCTAAGGAGGCTTTAGAGGCGTTGATAAAACCCAAAGAGGCTCCCGCCAGCCTCGTTGAAAAGTCTTGTAGCCTCGCTGGACTATTGCTTGAGATGAGTGGGAAAGCCCCGTTGGGAATGGGTCATCAGATGGCTAAAGAGATATTATACAGTGGAAAAGCATATGAGAAGATGAAGGAGATAATTGAGGCACAGGGAGGAAATCCCAATATAAAGCCTGAGGAAATACCTTTGGGAGAATATAAGTATGAGGTTTATGCACCGGTCGATGGCTTCGTAACCCAAGTATCGAATAGGGCTCTAAAGGAAATAGCTAGGGCAGCGGGAGCGCCTAAAGATAAGGGCGCTGGATTAATACTACACGTCAAGAGGGGGAGAAAGGTTACTGCTAGGGACAAGATACTTGAGATCTATGCTGAGAGAAGTGTGAGACTTCAGGATGCGATAAGCGTGTTGGAGACAATGCCTCCAATAGTTATAGAGGGTATGTTGCTTAGAACAATACCGGAGAGACAGATATACACATTTTCACACTACGAGTCTTCCCAAGGCTCCAGCTCAGAATAGAAGACTCCAAATCGATCTCTGATTATAAATGGAAATACAGCTGGGTTCAACACACCTATCTCAGTTATTATTAAATCTATATACTCAGGTGGAGTCACGTCAAAAGCAGGGTTTCTAACCCTGATCTTCGGCTTGTTACTAAGCCATTTCTCTGGAACAACCTCTGTGTAAGGCCTTTCCTCAATAACTATAAGCTTTCCAAATAGGGTATCTGGACTGAATTTATAGGTTTCAGCTGCGACCATAAAAGGCACTCTAGCCTCATGCGCTGCCAGGGCAACCATTGAAGTACCTATCTTATTTACAACAGCCCCATTTGCTGCAATAGCGTCCGCACCCACGACTACTTTATCCACTTTATTCATGAAGTATCTAACCGCTGAATCGACTATCAGGGTGACATCTATCCCTGCATCACTAAGCATCTTTGCCGTAAGCCTCCCTTGGAAACGGGGCCTGGTCTCCGTCGCATAGACCTCTATATCCTTACCAGCCTTGTACGCAGATATTATCACCGATATCGCGGCGCTACTATTACAGTGTGTCATTATAACATCTCCATCTTCAATCCTACCAGCGCCATACTCAGCTATTCTTTTAATAGCCTCATTCGAGATCTTGACAAAATCCTCAGCATATTTTCTTAGATTATCTTTAAGCTGACTTACTTTTGATATGCCACTTCTATAGTCGCTCAAGACCTTATTCAATACATATCGGAGGCCGTTAGGCAGAGAAACGGCTGTGGGCCGGGTCTCAACAAGTATCTTAGCAGCGTTTTTAACACGCCTAATATATTCATCTACATCCCCAGTCTCTATTGAGTCACTGGCTATAACTAATGCATTTACAGCCGCCCTAGCTATTCTGCCAGCTCCCCTTATACGCATATCCTTAATGCCTTCGACTATCTCATAGAATTTAGTGGGGAATTCGTTATCCATCTCAACAACCACCTAATTAAAAGGATAGTTATACCTTACTCATAACTCTAGTAACCAAGTTTGGTAGAAAACCTACTACAAAGGGTTTTCCCCTAGCAACTATATGCAGAGCCTTATTGAAATATGGGTCTATTGTCAACAGAATCTTAGGGCTCGTGCCTCTAAACAATCCTAAAATGGTTTCTATACCGAGGTTTCCAGCGGCTTTATCTATTAATGACGGGTAGACCGAGGATACACATTCATCTGAGAGAGTATAATTGATATTGGGCATGCCATCGAGGATATATAGATAGTTCTTTAGATCAATGTCTAGATATTCGTTACACGGGGTCAATATACCTATATCAAGTTCAGCGGTGCGCTCTAGGAAAACCCTGTCGCTATCAAGGAGACCCACTAAAAACTTGGATAATGAGACTGTCTCTCCACCATGCATGAGGACCCTCTTCACCAGCATTACATCATATTCATCAAGCATTACTAAGGTGCCGCTGAAACGTGAAAATAGGTCGCGGACACCCTCTATGTATTCGATTGCCACTGGGTAGAGGTAGACCATATTAAGTACTTTGGATAACCCCGGCATTGATAAGAATGCCGTTTTCTTATATATTCTCCTAATATTCCTCCTAAGACCCATTGTAAATGCAGAGGGTTCCAGGCTATAGTCATCAAAGACTATGTTAATATCTGACAAATGTTTTATTAGCTTACCACTAACATCCGTTAGAAAAGTGTTTATCTCCCTGTTTATCTGACGGAGAACAGCATCTTCACCCACTTTCAAAATCAACTCATCAAGCCTTTCCCTAATCTCCTCCCTACATTTGTCTCCAAGCCTCATAGAGAAAATATCATACAGTAAATCAGCTTTTTCAACATCAACTCCATCAAATAATTTTTTACATACCGTGGCCAGGGCATCCAGCCTACTTGGAAAAAGCCATTCTAGATAACTATAGACATTATCATGGCTCTTGTTACAGTCTCCTCCATACATTAATTTATCCGACCCCCACTTACCACTACAACTAAATATACATAACTATAAGTTGGAAAAAAGGATTAGAAATGTAGTCAAGATTTTATAAAGGAAAATTTTTTAATCATAGTAATTTGGAGAAAATACCTCGAATAACGTCATGTAGAGGGGGTGTGGAGATGAGTCTGTCAATTAAATTTGAGAGGATCGGTGCACACACCCATATAAAGGGGCTGGGTATAGAGGATGGAAAAGCCAAGTTTATTGCACAGGGTATGGTCGGCCAGACAAGGGCTAGGGAAGCAGCATACATAATTGTGAGGATGATTAAAAGAGGGAAGATGGCTGGCAGGGCAATACTGATATCTGGGCCACCTGGTACCGGTAAGACAGCGATTGCAATTGGAATAGCTAGGGAACTCGGGAGGGACGTGCCCTTTATATCCCTAAGCGGATCAGAGATATACTCGTCTGAGATGAGTAAGACAGAGGTATTGATGAGAGCCATTAGAAAAGCTATTGGAGTCAAGATCAAGGACTTAAGAGAGGTTATTGAGGGAGAAGTGAAGAAGATAGAGCTGAAGATGGCGCCCCACCCATATAATCCATATCAGCAGGTTCCACAGAGCATTAAGATAACTCTCGCCACGACCGATGAAGAGAAGACCTTCAGCGCTGGAATGGAGATTGCAATGGCTTTTCTACAGCAAGGTATCCAAGAAGGAGATGTCATAATGATAGATAAGGAGACGGGTAAAGTGATGAAGATAGGTAGGTCTAAGGACAGCCCAAGGCTATATGACATCGAGGGAGAAGAATATGTTGAGAGGCCTAGAGGTCCACTAATCAAAGAGAGGGAATTTGTATATGTAATGACGCTCCATGAGATAGATATGAGGAGAGCCCGTGGAGGAAGCCTCCTCAGCCTCATATTTGCAGGGGAGGGGAAGGAGATAAGCAGTGATGTCAGGAGGGAGGTGGATGAATGGGTCAAGAATATGGTTGAGGAAGGCAGGGCTGAGATAATACCCGGAGTCCTATTTGTCGATGAGATACATATGCTGGATATAGAGGCGTTTGCATTCCTCAACAGGGCTCTGGAGAGTGAGATGGCTCCAATCATAATCTTCGCATCAAACAGAGGGTTCTCAAAGATACGTGGAACCGACCTAGTCTCTCCTCATGGGATACCTATGGATCTCCTCGATAGACTGTTGATAATCATAACGGAGCCTTATAACAGGGATGAGATGCGTGAGATCATAAAGATCAGGATCAGGGAAGAGCGGATAAAGATCAGTGAAGAGGCTGTTGAGAAGCTTGTGGACCTAGCAGAGAAAAACAGCTTAAGATATTCAATAATGCTCTTGGCGCCCATCAAGGAATTGACTGAGATACATAGTAAGGATGAAGCGGATATCGAGATAGTGGATCAGGCTTCACGATTGTTCAGCGACTATAAGACTTCATCCCGCCACCTTAAGGAGTTTGAGAAGCTCTATCTACCTTAAACAGCTTTTTATCCCCCATCTACCATCTCCAATCTGTTTATTTAAATCTATTTAAATCCTATGGAGAATATCACAATTTGTTAGGAGAAATGACTACGGTTAAAGAGGAAGACTATATCCTATTAATGGATAAAAAACAGAGGAAGTGGCTGGTTAAGGTTGAGAAGGATAAGAGGTTCTATACGCATCATGGGGAGATCGATTTAGGTAATGTTATAGGAATGGAATATGGCTCGATTATTGAGACGCATAAGGGTAAGGAGCTGATAATCCTAAGGCCAAGCATTATAGATTATATAATGAAGTCTGGTAGACCAACGCAGATAGTCTATCCAAAGGATATTGGATATATAATTCTTAGGCTTGGGATAAAGCCTGGATACAATATTCTTGAAGTCGGTACTGGTAGCGGAGCAATTACAACTGCATTAACATGGATCTTGAACGGTGTCGGCAGGATAGATACCTATGAAAAACGTGAGGATATTGCTAAAGCGGCTAGGAAGAATATTATGCGGATACCTGGTAGCGATGTTGTTAACCTACATGTAATGGACTTTAGAAATGTCGAGTTACCTAATAACGAGTACGATGCCGGTATCATAGATATAGATTCGCCATGGACAATCCTCAAGAAGGTATATGATGCACTTAAGCCAGGGAGCTATATAGCTCTTATAATTCCTACATATAATCAGTTGGATAAGGTTCTTGATGAGCTAAATACATACTTTACCGATATAGAAGCGATAGAAATCTTCTATAGAAAGCTTCAGGCTAAAAAGGGAAAGATAAGGCCTGAGTTTAGGATGATAGGATATACGACTATAGTGGTAACAGCTGCCAAGAAACCTGTTATCTAGATGACGCTATGCCAAGTAGATAAATGAGGATAGAATAAAAAAACTAGCTAGTTTTGTGTGATAAAGATAGCGATTAACGATAAAAATTCTGGAGAGGGCTTAGGCGCCCAGTATCATGATAGCGATGATAAGCCCGTAGATAGCTACACCCTCTCCCAGACCCGCGATTAGCAAGAGCCATGTAGCTAACTCAGACTTCTCAACGATAGCCGCGAAACCGGAGCTAGCTGTACCGAACAAGGCTATACCAGCACCCAATGTAGAGCCGGCTACGGCTATCCCAGCGCCTACAAACTTGTCTCCTTGGAAGACACCGTTAGTTTGAGTAGCCTCAGCTGCAGCTACGAATACGAAAGACGAGAAAACTGCTAAAACAAGTATCAAGTTGAAGAAGAACACATACTTTGTGAGCCTCTTCCTATCCTTCACCAGGTTCTTCAACCATCCTGAAACTCCATTCATCTAAAGATACACCCCCAAATATACCACTTATTAACCAAAAATAGATGGATATACTTAATATATCATTTTATATACGTAATGGTCTAAATGGCCTACCTTCATTCTTGTAAAACTTCGTTGAGAACTCGTAGAACAGCAGCCTAATGGACTGTATACCTGCTGAGAAGCCCTCGATCAATATTACTATCACGTTGAATATGAGGTATGCCGTGACGAACCCTAGCTGCGGAGCTAGGATGTGTGCTACCTGTGCCAGGGCGACGTGTGCTATGGCGAAGGCACCTAACCTGACGTATGATATTGAGTTGGTTATGTATGAGAGGAACATCTCGATAAACTCGCTAACGCCCTCCATCATAGTCTCCGAGAATGGATGCCCATGTTTCTCAACTATGTTCTCAATCGTCGGCTTCAGGAACCCTATGCCTAAGAGGCCTAATGCCGCTCCGACAAGCGGGAGGTTCTCAGGTGCTGCGAAGACCTCTAGACGCATTCCCCCAATTATAAATCTAACTGCCAATACGATGCCTATCAGATAGTATACTAGACCTGCCAAGCCTTTCCAGCTTAGTAGGGCGGTTATATACTCCTTGTTCATAACTTCGTTAATTATGTTTAGCACAAGGCCTATACATATCTGAACTAATCCAAATATTATTGCTACTACGCTTATCGCAATCGGGTCCTCGAGTGGATTGAGCCATATCGGATCCATGAAGTGGAGTAGGAAACTCTCTCCATATAGGAATCCGAATATTATGGAGAATATACTGGCGATGGATAGTATGCCCCCGAGTTTATTAAGGGCAGTGTATGATATCCCTAGGAAAGGCTTCTTTATCCTAGAGAATATCTGTCCAAGTATGAATAATACTATTCCCTGACCCACGTCGCCGAACATCATTCCATACATTATTGAGAATAGTACCGTGAAGAAGATTGTTGGGTCGAGTTCATAATAACTTGGCGTGCCCCTCATCCTAACTATCAGCTGGAACTTGTCTACAATCGGTGGATGCTTTAAGTGAGTAGGTGGCTTTACATCACTCTCTGGATCAGGGTCCTCAGCCTCCAGATGCATAAGCCCCCCAGTTACCTCACTGATCTTCGACTCAAGCTCACTGATTTTATCCTTGGGAACCCATCCGTAGAACACGGAGAAGTTCCTCGTCCTCAGTGTCATGGATCGCACTCTATACATGAAACGTACGTATCTAAGCTTGGGAGATAACTCGTCTATAAAGCTCGATAACTCTTTCTTCAATGTCCCAAGCTCCTCAAAAAGCTTGTTTTTCTCCTCAAGCAAGGATATATATGCCTTCTCGGGATCGGGGTCAATGTCCTCTGGAAGAAGTATCTCCTCCATATTAAGCATCGTTAGTATATTTGTAATCGCCTCCTTATCCTTCTGAGAAGCGGCTATCATGACAAACTTATCCTTAGGCCTTCCCTCCAATATGGTTAGGACGACATTAAATGGCTTTAAAGCCTCCCTCAGCCGATCGATATTGACCTCGGGTACAAAACCAGCCTTAACAAATATATGGGTATACTCTCCGGGGGTGTCTAGGGGAATACCATGTCTCCTAAAGACCTCTATCTTAACAAGAAGATCATCTATCTCAGATATCCTACGCCTAATGCTGTCTAGGGTGCTGGAATACTTGGAGAAACGCTCCTCATATTCGGGCAAGATAGACTTTAAGTCATCTACAGATACCTTTTCAACCCGTCTCTCTATCTTTGGAATCTGGAAAGCGCTCTTTAGACGCTCTACAAAAGAGAGTTTCTCCCCGACAGTAGGCAGGATATCCTCTATAGTCTCATAGGCCAAACGAGCCCTCTCAACAATACGTATAAATGCTGAATATGTGTCTAGCGCCACATCCCCTCTTAACGTCTGCGGCTTTTCAGAAAACAACTCTACAAAACCCAGTTTCCCCAGCGCCTCAGCAACCTCCTCCTCCTTATTTTGAGGGACAGCTACATAGAACCTCTTCATCCTCGAAGGCCTTAGCATTAACTACGACACCCCCTAGTTTAACAAAATAATTATTAGGCAATAATTTAAAACCTGTAATATAAATCACATATAAGGAAACTAAATTACAGGTGTTTACTTGACAAATAAATCAGTATACCTTAATAGAAATTTATATATTTCGGGAAATAATATCTAAGTCATATTAATAACGGAGTATAATGATTATATCTACATCAACGTCAATATTCATATGCAGTAATGATGAGGTGACCAGTAAGTAATGAATAAGGAGGATATCGGGATAATCATGGTGATCGCGACACTGGCTATTCCACTAGCTTATGTAGTCTACTTATGTACCGCTGGACAACTTGCCTTCGGCTCCTACGAGGTTATTAGTGAACTAGGTAAGAATCCAATTATCTTCCTAGTAGACGTCATATTATTCCTCCTGGGAACCACCCTGATAATATCAAGTATCGAAGAAGATATTGCAGCCAAGTTTATAGGATATCTATATATAATCCCGGTTTTCAACGTGGTTGTAGCAGCCGTCTACTCCATTGGTGCAGTGGGCTTCCCAAGTGGCTTAGGCGTATTTATAGACGCAATGTTCATATCAATGTATAACTTCATCATACTACTAAGCCTATTCCTAATCGATCTAAGAACCAGGGAAATAGGTATGGAGATATTTAAGAAGGAGAGAGGCTCATTGATACTCATCGCCGAATTCTTGGTTTACCTAGTCCTCAGGATCCAGATTGGGCCGTCGTTTCCACTTATGGCATTCTTCATGGCGCTTGCCATCGCAACGGCATTCATATTCTACAGCAACTTTAATAACAACAATAAATAAATAGAAGATTATTCTCCATTCCTTGGATAACTCTAGGATCAGGATAATAAAAAGATTAGGGAGTTAGAAGATTACCTTTATCTCAGACTCTTCCCAGCCAAGCTCCTTCCCGATTGCTATGGCGGTCAGGTTCCTAAACTCATATTCAATACTATATAGATACCATACTACATATCCCAGTCCAAGTGCATTCCTTATCCCTACTTTATCGATATATCCCTTGAATAACCTTGACAACTCATACTCTAAGTTGTCTATGGACCGTTCCTCAAGTGACTGGGCTATTGAGGAGGTTAGCCAACGATAGTTAGATGTGTTTAAAACCTCTATAATCGCCTCCTCCCTCGCCTTTATGAGATTGCTTATCTCCATATCCTTGAATCGATGCAGTGGCTTGACAACAGACTCCTCCATAATCCTCTGCGGAACATCCAGCAGCTTATAGGATATTAAGTAATAGATGTTTCTAAAGTCAATCTCAGTCCCTACAACCGATTTTAGAGTAGGCTCATCCGGGACCTTCTTCATCGACTTATACAAGTTTTTAAAGTATATTGAGTCTAGAAAAGCCTCCAGGGGTATTGTGGAATCTATTTCCCTAGCAACCGATAGACGGTTAACCACCCCTCTATACTTGGTGAAACCCAGTAAATTGAGGGCATCGTCCAACGCTTCTGCCTCGATCATAGCCTGATAGTTTATGACGGAGTAAGTCCGGGGAAGTGGAATTAGATCACCCTGTGTAATTTCGAGGCCATGGAACTTTGCGCGGATAATCTTCTTTATATTCTCTACCTCAACCCTCCTTGTAAACGAGTCTAGGAATTTCTTGATTCCACCGCTCGCAATCTTAATTACATACAGTAGTCTCGAGACATAAACCTCAGAGAATATCTTATTAAGATCCTTTGCAGTAGCCTTTTCACTAGTTAGTAACCCTACTTTCTCAGCGTAGTCCCCCTTCATAACACCCTCTACAAAAGCCTCGAATGAAGGGGCTCTCAAGAGAGTCATTAGATCCTCTCTCTTTAGAAGATGCGTACTCAATCCATGTGTCCTTGTAACCACATATATATAGTTGGCTGACTTCAACACCATATTATTCTCCACCACCACGCTGAACAATAATATATCTCGTCCTAACGAACTCCTCCAACGCCTCTTCGAGGAGCCTCTCCTCAACATATCTGATTAGAGCCTCGTATTCTGGAATAACGATCTTCTCAAGTGAATTTACCTTTCTAGATGTACTCATCAGCTCACTTGCTAATAACTCGATATTATTCTCGATCTCAACAGCCTTAAGCATCTTTACAAAGGCCTCATAAAGCTTCTTAGCAGCACCCTGGACAAGTGGGTCATAAATAGAGTCGAGGTTTGGAGGCTCTTTGATATCCATCTGCACCAAGTTGATCCCCATGATCATCGACGTGTCTAGGCTGAGCTTCACATAATTAACTCCCTTAGCAATTGTATCCAAGTCCTTAAGACCCTTCCTCATCAACGCTTTCACAAATAATCTATAGGCCTCCATAAAGAGGTCCTCAGCCTCCCTCCTGAGCCTAACCATTCCAAGTAGTTTATTAATCTCTCCCGCTAAGCGGTCACGCTTCATCTCTAGGATCTCCTTACCCTTCTTAATGAATTTAAGCTGGTCTCTGAGAGCCAGTAGTACACCGGGGCTCGCTGAAACTCCACTTGTGAAACTCATTTTACATACACCCGTTAGGCCTCTGGGTGCTTAGCCTTATAATAATACTTCTCGAGAGTCTCCTCCTTAACCCTGACAAGCTCCTCAGGCGGTAATATCGATAGGACTTCCCATGCAAGATCTAGTGTCTCATCAATACTCCTATTCTCATATTCACCTTGATTGACGAATTTACGCTCAAAGACATCCGCGAACTTCAGGAACAGCCTTTCTCTATCGCTTAGACCCATTTCACCGACGATCCTAGCCAAGTCCCTAGCCTTGAGACCCCTTGAATATGCGTCGTAAAGCTGGTCAGCAACATCCTTATGATCATCCCTAGTCTTATCAGGGCCGATTCCGCTTCTCATCAACCTACTTAGGCTTGGCAACACGTTGATAGGTGGATAGATTCCTCTGGAGTCGAGGTCCCTACTCAATATAATCTGTCCCTCTGTGATGTATCCGGTCAGGTCTGGTATCGGGTGCCGCTTATCACCAGCGGGCATGGTTAGAATAGGCATCTGAGTCAATGAACCTGGCTTACCCCTCACGATACCCGCCCTCTCATATATCGTGGCTAGGTCACTATACATGTATCCTGGATAGCCTCCTCTACCAGGTATCTCCTCTCTAGCGGCACTAACTTCCCTAAGAGCCTCACAGTAGTTAGTCATATCTGTCAGGATAGCCAATACGTGGTAGCCTAATTCAAAGGCTAGGTACTCAGCTATCGTCAGGGCGATCCTTGGGGTTACAAGCCTCTCAATAGCAGGGTCGTCGGCTAAGTTAAGAATGACCACAGACCTCTCAATTGCCCCAGATAACTTGAATGAGTCTATGAAGAAACGGGCCTCGTCGTTTTTAAGGCCCATAGCCGCGAAGACCAAGGCGAACTCCTCCTCTTCACCCAGTACAGTGGCCTGTCTAGCGATCTGTGCAGCCACTCTATTATGTGGAAGGCCGGATTCTGAGAATATAGGTAGCTTCTGACCACGTACAAGCGATAGCATTCCATCTATAGCCGAGATACCTGTCTGGATAAAGTTGTTTGGATGAATCCTAGCCTTTGGATTAATCGGCTCACCATTAATATCCCTCTTATCCCTCGATGCAATTGGGCCCATTCCATCAATAGGCTCGAAACGCCCGTTGAACATCCTACCTAATACATCGTCTGAAACAGGGATCTCGAATGTAGATCCAGTGAATTTAATGACAGTATCCGTCTGGAGACCAGATTCCTCTCCGAATACCTGGATGATGATATAGTCTTTACTAACCTCCAGAACCCTACCAAGCCTATCTATGCCATCTGGAGCCCTGACCCTAACAACCTCGTCATAAAGCACGTTTGGAATCGGGTCTAGCACTAGGATAGAGCCCTTAACCTCTCTAATCCCTCTATATATTAATCCAGACACATCTCTTACATCAACACCCATCTAAACCACCTCCTAGATCTCCACCTCAACCCTATATTCCTCGGCTAGTTTCAACAGCTCCTCCCTAGCCTCCTGGGCCACCTCCAGTATTGCCTCTACACGCCTTGGGTCGAACTTCACCCTCTTGATCTTAGCTACTACAGGCAAGTCTATTACACGGTCAATTGGGATACGTTTCTTAATCACCTTCTCAACCATGTGGTGGAAGTCTATTATCAGCTTCAGGAGCAATGCTGATTTCTCTGGCTCGGAGAATGTATCTACCTCGTCGAAGGCGTTCTGCCTTAGGAAGCCCTCCTTTAAGAGCTCAGACGTCAACAATAGTAGACGCTGGTCATCCGGCAGGGACTTCTCACCAATGATTCTAGCGATTGACTCTACCTCCGCAGCTGTGGTCAATATCTCCATCGCCTTATCCCTATATACGTTGAAGTCTGACTGAACTGATTTCCACCAGTTAAACAGCTCCTGCCGATACATGCTGAAACTACCTACGAATCCACCCAGGATCTGGTTGGCATATAGACTATAGCTCTTGAGCCAGTTAATAGCTGGGAAGTGTCTACTATACGCTAGATCAGGGTCTAACGCCCAGAATACTCCTGTAAACCTTAGGGTATGGATGGTTACAGGCTCGTTAAAGTCTCCACCAGGGGGTGAAACCGCTCCAACGATAGTTACAGATCCTACTCTCTCCGGCTTACCCAATGCCTTTACCCTACCTGCACGCTCATAGAACTCGGCGATCTTATCAGGTAGATATGCCGGGAACCCCCTCTCTACAGGCATCTCACCTAGACGACCAGAGATCTCACGGATTGCCTCAGCCCATCTACTCGTGGAGTCGGCCATTAGAGACACATCGTAACCCATATCCCTATAGTACTCTGCTATTGTAATACCTATGTATACACTCGCCTCCCTAGCCGATACTGGCATGTTACTTGTATTGGCGATCAAGACAGTACGCTCCATGAGAGGCCTCCCTGTCCTCGGGTCCTTCAACTCGGGGAAGTCTGTAAGTACCTCAGCCATCTCGTTTCCACGTTCTCCACACCCGATGTACACGACTATGTCTGCATCACTCCACTTAGCCAACTGGTGCAGCGTAATTGTCTTACCAGTCCCGAATCCACCTGGAATAGCCGCGGCTCCACCCTTCGCCACTGGGAAGAACACGTCAATAACCCTCTGACCTGTGATCAGAGGCGTGTCTAGGGAGAGCCTACCACCAGGGGCTATAGGCCTGGCTACACGCACCGGCCATTCCTGCATCATGGTAAGCTCCTTAATAACTCCTTCTTCAGTCTCAACCTTTGCAATTACATCGGTTACAGTGTATTCACCCTCAGCGATTTCAATTAGCTTACCGCTTACATCAGGCGGAACCATTATTTTATGAACAGTATTTACCGTCTCCTGAACCTCTCCAATTATATCTCCACCAGAGACATATTCACCCTCTTTTACCGTAGGCTTAAACTCCCATTTTTTGTCTCTTGGTAGTGTATATGCCTTGATACCCCTCTTGATAAACGGCCCAGAAGCTTTGATAAGGTCTTCCAACGGCCTACCTACTCCATCGAATATATTCTCAAGTAACCCAGGGCCAAGTTCAGCAACCAGCCTCTTACCAGTACCCTTAATAGGGTCGCCCGGCTTCAAGCCACTTGTAGGCTCATATACTTGCACGGCAAATGTGTCTTCAATAATCCTGATGACCTCACCGATCAAACCCTCGGAGCCAACCTCTACAACCTCACCGATAGTGATATCTGGAATACCTGTTCCAACTACAAGTGTACCCGCTATACGAATAACTTCTCCTTCTCTCATACTACATCCCCTCACCAAACAACATATTCAATACATCCGCCGCCAACTCCTCCTTGGCAGCACCTACTCTAGCATCAAAGCTATTGTTATAGATGACCATCTCATCCATATCCGTGACTATGGCGCCACCGATGATCCTAAGCTTCTTATCGGATAGTTTTAGAGAGACGTTTTTCCCTACTAGCTTAGAGACCTTCTTCTCAATTGACTTAAGCTTCTGCTTAAGCATCTTATGATCATCTTCATTAACTGATACCAATGCCTTATCAATATTCAGATGCTTAACTGCATCAGCAATATAGTTTATAAGGACATCCTCATACTCCTTAGACTTCCTAAACTCCCTTAGCCTCTCAATAACCTTTTCAAACACTTCATTAACCAAGTCCCACTTCTTATTGTGAATTAGCCTCTTACCCTCTATTCTAGCGATAGCCAACTCGGATCGCTCCTTCTCCCTAAGTGACTTTAAGACCGACTCCTTTCTACTCTCAATAATCTGAGCAGCCTTCTTCTCAGCATCCTCTACAATCTTCTTAGCCTCCGCCTCAGCCTCAGCCAATATCTCCTTAATCTTCTTCTCCGCCTCCTCTAAAATCTCCTTCCTAAGCTCCTCAATACCCATCTTACTCCACCCCCAAGACCCATTTCAATACGTAATCCACGGCTTTATCCACGTTTCCAGAGCCCTTCTTGTATATCTTCTCAGCCTCAGCCTCATATTCCTTAAAGACCTTCTCCTTCTCCTCCTGAATCTTCTTTTTATACTCCTCCTCGATATCACTGAACTCCCTGGCCTCAGCCTCCTTAATGATCTCCTGCGCCTTCTTCTTAGCCTCGTTGACGAGTTTCTCAGCCTTCAGCCTAGCTTCTCTAATCTTCTCCTCAGCCTCACGCTCAATCTCCAAAAGCTTGTTAATCTCCATACTCATAACACATCATCTCCCCAACTCTAATCTAACACCTACAGCCTGACTAATCAAATTATATATATCCTCGATCCTCTTACCTACAGAGCCTTCTAGGCCAGGGACCACAGCCAGCACAGGCTTGTCCCTCCCCTCCCTCCTAAATTTGAAGTGCCGTCCAGTCAGCTTTATATATAGTGACTCGGGAATGATAAGCAGATCGATATCCTCGTTGTCAAGGAGGTCTCCAATCTTCTTCTCCGCCTCAATCTCATCGTAGACTACGTACGACTCTACGCCTATCAGCCTAAACGCGAGGGAGAGGTACTCGTCGCCTACGAAGACTACTGAACCCAATATCCCCACCCAAAACCTAACATTATTATTAAATACTCAATAAATCTTGATATACATAAATCTATGTCTATAATATGACAATATTTAGACCACTTTTGCAAAGCCTTTTATCCCTAACCATATTGTAAATAATATTTTGGGTTGTAAAATGCAGTGGAATATGTCTAGAAACCTCTTTAAACTATTCCGTCCAGTAGGGTTGATACTGATACTAATAGCCTCAGCATTGTTCATAGGCCACTTCATCCTCTGGATAAGTGACGGTGGAAGCTATCCACTTGGAGAGAATATGGTGAATTATGAGCTTAATATTATCCCTGGAATCATTATGATGAAACCCATAACATTCTCCATCGTAATAGGTACAATAGGCTATCTCTTGGTCCTAGAGTCTATTGAAAATCCATATAAAGTTGTCTCTGAGGAGACTATGAAGATAATAGAGGTAATCTCGATATTTTTCCTCTTCATATCACTATACGAGATATTATTCAACTTCATGTATTGGGGAGCCGTTATAGCAACCCTGTTAGATGGGGGAGAAGCGATTAATGTAGACTTGATAGCAAGCAAGTTTCAATACTCAAAATATTCATGGAACCTAGTATTCGCTACAAAACTATTCTTCATGATATTTTTCTTCTCGATACTCACACTAGTATTTATAAATAGATGGAGAAGGGCTACTCAAACAGTTTGAATAGAGCTGTGAAGACCGCTAATAGTATCCCTATAACTAGGGAGACTATTATAGAAGATTGATTCATAAAAATGGTTGACGATAGGACGTCGTTAACCATAAATGAATATAATATGATTAAGCCCATTGAACTTCCTAATATGACTGGCTTTACTATCGTCTTAAGCTCAGCTCTATAGAGTTCCAGCGCCTCTGCAACCACCAGCAGAAGCCCTGTGACGAGCAGTAGGTTGAATGGCTTAGGATACACTCCTAATAGGAGTGCGTATAATCCAGCTGCTAGGCCTATGCCTTTCCCAACCCTGCCTAAAGCCCCAAACTTACCAACAATATTTTTTACACTCACTTCACCACACCAGCCATGTGCCATAGAGATATATCTAGGAGACTTTTATTACAACTAAACAATTTAAAGGTTAATAGTTAATATATAAAGGAAACTAAATTTAGAATTTGATATGCTGCCCACTGAACTCAACTGCTCATTCTATGGATTTAACTGTCCACTGGAGGAGGCCGAGCTACTGATCCTTGGGATACCCTATTATGAAAAGGCGTATGGGGGGAAACCAGGTGTCCCACCCACTAGTTTCCTGAGGATGTTATCTCGTTATGTAGAGGACAACTATGTCGATGGTGATGGATACTATAGTAGCCTAAAAATAAGGGATATAGGTGATCTCCAGTCGTCTGACGAAGAGGATATTGAGCTGGATATCGCGTCTATAGCGAGGTTTGTAGAAAAGACTAAGAAGAAACTCTTGATGCTTGGAGGCTCACATATGTATACTTATTATATGATTAGGAGCCTTAGGCCCCGTATAATGATTGTCTTTGACGCCCATCTTGATCTAAAAAGAAGGCTTATGGGACATGAGTTTAACCACGCAACTTATCTCAGGAGGATAATTGAGGAAAAACTTGTGGATAAAATCCTTGTAATAGGAGCGCGAGCATATGAAGAAGAGGAAGTGGATTACGGCTTCGAGAAAAAGATATCTAGGATCAATGAATTGAGCGAGATACGTGAGTGGATTATGGGGCTGGATACCGAGGATAATAAAACATACATATCTATAGACCTCGACCACCTTGATCCAAGTCACATGCCCCATGTAACCAATCCAGAGCCTCTAGGCCTACATCCATGGGAGACATTTAGGATACTCTCCCATATACGAAGAAGCAGCCTAGATATCGTTGGAGGAGATGTAGTCGAGTATTCCCCATATACCCTTGAAGTGTATCCAGGGGTATTGGCATCGAGAATATGTCTTGAGTTAGCTAGAACTATAATTAAGACATAAAGTTTTAGGATAAAGATATATTCCAAATAAAGGTTATTGTGTTATATAGTAGTGGAGGAAATGAGAAGTTTAGATACTTGGATCAATAACAAACGGTCTCGTGAAACTCCTGTAAAAAAAATAGAAATTAATGATATTAGGAAGGAGAGGGTAGATACTCCTCCCCCTGTAAAGAAGAGTGGAAGGAGAGAGAATAACGTACCCATCGGGAACGTGGGGTATGTTATCGAAAATAAGGGTAATGGAGGGGTGGAGCCTGGGGGAGTATACATCTTATTATCTGCAGATTATGATCCTCAGAATGAGAAGGTATATTTAAAGTTCTACGATATTAATAGAGAAAAGATAGTGCTATGGTATGATGTAACTGGTCACAGGCCATACGCGTATAGTAAGGAGGATCCAGAGGCTCTTAGGAATCATCCTGAGATAATTAAGCTCGCTGAAAAGATAATTGACTTGAGGAGAGAGAAGAAGCACGACACGATAAATGACGTGGAAATAGAGGTAACGAAGATAATTGTGAAGGACCCGCTGGTGATAGGTGGTACAAGAAGCTCTCTTAGGGAGAAGATTACTCTTTGGGAAGCCGATATAAAGTACTACGCGAATTACATATTCGACATGGGCTTTCAAGTCGGGGGATACTATACTTTAGAAAGCGCTGACTCGATTCCCAAGCCCCTAGATATTAAGGACCCCCCTGAGATAAAGAAGTATATTGAGAAAATAGATGATCCCGAGATAAAGCGTTGGATAAAGATACTGTCTATGGATATACCTAATTATAAGCGGATTGCCCTCGACATAGAAGTGTATAATCCTCCGGGGATAATGCCTCAGGTGGAGGATCCCAAGTATCCTATCTTTATGGCCTCATTAAGAGGTTCTGACGGACTTAAAAAGGTAATAGTTCATGATCTTAGGAACGAGATTAAGGAGGATAAGCTGAAGCATGATGACTTTGAGATTGAGATCGTTAAAAGTGAGGAAGAGCTTATAAAGAGAGTCTTGGAGATAGTACAGGAATATCCTATTGTGATAACATTCAACGGAGATAAATTCGACCTTCCATATATTAGAAAGAGGGGGGAACTACTTGGGATACCCAATATATCAGGCTTAATTAAACTAGGTAGAAACGATGCTAGAGTCTCGTGGGGAATACACATCGATCTATATGAGTTGTTTAAGAATATCTCTATAAAGACATATGCATTCTCAAACGCATACGACATAGTCTCACTTGATACAGTTGCACGGGCATTACTGGGTAAGGGTAAGGTGTCTATGGACAAGACATTTCAAGAGGCGACTATGGAGGAGATACTAAAGTATTCATATGTAGATGCAGAGCTGACCTACGAACTTACTGAGTTCAACCACAATCTCGTGATGAGGCTAGTAACTATGATAAGTAGGATCGCCAATATGACCATAGACGACGTATGTAGACTCTCTATATCCAACTGGATTAAGAATAGACTTATCTATGAGCATAGGAGACATAACTACCTTATTCCACTGCCACAGGAGATAGCTGGCAAAGGTGGTAGGAAGCATCTAGAGCCTATCACGAAAGGTAAGAAATATGTGGGCGCTATAGTTATAGAGCCTGTTCCAGGTATACACTTCAATGTCCATGTAGTGGACTTCGCCAGTCTATATCCAAGCATTATGAAGGAATTCAACATATCATATGAGACAGTTAATTGCCCCCACGTAAGATGCCGTGAGAATAAGGTTCCAGGCTCGACTACATGGATATGTACCCAGAGAAAAGGGTTGATAAGTGAGTTCGTAGGGGCAATTAGAGATGTTAGAGTCCTTGTCTTTAAGAAACTGGCTAGAGATAAGGGTCTCCCGATTGAGAAGAGAAAATTCTATGAAGTGGCCCAGGGTTCTCTAAAAGTATTTATCAATGCAATGTATGGAGTAATTGGTGCCGAGACATTTCCCTTCTACTATCTACCTGCTGCGGAGGCTATTACACTACTAGGTAGATATGCTATTACAACATCTATTGAAAAGGCCCGTGAAAAGGGGTTGGAAGTCATATACGGTGATACAGATAGTCTCTTCATCAAGAACCCGGATCCACAGAGGCTTAAGGAGTTCATGGGTGAGATAGAGAAGAAGCTTAGGTTGAAGCTGGAGATAGATAAAATATATAGGTATGTAGTCCTCAGCAACAGGAAGAAGAACTATTTTGGCGTATTAACCGACGGTGGAATAGATGTAAAGGGATTGTTAGGGAAGAAGAGTAGTACACCGCCATTCATCAAGAATATTTTCTATGAGGTACTAGAGATACTTAAGGGAATTAATTCATACGAGGAGTTTAACCAGGCTAAGGAGAAGATACAGGATATTATTGTAAACGCTGAGAAAAAGCTTAGGGCTGGCGAGGTGCCTCTTGAAGAACTAGCTATCTCAGTAACCCTCAGCAAGCCGCTCAGAGCCTATACAAAAACTACTCCACAGCATGTTAAGGCGGCTAGGAAACTTGAGAGGGTGCTTGGTATAGAGGTTCAGCCGGGTACAATTATTAGGATTATCAAGACTAAGGATCGTGATGGAGCCGCCCCCCTGGAGCTCGTTAAATCCATTCGAGAGGTAGATACGAATAAGTATGTCGAACTACTGAAATCAACACTTGAGCAGATCCTTGAGGTTCTTGACATTGATTTGGAAAAGCTACGTATAGATAGGGAGTATAGGAGTCTTGACAAGTTTTTTAATTTCTAGACGAACTCCGGCCTCTTCGAAACAAATTCACTGTAGTATAGCCCCCTGAATGGAAAGCCTTTAACCTCGGTCTTTACATGTTCAATAAGCTCTGACAAGGTCATTTTCCTCTCTCTCCCGCCTTCACTCCTGACACGTACACTCAGTGTATTGCCCTTAACCTCCTTTTCACCGACTACAACGATATATGGAATCCACTCCTTCTCAGCGTTCCTAATCTTCTTCGCCAATGTCAGGTCTCTGTCATCAATATCAACGCGTATGTTAGAGTCTCTAAGCATCATTAGAATATTATAGGCATAATCGAGATAGTTCGCTGATACGGGGATTATCCTGACCTGGGTCGGTGAGAGCCATACGGGGAGCATAGGCTTTTTACCAGTCCTCTCCATCTTCGCCGCCTCCTCTAGAAACTCATATAGAAAACGCTCCAAGCTCCCATGTATCGCTGTATGGAGTATCACTGGATACTTGACCACGCCGTCTTCACCATGGTATTTTATGTCAAATCTCTTGGAGTTACCCACATCTATCTGTACAGTAGCGGTCTCAAGAGGCCTGCCTTGAGAATCCATGTAGTGGAACTCTATATTTATTTTCCAATAATATTTACCGCTTTCAACAACATGTATCAACACAGGTTTATTCTCATACTTAACCAGTTTGAGGATATAGTTAAAGTGGTCGACGAGAAAGTCCTCCACGATATTATATAGGTTGTAGTATGTCCAGCCGAATTTATGCGCTTCATCAAATATCAGTTTAAATATCTTGAAGAACTCGTCCTTAGCCTCCTCCAAATCCTTGGTAAGTATGTGTAGATCAGGCATATAGAATCTTCTTATCCTTGCTAGGCCTGACACCTCGCCTCTCTGCTCATACCTATAACTATCTGCAATCTCAAACAATTTGAGAGGAAGATCCTTAGCAGATAGATAGTGGCGTTTAAGCATCGCGAACTGACCGAAGCACGCGGCATACCTGAGGACAAACTCTCTTTTAACTGGCTTAACTTTATACATACGCTGTCCAAATAGCTTTGCATGCTCTGATATAGCAGGGATATTTAGATCATACATTATGGAGGTTTTAACAGGTAAACCCCCGATCCTCCTCACTACGTCAAGGGCATAATCCATTAATAGATCCATAATCAGAGTGCCTTTTGGTAGGAAGGTTAGGTGGCCAGCGTCGCTAAGAGGTTCTGTCTCTGCAATATGTAGGCGTCGCATATAGTCAATGTGGGGAGACTTTGGATAAGACTTCTTAACGCCCAAAGCCTCCTTCTCAATGAGGTTCATAAGGTTTTTATCATCAGACTTAAACTCCTCAGGATAATATAGTTTGCCCTCTGGGGTAAGGACATAAAATTCTCCAGGAACAAGTTCATCAAACTCTACAGACATGCTATTTCCACCTCATACGCTCATACTTCTCGATCTTCTTCCTCTGCTTCTTATATACTTTATAATGCTCTTTACAGAGGTATATCCTACGCCCCTTCGAACTCACTTGCAGGTCAACGCCCTTCATCTTCTCCCTAGATATGGATTTAACTGCAGGGGCCCCACACCCAATTACACTACAGGCTTTACCCTCAGTCATTTTAGACACCGTTATAGAGATACCAATAATATAAAATATAACCACTAGTAATGATATAATAATTTAGTCATATTCAGGTTTTGAAGGGTAGTGGACAGATGCTGAATAAATTCCGGGCTAAGTTCAATGGTATTATGACTGAGATAGCGTTAAGATTAACGCAGTTTAACATTAGGCCGTGGATGGCTAGTCTCCTGGGCTTAGTATTTGTAATCCTAGCGGCATATATTCTAATCTACTCCATGGTAAATCCATATTCAGTAACTGTGTCGGTGATACTATTTGCATTAGGAGGTTTTATGGATGCAATAGACGGGGCCTTAGCCAGGGTACAGAATAGGGTCTCTAGATGGGGAGCTTTTTATGACTCGTTCCTTGATAGAGTGGCGGAGATAATATATGTCCTAGCCCTCTACCTTGGTGGAATAGTATCTCCATTATCGTCCTACCTTTATATAGTGACATCGCTCCTCATCAGCTATACAAGGGCGAGGGCTGAGGCTATAAACATCGACTTAAGTGGAGTAGGTATAATGGAGAGGGCTGAGAGGATACTCATCCTACTCATTGGACTACTTGTATGGTCAGTAACAAAATATAACATCGAGATACTTATGTTGATACTCATCATACTTAATACAGTGACGATACTTCAGAGGATACTTACTGTAAAGAAAAGAATTTAGATTTGGAAAAATATGGGTAAACAGATTAAAGTGTAATTATTTATTTTGGTAGTTACACAATAAATTTAATTAAATATGAAAAAAATTGGTTTAGAGACCGACTGGTTTACAGCCAAGGTCGTAAATATTGATACACTGATTCTGATAACGAACATATTCTTTATCTCGCTAAGCATAAACGCTCCTAATATTTTAGTTGGATATGGCCTAGTAATCCCAGCTATGATGATCTCCATAATATACACTAGGCCATTGAAAGGTGCGTTGCTATTCTTCTTAGGACATTTAATCGCCACATTTATATTGATCTGGACCGCCTCAATGTTCACACTCGTGGCAGGGCTATCACTCATAGTTAGGTCTCTGATGGTACTGATACTAGGTTATATGTATGAAAAAAAGACGATAAACAATCTCCTATTACTCCTTACATCCATCATCATACTTGATACGTTCATCTCCTACTCAATTGCACTTTTATATTATGGTCATGATGCTATTGAAGTAGGTCTAGACATCTATTCGGCCATTTACATCCCCTATGTCTACCTCAGCTATAAGTATTATAAGAGGAAACTCATTCCATATTCAATAACACTAATTCTGGCCATGATACTCTATTATTTTTCAGCCGCATATTTCTATGCCGCCGCTTTAAACATACTTAGTATAGCGATTCTCATCATGTTATTGTCACCTGGTAGACCTGAGGATATGAAAAAGATACTTGGTCTACTCCTAGCGGCATTCGTAATGCTAACACCATTGTCAATGCCGTTCATACTCTATAATACAGTTGTGATAACCTATCCCTATAACCCTGCTTCGTGGATCGGCACCCAATGGCTCCAGACTCATGAAGGAGGATTTTGCAAGCCTGGTAACGTATTTGAACACGTATATGACCCTGCTAGGCTGAGGATACTCGATACATGTGTAACTATTAGAGGAGTCGTGGTCTCTGAGATATCTATTGCAGCAGATGGAGATGTAACATTCGACGTAAAACTTGATCCACCATATAGACATATGCTCTCAATCGGTTCATACATACTGAGAGATGGAGCTATCCACGTTGAAATAGTCCCTTATGACAGAGACGCCGTGTTGATACCGAAGAAAGGAGACTATGTCGAGATAACTGGTGTATGGGTAGTTGATACAGACCATGGGTCTTGGAGCGAGATACATCCCGCATGGAGTGTCGTAGTAATTGAATTCAACACAACATCAACCTAGGTAGCCTTACTATATGCAAATACCCTCTTTGTCATACCCATTGGATTCACCGAGAGCTTACCGACCTCAACAACAGATGGGATCCAGTCTACGACAGGCCCTATTATGAGAGTCTTTCCCCTCCTAAGATCTTTAGCTATAGACTTTACAGTATCACTATCAATATTTGATATCCTAGATAACATATCTAGGTCATGGTCGTTCTGGAAACGGAATATAAATAGATTATCCAGTTGTCTAAACACCTGCTGACCAAGTGAATCAGGTTGATTGGTGATGAAAACCACAAATAACCCGAAATGTCTCATTCTCGTGATTATATCCTCCCAATATGTGTTTCTAACATACATATGAGCCTCTTCAGCAAATAGGAAAAGAGGTGGAATCAACTCTTTCTCAAGGAGGTCAGTGAGTTTACTGAGGAAGACCTCTACAAGCAGACGCCGCTCTACTGAACTAAGGCCTTTAAGTATAACGATGTATCCCTTGGTGTCTCTAAATAGTTCTTCAAGCCTAGTAACGTTATTCTCATCGTCAGAGATGAATCTTGAGGAGCCTAATATCATTAGTCTAGATATTAGAGCATCTCTAATCATCAAGTTTTTAACGACATTATTAACTACACTTATGAGGTAATCTACAGTAATGCTCCTACGTCCCCTCTCAGCCAAGGACCATATCTCATTAAAAAGATTTGCAGAGACGCCAGGTAGGCCAAGGACGTTGGTCAACAGCTTCAAAACAGTCTCTCTACCTAAATATGATAGTGTGAAACTAAGATTTTTACCGGCCTCCAAAACCTTTATTCTCCCGTTTTCACCTAGGCCGACGTATTCTCCGTTTAAATCAAACACTATGACAGGTGCACCGTGTTCTACGAGGCTTAATACAAGTAACTTGGCCAAGTGAGATTTCCCAGAGCCCTTCATGCCTGTGATAAGCGAGAGACACCCATCTAGCTTCACAGCGTCGACGTAAACTATATTACCGTCAAAATCATAGCCAATTGGAATTGGATGCTTAAGACTCGAACCATTTCTAACATATTTAATTATCTCTGCAGTGGATATCTTACGGACGCTGGAGAACGCACGTGAAGGTAAATCAGAATATACAGGTGAGAATATATTCCTGTGAATCGAGCCTCTAATTAGGGTGGTCGCGAGCTTTGTATCTCTTAGGAATCTCGTTGTCCGCCCCACATCTACCAGGTCATTCTCATATACTATAGAGTCTTTGAGAATACCTTCTCTAACCAAGTCCTCCAGCATTCCTGGGGCATCGATATAATTGATCTCTATAACTTGTACTATCAATGAAAGCTCTTTACTTCTGTCCTCAACCAACAGATATTCTCCCTTCCTAATCTTCTCATGCGGGAATACCAGTATCTCTAATACATCGCCGATCTTCCTAAAGACCCTCATTACCGCCACCCCATTTACCAGATGATTTATTAAAACCGCCGAAGAGCATATCCCTAAGCTTTTCAGTATAGTAGAATTTGGCTCCACGCATCTCGAGAACCCTCCTGAGGACGATGACTTCAAAACGGGATATCTTGGATAGAATATGGGACTCCTTAAGCACCTCGGGATAACCCAGGTTGGAGACGGATGAAGAAAATATCTCGCTAAGAACAATACTTGGGTCTTCATTCTTGGGGAGATCTACTCTAAATGGAACACCAGATAAATTGAAGAGAGATATGTAGACCTTGAAGGGGCTAGGCCTCTTAAATATGAAGTTAGGAACTTTAAGTGCTCCTGGAAAACCTTGGGAGACAGCTATCCTATACAGCTCTGGATACTTCTTCAGAAGCTTAGACTTCTTGGATAAGCCTACAATAGATATGTTATTCTCTCGCGCCCTAAATATTGAATTAATCATAGTGTTGTTGCGCCTAAGAAATGGGCTGATAAGAGAGCCGTCGATTAATATAACTAGATCCCGATATCCCTCGGCTACATTCCCTAATAACATGCTTTCAAACAGGTCTATAGCAAAGCGCTTTGCATAACCAATATCTAACGCCGCCCGACGTATATAGCTTCTTGGTAGAAGAGTGATTGAAGAATATGTGTCGACAAGCTTTAATGATATGTATATTGGTAGTGGGCCTATTGTGATAACCTCATAACCCTCTCTACGTTCAATAACTACGGCTCCTTTAACACCCAATACAAAGCCGTCTCTGGATTCAGCTATTGGGACCACAGAAGAATCTATACCGGCTAATGCCCTTGGATTATCGAGTTTACTAAATTCAATGAATTCAAGCCCGGCATCCCCACCCTCAGAAAAACCAAGGAGTGGTAGGAAGTTGAAGATTCCTCCATCTACATCCCTAGGGATGAAAGTCTCACCGTCTATATGGTTTAATAGCTCAACTAGGACATCAAGTCTAGGTTTAAACGCCCGTTCTTGAATGGATTTGAATTGTTCATGAAAATTCATTTTATTTCATGAATATTATTGAACATAAAAGTATTTAAATCTTAATTCAACAATTATTTTATGGAGATGACTGAAGATAGGAAGATTCGGGTTAAGCTTAACATTGGCGGGGTTGAAGTTGAGATAGAGTGCTTGCCTGAGCAGCTGAACGAAGCGATTACTACTGTGGTAAAGACCGTGGAGGGCATCACCCCTGCTAAAGAAGGGGATCGTGAAGAATTCTATGCCTTAACATGTAAAGAGGCTGTGGAGAAACTGTGGAGAGAAGGGTGGTTTGAGAAGCCTAGGAAGCTTGGTGAGATATGGGATGAGCTCTCTAGAAGGGGATATAACTATGATAGAAGCGCTATATCTCATGCCCTGTTATCTCTCGTTAAAGAAGGTAAGTTATCTAGAATAGGCAAGGCAAGAAAATACCAGTATATCCAGAAGATCCCTTATCACGTAAAGACCTAACATATGTTTATTATCCCATTGAGAGGAGTCTCAACAGCCCCTTGATAGTAATTCGATATAGGACTCCATCTTCCATTTTGTTCTTCTCGACGTATCCCGTTGAGTATAGTTCACTTAACCTTGAGGATACTGTCTTCGTCGATGAAACAACATACTTAGCCAGTTCATGGAGGTAGATGCCATCCTCATCCCTCTTTCCAAGCTGATATAGTAGCTTGGATAAGCCTAGTGCAATTAATATTTTATTACTCAGCGATAAGCGTTGTGGAATATCCTCCTTAAATATAATATCGCCTTCTTCGGAGGTCATCACATATTTTGATAACACGTCTGACAGCCTCATATAATCAATATCAACCATCAACCGTCTAGCTAAGTCGACCTCTGGCATAATCTTGTATACCCATTGAAGCACGTTTCTCAAAACTGATTCTGGATCGCCTTCAACTGTATACTCCATGCCATCTAGGACGACGGTGACCTTGATTTTAGGCATCTACATCACCTTTCAAGGGTTTTGATGAGACATATAGATAATACTTGCCTTTACCTCTCACCCTACGTATTACCCCTCGCTGAGCCAGCCGATTTAGTGTAACGGCTATGGTGGATTTGGGATAATACAGGCCATAGCTGTTTAAAGCCTCTATAATATCCTTTAGAGGCCTTGGTTTATTCCCCCATCTAGTGTCAAAGAGCTTCGTCAGTATCTCTGTCAAGGGCTCACCTCTCTTCAAAGGAATGGACGGTGGGAGATCTGTGATTTGTATATCCCTCGACTCCTCATGCTGCTCCTCATGGGGTTCTTGGATAACTTCAGACGCTTGCTCCTTGGAAGTTAGATATGGGAGTAATTTATCAATTATCCTCATTACACTTTCATACTCCCCACTTATCTCCAGTTCATTAATCCCGATTTTAATGCGTAAACTAACTATACTTGTCTTCTCATCGCTCATCGTCCTCAGCTCCCACAACCTCATCAATAAGGCTTAAAACTGCCTTAGGATCTACTCTACCACGATACTCAGACATTATTATCGCCATCAGCCTCTTCTTCAATATATCTTTGGGCAGGCCTCTTAAATCATCTCTAGAGGAAAGTAACTCTTCTATTTGATTACGGATATTATCGATATTAGATATTTTCTTGACGCCCAGCTTATCTATCGCTTCATCTACAGCCACATTATTTTGTATACAATATGTAACGATATCCATAAGCGACTCCTTTTCAGTTACACCCGATTCAACTGCTTTAAACGCATCTAAAATTAACTGATCATCGACCTCCTCAACATCCAGACCCTCCCTCTCCAAGTATTTTAAAGTATCCGCTAAGAAGGAGGCGATGAAAGAGGCAGAAAGGTTTTTTGCCTCAGCCACAATCTCTTTGAATAGATCTATGTAATCGGAGTCATAGAGTTTCCATGCTAGCTCCTCATTAATTGAATATTCAGCCACTATCTCTGCAACGGTTATAGATGGGTCTTTAACCGGTTTCTCCCTCATATCCTCCAAGAATTTTGAGGTAAGCCTTATTGGAGGAATATCTGTCTCTGGATACATCCTTGCCATACCGGGCCTAGGCCGCATATAGAAAGTAGTCCCATCCTCCCTCGAACCCCTAGTTTCACTTGGAACACCATCAACCGCTTCAACCGCTCTCTCAATAACACGCTTGATAGCCTCATATGCCTGTTTCTCGGGTGCAACGACGAAAACTACAGCGTCTAACTCACCTGCCTCGAAAAACTCCTTGAGGTTATCAACCTCCTCCCGGGTTATACCATATCCAGGAAGCTCGTCTGTATGGAAAACTCCTTTTAACCCGGTCCAGAAACGTACACGCTCAGCAAATTCCTTACCCAGCCTATAGCCAGGAGCGGTCTCCGTGCCGATGAGGCCTGAAAAGCCTCTAAGTAATACACCCACTACTTTACCGCCCTTCTTAATATTCCTGCGTATTATTTTATTTCTAGTATTTAAGAATATTCCAGTCACATCCTTGACGAGGGAGGCTGATATTGATTCCTTAGATATACCCCTCTCCTTTAAGGCCTCGGATATCTTATGTAAACCTAATTGCCGCTTAAACTCAAATTCAATAACCTTCTTCAACTGGGTTATCTTCTGGACTCCCTTAACCTCCACTATATTACCGCCTAGGATTGAGATGTTTATATCTTGCCTAACACTACCCAATCCCCTTCTCTTAAATCCTGTTGCAGACACTATCCTACCGATGCTTAATGCGACTACCGCCGCTTCATCGGGAGAATGTATTACAGGAGCCGTAGCGATCTCAACTAGGGGAATCCCCAGGCGATCTAAATAGTACGATACTTTGTTCCCCTCCCTTTTAATTAGTCTAGCAGCCTCTTCTTCTAGGCATATCGTCTGAATAGGGATATTTTTATCAAGCTCGTTTACACGTATATAGCCTCCTAACCCAATTATAGCAGTTCTCTGGAAACCAGTTGTATTAGACCCGTCTACAACGATCTTTCTCATAACATGAACTTCATCAACGATTGAAGAACGCATATACTGAGCTATTCTAACGACTGTCTCAAGCGCCGTCCTATCTATTGGATGCGGAGGCTCCTCATCCATCTCAACCAAGCAACTTGATTCAAAAGGCGCGACGTATTCTATAGTCAGCCCTTTTTTAAACTCAAAATAAGCCGCTGGATCAACTTGCCCTAGTTCACTCTGTGTAGGCCTTAGCCTACGTATAAAGCGGAGGCCCTCTACAGACTCCAGGATCTCTGGGGGACATCGGCAGAATAACTTTCTCCCAGTATCTAGTTGAAAATGTATCTCTAACCCTATTTTCAACCCATATTCCTCGTATTCCGACTTCATGACTCCCGCCTCATATCCTTAATTGGGCTCCTTGGAGAAGCCTCTCCCACAACATTAGTCGTCATCAAAATATCCAGCTCCTTAACACCGAAATTACCTAAAACCCAGCTGGCCTTTACATACGCTGTTTCACTTATAATGTTTTCCAGGGGTATAACACCTAGTTTTCTGAGGAAACGCCCTGTATCATATACATTCATGTTCACACGGCCCCAGATACATTGAGAAGTCATATAAATATGGACACCGTTGTCCACTAGTAGCCCTATTGTCTCAAATAGATATTCCCCTACATGCCCAAGTCCAGTACCCTCTAGAATAACTGCCTTAACACCATTATGTAAGAGACTTAACAGGATATGGTGGTTAAAGCCGGGATAGAATTTTACAAGCGCAACGTCTTGACTAAACTTGGGATAGAGTATTGGAGAACGATTCACGTCTCTCCTCCTAAAACCATCTCTAAGAATTTTAAACCTCCCCTCACTATCTACAAGCATATATGGATTGGTGTCTATTGATTGAAAGGCGTCTCTCCTACTCGTATGGTTCTTCCTAACCCTAGTCCCTTGGTGGACAGCTATATACTCATCGGAGGTATCCCTATGCATGGCTACAACTACCTCGGCGATATCGGCATAGCCAGCAACCCGAATAGCGGAGATAAGGTTTAAAGCAGCGTCGGAACTTGGCCTATCAGATGACCTCTGGGAACCGACGAATACCACGGGTATTGGAAGCTGCTGAACCGCAAACGATACGGCTGCAGCAGTGTATCCAAGGGTATCGGTCCCATGAAGAACGACTATGCCATCATATTTCTTAGATGAAATTGCGGAGTAGATCTCCCTAGAGATCTTGCTCCAGTCAGATGGCGTGAGATGTTCACTATATTTATTCATTATTATCTTTGTATCTATCTCAGCTATTTGATTAACCTCAGGCAGTATCGATAGAAGCTCTTCAGTGGATACAGCGCTTCTTACAGCACCAGTAGTATAATCGACTTTACTCAGTATAGTGCCTCCAACCCCCATGACCAAGACACGAGGAAGATCTTCAGGCCTTTCAACCTCATCTTCAACACTCACCCCCGGAGATATTTCAGGAGCCTCTGTCTTACGGATATCCAGCACCTTATTGATGTCTATTCCAATATTGTATCCATTATCGAGTTTCAACACAAGTATCTCAGGCTTGGAGAACTCGTGTTTAGGCATTATAATACCTTTATATTTTATCCTGTCCATCAGATAAACTTCCACGTAATCGCCTATGTTTACACCCTTCTTTTTAAGAAAATATTCTACAATATTTGTCATATCTAGGCCTCCATTAGAATTACATTACTTTAATTATAAAATAATATTCTAGCGAGATACTAAAAACATTCATTAAATAGGTTTTAGCCCCCTAAAAATTTACTTACATATGGACCCTCCCTATTATAACCATGTTTATAATAGTATTCCCTGACTCCAATGCCGCTTATAACCACTATTTTTTCTCCATCAAGTGATGATGCCAGCTTCTCCGCCTCGGATAAGAGGATTGAGCCTAGTCCAATATGTTGCCACGAGCCCTCCAGACCTTGGGGGCCGCTACCCAGTGGAAGACTATGGCCATATACATGTAGTTCCCTAACTATATATGTCTCGCTGCTAGTGATCTCAGGCCTCCACGCCTTATTAGAAGGCCTGCGTAGCCTGATGAAACCATATATCACGTCGTTCTCCACGTCTTCTACGGATATGAAGTATTCAATGCCTCCACTAGCAGGATATGAGGATACCTTAATGACTAGTTCTTCAGAACCTTTATATCCTTCCTTCATCCATCTGTGACCAGCCTCTCTGCATCTTATGCATCTGCATCTCAAACCTATTTTTCGCATATCCATCTGGACTATCTGCCTCAGGTTAGTCTTTTTAACTCCATCTATAATCTCATGGCTTGGAATATCTCTATTGACACGCATTATCCTTATCCATGGAGGAATTATATTGCCCTTAACAAGAGACACCAAGTCTTTGGCGATTTCCGTATCATATGGTTTGTAGCCTCCAGACCTCCATATTTCGAGTAGCCCTGTATGTTCAAGTACAAGCGTCGGATAGATCTTTAGATTATCAGGCATATAGTTATGCGAGGAAAAGACTAGATTGAATATATTCAAGTCATGTTTAAAGTTGGTTAGTGGAAGCCCGGGCATTAAATGATATGTGACTTTAAATCCTGCATCCCTCAGTCTCCTAGTGGCTTCAATAACATCCTGGATACTATGCCCTCTATCGACATACTTATATACATCGTCATATATTGTCTGGACGCCTAATTCAACGCGTGTTCCCCCACGCTCCAGCATCCAGTTGATCTGCTCCTCACTACATGCATCTGGACGGGTTTCGAAGGTAATCCCTACGATACGCTTGGGGCTCTTCTCAGCATCCAAAACACCTTTTTCAAATGACTCGGGATAATATCCTATAAAGGCTTGTAGAAGACGACGCATATACCATTCTCTATATTCTAATGGAGTTGCGTTGAAGGTACCCCCCTGAATTATGATCTCAACCTTATCAGTTGAATGCCCCATTGACTCCAACTGCTCCAGTCTGCTCGTGACCTGCTTATAGGGATCAAATTCATTATGTATACCCCTCATTGCACTAGGCTCTTTACCAGTATATGATATGGGGGCTCCTGGATAATGGGGGCAGTATAGACAGCGTCCATGGGGACATTCATAGGGATAAGTCATAATGGCGACTATAACAACTCCAGAAATACTTCTAACCGGCTTAAGCCTAAAGACACTGGCTAGCTCAGGATCTATCTCATTGACATACTTGAGTATCTCTACATTAGAAGGGACTCTACCAAGTCTAAAGAGTCTAACTGCCCTATACTTTATACGATTGATTTTCACCGGGTCTTTAATACCCTTCTCCCTAACCTCTTTAACAATAAATTTAACCGCCTCTCTAAGCTTCTCATCAACAGTAGTCTCTCGTCCACCAGTCATTATCCATCCTCAATGAGGATAAAAGACCCATACACTTAAATAAAATATCCACTTTTGAGAGACAGTGATCCGGATCTATGTTCAGATAATGTTCTAGAAAAGAAACAAGTAATATTCGGGAGAATGAAGATAAATACTTGGTAAAATGAGGGGGCGGTTTTTACCTTCTCCCAGGTCTGAACTGGCCGGGAGGCCTATTTAAGAGAATCCTCTTCTTATAGTTTATTCTATTCCTCTTCTTCGGATTTGTCGGAGGATGGGGCATTGGATCAATCTTAGGCGTTAGACTCCTAACCTTACCTGCCTTTGTCAATGAACCGTGTGTACCCATACGTATTCACCTCTGTAATAGATTTTAAACCAGTTATTTTTAAATGTTTTGCCAAGGGCTGAATAAAGTAGATTAACAGGAGAACAGCTTGTTAATTGATGAAAAAGTTAAAAATGCAAAGTTTTTTGCTTATAAAACATACATACACTCAAATATTTCAATGATTTATTCTATTCAATATATTTATTAAAGCCTATTTAAGCCATGATAAATTTACATTCATAAGGATAATATCATGTATCGGTAGGAAGAATAAGGTTGGGAAGATGATGATACCATGGTTAAGAGGCTGATTGGATGAGGAAAATTAGGAAGATAAATTTTAAGCTTATCAAGAACTTCAGCTCACTACTCATGCAGCAGATTAGTATTTATATAATCAGCCTCTTAACCTTCGGAATAATATCCAGAATCCTAAATCCCACCGAGATGGGTGTATATGGTTTAATCGTGTCGCTTCTATATCTAGTAGGGTTGAGCGCTAACTTTGGATTGAAGAAAGTAGGTATTAGACTGATAGCAGGTTATACAGCTTTAAATGAAGAAAGGAAGATTAGAGGAACATTCTGGCTAACCACAACCCTATCCCTCCCATTTATCGCAGTTATAATCGCTCTAGTATCATATGGAATAGGTTACTTTAAGATCTTTGAAGCCGTTGAGTCAACCAATGGACTAATTCTATTCACCATACTACTATCTTTATTTGCCTTTAGAAACCTAATTGTAGCTGGTTTAGAGGCGCTACAGCTTTTTCATTATGAGACCCTCTATGTTTCAACTGGCTTTCTTGTCTATCGTCTTCTGATGATATACTTTCTCCTAAGGGGCTATGGAGTGGATGGAATATTAGTGGCATGGATTATAGGAGAAGTCCTAAGTATAGTGCTTATAATGAGGAAGACGGTTCCACAGTATAGCCCCCCTACTCTTGAGTCTGAAAAACCTTCAAATATAATTAAGGATGCCGCGCCCCTATTCATAGCAGATATTATTCTAGCGGCAACGGAGTATGGAGATAGAATCGTCTCGTACATATTTGGACCGAGTATACTAGCGTATTTCTACATAGCCACCACCGGAATACTCTTTCTAACGGCTATGTACCAGGCTATTCAAGGCAGCATGCTCCCTCATTTATCGGAAGAGTATCATCTCAATGGAATAGACGGCTTAAGCAATAGAATTGAGGATATTAGTAGGTACATATTCATATTTGTATCTCCGGTCTTTATACTCGCGGCGGCTTTGGCAGAACCGCTTATTTACCTCCTTGCAGGCCCAGCATATGGAGGGGCAATACCTCTATTCCAAATAATGAGTATTGGTCTCTGGCTAGGGCCACTCAACCCACTACTTCAGAGCGCGTTTATAGCTGCTAAGAAGAATAAGGAGCTCATGATAATAATGGTCGCGTCTATAATAGTGGACTTAGTAATTATGATAGGTCTCTATCCATATGTAGGCTATATATCCACTGGAATTGGAAGGGCCTCCCTAATAATAGTCTCGTACCTATTGTTTCTCTATGTAGGTATTAAAATGCTAAGTATACGTATAGATATAACTGCGTATGCCAAATCATTTATAGCTGGAGGCATCTCAGGATTAACCATATGGCTAGTTTGGGAGAATTTCAAGAGATTTGACGTGTTCTTTATCTACTTCATTGCAGCAGGAGCCTTGTATCTAATTATACTACGTATCCTAAAAACCGTAACACCGGAGGAAATAGCGTCGCTATACATCTCCCTACCCTACAGGGAACGTTTAATATCCGTCATTAAGATAATATGTTATTTGTCGGGTATAGAACATGAGAAAGTATTTAAGATGGTGGAGGCAAGATGATTAAGCTACATCTAACACCATATGGAGTTGTTAAGGAAGGTGATGGAAGCCTTGAAATATATAAATTCGGAGATACTCCAGAAAAGGCAGGGGTAAATCTATATAAATTATATAAAGGTAGGCTTAGCCTCGAAAACATAGTCGAAGATATAAAAGATTCTGATCAAGTCCTTGTCACATCACGCGTATTGTATAAGCTCCTCGGGAGATATTCTGAGTTAGCTGATAAGATAAAGTATGTTGATAGAGAAGAGACGTCATCCGAGCTTTTAATTAAAACCAGAGTGGCTAAAGATACTGAGGAGGCTCTGAGGCTCATAAAAGATGTTATGAAAACATATTCAGAGGAGAAGCTTAAAGAAGAGTTGGCTAATAAGGATCTTCTAATAATACATGCTATAAATAGCTACGATGAATATACCGAGACAATAAACTTATTCTATGAAAGGCTTAGGGAGTGGTACGGCATATACTTCCCTGAATTGGCTGAGCTGGTTACTAAGATAGAGAGCTATGCAAACCTTGTAGCGACCCTAACTTGGAGAGAGGAGTTCACGAAGGAAAACCTGCTTAAACTAGGCTATGCTGAGAAGAAGGCCGCAGCTATAGAGGAGGCTGCAAAGGCTTCTAGGGGCGGTATGCTTGAGATGAATGATATCGAGATGATAAGGACACACGCCAAGATGCTTAAAGACATGGTGAAGACGCGTGATGCCATAGAGAAGTATCTCGAGGAACTGCTTGAGGAGGTTGCGCCTAATATAACTGCTATTGTGGGATCTAAGTTAGCTGCTAGGCTGATTGCTAAAGCTGGAGGAATTAAGAAGCTAGCCATGTTCCCAGCAAGCACTATTCAGCTTCTCGGCGCTGAGAGAGCACTCTTCCTAGCACTTAGAAAGGGAAGGAAACCGCCTAAGCACGGGATTATATTCCAGCATCCATTTGTCGGACAGTCACCCAAGGTAATCCGGGGCAGAGTAGCCAGAATATTGGCTGGTAAGCTTACGATAGCTGCTAGAGTCGATGCATTCGGTGGAGAATACGTTGGTGAAAAACTATATGAGGAAGTTAAGGAAAAGGTAGAGATGCTCAGGCAACAAGCGCCAAAACTAAAGGATAAGAAGATACGTGTAAACCCTAAGCCTAAGAAAGGAGCACATAGAAAGAGAAAGAAGAGAAGGAGAAGGAGGTGAGAGATTAAATGAAAGTTGTAGAGACAAATGTTAAAAATATGTATTGGATAGAGAAGGGAGATAAGAAGATCTTGGCGACAAAGAATATGACTCCAGGTATCACATATTATAAAGAGAGTTTATTCAAAACCAAAGTAGGAGAGTTAAGGGAATGGATCCCATATAAAAGTAAGCTTGCGGCAGTAGTTTTAAAGGGTCTAGATATTGGATTTATGAATGACGCGAGGAGAATCCTTTATCTCGGTGTATCCACGGGCACGACGGTAAGCCATATATCGGATATAATTGAGGATAGGGGAGTCATATATGGGGTTGAGATAGCTCCACGGGTAATGCTTGAATTCATTGGTAGGGTGATATCCCATAGAGAAAATATTATCCCCTTGTTCTTTGATGCTAGAATACCTGGGGAATATAGAGATATAGTGGACTACCCTGTTGACCTAGTATACTGTGATGTTGCCCAGCCAGATCAGACTAGGATCGCTATTCTGAATTCAAAGGCTTTTCTAAAAGAAGAGGGTATAGTACTATATGCAATCAAAGCTAGGAGCATAGATGCCACTAAAGAACCTAAGGTAATATATAGGGAGGAGGCTAAGAAGATGGAGATAGAGGGATTCGAGATACTCGATGTATTGGACTTAGAGCCCTATGAACGGGACCATGCGATGATATACGCTAGATACAAGGGATGAGGAGAAGGTTTTACTTAAGATTCTTCAACGATAAATACGGTAGGCTCCTAGATTTAACCACAAGGAAATAATTTTTACTCACATCCCTAATATTTTCGGAATACCCCACTTTACTGTAATCCCTTGAAACGTAGATATACGGCCCCATATATTCTCCGATCCAGTAATAATATAGGTTTACATCGATACCGTCATCTGAGGAGTAGATGTTAAGTAGGTAGGTTTTTCTATCCACGTCATACCATATATATGGAATATCTGATGTATCGAAATACGCTGTTGAACCCAATTTAATTAGGGATTCAACGCCATCAACTTCAATAAATCTCCAGTTAGCCTCCAATTCTTCTAGTGAGGCAAAGTCATGTGGAATATCATTTAACCTAGCAACAGGTATATTAATAAAGGAAGGCGAATCGGTTGGATGGGAAAGCACGATCTCCTTACCGTTGTAATCATTTGAATATGAGTATACCGGTGGAGGGGGAGAAGACGAGATTATATAGATGAAAGCTAGGATAATTTTCTTTAGGAAAGAGGGGTAATAAAATCCTATGTGGTATACATCGCCTGATTTATAGCTCATTAGACCAGCACGTTCCTGCTTAGTATTTAGATTGAATCTAATGAGCTCATATACATCTGTTAACTCAATCCCTAAAACTTTGAATGGAGACATCTCTATATACCCCTCCCAGGTTATTCTAACAAATAAATATCTATGGTTTTATAAACCTATATTTTGATTTTATCTTTAGAACTAAGTGAAAACCTATTTTGGTGGAGAAATTGAAAGAGGTAAGGGTTAGGGATATCTTATATGAAAAAGCACCCCCGCTGGTTAGGGAGACAGATACATTAGCCCACGCAAGGAACGTGGGGATAAGGACTAGGAGGAAGACCATAGTTGTTATTGATGCTGAGGAGAGGCCTATTGGAATCCTAGATATGAGAGACATCGGTAGAAAGATACTCGATAAGCCAAATTATGCAAGGCCTCTTGACAGGCTTCTAGTAAGTGATTTTATGGATAAAGACATATTAACAGTGGGAGAGGGAGACTATGTTGTGGATGTTGCGAAGATGATACTTGAGAATAGAAAGGAGGTTATTGTACTGGGAAAGGATGAGGAAGTATATGGAGTGATTGAGGCTGAAGACCTACTAGGGCCTTATTCTCGTTTAAGTAGAAGTGAGACGTTGGTACGAGAAGTATATAGAAAAGAACCTCCAACCGCCTCCCCCCTACACTCTATTAAATATGCATATGAATTGATGGAGGAAAAAGGTGTAGATGCAGTTATAGTTGTAGATCAGGTGAGGAGGCCAGTTGGCATAGTCACATACTCAGATATAATATATCTTCCTATCACCTCGATATCAAGAGGAAGCAGATATGTCAAGGATAGTACGAAACGAGTGGTTTTTGTAAAATACTCACTCCCGGTTCTCGAGGACATAATGTCTTCCCCAGTATTCGTCGCATCCTTAGATGAACTATTGGTTGACGCCGCGGGGAGAATGTATTTTGAGAGAATTGGACATCTACCTGTGGTTGACGAGGAGAATACGATTATAGGTTTAATAGACAAATATATTATTTTGGAGGATATGGTGAGGACAGGATTATGAAGGTAGTTGATATAGCTATAAAAAACTTTCCCACGATTGATAAGGATGCTAGGATCAAGGATGCCATTGAAATGATGGTTAAAAAAGACGTTGACCGCCTCGTAGTCTTAAGGAATAAGAGAGAGTTATATGGAATAATCACGGAATACGACATACTTTTTAAACTCTCACAGAGGGCTGTTAAGAGGTTTGAACCATATAATACCTCTGTAGCTAGTGCAGCCACCAGCCCCGTAGACGTAGCATATCTTGATACCGATGTAAAGACAGCGGCAAACATGATGTTAAATAGGGGCTATAGTAGTCTTCCCGTTATCGACAGAGAGGATAACCAGTTATATGGGCTGGTGACTAAGCGAGAAATTATTAAGATATTTAATAAACACAAGGAAAAGTACGGCGGAACAGTGATTCGGGATATAATGGCTAATGTACAGGGTAAGGTAGAGCTTTTCCATAGACTAGTTCAAGCGGAGACTAAGATGCGTGCCAGTGGGTTCAACACACTTGTAGTAACACATCAAAAGAAGTTTGTCGGTATAGTCACAGCTTTAGATATTGCGAGAGCTATATTTACAATTAAGAAGTTGATACCCACACAGAAATGGGAGTATAATTTGAGGAAGATCCTTGTAGCAGATGTTGTAAATAGAGACGTTGAGACGTTGACACCAGACAACACTATTGCCGATGCAGTGAACCTATTACTGAATGGTAGACAGAGGTTGATACCGATTTTAGAGGAAGATGAGGTTGTGGGAGTGGTCTCTAGGAGACATGTTATGAGGTTTATGTTGAATAACAATCTTCTGTAGAGTAAGATTATGACTCCTCCAAAATTTTTAGCTGATGAAATGAATGGAGACATTGCAAGATGGTTGCGTATCATTGGATTTGATTGCCTATATTTCACTGGAGATAACCTAGATAACAAACTCCTAGAGATAGCTGAGAATGAGAGTAGAGTGTTACTGACATCTGATAGGGAACTTTACCAGAGGGCTATTAGGAGATATATTAGAGCGATATACACATCTGGAGAGAATACCGAAACAAAGCTGAGGAAAATATTTAATATACTTGATTTAAACACCTATGTAGATAGCCTGAAATATAGGTGTCCTGTATGCAATACCGTTCTAGTTCAGAGGGAGAGTAGAGACTTGGATCTACCGGCTCATGTAAAAAATAACCATAAGATGGTTTATGTATGTGAAAACTGTGGAAAAATATACTGGAAAGGCTCTCACTGGACTAAAATCAGGGATACGTTTAGAAAGCTCGGAGTCGATATTTGATATCTAAAGTCACATATCTTTTAAATTAATATATAAAATGAATATTTAATGAGTATAATGAGAGCGTACATCAAGGAAGTTAAAATTACTAATTATAAGACTTATAAAAACGCTAGAATACGTTTTAGCGATGGTATAAACACCATTGTAGGGCCTAATGGAACAGGTAAATCAAACTCTATAGAGGCCATATTATTTGGATTAGGTGAGAGGAGCCTCAAGCTATTTAGGGCAAATAAGTTTATTGACATAGTTCATAATCCCCATGGTGTAGACGTGACTAAAAAAGGATTTGAAGTCTCGGTAACACTTACAATTGTTGATGATAAGGGTAAGGAACATATTTTCAAGAGGGTTTTTCGCCCCAGGGATAATGCACATTTATACTATTATAATAAGAAGCGGGTAAGTAGGGGGACATACATCTCGAAGCTGCTGACATTAGGCGGTGGGGGGTTCCACTATGTCTATATACCCCAGGGTGGGATACTTAATCAGGCGAACATCACTCCCAAGGACCTTAAACAATTGATAGATGATGCGTTGGGGATCGCTAAATTCGATGAGAAGAAAGCCGAGGCGTTAAGCAGGCTGGAGAAGGCTGAGGCTAAGCTGGAGGCCCTGAATGAAAAACAAGAAATACTTAAGGAAATGGTATCTAGACTTCTTCATCAAATGATTAATCTTGAGAGAAAAGAGAATATCGAGAGGGTTCTGAGGAGGCTAAAAGCTGCTAAATATACTTTGGAGATCGAGGGGCTGGAGCCGAAGATAAATAAGAAGAAGGAAGAGTTGGAGGATCTAACTGAGAAAGAGAGTAGATATGCGAGGAGAATTACCCAACTTGAGAATGAAATACACAGTGTAGAGATGAAAATCGGAGAATTGGAGGAGGAGTTAGAGGAGAAAGGCATTGAACAATACCGTAAAATGCTTAGAGAAAGATCAAATATCAATACTGATTTGGCCAACAAGAAGAATCTCCTTAGTCTTAAGGAAACAGCTCTCCAGAGAGAGGAGAGGGAGTTAGAGTACTTGAGGTCAGAATTAAATCATGTTAGGGATCAGATTAAGGAAAAGACTGATTCGTTGAAGATGATTGTAAAGACAAATAGATCGCTTAAAAAGGAGCTTAATACACTGAATACGGAGAAGGAGAAGATAACGAAGGAGATTGAAAGGCTTCAGAAAGAATTAGGTGGGATATTCAGTAAGAAAAAAGAGTTGATCTCGAAGAGGGACAAGACACTTATGGAAAAGATTAAGGAGCAGGCGGAGATCCTTGCCCTAGAGAAGATAGAGGACTTATACAGAGATAGGTTGAAAGAGCTGGAGGATAAACTGGCTCATTTCGAGAAGAATATGGAGAGTCTCGAGAGTAAGTTGAACGAGATCAAGGAAAAACTTAGTGGGATAAAGGATAGGGAGAAAAAACTGAAGGAGAAATATGATAAGCTTAGGGCTAGAAAGGAGAAGATTGAGAAGGAGATCAGGGAGGCTGAGAAACTCCTTAGGAAGGTTGAGAAATACATAGATAAAATAAGGAGAGAGAAGAAGACAGTGGATATTGAGTATCAATCCGATGCAAGGTACATCATGAAAATAGCGAGTGATATGAATATCAAGGGAGTCATCGGCATCCTAGGGGAGAGGATAAAGGGTCCTAGAGATATAGTGTCACTTCTTAAAGAGTCATTGGGGAGGGACTGGTATAGTATAATTGTGGATGATGTGGATACAGCCGAGAAACTATTTAAAGTCTCCTATGAACTGAATAAGAAAGTCATGATAAAACCAGTATCTAGGTATGTTTCCAGCGAAAAACCACACGATAAAAGTGTTTTGAGCGTTATAAAATATCCTGGTAAGATGAAGCCCCTACTAACAAAGCTATTTGGAAACCTAGTTATAATTACTGATCCCGAGGAAGGTTACCGATATCTATCTCAAGGATTAAGTGTGATACATAAGAAAGGAGAGTTCATGATTACTGCTGACTCCTGGATATATGAGGGAAAGAAGAAGAGGATAATTATAACCAAGGATCTGGAGAAGTTGGAGGATATCTACAAGACGTTTAAAGATATGATAACTCTTAGGAAAGATGATTTGGATAAGCTGGAGAGTGAGATAGACCATATTGAGAATAACCTAATTAAACTTATTTCAGAGAGAGTGAGGCTTGAAGAGACCATTAAAATAATGAATGAAAACATGAAGTTCCTGAAGAGCTTCCACGTATATTACAAGAGGCGTAGAAATAAGATACTGAGGAACTTAAAGAAAGGGGGGAAGAAGGAGAAGCTGGCTAAGGTGGAGAAGGAGTATATTAGCGAGGTTTCTAGACTCGATAGGACTATCGACGATTATAGAATGAGAATAAGTAAGCTGGAGGAAGAGAAGAAGGAGATTGAGGTTGAGATTGTTGGAATAGAGAACATATTATCCAGGAACAATGAGTTTATAAATAGTACGAGGGAAGCTATTCAAGAAATAAAGAGGAATAGAGATAAGATTAAGGAGTCGATTAGAGAGAAGGTTGATGAGATAGATAGGATAAAGAAGGAGATATCAAGCATTAAGAGGGAAATACGTGAGAAAGAGAAATATCTGGAGGAGATAAATAAGGAGATCGATGAATTCGTAGAAAAGACTGAGGGTATAAAGCAGCGCCTCGAGAAGTTGAAGCATAAGAGAAGCGAGATAAATAGGAAGTGGGTGGAGTATAATAGGAGGCTGAACGAGGTTAAAATAAGAATCTCTGAGATCAAGGGAGACATAAAGAGCCTCTCTACACAGATAAATATGCTTAGAGAGAAGAGAGCTGAAGAAGGTTATCTAGAGCCTGTGCATGTACCTGGAGTATCTAGGCCCGAGGAAATAGATGTTATGATCAGAGAATACATGGATGAAATGGATGAAATAAATAGGGATGAAAACTACCCGACTCCCATGGCGAGGGAAGAATATCTAAGGAGAATAGAGCCTTACAAACAGTTCTCTATGAATAAGAGTCGGCTAGAGAAAGAGAGAAATGCGATATTAGAATTTATACGTGAGATAGATGATGAGAAGGAGAGGGTATTTAGAGAAGGGTTTGAAAAGATAAAGGCAAAGTTCGAGAAACTCTTCTACAGCGTATTTCCAGAGTCTAAGATAGTCATGGACCTTGAGAATCCGGATGATATAAACAGTGGGATAATATTATATGTCGAGTTGAAGGGTAAGCCCAGGCTGCCTATATTCTCGTTGAGTGGAGGAGAAAAGTCTCTACTCATAATACTATTCCTCCTATCTGTATACTCGATACCGGGTAATGTAGTCTTCCTACTAGACGAGATAGATGCGCATGTTGATCCAAGGAACTTGAATCACTTCGCCCAAGCCATAGTCTCTCAGAAGGAGGAGAGCCAGATAATATTCGTTACACTACCGAGGGATGAGATATTGGCCAAGATGGCTGACTACTTGATAACAATATTCTTTAGAAACGGTGTCAGTAGACCAATAGTGATTCCGAAAGAGAGGATTTCGGAGGTGCTTAGAAATAGATAAACGGGATAAATACTCGATAATCCTAGAGTCGAGAGAGAGATTGATGAGGATAAATCCATGGAAAATAGACTTGGTACGCGAGTTGGAAGAACTTCTCCAGATGTTTCAAAAAGAGAACCTTAATTTTGTGATAGCTGGATACGCTGCTGATAACGCGGCTTTCATCTACAAGAGAAAGATAGATACCATCGAGAAAATAGCTAAGCCGAGTAAAGTAAGTAGGATAGGGAGATTAGATCAGGAGGAAATTCTACTCAGACTCCCAGATATTAAGGTCGAGACCGTAGTCGGTAAGACATACATCGACTTAAGCCACATATTGGATAGACTTGAGGAAATAATTGAGAATAGGCTTAGACTCGCACCTGTTCCCGAGGAGGCCCCAGACATCGCCGAATACTATAGTGACACTAGATTAATTGAAGAAAAGGCCAAGGAGATTGGAGAATTGATTAAAAACGCCTATAAAGTATTTAAAAAAAGTATTTTATTATCTGATATAATCAAGACTCTGGACAATTATTCACCATATTTAGTTATCTTCGCCATACTATTCCTATATGTTGAGGGAGTAATTGATGTTGATTTCATTGAGGAGGATGGAGTTGCCAAGGACATCGTCATCATCCCCGTTGAATAAGGAGATAATTGGGACACTAGATGCACTATTCTATGTGGCATCTAAGCCGGTTAGCCTAGATACTATCGTCTCAGTACTAAAACTCGGTTCACGTAAGGAAGCTGAGGAGATAATGGAGGCCTATGTCAAACACTTCAATTCTAAAATGATCGGTCTAGAGATAGTTAGACGTAGAAAACATTATTTTCCGAAGATCAAGGATAGATATATAGATAAGGTTAAGAACCTGATGAGGCCACCGCCTCTAACCGAGAAACAGTTGGAGGTACTGGCATATATCTATACAAGGAAGAAAGTTAAGCTCAGTCGGTTAAAAGATATATTTGGTAATAGAGTATATAGAGACGTCAAGAAGTTTATTAGACTGGGTTTAGTCACCAAGAAAAGCGAGGACACTGGTTTTACCGTTATAATTAGAGAAGAGGCTGAAGCACTTATAAGGAGTAGACGTGGCAAGAAGCGGGAAAAGATAGTTAAAAAACCTAATATTTAAATAATATCTCCTCTGTTTAAAATTAAACAGTGTAGTAGAGGAGGTTGATTCATAATGGTTCAGTGGCATTGGGATCTACATAAGAGGAAGAAGACTGGTGGAAAGAGACTCATATGGAGGGGAAAGAGGAAATACGAGAGAGGCGGTATACCTGCTGAGACTAGACTAGGTGAAACCAAGATAAAGGTGGAGAAAGTTAAGGGAGGGCTTTTAAAGATTAGGCTACTTCGTGCTGAATGGGCAAATGTGTATAACCCTAAAGAGAAGAAAGTTGTAAAGACTAGGATTTTAGAGGTTATTGAGAATAGGGCGAATAGAGAATATAGTAGAAGGGGAGTTATTACTAAAGGTGCACTAATTAAGACAGAATTAGGTAGGGCGATAGTAGTTTCTAGGCCCGGTCAAGATGGAGTTATTAATGCAAGGTTGTTGACGGAGTGAGGAACAAAGAAAATTTTGTTATATGGACAGTATATTTCAATCAGGATCTTTCTAGAAAGAGAGGTAGGAAACTGCCTAAGAGAGAGTGTGTCCAGAATCCAAAGTTGGAGGAGCTGGTCACCGCCGCTCGGAAACTTGGGTTCCAAGTAGCTAGTTTTAAAAAAGCCAGGTATCCATCTTGTTGGTGGATCAAGGATAATGGTTATATAATGATTAGCAAGGACGCTGGGAAGAAACTGGATATTATTAGAGAGATAGCGAAAGAGATAAGGCGTATGCGAGGCGGAAAATAGTTCCTCTATAATTCGGAGAAGAAGGCTAAGGAGTTATATTTATGTTATGTAAAAAATAATTCTTAGTGAAAGAAAACTCCTAAAAACTATTCTTGTTGTTAGGGGTATGAGGAGACTTGTATTATGAAAGAGGCAGGCGTTATATTGCACTATACGAAGAGCAAAGTATTTGTAATTGAAGCTAGAGATAAGCTGATACCAGAGACGACTCTAGTCGATTCAAGGGGGGAGAAGATAGGTATCGTAGTCGACGTCATAGGGCCTATAAACAAGCCGTATCTAGTTGCTAAGCCAACTGTGAAAAACCCTGAGAAATATGTAGGGGCACATGTCTATTATATTAAAAGAAGGAGGAGAAGATGAGCGAAAAAGAGACACTCAGCTGCCCAATATGCGGAGGTAAGAAACATACTTTTGATAGGCTTCAAAATACATACATATGCCTCACATGCGGATATGTCTTTCCTAGTGTAGCTCATGTAAGGTCGGATCCACCTTTTAAATCAGTTGAGGACACAGCGCCTAGAAGAAGAGGAGCTAATGTAACCACGACACATCAATCCCGTTGGGGATATCCCTACCCGCATATGTATGAGACCAGTGCCGAGCGTTATAAGAAGGAGATACATATGTTGTTTGAAGAAATCCAGTATGTTTTTCCTACTATAAAGAAGGTGGATATAAAGACAGCCGAAAGACTATTGGAGTTATATCTTAGTAAGAACTCAAGCAGAAAACATAGGTGGAGGAAGAGGGTCTTTGCTTTGGCACTCCTACTATTAGCAACAAAACTGAATAATACTCAGATATTTCCCCTCAAGAAGGTTGAGAAGACATATGCACCCGAGAATATAACGGCTAAGGACATTAGAAAAGCATATAAAGAAATCGTGAAGACGCTGGGGATTAAGATTCCTGGTAGACCTAAGGAGGAGGAGATTCGGGTACTCTCGAAATTTAGGAGGAAGTATGGAAGAGATGAAAAGGTAGAGAAGCTTATGAAAAAATTATATGAAGAAACTAGGAACAAAAAGATCGGAATAGGGAGAACAAAGAAAACCATCCTTGCAGCCATAGCATATATAGCATATAAACTCTATGAATATAACGTCACGCAGAGAGAAGCAGCTAAGTTAGCGGGAATCACCGAGATTCCTCTTAGAGAGATGGTTAAGGAGATCCTGAGAAAGGTACAGATTGAGATAAATATATAGATTATCAACAATTTCACTTATATTTTCTATATGTATAAATATATTTTTGGTGAAGGGAAATTTTTAACAAGCTCTTTTTACCTACCGAGTTATTTTACTCGGTTAGACCTGAATATTTTAAAGGATAGAGAAGTTGATAGAGATGAGTAAGGAGGAAGTTGAGACACCTATTGAAGGTGAAAAAATTAGGTATATTAGGACAGTTAGGCCCGAGACAAGGCTAAAGGCGATTAACTTTATAAAAGACCTATTTTGCACAGCTTGCCAATATGATTCGGAATGCTCTTCAAGATATCCCGAGTATTTAATAAAGTGTCAGCATATTGAGGAATGGGCGTTAAACAAATATAAGGAACATATAAATATGGGAACTGATGAGAATGACAAAAAAGTGGAGAAGAAGAAAGGCGGAACGTGATCCATTTTATGAATTAGCTAAGAAGAAGGGAATTAGGAGTAGGGCATATTTTAAGCTTGAGAATATTGACAAGCGGTTTGGCATATTTAAACCGGGGGATAGGGTAATAGATCTAGGGGCATACCCCGGTGGATGGCTACAGTATATTATTAATAGGATAGGTATAGACGGGCTCCTGATAGGAGTTGATATAAATCCTATAAAGCCGTTTGAAGAAGTACCTAATGTGGTTCTAGTACAAGGCGATATATTTGAGGAAGATACTATCGCTAAGATCGAGGAGGCACTTGGCGAGAATAAGGCTGATGTAATTGTAAGCGACCTATCCCCAAATATAACGGGGATCTGGGAGTTGGATACGGAGGTTATCTATGATTATAATATGAAGGTACTAGAGTATGCAGGACACTTTCTAGGGAAAGATGGTATACTAGTTATGAAGAGCTTTGAAGGTAGGAGGGTAAACAGTATAATGAGGAAACTTAAGAATAGGTTTAGATATGTGAGGATATACAAGCCTAGGGCATCTAGGAAGAGAAGCGCCGAGATCTATTTCATATGTATGTATTACCGGCCTAAATCACGTAAAACATCTAATAGATCCTCTAAAGAAGAATCTGTTTTTATTCCGTAGCCAGTGAAGTGGGTTCGTGAAGCCTTATAACCGAGGGACTTCAGCCTCTCGATAATATCGTTTACTGGAGGAGGCGATATCTCGATTTTTTTACACATCTTGTGGATGTTATAAAAATAGGGTGGCATGTTCCATTCTTCCAGGAATATCTTAAATAATTTAGCCGCCCTACTCCTATCCTCCGCCTCCCCGATGTAGTTGAACAGCTCCCTGTCCAAGATATTTTTCACAAAGCTAGGATCATGAAGAGGACCTATCCATAAGGGACCTACTACACTACCTTCGACCACGCCATCAAACTTAAATGCTTCAACCACCTTGATCTCATTCTCATTAATAATTATGTAACCGATAGCATCATATGGGAAGCTGAGTTTCCCTCTACGAATCCTAAGGTACACCCGGGCATACTGCTCGGAAAAATAGGATATCACGGGAGAAGCTATCTTAAACTGCCTACCAGCTGCTTCGACCACGTTTCTAATCAAGAGACGTAATGCGATTTCATGGCAGAAACCAGTTTTGTAGACTACAGCCCCATATTTTCTAAAGGCTGAACGAGGGTATAACCCGCATAAAGCGGTTAAATCAGTTGCGGTGATTGCTACTATACCCTCGTTTCTAATACATCTAACAGCAGTCTCAATAAACGGTGAAGGGGATCCAAAGGGGTCTATATCGATAAAGTCGAAGGCTCCTTCTCCATATATTGATAAGAAGGTGTTGGCATCGAACCTAAATATTTCGTAACTATCGATTTTATTTAAACATACATTTTGATGGATTGTTTTATACGCTGCATATGACCTATCATTAAAAACTATTTTATCTATAGCGTCTGACTCCAGATAATAACGGATGCCTCTGACTCCAGATGCAGCTAGGGCATCTGCTACAATAAGTGGTGTATCCCTCAATATCGACTCATAAATTATTATTGGTATAGCCATGGAACGGGAGAAACGAGCCATTTTATTATAGAATACATTCTCTGGTAGAATTATCTTGGCCTTACCCTCCTGTATCGTGTCCAGGGACTTATTCGCCATTGGTCTAGCCACCTCAAGTTATTGTCTCAACACACGCGTCTAATTACTATCCAGAGATGCTTAGCCTCCCGTAAATTGGAAATGCCTAAATGATTATTTATAATATCTCACTTCTTAATGTCTATTATTAGAAAATGATAAAGATTTTCCTAACGGGCCCACCGGGTTCTGGTAAAACAACAGCAGTAATGAAGATTTACGAAACGCTTAAGCTATATGGATATAAAGTGGGTGGATTCATTACCCTAGAAGAAAGGGTAGGTGGTAGAAGGGTAGGATTCAAAATATTGACATTAGACACACAGGAGATTGGGACATTGGCCCATGTTGATTTTAAAGACGGGCCTAGAGTAGGAAAATATAGGGTTAATGTAGATACATTAGAGAGGATTGGTGTCGCCGCTATTGAGAGAGCCCTCAACAATAGTGATTTTATTATTATAGATGAGATAGGTCCAATGGAGTTGACATCAAAGAAATTTAAGGAGGTTATTAAGAAGGTTCTTAAGTCAGATAAACCGGCTGTATTAACCATCCACTATAAACTAAGCACAACTCTTTCAAAGGACTATAAGACAGATAAGGAGACTATATTGTATATGATTACACACAAAAATAGAGAAGGCATTCCACTTGTAATATGGAGGGAGCTGAGGAGGAGAATTGGTGGTGGATGAAGACAATACTTATGTACTGGGTATTGACGAGGCCGGTAGGGGGCCGGTGATCGGCCCCATGGTTATTACAGGTATTATAGCTAGGATATCACAGCTATCTAGATTTGATAAACTCGTGGTCAAGGACTCTAAAAAATATACTCCTAGACAGAGAGAGGCGTTATCTCAGTTGATAAGGGAACTTGCAAATGACATTATAGTCAAGATTGTAGAGCCTAGGGAGATAGATAAATGGGTAGAAGATGGCGATGGACTCAATGAGATGGAGGCGTTTTTCTATGCATCTATAATAAATGAAGCCGTCTCCCGTGGATATAATATTACGTTGGTATATGTCGATGCATGTGATACAGATCCAGAGAGATTCAGGGGACGGCTATCAAAGTATATCGAGGACTATAATGGGGTCATTATAAGTGAGCATAAGGCAGATGAAAATTATAGTATTGTCGCTTCAGCAAGCATTATAGCGAAGACTATTAGGGATAGAGAGATTGATAAACTAAAGAAAGTATATGGAGAAATTGGAAGCGGTTATCCGTCTGATCCCAAGACGAGAGAGTTCCTCGAGAAACATTGGAGAGAAGGAGCTGATATTATAAGGAGAAGCTGGAAACCCTATAAAACGATAAACAGGAAGAAATCAGGAGAAAAATAGAAACCTTTAAAATCTTAAATTACTCCTTAAAATACTGGTGTAAACGTGAAGGATATATTTTCCAGGATTAAGGATATGCTTATAACACAAGAGATAACGTTATTCCAGGAGTTAAGGAGACATACTTACCTGTCTCTAAAGGCAGTTGAGCTACTCATTGAAGCATATGAAGGCAACGCGGATAGAAGAAACCATCTCTATAGGAAGATCGAGAAATTGGAGAAAGAAGGTGATAGGTTATCTAACGAGATAACCAGGTTGATCCTTGACGGAGCAATAATAGTAAGTCTACAGAACTACCTGATAACACTAATGGATATCCTTGACAACATCCTGGATACGATACATTTCTTAGGCGGCGAGACATATAGAAGAGAGTATTTTGAGAAGATCAGGACAAAAGAGGTAAGGGCTATTGAGAAGAAGATCCTAAACTATTTGAAACATAGTATGAAGTCAATTGAAGAGCTAATTAAGCTACTTGATAAAGTAATTTCAGGAGAGTGGGAGGATATCATAGATATAACGACGAGAATAGAGGAGATAGAGGAGGAGGGAGATGATATGAAACACCTCCTTATTGATGAGATATACAGCAAGTGGGAGCAAGTTAGAGAACCCTATTTCTCTTATCTTGTTCACTTCATATACATGATTGACGAGCTTGAAGACTTGTGTGAAGATGCATCCAACATAATTTTGATAACATTACAACATATTAGGACATAGTGTCTGGAAATGACAAGTCTAATTATAACACTCGTTTTACTAGCTACAGTAGCCTTTATAACAGGGAATAACTCTGCCATTTTATCTGGTCCATATCGATCGGTTGTGATACTTCGTAAAATCGCGAGTCCAGTTATATTACTAGGCACTATACTCGGATTGCTAATTGAGGGGAATAAGCTTAGAAAATTCACTGAGACCTTTCCAATTCACGACCAGAATCTCCTGACGATAATCTTAGTCAGTATAATTATACTTATTCTACTTGGAAACAGGTATAGGATCCCCATCTCACTAACAATGACATTAGCAGGAGGGGTTGTGGGGATATTTATCTCCCTCGGCAGACCTCTTGACACGGGATATCTATCGCTACTGCTTATTGCATGGATAACGTATCCACTGCTTGGACTGGTGATTTCCAGCCTGATATATTTATTGGTGAAACGCTTATTGAGAGAAAGTAACTGGAGGGGATATATCTCGGAAAAAGTTCTTTTAATGAGTACAACAGGCGCTCTAGCATACGTCTTTGGAGCAAACACCTTGGGGCTGATTTATTATCTGGGAGAGGAGGGATTTATTCAAACTATTTTATTTGTTATAATGGTGGTTGGTGGCTTCTTCCTATTAAGTGGAGGAGTATCGTATGAGATAGGTTTGAAGATCTATAACATAAGCATCTCAGCATTATTAGCCGCACAATTTGCTACTGTAATATTAATAGAAGTAGCTACACAGTTTGGGATACCTGTATCCTTGACACAATTGATGATGATCTCACTGATTGGCCCAGCTCTTACAAAGAAATTTAGAATAATAAATATACAGTATCTAAAGAAGATGCTTTTTCTATGGGCAGCGTCTCCAGTAATCGGCGCTGGAATCGCTGTTTTCCTATACTTGGCTTATCTAGCCGCGATATAGCTCCCTCTTTATCTCAGGCTTCTACGAATATATACTGCTATTGCAATTGAAACTGCTAGTGCGATGATGAAGTAAATGAAATATCTGTTTAACACGTTCTCTTTAACGGTTAAAATATTTGATGATGTTATATCGAACTGGAGCTCTAGAGTTATTTCCTCACCTTTAAATCCATATGATATTTTTACATTAGATACGTTGTATTTACCTGGTGTTACAGCATGTATCTCGGGTGTGGTGAAATCCAGCGTGGGGCTGCTAAGCGAAATCCTAGTCTCATATATACGGGTTCCGTCGCTGAATTCCAAGCCTTCTGGCAGAGTTATCGATACATCTATATAGTCTATATATGAAGGTGCATCGCTTTCAAACCGTATCAATATTGACGTAGCCCCATTCTCTAGTATCTCATTATCAGTCAGGGAAAGCGTGGCTTTAAGTCCATATACGAAGGTAACGTTCTGGACGGGAATACTCATATATCTGGTTTTACCACCAAGTATGAAGTCGACGTCCACAGGGGGAATACTCACATCCCCTGGCCGCTCAGCATAGAAACTTATTTCATAGTCTAGGGATGAGCCTCCCGCTATCTTCCCTATTGGAGAGTCCGATGAGTTCATTGTAAGTCCTTCAGGAATATTTGTATAGTGGAAGAGGATGTTATATATGTCTGATGAGCCTAGATTGGCTACACGTATTTTATAGACATATGATTTACCTATTAACAATGGAGATGATGGTAAGTCAGTTGTAATCTCTATAGTATGGTTAAAGAAGACGTCTATAAGACCTAATCTAGAGATACTTATGTCCACCGCCTTTGCCTCTACACGTACCAATGGATACATGAAAACATCATCTGAAACTATTTTGAAAACAGCTTCATACTCAACTTCAGATCCCCTGCCCAAGGCGATGCCTGCAATATAGAAAATGGTTCCGTTGGGCTCTACTTCGAAATCGCCCGATACATATTCTAATCCACTAAGTAATTGCCCTTCTATTTTAAGTGATTCAATGTCGATAACACCTATATTCTTTACATTAAGCGTGGCTTCTATGTGTGTATTATCCACTGATTTATAGGTGATCTCTATGGAAGTTAGAGGAGCTAGTATTGTATCTGGCTTAAATAGCACAGGATAGGAAGGTGACTCGAGACTATATGTTTTATTCTGGAAGCTATACACCACTTTTGCCGAGACATATTTTATTAGGTCCCAGGGGCCTGATACAGCGGTAGATAATTCTACGCGTCTGGACTCACCTGGGGCCAACGACTTTATTAAGAAGTCTCCGAGCTGCAGATCCTCAGCTGTCTCAGATCCCTCGTTCTTAACACTAAGATCATATAAATACTCATCACCCGGTTTTACAGAGGAAGTCTTACTATCAATTGATATTGACAAGAATGGAGAGTCTCTGTTCAGATGGATTAGGACACTGGAAGAGTAATATGTTAAGTTAACATTCTCCATTATGGAGGCTGTAGCCTGAGCCTGGGGAACAATAACATCAACGGGCTCGGCAGTATTGACTTTAACCTTATATTTGATGACTCTACTTGTAGCCTTCGGTATTACAGTGAAGAACTCCTTTACATCTCCTTCTAAGAACAATACCTGATTGTCGTCCCACCACCGGGATTCACTTAATGTAACATTATATGCGTCTGCCTCACCTATATTCTCCACCTTTAAAGTAACTTCTATAACGTCTCCGTTACTTAACTGCGTGTCATTAAAACTCCTTTCGATATATAGGGTGGGATATGCAAAGGTATACCTGATTTCGAAAGGGTCTTCCTCTGCATTACCGTAAGTATATCCATTTAGAGAAACGTATAATGTAGACTCCTCTAAGACGCTTAGATTATAGAATAACTTTGGGTAACCAGTTACCCTAGCATACTTAGATAAAACATATAGATTTATTTTTCGTGTATCATTTTCATTCGGCTTCCACTCGAGGACATCCGATAAGGTCTCGACGCCCTTTTCCCTATATATTATGTAGCTGGCTACAAAGCTTGCTGTATGCCTACCCACATCCAATCCTATAGTCACGTTATAAAAATCCTTTTTATCGAAGTTCTTGAGGGAAACCCAGTCAAATACAGCAACTGGCTCATCCTCTATAATAGACAAGACATTCTCATAAACCGTCCCGTGTTCATACGGAGAATAGAATATATATGTATTGCTGTCTACAGAAGCCAATCTAAAGTCGAGGAGGAAGTAATTAGATAAGGTTTTTGCGATAGACAGCACATCTTGTTCTGTAACACCATTCTCTATAACAATCTTTAGGACTACCGAGGTTGAGGGAACCTCATAGATACCAGTATTTCTATACCACACACCATCTAGAAAATAATTGAACGAGGGTTTCCAATCAGATACCCTAACAAATGAAAGCGATATTGATTTGACTCCAGAAGATGATACTAATCCAGTTTTACTAGTAACCACACCATATAAATATGCAGAATCAGTGAAAGCCGCTTTGATGAATACCGATGGCCCCCCACCATATACATATATAGATTCTCTCTCCTCAGTTGGAGACTGGGCATATACCATGGATCCCGGTAACGACATAATTAATATGGCTAGTACAACTATCCCCAATGACAATATTAGGTTTCTTTTCACCTGCCTCACCACCGAATACATCGTCTTTAAACATCATATTTAGACTATTCCTATTCTCCAGCTATTTTACAGTTATTTATTTTTTATACTGTATATTATAGGGTAATATCTTTTTATTATATGAAAAATATGTTTTTGGGATACTAATTTAAAAATAATTTATATTTAGCTACGTCTCAGGGTCGGAGATACCGTCTTTTGTAATAGTAAATACAGCCTCACCAGGAGGATGCTCTGGACTGTCTATGATCATAGCGATCCTAATATTCTTCTTGGACTTCTTAAGATATATCCTATATGTAACTGCATGTGCAACGACATGGCCGCCAACTGGCTTAGTCGGGTCTCCGAACATTATATCTGGCTGCGCCTGAACCTGATTTGTTATGACTATCGCCACTTCATATAGCTCAGCGACTCTTAGGAGGTCATGCATAAACCTATTTAGCAACTGCTGTCTCTCAGAAAGCTTTCCACGTCCAATATACTCGGCTCTAAACGGTGCAACGGCAGAGTCTATTGCTATAAATCCAATGTTATTCTCCTTAATCTTCTTAGGCAGAGAGTGAGAGAGCAATAATAGGTGAGTGGTGTTAAAAGCACGGGCTACAACTATCCTCCTCAATGTCTCTTTGGGATCTAACCCCCGTGCATTAGCGATCTCCACTATTCTAGATGGGCTGAAGGTCTTCTCTGTATCTATGTATATAGCGTTTTTATCAAGCCCACCTTCTTCCTCTGGAAGCTGTACATTGACAGCGAGAGTATGACACAACTGTGTTTTTCCAGACCCGAATTCGCCGTAGAACTCGGTTACAGCACCTGTTACAACACCTCCCCTAAGTAATGTATCCAAGTTCCTTGAACCAGTTGTAATATACCTGCGCCTACTCAGTTTCTCCAGTAGATAATCTGCAGTCACAAAATCGTCCTCCACTAGGCCGCGTTCCTTCAAGAGGTTATAGGCACTTAATATTATCCTCTCCGCCCTCTCAACAGCTGTATTAAGCATCTCAGCCAGTTGAATCGGAGAATATAATAATAATGCTTTTACATCAATTATTCCTAATTCCCTTAGTTTCCTGGCTGTAACATCTCCTACGCCAGGAACCTCCTTAACATCTATTTCTTCAGCCATTCAACACACCTTCCTCCAATTATTTTTAATCCCTTATTTAAAAAATGTTTAGAGGAAAATAGGAGTGAGAGAGCATTATGGATATAATCTCGATGGAGTCCGTGGGAAGAGTGTAGCATCCCTGATATGAGGGAGGTCTAAGAGCCAGCGTAGGACGCGTTCAACTCCCATGCCGAAGCCTGAGTGAGGAGGCATTCCATAGCGACGTATCTCGAGATACCATTCATATTCGCTGGGGTCAAGACCCATTTTCTTAATCTTATTTAGGAGAGTATTGTAATCATGGATCCTCTGTCCACCAGATGTTATTTCTCCAAAGCCTCCTGGAGCCATGAGGTCAGACGATAAAGTCACCTCGGGGCGATCTGGATCCGGCATATGATAGAAACTACGTATCTCGACCGGGTATCCTGTTACAAAGAATGGTTCTTCAAACTCTTCACTCAAGGCTCGCTCTTCATCTGCTCCAAAGTCTTCGCCCCACTCTATCTCCACGCCTTTCTTCTGAAGTATTTCAATAGCCTCGTCATAACTTATCTTCTCAAAAGGCGGGGTGAACTCCTTGAGGAGGCCTCCTCTGATATATTTAATTTCTTCTCCAACAAGCTCATTTAATCTAGAGACTATATAGGATAGAAGCTCCTCCTCAACACGCATTATGTCATTGTGTTCAGCAAAAGCCACCTCTGCCTCTATATGCCAGAACTCTGTAAGATGTTTTCTCGTCCTGGACTTCTCTGCTCTAAAGCTCGGCTGTATAACGAAAACCTTCTCAAAAACACATATAGCTGCTTCCTCATAGAACTGTGCACTCTGAGTTAGGTAAGCTTTATCACCAAAATATTTCAACTCGAATAACGTTGCACCCCCCTCTACAGCAGATGTTATGAAGGTAGGTGCATTAATCATTACATAATCGTTTTTGGTGAAATACTCGAATGCGGATTGGATAAGTGCAGATCTTATAAGTAATACTGCTCTTGACCTAGGCCCTCGGATAGTTAAGTGTCTCTTGTCAAACATAAACTCAGGCGACTTTAAAGCGGATAACGTAACTGGCCAGATGTCAGCTGGCGCCACTACCTTAAAATCTGTTAAATGGATTTCTACTCCACCGGGAGCCCTCTTATCATATTTAACAACACCCTCAACGGCAATAGCACTCTCAACATTAGCCTCCTTAACATTCTCAAACTTCTCCTTCAGCGTCTCTTTAGAAGCGACAAGCTGGATGTATCCATATCTGTCCCTCATGTTAATGAATATTTTCTCGGGATGTTCCCTCTTAGTAAAGATCCAGCCTATTAAGCGGACAACTTCACCCTCAGCCTTGTTCTTGACATCTCTACTATTAGAGTTTCTATATGAAAGCCACATGCTATACACCTGTACACCCTAACACCCCTATAAAAATTTACTCACATCAACAAAATAATTAACTATTCATAAGATATATGAGGGTGGTTAAGCCAAGCCTAATATAATGTCAATAGCTTTATCTACACCACCAGAAGAGAATAATTTCTCTCTAATGAGTTTCAGATTATCAACGTAATACTCGTACTTGGATAGGAGCTGCTCAATTTTTTCGAAAAACACTTCTTTGTTACTGTAAAAGATATCTGGGTCAATGTATTCTCCTATACCCAGGGCCTTAACTCGACGGGCATTCTCGATCTGCTCCGTCTGATTATACGCTGGAAGCACTAACATGGGAGTCATTGTTATAATTGACTCCATAATTGCCGTCTGCCCTCCCCGTAATACTACTATCTTAGATTTGCTGAGCATCTCAAATGGGTCTTTCACCCAACCCCATATATCAAGTCCATTGAGACCGATCTTATACTCCCTGAACTTTGGCTCGCCGATTGATAAAAGAACCTTATGGTTCTTTGATAATGTCTTCGCTAAATCAATCATATGCATAGCATAGAATTTCCTGTCCAGTGATGGGGCACTTATGAATATGAAGACATCATAGACCTTCTCATTATTTATCTTCTTAAGATGGCTGCTTAGCCATTTAAAGTCTAGTAGAGGACCTGTAAAGTATACTTTATTTTCTAGTTCTGGGTCGATACTAAGGGGATAGACATTGTTTAGATAGGTTATTGTATATGGAGGAGAAATGTCAGATACAATGATTTTATCCGCTAGTGCCCAGAACTTGGGCATGTACCTTGCTATAACCTTATCGATAGCCGGGTATCTACTTATAACAGCTAACTGGTTAGTTATGAGAATAGAGGGTATGTTATATTGCTTTGCAACGATGAGTGGAGCGCCCCGGGAGTCTACAACGATTAGGTCTGGGTTCAACACGCTGATTACACGCCTCTCCCCCGTATAATGTTTGTAGAGAGTGTAGCTGTGCTCCAGTGACTTAGCGATAGTCCTGTTTAAAGATACTCCAGACTCACTCCATTCAAAATCCAACTCCTCAACATAAAATGCCTTAAACTCCTTATCTCTAAAGAAAACCGCTCCATCTCCAGATGTAATTACAAATATTTCATGGCCTTCTCCTGCTAATGCCTTCATCAACCTATATGATCTATGTGAGTGGCCCATCCCGATACCGCATACACTGAAGACAATCCTCATGTTTCTCACACATCACACGAAGCCAGCTTCTCCTCTACAACCTCACCTTTAGGGGATTCCTCGCTGAAGATCTGTGCTTCGAACCGATATATCTCCACTCCTTTATAAAGGTACCCATCGGGTGGGAGGCCAGCCTTCATAGAGAGATGTATCAGGTATTCTTCGGCGTCCCAACCATATTCCACTGGAACCTGGGGGAGGAGGAGGCCGGAGTAAGGGCCATACTTTAGTACCAAGCCATCCCTACCCACTTTGACTAGCTTAGGCAGCTCTAAAGGAGACTTATATTCAATCTTCTCCAGGGGTGTTAAAACGGATACCTCGAAAACAACAAGCTTCATCTCTTCTTGTCTAATAGGTGGAAAACGGGGATCGTTAAAAGCCGATTCAATAGCGGTTTCCATCACTGCTTTATACAGTGGTTTTATTGGAAGTGGATACCCGATACAACCTCGTAATTCCTTTTTACCATTGACAAGTTTATATATCGTTGTAAAGACACCACGATCCTCTTTTAAACGAGGGGTTAACGAAGAGGGGTCTATAGATGGAAACCCCTTATTCTCAAGTCTTAATTCAACGGTTTTCCTAGCTAACTTTACAAGGTATTTACCCTCTTCCAATGAGAGATACTTACTTTTATCGATAGTGTTTCCCGAATTCATTACAAACAAAATAATTTTTAATTTAAATTTAAAGGATTTGACGTTAAATACCCTTTATTAGTCGGTGCAGTCGAGATGACAAGGATATTCAGAGAAGGTGGAGAGAGGGTTTTCGATCCCAAGTATCTACCTAAGGCCCTACCCCATCGTGAAAAACAGCTGGATATACTCAAGAAGGTGGTTTCAGAAGGGCTTGACGGAAGCCATTATAGTATACCTGTTTTATATGGGGAGTCGGGAACAGGTAAAACAAGTACCCTAAGAAAGGTATTGACAGAGATAAAGGAGGAGAGGGAAGATAATATTGATTTCAGGGTTGTAAATGCAACTACACATAGTAGGACGTATGTTGCGATACAGTATATAGCTAAAAAAATAGTTCCTATCCCTGAGAGAGGACTCGGTATTGATGAGATCATAACCAAATTATATGATAGGCTGGATATTGAGGAGCTTAAGTATATAGTAGCTATTGATGACGGAGATGAATTAATACGTAGGGATAGGGGGAAGATTCTTGAGATACTGACGAGGATAGAGGAGGGTTATGAGAGGAGACTGATATACCCCATCCTAGTCCTTAGAAAGATGGAAATACTCTCTGCGCTTCCACCTCATATTACGTCTAAAGTAGGAGGACCCCGTATAGAGTTTCCACCCTATGATAAGAGACAGTTTAAGGATATATTGAAGGAAAGAATAGAACTAGGGTTTAATGAAGACGTAATTACACAGAATGCAGTTGAGGCTGCTACATATGCTGCTGAAAAGATCTTCCTGGGTAATGCAAGGGAACTCCTGAATATCGTGTTTAAAGCCGGTAAAAAAGCTGAATATGAAGGAGATTTAACAGTTACATCTGAACATATCAGGAATGCTATATACGAAATTTATTCTAAAACAATGAAACCAGATATTGTAAGTGACAAGAAGAAGGAGAGGATTGTCTATAGAGTACTTTGGACACTTACAAAGCTGATACATGACCAGCCAGATATTTACTGGCTTACTGAGGACATCTTGAATGCTGGATTCGATTTATATATGAGGAACTTCATGGAGAAGATTTCCTATGATGAGTATATTGAGACTATAGAGGAAATTGCGGTTGGAAGAAGTAGGATAATCACCTACGATGGAGGACAGCTTGTTTTCTTGTCTTACCCAGCTAAAAAATTGTACGAAGACCTTACCCGGACATTGTTTCTACGGGGATGAATACTTTCACTCTACTCCCTCCTTTTGTTACAGAGAAAGTTACACGGCATTTGAGGCTTATTTTATTGAGTGGATATGAAGGGAGTTATATCTGTCTATGTACCAGAGAAGATGGCGCCAGAGAAGGTATATGAGTTAATGAAGATACTTAGGAAGGAGGCTAAGTTACTAGACTTGAATCTAAAAGGACCATATTATACTGATGAGAAGAGGACTGTAGTATACTATGAGGACAATGAAATAAGGACATTCATTTATGTTGAGAACTACGGAGAAAAACTGGATCCAGAGAAGATCCGTACAACAATAAGAGTATTATCTCTAATAGCAATGCAGAAGGAAGAAGAGATATACGTGGAGAACATATAGAGAAAAACGATTTTTCTCTACATTCCATACTAATTTCTTAGTTGTTTCTCTATAATTATTAGGATTGTTATCACTAGTGAATTACGTGTTTTTAGTTGTTATATGGTGGGTCCGCGGGGATTTGAACCCCGGACCACCAGCGCTCTGGGGGGAACCACCCCAGGCTGGCATCCTACCAAGCTAGACCACGGACCCGAATGACAAACCTCTCCTTTTTAATCTAATACAACTACAAAGGTTTTAAATTTTACTCGGAGTTAATTTACTTTCCCTAAAAGTGTTAAGAACCTCTACAAAAGTATCTTCATTACAGTTTTTCTTGTATCTGGATAGTATATCAATGATTTCATCCATATTTTTTATCCCGAAGATAGATCTAAGGTAGTTTGACGCAGGAGACCTTATGAAGATGTATTGGTACAACGATGTAAGGTTCTTCGGCGTCCTCCTGAGAGAGGCGGATTCAAAGTCGATTATACGTGAATCCAGGTTATCCAGCACTATGACATGCTTATTGGGCCTTGTCAACTCACCATGATCAACGCCCAACTTATCCAGGGTATATGCCTTCTTAAAAAGCGTCTCTAGAAAACTTTCGATCTCCCACTTGCTGTAGACGTAGATATCTTCATTTATAAAGCTTCCTAGGAGAGTACCTTGTATAAATTCTTGTATCAAAAACCAGTCTTTATATAGAATAGGTTCAGGAGCAATATCCCTATCCTTAATGTATTCAAGTATCTTAGCTTCGTTCTCTAGAGAATCACGCGATGCATCTAATCTAAGTATCTTCACCACGACTAAACGCTCCCTATAATATGCCTTTACAACAATACTGTTGGTTCCCTTACCCAGTACGGGAACACCGTCAACATTTACATCTCCGTCAAGGAGGAAGGCGTCGACACCCACGGATCTGAGGATCTCAAGACGCTCTCTGGCTAACTCGTAATGCGTCTTTGGATAAGTCAGGATAGTAAATAAAAGCTTCCTGTACTTCCCTGTCTCCAATAGAGAGGGGTTAGTAGGGACTAGTAAAACGTCCTCCAAAAATCTTCACCCTTGACAAAGGAGGTGATCCAGCTCCTAAAATTCTCCAGAAACTCCCGATCCATTTCATCAATGTACAATACATGTATTTCATCATCCACTATTTCACTAGGAATTTTAATTACTTTATTGTTAAGTATCTCGATTACAAGCTCCTTGACATCGATATAATTTCTTTTCTTTATAGAGGACCATTTGCCGTCGGCATCTATCCATAGATATTGGGAACCACGGTTTTTAGTTAGATAGTCTTCTTCACTCTTAAAGTATACAGGTGGGCCTTTCTTAACGTAGAACCCGGGGATTGATTTAGAGGATAGGAAGAAGAGGATGAGACTTTTCTCTTTATAGTCACTGTAAATAGATGTTTTCAAGACATCTACATCGTGTAATTCAATTTGCCTACTAATTTTCTTAGCTAGTTTCTCTAGCTGACCATGATAAATATCTTCTATTTTTTCGCCATGTATAAGGAGGATAGTTAGTATAGGCATCTTAGTGATCTTATTTAGAGATATACTATAAAGGTAGTTTTCAATCACTATTCTTGAAAACGGGTAGAAAAACTCCTTTCTTGGGGATTTTATAAATGCTCTTGAAGCAGAGATTATTCTACTGAAATTCCTTAGGCTTAATGCACTCGCTACATTCCTCCCCTTATCAATAGGATCAATTACAATTAAATGTGATTTAGGGAACATGTCGAGAATCTCTCTCTCCGTATTATAGTGATTCTCTATGTCAATAATTACTGGAGGCTTCCATTTAGCTATTTTATCCAATGCTTTTTTAAAACCACCATAATATATGATTAGGAGCTCGGAGAGATATCCCGAAAAGCCTTTTATCGATATCTCAGCCCCATAACATCCCACGCCCTTTAGGAAAGCTTTGAACAGCAGGACGTCATCAACCAAGTCCCTTGGGAGTTTCTTGGAAAGGTATTTGGTGTGGAAATATGAGCGGTCCACGGGACTCATCCAGTTGGGTGGCTCTGTTTTGTATGATGGGACTATGTTAATTGTTATTCCATTTACAGTGGCTTCTGCATAGGGATGGTCAGCAAACCGCTCTCTCACATTATCCTTTCCAAATAATTTGTATGCAGCATCAAACACTATCCTCCTCAACTCATTTCTGGTGAGACCGGGGGGAAACCTGATAAAGATATCAATATCATAATTATCTTTTACAAAAGTCTTTCTTGGAAAAGATCCTCCGAGAAAAATATCGTTATCAGGATCCTCGAGATAATTTGATGTGAGCCGCCTCACCTTATCCACTATCTCCGTTACATACTCTAGTATCTTATTGTAACTCTCTTCATCTATCTTGATCTTATCTAATACAAGTGATAATATGTCCCTAATTTTTATATCCTTATCTTTCGAGATCATACCCCTCTCTCCAACCAATATACATCTACATCCTCATAAATAGGTCCGGTCGGCGTCAGTGTACTCTTCTTTAGCTTAATACATTCAACCGTCATCCTCATGTCTATAGATACTCCAGATAATATCTTAGCCAGATGACGCTTCCAACTCCATGGTTTCTTCACCCTAGCGATGGTTAAATGGGGTTTAAATGCCCTGCTCTCACGTCTAAAGCCCATTGAAGACGTGATCTTCTCAATGTCATGGAAAATCTTCAGGAGAGTATCGTTCTCAAGTAAACGGATGACTACGACTCTAGGTGAAGATAGCGATGGAAAGCCAGTCACTCCATCAAAAAATACCTCAAATTTAGGGGCTTTAATCTCTGCCAGCTTAGTCTTTAATAATTCAACCTTATCATCCGGAGTCTCTCCCAAAAATTTTATAGTTACATGTAACTGCTCCTGATCGGGAAATGTCCCTTTAACCCCCTCTCTAACCAAGATCCTTTGGATATCCATAACCTTACTAACTATGGAAGCATCATCTACATCGAAGGCGATGAATAACCGCATTTTAACCCCACCTACTAGGGATAACATTAAATTACCCTTCCTAAATTAATCTTATGAATAAGTTAAATAAACTAATTTTATGACAAAAGGAGGGAGGGTATGAAGACACTTATATGTACAGTAGGGCTTCCGGGAGCAGGTAAAAGCATCCTAGTCAAAGCCGCGAGGGAACTAGGGATACCTGTTTACATTATGGGAGATATAATTAGGGAGGCGGCTAAGGCTGAATATGGTAAGGATGATGCGCATCACACAGGCTTGTTCATGAAGGAGATTAGGAGAAAATTTGGAAGAGACATTGTAGCTAGATTAACAATAGATAAAATTAAAGATAGGAAAGAGGATTCTATGTACATTTTGATTGATGGGCTTAGAAATATTGAAGAGTTAGAGTACTTTAGAGGCACAGGGCATAGGGTGGTATTAATAGCGGTGATAGCTCGCTTCCAAACGAGATTTAAGAGAATAATTACGAGGAAGAGAAGAGACGATATTAAGACATTAAGTGAGTTTATATCCAGGGAGAATAGGGAGAGGGATATAGGTCTTGTAGATGTTATTAGAGAGGCAGACTACTATTTTATAAACGAGGAAATCACGGTGGAGGAGGGTATAGAAGAGGCTAAAAAGCTTCTTAAACTAATTATGGAGGATGTGAATTGACAAAGAAAAAAAGTAAGTATATCAGAGAAAGGATAAAAGAAGAATCTGAAGTTATGCAGGCCATAGAAAAGGCTTCTATAACTGTTCAGGCGATGGTATATCCATGTGAAGATATGGAGAGGGTGTCTCAGTGTATTAGGAACGTGGTAGATGGACAAATTAGGGAGGAAAAAGTTTCTCCAAGCCATACTCTTCTAATTATAAGAGCAGAGGGAAAAGATGCGGTTATAAGGATATTTAACCATTTTAGGCAGAGACGGGTGCTTGCAACACTAAGAAGATATTTAAACAAATATGCCGATGACACAAAAGGTGAAATAATACTGTTCCTACATAAACAAGCAGCTTTCGCAGGTGTACTAAATCTATGTGAACCCGGTGAATCGCCTTTAGGAGAGATTATTGTGAGGATTAAGGTGGATGAACCGCGTAGGATAATAAGCTGGTTTACTTCCTTTTAGGCTTTATATAAGGGATATCGATGTAATCCAAATCATTAGCAATGAATGTAGAGGGGAATACCTCTCTAGCTTCTTCAATTAACTCCTCTACATCACCATATCTAGCGCTAAAATGTGTTAGAACCAAAATTTTTACGTTGCTTTTCCTAGCAATTTCAGCTGCATCTCTTGCGGTTGTATGCTGTGTTTCAAGGCTACGTTCATAGTAGCCTGTGGTATAAGTAGCTTCATGTATAAGTACATCCGCATCTCTAGCTAGTTCAATCATTCCATCAAATGGCATCGTGTCTCCCGAGAAGACAATCTTTCTACCTTTTATGGGTGGTGGGATGAAGAAGTCGCTGGATCTATACGTTTTTCCATTATATGTGATGTCTTCTCCTCTAGAAAGAGGTCCCCAATACTCCTTTGGTATACCTAGGGAAGAGGCGAGTTCTACATTAAATGTTCCAGGCCTATCATACTCCTTAAGCATGTATGAAAAGCTTATTCCCCAATGCATGTTACGTACAGCTTTCACATAATAATCTCTAAAGTGGAACTCAGCGCCATCATAGACTGTATGAAAATGTATTGGAAAACTCAGTTCTACATTCATCATCTCAGTCGTTAATTCAATAAATTGTTTAAGCTGTGGAGGGCCGTATATTTCCAGGGGTGCTGTCCTCTTAAACAAGGATAGAGTCTGTAGAAGACCAGGTAAACCGAGTATGTGATCACCATGCATATGTGAAACAAAGATCTTTATCCTCTTTCTGAACCCAAGTCCTAATGTAAATACCTGTCTCTGGGTTCCCTCGCCGAAGTCGAAGAATATGTATTCACCTCTCCTTAAGACAAGTACACTAGTTACGTTTCTATCCTTTGTGGGGACGCCTGCAGACGTCCCCAAGAAGATTATCCTAATTATATCTCCAGACTCATTCTCGCTCAACAACACGTAGCACCCTCGTTAATCCACTGTGTACTGGTATTTCGAATCTATTAATCTCTACTAATCCATATTTATCCATATCTAATTTAAAGTCAATTGGAACCATAAATACAGTTCTAACCAGCGACTCGATTGTCGATAGATATTCTAGAAAATGCTCTATAAGGGATTTAGAGTGTGTATAGCCTCCGATAGAGGTTATCCGACCATATGGAGGATCCGTAACCACATATTTAACGTTCCTAATCATACCATGGAGAGAGTCACCACATATGACGTCAGTGTATACATAGACTGGATCGGCCCATCTAGCGTTTTCCCAACATCCCAGGGCCCATTTATACATTATCTCAATGCATATGCTGTTGATACCCATGAGCGAGGCCTCTACTGATATGCCTCCAACACCGGAGAAGGGGTCTAGGATTGTTTCTCCCTCTAGTGCCCCAGATAGGTTTATCATGGTCCTAGCAAGTTTGGGGTGGAGGGAGAAAGGTGAAAACACCGGTCTTTTACTGGGTAGTCTATCCCTGAAGCCCTTGCTATGTTTACCAACTAGCTCCAATGCGGATATAACCAGGTCTTCAACAAATATAAATACAAAGCGTTTATCAGGAGACTTTAGATCAACATCCCCAGAATAATCCTTTAAGACATATCTGGCAATCTCCCTAGATACATCTGCGGTGTCCCAGCCTAAGTATTCTTTTGGTTTATCTAAAAGGACTTTGATACCGAGTTTCTTGGAAGCGTATATATCTGACTCCAGCTCTTGTGTTACCACCTCTTTGTATGTAGCGTTAACCTTGTATTCATAGATCTTGAATCCTTCCCTGACTGTTGCTGACCTCATGATGATATGTCGAATAACCTCAGGAGAAAGATCTGTATCTACAATGAGAAGCCGGCGTCTCCTAAAATGCTTCCTTACACGCCCTCCATATGCCTTAATAAGCGTAAGTACTTCGAACTCCGAGATATCTGGAAAGTCCATGGAGATCCAGAATCCAAATAACATGTTAACCCAACCTATGTAAAGCTATGTAAATAAACTCGCTATTTTACCCTCGATCTCCACAGTCGAATATGGATTATCAACGGTATTAGACCCTATGATATAGCTTATCCCCGCATTATATAGCCTATCTACAGCGTTACCAACTAATAGGAGATGCACTGCAGCGGCTATGATCATATCTACACCACTCTCTTTCAGCCTTTTAGCTACCTTGGCCATGGTGCCTCCACTGGAGATCTCGTCATCTAATATGATCGCTGTTTCTACTTTCCCAATGTCATCAGCTTCTTTAACAACGATTTCCCCTGTATACCTGTCTCGCTCCTTTATAAAGTATGTATAGTCACATGAAAAGCTCTTCGCTAGCGTTTTAACAGTATCTAACCTACCTTTATCTGGTGCCACCAAGATAAACTTCCTGTCTCCAATCAAGCTTTCTACAACATACCTTATGATATCGTTATAAAGTGATAATGTCTCAACCTTCATCTTAGCATATTTCTTAAGAGCCGAAGCATTATGGACGTCAAATGAAATAAGGGTATCTACTCCAATATTATGTAGAATATCGAGGAATAGTTTTAGGCTTAGAGATTCTCCTTCTAAAAATCGTTTGTCCTGTCTAGAATATGATAGATAAGGAATTACAGTCATAACTTTTTTAGCTCCGTAGTATTTTAAGGCCTCGACAGATTGGAAAAGAAGGAAGAGCCTGTAGTTTGTTTCTGGATAAGTAGGATGGAATAATAGCACATCGCTTCCATCAACCAAACTTGTATCCATGATTCTAGCCAATACCTCTCCATTGGGAAATATACGTGTAGCTATCTCTATTGAATCTACACCCATGTTTATAGCTATTTTCCCGGCCCTCTCAAATGAAAAATCAGGCGCAGCTATGATCATAATACATCACCAAACTACTTTTAACACATGCTCTACAAAATTTTATTTGTATATCATAATAAAATTGCGTTTGGAGAAATACTGATATGGAGGAAAAATAGATGAAATATAAGAAGATCTCTGATGACCCCATATACCTCAGTATATTAAACTACATCAGAGAACATGGTGAAGTACATCCATCAGAGTTATCCAATGTATATAACATTACCAGGCAAGCGGTTGACCATCGGCTTAAGAATCTTGAAAAGGAGGGATATATTGTTAAGAAATACATTAGTGGAAAGGTTTATGTATCCCTTACGGATAAGGGCATGGAGATACTCACGAGTAAAATCATGCCGAAGTATATAAGGAAGACCGAAATATCTACACCTATGTTTTATAAGATCGAAGTTGTCATACCAGTAGTCTTAATCTTAACTGGTATAGGAGGCCTATTGTATTTCTCAATATACATGGCTGACTATCCTAGAGGAGTTTTTTCTCTACTTATCTGGATCTTGCTTGGAATACTCTCCTACCTTTATCTCAGAAATAGAGGAAGTAGATTACTCACTACTACGTAGATATTCTTCAGCGTCCATCGCCGCCATGGCACCAAATGCTGCGGCGGTAACTAACTGCTGATACCTTGGGTCCATCACATCCCCCGCAGCAAAGACACCTTCTATACTTGTCTTGGTAAACCCATATGTCTTTATAAACCCATCCTCTGTAAGTTCAAGCTGGTCCTTTACAAGATCAACAGCCGGATCATATCCTATTGCGATAAACACACCGTCTACATCAAGTATAGACTCTTCACCAGTTACTTTATTCAGAAGCTTAAGACCAGTTACCTTATCTTCTCCCAGGATATCTATGACTATGGTATTCATTATAGGCTTAATATTAGGGTACTCGGCTATACGATTCTGGAGATATTTCGTAGCCCTAAACTCATCCCTCCTATGAATTAAATATACTTCTTTAGCAATACTGGCTAAATAGATAGCATCAGTCAACGCCGCGTCTCCGCCTCCTACTACAGCCACATTCAGACCTTTGAAGAAGTATCCGTCACATGTAGCACAGTATGACACACCACGGCCAAGTAGACGTTTCTCCGCCTCGAGACCAAGCTCTCTATGTTTTGCCCCAGTTGCTATTATAATCGTTCTGCCTTTGAATATGGCCTCGCCTACATAAACCTCGAAAGGCCGTTTATTCAATTCAAGCTTTGTAGCATCAGCGTCTACAAACTCCACTCCAAAACGAGCCACTTGCTTTCGCATCCTATCCATTAGCTCAGGTCCATTTATACCCTCGGGGAAACCAGGGTAGTTCTCTATTAATGTAGTGATCATAGGCTGGCCACCCCACGTATATCCTGCTACTATAAGTGTTTCTAAACCAGCCCTAGCAGCATAGATACCCGCCGTAAAACCTGCTGGTCCAGATCCTACTATGATAACATCATATGTCTTAGATGGATCCCCCTTCTTCTCCGGCACTGATAACCTAATCGACTCAAATCCAATCGACCGCTTACCCAGTCCCAAATCCAGGGCCAACGCTCCTACACCTCCTACAACAGTGTTATTCAATCGGTGGATATTTAAGTTAAATTATTTTAAAGAAAGATACAATAAAAATTTAGGTTATTACCATGAAAGCATGGATAATCACAATAGGCAATGAGATACTCATAGGCAGAATTGTGAATACAAACTCAGCGTGGCTAGCAAAAAAGCTGACTACAATGGGGATAGAAGTAAGAAAGATGATTACAATACCCGATGAAGAAGATGATATAATACAAGCATTCAGAGAAGCAATAAGACATGCTGACCTAGTTATCAGTACAGGGGGATTAGGGCCTACATTCGATGATAAAACAAGTGAGGCCTTGGCTAAGGCGCTGAACAGGAGGTGGGTAATAAACCCAAAGGCATATAAAGAGGTTAAGAGGAAGTTTGAGGCTGCAAATATGGAGCTTACGGAAGCGAGGCTGAAGATGGCTAAGATGCCTGAGGGCTCTATACCCCTATCCAATTCAGCTGGTACGGCCCCCGGGATCCTTATAGAGATCAATGGCAAGTTAATAGTTGCCTTACCAGGTGTGCCAAGGGAGATGAAGGCTATATTCGAAGAGAACCTTGAAAAAATACTTGCTAAAAAGGCACCCCATAAATATTATGCTGAGAAAAGCATCGGGGTTGTGGGTATACCTGAATCTGCATTTGCACCCTATATTGACAAGGTTATGAAGAAGTATCCAAAGATATATATTAAAAGCCATCCAAGGGGACATGAGACGAAAGGCCCGGTCTTGGAGATACATATAACTACATATGCAGAGACTGAGGATGAGGCTAGGAAGCTAGTAGAGGATGCTGCTAAGGAGCTGATGGAGAAAGTAAATGAGTTAGGTGGAGGGATCACGCACCAATAGCAAAAAATTTATAACAACAAACCAAATACAAAAAATATAGAACAGTCAAATGGGCGGGGGTTCCCCTAGCCTGGCCAACGGGGGTGGACTGAGGCTCCACTGGCGTAGGCCTTCGTGGGTTCAAATCCCACCCCCCGCACCACCCTACAAACAAAGGATGATCAATTTATATCCATCTGATGGAAGAATTTTCCCGCTTCTTATCGCTTCCTTAAATGTTTTTTCGAGGTCTACGTCATATTCTACTGCAAGCTTTAATAACTCGAAAAAGACCTCCGCTAATTTATAATCTATATTCTCACCTGACGAGCCTTTTTAAAGCCTTCTTTTACTAGCATCGCTGAAGAAAGCTCGCCTAGTTCCTCTAATATACCTGCCAGAGAGACGAGAGGTTCCCTTCTGATGTCATGTTTTTCAATTTTTTCAGTAGATGATATATGATTGCTTTAGCTATAGGGGGATGAATAGTGCCTTTACCTGCTCAATTTTATGGATTCCCCGTATTCTACCTATTAATGTCCTTATTCTGTCGATTGGACCCTCGGCTATCATTATATCTATGCAATATTTCTTGCCTAGGTGTCTATGTATACTCTCAACTACCACGTCATTAAACTCATGCTTTAACTCGCTTAGCCTGCGATCGACCCCATTATGTCCACGAACATACGTGACCATTATTGTCGTTGCTACTTTCCCGCTGTTTATTAACCGCGATTCCTCGATCATTCCCCGAATGGCATCTCTAATTGCTTCAGACCTGCTATAATAGCCTCTATCCTTAACTATTTCATCCAATTTATTCAATAGTTCATGTGGAAGAGTGATACTAATTACCGTCATAGTCTCTAGTTAATATTAACTTTTTGCCTGTTTATTAATATTCCGATAATATAAATTACTTGTTTTTTAGCACAATCTTAATATACTCAGAGCCATACCCTTTTATATTTTGATTGGAATGAAGGGACATGATGGACATGATAGACATGGCCACAGCCACGGTGGCCATGACCACGAGGAACATGAGATTAATTGGATATTTTTTGGTGTAATCTTAGCTGCAACTATAGTCATAGCATATATACTTGACTTATTATTTAACGGGATACCGCTGGGATTCACAGTCCCTATAATCGATGAAGAGGGAGTGGTATCAGACTTAATATATCATGCTATAGTAACACCAATAGGCGTGTATATAGGATACTTAGGATTTAAGAGATTGATAAAAGAGAGGACATTTACTACAGAAACGCTCATGAGCATAGCGTCTCTATCAGCCTTATACCTGGATTATATTTTTGAGGCTGCCACTATACTACTACTATTTTCGTTTGCGGAGTATTTTGAGCATTATATAGAGGATCGGGCTAGGAAAACTGTGGAGAAACTCGTTAAATATATTCCAGAAAAAGCCCGTGTAATAAAGGGTAATAAGGAGGAGCTCATTGATATTAAGAAGGTTTTGCCCGGTATGGAGATACTTATAAAACCAGGTGAGAGAATACCTCTCGATGGGGTGGTGTTAGAAGGAGGATCATATGTAGATGAGTCTATTGTGACGGGAGAATCTATGCCCGTCTTCAAGAAGACAGGCGATGAGGTATACGGAAGTACTCTAAACGTAAACGGTATACTAAAGGTACGTGTCACTAAACTCCCTGAGGAAACCCTTGTTTCAAAGATTGTGAAACTTGTATTAGAGGCTAGGAGTAAGAAGGCCAGAATGGAGAACCTTGTAGATAGATTCTCTAGATACTATGTTCCAGCTATTATTATCGCAGCTATAATTACAGCGGTAGTACCACCGCTTTTCATGGGAGAACCAATAAGGACATGGATATATAGGGCCTTGATAGTCTTGGTAATAGCGTGTCCAAGTGCATTTATCATATCGGTACCCGCAACATTCTTCTCAGCCATTACACTTTCAGCGAGAAAGGGAATTATTATAAAAGGTGGTGTGTATATTGAGAAAATGGCTGAGATAAAGACAGCCATATTTGATAAGACTGGTACATTAACTCTCGGTTCACCATCCATATTAACAGACTGTAGGAATTCCTACTTCAGAGATAAGAAAGTTCTTGCATATGCAGCTGCTTTAGAGAGATACTCAAACCACCCAATTGCAAAAGCCATAGTTAGAATGGCTGAAAAAGAGGATATTAATTTTAAGGATATGAAAGTCGCTAATGTTAGGGAAATACCTGGAAAAGGGATAATCGGCGTTGTAAACGGTAGGACTGTGATGGTTGGAGGAATTGAGATGCTTGAAGATAGAGAGAGACTTGATATAAGAGAGTTGGTTAGTGATGACACGCATACTAAGGTATTTGTCATAATGGAAAAATCCCTCGCTGCCAGGCTATGTTTAGCAGATAAGGTTCGTGAGGATGCCGTAGAGGCTATAAAGAGGTTAAAGAAAATGGGAATTTACACAGTCATATTGACTGGTGATAAGGAAGACGTTGCACGAGAGATTGCTAAAGAATTAGGCGTAGATGAATATTATGCCGAGCTACTGCCTGAAGAGAAACTTGAGTTGGTAAGTAGGTTTCAATCAGAGAAAGGGCCTGTAGCCATGATAGGTGATGGAATTAATGATGCACCGGCCCTTGCCGCCTCAGATGTAGGGATAGCTATGAGTGACGTGGGGGCAGATGTCGCTCTAGAATCAGCTGATATGGTACTTGTTAAGAATAAGCTTACACAGGTACCATATATCTATAAACTTAGTAGGAAAACGGTGGAGATAGCGAGACAGAACATCGCTATATCCCTAGGGACAAAACTGCTTTTGGGTGCTCTTGGTGTAATGGGCTTCATACCACTGTGGTTTACAGTAGCGGTTGGTGATGATGGAATAACACTTTTCCTATTACTTAACATATTAAGATTAGCAAGGGTAAAGTAATATAAAGAGATAAAGTGGGTTATATCCCGAAGATCCCTCCAATAATCATGCTGACTAGGTAGAATATGCCGAACTGTAGTACATGCCCCGCTGTCATAGGATCCGCTGGTTCAGGAATCTGTTTCTTAAATAGGTTTACTAGGCCTCTAGCCTTGGGCACTGTTATTAGAGATGCTAGTGTAAGTAGGGGAATTATTTTCGTCAAAGCTAATATGACTATAATTACATAGGGAGCGTATAATAAGAACTCATAGATCTTCAAGCCAGTCTCTTTACCTAATATGATAGGTAGCGTCTTAATGCCTGACCTCCTGTCAAACTCTATATCACGTAAGTTATTTGCTAGGAGGACAGCGGTTATAAGTAGGCCTAGCGGTGTAGATACAAGCATGACTGTGTATGAAAGCCTTTGTACCTGAACATAGTATGCACCTAATGATATTAGAAGCCCCCATACAAGAAAAACCTCGACTTCACCGAGGGCCCTGTATTTCAGATTTATTGGATAACCCGTGTATGCATAAACTAGGCCTATACCGATTAAACCAAGGTATAGAGTAGTTATGTCAGTAACTAGTGTCAGGTATATTCCTATTGACAAGCCAATCAATGCATATGATATGCTGAAGAATAGTATTGCATTAGGCGAGTACAAGCCTGCTATAATTGGGTGAGGCCTATACTTCACTGTAGGAGCCTCCAGGGTATCTACCTCGCTTTTATAGTCGAAATAATCGTTCATGAGGTTTACACTTGCATGGAGTAATACAACACCGATGGCCGTCAATAGATAGAGTACGGGATTGAAGACACCCGTGTCAATATATGCATATACAGCGCCTACAGTAGCTACTATAAAAGTCATTGGAAAACTCCATGGCCTTGTGGATATAAATGCTTCTTTAACTCCCATGTTAGACACCATTAATCAAAATAAATGCTCCTCTAGTAGAGATTAATTTTCCATAACCATATATTTATATAGATATAGACATTATTAGCCATGTTTTCAATGATTCTCATTAAGTAGTTATGTTATACGCTCCAGAGAGCATACACCATTTCACCAATGTAGTGTGTAAGGAAAACCACGATCAGAGTTATAGTAACATGTTCTAAAACGACTTTAAGGGGATTCTGTCCTTGTACCCTTGCCATGTGGAAGCTGAATATAGTTATCAGGATAAGCCCCCATACAACACTCGCTACCATAGCCGTGTATTCCTCGAACAAGGTCACAGGGATTATGAAACTTAGGGTAAATATGAATTTAGAAAGGAACGTGAATAACGCAGCCTCCCACTGCTCTTTTATAGAATGCTCCATCTCAGCCTCCTCGGACACATGGATGCCCATGGCATCGCTTAAAGCATCTGCTATCGCTATTACCAGTATACCTGCCAAAACAGCTAATCTAGAATGTGTACCTGCTTGTAATCCGACTATTACACCCAGTGTAGTAATTACCCCTGATGTAAGTCCGAAGCCCACTCCTTTCCACATTGTGCTTCTCATATACCCACCGCCAGCCTATTACCCAGTTTAGATATTTATCGGGATCAGTAAAATAATTAATCTATAAACTAGGCTAATATAGGGAATGGGAAAAGGAGGGTTAGAAGAGTGTTACGTTACTATTTTATCCACTATTATATTCATAAGGCTGAAGCTTATCCTCTATGTATTCTTCATATGCCTGTAAATCTAAAAGACCATGCCCACTAAAGTTAAATAATATCGTCTTTTCCTCTCCATGTCTTTTAGCATCAAGGGCAATGTCATATGCAGCTTTTATGGCATGGGCAGTCTCTGGAGCCGGCACTATTCCCTCAGTTTCAGCAAACAACTTAGCTACTTTAAAGACCTCGAGCTGGTTATATGCCCTAGCCTCGATGAAGCCTTCCTCTCTAAGTAAACTAACTGTTGGAGCCGCCCCGTGATATCTTAGGCCACCCGCATGTATTGGTGCCGGTACGTGTTTATGCCCGAGGGTATGCATTTTTAGCTTAGGAGTCATGCCTGCGGTATCCCCATAGTCATACCGGTAATCACCGTATGTCAATGATGGACTTGCCGTGGATTCAGCAGCGATGATTTTTAGACTTGGTAGGAGACCTTTCTTCTTAAGCCTGTAAAATGGAAAAGCGAGTCCAGCGAAGTTGCTCCCACCACCAACACATCCAATAACATAGTCAGGTGTCTGATCTAGTAATTCCATCTGCTTAATCGCTTCCAGCCCTATTACCGTCTGATGTAGTATGACATGGTTCAAAACACTGCCTAAAGAGTACTTTGTATCCTCGTGAGTAACGGCGTCTTCAATTGCCTCGCTGATAGCTATACCCAAGCTTCCAGGATTATTTGGATCCTCCTCTAATATTCTCTTTCCAAAAGAGGTGCGTTCACTTGGGCTAGGAATGACCTCGGCACCCCACAACTTCATAAGAGTCTTTCTGTAAGGTTTTTGATAATAGCTTACCTTTACCATATACACCGTAAGTCTAACACCATAGATCTTCGTGGCGAAAGCCAGCGCGCTCCCCCATTGACCAGCTCCAGTCTCAGTAGTAAGTCGCTCTACACCCTCTCTAATATTATAAAAAGCCTGTGGCACAGATGTATTTACTTTATGGCTTCCGGTGGGGCTTATCCCCTCATACTTAAAAAAGATCTTGGCGGGCGTCTTGAGCAACTTCTCAAAACGTTTGGCTCTTATAAGCGGAGTCGGCCTCCATAGACGGTATATCTCTATAACTTCATCAGGTATATCGATGAATGTATTTAGCGACAGCTCTTGCTCTAGAATCTCCTTGGGAAAGAGGATAGAGAGATCCTGTGGAGAGATCGGCTCTCCCGTCTGCGGATTAATAGGAGGGGGAAGAGGCTTTGGGAGGTCAGGTAGTATATTATACCACCTACGTGGGATTAGCTCCTCACTCAGATACATCTTTTGTATAGACATAACAAAAATATACAGCAAGGAATATTTATAAACATTAATGCACATTTTTATACATTAAAAAGCACCACCCCCGTGGTGAGGGTAATTTTTATAACTTTACTATCTGAATTATTTGTTTGATAATAATGATTTGGGAGAGAATAACAGAGGTTTTCCATGGTAGGGGTAGGCAGCTGGAAGTGATTAAACTCCTAATTAAATATGGGTTGAGGGTTAGAGACGGGTCTATATACCTCGATGATATTAGGGTGCCCTATGCATCAATAGCTTCAGTGTTATCGGTTGATAGGAGAGTTGTTGTTGAGGCCATTAAAACAATTGAGAAAGACCCTGTTTTAAGAGAGTTTTTCGATAAACTTCGTCCTGCCGGGCCTTTTCTAATAGGTGTATCAAGGTTACTCGGATATACAACTCTAATTGTGGTCCCTTATAAGGATCAGCCAGGCATATTATCAAGCATCTCCACAATCTTGGCAGAGGCTGGATTAAATATCGTGCAGGTTATTGCTGAAGAACCGCACTTAACTGATGAGCAGAAACTCTATATAATTGTCGAGGGAGAGGTTCCTGGTGAAATTATAAACAAGATATCTAGACTGGATATTGTTAAGAACCTAATATTGGGATAAATTTTTTTAGATAGGGAATAATAACTAAAAGTTTAAATGTCTTTTATACGAGAAAATTAAATTTAGGGTCTGGTATCTATAGTGTATGGCACGGGGGCCCGTGGTCTAGAGGTATGACGCCGCCTTGACGCGGCGGAGGTCCCAGGTTCGATTCCTGGCGGGCCCACCAGCAAAAACCTCCTTGAATACTGTCCTCTGCATCTCCAGATAGAAATACCGTTATTAACAGTTCTTTACCTTAAACAATCAATGAAAAATTACCTAAAATAGAGGGGAAAACATTTTAAATAGAAGAAGAGATAAAGAGAAGAGGATTTTTGTATCTCTCTATTACCAGATACTCCTCCCGATTACTTAGTTGGTATGTATAGGCTCGATCTTGTTGCCCCGACGCCGGGCATACCGTGTTTGACTATCTTTGTTGTCGGTGCAAACTCCCCGAGTCTATGGCCAATCATTTCGGGCCTTATGTCTATTGGCAGGTATTCTTTACCATTATATACATGGATTGTTAAGCCAACCATTATAGGGAGTATCACCATCTCCCGTACATGAGTTCTTATCGGCTTTTTATATTTACCTTGTATTGCCAACTGAATTTTTTTGAGAAGAGCTTTTCCTTCTGGACCATAATTCTGTCTGAGGAGATACCTTCTTTCCTTGGTAGGGACTAGTTTTGCAAATTCCTCAATACTCATTTTACGTAGTTCTTCCAATGTATATCCACGGTATGTGAATTTTCTCCTCGACATTTCCAACACCCCTTATTTACATTGACATATTTAAATTGTTTTCGACTATCGTTTCCTCCTACCTGTTCTACGTGCTCCGAAACTTCCGACTTTACGCCCTGGCGGCGCGTTCCTAGCCACTGTTTTAGGCTTCCCAGTATGCTGGTGAGCACCTCCACCGAATGGATGATCCACTGGGTTCATAGCTACTCCCCTGACACGCGGCCATCTCTTCGGGGCCTTAGCCTTATAGTAATGATATTTAGCACCTGCCTTTAGGAAAGGCTTGTCTACACGTCCTCCTGAAGATACGTTTCCTATAACCGCCCGTGAATCTGGATGTAATACAATGCTTTTACCAGATGGGAGGAGGACCTCGATTCCATTTCCAGAGGGGCCGATTATCTGGGCATAAGCACCTGAGGAACGAGCAAATTTACCTCCATCACCGGGTCTCCGCTCCACATGAGATATTATCGTACCCGGTGGAATATCCTTAAGTTTACGAATATCCCCTATTCTAGGAGAGCCCTTACTATAAATTTTTATCTCCTGTCCTACATACATGCCCTCAACTGCATTGAGATAGAACTCTAGTCCTTCTGATGTAACTAACTTTGCAATTGGAGTCCCCCTTCCGGGATTATGCATGATATCTACTACAGTTGCTGTGGTAGGTCCTTCAAATTCAGGGATGTATGCAGGGGCAACGCTTTTACCTGTTGACCTAAATAAGGGGGACCTCCCCTTTCTCTGAGCAAGTATTCTTTTACCCATCTCATATACACCTCATCACAATATACCTAATGCAGTCGCGACCTTAAGTGCGTCATCAGCATTATAAAATGTTATGATAGCCTTCTTCTCACCCTTAGGCGTTATCAAGACATTTACCTTCTTAACATCTACACCGAACTGCTCCCTAATAATCTTTTTCAACAACGGCTTATTCGCTTTTTTGTCTACGATCAACACAACCTTATTCTCCCTCTCAACCATCAACACAGTCTTCTCTGTAATCAGGGGATATTTCACATATTTATAGAAGAGATTTGGCGCCGCCATCCTACATCACCACATAGCGTTTTAATACATTCTCAAGACGTTTAGTAACCCGGTCTATAGCACTTTCAGTCCATAAAGTAAGTCTACCTGGAACACCCCCAGGTGCCAGATGAATGACGCTGACGTCATCAGCTGATATAACATCTACACCAATTATGTTCCTGCCAGCCTTGACAATCCCCTCATCCTCAGCATAAACTATCAATGGGCCTACACGCACCTTCCTCCTACGCCCCCTCCAAGAGGCCTTACCACCAACGATCTTCACGTTCTCCTTAACCCGGTTAATATCATCGGTAAAACCAAGTTTATCCAATACCTCCATTAATTCAGAAGTCTTATTCAGGCTCTGAACCTCATCACTTACAATCACAGGGAAACTGGGGACACGGTCAATTACATGCCCACGTCTCTCAACAAGCTCCCTAACACCTGTAGCGGCAACCGCTGAGGCTACGGCTAGCCTAAGTTCCTTACGATTAATCCGCTTATAGATCCTCTTCTCAGGCGTAGTTACATGTGGCCTTCTACCACCACGGGCCATCGTCACAATGGCACCAGTACCCCTTAGAGGCCCGTGTTTGATCCTGGGAATCCTAGCAAGACCTAGTCCAACGCCGAAGAACTCTGCGCTTTTATCTCTCCCAGCCCTTGGATATCTACCTTTAGGCTGTATTCTATGTGATTGCTGATGAGTGAAGACCTTAAATATCACGTCCTCTCTAACTGGGAATCTAAATATAGCCGGTTTCCCAACCTCCTTCTCAACGACGCCTGTCAAGTCATATACATAGATCTTATCAGCCATCACATCCACCTCATAAGTTTATATATGTTATCTCCACAGGCTGTGTAAACTCCTCTCTAACAGGCCTCACTGTAAACCTCATCTTAATTAGCCGTTTCGCAGGCCCTGGGACGGATCCCTTCAAGAAGAGGAACTGGTTTTTCAACATTCCATAGCGTCTAAATGACAGAGGATGATCAAAATCCTCAGGTTTCTTAATATCCAGTATCTTTACGTGATAAATTGTTCTTCTATGAAAACCAGTTTGACCAGCCAGTGGAACAGTGTATCTAGTCGCAGTCGGTTTCCACGGGCCTAGGGCTCCAGGCTTACGCCTAGATTTACGCGCCTTATGGGATAGAAGTTTTATACCCCATCTCTTCACGGGTCCCTGGAAGCCCTTACCCTTAGTCACCGCTATAACATCGATAACATCCCCAGGCTTGAAAACCTCATCAACCGGGATCTCGCCACCTAACCGTTCCTTGGCATAGTTGAACTTCTCCTCTATAGATGACACACCGCCTAATTGTAGTTCGAAAACCTCCGGAGTCTTTTTATGTATACCGGCTAAAACAGGTTGAGTGGATACCAATAGACGCAGCACCTTAATCTTATCAAGATTAGCCTCAATCTCCTCCAGATTCTTTTTAGCTGTTGATGAGGAGAATGTCACTATCCTCCTCTTTATAAATGGCGGGACCTCTTCGGCATACGCCGTCTTAAAATTAACAAGTCGATTATTAACTATATCTACAACATAACTTGTTAACCCTATTACCCTAAGAGGAGGAGTCTCCACAATAGTTACCGCCGAGAAAACCTCCTGACCAGCATAGGGACTATATTGATAATTATCAATGTAGAATACGTGAGTCATACCAGCTTTATAACCCGCGAACCCCAACGGCTTAACTCCTTCGACATCTAATTTAGGCCAGTATTTTATAACGGGGTTTAGAGAACGGGCTCTTTTTCTAGGACTGAAAGCCAGCGACCCCCTCTTTGGAGCATGTTTTTTTCTTGCACCCATTCCATTCCACCTTACTATCTACAACACCATATACACGCTGTATTTATATTTTTTACATTGCTACGTTATATATCACACTACATATATTCCAAATCCGCTCATCAACCTATAAGAACAAGCATATTTATAACCTTTATCTAAATAAAGAAGTTAGTATAAGTGGTTTCACGAGGATTTTTATTTTAAACTATTACATGTTTTCAATAAATCTAAAAATTGATAAGGCAATTAGCACTGCTTCCTCCATACGGATTGTGGAGACTCCCTGATCTGGCGCTAAGTTTATGTAATAATTACACACGTCTTCAGGGGCCATATCGTAATACTCAAGTATTCTGTCCAATCCATACTCGAAAGATCCAAATAAAATAAGTACTTTATCCGCTTTATTGAGGTCATGCCTAAGAGACTCATATTTCTCTGTGACTAGATCACCCTTTCTAGATGTACCTATAACTAGTCCACTGAATCTCCTTAGAAACTCAGGTAGCTTATTTTTAACTCTAATAACTTTGTATCCAGGGTATATCCCACGTTCATCCAACTCCTCTTCCTCAAGTACACGGCCCCAGATATATTTGCCCTTAACTTTCTCGAGCTCCACAGGCACTATACTGCCAATGTTTACCTCTTCCCTCACCACCAAGTATTTATCCAAGCCTACATCCACTATGTATTTACCAAAGTATTTGCCTTTAACAAGTCCAAGTCTGACCTCGGGTAGCTGTAGATCCTTAACAGCTATCCATTCCTTATGAAGAGGAGTTTTTAGAGGAGGAAGTATACCGGCATAGGAGAGATCTCTATCTAGAGGAAAAATATCTTTACGAAGATAGGGAGGAGTATTTATATACCGCAATAGCTTAATAAGCTGCCTAAGAACCTCAGGATCAGTTGTGATCGGATCCCGATAGACATATATATTCTTAACTCTAAATATCGCGGCTGCTCTGGCAACTAGAGCCGCTGCAGTCGTCCTCTGTATTATTGAATTCAGGTTTGCTGTGAATGATGAAGGTATACCAATTGACCATTCTCTTGGCATCAGCTATCTCCTCTTTATCTTAACAATTTACCATTTGTGAAATTAAGTTATTAAGATGTATTTAGGCAACCTAAGTATCCTGTCCTTCACTCCTTTCTATTGCTTCCTTAACTATTTCCACCCCCTTACTTGACCCAATAATATCCGCGCCAGCATCGATAAGAGAAAGAAACTGGTCAAGCGTCCTTATGCCTCCCGATGCCTTAATACGTATCTCTGGTAAAAGTATTTTTCTAATGAACCGGACATCTTCAGGCGTGGTTCCCCTTGGACCGAATCCTGTAGAAGTCTTGAAATAATGTGGCTTTGCTATGTTAACAGCCTCAACAGCTTTTCTAATCAACTCATTTGAGAGAATAGTCACCTCCACAATGTATTTCACTATGATATCAGGATATTCACTCCTCATAAATATGGAGATGTTCCTTGCCTCTTCACGAAAATGCTCTATATTACCCATTTTAAGCACTGCAGTGTTAAGTACTATATCAATTTCATCAACGCCCTCATCAACACAGAAGCCGATCTCGTCTATTTTTGTGTCTAATGAGGTTTGGCCAAATGGAAATGCTATGACCGAGACAACTCTTATATCTGTTTTATATGCCAAATTCTTAACTATCCTAACATTAGAAGGTGTAACTACTAGGGCCCTCACCCCATATTCTATACCTTCCCTTACAAAATTCTCAAGAGATGTCATGTCAACATCAATTTTTAAAAATGTGTGGTCTATTCTCCCAGCAACATAACGAGATGAGACTCTCATATATAACCACAATAAAGTAGAATTATATCATGAAAATGATAAGTTTAACAAGGAAACTGTTTTAAATTATTATTAGATAGACTAGAGCTTCCTATTAACTCCATTTGATGTTGGCGTGATATGATGTACTGTAGATTAAGGGATATTTTATATTATTGAGACTACGAACTCACAATAGGGATCGCCCACAGCAATACATTTAGTCTCCTTAACTACTACTGATGTACCGAAGTATTTAGATGCGAAGCCCTCCATTAACCCACGGAAAAATGAGGAGGCTGGCTTGTCAACTTTATCCTTTAGCACTTCACATTCAAAGAGCTTTTCCACTCTGATAATCAATGCGTCCTTCTTAAATTCGTACTCAAGTATACGTCCCCATCCATAAGAACTTAGTATAGCATCTGAGAATCTAAACACCTCATCTACATCAGCAAGATTTTTTCCTAGATAATATCTCTCGAAGCCCTCTCTTCCAGCTAATACTCCTAAGTGATATGCTAGTGATGCAGCAAGTTCTTCACCTAATGATTCTCTTGCCCCTGTGATCATGGATTCGAGAAAAACGTTGTCCAATATAGCCGCTCTATTGTCACCTACCATCAATGGGAACAAGTCCCTTGAGAAGATGAACTGATTCCACACTGATGGAGAGAGTTGTACCTTTGAGACATCCCGTAGATCCTTTTTCAAGGCGTCCACTAACTTATCTAACTTCATGTTTTCTCCCTCCATCTTAACAACAATAAAGACTAGAGTCTCGCCCTCCTTACTGGAGGAACACTCTATATGACGTATCTTACTGTTGAAAGAGGAGAGGATATGTTCGATATCCCCTATAGGAATAAAAGAATCTTTTTTTGACTTTAGAAAAATCTCTAAACCTATTAGCCTCTCCTCCCCTTTATATACGAAATTGCAAAGCCTCCTTTGATGACTCATGCGTATCCAATTTTTATATTAGGTGTATATTAAGATTACGATATGTTAATACTTTAAATATATAGTATTAACAAGTATAAAGAGGAATACTAGTTTAAAAAAAAGTTAAAACGTTGATCGCAAATTCTTCCTAGTTTCCCTGAATAATTTGAGATAAATCAATATTAGTAAATGTCATATCAGCATGTCAAGAGAGATTTTCCATTTTCTATTATCGCGTATTTATATATTTAATTATATTTGCAATTATGATCTAATTATATATTCTATTAGGAGGTTTTTTACTTGAAGAGGTTAATTGTGGTATGTGTTCTAGCTGTTGTTTTGCTACTCGCTGCAACGCCTATTGCCAAGGTCTCCGCACAGGGTCAGCCAGTATATTCACAGGTATTCACAGGGTCATCTTATGAGCGGGGAGTTGAGTTCATAAACGGAAAGGCTTCTATCATTAATAGTCAATCATATCCTGCAACTGTCTTTCTAACGATATATGACAATAATACTTTGAGTCTAGAACTTCAATTACAAGGATATGTGAATCTGACGTTTACACTGGATATCAGGAAAATGATAAACAATTCGAACATGGTCTTCATATATGCTACAAGATTATATATATCACATGACCCAGAGATTACCTTTCTGGATAGGTTTACAGCAATAATTTATATATATCCTGATGGTACGCTGTCAATGAGATTAATGGAGCGTTACATTGATATATCAGGTTCATCAGTCCGCATAGTTACGTATACCAACTTTGTTAGAGCAACTAGCCTGTAGAAGACTATCTAAATAGAGGGGCTTTTCCATCTTTTTTTATCTGGCCCTATAAAGGAAAGTCTAGCTAATTACTTTCTCATGGCGATTACGTTGATATACGCGCGGACCCTAACCTTTAACAACCGCTAAAGGCATTAACCGCACCACACGTTTGGCTAACCCAACAACCTCAGCAACTTCAGCTACTTCATCTGAGTCCTTATATGCACCTGGACTCTCTTCAGCCAAGGTTGCCCTACTCTCTGCCCTAACTAATATACCTTTTCTCCGTAGCTCATGGACTAGGGCATCAGCTCTGTATGCTCTTTTTGCAGCCGCTCTACTCATGACTCTCCCACTTCCATGTGGTGCTGAACCGAAGCTTATTTCCAAGCTTTTGGGCACACCAATGAGTATATAACTAGCTGTGCCCATGCTCCCAGGTATTAGTACTGGCTGACCTATACTCCGATAGTCTTTTGGCACTAACGGATGGTCTGGGGGAAGCGATCTGGTAGCGCCTTTTCTATGTACATATACTTTTACTTTTTTGCCATTAACCGTATGCTCTTCAAGTTTAGCTATGTTGTGAGCAACGTCATATACGAGTTTCATGCTAAGTGAATCCGCGCTTTGTTTATATACTTGCTCGAAACTTTGCCGAACCCAGTGACTAATAGCTTGTCTATTTGCAAAGGCGAAGTTAACTGCAGCCTTAAAGGCTTTGAGGTAGTCCTCCGCCTCACGACTTCCTAGAGGGGCATACACCAGTTCTCTGTCGGGTAACCGTATTCCTAAACGATGGACTAAGCGGTCCATTATTTTTAGATAGTCTCCACAGACTTGATGGCCAAAGCCTCTGCTACCTGTATGCACCATAACCGTTATTTGGCCTACATGTGTTATACCTAGTTGTTTAGCTATTCTCTCATCATAGATCTTATCAACATGCTGGATCTCAAGGAAATGATTGCCACTCCCGAGCGTCCCAAGCTGATTAACCCCCCTCTTCTTAGCGTTCTGACTCACTTTAGATGGGTCGGCTCCTTCCATACGCCCTCGTTCCTCAATGTGATCAATATCCTCGTCCCAACCTAAGCCAAACTTCTCAATTATGTATTGGGCGCCTCCTCGTGCAACCTCGTCAAGCTCTCTAAAACTGACTCTAAAATCTCTCCTACGACTACCAAGGCCTGCCGGCACATTTCTAAATAACGTGTCCACAAGGTCCTTCAAGCGGGGCAGGACGTCTTTTTCATCTAAGTTTGTAGTCATAACACGAACGCCACAGTTTATGTCATATCCTATTCCACCAGGGCTGATTACCCCCTCCTCTGCATCTACCGCTGCAACACCACCTATTGGGAAACCATAGCCTTGATGACCATCTGGTAGGATTATGGCAAACTTATATATCCCAGGCAACGAGGATACATTGGTACCTTGCCAGACTGTCTTGTCCATCATCATCTTATTAAGCTGAGATCTACTTGCATATATCCTGGTTGGTACACGCATCTCATTTTTAAACGTCTTAGGAACTTCCCAGACATATCTATCTACTTCTTTAATTGGAACATTAAACTGGGGCATCTGTCGGTCCCCTCCTTCAGAGAAGAACTTCTACTATAGAATACCTTTTCCACTGATATAAAGCTTTAACATAGTTATTGGGTATATATCCAAATCTTGGCTAAATACCATTTTAAGCATCTTTGTATCACATATGTTTTAAATTGTTAAAAATTATCGAGAGTTAATAGTTTTTAATTAACTACCTCTAAAGGTGATGAAAATTGTCTTGTTTAAGACAAGTTATGGAGATTATTGACCTACTTGATGATCCGGAGGTGGATGGAGAACGTGTTAAGACGTTTCTCCAAGGCCGAGGGATTGGTGAAATAGAGATAAATGCTTTGGAGGGTGAAAACAGCAAGACAGATATGTTAAAGATTATTATACCCGGTAAACATGGAAAATGGGGTGGAGGCGATGCACCTACATTAGGTATTATAGGTAGATTAGGTGGTATAGGAGTAAGGCCGAAATATCTGGGACTAGTTTCCGATGCCGATGGAGCAATAGTTGCACTTTCAAGTGCATTAAAGATCGGTGAGATGAGGAATAGAGGAGATGTAATTGAGGGAGATGTAATTATAACTACTCATATCTCACCATCCTCACCCATTTTACCCCATAGACCTGTGCCGTTTGTAACTCCGCCTGTAGATATTATGGAGATATCACGGTGTGAAGTTGATCCTGCTATGGACGCTGTCTTATCAGTGGATGCTACTAAGGGAAACAGGGTTATTAAAGTGCAGGGGTTTGCGATTACACCGACAGTTAAAAAAGGTTGGATACTCAAAGTAAGTGAAGATCTCATCGACATATATGAAAGGGTAGTAGGAGACGTGGTTTCTGTAGTTCCGATTACTATGCAGGATATTACCCCGTTTGAAAGCGGTGTATATCACATTAACAGCATAATGCTTCCCTGGTTAGCAACGGACGCGCCTGTTGTAGGCGTAGCTACAACGGCCAGAGTCCCTGTACCGGGTTGTGGAACAGGATCAAATTATGTAAATGCCTTGGAGGCGGCCACTAGATTTTGTGTAGAAGTTGCGAAGGACTTTACCTCAGGCGATTGTCTGTTTTATGACGAAGAGGAATATACTAAATTAGTTAAGATGTACGGTGACATGGCACATGTTTTTAGAACCCGACACAATGTAGATACATGAGGAAGATGGTAGTAGATGAAAATCGGTTTCATAACAATAGGTCAATCCCCAAGGCAGGATGTTATCAATGAGATAAAGAATATTTTAGAGCTTAGGATCGAGGTAATGGAGTGCGGAGTCCTTGACGGATATTTTCCAGAGAAGATTAGAGATATAGAAACGACGGAGGGAGATATATTTGTAACTAGGTTAAGAAATGGAAGACAAGTAAAGATAAGTGTAAAGAGGGCTTTGATGGGAGTACGTGAATGTATTAAGAAGTTGGAGGAAGAATGTCATATCATAGTAATCCTATGCACTGGGGAATTCCCCGATATAGATTCTAATAGGATTGTTATTGAGCCATCTAAACTGCTAAAGAATACGGTATATAGTATAATATCTAGAGGAAAAATTGGAGTACTTATACCCTCGAAAGAGCAGGTTGGTATCGCCCTTGAGAAATGGAAGAGAAATAAGATAGAGCCGGTAATTGAAGTTATGTCTCCCTATGAGGATGTGAATGAAAATAAGATACAGGATTTATCAGAGAGATTCAGCCAGGCCCATGTAGACTTGATTGTTCTTGATTGTATAGGATACAATGCCTCTCTTAAGGAGAGAATTAGAAATATCACGGGTTTACCAGTGATACTTCCACGTACACTTATTGCTAGGACATTAGAAGAACTACTGGACTTGTGAAATCATACCATTCCTATTTTTTTAATACGCCTATAGAGACATCTTTATGATCTATCCTGGTAAGTTTCGAGGACACATCTTTTGGCAATAAATCACCTACCCATCTAATAATCTTGAACCTAAAGATATTTATTATCTTAAGTATTCTAAGGACATCTCTATATGTATAGAATATAACCTTACCTCCCTTCCTACAAGAACCTATGATTTTATATATAGTCTGATTAAGGTCATCTGGATGCACATTGTATGGATCGAAAAAGATGAAATCATAGTTCTCTATTTCTAAATCTATGTCAACTATATTCCCAACCACAAAGTTATTTGCATATTGTGGCAACACCATTGTTTTTGCCTGCATTATGGAGTCTTCTAGAAAATCTATGCCATACGGGATAAGTTTATACCTACTTTTAGTAACTATATGACGAAGTAATAGACCGTTTCCACAGCCTAAATCGAGAACCTTACCATCGTGATCAATCAACTCTAGGAATAGATTATAGACTTCCTCGGGATATTCCCGGAAGCCGTTAGGTCGAAGAATGTCGGTCCCATCATTATTCTTCCAATACATCTCCCATAGACGCTTACGTCTATTTTCATAGAAAGAAGCCTTATTCATTAGCATTACACCTAAAGAGGATTAAATTCCCAGGTAAGCTGTTTTTATTTGAGGATTCTCTAGCAGTTCATTTTTAGTCCCTTCAATTGTAATTACGCCTGTCTCCATAATATACCCCCTGTCTATAAACTCAATTGTTGGCGAGACATATTGTTCAGCTATTAAAATAGAGGTGCCTCTCTCAACATTTATTTTCCTAATCCTTTCAAGAAGATCCAGCTGTACTATTGGGGCGAGGCCAAGTAGAGGTTCATCAAGCATCAATAACTTAGGATTAGTCATCAAAGCACGCCCTATCGCCAACATCTGTTGCTCTCCACCGCTTAAAAACCCCGCTAACTGGTTCAGCCGATCCCTAAGAGATGGAAACAGGTCCAGAATGAACTCTAGATCCTTCTTAACCTTATCTTTATCCCGTCTCAGATAGGCTCCTGAAAGAAGATTCTCATATACCGTCATCTCAGAGAAAACACGCCTCCTCTCTGGAGACAATGCTATGCCTAATCGAATACGATCCCAGGGCGGAGAATAAGTTATGTCCACATCGTTAAATTTTATCGTCCCTAATATCGTAATTCGTTCTCCTCCTCTTTGTAGCTCTCTCTTACTCCGCTCATATAATAATCCAGATATAGAATTTAGCAGTGTAGTTTTCCCCGCACCATTTGGACCAAATACAGCTACAATCTCCCCCTCCTTGACATTTATATTCACGTTATTTACTGCAATCGCATTTTCGTAATAAACAGTAAGATCCTTTAGCTCAAGCACTTTCCCTAACCCCCAAGTATACCTGAAGAACTTTCTTAGACTTGAGGACTACATCAGGCGGACCCTCTTCAATCTTCTCCCCCTTATGCAATACCACAACTCTATCGGCTATCTCAGAAACATCTTTAACCCTGTGCTCAACCATTAGAAGAGTTAATCCACGTTCCTTAAGCTTCATTAATAGCGGAATGATGCTCCTGACCTCTGGGCTACTTAGCCCCGAGAAAAGCTCGTCAAACAGAATCATCTCTGGCCTTAAAGCCAATGCCCTTGCTAACTCGACCCGCCTTAGATAACCATGAGGTAATTGGCCAGCGGGTTTCCATAGATATTCTGAATTACGCTCGAACCCCACTTCTTCCAGAATGTCAATCGCCCTAACCAATTCATCACCAAACCATCCAGTCGTCTTTTTAATCCTTGGAGAAACTAAGGGGACAATAATGTTATAAACAGTGGGGAGCTTATGTATAGGCCTAGGAGTCTGAAAAGTTCTTGCAATGCCCAATTCAGACACCTTATAAGGAGGTAGGCCAGTGATATCCCTATCCCTAAAGTATATCTTGCCTGAATCAGGCTTCACAAAACCATTTATTATATTTAATAGTGTTGTTTTCCCCGCCCCATTCGGGCCTACGATGGCTATTATCTCCCCTTCCTTAACATCAAACGATACATTTTTTACGGCTGTAATTCCTCCAAACCTCTTTGTTACTTCAACTACTTTTAAGATTATACTCATTCCTCTATATACCTCCTCTCAAACGTCTGATACACTCTCTCTAGATATCTGTATAGACCCTCGGGTTTGAATATCAACAATACTAGTAGAATCAATCCATACAATAGCATCCTCAGACTCCCTAGCCACCGAAGCCACTCTGTCAATGCAGTTAGGATATATGCACCTAATGCTGGTCCCACTATAGTCGCTACCCCGCCTAATACACTCATTGTGATTATCCCAACGGATATAGAGAGATAGAAGTATGAAGGTCCTACAAAAGAAAGTTTATGTGCCTGTATAGAGCCCACTAGGCTGGCGAATAAACCGCTTATAAATAGTGCGATCACCTTATACTGAGTTGGATTTATGCCAGATATTTTTACCGAAGGCTCGTTATCCCTAATAGCCTGTAAAACCAATCCAAAATTACTATAAGCTATTTTCCTCATAATCAGAAACGTAAGCAGTACAAGAATCGTGATAAGGTAATACCAATGTACCTCAGCTAATGGGTTTTCCAAACCATAAATACCTTCTTCTCCACCAGTTATCTCTGCAAAAGCCAAGATGCTTCCAACAAGAACCAAGGGAGCTACGAGAGAAACCAGTGAGAAGTATACGCCTTTCGTCCTTAAACATGGGAAATATATTAACGTACCTATTCCTGCCCCTAGTAACGTCCCTAGAGGTATGGAGAGGTAGATTGGAACACCGTACCATACATTTAATATAGCGGTAATATATCCGCCAAACCCTATGAATAAAGCGTGGCCAAAACTTATTAAGCCTGTAAACCCTCCTAACAAGTCCCAGCTCATAGACGCTATTGCGTAATAACCAGCTAGAAAGAAAACCATATACCAATACTGGTCTCTAATAAAAAGCGGAAATAACAATAATATAAGCGGGGGAAGAAGCCTAGGTAGGATCACATATCCTATTTCTTCATACGACATCAAGACGTACATATCCTTAGACCTAGCTCTAATTCCTCGGTCCAATCTTTCTTTTCGTATTACTATCTTGCGGCGGTTAGACTCTTTCCTCGAGCTCATGGTGCTTACCCAAGATTCCAGAGGGTCTCAAGATCAATATGATTATTATAAACGCTAAGGCAACAATATTTTTCAAATGACTGGAGACATATGTTGCTATGATGATCTCTGCATACCCGATTATAAACGCAGCTATTAGACTTCCTAAAAGACTTCCGAGGCCACCTAATATGACTATCGCTATTCCATTTAACAAGGCATACCACGCTCCTTCTAACGAGGCCGTCATGACAGGGGTAATTGATATCCCTGCTATACCGGCCAGTACCGCTGATATAACCAAGGCAAGGATGCACATATGCTCTCTATTTATTCCTATGAGCATAGCAGCATCTTCATCCTGTGCAACGGCCCTCATAGCGATCCCTATTCGTGTCTTCTTCACTATAAATCCCAGAATCGCGAGGGTTGCTATAGATATTATTACTATGAAGATCCTTTGCATATCGACGATATATCCACCTATGTTTATTCCTCCTTTCATGAAACTAGGTACACCTAAGGGCGAAGGTCCAAAATACATACGTAGTAATTCAATCGTGATTATTGTAAATGCCAGTGTAACTATCATCTCATTAAGCTCCATACCACGGACTCTAGTTAAGGAAGATACATACATCAATACCGATATTAGAGCAGTTATGACCAATGCAAGGATAATAGAAATTATCAAGGAAAGTTTAAGTGAGATAAAAAAGAGATATAGAGAATATGAGCTTATAGCGAAAAAGGCTCCATGTGCAAAGTTTATTATCCTACCGACGCCAAAGACGAGTGATAGGCCGATGGCTATAAGGGCAAGTGTAAAACCAAGCGTCGTTCCATAGATTAGTATGGATAGCATTTAATACAACCTCTTATACGACTACGGTAGTTGTAATTCTCCTGTCGCAGCAGCTGGAGGCCATACAATTACCCTCTTACCGTTTTGCCACTGCTGTAGGCCCATGAGCATACCTTTTGATGGGTCACTTATACCCCACATGATGTCATGGTTCTTAGTGAACTTAATGAGGAATTTGTTACCTAGCGGCGCTAGTTCATTACCCATTATCCCTTTAAAACCGATTTCTTCCAGAGCCTTCACTATCCTATCTGAATTTAGTGACTGAGCCTTTTCAATCGCTCGTGCAACTAGATAAACAGCTTGATAGGTCGCGGGAGCAGTGTATATTGGAGACTCACCGTATTTCTCTAAATATGCTTTGTAGAAAGCATCTCCAATAGGGCCTTCTAAGGTTCCCACATCTGTCAACGTAGCCTCATAGTTACACTTTCCTTCCGTCATATTCCAGAATATCTCCTGTTGTGAATAGACATTTATCCCTACAGGAACCGCTTTAACGCCCATGTCACTCCAATATTTAGTGAATATGATTCCTACGTCTCCAGAGAATATTGTTGCTATAACCTCTGCACCACTGTCAATTATATCGGTCATCTCGGCTGACATATCCCGTGCATCTAATGGCACGAAAGTAGGGCCACCGACTATCGTATACCCAAGCTTGGGTAAGTATGGCTGCAGGACCTTCTCAACCATTATACGTGTCCATAACGCATCCTCAGCGATTATATATACCTTTGAAAAACCATATTCCATCCTCAGATACTTATATATCTCTATGTAACTTAATGCAAGAGACGTGGAGTTTGTGGGCGTTATTCTGAAAGTATACTTATACTTTTCATAGTCCTCAATAACCCGTTTGGTTATAGTGTCTGCAGACGCGCCTGCTACAATGAAGGGTATCTTATACTTCATAGCCTCCTCCTGCATAGCTATGACCACATCGCTTCTGAAGCCCCCGATTATCACATGAACCTTATGGACAGTTGCTAGCCTAGATATTGCCGCTACACCTTCCTCAACAGGTATCGTTGGGTCGGCTTCCCGCGTATCTTCAAAATATAGCTTCAAAATGTATTTTGTGCCGTTTATCATGATACCACCAGCATTATTAATTTCCTCAACTGCCATTTCAGCTCCACGTTTATGACCGATTCCATGTATATGCTCGAGAGGACCTGCGATCCCAATTCTGATCTCCTTAACCTCTTCTGTCTGAGTGGTGAAATAGTAGTACCCTGCTATGCCGATGACAAGAACGACGATTAGGAGCCCAATCACAGTTAGTTTAGAAACACCCCTCATCATTATGTTATCCCCCAAGAAATGCACAAATGTAATTCCTTAGAGAAATATGTAACGCTTTTCCTATTTATTTTTTTAACATTCTTTTTAAGGATTTAAACATTATTAATTATATTTGATAAAAATGCTCCCCAGATATGTAAAGGAAAAACCATGGATAAAATCTTATCCAGAAGGAGTTAGAGCGACGTTTGAGATACCAAACGAACCATATTACAAGGCGTTAAACGAAACCATAAATACACATGGTGACAGAACTGCAGTGATCTTTCTGGGAGACAAGTTTACCTATAAGAAGCTTGGCATCAGCATAAATAAATTTGCCTATTCCCTAAGTAAACTCGGTATAAAAAAGGGGGATAAAGTAGCTTTATATATACTTAATTCTCCACAGTTTATAATTTCATACTTCGCTATACTGAAATTAGGTGCTACTGTTGTCCCAATGAACCCAACCTATACTCCCCTTGAAGTAGAGTATATACTTAGGGACTCAGGTGCAAATACAATTATATGCCATGATATAAACTTCGGTAATCTAGCAGACGTATTAGAGGGTACGAGGGTTAAAAACATCATTGTAACTAATATCGCAGATTTGATATCTCCTATTAAGAACATATTAGGGAGAGTCATAGGGAGAATACCTAAAGGGAGAGTAAAGAGAGAATCAGGAGTATATCATTTTAAAGATCTATTAAGGAAGGGAAAGACCGAGATCAATGAAGTAAAGATAGATCCAGACAAGGATATCGCAAGTCTCCCATACACCGGTGGAACAACTGGTAATCCTAAAGGCGTTATACTAACACATAGGAATCTGGTTGCGTGTAGAAATGAATTCCTTGAAGTTGTGAACTCATTTTTTAAAGACAGGCCACATGTAATAGCCGCCTTACTCCCATTCTACCATATTTACGGGCAGGTAGTAATTATGGGCTGTGGATTATCTAGGGGAGATACTCTAGTTGTTTTTCCAAGACTTAATGTAGATGCCTTACTTAAGGCAATTGAGAGATTTAGGATAACTATCTTTTATGGCATACCTACGTTATATAACATTATTCTTAATCATGACAGACTAGATCTATATGATTTATCATCCGTAGAATACTGGTTCTCCGGCGCCGACCTACTTCCTTTAGACCTAGAAAAAAGGTGGAAAACCAGAATCGGGAGGGATATAATCCAAGGATATGGACTGACAGAAAGTTCTGCAGTTGTAGCGATCAATCCATTAAACAAATATAAAGTTGATGCAATAGGAGTCCCGCTTCCAAACACGGAGATAGGTATAGTTAAAGTAGGGACTAGAGAATTCCTTGACATCGGTGAATCTGGTGAGTTGGTTGTTAGTGCACCTCAAGTTACGCCCGGCTACTGGAAGAAACCAGAAGTTAATAGAGAAGCGTTTTTCGAGGCATTTGGAAGACGGTGGTTTAGAACCGGGGATATAGTCTGGCTAGATGAAGAAGGATATATTCACTTTGTGGATAGAGCTAAGGACATCATAAAATATAAGGGATATTTAGTTGCAGCTGCAGAAATAGAGACCGTGTTATATGACCATCCTGCAGTGAAAGAAGCAGCGGTTATAGGTGTACCAGATCCAGTTGTGGGAGAGAGGATTAAGGCATATGTAGTGTTACACGAAGATGCCAGGGGGATTACTGCACACGATTTAATTAAATGGTGTAGAAGCAAATTAGCGCCATATAAGGTACCACATATGATTGAGATAAGAGATATGCTTCCAAAAAGTACTGTTGGGAAAATACTTAGAAGAGAATTGAGAGATGAAGAGAGAAAGAGACTGAGTAAAGTTATGAGAACCGATTAATAAATAATCATGTTTATGTGTGTAACTAGTTAATATTAACCATAGACATTTATCCAGTGTTAAGCCAGTATAGATATATTACTAGGACTACTAGGGATATTCCTGATGAGATGATCATTGTAAAATGTATTCCATAGAAATCAGCAAAGATACCAGTAGCTATTGACGCTATTAGTCCGCCAACCATTCCAAGTGAAACAGTTAGTCCATATATAGTCCCAAAATTACCGGAGATGCTTCCTCCTAGGATATAGCTGTAGATAATTGGCTTATGTGCATATATAACAAAGCCTAGAAGGGCTAGTGTAGAAAATACTAAAAATGGATTAGTCGTATACTGTATCAAGATTAGTGGAGAAATAACCATAAAAATCGTGATCATCACCGTATATAGCGATACATTATATCTATCGATCACGGCTCCAGATATAAGGCCACTAATTATTCCAAATAGTGTGAGAGTTGCTATGTTTAGATTTATAACAGCTTGGTTAGAGACATACTCCGCTAGAATAAGAGGGATATAACTATATGAAATTCGGTTCACCGAGACTACTAAAATATACGCGATTAGAATAAGAATTAATACTTTGATGATAGAAGGATCCTTAATTGTTTTTACCGTTTTCTCCTGACCCCATCCCTTTAAATCGAAATATCTTAACGATAATATGCCTACGACAATAGCTAGAAGTGAAAACATGATAACTGGAAACCTCCATCCATAGAAGACTGAAGCAACTCCACTGGCTATGAAGACTATTAGAACTCCAAGGTCTCCTGACGATGTTACTAAACCAAATGCCTTACCGCGGGCACCTTCCTCGTATAAATATCTAGTTAGTCCATATGCAATAGGGTGATAGAAGCTTGCCCCTACACCCATGAGAAGCTGAGCTACTAGAAGCATATAGAAACTGTTGGCTAACGCAGTTAGAAAACCACATAACCCGATGATAAATAATCCTAATGCCAACATATAACCCAGATTTGTTTTTCCTGAGAGATGCCCAAATAAAATTTGGAGAAAGATCATGGAGAGGAAACTAATGTTAACAGCTAGACCCGCTTCTGTATAAGACAAACTAAATTCCTTTACTATAAGCGGTATCACTGTAGATAGAATAACAAGATTAGCATCGTTTACTATATGAGTGAGAGATAAAACTGCTAGTCGGGAGTACGGGCTACTACTCATTATAATATATAGTCAAGGATATAACATGATATTAATTTTACTCAAAAGGTGATTACACAGAGATAAATTTACATTAAGCTATTCGAATAGTGTTGTCGAATCACGATAGGATTTTAAATAATCTATAGAGAATCGGAGGTCCCTTCCAATTCTTGACAGTGGATATCTTCTTCTTGAAAAGGTTTTCAACAGTAGCCCCATTCCTATCAAGATAGCTCCAATAACTTCTGAGATCCCAAGAATAGGTATGAAAAATATCGTTATACCAACTTTAATTAACTTTCCACTATATCCTCTTTCATTCACGTCAAGAATCGATAGTAGGTTTTGATATGCAGTGTCAGTGCTTTTCAAAGCATTTACATACTCATATCTCCATTTAAGCATACTTGAGACATCTTTTTTGGTGAGAAAAGGCTGTCTTCGCGACTTCATCTTTCTTTACTACGTAAAAAAGGCGTAGAACATAATTTTAGTTAATGTAACCCTCTTGCCTATAAGTACAGTGAGAATACTCTATCATCAATGAATATATCATTCTAATTTAGTTTGAGTATAGAAAATTATATTTTTGGCGATTATAATGAAGGAGATTTTTCATAAGATAGATCGATTTATACTCGAGAAGATGAGTGAAACAAAGATACCAAGTATAAGCCTGGGAATACTTAAGGATGAAGAGATTGTATACAAGAGGGGATATGGCTTTAAGGATATTTCGAAGGCGTTGGCAAGTGACGAGCATACTCTTTATGGAGTTGGGTCTATAACGAAGTCATTTACCGCCCTGGCAATTATGCAGCTAGAGGAGAAGGGGAAATTATCCGTTGAAGACCCAGTTGATAAATATATTAAGGAGGTACCAAAGGCATTTCAAGACAATGTAACTCTACATCACTTACTCACACATTCCTCAGGGATACCTGCACTTGCATATGCAGAAGCATACATAAGAGGCTTATTAGGAGTAGATGATAGATGGTTGCCAATAACAGGTGTTAGGGATTTGATAAGCTTTTTGAGGAATGCACATTTATGGAGGGAATCTGATCCTGGTAGACGCTTCTTTTACTTAAACGAGGCATATGTACTTCTAGGTGAGGTAATTTCAAGGGTCTCTGGAGTCCCTTATCCAGAGTACATTAAAAAGCATATATTGAACCCGCTTAAAATGAATAGGAGCTTCTTTACAGAGAAGGAGGTGGTGGAAGACGGTAACTGGGCTAAACCATATATAATAAACCATGAAGGAAAACACGTAGAGTCAAGGTTCCCATTTGGTATTACTTCTGATGGAGGGTTAATCAGCAATGTCATGGATCTAATAAAGTATATCGAGATGTATATTCACAAAGGGAGATATGGAGAGAATAAGGTTGTCAGTAAAGAATTTATTGATAAGATGGAGACGCCATACATAAAATTCTCCTACGAACTATTCGGTGGAGAATCATATGGATACGGATTAATTATTACCCCAAATTTCTTTGGATATAAGCTTGTCGGCCACTCTGGCTCACTACTTGTACATACTGGATACATAGGTTATATTAGAGAAAAGAATATTGGTGTGGCATTACTGGCAAATGCATCTGGATACAGACTGTCATATATCGGTGCATATATCCTTGCATTATTATTAGATAAAGACCCAATGAAGATCCATTTTATAAAAAATGATGAAATTATGAAGAAGCTGGAGGGGAAATATGAGACCTATATGAGTACTATGAGTGCTAAGGTTGTCAAGAGAGACTCACTGCTCTATCTTATTATGAGGGAGGGTGCAAAAGAAATTGAGATCCCTCTATTCCCCCGGGAACTTAGAGACGACTATGCGATGTTCACAACAAACGTTTCATGGAGAGAATATGAGGTGGAGTTCATCATCTCAGGAGAGAAAGTGGACTTAATATATGAACGATATAAATTTCGTAAAGAATTATAGAATCAGGGAGAGAGGCGATGCCAGTAACCAATAAATGGCTATTACTACTTGATCTAGATGGAACTCTATGGGATAACGAAGATATTTCACTACTTAAGCCTCCTTTCAAAAAAGTGTCTGAAGATACAATTATAGACTCAAACGGGGTGGAAGTAAGGTTGAATCACGACATACTCAGATTAGCGAGATGGGCCAAGGAGAATGGAGGTATAACATCCACATTATCATGGAATATCCCAGATAATGCTATAGCTGCACTTCAAGCATTTCAAATAATCAACATGTTTGACTACGTAACTATAGAAAACACGCATAGAAAAGATAAGATGATTATAAAGCTGTTGAAAAGGATCAAGATCGAGAAAAATGTAGAGTTTAAACCATGTAAAATTGTCTATATAGATGATAGAGATATCCATATTAGAGACATCTACTCTAACGTAGGTCCAGTCAATTTCCTACAGGCTTGGGTAGACTTCGATAACTTTGAAGAGGCGGTTCAACTCATAATAACCGCACTTGAAAAGTGCATATAGAGAATAGCATCTTATAAGGTGGATATATAGAGAATACCCTGACTATTAAGGGTAAACTGATACTATAGGGGAATTTCTTCATGAAAAAATTATTGTGATACTGTGCCAGCTACCTTATCCAATATTTGTATACAAGTAGGTTGAAACTAAATCGTTTTAACTAAAATAAGTATTATTTTATTTAATAGTGAAGAAGAATGTCTTCAGGAGATGTTTCTAAAGAAAGAGTTTTAGATCTATTAAAACGTTATTCAATAGAGGATTTGGATCCCCATTCAGGCAAGCTCTTTTCCCATGTGTATGCAACGGGACTTAGAGAGTTGGAGAAAATAGCTAGAGAAGCATATATGATGTATATGGATAAAACAATGCTCAATTTTACCGTTTATCCAAGTATACTTAGAATGGAGAATGAAATTGTTTCTATTACAAAAAAGTGGTTGCATGGTGATGAGGAAGTCGTGGGTAATTTTACTTATGGAGGGACGGAAAGCATATTTTTAGCTGTTAAAACAGCGAGAGATTATCATATTGATAATGGAAGAGAAAAACCTGAAATAATACTGCCAGCAACAGCACATCCAGCATTTTATAAGTCGGCCCACTACTTAGGTATAAAAGTGGTTCAGATACCAATTGATAAAAATACTTTGAAGGCTGATGTCGAGAAACTTAAGGAAAAGATTTCGGAGCGAACATGTATGATCGTCGGCTCTGCTCCCAACTATCCTTATGGAGTGATAGATGACATCGAGGAGATTGCTGATATAGCAAGGGAGAAGGATGTCTGGTTTCATGTAGATGCATGTATCGGCGGATATCTCCTGCCTTTTTTAAAGGAACTGGGTGAGGATATCCCCAAGTTCGATTTCGAGGTTGATGGAGTGACCTCTATATCTACAGATCTCCATAAATATGGATATACACCCAAGGGTGCATCGGTTATACTATATAGAAGTAGAAGATTGAGATTGTATCAGCTTTATATAAATGCGAGTTGGCCTGGCTATCCTCTTGTAAATACAACTGTATTATCCACTAGATCAGCAGGTCCTTTAGCTGCTGCATGGGCTGTACTAAATTATCTAGGCGAAGAAGGATATCTTAAGCTAGCAAAGAAGATACTAGATGTAAAAAAGAAATTACTAAGGAGACTACCTGAACTAGGGTACAGGATTATGGGGGAACCGCAGTCCAGCATAGTTACTTTTACATCAAAGGACATAAACATCTTTCTCTTGGCAGATTACATGAAGAAGAAAGGATGGTATATTCAGGCTCAACCCGGTTCAAGGCATCTAGGTTTTCCACCTAGCATCCATTTAACATTAAGTCCCATACACCACAAAGTTATAGATGAGTTTCTAGAAGAGCTTAAAGATGCTACAGAGAAGGTACGGGAGATGCCCGAGCCCCCCGCGAGGCAGATAGCAGAGATGTTAGGTGGAGGGTCAACTGGGCTAGAGGAAATAGATGTGTCTTCTATAATGGATATGCTTGGAATTTCGAGGGGTATCAGCGGCGATATGGCTTTAATTAATATGCTGATGCATGAAATGCCGCCAAACATGGTGGAGTATCTGTTTAAGCATGTAGTGAATGAGTTGTTTACCAAAGACTAAAAATCAATGTGGGTTTAACATACCGAATATCTTTCTATTTTTACTGTAGAATTCCTTGAATATCCTGAATAACTTGTCGTAGGTTCTGGCAGCGGACTCATTTGGTACAAATATTTTGTCCACCTGATAATGGGCAACGGCCTCAGCGAAGTCATTATAGATATCTAGGCCTACGGCAGCTATCGTTGCGGCCCCTCTTAGACATGCATCTCCAGGATCTCTCATCCGCCTAATCTTAATGTTAAGGACATCTGCTATTATTTGACACCAGACATCGAATAATGCACCGCCACCCACTATATTTAACTGATTATTGGAGCCCGTTATCTTAGAGAAATGTGTGTAGGCCCATTTAATGTTATACGCGACCCCCTCCATAACGGCTCTCAGGACATCTCCTTTACTATGTGTAAAGGAAAAGTTTATCAAGCCGCCTCTAAGTGAGGGGTCATCAACTGGAGATCTTTCACCATAAAGCCATGGAAAGAATAGGAGGTTATTAGCCCCTATGGGGGATTTATTTACAGCTTCTTCCACAGAAGAATAATCTCTCTCACTAAAACCGAGGAGACTCATCATCCATTCAACAGCGCCAGCCGCCACCTCCTGCTCCGCAATCAAGAGATACTTTCGTGGTATAGCACTTAATAGGCTGCCAATATAATGAGAGAGGTCTGTTTTCCGCCTGCTGATATGTGCAGCTATCCAATCACTTGTTCCTATGTATATATGAGGTTCCGAATCATTAATAGCTCCAGATCCAATGGCAGCAGATGCGACATCACCTGATCCGACAAGGACAGGTATACCAGTTTTTAATCCTAGTTCACTAGATGCTTCAGGTGATAGTTTTCCCGCGACTTCAATAGAGTCTCTGATCTCGGGAAACATATCTATTGATAGCTTATAATCTTTAAGTAACGAAGATTCCCAAATTGCACGGTTTTTACGTGCATCTACAAGCCATGTCAAATGAGCCTCGTCTTGACTAGTCACAATAGATCCGGTGCACCTAAATATTAGAAAACCCTTTACATCCAGAAATTTACTAGTTTTACTGTAGATATCGGGCTCATGCTTTCGGATCCAGATTATTTTTGAAAGCGGGTCTTTGCCTGTTTTACTAGGTGCTCCACCAGTATATCTCAGGAACTTAAGTAGTCTAAATAGGTTGTATCCCTCTATTTTGGGAAAGCCAGCCCATATATCCTCGGGAAGGCCTGCAGCACGTTCATCAAGCCATATTATTATGTTTCGAAGGGGATAACCAGAACTATCAATGGGTAGAACACCTGCCATGTGAGCAGTGAAGATTATCCCCAATATTTCTTCTGGTGACGCGTCATCTGATTCTGAAAAAAGTCTATGAGTCAGCTCCACAACCTGATTCCATAGGATATTTGGGTCTTGCTCAGCCCATCCATGATGAGGATATTCTATCCTAGAGGGGATTGATGATTTTGAGGATACAAGAAAGTCAGAGGTATTGACCAGACCTGCTTTAATAGTAGTAGTACCTATGTCAAATGCAAGTATGAATTTATTTGTCATTATATTATCTCCCTCCGTAACCTGTGTAGTTATCTAAAACTTATGTTTCGCTATATGGCAACTTATAATAAAAAATTATTTTACGTTATTATTAGTATCTTTAGACCTTAAAGTGAGGAATTATTTAATAAATAAACCTGTATGATTCTGCAGATTATTATTTCTCAAATACTAGCTCTTCACGTCTAATACGACCTATCTCACCTGCCCTGCGGAGCGCCAATTTCACCATTATAGGACCTATTATCAAAAGTATAAGTGTAGCGGAAATTAGTGTGTTTACTATTCTAGTTCCATATTCTATACCTATCGGACCTAATTCTTTCAGTGAGAAATATAGATGGGTTGCCAGTCCAAGGGCTATCCCTGCTTGGGAATATAGAGAAATACCTATGTTTTTCTTAATATTATCACCTGCCTTAGCAAGCCACGCACCAAATGTAGAGCCGCTGGTCTTGCCAAGCATACTTAACCCAAGGTATATCACTCCTGTTAAGCCCAATACAGGAAGAAGAGAAATATTCATCCTCGCACCTATCAGGACGAAGAAGACTGTGAATATGGGAGCACTCAGCTCCCTAATCGTATCTATAGCCGAGTCGGATCCCTTGTAGAAGTTTGCAAATAATATGCCAACTATCATCGTAGATATAATCTCAGAAGCCTCGAAAATCTCAGCAATTCCACTTGTAAGAATGACTATTCCTATAGCCATTACAAAAACATCTTTTTTCTTATGTAGAATACGGATGAATAAAGTCATTATTGCACCAAATAAAGTACCTATCACAATCGCCAACCCTATGTTATTCATAAAGTACCCCAATGCATCGAGAATGGAGAGTTGAATATGCTCGAGGGACGCAATTACATAGGTACTTGTAATGGAATATACAAAGACTGTTGCAATGTCGTCGAACCCAACCAGAGCTAATATTGTTGTAGTCAGTTCCCCAGCCGCTCCATATTCCCATATAACATCTGCAGTGGCAGCTGGCGCGGTTGAGATAGCGAGAGTCCCAAATAGGATAGCGAGAAGTGGCTCGCCGGTAAATAGGTAGACTCCAGTAGCGACAATTGAAAATGTAAATATGACTTCAAAGCTTAGTATAGATAATATTATTAGGCCTAACTTTCTCAACTCCTCAAATTTTAGTTCAGCCCCGATAAAAAAACCAAAGAATGCTAAGGCAAGGTCAACGAGTGGTTTATAGTGATCAAGTCTTTCAATGCTTAATATTCCTAAAAACGACTCTCCTAGGATCACACCAATTAATACGATACCTACTACCTCAGGAATACCGATTTTATCGAAAAATCTACCTCCAATTATACCGAGGAAAACTGCAATCCCTATTATCGCGAAGTCTGTCATTAAAAAACTCATTCTAAAAAATACTATGAAGAAGATAATCTAAAAATATATACGGGTGGACTGAATCTAGTTTTCTATTTCTATGGTGTAAAAACCACCGGGACCATTGTGTTTTCTTGATAGCCATCCCTGTTTGTTCATGGTTACTAGAGAATATATTTTAACCCAGAACATCGTGAAGAGAAACCATGGTAGCAATATTAGCCATAGCCACTTCCTTTTCTTTCCTCCACGTATTGGGAAGAGTATCTTTACAAACCTTGTCAACACTAACCCCAGAGACAGGATCCCTATCCTCAATATTATATCGAACCAAGTCGTTCCAAACCAGAACCAGTTCAAGGATAGGATGCTATTTACGAATACATATAGCATAAGTAGCATCATAACCGTATTTACCCATGTAGATAACATCTGTAATAGAGCTGCTCCTTTTTTCCATACCCACAAACCATCCCAAGTAAGCGCCCTCGATGTTCTCCTAGCACTATTCCTAAACCATCTTAACCGTTGTTTAAGGAGACCTCTTATTGTAGATGGAGATACTGTCTCTACATAAGAAGTTGATTGATATTTAGTCTTCCAACCATTCTCCAAGAGTAAAGATGTGAAACGTCCATCATCCCCAGATATACATTGGGTTCTGATGAACTTCTCATCTAACATGTCGGATAAGAGGGGAAGAACCGCTTTTTTACGGTAAGCTACGCAGCGACCGCCTAGAACAGTCACTTGATTGAATATACTTAACATAGGCACTGTAATAAGGTACTTTATTCTTTCACTTACCATATTAAAGAAACTTGCGATATTTGTATATGGTTTGTATATTCTCTGATCTGCCACTACACCACCTACGTCGGGGTCTTCAAAAGGCTTTATTAATTCGGGGATCGTCTGATTATTTACAAACGTATCAGACTCTATCACGACAATGATATCTTCCTTAGACGACGCTATGCCTAATGCTAATGCAGGTCTTTTACCAGGGTCTGAAGAGAGCACCTTAAATCTAGCGTCTTCGGCAAAATTAGAAAGGATATCTGAAACTAGATCAGGTTCACGTGTATCAGTTATAACTATAATCTCTGATACGACATTATCTGGATAACTTTTTATCTTATTTAGAGACTTATGTAAAATATCAGTATCCTCGTTATACGTGGGAACTAATACGGTTACGGGAGATGAGTATCCGTTTTTAACGGGTTTATATGATCTACTTAGAACAAGCTTCAAGGACCAAACCCCCCAAAAATATCCTACAATTATTAGGAACAGCGTCAGCTGTCCACCAAATAGGAATCTGAAGAACTCTAGTAGAGTGGCTATCAAGCTACATCACCATGTGTGAAGATCTTGGTGGCAATCATTGGTGACGGCTTCCATCTAGGTCCTGGATCAATGGCTGGTAAAGCCTCGTCTAGAGTAGCAAGACGTATCATCTCCGAATTAATATCAATTGTTGCGTCTAACAAAGGCATTTGAACACCTATTGACCTAGTGAAGTATGACAATGCAGCTGTATCTTTAGGCAGACAGCTACCTCCATAAGGCCGTCCACCCACGGTTCCATAGCCATTATTCCAGTATCCCTCTGCTATATTTGAGGCTATTTCAAGAGCTTTGTTGGCGTCTAAACCAAGTTTTTTCCCTAGGAGCCATATCTCATTAGAGAACGAGATCTTTAGCGCATTGAAAAAGTTAGATATGTATTTAATCATCTCAGCAGTCTCAATACTAACTCTGTACTTAGTTGCGGGTATATCATTATAAATTTTCTCCAGAATATCCCCTGAAGCCTTGTCATACTCTCCTATTACAATACCCCAGGGATTTTTAGAGTCCTCTATGCTCGAAGAAGCTCTTAAGAACTCAGGTTGATAGCAGACTTTGAAATCATCACCAGCTGTTAATCCTGAGATACTCTCCAGTAGAGGAATGAGGATATTCGTCGTAGTAGTCGGGGGAACTGTACTTCTAATCACTATAAGTGGGTTCTTACTCGTAAATACATTTATCTGCTTCCCTAAAGAAGTGAGGGACTCTTTCAAATAATCCAGTTGAACCATGCCACCAACATCCATTGGGGTTGGAACACAGACCATTATGATATCGGCTAAGTAACTTCCTAATTCACTATAGGAAGATACTGCATTTAGATTATCCTTTTTTAAATCATTCACTTTCTTCGTATCTATATCTAAAAAGACAGTTTTATGTCTATTTTCTATGAGGGAAAGCCCTGTGGCTTTTCCAACAACACCTGCACCGATAATCAAAAAATTTTCCATAAAATTCTCCTTTCTAATCACTATATGCATCATAGGTATATGAGGGAGATATATACTTTCGTAAAGTATTTCAGAATGAAATATTTCCCTAATTAAGGGAAATATTGAAATATATAAAATAATAGAATGTGATTTCCTTACATATAATGGGTGGTGATTTAACTTACAAAATATATGATAGAGGAGTCAGCCTATTGGAAGTTTAGTATTGTATATTAATTGAGGTAAGAAGCGGGCTATGATATATCGCTGGATCTCGTTTGTTCCTTCATATATCGTTGTTACAATAGAGTCTCTTAGGTATCTTTCTACCCCTGTCTCGAAATCTACTCCATATCCTCCGTGTATCTGAACCGCTTGTCTCGCACAATACTCTGCGGCCTCTGTCGCAAATATCTTAGCTACGCTACCAGCTAGTGCAACTTCTGGTAATGCCTTATTAGGCGACTTGAACTGTTGTTCACTTAGGCTTGCAGCCCAATATGTTAATAGACGCGCTCCCTGAATCTTAGTAAACATATCGGATATTTTAAATGAGATCGATTCAAACTGATATATCTTCTTTCCAAATGCGTCTCTCTTTGTAGAATAGTCCATGGCTTTCTCAAATGCTCCTTGAGCTATGCCTACTGCTTGTGCTGCGATGTTTATCCTTGTGAAATTTAACAGGACCATTGTATAGTAGTATCCCATCCCCTCTCTCCCAATTAAATGGTCCTTGGGGACCTTCATGTTATCAAATATCAGTTCATATGGACGGTCACCTTTCATCGACATCGTATTTATCTTATCTCCGATGATTAGACCTGGAGAATTCTTTTCAACTATGAAGAGTGACATTCCTTTATGTGGCGATTCAGGGGAGGGAGAAGAGGTACGGGCTAGGACAACGATGTATTTAGCATAATCAACCGTACTTATAAAGATTTTTCTACCATTTATCACGTAGTGATCTCCCTGTTTCTCGGCTGTTGTTGTTATACCTGCTATCCAGCTACCAGCTTGCGGCTCAGTGTATGCACCAGCTGCAGCAGCTCCATTTGCTATAGCGGGGAGAAACTTGTTTTTCTGCTCTTCTGTACCCCATAGTAATAGTGCAAGGACGGGGAAGTCCGTTGTATCTAAAATAACTCCTAGTGAAGGTATCACTCGACTTAGTTCTTCGATAACAATCATCTTTGAGATCTGGTCTCCGCCTTGACCACCGTATTCTTCTGGGATGCCGATGGCGAAAAATCCTTGTTCAGCTAGTTCAGAAAGAATATCTTTAGGGATCTCATCACCGAGTTCAACATCTTTCCATATTGGGGATAACGACTCTTCTGCATATCTCCTTATTATTTTCCGAAGTAATTCATGCTCAGGTTTTATTGGAACCTTATAGGACTCTAGTGAGTTAAATGGAAGAACCATATTTTACACCGAAAAAAATTATTTTGATGGATGAAGTTATCTTTTTATTCTAATAATTATGACGTTGTTCCTAAGTTCTTAACTTGGTTTCATGGTTAGGGCTAGGATTCCACCCACCAGCCCCAGGATGAAACCTACTATGAACCCACCGGTTCCCAACAGGGATATCACTGAGAATATTATGATCAGTGTTCCCCACGTACTTGCCTCCTCAGGAGATTTGTACAGTTTTAACGCGCCAATTATAACGATTGTTCCGGATGCTAAGCTAACCATTGCACCTATTAGTGGTAGTCCATAGAACCAGTAACCCATCATGCCGCTCATCATGGTTTCACTAGGCACCATCGATATAAAGTGGTCTTGCGCCGAGCTATAAACATATAAGATTCCAGTAAGAACACTAATTCCACTTAAGAGCATAAAAATACCCCCTATTAGAGATGTGATAAAAGATGGGAAGCTCTTCTCCATATATCAACACCTCCATCAATAAACTATAAATTTTTTAATAAATTAATAAAAAATACAAGATTTTTTGATTACAGATGAAAACCGGGAGTTGTCTTCATAATTTTATCAAGAAGTTCTTTGATTTTATCATCTGATAAACCTATTTCCTTAAGCGCATCTTCCAATGTTAAACCTTTTGACATTCTTTCAGCCACTTTTGTGGCATTATCATATCCTATTATAGGTGCTACAACAGTTATTAGTGCAGGGCTTTTTAGAGCAAGACGCCTACAATGTTCCTTCTTAACAATGATGTTGCTTAATACTTTTTGTGAAAATTTATTTAAAGCCTCGGCAACGAGGAGAATCTGTAGAATTAAATTATATCCTATTAGTGGAAATGACATGGCTAGTTCCAGCTCACCTAGAGTAGATGCAAGTGTATTAGAATAATCTAGCCCTATTACTTGACAAGCTGCCTGCATCACAGCTTCCACAGTTACGGGGTTCTTTTTCCCCGGCATCATACTGCTTCCTGGCAGCTCCTGTTGTATATCTATCTCCCCAAATCCGGTTAATGGGCCAGAATACATCAGGCGGATATCCTGGGAAATCCTAAGAAGATCTAGTGAGATAGTCCTTAATATACCACTTAAGGTAGTGAGATCAGTTATTAGTCTCATTCCTCTTGATAGCTCCACCCCATGTGCTAGGTTTAGTCCAGTGATTTTATTTAGTTCTATAAGGATTTTTCTAGGGAAATCAGGGTGAGTATTAAAACCAGTACCAACAGCGGTTCCGCCTATAGGCACTTCGGATATATTTTTGAGAATTTGGGGTATTAGGTTTAATGTGTTACTAAAGGAGTTAAGATACGCTTGGAACTCCATATCAATTGATACAGGTAAGGCATCCCTCAAATGTGTTCTCCCTGGTTTCACAATTCCTTTAAAGGAATAGCAGACTTCTTTCAATTTTCCAATGAAGGACTCGATCGCGGGAACCAGCTTTTTTTGAGTTTCATATAGGACAGCCACCCTAATAGCTGTCGGTACTACATCATTGGATGACTGGCCCATGTTAACATGGTCATTAGGATGTATTTCTATTTTATACTCTTCCCTTGCTATTTTGGAGATAACTTCGTTTATATTCATGTTTAAACCTGTACCCGAACCAGTTTGAAACACGTCTACAACCATCAAATCATCATATTTTCCCTTAGCTATATCCATAGAGATCTCCATTATTACGCTTGCTGTATCATCATCTAAGAGGCCTAAGTTATTATTCACTTTCGCGGCAGCAAATTTAATAATCCCCATCGCCCAGATTATGCTACGGGGGAATTTAGTTCCTGTTTCTAGAAAAACTTGTGATGCCTTTTCAACATATTTCATCCACCACACCAGAAAAATAGATGGGCAGTGTAGGTATAAGGGTGTTAATTTTGTGAGTTAAGTTTAAAGCGAGGATCTTAGTAGGCCTCCGTCTATCGGGATCATGGCTCCATTGATATACGCAGCATAATCAGATGCTAGAAAAGCCGCTAGATACCCAAGCTCTTCAGGACGCCCCATCCTGCCCATGGGTATATCTTTTGACATATTCTTTATAACTTCATTTACATCAAGACCGTCCTTCTTCGCTATCTCTAGTGCCAGCTCCTTTATACGCTCGGTCTCGATGTATCCAGGCATTATCCCGTTTACTGTGACTCCATGTGGAGCATACTCCCTAGCCAAGCTTCTCACCAAACCAGCCATAGAAATCCTGATCGTGTTCGAAAGAACCAGTCCTTCAATAGGCTCTTTAATAGCTACGCTAGTAGAGTAGATTATTCTGCCCCAGCCCCGATTCTTCATATCCTCTACAAAAGCCTTGGTGAGGAAGACGGCAGGATATATCAATAATTGAACAGCACGTTCCCAATCATCCATTTCCAATTCAATGAAACGCCCTGGTCTTGGTCCACCTGTGTTGAATACAAATATATCGATATTCCCTAGTATTTTCTTTGCCTCTTCAGCCAAACGAATGAGATCCTCCTTAGATGTGAGGTCTGCATTAATGTAGAAAACCTTGTTTTCAGATATAGACATGATCTCCTCAGCAGTTTTTTTAAGTTGATCAATATTCCTAGATACGATTAGAACCTCAGCGCCCGAAATTGATAGGGCCGTTGCTATTCCCTTACCAATACCCTTACTAGACGCTGTTACTACCGCTTTTTTACCGCTTAAGTCGATCTTCAACATAAAAAGAATTATTTGAAAAACACAGTATTATACATTGTTAAAGAAGTTCTTAGGTTCCCCATACTTATTCGGTGATACTACTTAACAAGTTCCTTTCTCAATAAATAATATTTTGGGACATTAGTTTAGAAGATGATAAGAAATGGGTAGAGATTATATACTAATTCTAGGTGGGCTTGGGTTTTTAGGTGCAAATATCTCCGAATTTCACAGAGAAAGAGGGGATAATGTATTAATCGTATGTAGGAAAAAAAGCGTGTATAAAAGATGGTTTTTATATGAATCCCTTAGGGAAATTGGAGTTGAATTCCTTATAAGGGATACCGTATATCCAGAGTTGATCACAGATATACTTAGGCAATGGGGAGTGCCTCAGATACTTTACAACGTTATTGGTAAACTTCATGGTAGGAGAAGGGATTTGATTTACTCCCATGTAATCCTGCCATATACTTGGAGTAAAGAAGTGACTGAGAAAGGAGAAGGGACACTTATAATCTATGTAAGTCACGCATTTCAGTTTGGCTGTTATAAGATTAGGAGGAGAGGAGGAGAGATCCTAATTGAAGAGGAGGAAGTACATCTAAGAAACTGTATTCCAAAAACACCCTATGAAGAAACTAAAGCTCTAGGAGAAAGACTTATCTTGTCCATTGAGACTAAGGGATGTAAGATTGTTATCCTGAGACCAGGGTTACTAGTAGGTAGGTATTCTTATCACCCCGAGTGGAAGATACTTTATAAACTTGCCAAAAAAGGCATATTAATAGGAAAAGGCATTAGAGTCCCAGTTACTCCAGCAGTAGACATTCCTCGCATTGGAAAATTCTTGCTGGATAAAGACATGGATAAAGATTGGTTCCACGTAGTTCCATATACCCTTGATATAGGAGAACTACATCGACTGATGATTAAATTAGTAGGTGCAGGAGAGAAAATTAGGATACCGGTTGGGGAACTCCTTAAAAAGATTAACAAAATCAGATACATGAACGTTATGCTCCCGATATCAATGCGGTTACATGAAAAAATGGTTTATTCATTAAAAAAGTTAGGAGATGTGGGGTATGTAGGATGGACGTCTTTGACACGAGTAATAAGAGAAAGTGTAAAATGGATGGAGTCTACTAGAATATAAGTATCATTTTTTAGGTTTGACGATTTTCCATCGCTCCACTAGTAGCTTGTCCCCGTATTCTCTCTCCTTCAGTCTTGTAACTTTGTATCCCTTGGCTTCCAAGGCTGCCACTAACACGGGTATTAATACTTGGCCTGGAACCATTCCTTCCCATCTTAACATGACGTTTCCATTCCATGTTATTGGACTATATATTGTAAATTCAATGACGTCCTCATCCATCTTCACGACATCCACATCCTTTAGATACCCCATTTTTTTGAAAAAATCACTTATCTTACTGATTATTACTTGAGGGGGGTCTTCATCCTTTAATTGAAGCTCCTCCTTTAATACACCATAGAAGATACGACCGCTTTCCCACACTATATCCCATGCTTCATCGCCTAGCTTCTTATAAATAGCCTTATAGATAGAGTAAATTAGCATCCCTACAAACTTTTTATCTAGCGCCTCTCGACTTCTATCACTCATAAATCAGGTATACACCCCCTAGATCACTTCTAATATATTATACCTTCTCTATAACACGCTCTAGATATTTTCTAAAAGATAGTTTTATTAAAGAATATAAAAGCGTATATAGAGAACTGCAAGAGCGAAAATAAAGCTAGGTAGCGCGGTTAATAGGCCTACTTTAACCCAGTCCTTCATTGGAATTGAGCCGATTTTCCTACGCTCCAGTAATCCTAATACAACAATAGATGCGGTAGCACCTACTGGAGTAATTAGCGCCATAAATACTCCTCCAAACAATAGTCCCCACCACATTGGAAAGACATTTATGCCTTTTGCTGCAATACTATGAACTACTGGTGAAAACGCCGCTACAGTAAGCACGTTGTCCATAAGAGGACTAAGTATACCAACAATTATTGATACAAGAAGGAAGATCTTACTGGCCTCACCACTAGCAATATTTATAATTGCCTCTGCAATTAGGTCTGTAATACCTACGAGTTTTAGAGTCCCCACTGATGAGAAAAATGCTATAAAGAAAACAAGCGTCCACCAATCTACTTTATGTATTATTAAGTCGTGTGCACGCTCTCGCTCTAGCAACAATACTATTCCAGAGAAGAAGAGCGATATAGCAACAAGCATTGTATCAGAAGATATATCCATGGCAAGAGAGTAACTCAGCATATCTGCTATTTGCTTATGAAGGACGATACTTCCAATCGTACCTACGAATATCACCCAAGACGCTTTAAGACTCACATCCTCGAATTTTACGAAGTGTTCTAGAGCTTCTTCCACCGACAAAACAGTCATGTTTTTCTGCAAGTCTTTTATATCATCTTTAAACACAAGGCTTGTGACACCTATTATGTATAATGTAGCTACAATTGTTATTGGAGTTGCCCAATATAGGAAATCAGCCATCGATAGCCCTCCTTCGAACGCAACTATTATCGCTACTGGATCACCAACCACCGTAGCGCTACCACCGATAATCGTTGTAAAAGTTACTCCCAAGATCAAGTTTAAGGGATTTGTATTATATACTCTAGCGATCTCCCACGTCAACGCGATCATAAAGAGAATAGCAGTCACTTCATCAACCAACGCACTAAATATTGCGGCCATTCCGAGTAGTGTTGCATATAGTAGCCCTGCGTTTTTACCTACTAAACTGATTATTCTATACACTAGATATTCAAAGAAATGCGCCTCCTCCAGAAAACCCACTATTGTCATCATACCTATTAGAAACAATATTATGTCAAAATGGGCAAACTTTATTAGTGTAGGTATATCTAATAACCCAAAAAATAGTAATATGGAGACACCTATCAGCCCGAAGGATAGTCTATACCTCCAGTATGATAATGTGCCAGCAATTATAGACGAAAATATTAATAGAGATATTATCTGTCTGAGCGTTAGATTTGCTAATATTCCAATTATGGCTACAATTGTCACTGAAAATAACAATATCACGGGTTTACTAGGCTTCATGATTCATCACCTCTTGCTTTTTTAATCCTATATACACGTTTTAGATAATGATTAATTAAATATGTTAAAAATGTTAGTAAATAGAGGTTTCTACTATACTTATAAAAAATACAGAGACTATTGACTATTTTATCCTTTCCATTAAAGGCTTCACTATGTCATCCTGTAGAGGACGAATAACTAAGAAGTAAATTGATTTGGGATCTTCGCCAATTCTTTCCGCCGAGATCTTTCTAATTTCATTATTAAAGGTAAACTCAATAGCCTCTGTATCATCGTCAATTGGCTGGATATTTTTTGTAAACAAAATATACCATACTCCTCGGCCTATACTTATGGGTATATATGCAATACCTCCATAGATCCTGACCTCACCATAGCGATAGCCTACTACAGTTCCTGATACCGTCTTTGAGGCGTTTAATAAATCCCTTAGATCTCTGAATTCAGTCGCAATTACTTCTACCATATCACTCACTACTCTAAAATATTGGTGAGTTGCAGATAAAAAAATGGATGAAGGGTAGGTAAGTCACTCTAGTTTATTCTTAAATATCTTGCCGTCTCTCATCACAAGAAGAATATTTTCCTTATCTAAAAGGATATCGATGTTTTCCAGTGGGTTGCCATCCACGATAATTAGATCCGCAAGCTTACCTTTTTCAATTGTCCCTGTCTTATCGGCTAAATCGGCTGCCTGGGCAGCGTTCTTCGTAGCTGTAATCAATGCATCGCGGGGAGACATCCCTACTTTTTCCACGTAAATCTTTAATTCAACCGCGTTTTCACCCTGAGGCAACCAACCTCCTATATAATCTGTCCCTGCAGCGATTTTAACACCTGCCTTAAATGCCTTTCTAATGGTTTCTATATGTACCTTATGAACCTCTTCAGACTTCTTTAGACCCCATTCAGGCACTCCAACTTCCTTGCCGACCTCAAGTATTTTCTCTACGATTGCTAAGGTAGGGACTATAACAACATCCTTTTCCTTAGCCATTTCAAAGCCTTCCTCATCCATATATATTGCATGTGCGATGACCTTAACGCCAGCTTCAATTGCATTCTTTATACCTTTTGCTCCCTGAGCATGCGAATGAACGATTCTCATTGCATGACTTGCCTCCTCCACTATTGCGCGTATCTCTTTTATAGTGAACTGGAGGTATTCTGGTCTATCCTTTTCTGAAAGAACCCCGCCAGTACTCATTATTTTTATAAAGTCAGCGCCTTCTCGTAGGGCATATCTAGCGGCTTTCCTACACTCGTCTTCTCCATCGCATATAAGAGATACAAAGGGAGTAAATTTGCGTGTAGTCCTATAGTCGACCCATTCAACTGGGAAATAGTGCTCATCACCATGGCCAAAGGTTTGTGATAAAGCTGGCCCTGCAGCCACTATCCTTGATCCTGCAACAGTACCTTCATTAACAGCATATTTTAGATGAAGAGCAACGAGTCCACCTGCATCCACCACAGTTGTAAAACCAGAATTTAGTAGAGATTCTGCGTCGCGTGCGGCTCTGGCCACAAATACCCCGAAAGGAGTCAGTAAAGGTTCTTTCACGAAATCTCCTGACCTGAAACCCTGCAAATGGAGGTGCGCGTCGATCAATCCAGGTAGCAACATTTTACCTTTTGCATCAATAACTTCAGCTGAATCCGGCACACTTACAGAGCCAGAGGAGCCCACGTCCTTTATAACGCCATTCTCAACCAATACCACTCCGTTATTCAAAACTGGTGCCCCAGTGCCATCGAAGATTCTTATATTAACAATCGCTATTAAGTTATTCTTCATATTACACACCCTCTAAAACTGCACAAGAAGATAAGTCAAGTAAAATAATAGAGTTGGTTTATGAATATAAGGAAAATAACAAAATAATGTAAGTTGAAAGTAACTTTAATTAATATCAAGTAGAAAAATAAAGTTATATAATTGTTGAATTCAATAGATATTGGAGGAGATGAAAAATGCCCGAGAAAAAACGTGAGGCCCCGCCACCTGCTACAGCTGCAGGACTACTAAGGTTTTTTGAGGATGAGGCTGCTGGAATAAAAATTGATCCAATATACTTAGTTATCGGGACAGTAGTCTTTATAGTTATATCTTTCGTACTTAGATTCTTCATATAATTAAATAACTCTTTAGGTTATAGAGATGGGAGCAACTATAAATGAGCTTACAAAGTATTATCAGAAACTATTTACACTAGGAAGTTTAAAGGATAATATCATTCGGTATGTCTTCTCGTATGCATTGACACTTTTATTCCTGGTTTCTCTAACACTGGTCAAAAAAGATGTCTTAGGTGCTCTTCCTATATTAGTAGTCTCACCAAGTTCCATTATATGTGATTATTATGTCATGCGGAGGGGAGAAAGGGACTCCAAATTATTTAACTTAAGACGAATTCTAGCGATAAACACTATAACTAATATATTAATTTTACTAGGTATTATCGTTTTTACACCAGTCATACTATTCTTTAACGGGATGTTATATCCTCTTTCATTTATCGTGGGAGTGGTTATGGGATATAAACTGATAGTTCTATACTCGACTTCTAGAAGCGATTTATCGTTCATAATCATGGACATTACATTGCCCAGCCTATTTTTCGTAGTACTTGATGTTATAATTCTTCTATTCGTTGGAGTAGAGAATATAACCGGGATAAAGATCATGTTAGAAGTATTTGAAGCCATGGCTTTTGGTCCCTTAATAGCAGGCGTATTCTTATTTTTGATAGATAGAAGTGTAAGGGGCCTCGGTCCATATCCTGTTTACGAGTATCTAAAGGGATATATTGATAGCTGGGTACTGGATGACCCGAGTTATCTAGATAAACTATTGAGTGAATACGCTATTGATATACAGCTTAAAACTGATTTAATAATATTTCCAGACACTTATGAAGAGGCTTCGTTATTATTATTCCCATACTTCCATTTTGGACCATTCAGAAACACTGGAAGCAGCAAGTTCCCTGCAGTGGCTGGAGAGTATTATTACATTAATAATAGACTGAGAGCTGTTGTTTTCCATACACCGGCTACACATGATCTTGATTTATCCGATAACCAAGAGATGTTTAATATACTTAAGCAGTTATCGGATCTTAAGAGCCCCACTATATTCACCACAATAAGCGACATACACTCAGTTAAATATGGGAGAGCCGTTGCATATCTTATTAAACTAGAGAAATCTGCGCTACTAATTCTAGAGACAGAGGAGATGGAGGATATACCGTATGCAATAGTGAAGGAGATGAAGAAAATCGGTAGGGAACTTGCTTATAAACATGTTGTCGTGGTAGATGCACATAACGCACTTAGAAAGGAGAAGTATGAACTGCCTGAGGAAGTTATTAAAGAAGTGTTGGCTGTTGGTAGAAAAGCGTTGCAAGAAGGGTTGGAAGTAGATGTAATGCCCTTCAAAATGGCTGTGGTTAAAGTAAATGTGCCAAACCTTACTCCTAAAACTGGATTGGGGGGCAATGGTATAAGTTTAGTCCTATGGGAAACATTCAATGGATATAATGCCATCATATGTATAGATTCAAATAACCTCTCACCAGCGCTAAGAGAGAGTCTTAAACAACATTTGAAGAAGGCCTTTAACGCAAAGGTTGTAATTACTACTACAGACACACATGAGGTAACTGCACTTCAACTTAATAGGAGAGGATACGTTATTATTGGCGAAAATAAGAGAGAGATTGCTGATGTAATTGAGGCGGTAGAGAAGGCTTTTTACAAAGGTATTGAAACCCTTAAGGAAACCGAAGGATTGATTTATGAAAAGAATATTAAAGGAAGGGTATTAGGTATGAATACCCTAGAAAGAATGAGAGAGATGATAACAGTTAGTTATGGGAGGATGAAGAAACTATTATACAACTTTATACTACCACTTTCAATAGTACATATTATTGCAATTTATGCATATTACATTATAACATTATAGAGAACTTGGTAGGATGCTCCATGATAAAGCGGGTAATTTAATAAAAACCACTTAGGTGTATATTATTTATCCTTCGAATATGTATATTATTTTAGAGCTTTAGAGAAAAAAATTAATTTGAAGTGGGATGGACCATGGAGACAGAATCAACGCCAGTAATATATATCGGTAAGAAAAACATGAGTTATTACATTAACGTATGTTTGAAGCTGCTTGACAAGGGAAATAAACGATTTGTTATTGAAGGGCTGGGTAATAACATAAGAAAGGCTGTTGATGCCGCTAATTTTTTGATGGTACTATATAAAAAAGGCGATTTATCCGTGAAGACTATAAATATAGACCTCGTTGAAAAGGGAATTGTAAGAGGACTTCCAAAGAAAGTTTCTAGAATAAGAATTGAGATTGAAAAAATAGGATAATCCAGGTGCTTTTTAAATGTATGACAAGGAGGACGAGGCCCTTATAGCATTAATCCTTAAAAAAAGGCCGGACCTTACACGAGACGAGTTAGAAAGGATAATTTTAGAGAAGATGAAACATAAAAATGTATCTAGAAAAACAGCATTATATCTGTTGTCTATAGATCTGGGAATAAGGCTTGACAGCCCAGTGGAGGATTTTATTAAGATAAATCAGCTCACTGATGGGCTATCAAACGTCAGGGTAATTGGTCGACTCCTCTGGCTTAAAGAAACCGAGAAACTTAAACATAGAGAAGGAAAATATACAAGAGGAGCCATTGTAGATGAGACGGGAATAGCCAATATAATCTTTTGGGACAGAAGTAAAGAGGAACTAGAAATGGATGGAGTAACCGAGGGAAGCGTTGTAGAGATAACTAATGGATATGTAAAGACAGGGTTGTCGGGAAGGCCGGAAATACACTTAACTAGGCGGGGGAATATACAAGCCACGACTGGAGATCAAGGAATACCAAGTGCCGAAGACATCCTAAGACCAGTCCACGAACTCGGAGTAGGAGAAGATTATGCTAATGTATATGGTGTCGTACTATCTGTAGATAAAATACGTGAAGTTAAGATAGGGGATGATCTAGTTAAGATAGGCTCATTTATAATCGGATCCGAAGATAAGAGTTTTAGAGTCGTTTTATGGAGAGAGGCGGTTGATGAGTATAGCTGGATTAAGGAGGGAGATAAGATCATAATTTTTAATGGTAGAGTCAAACTCAATAAGTTTAACGAAATAGAGATACACATATCTCGTAATTCCCATATAAAGATATACCCTGGTGCCCGGATTAATGTCAGAATGTCAACGGTAACTATCTCAAGCATATCTCCTGGGTATAACCTTAATAAGCTATATGTTAGAGTCCTTGCAAAAGGTAAGAAGAGAATAAATCCTCGGCTTGGTAGGGAGAGTATTACAATGTATGTTATTGATAATACAGGAGATGCGTCTCTTACTCTTATTGGAGAGGCTTCTAGATTCGGAGATATAATAAGGATACAGGATGTATTATCAATAGAAGGGTTTAGAGCCTCGATAAGAGGAGGAGTTAATTATCTATTCGCTGACGATAACTCTAAAATAGAGATAAATCCACGGGATATGCCCCATATATTGCCTATCTATTCTATTCCATTTAGAAAGGCTAAGACAATTACCACCATGGATAAGATAGTTAATGTAGAGGGCAAGATCGTAGAGTTCTTAGAAGCAAGTTATGATTTAGATTTGGATATTGAATATAGACCTCCCTCTGCATTTATAATGGAAGACTTTGATGGAGACCCTATTAGGATAACATTTAGAGGGAAGCTCGGTGACTATATAGATGAAACGTTAGAGGAGGGAGACAGTATTCGAATCCTGGGTGCGATGGTTGACATGGCATCTTTATTAAACCCATCAGGAATACCTACTTTGAAATTACGGGCATATAGTGTAATAGAGAAAATTTAGTGGTTCTGGTTTGCAAGTTATTCTGAGGCCTTTTCCTTGGATCTTAGATATAAGTAATATATCGAGAGAGTTATGACTACTCCTGATAATATCGACAGAGATAACGAAAGATAATCATATAAACCAGCTAAGTTCATCTGTCATCACCCTCCAACTCGAAACTATATATCCATATCAATCTTCTTATATTTAAGCTCATCAACCACCCATCTAAAGTCTCTTTTCTCAAATAAAAGTTCCTTTACAATACCTAGAGACTCTAGTAGTTTAAATGCAATAAAATGGTAGCATAAACTTCTTTCCACAGCCCCTACTGCATACTTAGAGATGCATCCACAGTATCCGGTTTCCGGTAAAATGATATAGTAATCCCTATTTCCTACAAAGAAATCAACATTGTATGTTCTTCCAAAACGTATTTTATAGGCTCTACCCTCTTCTAGGGCCTCTAGCGCCTGTATGGCTACATGTCCAAACTCATCTATAAGGTCTAGGACGACGTCAATAGTAGTGACTCTTCTACGTTTTATTTTCGAGAGTATTTTATTTAGTTTTGCAACAGCATTAGGAGTTTTTCTTGGCTCCATGACACAATAAATAAACTAAGTGTTAAACCGTAATAAAGTTAATAATTCAGGAGTCTAAACCTAAATTAATATATATAAATAGGCTCTGTATGTGAATATATAATGGTGACCGGCCATAGGGTTGGGGGTACACCAGAACCCATTCCGAACTCTGAAGTTAAGCCCAACCACGCCGGGGACTAGCAGGGTGCGAGAGCCCCTGTGAACCCCCGGTGCCGGTCACCACTTTAATCATCACTTTCAACAGAAAGTAGAGTTGGACTATAAATTGAATTGGAAGGGATTAGATGAGATGATATTTCAGTTGCCAAATGACTCAATGGGGATAATTATCCAGACTATATATATTCTCCTATTTTTTGTTTTAATATTCTTTGGCCAGCGTATACAACTTCAGCTAACACTAATGGAACTTGGTAATATGATAGGACAGTTAGATAGGATGCGTATAAATGCTAGGAACGAGACCTATGGTAAATTAAAGAAATATGCGAAGAAAGAAGAACTACTGAAAGATATATTTGAGAGGGTTTTAAACAGTTTCGTCATATTCCCAGAATCTATGGACCCCGCTGGAATAGTTCAGAAAATGGAACATATAATGGATACACGAGAAAATAGGTTCCTCAATGACGTAAAGAGAATGTTGAATAACCCAGATATAGATGAGGCTAGTTTAAAGACATTATCTAATATGGTAGAAGCCACTATGGCCCTTGATATGTTGTACAAGATAGCACTTCATTTTTACCTACTAGCTAAGAAGACTGGGAATTTTTATATTGCGGTACAGCTACAGATGCAGGCACCGCTTATTTTTAGTTTTGCGAAGGCATATCTCCAAGCGGTATATGCGTTTAAAGAGGGCGCTCCTGTAGGTGACAGTGTTGGCCCCTTAGTTGTATCTAAATTTATTGAGGGGAAGAAGATAAAGAAGCATCATAAAGAGTTTGTAAAGGATACAGATGTTTATGAACTTGAGCATCTAAAACGTAAAATTTATGTAGTTAAGGCTAGTGGACCTGGTGGAAACGTTGGGAAACCAGGTGAAGCAATAAAAAAGTTACTAGAGAAAAATAAGAATTCTATAAAGATTGTGATCATGATTGACGCAGCATTGAAGCTAGAAGGAGAGAAGACGGGAAGCGTTGCTGAAGGAGTCGGTGCAGCTATTGGGGGAATAGGAGTTGAGAAGTTTAAAATTGAGGAGGTCGTCACAAAGTTTGAAGTGCCGCTCTATGCTATAATAATTAAGATGTCTCTTGCTGAGGCAATATCCATAATAAAGAAAGAGATTGCTGAGACCTATGAAGATGTTATTAAACGGATCGAGAGAGTAATTGAGGAAGAGACTGAAGAGGGTGACAAGATAATATTAGCAGGGATAGGTAATACAGTGGGGGTACCTTAAATGATTGAATTAATGTTGCAATTAGGAGATAATGCCATAATAGATTACTTGCTTATAGCTCTGATGATACTCTTTGTCTTTATATTTACATTCACAAGCAAATCACAGAAAAGCAAGAGAATGATGGTTAAAAAACCAATTATAAAAACTGAGCTTATATGTATAGAATGTGGATTCAAGGAGATTAGAGACTTCAAGGAGGGAGACTACATAGCGAAGGAGACGGAGGAGACCTGTAAGAGATGTGGTGGTAAGATGAAGATCAATTTAATATACAGCTTAGAAGAAAAGAAGGAGAAAAAGAGAATTCTATAAAATTCTTTATCCTTGTTTAACACATTTAGCTGGTTATTATAATCGGCTCTCCATCAGTAACTATTATCGTATGTTCAAATTGTGAAACAAATCTTCTTGTCCTTTCAATTAAAGCAGGGTATCCCCGTAGATACCTCATTTTAAATAAATGCCCAACAAGCGAATATGCATCTTCACCAAATTCATCAACTAGCCACCGAGGGGAAAACGGCAGAAACCTGAATTTTTTATATATTATATCTTTGACCTGATTAAGAGATTTATCCTTTATCTTCTTCATCTTTGTAAGGGAATATATCTGAACTATACTTGAATTCATAACTTCTCCAGACGCATCACCAAAGGTAAGGAAAGGCTCTACAGCATATACTTCCCACGCCTCGATCTTAGGAGAAAAGAATTGACCAACATTTGGCACACTTTTACCTCCATGGAGAGTATAGTTACCAACGAGATGCCCAGATAGGTTTGAAATTGGCTTATAACCAGATTTTTTGGCGCGATTCTCCACATACTTTCCTATACTACCGAGGGAGACGCCTGGTTTAAACATCGCAAGAACCTCATTTAATATCTGTTTATTTATCACCGCTAGTTTCTCATACTCATATCCTCTTGCTATCGTTACAGCTGTGTCTGCTATATATCCGTCGACCATTGCACCAACATCTATTTTGAGTAGGCCATTATCAAACACCAGTTCATCGTCGGGTTCAGTAGGTGAATAGTGCGCTGCGACCTCATTAAAACTTAGATTACATGGAAAAGCAAGTGACGCACCTTTAGATCTTATATAGCCTTCAATTGCTTCACATAATTCAAATAAATTTATCTTTCTTTTAGGGCTTACATATTCAACGGCATATTTTAATGCAGATTTTGCTATTTTACCTGCCTCAATATATTTTTCCAATATTTCTTCACTTAGAGGGCTCATGGTTAAAAATATTAAGGGCTTCAACTCAAAAAACTTTAAACAATACCGTAAAGTAAAATATGTGTTTGGAGGAGATTGATGAGAAACAAAATTACTGTTGTAATAGGTGGGACATTCGAAGAACTCCACGCAGGACATATAAAACTTATTTCGGAAGCATTTAAAATCGGTGACGTAGTAGTAATCGGGCTTACAAGCGATAGATTCGCTAGAGATACCAGGGGTAGAAAAGTTCTCCCCTATGAAGAGAGGAGGAGGAGGCTTGAGACCCTTATATCTGCAAGTGGTTGGAAGAAACCATATAAAATAGTAGAGATTAACGATCCATATGGGCCTACTCTTACTGAAAAAGAGCTTCATGTGATAGTAGTAAGTACCGAGACATACGATGGAGCATTAAAAATAAATCAACTAAGAATGAAGAAAGGTATGTCTCCAATGGTTATACACGTAATTGACTTAGTTGAGACAGCCACCGGAGAGAAAATATCATCTACCTCCATAAAGAAGGATATTGTTGATGCATGGGGAAGGCCTTCATCTTAACATCTTGAACTCATTTACTAAGCTATGAAGATCTACTCTATTGTCTATCATGACACGTTCTATATCTTTGTCTTTAATATTTGCTTTAGCCTTTTGATGATTCTCTAAAAAGCGGGAAACACGGTCGACGAGATCCATCTTACATTCCCCACACAATAATTCTCCGGCTCTACAGCGTTCGTAGCGTTCCTTAAGTGCCTTGTCATCTTCTTCAAATAGGAATTTATAGTAGTCAAATACCACACATATAGACGGGTTGCCGCCTTTTTCCCGCTGGAGTTCGACTGTGGGTTGCCCTCCAGTAAAAGCATTCATGAGTTTTTTCTTTACACTCTTCCTATTATCTGATAGGTAGATAGCGCTTTCAGGTACAGATGATGACATTTTAACATCTTTCTTCAGCCCCGGCAGAAGCTTCCCATGTATCTGAGTCGGTTTGGGAAGCTTTATCTTCACCGCAACATCACGAGCCACTCTCCAATATGGATCTTGGTCTATAGCTGCGGGTATTAGACAGTTATATACATCATCCATAAAATATCCGAGGAAAGCAGGTGCAGCCTGTATAGATGCGAAGAAGAGCATCCCTATATTTGTCTCGTTGGTAAATCCAAATACAGCTCGCACAATGGAATATGTTATTCTCTTTGCCACGGATACAGCGATTTGATATAGATATTTTATATGTCTAAAGTCTTCTATGACATATGTCTTATCGGGATCAAAACCGAGAGCTAGAACATCCCTGATATTATCAAATGTGTAATTATAAACCTGCTTTGGCCCCAGTTCAGGATTATAGAGGAACTTCTCATCTGATGTGAACTGTAGTAGTACAAAGGTATCGAAGCTCTCTTGAAGCTTACGTGTGAAAATTAGTGGTAGTGCATGCCCGATATGCATTGGCCCAGAGGGGCCCCTCCCAGTATATAGATATGGCTTCCTTCCTTCTTTGAAATCCTTGAGGACTTTATCTAGATCCCTATGTGAAAAAAAGATGCCTCTACGTACTTCAAGAGGGACTTCGCCAAACACATCTTTAATTAACTGCTTCATACTATCCGTAATGGGAGATACACCGAATTTCTTAATCAGCTTCTCATAGTTTATATCGCCAGAAGCCTTCCACGGAGTTATCTCAAAGTTCTCCATAGTGATACAACACCATTCTTTAAATAAATAAATATTCTTAATAATAAACTATCTAATTTATTAGCTTAGGAAATAAAAGACCGGTTGTTAAATCAATAGGAGAAAAGGCTGGAATAATGACCGAATACAATATTCTCAAAAAATTACTGAAGACGGTGGCTTCTAGTAGAAGAATATCTGTCAAAGAAATCTCCAAGAGACTTAAGGTAAAAGAAGATTTCGTTAGGGGTATTGTAGAGACCCTAAGAAAAGAAGGGGCGGTGAAGATAGAGAGAAAAACATGGAAAATAATTAAGCCAGGCCCTAAGCTACTTGAATTAAAGACGTTACCAGAGATCAAAATATTAAAATACTTGCTCAAAAAGAGAAAGGTAACTCTAAGAACCTTGTTTAGTGAATCTGGTCTATCTAACGAAGATGTTCAAGCAGGTATAGGTAAGTTAGTTACCTCAAGACATATAAAAATTGAAAAGACAGATGGAGAGAGAGTTATAAAAGTTAATGTTGATTCTCTACCGAGGGATATGTTGGAGATAGAGAAGTTTATACATAAATTGCTTCAAGATAAGGAAAGAAAGATAGAAGATTTCTCTGATGATGAATTGGAGATCCTTAATAGGCTGGTTTCCAGACCAAAATTTATTGAAGTTGAAGAAGGGACTACTGAATATGTATTGCCTACTGAGAAAACTAGGGTCTTACTAGAAGAGAAAATTGTTAAACCAGTTGTAACTCGGTTGACTCCAGATATAATCTTGGGAAAGAAGTGGGATGATGTAGTTTTTAAGAAATATGATTTAAACGAAGAATTCTTTAGAATATATCCTGGAAGGATACATCCACTTAGAGAATTGATTAGAGAAATTAGAGAAATATTTGTGAGCATGGGATTTGAGGAGGCACATGGACCCCTAGTAGAAGTAGCCTTTATAAACTTTGATATGCTATTCCAACCTCAGGATCATCCAGCTAGAGATATGCAGGATACATTTTATCTCCTAAACCCTGAATATGGGGAAATAGAATATCCTAAGGAGGTCATAGATAGAGTGAGGAAGACCCATGAAAATGGATGGAAAACAGGATCTATTGGGTGGGGAGGTAGATGGAGTATTGAAGAAGCGAGGAGGCTGGTTCTTAGGACGCACACTACCTCTGTATCTATTACCAAGGTATATGAAATTGGTGAAAAACCTGCAAAGATATTTTCAATAGGACGGGTTTTTAGGAACGAGACAGTAGACTATAAACATCTCGCCGAGTTCATGCAAATAGATGGGATTGTAATAAATAAGAAAGCCAATTTGAGAGAGTTAATGGGGATAATAAAGGAGTTCTATTCAAAGCTAGGTTTTAAGGACGTTAGGTTCTGGCCTAGCTATTTCCCCTATACCGAACCATCTATACAGCCGTCTATATATGTGAAGAAATGGGGTAAGTGGCTGGAGCTTGGTGGAGCAGGTATATTTAGGCCAGAGGTAACGATCCCATTGGGAGTTAAATGGCCTGTACTAGCATGGGGACTGGGTGTCGAGCGCTTGCTAATGATAAGATATGATATTGATGACATCAGAACAATTTATAATAACAACCTGAATTGGCTCAGAAACATCGGGCTTAAAGTCTAGAGAGGTTAATATATGGCTAGTTGGGTTGATAAAAATGCCAGTAGTTACGATACATCAAAGAAGATTCAGAGAGATCTTGGGTAGGGAGATCAGTATTGATGAGATGGTGGAGTATCTCCCCTGGCTTGGATTGGATATTGAAGAAATTGGAGAAGATTTTGTTAAGATAGAATATAACCCTAACAGGCCAGATTTTGGAACTCCGGTGGGAATAGCCAGATACTATAAAGGGATTAGAGGAGAGGAGACAGGCTTAATTAAATATGGTGTTAAGAAGGGAAGATATAGGGTATACGTGGATCCAAGTGTAGCTGAAGTAAGACCGTATATTGTAGCTGCTGTTGTAAAGAACCTGGATCTAGACGAAGAAAAACTAGATGAAATAATAGAGTTTCAAGAAGACTTGCATAATGGAATAGGTAGAAAGAGACGGAAGGTCGCTATAGGACTTCATAATCTTGATGCTGTTAAGTTCCCAGTTACTTATAAAACAGTAAATAGCAGGTTTAGTTTTATCCCTTTGGAATTTGAAGAGGAAGTTACTATAAAGGAGATTCTAGAGTATCATCCAAAAGGAAGAGAATATGGCCATATCTTATCAGGCAAAGATAAATACCCCATTATAATCGATAAAGAGGGCACGGTACTTTCATTTCCACCAATTATTAATGGTATTTATACGGCTCTTAACCCTAGAGTAAGGGATATCTTTATAGATATAACTGGGACAGATTTAGAGACGATAAGTAAAACGCTGGATATTTTAGTTACAACGCTAGCGGATTATGGAGGAGAGTTGTATTCTGTCGAGATGATTTATGGAGAAAAAACGTTTGAAACCCCTAGATTAGAATATCGGGAAATAAGTATAGGCCATAAGGAGATAATTGATTTATTGGGGTTGAAGCTTCCTCCAGAGGAAGTGATTAAAGCCTTAGAAGCTTCTAGATTCACTGCGTTCTATGATAGAGAAAAGAAGAGTATAACGGCGGTAGTGCCTCCGTATAGAGTGGATATATTACATTCCGTTGATCTTATAGAAGAAGTTGCTATAGGATATGGTTTCTGGCGTATTCAGCCTAAGATGCCTTCGTTATATACGGTTGGCACCGCCTCCCTAAAAGAGAAGATTAGGGATAAGATTATAGACTTGATGGTGGGTTTCGGTTTCCAAGAGGCAATCAACCCTGTCCTAACTAATCCAGAGGAACAGTATGTTAAGATGGGAATAGAGCCGGATAACTACGTAGAAGTTAAAGCACCTAAGAGCATGCTATATAGAATACTAAGGACATGGATAATACCATCTTTATTAACTAACCTCTATAGATCAAAAAGCGCTGAATACCCACAGTATTTATTCGAAATTGGTCCGGTAGTTAAGGTTGAGGGTAATAAAATAATTGAGAAAGAAAAAATGGGTGCAGTCATAATCGGGTCCGAGACCGGGTATTCAGAAATAAAATCAATATTTGATAGCATGATGAAAATCTTGGAAATAAACAACTATAAAATATCTGAGACAAATCATTCAAGTTTTATACCTGGTAGGGTAGGAAAAATCTACATTGGGAAATTCGAGTTTGGCTTGATTGGAGAGATACATCCCAAGGTACTCAATAATTTCCAGCTTACGCTTCCAGTAACAGCGTTTGAAATTGATTTCGATTATATATTTGAGGTAGTTAGAAAACGAGGAAAATTTTAAAGTAAATCATATTGATATAGAGAGATTGGGAGAGGGGAGCCGTGTACGACGGGTCTCCCTGATGTAATGATGGGATGACCTACCCATACACGGCACACTCTGCCCCTAAAGCCCGCGTGAGAGCCTGACCCGAGGATGGGCATTATGCCCCCCGAGGAGGGTTTAGAGGGTTAGGCGCGGGCGACAAAACTCCTAATATTTTTTATAGAGTATAACATGAGAAAACGCTAGTTTTTAAGATTTATTGCATATAAAAAATTATTATTTTGAGACTGCATAATAGTGTAGATACATAGGGTAGTGGTGATAGATGTGAATATAGATGAAAAAATAGAGATGCTTAAAGACGGAGCAGAGGAGATAATAACAGTAGAAGATTTAAGGCGAATTTTTACAGAGAATGAAAATCCCAAGGTATATTGGGGATTTGAATGTTCTGGATTTATACATCTAGGTATCGGACTTGTAACCACTAGGAAGATGAGGCATTTTATAAAAACTGGGATGAATTTAATCGTGTTACTAGCTGATTGGCATTCATGGATAAATAATAAGTTCGGGGGAGATATGGAGAAAATTAGAATAGCGGGAGAATATTTTATGCATAGTTTTAAGGCGATGGGGGTAGATGGGCCTAGAGTAGAATTTATGTGGGCGGATGATTTAGTTAAAAAAGATGGATACTGGGAGATGCTGGTTAAAGTAGCTAAAAAAACCAGCTTAAGACGAGTTATTAGAAGTCTGCCGATTATAGGTAGGAGGGAAACAGATGAAATACGTGAATTTGCTTGGTTAATCTATCCTCTAATGCAGGTCACCGATATATTTATGCTAGATGTGGATATTGCTGGAGCGGGCATCGACCAGAGAAAGGCACATATGCTAGCTCGTGATGTCTCAAGTGCATTGAAGAGGAAAAAGCCAGCATTTATACATACACCCTTGTTACCGGCTCTCGATTCAGAGGTGCCTTTATCTAAAGAAGAGAGAATATTCTCGAAGATGTCTAAAAGTAAACCGCATACAGCAATATTTATTCATGACAGTGAAGAGGATATACGTAAAAAGATAAGGAAAGGCTATTGCCCACCGAAGGAGGTGGATAAGAATCCATTTATTTATCTATATCGATACGTAATATTCCCGTATCTCAAGGATGAGAAAAGGAAGGTAGTTATAAAAACTAAGGAAGGAGACGTGGAGTATAATGAGATAAATGAGTTGATAGAAGATTATTCAGAGGGAAATATACATCCTCTTGATTTAAAAGATGCAGCGGCAGAATACTTGGTGGATATTCTTAAACCAGTTAGAAAATACTTTGATCAACATACCGAAATACTTGAATCTATGAAACGCATCATGGGAAAATAATGAAAAAAGATAGAGATCTCCAAAGATTTCTGAAGATAAGAGACTTGATCAGTAGTTTAAACGAAATAGAAGAATTGATAATTGTTGTTGAAGGGACTAGCGATAGAGATGGATTGAAAACCATCGGTATTAATAAGGAGATTATAGTTTATAACGAGAGATCTTTTTGGAGTAAAATACTTAGAGAGACAGCTACCTCTAAAAAAATCCTTATTCTTACAGATTTCGATAGGGAAGGGGAGGAGATAAACGATAGAATAGAGAAGAGAATAGAGACATATGGCTATGTAATATTGAGGGAATGGCGGAGGCGTTTTAGATCGGATACAGTTGGACTCGGACAGGAAATATATGAGATAGCTAGATCAATATATAGGCTTCAAAGAGAATTTACTGGAATTTAACTCTAGTGTCACTACGACACCCATGTTCACGAAAATTAAATGTTTATTTAAACACAGGGAGCTTTAATTCTATTATAAGATATATATTTAGGTATGTCATAGAGTTTTAGGTAAAAGAATGGTGGAAATGAAAATGATTACGGGAGTTGGAAACTCCGTTTCACGATGGAGACTAACTCTACATTTAAAGATAAACTGGAGGTGTTTAGAAAAATGCATAATAATAATTTTGGAGAGAATAAATCCCATGAGGACGAGCAAAATGAAGAAAAATACATTAAATACATTATCACGTTCACGTTTGAAATCGAAGGGATAGTGGAAAAGAGCGATATAGTTGGAGCTATTTTCGGACAAACCGAAGGGATATTTGGACCATCCTTCGACTTAAGAGAGATGGCTAAAACAGGTAAGATTGGAAGGATTGTACCGCTTAACATAGAAACTAGGAACAGGAAGACAACAGGGATCCTCAAGGTTACAACTACTAAGGAGATAGAAGCTGCGGCATTAATTGCAGCACTTATAGAAAGTGTTGATCAAGTAGGTCCTTACAAAGCGCGTTTTAAATTCAAACAAATCATTGATGCTCGAGAAGAAAAGATTAAAGATATTGAACAAAGAGCTGCTGAAATACTGGAGAGCTGGAAAATAAAGAAGATTCCTCAGGCTGAGGAGATCCTAGAGACCCTCAGGAGAAAGATGCAGAATAGACATGTTAGGATGATAACAGTAGGGAAAGAGAAACTCGCGGCCGGTCCAGGTGTTGAGCATGCAAATGAAATAATTTTGGTGGAGGGCAGGGCAGATGTAATAACCTTAGTGAAATACGGGATAAACAACGTGTTAAGTATAGGAGGGGGTCGAATCCCAGAGGAGATAAGAAACATAGTTAAAGGCAAAAAAGTAACAGCGTTTTTGGACGGTGATCGTGGAGGCGCACTAAACCTGAGAAAACTGATGCAGACAGTAAAAATAGACTATGTAGCTATAGCTCCTAAGGGTAAGGAGGTCGAGGACCTTAAGCCTGAGGAAATATATGAGGCGCTTGCAAATAAGAAGCCGATAAACGCATATTTAATAGAAGAGAATGAGGCGCTTAAGGAGTATAAGGACTATATCGATAAAGTTGTGGGGCACCTTGAGGCTTTACTAATAAATAAGGGCGATGTCGTAAGAAAGATCCCAGTAAGTGAGCTGGTATCTCATCTAGAGAAAAATGAAGAAAAGGTTGATACAATAGTACTGGATGGTATAATAACACAGCGATTACTAGATATAGCTGCATCAAAAGGTGTCAAAACAGTAGTTGGCCTTAGAAAGGGAGTGATTGTCAGAGAGCCAGAGAATATGAAGATATTGACATTTGGAGAATAAGGGAAGAAGAACAATTGAAGAAGAGGATATTCGAAGAGAAAATAATAGTTACACCACAGGAAAGGCTTGATCTGGTCATCCTTTTCTATATTTTTTCAAATAGGCTATCAAATATAATAACTAGAATATACTGGCAAGATAAAGCTATTTCACAGACCAAAACCATTAAACTTGGTAGAAAACCGGTTCTTGTTAGAATACTGCCTGATGATGTCAGGTTTAGTCATGATATGAAGAGTATACGGGTTACAGGCAGAGTATTGGAGGCTATGCCTGAAGAGGGAGTTAAAGGAAGGAGATTGGGAATAGACATTCATATTAACGATGAGGTTGGCCTAGAAAACAAAAAAGAAGTTGCGAAGTTTATCGAAATTGTTGAAGACGTGGGATACGAAGAATTCTTGATTATTGCAGTGGATACTAGCGGTGTTGCCCTAGCTAGAATTGGAAATAATATAAATATGCTTGAGGAAGTTTACCTTCCAAGCTCGAAGTTCTATGAAGCTCGTATAGAAAGTATGAGTGAGACCCTGGACAGGATATTTTCCATAATAAAAGAAATTAAAGAAAGAGAAGAGACGAAGGTTGTTGCAGCTGTAAACACATCTACCAAGAAAATGATTAGAAAATATAGGAAGTTGATAGACTTGGTTATAGAGGGAGATTTTACTGGAACTATGACAGGAATCCTCCAAGTTCTTAGGAGTAAGAAAATACGTGAGTTAAACGTTAAAAACGAGGTTTTGAAAAATATTGAGACCTATGAAAAACTACTAAAAAACATGTTCTCTGATCGGATCATTTATGGCATGGACAATATTAAGATGGCTATAGAGAATAAGGGTATCACAAATCTTTATGTGAATTACCAATTGTTACTTGAAAAGCCAGAAATTATTGAATATATCATAATTGCCCTTGAAAAACGTATTTCCGTTACAATAGCAGACAGAAAGGATTTTCTAGGCATGGCTGTTTCAAAGTTTGGTGATATAGTTGGTATTTATTAAGATACATAGATAAAAATCAATAGCTTATCATTTTATAAGGAAATCAAGTAGCATGGGGAGAATGAATTCCGTAAAAACTGCTAGCAATATACCTCCAGAGAGGATATTTCTACTTCTTGGCGACAACCCAGAAACCGAGTATTTTACGATCCCGAGGATAATCAACAATATATATAGTGGTCTTAGAATATACATGATTATATCTATTCCACTGAGAAGGAGATACTCGAGAACATTCTTTATCATTATGATGATCTCGTTTATTACGTCCTTATATTCTAAACTCAATTTATCATTGATCTCCAGATTCCCGGTTTCCAGGATAATAGTATGAAACAAATTGTATATTGTCTTCATCTCCACTAATAGACGATATATAGATTATTATAAGCGCCTACATACAATTATTGTGATTATGCAGGGTCAGATAGAGTTAATGATTCAGATACTCATAGGATGGATGGGAATATACGCTATATCTAAGATTTTGAAGATTGAAGAACGACTTCCATGGATAAATATTGGGCCATTATACCTAACAGTAAGAAGTGATAAGTTGAATCGATTTCTAGAGAGTTGGAGTATAAGACATAAAGATAAACTTAGAATCATGCTGAATATAGGAGTTTTAATTGGATACGTACTCATGGGCGCAGCATTCTATCTGCTGTTAACAAGTCTCTTATCATTTTTTGCTACACATGGTCAAACACCTACTGCTAAACTTCTCGTACCAGGTATAACAATCTCTTTTGAGACGCTTCTGAAGATGCTACCAGCGATCATTTTATTGTTATTTACTCACGAAATTGCACATAAAATAGCAATGCATGTTAACAATGTTCCTATAAAAAACGTTGGTCTACTTATTTTCTATGTTATTCCTGGCGCATTTGTAGAGCCTGATGAAGAAAAATTTTTTGAAATGCCACCTAAAGTAAGAATGCAGGTCTTGGCTGCGGGTACATTTGTGAACATAATTGTAGGATTATTATTTGCCCCTATAGTGTTAAACAGCGCATTATATTTTGCAATGATCTCGCCTTTCTATGGAGAGCCTTCAGGAGTCATGGTTACTCAGATCCTTCCTAATACCACTCTTGCTAATCAAAGTTATATCTCAGTTGGCGATGTAATAATAGCGATTAATAACGTGACGATAAAGGACTATTCATCTCTTTTGAAGAATCGGCTTACTCCAGGAGAAGAGGTTATAGTACGATATATTGATAGGGATACCGGTTTAATTAGAGAAATAGCATTAGTTCCTGGGTCAGATCCATATAATAGTTCTAGGGGAATTCTCGGCTTTATTCCATCTACCTATTTCCCACCCAAATATAGCTTTTTGGACCCCCAGTGGCCTATAACTTTCTATGAGGTAATATTCTGGATATTCTTTTTAGGGGTAAACGTAGCCATATTCAACATGATGCCGATAATCATGCTGGATGGATATGGTCATTTAGAAGCATTACTAGAGTATATCGGATTGTCAAAGACATATAGAAAGATAATTATTACCGTCATGTTTACAATTGCACTAATCTTGATAGGATTAAATGTAGCTGGAGACTTTATCAGGGAGTTGGTATTCAGATGAAGTGCTCATATTGCAATGCAGAGGCAGTATATCATAGGAGATATAGCGGGGAATTTTTATGCATAAAACATTTCCTGAGAGGTATTGAAGAGAAAGCTAGAAAAACTATTAAGAATATATTGAGACCAGATATCAAACTGGGGCTAGCAGTATCAGGTGGAAAGGATAGTTTATCCTTAGCATATATTATGAAGAGAGTGACAGAACCTTACCCCGATACCTCGCTAGTTGCATTGATCGTAGATGAAGGCATATCGGGATATAGAGACCCTTCAATAAAGGTAGCTGTTGAGATGCTGGATAACTGGGGAATTGAATACAGAATAGGTAGTTTGGCGAAGATATATGGTTTTAAACTAGATGAAATAATTAACGAGAACAACAGAAATATGTCATGTACATACTGCGGTGTATTTAGGAGAAGAATCTTAGATATGATGGCTAGAGAAGAAGGCGTAGAATATTTACTAACGGGACATAATGCTAGTGATTTTGCACAAACAGTTTTACTAAATACGATCCAGGGAAACTTAAAGCATTTAGTATATGAGTTGGCACCAGCACGAGGAGTGGTTCCTAGAGTGTATCCACTAAAATTCATTTTAGAACAGGAAGTTACTCTATACGCATTCTTAAGGAAAATACAGTATCATGATGAGCCTTGCCCCTTTACTCGATATAGCCTAAGAAATGACATTAGAAACTTCTTGAGTGAGTTGGAGAATAAGCGGCCGGGGATTACATACAACATAGTTAGACTTGGAGATAAATTAAAGAAGATCACCGGCGAGAAGATAATTTTAAATCCATGTAAAAAATGTGGTTTCCCCACAAGCAGAGAAATTTGTAAGGTATGCGAGATTCTACAGGAATTCAATTTATAGGATTACGGTGGTGGACCCGCCGGGAATCGAACCCGGGACCTCCGCCATGCCAAGGCGGCGTGCTACCACTACACCACGGGCCCACTATACGATAAGTATCATATATTTCTAGTCTATAATTATTGATGAGCTTCCTTTTATAACCTTTTTTCTATATTATCGCGTCTAGAATCTAAATCATCGTGACTCAGAAGATGATATAATTATATATATTTTTAGTTTTAATTCCTCTAAACAAAAATTTATCTCATTATAGTGGATGAGGTTAGGGGGTTAACATGAAGTTTGCACGCAAATGTAAACCGGGGGAAGATATAAAGAAAACTGGGAAGAAGGTCGCTATAATCGGCGCGGGCCCAGCTGGATTAGCTGCTGCTGGCGAGTTAATCTGTGTAGGTCATGAGGTCCATGTATATGACATGCTTCCAGAGCCGGGCGGACTACTCGTTTTTGGTATTCCAGAGTTTAGAATACCCAAAAAAGGTGTTAGACAAGGGATAAATGAGCTTAAAGAGATCGGTGTAGTGTTTCATCAGAATACAAAAGTCGGTAGGGACATCGACTTAGAAGACATAATTAAGGAATTTGACGCTGTATTAATTGCAACTGGAACGTGGAAAAGCAGGAAGCTCAATGTGCCGGGAGAAAAGTTAGATGGAGTTATGTCTGCATTAGAGTTTATAGTAGATTTTCATCTGCATAAATATGGATATCTTGATCATGAGCCCCGGTTCCAAGGAACCGTTTTAGTAGTAGGCGGTGGATTAACTGCTGTGGACGCGTGTTATATAGCTAAGGAGGCTGGTGCCGAGAAGATCCTCCTATACTATAGGAGGACTAGAGACGTGGCTCCTGCAGGAGCAAAGGAATTTGAAAAGCTGGAGAATTTCGGTGTAGAAGTCAATGAACTAACACAGCCAATAGAATTTATAGCTGGTGAGGGAAAGAAAGTTGCTGCTGTAAAGGCTATTAGGATGAAACTGGGTGAACCCGACTCCTCAGGAAGACCAAGACCCGTGCCTATTGAGGGATCTGAGTTTGTTAGGGAAATTACTGCTGCATTGATTGCTGCTGGTGAAATTGCAACTCCACCATTCGAGAATGGTAAGTATGGTATAGAACTTACAAAGTGGAACACGATAAAGACTGATAAGAAATATAGGACTACTAGGAAAGGTGTATTTGCAGCTGGAGACGTTATAACAGGACCGTCTTTAATTGGACCTGCCATGGCTGGAGGGAGAAGAGCCGCATCAGCAATCATAGAATATTTAGAGACCGGTGAGTGGGGCTGGGAGGAATAGGAAACACACTATAAAATTTTTTTAACTATATCTTTTAGAAATTATAGTGTAGGATATAGAACGACACTTTGGGCCCGTGGTCTAGTGGCTATGACGCCTGCCTTACGCGCAGGAGGTCCCAGGTTCGATTCCTGGCGGGCCCACCACCATTCTTAAACAAAGTATAGATAATGCTGTCTATCAACTGAAATCCTGTAAATAAAAATTAAATACTTACTTTAGTTATTGACCTTATGGGCGGTGGGGTAGGGCTGGGGGGCTGGCCGTCCCCCGATAACCCGAAATCGGCCTTATGCGGGGGCCAGTAACCCCCGGGTAAACGCCTGAAGGAGGCGGTCCCCTACTGGGGAGAGTTGAGATGTGATCTCCGTCACAGGGAGGCATGTTCCCTATACTACACGCTGTGAGGGCGTGTGGTATAGGGCAGAGGGCGAAACGGGTTAGGCCCGGGAGGGAGCGGCCCTAAGCCCTCGCATGCTTGCTCTGTGAGCCGGGGATTGAATCACGCCCCAGTAGGCCCGCCTCCAAGTAAGGCGGGAACCGGGGGAGCCCACCGCCCTTGAATAAAATCCTCGGAGAAATAATTGTAAGTAATTTTTAATTACATGGTTAAATAAAAAAGAGAGTTGATGCAGATTTACTCAAAAAACTCTTTGGGTATCTGTGCAACGTTGGCTTTAATTGCGTCTACACTAGCTAAGAAGCCTTTCTTTTCCTCCTCGGTTAGCGGTAACTCAATTATCCTCTCAATCCCGTTTTTACCAATTACTACAGGGACGCTTACCGTCACATCTTTGATTCCATATTCGCCGTTTAAGTAGACACTAGCTAAGAACACTTTCTTTAGATCCTTCTTAACGGCTTCAGCCATGATAGCTAATCCTGCACCAGGAGCATAGTTACTGCTAAAGCCTCTTAACCTTGTTACGGTTGCCCCTGCTTCAATTGTCTCTTTAACAATCTTGTCGATCTCATCCTTACTTAATATCTCTGTCAACGGTGTCCCGCCGACAGTGGATAGTCGAGGAACTGGGAACATCTTCTGACCGTGTTGCCCAATTACAATTGGTACGATAGATGAGTAACTTACTCCAAGAACCTTTGCCGCATAGTATCTTAGTCGACCTGAGTCAAGGACCCCACTGAACCCAATTACACGTTCCCTTGGAAAACCTAGGCGCTTATACATTAGATAAGCCATTGCATCAAGCGGGTTAGTTGTCATCATGACAATAGCATCAGAAGCATATTTCTTTATTTTCTCGGCAATGTCAGCAACAATCCCAGCGTTCTTTGCAACTAGCTCCTCTCTGGTCATGCCAGGCTTTCTAGGAAAACCAGCTGTTACAATGACTAAATCACTACCCTTCATAGCACTGAAATCATTGCTCCCCTCTATCTTTGCATCGATACCCAATATACTTAGGGCATGCCCCATGTCCAAGGCATGTCCCTGAGGAAGATTCTCTACGATATCAATTAACATTATATCATCAAGATTACGTAATGCAAGAAAGACTGCGGCACTAGCACCTACTCTACCTGCACCGATAATAGTAATCAACTGAAATCACCCATATCAAATTATTGACTGAAAAATCAATATAAGTTTTATAAATATACAATATAAGCCTAAAAGACATACAATTGATAGTAAAAATTATAAACACAATGTAGCACTGGTAATTACATATAAAATACCATGTGTAGATAAGGCCTATCCAGGGTTAAAATTAATAAACGCTAATCTCATAACATCATATAATTGAGAAAAAATGCCGGGATGCCCGAGAGGTTAAGGGGGTGGCCTGCTAAGCCACTGGTCGTGAGGCCGCGTGGGTTCGAATCCCACTCCCGGCGCCAAAGTTTTGTATTAGAAGCTAAGAAATTACTTTCTTTACGGCTTCAACTGCTTCTGGATTGGCTAATGTGGATGTATCACCTGGGTGCATACCTAGGAGAAGGGCTCTGCATACTCTACGCATTATTTTTCCGCTTCTAGTCTTCGGTAAATCAGTTACGAAATAGATTTCGTCTGGCCTAGCTATTTTACCTATCTCAATCTCGACGTGTTTCCTGAGGGTTTTCTTCAACTCTTCACTAGGCTCGTATCCACTACGTAACACGATAAAAGCGACTATAGCTTCTCCCTTTATCTCATGTGGTTTCCCTACAACTGCTGCTTCACTAACAGTTGGATGACTTACGAGAGCTGACTCGATTTCAGAATTCCCAATTCTATGTCCAGATACTTTGAGCACATCATCTAGCCTACCTTGTACCCAGAAATAGCCGTCTTTATCAACCCTAGCCGCGTCTCCAGTAAAATAGATATTATCGAACATACTCCAATACGTGCTTATGTACTTCTCCTCAGCCTCCCAGAGACCCCTCAACATTGCCGGCCAAGGTTTCTTGATGACCAAATAACCTCCTATATCTTTTTTATTTAGCGAAGAACCATTAGGATCATATACATCTGCGTCTATCCCTGGGAATGGCTTGGTGACTGAACCTGGTTTAAGGGGGGTTATGGGGAGAGGAGATATCATCTGCATCCCAGTTTCAGTTTGCCACCATGTGTCCATTATTGGGCAACGCGCGTTACCAATGTATTTATAATACCATACCCATGCCTCAGGATTAATTGGTTCACCCACGGTTCCTAGAAGCCTTAATGTACTTAAGTCATGCCGTGCTGGCCATTTCTCACCAAGTCTCATAAACATCCTTATTGCAGTGGGAGCAGTGTAGAAAACCGTCACACCATATTTCTCAATTATACTCCACCATCTGTCTGGCTGAGGATATAATGGAGCACCTTCATACATAACCTGGGTTGCCCCCAGTATTAGAGGGCCATAGACTATATAGCTATGCCCAGTTATCCAACCTATGTCAGCAGAGCACCACCATATATCATCCTCTTTAATATCGAAAATAAATTTGAGTGTAGAAGCTGTGCCTACGGCATATCCGCCGTGTGCATGCATAACACCTTTGGGTTTTCCAGTTGTTCCAGATGTATATAGAATAAAAAGTAGATCATTAGCATCTAGAATCTCCGTATCACAACTTCTAGAATGGCCTTTGACTATGTCTTGCCACCAGTAATCTCGACCTGGCATCATATTTACATTAATTTCATTTATCCTATTGTATACTATCACATTTTCAATTGTGTGTGCTTTATCCAACACTTCATCAGCTCGACTCTTTAATTCAACTATTTTTCCATTTCTATAGAAGCCATCTGCAGTGATAAGCAGTTTTGCTTTAGAATCAAGAATCCTATCAAGTAAGGCACGTTCGCTAAAGCCTGAGAACACAACCGAATGAACTGCACCAATTTTCGCACATGCCAACATAGCTATTGGCAATTCGGGGATCATTGGAAGCCATATTGTCACCCGATCTCCCTTCTTGATACCAAGAGCCTTCAATACATTAGCTAGTCGACTCACCTCCGTATATAGCTCCCCAAACGTGATCTTCATAGATTCTCCTGGTTCACCTTCCCAGATATAAGCAACTTTATTTTTTCTAATTTTCACCTGCTTATCCACAGCATTATGTACGATATTGTATTTTGCCCCTACGAACCATTTTACATAAGGAGGATTCCATTCCATGATTTTACTAGGTTCTTCATACCACTCTATGCCAGTCTCCTTAACCATCTCACTCCAGAACCACTCTATATCTTTAGCCCTCTCAAGGAGTTCCTCGTATGTCTTTATACCGTGTCTATCCATAAACGCCTTAATATTGGATGACTCTACAAGCTCCGATGGTGGATGGAAGATCCTTCCTTCTCTCAATAGGCTTTCTATTGTTTCTTTACCACTTTCATTTTTCATAATAAAAATTATTTTATAGCAAGAATAAATATAACAAATAGAAAAATCTTGTTTTCACATGTTATACTTATCAATTTACAATTAGTATCACTAGAAATAAGATTATTGTGGTGGACCCGCCGGGAATTGAACCCGGGACCTCCGCGTTGCAAGCGCGGTGTGCTACCACTACACCACGGGCCCATTGTAATTTTACATTTTATATTAGTTATGGTTCCAGTTTTTAAGTGTTTAAAGACTCCATAATTATCAAAGTTAAAGCAATTCTATAGGATGATATCTGAATAGATATTTATTGTCCCATAACTTTATCTAAAAAGGTCTTACATGGATTATTTTGAATTAGGAGGGAGATATTAGAATGACATTGTCTCCTCTTATAATTATATTTCCAAGCGTCTCTGGGTTATCGGATTGAATGTGCTCAGCATCTTTTAGGAATAGATTTAAGTGTTCATCATATCCAGCCAAGATCCCTCTAATTAACCTACCACCCTTTATCTTGACTATTACAGGGGTGTTAATACTGTTCCTCAGAAACTTAATCGTTAAATCTGTAGGCATGTTTCCACCATCGTAAATACTAATTATTCACATATTCATCTAAAAAACAAATATATAAACATTATTGTTACATTCCTAAGTATATCATAGCATCTAAATTATCATAATGAGCCATTCAAGTTCCTAGAATAAAACCATAATTTATTCTTGAAGCCCTTAACACGATACTTGTGTTCCCTTCCATATCGCTTTAATGGTTTTGATAAATGTCTGATAGATCGATATGGAGGAAGAGATAAGTGAGGGATCCAAACGCTTCTATATATTTTAAGCATGAGAGATCCTCTAATATGATATTTGCATTTTTCACATTCATACCCTGAGGACTTCCCTAGACTCTCCATTTTAGATCCACAACTTGGACAGATAGGCTTAACATACGACTCTCTATATATGGGAATTGAACAAAACGATATGACTTGTGTATTGAAGAGAAGGTTCGCGTGATATCTAGATGGCTTGAACACTCCGCCCAAAACCACCTTATCTCCTTCCTCAAGAACATCCATAACATCCCTTAGCCTGCCTGAAGGCTCATAAACCATAACTTCGATAGAATTACTATTAACGATCGCATTAGAATGGAGATGTCCTCCTTTGTCCCGAAGAGGATTAGAAAAAAGTTTGAAGACGCCAATATATTGGTTAAACGCCTCAATTGACTGTCCTTGATCATATAGTGATCGCTTAAAATGTTCATCGGTACCTTGGTTAGTGACATAGATGATCCATCTATCATAAGATAGATACTTCTCAATATTTCTAAAAATCCGGATAATCTTAGATATACGATCCCCTCGTATACCGAGTATAACCGGATCAGGTCCGTGAGGACTCCAGAGAATATTTTTCCTCTCTAGATCAACATGAGCGAAAGTATACTCGTCTTCCCAGTCTAAGTTAGGGATGATATTAAGAGACCTATCCCGCTCTCTAATACTCAACTTTCGATATACTAATAACTCATAGGTATAGTCGTGAGGAAGAAAATTTCCTATTGCAGCCAGTGAACCGATTAGCCCTCTCCTGCCATATGGAGAAACCATCTTAATTATTCGTTTTCCCAAGTAACTAATAAGCGACTCTAACTCATCATGAGAGACTATTTTATATAACGCTTTCGAAGAAAATAGGTTTAATTTCTCATAGGTTTCCCTCTTGATTCTGGATCCATCTAGGACGACTATACCTGGCTGGGTTCCTGGTCTTAGTCCATCATTTAGAATAATATACTCATGTAACGATTTTTCTAACCAGTCCAATAAGTGGGGAATCTTTCTCTTTGGAAAAGCTGCTTCTATAGCTACAGCCCCGTTTCCTCGTGTTCTCCATGGAGTGTCAGGGTTCAACCTAATTAACCTAGGATAATCTGTTAAATACCCTCCAAGAACTAGGATTTTCTCCACAATATATGTTGCAAAATGCGTGGTACAGCCTCCAGCATAGCTGTCAATGTCATCAAGACCGATTAGCAGATATTTCATCAATTTTATTCAAGATAATTTTTAGATAACAATAAGATAAAAAGTATTCAAATCATGAAAACTAGATAATGTATGTGGTAAAAATCCTATGGGAGATGGTAGTAAGAATAAAATGAGAAATGAAAACATTAGCTATGTAGTTCCAGCCACTATTAGAGTTTGTGTAGAAGTAACTTTATCTAATCTTCTTATCTTCCAAGTAACTATCTTCCTTATCTGCTCCATGGTATCAGCTTCTATTTTAGCTACAATATCATATACCCCAAAGACAACTTCAGCCTCCAGAACCTCGGGCTCCTTTAGCAACTGCTCTTTTACCTCCTCTTCAGCTCCTACTTCCGTTGTTATCAAAACATAAGCTCTTGCCAAAGTGGTACACCTCCAAACATATAATATATAGTATGGAAACTAAATAAATTAGTTTCCTCCATGACCTAGCCGTAGTCCTCCTTCTGTTTAAAAGCGGGATCAGTCTAAGCGGCTTACCCGACCCTCATATCATTGGGCCAACTTAGCCTTGCTCCCCCGTGCCAGGTGGCCATTTCACCTTCTCCAAGCCTCGTCAGCGGATCTTCATCCTCATAGACAGCTTGGAGAAGTATCGTTTCTACTCCACCTGGAGGCGGTCTCCCGCCTGAGCCTCACGGCTCCACGGTTAATCGGGAGGGAGGACCTTCCTTGGGCATATGCCCTACCCGCTCACTAGGTCATGGAGGAAACTCTACAAAGAGCCTCACACGACCATCCCAGCTGTGGGCTATGTGTATTTGTGGTGTGGTGTTGCCTGAAGACCCCTTATCCCGACGCCTCCGGCGATTGGGAGTGGATGGCTAAGGCGGTCGGCCGAAGCCTTCCGCCGTACACCACCACCCCATCAACGGGGTGTTCTACCCCAGCCGTCGCACCATGGATACCTCCTCCGAAGAGGAGGGTTTCCATGGTGATGGCCGTCTATTTTTGAGACGGGCTTCGGGCTTAGATGCCTTCAGCCCTTATCCCGGGGGGCGTAGCTTCGGGGCGCTGCCCTATCGGACAACCCCTTCACCAGAGGCCCCCCCGCCCCGTTCCTCTCGTACTGAGGGCGGGTTCCTCTCAGACGGCCCGCACCCCCGTTACATAGAGTCCGACCTGTCTCACGACGGTCTAAACCCAGCTCACGTTCCCCTTTAATGGGCGGGCAGCCCCACCCTTGG